>NZ_JBXBCE010000020.1:0-284023 GCF_056784215.1 Leptolyngbya sp. CALU 1928 | reverse complement strand
GAGAAAGTGCTTATCGTTTTCTAAAAAGTTAGACAATCACATCGCAGCCATATGGAATTTCGTGCATCACCATAATGCAACATGACGATGCAAACTGGGACTTGCTTGATGCTATTCTTATTTCCTCAGCCTTTCCTTGAGGGCACTACCCCGCAAAGGACTGCTGCACGATATTGTCATACTTGGTTATGAGCTACGCACTACGCGAGCCTACAGTATCTCTCGCCGTTTTTGGGCATACTGTCTTACTGCCATAAACAGGCGATCGCTCACTGGATGCATCAGCACAGATCTTCTTTACCCCTGATGGAACTGGTACAGGCGGTACAGATGCCATTACTGAACGTGTGGCTAGGAGTATTGCTAGATGATGAGTTTGTAGTGGAGCAGCGAGGGCAGTTTTATGACTTATCGGGCGTGTGGATATCGGTGCAGTGAATAATTCCTTGTGTATCTGCTGCTTAAATTTTTATGGTGGGAGTGGTGCCTTTGTATGGTCATACTGCTCACAACTCATCCGAGCAGGCTGTGTTTGAGACTTTGATTGTGAAACGCTTTTGTAAGGCTGAAAACTTGATTTCACCGTTCCTAAGCGATCGCTCTCTGGCGTTATCTAAACCCGTCTGAAGGCTTTTGAAGCAAGTCAGGACTTACGCAGGGAGCGGCAGTGCTTTACATGACTGGCATGACTAAGATCTGTTTTCACTAGCAAGGAAACCAGTGGAGTTGGAGTGAGCCATCTGTCATTGGCGGAGAGATCTGTTGTAACCGTTGAGCTAGGTAAGTTCCGCCTAGGGGAGAGAGAAGATAATCAGCAATGCCTAGTCTTCGCTCAGTCCAAGGCAGATTACAATGATTGTAAGCACTGAGCGCCATAATCTGGACTCCTTTAAACTGAGGATAACAGCAGAGGTCTTTAGCCCATGCCTGTACTGTTGTTTCTGCAACAGAAGCATCAATTAGAACCAAATCTATAGATGACGGTAGCGCTTGCAGGGGCAGGTTCGCTGGATCAGCTATGAAGGTTAGCTCAAACCCGTTCGCAGCCAACGATGCTTCTATCAGTTTGTCAGGGGGATGCTGTACACCGATCGCTACAATTTGCATCATCCGTGCCCTCACATCAATGGGTACATCACAGAACAGGCAACTGGGTGTGCTATGAGTGCAGCCTTCGGCAGTCGGAATGGGGAGACGGCAACGGGCACACTCAGTCACAGTGCAGTCACCCCTTAAGAACTGTCTAAAAGCATGATCATCACCGTCGAGAAACAGTTCCCGGAAGTCCGGTCGTTGCTGCAACCGTCGCCAAAAGTCTAGAAAGTCACGATGATAGCCCCAGTGCTGATACACTTCGCCCTCAAAGGGCAGTACTCCATGCATCGGACTCAAAATTGACTTGCCATGACTCACGTAGTAAGCCACGTAACTCATCAGCATATCTATTGGCGTGATACTCTGGCTCTCCGGGCAGGGTAACTCAACGGTGAAGCAAGTCTGTCCCAAACTGCTTTCTGCCCAGAGGTCGCCCCCTAAATAATGTGCGAGTCGTTTACCCAATGCCAGCCCGAGTCCAACGCCTTTGTGCCGCCAGGGATCATCACTGGGAACGCGGTAAAACTTATGAAAGATCTGCGTTAACTCACCAGTCGGAATCTCTACGCCTGAGTTCGTCACCTGTATTTGCATCTGCCCAGCCATAGTAGAGGCTGTGATCGTAATTTGTCCTTCTGGGGGAGTAAACTTGCAGGCGTTAGTGAGCAATTCAGAGAGGAGCCGCTCTAAGAGAATAAAGTCAGTCCTCAACGGCGGCAGGTTCGCTGGAAGGTCAATCCGTAGCTGTTGCTGCTGGTTGCCAGCCCTGACTTCAAAGGTCTCAACTACCTGTAAAAGCCAATCTTGCAACGGGAGGTATATGGGCAGCAGCGGTTGAGTGCCTGCCTCTAGCGCTTGTAAAAACAACAAATCATTGATGAGACCCATTTCTCGCTCACACTCAGCCTTTAAAACCGTGAGATAGTGAGAAATTTTGCCGAGTCGTGGCTCAGCCATTGTGGATTCAGCCGTGAGGACTCCAGTTTGGCGTAAAAGCATTTCTAACATCTGAATCGATAGCCTCATATTGGATAGAGGTGTCTGCAATTCATGCGAAATGGTACTCAGAAAGTCATCTTTCAGTTGATTGAGTTTTGCTAGCTCAGTTTGAAGTGAGGCTTGCTGTTGCTGAGTTATTTCAGACGCGACAGCTAGGTTCGGATGCACATCCATTGTGGGTAAAATATTGGCTGAGTGGTTCGGTGTAGAAAGTTGATCCACGCCATAGACAACGGACTGGTAACAGTAATGACAAAACCATTAGGGTTTTTCCAAAGCGCTGTGGAGTAGCAATGGGTAAGAACAGTTAGGACATTGAGTGCGAGAACTCATAATTTTACCGATAGACTTTATCAGTATGAATTCTAAGGAAACCCTTGCTAGTGCGACGCTGATAAAGCTTAAGTTGCCCCTAGCTTATCAAGAAGCCACAGAACGACAAGAAAAGCCTTAGAACTTTTACAAAGCTTCACAACGCTTAGGGTTCAACTCCAGTTTCACCTCAAGATCGATCACATGCTTAGACAACGAAAGGTCGAGATTCTTATAAGATTATCAAGTTGCCGCTGTAGAAAAGCATGGTTGAGAATAGAAAATAAGGTTGCCGCAAAAGAATTGCTGTTTCGTCAGAACTCTCATCCAAAGTGAATGCTGTACTCAACCAGCAATATTCTCTACTCATCACTTGACAAGGCTGTTTTTACACTTATCGTCGCGCAATATCAAGCCTCTGTTTAATTTGATTTGTAGATCGCTCAGGTGAACGCCCATTAGGTTTGGTAGAGCAATATGGGCAGTCCCAACGCAATTCTCCACAGGCGAGGCTTCGCCAATAGCAGAACCGAGTCCAATCGTCCACATGCCAGCGGAGATCGCGGCTTCAATTCCCACGGGGGCATCTTCAACCACGACACAGTGAGCCGGGTCGAGTCCTAACTGATTGGCGGCGAACAGAAATAGGTCAGGGGCTGGCTTGGGGCGTTCGACGCTGTAACCATCTGCGATCGCATTCACGCGATCAGCAATCCCTAGCTTCTCGATCACGGTTCGCGCATTCTTGCTGGCAGAGCCGATCGCGATTTTAATTCCTGCCTGCCGGAGTTCGTCTAATAGCTCAATGACTCCTGGCAAAACGTCTTGGGAGGTGATGTCCTGGATCGATTCCACATAGTAACGATTTTTGCGATCCATCATCGATTTGAGTGCGACTTCTGAGTATTGCCGATTATCCACAATGCGTAAAAGTGATTCTCGTCGAGCCACGCCCCGCAGTGCTTCATTTGCCCGACGATTGAAGGGTAATCCTTCTTCATCCGCTAATCGCTGCCAAGCTCGGTAGTGAAATTCGGCAGTATTCGTTAAAACCCCATCCAGGTCGAAAATAAAGCCCCGAATGTCAGGCGCTTGAGAGTCAGGCGTTAGATCGAAGTTGTGCCAAGTGCCGCGCCAGTGCAGTTTGAATTTGAGACGAGTCCAGGTGGGCGGTAGATGAGGAATCGCAACGGGACCATCGTCCTTCAGTTGAATGCCGCCGAAGCCGAACACCACTGCTTGCCAGACCCCGCCTGCTGAAGCCGCATGAATGCCGTCTGCTGTGTTGCCGAACGCATCTTTGAGATCGATTAGGGCAGCCTGCATAAAGTATTCATAGGCATTTGTGGCGGCACCCAAGTTCGCTGCGAGGATCGCGTGAATAGCGGCACCCAGGGACGAACCGTAGGTAATGTCGGTGCGGGGCGCGTAGTAGTTCCAGTTCTTTTGCAGCACGTCATCCGAGAATGCTGGCAGATCTCGCATCAGGTAGAGGAGCATCAGCACGTCGGGTTGCTTTAGCACCTGCCGCTGATTCGTTTCGTCCATACCCAAGACCGCTTGAATTGAGCGCTTGCGGGGTTCGTACTCGTTTAAGTCGATATCCTTGAGCTTGAAAAAGCCCTCGAACTGCTCGATCATCCCCATTTTGGCATCGTAAGGGATATATATTTGCTCAATGATGTTTTGCCAGCGCTGCCGTCGCTCTGGCGTGAGTTGTAGCCGTTTAGTCAATGCAACCGCTTGATCTGGAAACATCCGCTGTAACCACTCATAAACAGCAACAGCCTTTTCGAGATGCCACTGCACCATGTAATTAGTGAACGCATTGTTATTCACCTGCTCATGGTATTCATCGGCTCCAATGATCCCACACAGTTCATAGCGTTCCTGCTTCGCATTCCATTCCACCCGACTCAGCCAAAAGACGGCAGTGTCTAGAATGATTTCGGCTCCGTAGTCTCGCATCCAGAGGTCATCGCCCGTTGCCTGCCAATACTGCCAGACGGCGTAGGCAATGTCGGCACTGATATGAATTTCGTGATCGCGGCACCAGATGCGTACCGCTTCCGTATAGGGATCATCCGGCATTGACCAGCGGGGTGTCACCTCATCGCCAGTGGCAGCACTTTCCCAAGCAAACATGGCTCCTTTATACCCACTATGGGCAGCTTTGCGCCGTGCACCATCCAGGGTGTAATAACGGTAGCTCAGCAAGCTACGGGCGATCGCGGGTTGCGTCAAAGTAAAAAAGGGCAGGATAAAAATTTCGGTATCCCAAAAGATATGTCCCCGGTAGCCTAAGCCCGACAGCGTTTTGGCAGGAACACTATCGGGGCTACTGTTTGGACGTGTCAACTTTTCATCGGTACAGGCACCAATAAAGAGTTGAAACAGGTTATATCGCACTGCCAACTGAGCGTTGAGATCGCCCTCAATCTCGATATCGCTCTGCTGCCAAACTTCTTTCCACGCCTGCTGATGAGCAGTGAGCAGCACCGCATAGGAGGGCAGGTCAACTAATTTGGCTTGAGCCACCTGCACGGGCTGTTCCACCTCCTGGGATGTGAACACTGTCACAACCTTTTCTACACTGACGGACTGTCCTGCTGTTGCGAGAAAGGTGGTCATCAAGGTGGGATCGGGCATACTGATCACTTGAGATGAGTCATTGGTGCCAATCACCACCATTTTGGCAGCCATGCCAAGTTCGATGTAGGTACTGCGGGTGCGAACCTGTAGCCAAATACCCTGTTCCGTCTTGCCCCGATCGAGTTGCTCCCAATGGTTAAAGCCTTGATTGTTGGAATAGCCATTGAAGCTGGACTGAACCTCAATTTTACCGTTGAAATCGATTGGCGTAATCTGGCAGCGCAATCCCAACACTTGTTGATCTACCAAGCTGGCAAAGCGCTCAAACCGCAAATCTAGTGTGTTTCCATTAGGGCTAAGCCAACGTACCGAGCGGCTTAGAATTCCATGGCGCAGATCAAGCTGCCGTTCGTAGTAGATAATTTTGCCGCGATCGAGCCGAAACTGCTCTCCGTTGACAATGATCACCAAGGACAGCCAATCAGGACAATTGACTAGCTCGGTATAGACCACAGGCATGTCGTCATATAATCCATTCACTAAGGTAGTTGGTAGTGCGTGAGGGTAGCCTTCCTCAAAGCTGCCCCGCGTCCCTAAATAGCCGTTGCCGATCGTAAAGACGGTTTCTCTAGCACGTAACTGCTCTGGATAAAAGTGCGGTTCGATCAGCGCCCAGTCTGTGTAAATCAAATCACGGTCAGTTAAATCACGAGAGCGTGGAATGTTCATTTTGGATTGGGGATTGGGGAGCGGCAGCTATTAGATAATGCTTGAACCATTGGCTGGATAAGCGCCCCACCTCTGTGAGTGCGTTAGGTTCTGCAAAAAGGTGAGAGGCTCCAGAGATAATTTCAAGCCTTTTCTCAACTTGAATTTGACTTAAAGCGTATTGATTCATAGCAACAGTTTCCTCATCGGTACTACCCACAATTAGTAATGTGGGAGCCTGGATTTGAGCCAGCCGATGCTGAGCTAAGTCTGTCTTTCCGCTGCGGAGAGCGATCGCTCCTAGGACTTGTGGATGTTCTGCTGCCGCGATTAGCGCTGCCCCACCCGCAATATCATCTCCGAGATAGCCAATCTTAAACTTGCAGGTGCTTGGCTGATCGATCAGCCAAGCTGTCACGCTTAGAATCCGGGCCGTGAGGAGTGCAACATCAAGCTGGAAGCGTGGTGTTTGAGTATCACTGGTTTCTTCTTCAGGTGTTAGCAAGCTAACCAACAGGGTTGCTAGCCCAGCCTGACGCAGCTCATGGGCAAGAAAGCGGTTTCGAGTACTGTAAAGGCTACTGCCACCACTATGAGCAAATATGACAAGTCCCTCAGCCTCGCTTGGCACCATCAAAACTCCTTCTAGTTGAACAGAGCCAGCGCTGATTGAGACCAATTGTTCGTCTGTATCCTCTCGCAAGGTTGTATTCATGGGCTATATCTCCTATTTAGCGGTAAGCGATTGCCTTGGCTGAAGTTGGCACCACCAAATAAAAAATTAAAAGACTTCGGAATCTGGATCGAGCTAACAGCTATAAACCAATCTTTTTCCTCAACCTAACGAGTTGCTCTGATGACGGCTTCTATGTTTCCCTGAACGATTAGTAGATTGGCATAAATATTCTGGAAATGGATCTAGCGACCTGTCCTGGCTGGTCTAAATACTCTCTGTTTAACTGTGCCTACCTAATTTAGCAAAGCACTTTTTTCGTAACAGCCTTCATAGGCAATACCGATTCTTACCTGCCAATCACACTTTATAGCAAAACTATTTATCTTTTCTCTATCTACGGTCAGAACAAACGCTTATTCAGGTCAAGCTTCCTCACTATTCGTAAAGCTTTAATACATTTTGATTCAATTCATACAATTCAAACGTTTGCATATACACGATTTCAATCACCCCTATGTCACTTTAAGTTAGGGTTAATCGCAATCCATTTTGTTTTGTTTTATTCAGATGTAAACCTTTCTAACCTAATCTCCATCAAGTGATGGAGGGCACAATCGTGTTAAATGTGTCATGTTGATCGGGTACTCAATTATCTCTTCATTATTCTGCTCGCAGTCGATACAATGTCGAGCTATAAAAATGAGTGGTTAGCAGTTTGCTAGTTATTTCATGGCAGTAGTTTCAATCATTATCTCCACATTCCTTAATCAGTTTTAAGAGGAGCAAACGCTTAAATTCTTAGTTCCATCTGATTAAGCTGCACCCACTCATATCAGGTAAAAAATAATGATTTCATTGCGATCGCAGCCTACATTGGACATTTTTCAGTTTCTATTTCCGCTTTTTCACGACTTAAAGCAAAAAGTTTACGAATCTACACTTTGGGTTTGCGATCGCGGCATCCCTCAGCCCTTTAGCCTTGACCTACAAGAAACAGCAACGCTCTTGATTTTGAAGATTCAGTTCCATCATTCTGGCGGTAGCCTTGACCTGCAAATTACCCCAGAAACTGTCTTGGTTAGAGGCGATCGCCTAGACCCTCTCGAAGACCAAAATTACTCAGAGTCAGAATTTTCCGATGCTTCGTTCCAAAGCTTGATCCCGTTGCCTAGCGCCATTCAGCCTCAGACTGCCATTGCTGAGCTAAGCGATGCAACACTAACGCTGACGATGATGAAGTCCTACGAACCTCAGAGAACCGCCAAAATCACAGTGGGCGATCGCGCTCAACCGTTCCCCTATGCCAGGGCAATTAATACCGAATTAGTACTCACTTCAACTGAGTTTTATTAAATGGAGACACTATGCAAAATTGCCCCTATTGCTTCGACAAACTCCTCCGACATGTTCAAGGCGGATCTATCTACTGGTTTTGTCAAAGTTGCTGGCAAGAAATGCCAGTTCTTGAACCAAAAGATGAACCAATGGAAAGGTCTTTTTTACATTTTTTGCACAACAGAAGTCTTTCCAATGCGAGCGCTCTAAGTCGGGTTTAACACACTACAGGTATCTCTAATGAATTCATTTTCACTGCATCAACCAACTGTATCTTGGTGGGTAGAAGTCAACACCTCTGTCCCCCCACAAACTTATCACCTGGGTCCTTTCAATAGTCAAGAAGAGGCAAGGCTTTCTAGAGGCGCTCATGTTGATGCTTTGTATCACAAAGAAGCGAGAGACATTGTTGCCCTGCTCAAGCAGCGTTAGCCCCACAAGTTTTTAATAAAAAGCACTCAATAAATCTTTGATGCTGATTAAGTTGGCGATCGCTCCAGCGCTACTTTAAGCCAAATTCCTACGTTTTTTACCGCAGTTCATCACCTTTTTATCAAGATTACCAATCGATTTAATCTGTAGGAGAATGACCATGTTAGATATTGATGAAATGAGTTCAAAAGAAATACAAGACTTCCTGCAACAAGTAGGATACGGTCATCTTGGTTTCATTCACAAAGGTAAACCTTGCGTGATGCCAATGCGTTATTACCTCGAAAATGCGGATATTTACCTGTTTACAACCGAAGGCATGAAGACGCATGATATCGACGCGAACCCAGAAATCTGCCTCCAGGTTGAAGAGATTCACGATCCGCCTCATTGGCGCAGCGTCATTGTGAATGGTCGAGCCGATCGCCTCACTGAGCAGTCAGACATCGATCATGCCAGACAATTCATCAAAGAGCGTAATCCTACCCTTTCACCTGCAATCAATCGCACTTGGACTGACTCCTGGGGACGCGCAGAGGTCGTGGCAATCTATCGCCTCCATCCAAGTGAGATGAGCGGACGCACAACTGATGGAGCCAGCAGTCAGTGAGAACTAGAATCTCTCAACCATTGAGATTGTCGAACTGATGCCCATGTCATCCCGCCAAAAGGTAATGTTCTAGACTTGTGGATTGAATGTGCAACTTATTTTTTTGCAGGATGCCTTAGTTGTTTCAATTCAGGATAACTTTGTCAGTGACCTGACCGTTGGCATCAATGTCATACACAATGGGAATCCCGGTGCCTAGCTCAACGTTGATGATCGCCGCTTCGGAGAGATTTTCTAAGTGCTTGATGATGGAACGGAGGGAATTTCCATGCGCTGCAATCAATACATTATCTCCATCCATCAAGTGCTTGAGGATGCGATCGCGAAAGAAGGGCACAGCCCGCTTGACCGTATCTTCCAGACTTTCGCCTTCCGGTGGAGCCACAGTATACGATCGCCGCCAAAGTTTTACCTGTTCCGTGCCAAATTTCACGGCAGTTTCAGCTTTGTTTAGTCCTTGTAGTGCACCATAGTAGCGTTCATCCAGCCGGGAGGAGAGATAAATGGGCAATTCCTGTGAGGGATCGCCCGTGTATTTGTCCCAGCCATGCCAATCGCCATCATCCACATCATGTTTGATGATGGGAATTCTGCCGTCGCAAAGATCATCGCCTTCCGTCAGAATGATGATGGCGGTTTCAATCGCGCGAATCAGTAGGCTGGTAAAACAAACCCGGACTCGATAGGTTTCGAGTTTGTCAGCGGCGATCGTGGCTTCTGCCCGACCCTGTTTGCCCAGAGGCACATCGACCCAGCCAGTAAAGCGATTCTCAGCATTCCAAAGGCTTTGTCCGTGGCGAACCAAAATCAATTTAGCCATTGTTGCTTCACCATTAAATGTTTCGTCGATGCAAACGTAATTCCATCAAAGCGCTAACTTGTCAATAATGTCATGTAGGGCTTGTGCAGAATTTAAGAGCTGCTTCTGCTCCGTGTCGTTGAGCAGCAATTCCAAATTCAAAAATTTAAGAGGAATCAGTGATAGGAGAGGGGTCTGCATCGGAGAGCATAAAGTCAATTAGATGCTGCCAACTATTGAATAGCAAATACTTAGTCAGGCTGAGGATGTCTTGAAAGAAACCCTTGCGAGTGCCCCGTTGGTGGCGAATTTTCTGATAAGACGTGTCCACTAGATGAAGCACTGTATGGAACAGGAAAGCCAGGAGATTGAGCGTGAGCAAAAAGTTGGCTAAATGCTGTTGCCCATGCCCAAAGTTGTGTTCGAGATGGTACCCCTTGGTTTTGAGGACATTGTGATTTTCGTTTTCGGTCTTCCACCGACTTCTACCAGCAGCGACCACTGAGGCAACGGTGGTATGACCCAAGCGATGGTGGGTGATGAAGGCATTGTGGTAGAGCACCTGAGCGTCGTGTTCCCGGGTAACGACCAGTTCGCACCAATTGACCAGCAAGGCGGGTTGAGTGTCCCGAATCGGCACGAGATTGGCATAGCGGTAGTGATAAATCGCTGGAGTGCGCTGGTGGCATTGCCGGATTTCTAGGGTCTCGAGCGCCCCCAAAACCTCAAGCACGTGCAAGCGCTCGTACAGGGCAGGGTGAGAGTCGGGTAGAGCGGTAAAAATGAAGTTTATGCCAAGCTCTATACACTGCTGAACCATCGGTTGACGACTATAGAGGTCATCCCCAAGCAGCGTTATTGGGTGTTGGGCAAATTGCCCCGCATGGGTCTGCATCCAGCGTTTAGCCGCCACCACTTCGCAGTCTTGTTTCACAGACCCATCTTGCGGACTGATAAATTCGGGGGCTAAGGCAATCACCTGCGACTGACCAGGAGCGACAATCACGGGTAGAATCGCGCTATGAAAATAGGTCACACGCCCATTTTTATGCGTTCGAGTTGAACACTGCTGACACTGAATTTTCTGCGAACTGAAATATTGCGTCCCGTCTAAGGTGACTAACAAATGCCCTCCCAAGCAGTGGTATGCCTGCAAGTATCCCCCTTGCCTCAAACCTCGATACACCTGCTCAAACACACCCGTTAGGACAGGTGCAGCCAGGTGATCCAAAATATTGCGGATTTGCGGTGTACTCGGAATTTGAGCTAACCCAAACAATGTTTGAGCGTTATCCTTGCCCTGCCGACTCTGCATTTGCCGTTGGTGCTCCAGGAAAGACTCGCACTGCATGAAAAACACGCTAAACGCTGCCAAGATTGCGTCACTCACGCTGTAGCGGGTGCCGTTACTCGCTTGCCTTGGGTCTTCAATCCGACTGATGGCTTGATGCAGATAGCCTAACAACACCCCAAAACTTAAAGGCAATGATTCCATCACCGTGCTCCCACGAGGTGTTTCCTTATCCTCCAGTCTGATTCAGCGAGTTGTCAAAGTTTTGAATTTGGAATTGCTGGTCGTTGAGGGTCAGATTGACCGTTTTAATAACTCCTTTTTCATTCACGACAGAGGGCAGGCTAAGACAGACATCATGGATACCGTAGAACCCATTGACCAAGTTGCTGACCGTCAGAATGCGTTCTTGGCTGTGAAGAATTGCTTTGACAATTTCGGTCATCACCAGCCCGATCGCGTAGGATGTGTAGCCTTTGCGGTTAAGGATCTCGTAGCCAGCATTCTTGACCTGCTCAAAAAGTTCATTCAGTTTAGCAGTGTCCGGCGATGGACTGCCCTCATAGAGAGGCATACCAGCAATATTCACCTTACTCCAGACGGGTACTTCACTGTCGCCATGCTCACCAATGATGTAAGCATGAACGCTGTGTGGATCAATCCCCATCTTTGCTGCCAGCAGAGTACGGAAACGGGCAGAATCCAAGACGGTGCCAGAGCCAATCACCCTGGCTGATGGAAAACCGGAAAGCTTCAGCGTTACGTAGGTCATGATGTCTACAGGATTGCTCACTACCAGCAGAGTGGCATTGGGACAATATTTCACGATATCGGCAAGCAAGCTTTTAAAGATGACAACGTTCCGTCCAACCAGATCCAGCCTGCTCTCTCCTGGCTTCTGGCTCGCACCAGCCGTGATGATCACCAGGTCTGCATTCTGTCCTATATCGGCAACGCTACCAGCCTGAATATTGACAGGACCAATGAAGGGAGTGCCCTGCACTAGATCCATGACTTCTCCCTGCACCCGTTCTATCTGAACATCTTGCAGCACCAACTCATCAAAGCAGTTCTGGATGATCATAGAGTAAGCACACGCCATCCCAACCTGTCCGGCACCAATAATGACACCTTTACGGAGACGAATACTGACTTTTGCTTCCACACTGGGGTTGGGCGTAAAGAGGGTTTCAAACATAGATCGTTTCTACAGTAAATGAGCGAGAGTAAAACTCAACCAAAGCACTTGATCTCAAACAGCCTGTCAGACTCGTTGTATGTAGTCTTACAGACGACTGTTTCATTTCGAGGGTTATTTGATTGACTACGACATCAAACGTTAAGCAACGGTGAGAAAAGCTAGAACATCAACTGACATATTGCACCAGCCAAGAAACCAGGTTTCTTGCGGAAAACAAGGCGAAAAACCCTTAAGCTTTGGTTGAGAAACCCGGTTTCTGTACCCTTGTTGTGCATGATGCAAGATGTTGAGTTAATCAATCTCACAGATTTAACATCATCGGCACGCCAAATTTTCTACACTCATTTCTTCACACGTTTCTCAAACTATTAGCGTTAGCATTCAAGCTAAGAGTTAGCATTACTCATCACTCCCAAGCAAATCATCGTTTAGGCGGGTATGCTATGACTCATTCCTTGTCAATGCCCGTTTGTCAGAAGACAACGGTTTCATCTACTTCCGCCCTGAGTGCTGCCACCATTCAGATGCGGAAATTGTACAAGCATTATGGGAAAACAATTGCCATTCGGGGGATCGACCTAGATGTTCGGCGCGGAGAATTGTTTGGGTTGATTGGTCCCGATGGGGCTGGCAAGACAACCATTTTCAATATTTTGGGTGGTGTAATGGAAGCTACAGTGGGAGAAGCGCGTATTCTTGCGCTGCCTGCCAGAGATGCCCGTAACCATACCGGTTATCTCACGCAGCAATTTTCTCTTTATCCAGACCTTAGTGTGGAGGAAAACATCAATTACAGTGCCGGACTGCGGTTAGTGCCAGAAAATCAGCTAGCTGCACGCCGCCGTAAATATCTGACACTGATGCAATTGGATCACTTTGGCGATCGCCTCGCGGGTCGTCTGTCTGGCGGGATGAAACAGAAGTTAGCCCTCTGTTGTGCATTGATTGCAGAACCCCAGGTATTGTTGCTAGACGAACCAACGACGGGGGGCGATACCATTGCCCGTCGGGAGTTTTGGGATATTCTGGCAAGCCTGACTGCCCAGGGGATCACGATTGTTGTAGCGACTCCTGACCTGGATGAAGCGGAACGGTGCGATCGCGTCGCCTTGCTTGACAATGGACAAATTCAACAAATTGGCACGCCCACCGCATTGAAAGCGGCTCTGGGACTGCAACGGTTAGTGATCCGCACGCCTGCCTTAGTCAAAGCGGAACAAGCCTTATTGCCTCTGGTGAGTGACGGGCAGCTTGCTGATGTCTCAACATTCGGCGATCGGGTTGAAGTCCTGGTTAAGGATGTCCAACAAGGGGAAGTGTTGGTACGCGATCAACTCAGGCAGTATCAGGTGCCCTACGATCGCATACAACCCGAAACACCCACCCTGGAAAATGTTTTCACCACGCTTTTAAGACGCAAGGGAGACGTTCCCAAATTTATCACCTTCCCACGATCCAGAGACAAAACTCAAAACTCAAAACTCTCTAGCGTAGCGGCGCAAAGCGCTACTCATAACTCCACGACCATCGCCATCGCCGCCCGTCACCTCAACCGCAACGTTGGTACCTTTCACGCGGTTGTAGACCTGAACCTGGACATCCATTATGGCGAAGTGTATGGGTTGCTAGGCGCAAATGGGGCGGGCAAAACCACCCTGATTAAGATGCTGTGTGGACTCTTACCGCTCAGTTCAGGGGAGATTGCGATCGCGGGAGAAAAGGGTGATCTGCGGAGTGCCGCACTACGCCAGCAAATTGGCTACATGAGCCAAAAGTTCACTCTTTATGATGACCTGACCATCCTCGAGAATTTGCAGTTTTACAGTGGAGTCTATGGTCTTTCTCCCAAGCAAGGGCGAGAAAAGATTCGCTGGGTGCTCTCCATTTGTGGTTTGGAAGGGCAGTCCCATCTGCTGACGCGGCAATTACCAGGAGGATGGAAACAGCGTGTTGCTTTTGGTGCCTCCGTCATGCACGAACCGAAGCTGTTATTTCTTGATGAGCCGACCTCTGGCGTGGATGTGCTGGCACGAAAGCAGTTTAATTGTGCGTCAAAAGGTTGTGGGGTAAATGGCAATATCATGCCAAGCCCAAGAGCGATCAGTTAAACCTGCTCGTTGCGCTGCGGTTGTCTTGAAGCGACTATGCTGCCAAATCCAATTGAAATAGCTCACGACTAAACGGGTCGTGATTTTTGATTGCTGCCACACTTTGCCAAATTTGTTCTGCCGTCGATGCCATCGACCCGTTTGCTGTCTGACAACGCCATTGGTGCGCTCTAACCTCTGAGTTCTATCTTTACCGATGTAATGGAGGATTTCAGGAGGCAGCACCCGTTCATATCCACCCCAATCATCGCTGTTCCAGCGCTTGCAATCGGTTTTTCCTTCTGTACTCACGATCAATTCCTCAATCAGTTCATCGGTATGTTTTCCGACTCGCGCCGCTAAGATCAATCCACTCGAATTGGCTAAACTCAACGTGATCCAACAATCACCCACTTCTAATTCACCGGGGAGACATTACTTCTGTTTTTTTGCACAAACGACCACATCTCATCAGCAGACACCTCTGGGGTTTTTACTGTTTGCACCTGGGCATTATGAACCTGTTGTGCCCGTTGACTAGCAGCACGAACGATGCTGACAACCGTGTTGTATGCCAGTCCACTGGTGCGACTGATGCCTTGCAAACTGCTGCCTTCACTGTGAGCTTGCAAGACTTGGCGAATTTGCTCTGGGCTAACGTGCCGATGATAGTAGAGGGTATCAAAGCGTTCGTTGAAGGTTTGAGTGCAACTAGGGCAAAAATACCGTTGGACTCCACTGGGCATCTTGCCATGCTTATGCACCTTCAAGTGTCTACACAATGGGCATTCCATAGGTTGAGCAATGAAGTAACTTTCCTTCTACTTTATCTGACCCACAGAAATTTGACGCACGATCAGCAGTTTTGGCAACTTATTAACGATTTTGCCCGTAATGGTACCGCTATTCTCGTCACGACGCACTACATGAATGAGGCGGAACAGTGCAACCGGATGTGTTTTATGGTGGCGGGTCGCAAGGTGGCAGAGGGTTCGGCAAGCACCATTAAAGCGGCTCAGCCCGGTCAATTATTTGAGCTGCGTGTGGAACAATTGCAAGCCAGTTACGACCATTTGCGACAACACCTGGAACCCTGGCGCGTCTCTATTTTTGGCGATCGCCTCCACGTTGTGCTGGATGATCCCCAGCAGGAATTACCCCAGGTGCAATCGCTTTTAGAGCAAGCAAATTTACCGCTGAGTGAAACTCAACCCATCGCCTTCTCACTGGAAGATGCCTTTATTGGCGAAGTCCAACGAGCCGGAGGCGCACCCCCATGATGATCCGACGGATTCGCAATCAGTTTTTCAAAGAATTGCAACAGTTTCAGCGCGATCGCTTAGGTGTGGCGCTAGCATTCATTCTGCCCGTGATTGCCTTACTGATTATTGGCTTTGCAATTCGCCTGGAGGCAAAAAACATTCCTCTAGTAGTACGCGATTTGGATCAAACTACCCTGAGTCGCATCTATATGGAACGACTCTATGCCACCAATCTCTTTGTTCCGGCGGAGTGGCAAGGGGGACGCTTTCCAGATGCCCTCGATCGCGGTACGGCTCAAGTCCAAATTACCATTCCCGTGGGGTTTACAGCCGATGCAGCGGCAGGGAGAACGGGAATCGTGGAAGTGGTGATCGATGGTAGCGATACAATCAATGCTCGTGTGATCGACCTAGCTATCAAGGGAACAACACTGGCTGTTGTGCAAGAGCAGTTGGGAGAATTGTCTGAGACGTTGGGGATCGTGGCGCAGGTGCGTTTGTGGTTCAATCCAGGCAGGGAAGAATCCCTGTTCATTGTGCCGGGAAGTTACGGTGTCATCCTGGCAATCTTCCCACCGCTCTTGATTGCGATCGCCCTGGTGCGCGAAAAAGAACAGGGTACGATGCTGCAACTGTACGCCTCCAGCCTGAGCGCCTTGGAACTGCTGGTTGGCAAATCTCTGGCATACATTGTGGTTGGTTTAGGAGAAGCACTCCTGCTGTTTATTGTTGGTTTCGTGTGCTTTGGCGTGCGCTTCGTTGGTGATCCTTTACCTTTGTTCATTGGTACCCCGGTCTTTCTGTTGGCGGGTGTGCAGTTGGGGTTGATCATTGGCATTTTTACCACCACTCAAAGTGCGGCGGTGCAAGCGATCGGCACCATCAAAGTGTTAACCGCATTTCTCCTGGCAGGGTTTCTATTTCCGCTCAATAGTGTGCCGTTTCCCTTTTCAATTGCAGCGTATTTGGTGCCTGTGCGCTATTACATCGAACTGTGTCGGGATGTGTTTGTCCGTAGATCGGGGTGGTTTGGCACTTGGTCTTTAATTCTCGCCATGCTGATCCTGGGGTTGGCTGAGTTTGGTCTTGCCTGGTGGGGTATGCGTCGAATGCAAGTAGCGAGTTAACTATGCTGAATCGTCGTCTCCTGGCTCTCCTGATTAAAGAGTCCACCGAGTTGTTGCGAAATCGTCAACTGGTGATTTTTCTGACGATCGCACCCATCCTTTCGATGGTGATTTTTGGCTATGTCCTCAACTCTAATGTCTCCCACCTCCGGCTGGGGATTCTGGATCAAAATCAGGTGGCGCTCAGTTGCGAACTGGTCGATGCCTTCACGGCCAATCAGGTGTTTCTTGCTAAGAGCTACACCCATGACCAGCAAAAACTGACTCGGCAGATTGAACATGGGCAAGTCGATGCAGGTTTGATTATTCCCTCCACCTTCAGCCGCGATTTGTTGCAAACGGGCACAGCAGATGTTGCGGTGGCGATCGATGGCATTAATGCCTATAGTTCCGGTCTTGCCAAAGGGTATGTGGCTCAGATTGCCACTCAATTCAATCTCACGTTGTTAGAGCGCTATCAACCGCTATCCACGGGATTAGCCGTTCCCATTCAGGCACGAATCACCTTCCGCTACAATCCCGGTACGCTCGATAGCTGGTTCTTTGTCCCTGGTGTGATTGGTGCGATCCTGACGCTGAGTGCAATCCTGTCCGCCGCCGTGGAAGCGGTGCGAGAAAAGGATCAGGGAACCTTAGAGCAGCTCCTGATGACACCCGTCGCGTCTACAGCCATTCTCATTTCCAAAATTGTACCCATTTCTGGGTTGCTCACAGGTACGTTGCTGATGTGCTTTGCCGTTGCCTATGGGGTGTTTCAACTGCCCTTTCGCGGCAATCTGCTGTTGCTATTAATGTTCTCGATGCTCTATGTCCAAATTGGTGTGGCGATCGGACTGGCAATTTCCACGTTTTCTCAAAACAAATTGCAAACCATTTTGGTCGGCATCTTTTTAAACATCCCGATCATTTTATTGGGTGGTGCTGTTACTTCCGTGAACAGTATGCCCTTGCTCTTTCGTTGGATTGCCCAAATGAACCCGCTCTATCATTACCTGGTCATTCTGCGCGGCATTCTGCTCAAGGGCACTGGATTAGAAGTCTGGTGGCTGCACGCGATCGCCATGCTTTTGTTTGCGATCGCCACGCTGCTGGTGAGTGCCAATCGTTATCGCAGGCAACTGAGTTGAAGTCCATTCATTCTGTTCGTCATTTTCAAGCTCACACGTTTCAGACTCAACTTTAAGGATGCTACTACAGATGACTCAATTAATAACCACTCCTAAACCTGCCACAGAACCCCAACCGACCGAAGTCCCCCAGCCACCTGAACCGAAAGCCTCTTCTCGCCGTTGGCTATGGATTCTCGTTGGATCAGTGGCGATCGGTGGCGTTGGTATCGGCATCTGGTATGCGTTTTTCCGTCCTCAAAACACGCACCTTATTCCGTTCGGCGGACGCATCGAAGGCTATGAAACCGATGTCAGCACGAAAGGAGCGGGTCGTGTGAAAGTCGTCACGGTACGGGAAGGAGACACTGTGAACAAAGGACAGTTATTGGTACGACTGGACGATGATGAAGTACAGTCCGAAGTGGCAGCGGCTCAATCGCAGGTTGAGGCGGCTAAACAGCGGGAAGCAGCGGCTCGTCTCCAAATTTCGGTGCTGGAGAGTCAGGTGGCAGATGCACGGCTCAACCTCCAGCAATCTGAGGGCGATACGACGGGTAAGGTCGCAGAAGCCACCGCCCTGATTGCCACCGCCCAGGCTGTCCTCCAGCAGGATCAGGCACGGGTACAAGAAGCAAAAGCCTTGCTGGATCAGGCACAGGTCGATCGAGATCGCTTTGTGCATCTAGCCGATCTGGGTGCCGAAACGCAACAACGTGCTGACCTGGCACAAACCGCATTGGATACTGCCCAGGCGGCATTGCAAAGTCGTCAGGCAGCCGTAGAAGTTGCTCGTCGTGCGATCGCCATTGCTCAGGGGAAAGCTACCCAGGCACAAACCACCACGCTCAATCCCGATCGACAGGCAATGACTGTCAGCCGCTTGCAGGCACAGGTCAGTCAGGCAAAAGTCGCGCTGTTGGGAGCACAGGCAGATGTCAAAACAGCCGAGGCAAACCGACAACTCATCCAGAGCCGTTTGCGTAACTTGACAGTTAACAGCCCGATCACTGGAGTCGTGACAACCCGCAGCGTCGAACCAGGCACGGTCGTGTTGCCCAGCCGACCACTTCTACGTATCGTAGACCTGAGTCAGGTGTATCTGCGTGGGTTCATTCCAGGTGGACAAATCGCGCAAATTAGAGTCGGGCAAGCGACCAGAGTCTACCTCGACAATGACCCAGGTTATCAAAAGCCCTTTAAGGCAACGGTTGCAGCGATTGATGCCAAAGCCTCCTTTACGCCAGAAAATGTCTATTTCCAAAAAGACCGCGTAGAGCAAGTGTTTGGCGTGAAATTGAGGCTTGACCAACCCGGTGGTTTTGCTAAACCGGGGATGCCTGCGGATGCTGAGATCCTGTTGGCACCGTAAGGCGACAACAGGATTGTGTAGACCCAAATCTATTCAGGCAGCTTGTAAAAATAAGTTGATCACTTGAGCAGGACTTTATACCATGTGCCGCAAGCGATTTAGACGTTCTGAGTAACTTTTCATCACCTCTACAGCAAACATGGGTGTTTCCTGAACGCTAAAGAGGAATTCTTTCTCATTCAGGAAAACCAGTTTGCTGTCTACTTTGGCGATCGCTGTAGAAGTTCTATGCTTGACCCCTACAAGTACCCCAACATCAAAAACTTCACCTGTCTCAATAGTTTCTACAATCTTGCCATTGACTAATATATTGACCTCTCCTTCAAGAATGCCATACATTCTATCACCAGCCTGACCTTCTTCAAAGATGACTTGACCTGTAGAAAATCCTTTAGGATCAGGTTGCTTTTGAAAGATACTGACTGTTATCACAGGACTTAGCATTAGTGCAGCCTCAAAATTATTTGTTTTCAGCGAAATATTTAGAGCGGTAATAGACGATTTTAGAAAGGACACTATTTTCTGTTAACCAACCATAGCCGAATAGTGCTGAAACAAACGGGCTGACAACCTGCAACTTCTTGAAGAAGGCTCAGAACTGGGCACCCGCATTTGCTTGGTTTAGCGCCATTCAACTACAGCCTCACTTGTAACTGCAACATAAAACAACAAATGCTTTGTCTATCTTTGTAAGTAAATAAGTTCAATATTCTCTATTTCTTTGGAATGTTTTAGTGAAACTTATACAACTATTACCCCGCTGCAACACTAACTAAGACATGATTTTCAAGAGCAGGACATTATGCTGACTTACGTTCACAACTATTGTCACTCCAGGATGAACGACATAGCTGACATTGGAAAAACGAGATGATGAATCCATCTGTCAATTTCAATACCGAGACTGGCTTATCTGCAAAAGACGCAAACGGTCTGCCATCGGCGACTGCGATCGCGCACCTCAAGTATGATGGATACAATGAACTCCCATCTAGTCAATCGCGTAGTCTTTTAGCGATCGCTTGGGGCACGGTTCAAGATCCGATCTTTCTTTTGCTGGTCGGCGGTGGGGTGATTTATTGGCTTTTAGGCGACCTCCAGGAGAGCCTAATTTTGCTATGTTTCGTTTTATTCCTCATGGGGATCAGTCTCTACCAAGAAGGTAAAGCCGAACATGCCGTAGAAGCTTTGCGCGATCTGTCCAGTCCTCGTGCGTTGGTCATTCGAGACGGGCAGCGAACACGGATTGCGGGGCGAGAAGTCGTTCGAGAAGATATCGTAGTGCTGGTAGAGGGCGATCGCGTGCCTGCGGATGCGATCGTGCTGTCTTGCACCAATCTCTCAACCGATGAGTCATTGTTGACCGGGGAATCGCTACCCGTTCGCAAAGTTGCGGCGGTTGGCAAGGTAGAGATGGCGCGTCCGGGGGGCGATGATTTGCCATTTGTGTATTCTGGAACGTTGGTAGTGCAGGGACAGGGAATTGCTCAAGTGCAAGCGATCGGCGCTCAGACAGAAATGGGCAAGATTGGCAACGCCTTACAAAACGTGAAACCGGAGCTAACTCCCTTGCAACGGGAAATGAATCGCCTGGTAAGCCGTTTGTTTGGCATTGCCTTAGCTTTGTGTGTGGCGATCGTGGTGATTTATGGCTTCACCACAGGCGATTGGCTCAAAGGGGTTCTGGCAGGCATTACGTTAGCAATGGCAATTTTGCCGAATGAATTTCCGGTCGTCGTGACGATCTTTTTATCGTTGGGCGCGTGGCGCATTTCTCAGAACCATGTTTTGGCGCGACGCGCCTCAGCCGTTGAAACCGTGGGTGCTGCGACGGTTCTGTGTGTCGATAAAACTGGCACGCTGACCCTGAATCAAATGGCTGTGCAACAGCTACTCCCTTATAGTCCAGAAAATACTCAGTCTTATAATTTAGGACTACATCCACAAGAGCCGCTCCATGAAACCGTTCATGAATTAGTCGAGTTCTGCATTCTGGCGAGTCAGCGTGATCCGTTTGATCCGATGGAAAAAGCCTTTAAGCAATTGGGCGATCGCTATCTCGCGGATACCGAACATTTGCACAATGATTGGCAACTGCTGCGGGAATATCCACTGTCACCGCATCTATTGGCAATGTCTCACGTCTGGCAGTCAGCAGACGGGAAGCAGTATGCCATTGCGGCAAAAGGAGCACCGGAAGCGATCGCGGATCTCTGCCATTTCACGCCTCAACAACAGAAAATTATGGCGGCGCAAGTCAGTGAGATGGCGACTCAAGGATTGCGGGTGTTGGGTGTTGCCAAAGCGGCTCTTTCGGGTGCGCCGCCGCCATGGTTGCCAACCCATCCGTCGCTCGATCCCAAACATCTACCCGATCAACAACATGACTTTCCGTTTCAATTTCTCGGATTGGTGGGGCTATCTGATCCCGTGCGTCCAACCGTTGCGGCTGCGATTCAAGAATGTCATGCTGCTGGGATTCGAGTGGTGATGATTACGGGTGATTATCCAGAAACGGCTCAAACCATTGCCCGTCAGGTGGGATTGCTGCAAATGGGAGCCGTGATGACTGGAGCAGAATTGGATCGGATGAGTGATGCTGAACTCCAGCAGCGCATTCAAAGTACAAATATCTTTGCACGAGCCGTCCCCGAACAAAAATTGAGGATAGTTAACGCTTTAAAAGCTAAGGGCGAAGTCGTAGCAATGACTGGGGATGGGGTGAATGATGCTCCTGCGCTTAAAGCTGCCCAAATCGGGATTGCAATGGGGCAGCGAGGTACGGATGTTGCCCGTGAGTCTGCGGCGTTAGTGCTATTAGACGATGATTTTTCGTCGATCGTGCAAGCGGTCAAACTGGGACGGCGAATTTTTGATAATCTCCGTAGAGCAATGGCATATCTGATTGCGATTCATCTCCCGATCGCGGGGATGTCTTTGATCCCAGTGTTGTTTAAGTTGCCGTTAGTATTACTTCCCGTTCACATTGCCTTTCTACATTTGATCATTGATCCCGCCTGCTCGATCGTTTTAGAAGCCGAACCCGCAGAACCCAACGTGATGAAGCGTCCGCCCCGCAACCCTAAAGAACCCTTATTTGGCAGAAAAACGCTGCGCTTGGCAGTATTGCAGGGGAGCGGAATCTTGGTAATCGTACTTGTAATCTTTGCGATCGCCCTCTATCGCGGACAAGGCGAATTGGATGCCCGTGCGCTCACGTTTACGACGTTGATTTTGGCAAATTTAGGACTCATTTTGAGCGAAGGTTCGACCTCGCGCCTCAACCTAAAAATACTGAAATCTCCCAATCCTGCCCTTTGGTGGGTGATTGGCGGGGGGCTGTTTTTTCTGGCGATCGTGCTTTACGTGCCCTTCTTACGGCACTTGTTTAGCTTCTCGTTTCTGCATCCAATCGATCTGGCGATCTGTTTACTCGGTGGGGCGATTAGCTTACTCTGGTTTGAACTGTTGAAGCAAACTACAAAAACGCGATCGTAGTGAAAAGGTCGAAAATGATAGTTCTCGCGGAGGAGTTGCTGGTGGGACATTAAAAAATAAGGGAGAAAATAATAAATCCTCTTTTTGCTTACGTTTTGTCTCGTATTCAATCAATTCATACAAGAGATAGAACACTTGTCTGTCACGTTAGCAGTAAAAGTAGAGTTTTAACTCGACTTAATGAAATCAATTTATTAGAGGAATCATCATGAGCGCTGCAATCGACAACTTCACCAAGCAACTGCACGACAATTTAGAGGCGGTTGAAGATCGGGTAAAATCATTGAAGGAAAGCATCCAATCTGCACCGAAAAAAACTCAAGTTGAGATTCAATCAAAATTCGATGAAGCGAAGACAACCCTAGACGCTAAAAAGCAAGAATTTGATGAGTATCGGGCAAAGCTCAAAACTCAATTTGATGAAAAAGAATCTGAGGTGAAATCGAATGTTGAGGAGTGGAAAGCAAATCGCGAAGTCAAGAAACTAGAACATCGGGCAGACAACGCTGAAAGCTATGCCGATACAGCGATCTTCTTAGCGATGGCAACGATGGAAGAAGCTGAAAAAGCAACCTTAGAAGCGATCGCCGCCAGACGAGATGCCGAAGCCGCTGCGGGAACGCCAGCCAAGTAAGACGTGAAGATTGTTTCCGTATCAACAAAATTCAAAGCTACTCTCGTAGTTTTGAACTTTGTTGATTAATCAATTTTCTGTGGAGAGACTATGCCAACGAAGACCTTGAGCAATGCCAACTCAACAGCTCAATTTACACCTTATCCGAGCGTTCATTCCGGCATGGGCGCAAATCTGTTTGGCGATGAGTGTTCGTTTCGAGTGTGGGCACCGAATGCGATCGCGATTTCGGTTTGTATTTGGCACGACGACCAGATGTTTCAAGTTTCACTCGCGCCAGAACCCAGTAATCTTGGCTATTGGTCGGTTGATGTTGCAGGCGTTGTGGCAAATCAACCCTATCAGTTCTTGATTGAAAATAAAGGCGGCGATACGACCAATCCAGGCGGTACGGTTTCTCGTGTGGATGCCTATGCGCGGCAAGTTGAAAGTGCTGGAGATAACGCCAGAGGGATCATCGTCGATTGGCGGCAAGAGTGGTCTGAGTTTGCCACACCCAAATTTGATGATCTAATCATCTATCAGGCGCATGTGGGATCATTTGCCGGACTACACGATCAGCTTAACATTGCAACTTATGCGACGTTTGCAGACTTTCAGACGAAGCTGGGATACATTCGAGAACTTGGATTTAATGCACTGCAACTGTTGCCGATCGCCCAAGTGGATGGCGTGGATAATGAAGGCTATGGAACCACCAACCTGTTTGCACCTCATGATGGGTATGGCACTCCAGCAGATTTAAGATCGCTTGTGGATGCCGCACATCGTCATGGTCTCGCGGTGATTTTTGATGTCGTATATCATCATGCTTCGACCAGCCATAATCACTACTGGCAATACGATGGCAATACGACCGATGGCGGCGGCATTTATTTTGAAGATCTGTTTCACTATGAACCCTCACGCGATGAAGATGGACGGTCATTTGCTCATTGGAAATTGGAAGTCCAAAACTTTCTGCTCGACCACGCCCGGATGCTATTGCATGAATATCGTGGCGATGGCTTGCGGTTTGATATGGCGCATAGCCTGACGTGGGAGTGTACTCAGCATATTATTGCCGGACTCCGAGCAAATCCTGACTGGCGCGATAAGTATTTGATTGCAGAATGGACGGGTGATCAGCGCGATCTCTGGGGCAAAGTGATCCACGAATTAAGATTCGATGCGATTTGGGGCATGGCTGACCCGTTCGCCTATCGTCACGCCGCGAATGGAGAGAATGCGATCGACGAACTCAAGTCATTTGTCGGTTGGATGGGGTTTGATCATCCCTCGAACTTTATCCGCTATTTGCTCGGTTCGCATGATCAAATTGCGGATGCGAATAGCGGCAATCAACCCGAAAATCGCTATTTTGTTGAGCTATTGGGCGGGCGAAATAATTGGTATGCGCGAGCGAAAGCGCGACTTGGTTGGGTGTTAAATATAGCGATTCCTGGTACGCCAATGCTGTTTATGGGATCGGAATGTCACCACTGGGGCTACTGGTGGCCCAACCTCGATCAAAATCCAGTGACATCAGAACATCGACTTGACTGGGCGATTGCAGGAGATGAGATCGCTGCCCCCATGCGAAATCTGGTGAGGGATGCCAACTGGGTACGCTGGAATAATCCAGCTTTACGCAGTTCTACCTTGCAATTCATTCATGAAGACTATACGAACACGGTCTTAGCATTTAAACGCTGGCACGAGTGCGGCAATACTGTCGTGGTTGTGGTTAACCTCAGCGATCATCAATGGCAAAATTGCGATTACGGGATTCACATGGGTGGAGAAGCAGGTCAATGGGAAGAGATTTGCAATTCTCAAGCGCCTCAATACGACGGCTGGAATGATTCGGGAAACTATGGGTATGATCTTCGAGTGCAGGGAGACGGAAAGCTGTACATTAATCTCCCAAAATGGTCAATCTTGATATTTAGAAAGCAATAAGCCGACACTATGCGATCGCCCTCCGATTACTATGCAGCAGTATGTTGAGGAATCTCAGAAATTTTGGCATTAGTTAAGTTCTTACTATAACCTTCATAAAGATAGAGAGTATATCGCGCAACTTATGCCATCATCTTGTTGAATGCAGATGAAACCAAGTTGAGATTCATTTAAAACTCAATGAAGTGAAGACAAAAATAAGCGCTAAGAAACAAGAATTAGAAGAGTATTGGATAAACTTTAGAATTCAACTTTAGAGGCAAAAATCTGAGGCAAAGTCCAACGGCAGGTCATGAAAAACAATTTACAAAATATAAGATCAGCAAGGTTGAGAAATTCAGCAGTTGCTGAGTAGTAAGTTCATTGATCTGCTTATTTCAAATAACAACTAGCAAACAAAACTATGAAAACCACTATTGAAAAAACTGACATAGACCTAAAAAATGATGTGCTTTCTGAACTTAGATATGAGCCAAGCGTCAAGGTTACAGATATCGGTGTCTTGGTACAAGATGGCACGGTGACACTCAATGGCTACGCCACCAGCTATATGGAGAAAGGGGAAGCCGTGCGTGCCGCCAAACGAGTGGCTGGGGTGAAGGCGATCGCAGACGACATTGAAGTTAAGTTTCCGGATTCACTACACCGCACAGACGGAGACATTGCCGCCGCTGTCGCAAATCAAATTAACGGGTCGATGATCATTCCAACAGGAGCCATTGATGTAACCGTCCGTGAAGGCTGGATCACCCTAGGCGGCGAGTTGGAGTGGTGGTATCAAATGAACTTTGCCGAACAGATGGTGCAGCACTTGCCGGGTGTCAAAGGGGTGTCTAATTTAATATCAATCAAAACTAAATTGACAGTAACAGGAGTCGAAACGGACATTACAGCGGCGTTCAAACGCAATGCTGTAGTGGATGCCAGCAAAATTAAAGTGGAGATTCTCAAAAACAAAGTGATACTGCGTGGCGAAGCTCGGAATCATACCGAGCGAGAGGAAGCCGAACGAGTTGCCTGGGCTGCGCCGGGGGTGTCTTCAGTAGAGAATCATCTGACGGTGAAATGGCTTAGTTTCGCCGAGTAGCGCTAGATTTGCTGCTTTCAACGTGACTATTTCAGTATTCAGCTTTTTTACCAATTTTTTACAAGGAGTCTTATGGTAAGTAAAATCGATATCAACAAATCTGTACCGCGTGAGCACTGGGGCGAGTTCTTTGATCAATTTTCAGATGGGAATCGGGGACGGCATATTTCGATCGAAATGATGAGTGCAGAACTCGGTGATGAAGAACTGATTCAGAACGCGCCTTTGATGGCAATGGTTTACGATCGCCCCGGCAAGGGAGATGATTTGGTGATTGAAGTGGGTAAAGAGCAAGTGACCTACGCGCATACGATCGATTCACCCACTGAAGTTTTAACGGGACAGAACTCAAACGGTCAGATCATCGCGATTTGTATCAGTGACGCTGCCGGAACAAAAACATTGATCAAGCTACCAGCAAGTTGAGCTATAGCAACAGACTCTCGTCAGACTGCTCAGTGAACATCTGACTAGCCTAAAAAGGCATAAATTCAGGAGTTTTTCCGATGGTTAGTCAAATTTCAAAAAGTAGCATTAAACTACCTGATCTATCCAGCCCACAGGGTTTGCTATCGACTCTAAAAGAACTGCGCCAGACCGTTCAAAGCGAAGGGCAAGCGACTTTTGATCAGTGGAAATCGCCCATTCAACGAACTGAGTTTCTGTCTAGCGCTTTGAATTTAGCAGAGTATCTCGCTTTGCGTCGGCATGATCTCCGTGCCCTGCAAGCGGCATTGATGCCGTGGGGTTTATCTTCACTCGGACGAATTGAAGCACGAGTAATGCCCAATCTTGATGCTGTCATTGCCACTCTGGAAGTCATTTGTGGCTCACAGTCTGCTCAACACCTCAACCGTCCCCCGATTGAGTTCTTTTTTGAGGGCGATCGCTTACTCCAACAAAACACAGAAGAACTGTTTGGTCAGTCTCCGTCTCAGCGTCGAGTCAGAATTATGATCACGCTAGCGACAGAAGCCGCGACTGACTATGAGATGGTGCGGGAAATGATTCAGCGCGGGGCAACTTGTATGCGAATTAACTGTGCCCACGATACGACCGAACTTTGGCAGTGCATGATCGACCATATCCGTCGAGCGGAACAGGAAACAGGAACGCCTTGTAAGATCCTGATGGACTTAGCGGGTCTCAAAATCCGCACCGCATCGGTGCTGGCACCCCATCATAAAAAACGGGTGTTTAAAGGAGATCAGATCCTGCTGTCGCGCTCTGAGCCTCAACTCGACAGTGAAGCAGAGTCAGGCGAGTCTATTCCATCATCGGTAGACCAGTTTCAAATTGGCTGTACCGTTCCCGAAATTCTCGATTTATTGGCGGTTGATACCCCTGTCTATATCGATGATGGCAAGATTCAGACTCGCGTGGTTGATCCTCGCTACCCCATGCCCGATGAACAACCGGGGATTTTGCTAGAAGTGACTCATGCCAGCCCTAAAGGGGTCAAACTGCGACCTGAAAAGGGATTGAATTTCCCCAATACAGTCTTGCCGCTCAGTCCGCTGACTGAAAAAGATCTATCTGATCTGGATTTTGTCGCGACTCATGCCGATATGATTGGCTACTCTTTTGTCCAACGACCTGCCGATATCGAGTTACTTCAACACGAGTTAGACAAGCGCTGTGGAGAACGCCCAACCCGTCCGGCGATCGTTGCCAAGATTGAAACCGCGATCGCCGTTGCCAATCTGCCAGAACTGATCATCTATGCAGCAG
The DNA here is from genome assembly GCF_056784215.1 of Leptolyngbya sp. CALU 1928. Lineage (NCBI taxonomy): Bacteria > Bacillati > Cyanobacteriota > Cyanophyceae > Leptolyngbyales > Leptolyngbyaceae > Leptolyngbya > Leptolyngbya sp. CALU 1928. The sequence continues at coordinate 256,128 of NZ_JBXBCE010000020.1, read as the reverse complement.
GTAAACAAGCATTTGGCGTGATGATTGCCAGAGGCGATTTGGCGGTTGAGATTGGCTACCCACGTTTAACCGAGATCCAGGAAGAGATTCTCTGGATTTGCGAAGCGGCTCATGTTCCGGTGATCTGGGCAACTCAAGTGTTAGAGAGTTTGGTCAAAAATGGCGCACCTTCGCGGGGAGAGATGACTGATGCCGCCATGGCTGAACGTGCTGAGTGTGTGATGTTGAACAAAGGACCCTTCGTTACGGAAGCGATCGCCGTTCTAGATGATGTTCTAACTCGCATGGAAGCTCATCAATTGAAAAAAACGCCCCAGTTACGGGCACTTCATTCATGGTAATTCTAATGAGGAAAAAATTATGACAGGTATGATGAGCCGCGAGATTCGGCTGACCGGCCGCCCCAGTGGAATTCCCACCGCAGATAACTTTACCTTGGCGCAGACTGAACTGGAGACGCTTCAAGATGGGCAGGTGTTGGTTCGCAATCTCTACATGTCGGTAGATCCCTACATGCGCGGTCGGATGAACGAGGGAAAATCCTATGTTCCACCCTTTGAGTTAAGCAAACCGCTTGAGGGCGGTGCAGTGGGCGAGGTCATTGAGTCGCGCACCCAAGAATTGCAGCCGGGTGATGTCGTCACCTCTAACCTTGGCTGGCGAGAATACTTCATGGCATCGCCAAAAGAGTTGCATCGGGTTAGCCACGAGGTTCAACCACTTTCGGTTTACCTCGGTGCCCTGGGCATGACGGGTATGACGGCTTGGGTCGGATTGAATTTGGTCGAGGTCAAAGCTGGCGATGTCATTTTTATTTCGGGAGCCGCTGGCGCAGTAGGAAATGTGGCTGGGCAATTGGCGAAATTGCGCGGGTGCCGGGTCATCGGGGCAGCCGGTTCACCTGAGAAGGTCAAGTTTCTGCAGGAAGAATGTGGATTCGATATCGCTTTTAATTACAAGGTTGCCCCGGTTCTCGAACAACTGAATCAAGAGGTGCCGGACGGAATTGATGTTTATTTTGATAATGTGGGCGGCGAAACGCTCGAAGCGGCACTCTCGGCATTACGGGTGCATGGGCGAATCATCGCGTGTGGCGGCATCTCTGGTTATAACGAAGCAAAACCGCAGCCCGGACCTACCAATCTATTCAACATGATTACCAAACGCTTGACGATGAAAGGGCTGATCGTTCGCGATTGGCTCGATCGCCAGAGCGAGTTTGAACAGGAAGTGGGCGGCTATTTCCGAGACGGCAAACTGAAGAATAAAGAAACAATGGTAGTAGGAATCGACCAAGCGGTGGGGGCGTTCATCGGTCTGTTCGAGGGGAAAAATATTGGCAAGATGGTGGTGAAGTTGAAGTAGGCGGCGATCGCTAACTACATACATCTTAGCTAAGGCAAATTTGAACAGGAAGTATCTGGCTATTTCCGATCCGCACACCCTGCATACTGACTAGGGTAGCGGCTAGCCGTGAGTTTCATGATTGGCAGTAACATATCTACAACGATTGCCTAGTTTCTTCATGAACTGTTGTGGATACGTTTAAAATAGAGAATTGATGGAAAGACAAAAGTTACTCCAAATAAGTGACCTAAGCAATAGATATAGGGTTGATTTTGGTAACAGCCGCATCCAAATATTGAGTCCCATCCCGTCTGTTTACTTTACATTTTCACTGCTCTGAGACTAGATGCTTAGCGATGGCGACTAAACTTTATCACTGATATTCAACAACTGATATTCAGTAGAAGTTCTACCAAGTTAACCCGTACGATCGCAATCCTGTAAAAATATTTAGTGTTCGAGGCATCGTTTTATGAAACCAGATTACCTGATTGTCGGCAGTGGCTTATCAGCCTTGACCTTTGGGGCTTTGATGGCAAACTCTGGTAAAGTCGTGCAAATCCTCGAAGCCCATGAGCATCCGGGGGGCTTTGGTCATACGTTTACGATGGCTAAAAAGTATACGTTTAATGCTCAATTTCACTATGTTTGGGATTGCGGTGAAGGACAAACCGTCAATCGGGTACTCAAAAAACTAGGGTTAGATCAAGAAGTAACCTTTGAGCGGTATGACCCAGATGGCTTTGACCACATGAGAATGCCGGAACACTCGTTGGATATTCCGTCGAAGCCAGAAAAGCTAATCCAGCGATTATCTACTCTGTTTCCTGCTCATGGCGATCGCATTAGCCAATTTGTGAATGAAGTCGAGAAAACTGGCGCAGGCTTGAAAATACTGGCTCCACCGATCGCTCCGATGGAACTACTCAAACATCCGAATGAAGTATTCTGTACCGTCCAATATCTCAGCAGTACACTTCAAGAGGTCTTTGATAAGTTTCAGCTACCTCAAGCCGCCCAAACTCTACTAGCCCTACAGTGGCTTGATTTTTTGCTGCCACCTAATCAACTCTCGTTTTATGCCTGGGTTGCATTGTTCCGGGGCTATCAAGCGGGCGCATTTTACCCAACTCAGCATTTTGAGCAGGTGATCAATTCATTCGTCAAGGTGATCGAGTCGAACGGAGGGCAAGTGCTGCTTAATCACGAAGTCACAAATTTTAGAGTTACAGACAAAACGGTTACAGGAGTTGAGGCAATGGATCTCACCACCCATCAAACCGCTGAATTTACGGGTGATACTGTGATTTGCAACATTGATCCTCAAAGAGCCGCCAAAATGATTGGGGAGGAAAAGTTCTCCAAAACTGTCCGCCGAAAACTCAACTATGAATATTCGGCATCTAACTACATGGCATATTGTGTCGTTAAAGATATCGACCTCCAAAACTATGGCTTTGGCAAGTGGAATCTATTTCATACCGGGCATCACGATCTGAATGAAGCCTTCGCGCAGATGCACGATCGCAACGACTTTTCTAATCCGAGTTTTGCCATCACAACGCCTACATTACTAACAGAGTCGAGTCGAGATTGTCCAGAAGACTGTCAAATTGTCGAATTCCTCACGGTTGCCAACTATGACTACTTTAAGCAATTGCGAGAGAGCGATCGCAAAGCTTACAACCAGAAAAAGCAAGAGATCTTAGATTCCATCCTCGATGTTGTGGAAGCACACTATGTCCCGAACTTCAGACAACACATGGTCTTCCATATCACGGGCAGCCCAACCACCAATGAACGCTTTTGCTGGTGCCCTAATGGGAACTCCTACGGCTCCATTCTGACCCCGCGCAACATGGGTTTGGGGCGACTCAATCATGAAACGTCCCTCAACAAGTTCTATTTTTGTAATGCTTCATCGGGCTATCCCGGCTTTGCTCCTACCATTTGGACAGGCGCATTACTCTATCAACGATTGTCCGGCGATGTGATTTTAGGCGGCTAACCAGGCGGCGGTACGCATCCGCAGGAATCGCCCATTATCTACTTTATCTGAGAGGTGAACTATGAGAATCGCTGTGATTGGAGGTGGAGCTAGTGGCATGGTCACAGCCTATCTGCTCGATAAGCAGGGTCATCAAGTGACGGTGTTTGAGCGGCAACCGATCTTAGGGGGACATATTCGGACACTCAACAAAAATATCAAGCCAAACCACTCTGATTGCAATGAAATTTTGGAAAATGGAGTACTCGAATTTCCGACTGTGTTTCATCACTTCATCGCGCTCATGCAAGAGCTAGAAGTAGAACTAGAACCCGTCAATATGGGTTCAGCGATGTTTTTTCAAGATGGCAGCCACCTTCTATCGGGAGTCACGATTCAGAAAAACTTTGCAGGCATTCGCCGTCTGATTGAATATTTACGCCTTGATATCCTCTATGCTCGTTCCATTGGATTATGGCTCAGAACGCGATCTGCTGAGCCGCAAGATTTCTACAATCAGCCTTTGTCGCAATATCTAAAGCGCCCCTGTACTCGCAATACCTGGCTAAAATTGCTGGTCATGTATAGCTATTCAATGCCGTTAGAACTGATTGATGATTTTCCGGCAGAATTGGCGATGCCTGTCCTATGCAACGATGTTGCAGTCAACTGGGTTAGGGTTAAAGGCGGTGTATATTCTTACATTGAAAAAATCTTAGTAAGATTCACGGGTGAGGTTTTGCTGAATGTAGAAATTGATCGGATTTTCAGGAGCTTGGATGCGGTCAAAATTGTGCAAACGACGGGTGAAATTCAGGAATTCGATACCGTTGTTTTTGCCACGCCACCTGACCAAGTGATGGCGCTGTTAGCCGATCCGACAGATGCCGAAATCAGACGGTTTTCTGCTTGGAAAGCCAATTACGCAACCACCTTACTTCATACCGATGATTCCATCTACACCCGCTATGGCATTCAAAAACCCTCAGAGTTTGATTTCTTTCAGACAGAGAAACACTGGGGATATAATAGCTACCTGAATCAGATTTGTGATATTTCATCGTCACAGCATTATTTTCTATCGTTTCAACTAGAGGATTTGGTTGCGCGCGATAGCGAAGCGCTGCTACCAGAAGATTGCATCATTCACGTTCAGGAACATCACACCCCGCTGTATACTACTGAGGCTTTTCGATATCGAGACGAAGTAGTTACCACGAACGGCGAGAATCACACTTACCATGCCGGAGCCTATCTGGGTGATGGCTTGCATGAAGGAGCGATCGCTTCCGCCTTTCGAGTCGCACAACTGATTGGTTAAGCCTTGATTCCACATCCTCAATCAAAGAAAAAGATAGTTGCTTACGTTTTGTCTCGTATTCAATCAATTCACTCAAGAAATAGAACACTCGCCTGTCATGTTGGTAGTGGAAGTAGAGTTCTAATTCGACTCAATAAAATCAACATACTAGAGGAATTATCATGAGTACTGCAATCGACAACTTCACTAAACAACTACATGACAATTTAGAAGCAATTGAAGGTCGGGCGAAATCGCTGAAGGAGAGCATTCAATCGGCACCGAAAAAAACTCAAGTTGAGATTCAATCAAAATTCGACGAAGCTAAAACACAGCTAGATGCAAAGAAACAAGAATTTGACGAGTACCGAGCAAAGCTCAAAACTCAATTTGATGAAAAAGAATCTGAGATGAAATCGCATGTTGAGGAGTGGAAAGCAAATCGCGAAGTCAAGAAACTTAAACATCGGGCAGACAACACTGAAAGCTATGCCGATACAGCGATCTTCTTAGCGATGGCAACGATGGAAGAAGCTGAAAAAGCAACCTTAGAAGCGATCGCCGCCAGACGAGATGCCGAAGTTGCTGGGGACACTACAACGAAGTAAGACGCTCTAGATCGCCACACTGAAGCGGACAAGGTGTGGTGATAGGTACTTATGATCAGCAGAATAGGGAAGGTACAGCGATCTGGGTTTTAAAGATAGCCCAAAAACCATTGTAGAAGCGCACTATATCCATGAAAGTGGTGCTAGAAAAATGCCGTGGTTAAAGTTCATCTACACTGCAATAAGATAAAATCCGCTGCACCTCTTGAACCACATATCAAGGAAATCATTGGTGACTACCTCTAAAAAACGCAGTTATTTTCAAAATATTCGCCATCTTCACCGCACACTGGCTCCCATTATGGTGTTACCTCTATTGCTAACAGCCATTACAGGAACGATTTACCAGATCGTTGATTTGGCAGGCAAGGGAGATACCTTTGATTGGTTATTAGATTGGCACAAGGGACATTTCGGAGTCCTGAATCTAGAAGTCATTTATCCCTTCCTGAATGCTCTTGGCTTATTCATATTAATTCTTACTGGAATTTCTATGTGGCTTCGTTCACAGGGCACTTCTAAAAGTAATCTACATTAGGCTCAACGCAATGATTGGTGATCCACCTCAGGTGATACAGCCCGTCGCGCTATACAACGACGATGCAGTAAAGCCAACGCTGCGCGATCGTGTTGCAGTGTTGCTTACAGGATATGGTGAAGTGCAATCTTACCGGGATCTGAGTCGTTATAACCAAGCTGCAACGAAGTACATTGCGGCTCAGTTCGTGCCGATTCCAGACTGGCTCTATCCTCTTGCTGGTAGGCTGCTTGCCCTTCAAGATTTGTACAATTTTGGAGTCAAACATCATCATTTCATGTCGCCCGAAAATGAGATTTTTGAGAAACAACGTCTAGGAATCGAGGCACAGTTACAAGATCGCTGGGGAAAGCAGGTGCAGGTGTTCAAAGGCTTTTATTTCTGTCAACCCTTTGTGCAACAAGTGGTATCCGATATTATCCAGCAAGGCTTCCAAAATTTGCTGATCTATCCTTTACTCGTGGTCGATTCTGCATTCACAGGCAAAATCGCTGTAGAGCAGGTCAATGAAGTAATTGCAGCAACCCGATCCCATAATGATGCTGAACATTCGACCTTCAAAGCACTTCGATATATTCCAGCTTTTGCGACTGAGCCTACCTACGTTGATTTGATGGTGCGTCAGATTAAGGAAACTCTAAATCAATCACTCGCAAGCCGCTTCTTTGAGTGGCAGATTGGCATTGTCTTAACGGTTCACGGTGGTCCGGAAAAAGCGCAAGGACTATTAACTGGGGTAATTGATGGACAAGCCCTTTACGATCGCGTTCAAGCGCAATTGCAGCATCAGTATCCATTAATTTCGATCGGTTGGGTGAATCACGATACACCGTTCATCCAATGGTCACAGCCCAATCTGAAACAGGCAGCGAAAAACTTAATCAAAGCAGGTGCCCAAGCCATTCTGTTTAAGCCGATTGGATGGGTAACAGAGAATTATGAAACCATTCTTGATGTGGAGGATGCGATTAAATCTTTGCAGCATCAGTATCCAATGGTGACCTACACACGGCTCGATTGTGCCAATGATGATCCTGATTTTCTGAAAATAGCAGCAGAGTGGGCAAACCCTCACATTGAAGCAATGCTCTCCGTACCGCAACACAATGAGCGTGTTCAAACCAGCGGAGTCTGATTATGCAGGTTTTTTTGTTTGCTCTAATCCTGTCCGCTCTCCCTGTTATTAGTAACTTCATTGGAGCAATGATTGCCGAAACCTTACCGTTATCAAAACAAACATTAGGACTTGCATTGCACGCTACTGCTGGCGTATTGCTGGCGATAGTAGGCACTGAACTGATCCCTAGGGTCCTGATTGCTAAACCCGTCTGGACAACGATTCTAGCGTTGTTTTGGGGGGAGCTTTTTTTGTGTGGGTGAATCAGCTTCTCAACTTAAGCAAGAATCGATTGCGTGGCATTAATCTCGATACTGTGAGTTGGGCGATTTTTCTGAGCATTGCGATCGACTTATTTGGCGATGGATTAATGATTGGCACCAGCTTGACAATCTCGCCTCGTCTAGGAGTTGTGCTGGCATCGGCAAGAGTTGTGGCTCATATTCCAGAAGGCTTTGTGACCAATGCAGCGTTTAAGAGTCAAAAGATACCGCGAACAAAGCGATTTCTACTACTTGCTGCATTTATTATCCCTGTTTGGCTGGGCGCAACACTGGGCTATTGGGGGTTGCGCGGACAATCTGATCTTCTCAAGCTAGTTGTGCTTGCCTTTACAACAGGCACTTTGATTGTGGCGATCGTGGAAGAAATTCTGCCTGAAGCGCATCAAACTCAAGATACCAACGGGTCTACCTTAATGTTTATCGGGAGTTTTGCGCTTTCAATGCTGTTTTCGTCGTATCTGGAATAGCTTTTTCACAAAACTTGAAATCAAAGGACGATCACTATGAAAAGAAAAAAATTTATCGGCATAGCTGGCGGGACAACCATTGCAGCCGGAGCAGCAGCTTATTTATGGAGCGATAAAAGTAATCTTTCAAGAGCAGATCTCACACAGGCAAACAATCGCAACGCAACGCTCAAGTCAGACGAAGCAGAGATTTTGTTTCTCGCCTCGCTTGCACCCAGTGGTCACAATACGCAGCCGTGGTTTGTTCAATACCTCGAACCGTACCACTGGATTATCGGCAACGATAAAAATAAATGGTTGCCTGCCGTTGACCCAACGCAGCGAGAAACGATGTTATCGATCGGTGCTTTCATGCAAAACCTGGACTATGCCGCTGGTACTGTCGGCTACGCCTGTGATTGGAATTTACTCGCTGCAACCAATCAAGACGATCGGGTGATGTCAGTAAAACTGATCAAAGAAGCGTCAAAAAATACTTTTGACATCGCAAAAATCAAAAGCCGCCGCACGGTTCGCTCCGATTTTTTAAGTGAGGTGCTGAAGCCAGAAGATCTCAAATATTTGGTCAATGCGGAACCAGAATTTATCCATTATCTGCCTACCACTAGCAAAGAAAGTCAACTGATCAATGAACAAACGATCGCAGCCAACCGCCTGCAAGCCTATCGCGATCCCGCTCAGCAAGAGTTAGCCGACTGGATTAGCTTCTCCAGTCAGGATGCCGAGAAAAATCGTGATGGGTTGACCACAGCAAGCATGGAAATAGAAGGAATTTCTGGCTGGGTGGTGCGGAATTTTTATGGCAAAGACGATGTGATGAAACAGGACTTCAGAGAGCGGGGCATTGACACCGTTAAACAGGAAGTGTCGGCATCGGCAGGTTGGATTCTGATCACCAGCAAGGATACTTCGGTGGCGACATTGCTGGAAACGGGTAGACGAATGCAACGACTTTTTCTGAAAGTACGAGAAAAAGGCATTGCCATTCATCCGATGACCCAGATATTGGAAGAAGCTTCAACCAGGCAAACGCTAAATCAATCGATTGGGATCAACGAAAACATTCAATTTATCTTGCGATCGGGCTATGTAAAGGATTATCCGCCGCCAGTTTCACTTCGTCGTCCCGTTGATTGGTTTATACAAACATGATGAATACATGATGAATTCTTACATCTTCAGTTACGTTTTGTATTGTATTCAATCAATTCATTCAGGAAATCAAACCATCACCTGTCACGGTTGATCACTAATGAATGTGGCGTTCAACCTATTTCTGCAATGAGAATGTGCAGGGGTTTCCGTCCAATGCTTAAGGATTGGCACATCAACTTTGAGCAAAAAGTCTAGATAACTGGAAGTTAACTGAACTGAATGACAGAACACAAAGAAGGAGTCATGCCATGAATGCAATCAAGATTGAAATTTTGGGTTCCGGCTGCAAAAAGTGCCAGCAGCTAGAGGCAAATGCCAAAGAAGCGGTAGCAAGCCTCAATTTAACGGCTGAAGTTTTGCACATTACCGACCCCATCGAAATCGCCAAACGAGGCGTGATGTCCACTCCCGCTCTGACCATCAATGACAAAGTCGTCAGCAAAGGGCGAGTCATTAGTTCCGAACAAATTCAGCCCTTATTGCAGCATTAAAGAGGCAAATTGATGTTCGATCCATTTTATCCATTTGATTGGTTGGCAACCCAGATCGTCACTCAACTGCTGGGTTTATCAATCGCATCGCACTTAGGATCGAGTCTGCATTTCTTTCTTTACGATGTGCCAAAAGTTCTCACATTACTGATTGTCATTAGCTTTATTGTTGGGACATTTCAAAGCTTTTTAGAACCAGAGCGCGTGCGCTCTTTGCTAGAAGGAAAGCGCACGTTTGCAGGCAATATTTTGGCGGCAATGGTCGGCATCGTTACACCCTTCTGTTCTTGCTCTGCGGTGCCTCTATTCATCGGCTTCTTGGAAGCAGGTGTCCCTCTAGGCGTAACCTTTTCTTATCTGATGGCAGCGCCAATGGTTAATGAGGTAGCTGTTATCCTTCTCTGGGCATTGTTTGGGTTGAAGGTGACGTTAATCTACATCGGGTTTGGCGTGGGTTTAGCGATCGCCTCTGGATACATCATCGGGCTGCTCAAATTAGAGAAATGGGTGGAACCCTTCGTTTGGGAACTGCAAAAAGCTCGTCAAGTCCAGCCTCTAGAGGATACAGACACCCTAGAAACAGTGGCACTGACTTGGCGGCAACGATTTGAGCAAGGACAGTTTCAATCCAGCGAAATTGTGCGATCGGTGTGGCTCTATGTAGTGATTGGAATTGCGATCGGTGCAGTCATTCATGGCTATGTGCCGACAGATTTTATTATCAAGTATGCAGGTGCAAATAATCCTTTAGCAGTACCGATCGCCGTCATTTTGGGTGTTCCACTCTATGCGAATATTGCGGGTGTCATGCCCATTACCGAAGCTTTAGTCAATAAAGGGATGCCGATGGGTACAGTGCTAGCGTTCACAATGGCTGTGACGACCCTATCTTTTCCTGAAATAGTGATTCTCAAAAAAGTGTTGCGCCCTCAACTGTTAGCCGTATTTGTTGGGTTAATGACCGTTGGCATTATCAGTATCGGCTATATATTCAACGCCATAATTAATTGACTTACTGCACCTCATCAAATCAAATTTTTGCCTTCAGGAGAAATCCATGCTATTCAAGAAGACAATTCAGACCCTATCGCTGGGATTTACCCTATGCCTTTTCCTATGGGCTGTTGTTGGGCAAACCCCGACCATCGCAGCATCCCTTAAGGGGGCTAAATCTATATCTCAAGAAAGTATGCAACCTTTATCTGAACCCCTTAATCTGGAGGCGGAAGTCGATCGCTTTCTCACGTCAATTCCAGCAGGTTACTACACGATCGCCAGCGTTGAAGGGTTAAAAAACCAGTTAGAAAAGTCTCAAACCCTGTTGATCGATGTGCGAGAACAATCTGAGTATCAAGCTGGGCACATCCCTAACGCAATTAACATTCCGCTTCAAACACTGGCGCACAGCCTAGATCAAATTCCGCACGATCGCCCTGTGGTGCTGTACTGCTCATCCGGTTATCGATCGGCAATGGGAGTAATGACCTTACATCTGTTGGGCTATGACAATGTGCAGGGGTTTCCACCTAGCTTTGGGGCTTGGAAAACCGCAGGAGAAGCGATCGCCAAATCATGAATAATGCAGGGTCAATAAAGAAGATGACACCCTGGAGCAGATCGGGATTCCCGATCACTGTACTGACTTGGGCTGCACCTTTCCCTGGAGACCGATGGATCAAGGATGGGCAATCTCCTCATCTGAGCAACAACTGGAGTAACAATGGAACCTATACATATTTTTTACTTTTCTGACGTTCTTTGCATTTGGGCTTATATTGCTCAAATTCGTCTGGATGAATTAAAAGCGACTTTTCAAGACAAAGTTGTAATCGAGCCGCACTTCGTCTCTGTGTTTGGAAATGCCCGTGAAAAGCTCGAGAATCGCTGGAGAGATAAGGGCGGCTTCAAAGGATATAGCGACCACATTCACGAAGTCGTAAAAAAGTTTGATCACATTACCGTTCATCCTGATATTTGGACACGCGTTGCGCCCCCTTCATCCACATCCTGTCATTTGTTTCTTCATGCCATTCGATTGCTGGAAATGAAAGGAATTTTTGAACCATCAGAAACGGTATTTGAAAAAGCAACCTGGGCATTTCGAGAAGCGTTTTTTACCCAGATGGTAAACGTTTCTGACCGTAAGGTGCAATATGTCATTGCAGAGCAATTAGGACTCCCGATCGCCGCGATTCAGGAGCAGATTGATAACGGTGAAGCCTATACTCTACTGTCGAAGGATTTTGATTTGGTGAAGGAACATACTGTATCCATCAGCCCTACCTTGATTTTTAATGATGGTCGGCAACAACTCAACGGCAATGTGGGCTACCGAGTCATCGAAGCCAATATTCGCGAGTTACTGCACAATCCTCCAGGAGAGCAATCTTGGTGTTAGGTTGGGCGATCGTCGTTTGCGTCTTGCCATAGATTTTAACGTTATGAGGACTTTTGCGATGAACTCTATCCGTTTTAGCAGATTTGGAATTCGCTCGATGCGCTGGCTGTTGGCTGCTTGGCTCTGCGTTTTACTGCTTGTTTGCAGTCCCCTACCCGCCTTTGCTGCTGTGACACAAATCGAAGAATATCCAGGGCAGATGCTCTATCAATCCCGGCAAACCCTGCGAGATCAGAACGGAAATTCCTGGCAGGCGATCGCCTTCAAGCGCACTCATCTTGAAGGTAGTTCTATTGTCTCTCTGCGGCTAGTGGGCTTTCCTGGTGGGGTGGAATTCGATCGCACTCAACCGCTGATGCTAACAACATCGATGGGGGAAACGTTGACCGCCAAGGATATTTCTGGCGAAATTTCTCAAGACACACTAATCCCAGCAAATGTTGGAGAGTACGACATTGAGTCTGTCCTACCGCAATTGCAGGTTGGCATCCCCCTTCACCTCACGTTACCGATGGTCACTGGCTCTGCAATTAAGTTGCAAATCCCATTCACGGCGATCCAAGAGTGGCAAACAATTTCTGCTCGTTGACTAACCCCAAAAGCCCAAACCGATGAATAACCCGGCATTCCACGATATTCAAAGAAATATCCATCGCCAGTTTCACTCCGCTGCCCCCTTGATTGGTTTATTCGTCCATAAAAAACCGCTTGCAAATAGATCTTCTCTTGTTGTAAGGCTCGCAATAAATTAGTCAGAATAATCTGTCATGAATAAACTAAAACTTTCCGGTCTGTTGCTTTTTCTTGCTGGTTCATTTGCGTTGATGGGCATCATCACCGCCGAAGTGTTCTATCCTTCCGGCTACACGACTTTTAATAGTGAAATTAGTGATCTGGGCGCAACAAAACCACCCAACAGCTTAATCTACCAACCGTCCGCCAGCATTTTTAATATCACTATGTTTTTATCCGGCTTAATGGCTTTGACGGCGACATTGTTTCAGCATAGATATTTCAAAAAACTACTTTTTACTATTCCACTGGCTCTGTTTAGTTTGGGTTTAGTGGGCATTGGATTTTTTTCTGGTGAAAAAACTCCTTATCACGGAATATTCTCTTTACTCACTTTTATATCAGGTGGAGTATCAGCGATTATGGCGTTTAAAGTCGTTTCTGCTCCATTTAGATTTATCGGCATTATCTTTGGAGCCATTTCACTAATCACATGGTGTGCTGTTGTGTTTGCCCCCAATATGATTGTTCCTTTTATTGGCTTGGGCGGAACAGAAAGATGGCTTGTTTATCCAATTGTGCTGTGGATAACAGGCTTAGGCGGTTATCTGATGAATATAGCAACAAACAGAAACCTGGCGACCCATGATAGAGAGAAAGATGCCTACCAGGAAGAGCGGGTTAGTTGAAGCATTATCCATTACGGTTTCATTACACTGACCCGTTGATTGCTGCGGAAATGGTGGGAATTATCATAAGTCATTTTATTTATACCTTTCTCATAGTTTCCTCATCTTTTTTAAGGTCATGAAAGATAGTCGATGTTCTTATCGTTTACGAGGATAAATCTATGAAATGGCAACAATTAATTCTGGCTTTTATAGCCACTGTTTGCATGATATTTGCAGGCAATGCCCTGGCGCAGACCGATATTAATATCAATAATGCTAACCTGATTCGCTTTGGTGGCAGCATCACCGTACCAGAGAATCAAGTGGTCGAAAATGCCATTGCCTTTGGGGGAAATGTTACGGTTTCCCCTAACGCCAAAGTTGTGGACACTGCGATCGCGTTTGGCGGCAATGTCACACTGCAAAAGGGAGCGCGAGTAGAGGGTGATGCTTACTCCTTTGGTGGAAAGATCGTACAGGAACCCGGTGCGATCGTCAGTGGTGAACGCGCTACATTCAGCGACCGACATGGCATGATGTATGGCTCAGATCGAGGCAGGAGTAGCTTTTTTACTCAGTATTTCTTCAGTGCCATTTTTAGAATCAGTGCCGCTGTAGTAGCCACTATTCTCGGACTGATTATTTTGCAGACTAGCCCACAGTTCTTGCCAACTTTAGCGACAAAATTGCGGCAACACTCTGGTTTAACCGCTCTATGGGGCATCGGAGCGATCGTTTCCTTTATCTTTGCCGCCATCTTTCTAGCGATTACGCTCATTGGTATTCCACTGATTCCACTCCTAAGTCTCACTGCGGTGATCACGGCTCTAGTCGGGTCATTGGGCGTGTCACTTTTTGTCGGTCAATGGGTGCTCCGTAAGCACGAGCGATCGTTACAGCAGCAGTTCTTGTTGGGCTTGGCGATCGTGACCGTTCTAACACTCATGCCATTTTTCGGAGGGTTGATCGTTTTCCTGGTCAATCTGTTCGGCTTGGGTGTCATCTTGCTGTGGAAATTTGGTACAGAAAAACCTCAAATAGCGCTTGAGTGAACAGGGCAGCATCAATGTTTGTCATGATGATCCGCAACCCAGATCTGAAGTTGAATCAGCGATCCAAACTGCAAAGCGTGAGGGAGATTCTCCAGAGAGGCTACGCCAACGCACTTACATTGCTACGAATTCTGGTATTCATCCTGATTGCTCTAGCGATTATACCAGTGGCATTGCTGCCCATCAGCACCACCGTTCCTCCAGCGATCCTGATTCTCTTTGCAATGGCAGCGGTCGCCCTGTTGGTGGCGGTGTTTCGGCTTGGCTTTACTGTGCGTGTAGTGCTTGCCGAACTTGCAGGGTTTATAGCGATCGCCCTCCTTGCCATTTTCGCCTCACAAGTATTCGCGTCTACACCGCCCATTCTTGATGCCAACGGCAAACCCATACCCAACAGCATCGCCGTACTGGAAACAGTGAAACTTGGCGGCTCCGAGGAATGGATCACAATTCGCGGCAAGGATGCGCGCAATCCAGTGCTGCTTTTTCTGGCGGGCGGTCCCGGTGGTAGCCAGCTCGTACTGGAGCAGCGCGCCCTCGCTGGGCTGGAAGATCGCTTTGTTGTCGTCAACTGGGATCAACCGGGGGCAGGCAAATCGTTCCATGCGATCGACCATGCCAAGTTAACCCCCGATCGCTACATCAGCGATGCCCACGCCTTAGTCTTGCACCTGCGCCAACGCTTTGGCAAAGAAAAAATCTATCTATCGGGACAGTCGTGGGGCAGCGCCCTGGGCATTATGGTGGTGCAACGTTACCCAGAACTGTTTCATGCGTTTATCGGCACGGGTCAAGTGGTGGCGTTTCTGGAGAACGAGCTGATCCGCTATGATTTGGCGCTGCGTTTGGCACAGGAACGTGGAGACCAGCAGCAAGGGGCAAAACTTAAGCAGCAGGGAGCACCGCCCTATTACGGCAACGATGTCTTGCCGAAGCTGCTGACCTACCTCAATGACCTGAACAAGTATAAGAATGAGCATCAGAATCTTGCGATCGCCAAACCGAAGTCCAACATCTTGTTTGACCTGCTGACGAGTTCCGAGTACGGATTGTACGACAAGGTGAATTTGTCTCGAGGGGAACTGGAAACAGTCGGCGTTGTCTTCCCGCAATTGTGGGGTGTGGACTTTCGCAAGCAAGCAACGCGCCTCAAAGTGCCTGTCTACTTTTTGATGGGTCGCCACGATGGCACCACGTCGCCGAAGCTGACCGAGGAGTATTTTAAGCTCCTGACTGCGCCCCACAAAGAATTGATTTGGTTTGAACATTCAGGTCACGGTCCTTGGATGAATGAGTCAGCCAAATTCATCAATGTGATGGTTAATAAGGTTCTGGCGTATATTCCAGCCACACCATGAGGTTTTGTGATTCAACAGAGATTCAATGCGGCAGTGATTCAATCGAAAACTCTGATTGGAAAAAGCTTATGCTTCAAATTCAACTTCGTCAGTGGGCGAAACATTCCCCTATCCGAGCCTTTGTGGGTCTAGCCTATCTCCTCTCTGGGGGCATAGGGCTGCCCACTGCATCGGCGACAGTGGTGAGTCCACCCATGCAAACACCTCAGATGACAACTGCCACAGTCGCTACGACAGTGACTAGTACACATCCTGATCCAACTTCTGTAACTGCCACGGTAGCTCTCCCGGACATCGGTTTCCAAGCTGACATGTACCTGAGCAAACTGGAGAAAGCGAGACTCTTTAGCGGGTCAGTGCTGATTGCCCGAAACGGCAAAGTTATTCTTAGCAAGGGGTACGGTGAGGCAGATCGCAAAAAGCACTGGGTGAACACGGCGCAAACAAAATTCCGCCTTGGCTCGCTGACGAAGCAGTTCACAGCAATGGCGATCCTCATCTTGCAGGCACAGGGCAAACTCAATGTTCACGATCGCATCTGCACTTACCTTTCAGCCTGTCCTAACCCATGGCAGAAGATCACGATTCATCAACTCTTGACTCATACCTCTGGCATCCCAGATTTTGCCCGCCTTCCAGATTACCCATCCACGATGGCATTGCCGTCATCGCCCACTGAAACAATCGCCCGGTTCAAAAACAAACCGTTAGATTTCCAGCCAGGGAAAAAATTTAGCTACAGCAACTCTGGCTACATTCTGCTCGGTGCCATCATCGAGCAGGCATCCGGTAAAAGTTATGAGGCATTCCTAAAGGAGCATATCTTTGTTCCGTTGCAGATGGTAAATTCGGGCTACGACCACAATAATGGTGATCTCGCTGTTGGCTATCGTGATCAGACAAACGTAGCTGATTTCGTTGATATGTCTATTCCCTACGCTGCTGGGGGATTGTACTCTACCGTGGAAGACCTCTACCGTTGGGATCAGGCATTGTATACAGATAAACTGATTCCGAAAAGCCTGCGAGACCAGATGTTCACTTCTTTCGGCGGCTTTGGTTATGGCTATGGTTGGGGTATTGGCAAGGAAGGCGATCGCCCAGTGGCTAGTCACGTTGGCGGCGTTCAAGGCTTCAGCAGCTCTATTACTCGCTACCCCAACGACAAGGTTGTCATCATCGTCTTGGGCAATCGGGAAGATGTAAATTCTGGAACGATTGGTGTTCAGCTTGCCAAAATGTTTTTTGGAGAGAAGTAAACCAAATTCATCACTGTGATGGTGAACAAAGTTCTAAACGGCAATCTGCAAGCTTCAATAGGTTTCGGAGCGTAACTTGTGAAATATAAGATTGTATTCTTGGGATTATCACTCTTCCTATACGGCACAGCTCTTGCGCTACCTTGCCTTTTGTTTAATGTCGTTCCTACAGACTCTGTGGGTATGAGTCCCTCTGCCCCCAACGACGTTTATGCCATGAAGGGAATCGAACTAACTTTCTTTGGCATCATTGGATTGCTTTTTCTGCAAATGCCCGCGATCGGTTGGTTCGCCAATCCCATCTATTGGCTGTGCTGCACCACGTTTATGATGCAACGTTATTGGTTTTCTGCCATCGCTGGTATAGCTGCCGTTCTCATCGGTTTTGGCGGAACATTTTCAGCATTTTGGTTCAACTTACCCGCCGATAGCGGTGGCGTTTCTGAATTTGCCCTGAACCAATTATTGTTGGGTTTCTGGTTATGGCTAGTGGCTCCTGGCTTAATAGCCATAGCTTCTTTCATCGGTCTATTAAAAGAGTCAGCCCGATTAAACACTAGAAGCAATTAATATATTGTGCTGATCACGATGCTCCTTGTTCCCCTGTTCTACATGGGAATACCTCAAAAGTGGCTTTGCCACTTCGCGCCAATCGGCAGAGCCGCAAAAACACTTTCCAAGCCGGAGGCTTAGAACGAGATGTGTCAGTCAATCAACTGTTTAGCACAATATGGAAAGTAAAACTAAATTAACGCTGATTAAAAGCATTCACACGTTGATCTGGCTATTCTTCAATGGTGTGATTTTCTATATGTTGTATGCCGCGATCGCGAATAAACTTGATCGCTGGCTCTGGATTGGGTATGGCTTTGTGTTCCTGGAAGGACTCATCCTCCTCACGTTCAAATCCCACTGCCCCTTAAATTTGCTGGCTCGAAAATACACAAATTCCATAAAAGACAATTTTGATATTTATCTTCCCAGTTGGCTAGCCAAGTACACGAAATTAATCTACACCACTATTTTTGCGCTCGTGATCATCATCACCCTCTATCAACTTCTGAATTAACAACCATAGGTCAATATCATGTGGATTCAATGGATTGCAATGATTGGTGGTTTAAGCATCGTCTGCCTGGGACTGGCTGCCGTTTATGGTCGCTATCGCTGGCAGATGGATACTGATCAATTACGTGCCAAATTAACCAATGGGAGGCAAACCATTCAGCCAAAAATCTACGACTCAAAAGAGCTTGAAGGTTTACCAGCTCCCGTCCAGCGATTCTTTCGGACAGTGCTTAAGGATGGACAAGCGATCGTGGCGGAGGTCAACCTCTCTCAGACAGGACAGTTCAATCTGAATGAAATGGAAGATAAGTGGAGTCCGTTCACTGCCACTCAGCTTGTGACGACTCAACGTCTGGGTTTTGATTGGGATGCCCGCATCCAGATGGCTCCAGGACTGAATGCCTTTGTCCATGATACTTATCTGTTAGGAGAAGGCAGCTTACACGCATCATTACTCGGTCTTTTCACCGTTGCAAAAATGAGCGGTGCGCCTGAAAACAATCAAGGTGAATTATTACGGTTCTTTGCTGAGGCTCTTTGGTATCCGACTGCGCTATTGCCCAGTCAAGGCGTGCGCTGGGAAGCGATTGATGACACTTCCGCTCGCGCTACTGTGACGGATGGCGCAACAACTGCCTCCCTTGTGTTTCAGTTTAATGAGGAAGGGGCGATCGCCACTATTCGGGCTGAGGCTCGGTATCGCGATAAGCTGACTGCGATGCCTTGGGGCGGAAGATTTTGGGACTATGAAGTTCGTAATGGGATGCTGATTCCTTTAGAAGGCGAGGTGGGATGGGAGCATCCAGAAGGTATGCGGCTCTATTTCAAAGGAAGAACTACAGAGATTAACTATGAGTTCGCGCTATAAATACTGAAGATGCACCCACCACAAAATAAACCGCGTTCGCGCAGCATCTCGCCAAGAGAATCGCACAGCGTCTCCGCAGAAGAATCAAGAGGTCAGTGATGCCAATTGCAACGGATTTTAAGGACTATTATGCCGTTCTGGGAGTCAGCAAAACGGCAACTCCTGAAGAACTCAAACGGGCTTATCGCAAGCTTGCCCGCAAGTATCATCCTGATCTCAATCCGGGAGATACTGAGGCAGAGGCAAAATTTAAAGATCTGAACGAAGCCAACGAGGTGCTTTCTGATGCAGAGAAGCGGCAGAAATACGACCAGTTTGGTCAACATTGGAACCAGCCTAATTACAGTGAAGCGCCACCCCCCCAAGGAAACAATGCTGCAACGGGCGGTTTCGAGCAGTACGATGACTTTGATGCGTTTATCAACGATTTGCTAGGGAGATCGCGACGTAGACCCTCCACCTCTCAAACTGCCACCACTGGCTTTGATGATTTGGGTGGCGGATTTCGATCTCAAGCGACCGCACCCGACACTGAGGCTGCGATCGCGCTTACCTTTGCCGAAGCATTCCATGGGGTTCAGCAGCGGCTGCAACTCGACGACGAAACGCTCAATGTCCGCATTCCTCCTGGCGCAAAACCCGGTAGTCGCATTCGGCTCAAGGGTAAAGGTCGTCCGAGTCCATTCTCTCCACAGCGCGGCGATTTGTATCTCACCATTGAAGTGTTGCCCCATCCCTTTTGGCGCTTTGAGGGCGATGATCTCGTTTGTGACATTCCCATTCGACCCGATGAAGCGGTGTTGGGGGCACAAATCAAGGTGCCGACTCCCGATGGTAGCGTGACGATGACCGTTCCTAAAGGGGTGCGATCCGGGCGATCGCTAAGACTACGCGGCAAAGGCTGGACGTTGCCCAAAGGGGGACGCGGTGACCTACTTGTCAAACTTCAGATGGTCACACCGCAAGACCTGAGCGAGATCGAGCAGGAATGCTACGAAAAAATTCAGGCAAATGCCAATTTTAATCCGCGTGTTCAATTAGAGGAGATCAAGCTATGAGTTTCAGTCTTTCAAAAACCGTGGTTTCACCCGCAGGCGACCCACTCTACACCTTTGAATATGCTGCATCGATCGCTGAAACCTCGATAACCGTAATCGAGGTCTATGTCAAGTTAGGCATCATCGAGGCGATCGGTGACCTGCTGCATTCCCGTGAGATTGCCCGAATCACCCAGATTCAGCGGTTGCGGCAAGACTTGGGGCTGAACTTAGTCGGAGCCGCCATGGTGCTAGATATGGCTCAAGAAATTGCCCAACTCCGGGCACAGCTTAAGGCGCATCAGTCGCATCGAGAGTGCAGCGCACATGTTACGCGATCAAACGGGCTATGAGCTATCTAAACCAACGGTCAACGCCGACGTTAGATCAAGAGCGCAGTGAAGTGCTTCAACAGTGGGAAAATTGGCTAGAAATGCCGATGCTGGTGCTGGGCTTTGCCTGGTTAGGGCTGTTTATCGTTGAGCTAGTCTGGGGACTTAATCCCTTACTAGCCGCGATCGGCACCACCATTTGGATCATCTTTATTGTAGATTTTGGCATCAAATTTCTCCTCGCTCCTCGCAGAATTTCCTACTTGCGACATCACTGGTTGACCGCTGTTTCACTGTTCATTCCAGCACTGCGAACCCTTCGGATTCTGCAAGTTATACGACCTTTGCAATCAGTTCATGCGGTTCGAGGGTTGCAGTTGTTGCAAGTGATGACACGAACCAATAAAGGAATGCGACTTCTGGGAGCCAGTATTGGGCGCAGAGGGTTTGGCTATGTGGTGGGATTAACCGTGATCGTCACCCTACTTGGAGCGGCTGGAATATACGCGTTTGAACGCAAACTTCCTGATGGTACTGTTGGCATTACTGACTATGGCGCTGCGCTGTGGTGGACGGCAATGGTGATGACCACGATCGGATCGGATTACTTTCCGAAAACGGCAGAAGGTCGGGTGCTATGTTTTTTGCTGGCGCTGTATGCGATCGCGGTATGTGGCTATGTGACGGCAACCCTGGCAACATTCTTTGTGAATCAAGATGCCGAGAATGATGAAGCAGCACTAGCGGGTGCAAAATCAATTCAAGCATTGCAAGCAGAAATTACTGCCTTGAGAACTGATATTCAAGCCCTGACACGACGAGATTTAGACAGATAACTGGCTAAGAAACAAGAACTCGACGAGTATCAGGTAAAGCTTAGAATTCAAGTCAACGGAAAACTACGGCGCACTTAATGTCGCGTACATTTTTAGTTGCATTTTGTATCGTATTCAATCAAATCATTCAGAAAATCAAACAATCGCCCTTTACATTAATACTAAAAGCCAGAGTGAAATTGCTTCTTTCGAGACCAGTTGCTTAATGTGAACATTGCTACATCTCGTAAACCTGCTGTCGAAAGAATAGCTAGGTGAGCTAGTTAATAAAGGAGACATTGATGAAAACACACGTAGGGCTATGGATTGACCATCGGAAGGCAGTTATCGTGGCTGTTACAGAGAAAGGTGAAGAAATAAGAGAGATAGTATCGGACGTAGAAAAACAGCCTCGCCGCTCTGGTGATTCACCCCTTAAGGGAATCTATGAATCACTTCAAGTCCCTGCGGATGATAGCCATCAGAGAGCTTTTACGGAAGATCTCAACATTTACTATGATGCGGTCGTTACATGTATTCATGATTCAGAGTCTATTCTGATCTTTGGTCCGGGTGAGGCTAAGAATGAACTGAAGGAATGCCTTGAAAGAAGTAACCTCGGTGGACGCATCATAGATATTGAAACAGTTGATAAGATGACAGATCATCAGATTGCAGCGAAGACTCGACAGCACTTTGCTGAGTAACAGCAGACGGCAAAAAGATTCATCGTAAATCAGTTGCCTACCCCCCCAAAAAACAAACCGATGAATCCTCAACTCGCCACATTTTGGAGTTTGTCTACGGATCAGGTGCTTGAGCAGACGCATTCTGCGATCGCCGGATTAAGCCGCCAGGATGCCAAGCAACGCCTGAGTGAGTCCGGTGCAAACAGCCTCAAGCAAACCCACAAATCGAGCGCATGGACACTACTGCTGCATCAGTTCAAGAGTCCAATTATCTTGATTCTGATTGTTGCAGCGGTGCTATCCATTTTTCTGCACGATGCGGCAGATGCCCTGATCATTTTGACGATCGTCCTGATCAGTGGGCTACTAGGGTTCTGGCAAGAACGAGGAGCCTCAAACGCCGTCGCAAAGTTACTGGCACTTGTGCAAGTGAAAGCCACCGTTTTGAGGGACGGTCAAGCTCAAGAGATCCCCAATGAGGAAGTCGTTCCGGGCGACATTGTGCTGCTCAGTGCCGGGAAAAATATTCCGGGCGACTGTCTCGTTTTAGAGTCAAAGGATCTCTCAGTGGCGGAAGCGGCACTGACCGGAGAAACCTATCCAGTGGACAAGCTCTGTGGCGTATTGCCTGCGGACACTGGACTCAGCCAGCGCACCAATTCCCTCTACCTGGGCACCAATGTCATGAGTGGAACGGCAAAAGCAGTCATCGTGCATACCGGAAAAGACACTGAATTTGGCAAAGTCTCAGAACGCCTGAAGCTCAGACCTGCCGAAACAGAATTTGAACGGGGACTCAGCAAGTTTGGCTACTTTCTGATGGAAGTGACGCTGATTTTGGTCGTGCTGATTTTTGTTGCTAACGTTTACCTCCACCGTCCCGTGCTGGAATCCTTTCTGTTTTCGCTGGCACTGGCGGTCGGTTTGACTCCGCAACTGTTACCCGCGATCGTCAGCGTGAACTTGGCGCGGGGTGCGAAGAAAATGGCGACCAAGCAGGTGATCGTCAAGCGCTTACCCGCGATCGAAAACTTTGGCAGTATGAATGTGTTTTGCACCGATAAAACCGGGACGCTGACGGAAGGAGCGGTGAAAATTCACTCGGCGGTGGATGTAGACGGGAAAGACAGCAATCGTGTCCTCCTTTACGCTTATTTGAATGCCGCCTCTGAGTCGGGTTATGTCAACCCAATCGATACCGCGATTCGCGACTACAAAACCTTCGATATTTCTAGTTATCAAAAGCTCGATGAAGTGCCCTATGACTTCAATCGCAAACGTCTAAGCATTCTGTTTAAACACGAAAGTACGCATCTGATTATCACGAAAGGCGCACTGAAAAATATTCTCGATGTTTGCTCAACTGTTGAAATGGCTGAGGGGACGATTGATATCGCAGACCAGCGACAAAAACTTCACCAACAGGCGGAAGACTTATGCAGCAAGGGCTTTAGAGCGTTGGGTGTAGCTTATCGCGATTTTAATCAAGGGTCTTTCAGCAAAGAGGATGAAACGAACATGACCTTTTTGGGCTACCTGGCGCTGTTTGATCCGCCTAAAGCAGGCATTGCTGACACCCTCAAAGAGTTGCAACAGCTAGGAATCACTCCAAAGATGATTACCGGAGATAGCAAGGCGGTAGCGATCAGTATCATTCAGCAAGTTGGGCTGCCTGAGCCAAAGGCGTTGACAGGCTCTGAACTGGAGAAAATGAGTGATGAAGCCTTGATGCATCGAGTCCAAGAAACCAATGTTTTTGCCGAGGTCGAGCCAAACCAAAAAGAGCGCATCATCATTGCCCTCAAAAAAGCGGGAAATGTCGTGGGATATCTGGGAGACGGGATTAACGATGCGTCGGCGCTTCATGCTGCCGATGTGGGCATCTCCGTGGAGAGCGCGGTTGATGTCGCTAAAGAAGCCGCTGACATTGTGTTGATGCAAAAGGATTTGAATGTTCTCGTCGAAGGCGTAAAAGAAGGACGGATTACCTTTGCCAACACGTTGAAGTATGTCTTCATGGCAACGAGCGCCAATTTTGGCAATATGTTTAGCATGGCAGGTATTTCTCTAGTTCTGTCCTTTTTGCCGCTGCTGCCCAGTCAGATTTTGCTGACGAACCTCCTGACTGATTTCCCAGAATTGACGATCGCCACCGATCGCGTAGACCGAGAACAAGTTTGTCAACCTCACCGTTGGGATATGCGCTTCATCCGCAACTTTATGGTGGTGTTTGGCTTACTCAGTTCGGTGTTTGATTACCTTACCTTTGGAGTGTTGCTGCTGTTGCTCCATGCCGACCCAGCGCAATTTAGAACTGGCTGGTTTATGGAATCGGTGATTTCTGCCTCAATGATTGTGCTGTCTATTCGCACCCACAAGTCTATTCTCCACAGCAAACCCAGCCCCTATTTGCTCTGGACGACGATCGCGATCGTCATTATCACGCTCATTCTGCCCTATACCCCGCTTGCAGGTTTACTGGGGTTCCAAGCTTTGCCGCTTGAATTCCTGTTGGTGCTAGCAGCCATTGTGGCACTCTACCTCTTCTGTGCCGAAAACGTGAAACGAGTGTTTTACAGCCGCGTAAAATTTTAGTCGTCATGGCGCAGCACTGATGACTTAGACAACTGAGAAATGTGACGGTAATGTTTTAGGTGTAGCGCTAAATCGGTCAACTGGTATGTGGCAATCGCTTATTTCTTACACGTTTGGAACACTTGCAGTGCTGTTTCCGATCGCCAATCCAATAGGGGCAGTGCCGATTTTCTATAGCCTCACTGCTGAAGATACGCCCCGCTATCGTTTGAGGCAGGCTGATAAAACGGCTCTCAATGTAGTTGGAGTGCTGATAGCGTTTTTGTTAATCGGTAAACTCATTCTCAGCTTTTTTGGGATTTCCCTAGGAGTGCTGCGAATTGCAGGTGGTTTGATCGTCGGACATACTGCCTGGGAGATGGTAACGGCACGGCAGCGGCTGACCACGGATGAACATCAAGCAGCAGTGGATCAAGAAGATGTTTCATTTACGCCGATGGCTATGCCAATGATTGCTGGTCCTGGTGCGATCGGGGTAGTGATTAGTCAAGCGACTCAGGCAACGGAATGGATTGACTATCTAGGTTGTGTGCTGGGAATTAGCTTGCTGGGTGGGTTGATTTATCTATTTCTTAGGTTAGGGGAACCCTTACTCGAAAAGTTAGGCAAGACAGGACTGGGGGCACTGAATCGGATATTAGGGTTCTTGATTTTAGCGATCGCGGTTCAACTCATTGCCAATGGGGTGATATCACTGTTTCAAACGGCAGTGCCTAATTTATTCAAGTGAGGTAGCGATGGAGAATACCAAAATTTTGAAGAAGTTTCAGTAACTCAACCATTTCATACATCTCATACTTTACATAGACATCATTTCAAACATCCTTATGTCATGCTGCTGAAAGTTAGAAAAATGATGGTTTACCTCTATCGCGATTATGGTAGCAACACCGCCTAAACCAGCCACCGATCCCTCGATTAGCGCCTTTGGCAGAGCTAGGTCTACAGTTGAAGGTGCGCCCCTCAGCCCTGAAGAATTACGGAAGATCCATGCTTACTGGCGTGCCTGTAATTACTTAGCAATCGGCATGATTTATCTGCGAGACAATCCGCTGCTGCGATCGCCGCTAAAGATTGAACAAATTAAAAATCGCATCTTAGGACATTGGGGGACTAGCCCCGGCTTAAGCTTTGTCTACACACACCTAAATCGGCTGATCAAACAGCAAGATCTCAATATGATCTTCTTAGCAGGTCCGGGGCATGGCGCTCCGGGCGTTCTCAGTTCTTGCTATCTAGAAGGAACCTATTCTGAGATTTATCCCGATAAGAGCGAGGATGAAGAAGGGCTGAAAAGATTCTTCAAGCAATTCTCTTTCCCTGGCGGCATTGGTAGTCACTGTACTCCTGAAACTCCCGGTTCCATCAATGAAGGGGGTGAACTGGGCTACAGCCTCTCTCACGCTTACGGTGCCGCTTACGACAATCCAGACCTGATTGTTGCCGTGATGGTCGGTGATGGCGAATCCGAAACCGGACCCCTGGCAACCGCTTGGCACTCCAACAAGTTTATTAACCCTATCCGCGATGGAGCAGTGTTGCCAATTCTGCATCTAAACGGATACAAGATCAACAACCCGACCATCCTTGCTCGTGTGAGTCATGCAGATCTAGAAGACCTGTTTAAAGGCTATGGCTACAAGCCTTACTTCGTGGAAGGCTCTGATCCTGAAACGATGCATCAGGCGATCGCTGCGACGCTTGATCGCTGTATCCGAGAGATTCAACAAATTCAGGCGGAAGCTCGCAGTACGGGGGTGGCGAAGTGGGCACGCTATCCGATGATTGTCCTCCGTAGCCCCAAAGGATGGACATGCCCAAAAGACATAGACGGGCACAAAGTCGAGGGGTTCTGGCGCGCTCATCAAGTGCCAATGTCAGATGTGGCTAAAAATGAAGGTCATTTCCAAATTTTGGAACAGTGGATGCGGAGCTACAAGCCAGAAGAACTCTTTGATGCCAGCGGCAAGCTAATTCCTGAACTAAAGGATCTGGCACCTACGGGCAACCGCCGTATGAGCGCGAATCCCATTGCGAATGGTGGTGTGGTGCGTAAAGCACTCCGGATGCCGGACTTCCGCTCCTATGGGGTTGAAGTCACTGATCCCGGTGCGATCGAGATTGGGAATACCAAGCCCTTGGGTGTCTTCCTGCGCGACATCATGCAGATGAACATGAATAACTTTCGGGTGTTCGGTCCTGACGAAACCACCTCGAATAAACTTGATGCGATCTACGAAGTTAGTAAAAAGCTATGGCTGGAGGAGTACTTCCCTGAAGATCAAGATGGTGGTGAATTAGCCACTGACGGTCGGGTGATGGAGATGTTGAGTGAACACACGTTGGAAGGATGGCTAGAAGGGTATGTGCTGACCGGGCGGCACGGTTTCTTCTCCACTTACGAATCCTTTGTTCATATCATCGACTCTATGATCAATCAGCACTGTAAGTGGCTGGAAGTGTGTCAGCATATTCCCTGGCGGTCTGCGATTTCTTCAGTGAATCTGTTGATTACCTCTACCGTTTGGCGGCAAGACCATAACGGCTTTACCCACCAAGATCCCGGCTTTCTGGATGTGGTACTCAATAAAAGCCCATCCGTTACTCGGATCTATCTGCCCCCTGACGTGAACTGCTTGTTATCAGTCGCTGACCATTGTTTGCGGAGTGTCGATTATGTCAATGTGATTGTGTGTGACAAGCAACTCCACCTCCAATATCTAGACATGGATGCTGCGATCAAGCATTGTACAAAGGGTCTTGGCATCTGGGATTGGGCAAGCACCGATCGCGGCAGTGAACCTGATGTGGTTGTGGCGTGTGCTGGCGATGTTCCGACTCTGGAAGCTTTGGCGGCGACCGTCATGCTCCGAGAGAACTTCCCCGATCTCAAGCTCCGATTCATCAACGTCGTTGATTTGTTCCGGCTACAGCCAGATACAGAACATCCGCACGGTTTATCCGATCACGACTTCGACAGCCTATTTACCCTTGATAAGCCCATTATTTTCAACTTCCACGGCTATCCCTGGCTCGTTCATAGACTCACTTATCGGCGCAACAACCATCACAATTTGCACGTGCGCGGTTACAAGGAAAAGGGAAACATCAACACGCCATTGGAGCTTGCCATTAACAACCAAATTGATCGATTCAGTATCGCGATCGATGTAATTGATCGCGTTCCCCAACTTCAGGTTGCAGGTGCCCACGCTAAGGAAGCGTTCAGGAACCAGCAGATCGAATGCCTCAACTATGCACATGAGCAGGGCATCGATATGCCAGAAATTCTTAACTGGAAGTGGACTGGCGCGCTCATAGGAACAGTCCCTTCTCATGAAGATGCTCCACACTGAATACTTTAATTCAACCATTTTTGAATTCAACCATTTTTGGAGTGCTTATGTCCTCTTTCTTAGCTCAAGGTATTCTCGTCACAATCATTGGTGAAGCGGTATTGCAGGATCGTTTGATCCAACTGTTAACTAAGTTTGGCGTGTCCGGTTATACGATCATTCCAGCGCAGGGTGCAGGGAGTCATGGTAGACGAATGGGTGATATAGCGGGCTACAACACCAATATTGAAGTCAAGACTATTGTCACACCAGAAATATCTGACCAGTTGCTGGCAGATTTGGAGCCATTGCAAGCGGCTCACGCCTTGATTACGTTTCGGCAAAAGGTAGAAGGGCTATTTGACTAGACATGCCTGGCGTTGCTGAATACAAGTATGATTTTTGACTGTAGGGGTAGGTCTTGTGCCTACCCTGACGGGTATGAAGGGCAACCACAAGGGATTGCCCCTACAAATTTCCTCCCCAGATTCAGCAACGCCACATCCTTTCGGTTCAGCATGAATCACGCTTTCAAAACTGCGATCGCAAGACCCAATTCAAAAGTTTGACTACTGTCCAAACAGTTTAGCCCCATAGATCAATTGATAATTAAATTACCACCATCTTTGGATGGTTAAAGAGTGAAATATGAGTCCCTGGTATATGTTGGACTCAGCCGAAGTACTCCAGCAACTAGACACAAATGTTGCTGATGGTTTGAGCCAATCGGAAGTTACTCGCCGTTTAAAGAAATATGGCTATAACGAGTTGACAGAGCAGCCAGGAGAAAGCCTCAGGCAAATTCTGTGGAAGCAATTGACGGCAACAATGGTTGTGGTTTTAATCGTAGCGGATGTTGTTGGCGAATGTACTACAGTCAGTTTGGAACTCAACACAAAGGTGAATCATTCGCTAACGCAGCGAAGCGAGAAATTCGAGTGTGAACATGAGGAATTCCCATCAACCAAGATGTAATTCTTGTGATATTCATAGCGATACCAGTGAGAACGTGTTGAAGATGTGTTTTCGCTAATCCAATGTATCGAGTGCGTCGTAATCCCAAACAATGGATTCCTTGCGATAAGGTTCCTTCAATTCCGGCCCGTTGATTGTACTTTTCCTGCCATTGTTGAGTTTGCTGCTGCTGTCTCAGGCGCTGCAATACCTCATATTCTGCTTGAGGACGCAAGCCAATTGAGCGAGCTTCCGTTGCCGAGCGAGTACATAGTGCTCGCTTTGAGCATAAGCGGCAGTCTGTGCGGGAGAATTTGACATAGATTCCAGGGTTTCCCCACGGGTCTTGTTTGGCTGTCCAACTCTTACTTTTCTTTCCTTGTGGACAGGTGACTCGATGGGTTCGCCAATTCACTTGAAACTGGCTTAAATCATAAGCTTCCGGTTGCTTGGTCTGCCAACTTCCGTTCGGGCGCATTGGTCCCACCAATTCAATGCCGTATCGCTTAGAACTACCAATAAACAATTCGCTGTCCATATAGCCTGCGTCCACTAAATGCACTTGAGGCAGGAGTTGTTTCTTTTGCAGAGCTTTGTGAACCGCTTCAGTTTGTTCAATGTCTGGGATGTTTGCAGCAGATGTAATGATATGAGTGACTAAATGCATCTGATGTTCATCGCAAGTTTCTGTGAGGTGGACTTTGTATCCTGTCCAAGTCGTGGAGCGCTTGTTGCCATAACGGGCTTCCGGGTCATACGGGGAGTCAGATCGTTTTCCCACAGGCGGTAAATCCTTGGCATCGCGCAGGCGCAAGCGACCGTTATCCACCCAAAACTGACCCATCCAGGTTTGACGTAGGTGGTCTACAACTGGAATTTCCCGTAAGTACTGCGGGGCTGCGGCTGACCAAATTCGTCCTAACAACTCCATGCCGTCCTTGCCAATCATTTCAGCATAGCTTTGCCGAGCTTCCTTCCCTTTAGGCAAGCGATACTCCTCGACCGGTCATCCATAACGCTCAAACCACTCTTGGGGAACCCAGCTTTTTAGCCACTCTGGTTCTACGGTTGCGACGGCATTGAGCGCGGCTCTAAGCGCCTCTCCAATGCTCTCTAACCGATTGAGCGTTCGGATCGCAGCGAGCACGTGGGTAGAATCGGTGCGTTGCTTGCCGCGCTCCTGAAGCCAGCCTTTTTGTTTGCATTGTTCCAACAATTGATCGAGCAGTTGTTGCTCCAGGTGCCCTGCAATGATCCGGCTCCGAAACTCTGAGAGCACCGAAAAGTCAAAGCCTGAATCCCCTAAATCTAGGCTTAGCAAATACTTCCAATCGATCCGACTCCGAACAGCATCTGCTGCTTGGCGATCAGTCAAATCCTCGAGAAACTGCATCACACAAATCAGCGCTAATCGCCAGGGACTAATGGCAGACTGACCTTGAGCCGAGAACAACACTGCGAATTCGTCATCAGTGTAAATGGTGCCTAACTCATCGCGCAACAACAGATAGCGATTGCCTTTGGGAAAAGCTTGGCGAGCAACACGAGCCGTGGATTCAGGAATCGGTTCGATCAGACGAGGATGCAACGACATGGTTGTTCCCTCCTAAAACTCATCAGGACAACTTGATCGTAGGAGAAATATTTCGGGGTTCGGTACTGCGTTTACCCTTTGTCACACCCATACTACACAAACAACGGTAAAATCAGCCTTTCAGCCTCCTCAAAGCTATTCGCCAACAACATCCGTAGCGGCACTGATCTCTATTGCGTTGCGCGACTACACCAATGCCGTCGCAATTTTCGCCATCGTTGCATTTAATGGCATTTTGGGAGTCCGACAGGAATATCAAGCAGGACACGCGATCACAGCACTCAAAAAGCTTACCGTGCCCACCGTTAAAGTGCATCGAGATCATTGCGTGCAGGAGATCTCAGCCCGTCAGCTTGTACTGGGTGATATCGTTCTCCTTGAAACCGGAAACCTAGTGGCAGCCGACTACCGTTTGCTGGAAAGTTCCAGTCTGCGAATTCAGGAAGCTTCTCTCACGGGAGAATCGGAGCCAACTGATAAAGATGCTCAGAAGCTGGAGCAGGCTGACTTGTCAATTGGCACACTGCCGCAGGCTGTTTCTTCTGAAAGATCAGGTTGAATATTTGATTCGTAAATGCTAAAGGCTGATTGATATTCTTCTCAATAAAGTACTGTTGTAAAAGTTTTTCCTCAGTCGAGACGGGATATAAACTCCTCATTTCTTCCGCATCACCATCTGCAACCAGTAAATCTTTTAAGTTTGAACCGAGAGCAAATTCAAATTCATGAAAACTAACGGCTGTTCCCATTCGGGTTAATGCTTCTTCAGCAGTGTTAGCACCCAGTTTGTCACGATGATGTTTGAGTCCTAGCTTAACCATCTCCCTAGGAGATCGTTAGTAATACTCCACCGCTAAATCTAGAGGCAAGAAATGGAAAAATGGCAGCCAGGACGTGTGATGGTCAAAATAGGTTAAGCGATTTGGAGTTTCCGCCACAATCAAAATTCCGTCGGGTAACAGCAGATCCCACGCCTCCTTCAAAGTGTCAAGTCGCTCTTGAACGGTCATGTGTTCCAGTACCGCAAATAATAAAACGACTGACACTCCAGAACGATGGTTTGATTTCAATGTTTCTAGTAAATCATCCGGCTCAGACTGGATAATGGAAACATTATCAATTCCCATAATCTGGATTCTTGCCTTAGCCGCTGAAGTAGACGACTCGGAAACTTCATAGGCGTAAATATGTTTAGCAAAATGAGCAAAGGCGGCGGTGCTAGAACCTGTTCCACAGCCAATTTCAACGATCGCTTTATCACTTAGATCGAATACTTTTGTGACCCAAGGAATATATTGAGTTAAAGTTCCCTCGTATCGCCGAAAGACATGATCTTTGATGTCATTCTTCACCTCTTCAGTTTCAAATAGGTGTTCATCAATCCCTTTGTAGTAAGTTTCACGTAAAGCCTGTTCTATCTCAACACGAAACTTAGTCTGTTCAAGCCGAAATTTCTCAATGTCTTTTGCTAGTGTCATTAATTTTTCCCTTGAACCCAAGTTTTTGAGCGTAGAAACTAAGCTTCGACATTAACTTTATCGGAAACTACCCAGTTATGATACTCATGAAAGCCTCTTTGCCCTACCGCCCAATACCCGCATAGCGAAACCCATCGACTTCCAAAATCTGCGGCTGCAACCAGTTGTGTCCATCGATTAGGCAAGGTGGTAAGTTTGGTCAATTTCCAGGCGAATTGGCTCGGTGATCTCGTGGCGGATCAACTCGAAATAGGGATGCCCGATCCACTTCAGCACGCTGCCTTTACGCCCCGTATAAAAGTTGTCCAGACAGATGACTTCGTGCGCCTCTGTCATCAGGCGATCAATTAGGTGAGAGCCAATGAAACCAGCGCCGCCTGTGACCAATATTTTTATCGGTGGAGTCATCTCTAGAATAAGCGGTACAGGAAATACCAGCGATGATTGTAGGCTGAAAAACTAACTGCAATCAATGCTGGATTTCAATTAATTCTGTTAGAGAAGTTAACTCAAAATTAGCATTGTCGAATATTTAATTAATCGTGGCTAAAGATTCAACCTCTTTTTAGCTCCAGCATATTTCCAAGGAATCACGACGTGTACTGAACAAGTGTTCAAGGTCATGAAAACTCGCGATAGCCAACAAGTTACAAAAAGACCTGAAATTTGCCCAAAAGACCCGACAATTATGATTTGGGTGTAAGGATTACCAAAGATGGCTACAAGCCTTTGTTAACAGCTTTGAGCACTCGATTCGTAATCGAGCGGTCGTGGGTTCAAATCCCACCATCGGCTTTAAATAACCTCCCCTTAAATCCAGGCGTTTAAGGGGTTTCTACATTATTGGCT
The DNA here is from genome assembly GCF_056784215.1 of Leptolyngbya sp. CALU 1928. Classification (NCBI taxonomy): domain Bacteria; kingdom Bacillati; phylum Cyanobacteriota; class Cyanophyceae; order Leptolyngbyales; family Leptolyngbyaceae; genus Leptolyngbya; species Leptolyngbya sp. CALU 1928. The sequence continues at coordinate 223,750 of NZ_JBXBCE010000020.1, read as the reverse complement.
ACTTTTAGGAAATAGTACAGATAGTACAGAGGTTTCAGAAAACAGCGGAAGAAGTAACCATAGAGTCCTTTCGGGAACGGTTACGATTACGGTGCAGATTCATATAGGCTACGATCTTTATCTGGCTATAGAGCGTGAAATAGATGAATGGGTTCAGGCTATTGATGGCGTAAAATTATCTTCCATCCAGCATTTCAAACATCATCATGTGCGACTACCTGCAACAAATTTTGACGGCGCGTGTCTATGATGTCGCCCAGGAAACGGCGTTGGACTATGCATCCAACCTCTCCACGCGGCTGAACAATCGATTGCTACTGAAACGAGAAGATATGCAGTCGGTCTTTTCCTTCAAGTTGCGCGGTGCTTACAACAAAATGGTGAAGTTGCCGCCGGAGGTGCTGGCGCTGGGCGTGATTGCCGCCTCAGCCGGAAACCACGCTCAGGGGGTCGCACTGGGGGCACGACAGTTGGGCACGACGGCGCTGATTGTCATGCCTGTGACCACGCCTCAGGTAAAGATTGATGCGGTTAAGGCGCGAGGCGGCGAGGTGATTCTGCATGGCAATACTTATGATGATGCTTACGCCCATGCCCGACAACTGGAGGCAGAGAAGGGGCTGACCTTCATCCACCCGTTTGACGACCCGGATGTGATTGCCGGACAGGGCACGATCGGGATGGAGATTTTGCGCCAGTGTCAGCAGCCGATCCATGCGATTTTTGTGGCGATCGGGGGCGGTGGGTTAATCTCTGGCATTGCGGCTTACGTGAAACGAATTCGCCCTGAGATCAAAATCATTGGGGTGGAGCCAGTGGATGCGGATGCTATGTCTCAATCGTTGAAAGCAGGACACAGAGTCCGTTTGCCACAAGTGGGTTTGTTTGCCGATGGGGTAGCAGTGCGAGAAGTGGGAGCAGAAACCTTTCGCCTGTGCCAGCAGTATGTAGATGAGGTGATGCTGGTGGATACGGATGCCACTTGCGCGGCAATTAAAGATGTGTTTGAGGACACGCGATCGATTTTGGAACCAGCGGGGGCGCTAGCGATCGCCGCTGCCAAAGCCTACGTCGAGCGGGAACAGATCAGCGGGCAGACTCTGATTGCGATTGCCTGCGGTGCCAACATGAACTTCGATCGCCTCCGATTTGTAGCAGAACGGGCAGAATTTGGCGAACGGCGAGAGGCAGTGTTTGCGGTCAATATTCCCGAAGCACCGGGTAGTTTGCGCCAATTTTGTCGATGTTTGGGCGATCGCAACCTCACCGAATTTAGCTATCGGATCGCCGATCAGCAATCGGCTCATATTTTTGTAGGCGTGCAAATTCAAAATCGTGCTGATGCCGTCGCCATGGTGATCAAATTTGAACAGTGCGGCTTCAAAACCATTGACCTCACTGACGACGAACTCACTAAACTACATCTGCGGCACATGGTCGGCGGACACTCTCCCCTCGCCCATAACGAGCTGCTCTATCGCTTTGAGTTTCCCGAACGCCCCGGTGCCCTGATGCAATTTGTCACCAGCATGAGTCCCAATTGGAACATTAGTCTGTTTCACTACCGCAATCATGGTGCAGACTACGGGCGCATCGTAGTGGGAATGCAGGTGCCCCCCGAAGAAATGACAGAATGGCAAGCATTTCTTGAAACGCTGGGCTATCTCTATTGGGATGAAAGCCAAAATCCTGCCTACAAGCTATTTTTAGGTTAAACGCTAGATTGGAAGAATTGAGCGATCGCCACCCTCTCACTCAGGAGTCACGATGCAAGTTCAGCCCAAAATATACACCGCCGAAGAATATCTTGCCCTAGAAGAAACCGCCGAGTTTCGTAGCGAATATTGGAATGGAGAAATCATACCAATGACAGGAGGCTCATTTGACCACAACACATTATTTATCAACTTCTGTGCGCTGCTAAAATTTGCATCACGGGGCAAGGACTTTACAGTTCGAGCCGGAGATATGCGGGTTTGGATACCTCGCTACAATCTCTATGTTTATCCTGATGTTTTTGCGATTCAGGGACAACCCGTATTTCAAGAAAACCGCAAAGATGTGGTGCTAAACCCTAAGTTGATTATTGAAGTGCTATCGAAATCAACTCAAGATTATGACAAAACTGATAAATTTCGCTACTATCGCTCTATTCCTGAGTTTCAAGAATATCTGTTAGTCAATCAATATGAAATATATGTAGAACAGCATACAAAAACTGATGACGGATGGATTTTGAGAGAGTATGAATCGGATTCTGCAACTATTCATCTTTCATCGATTGGGGTAGAAATTGCGATCGCTGACATCTATGAAGGAGTTACCTTTGAAAGCGAAACAGAAACCGCAATATCACCGTCAGAAAACTTTGAATAATTACTCAGATTTATTGATTTAGCATGATTGAAAAACAGGTTCAATATCTTAATATTGACTTTCTTCAGACTTCCAATCCTGCACCAGCGGCTTACCTAGAACAGGGTCAGGGAACACCAGTGCTAATGCTGCATGGGTTTATGGGCAGCGGTAAATGCTGGTTGCCACTGATGGCACATCTAAAGACTCACATGCACTGTGTCGCGCTAGATTTATTGGGTTTTGGCGACTCTGCCAAACCTACCATTCAATATGATGTTGCCAAAGAAGTTGAGTTTATCCGACAGTTTATTCAGGCTCAAAATTTGGAACCCTGCTATCTCATGGGGCATTCTTTCGGCGGTTGGGTCGCCGCTGCCTATGCGTTGGCTTATCCCAGTTCAGTCAAAGGATTGATTTTGCTGGCTCCAGCAGGAATTCGAGATGACAGCTTTGCTGGACGCTATGATCATTTGCGTCCGATTCTGTGGCAAACGCCCCTAGTAGACTGGGTGCTGAATGGAATTAAGCCTTTTTCAAGCTGGTTTGGGCAAAAAGAGACCCTCGAAACAATTGCTTGGATGCGGGGCGAATTGAACAGCCAGCCAGCCGCGCGATCGTTTTTAGTCGATCGCATTCGCCCTGAAGACGCGATCGATACTGTCGAAAAAGAAATTCATCGCCTCCAAACTCCAACCCTGGTGATTACGGGCGATCGCGATGACACGATTCCCCTGTGGCATAGTCAAACCTACGCCAATGAGATTCCCCAAGCTCATCTGGTAATCTTGCCAGAAGCGACCCACTCCTTACCGCAAGATTACGCCGCTGGAGTTGCCGCTCATGTTTTACCGTTTTTGATGGCGCGATCGCCGCAATCCTGACAATGCGTTGGGAGATAAAGGGTGTAAGCGATCGCCCGATTCCTTTTCAAAATCCTCGAAATCCTCACAATATCCAGTTTTCAAGGGATAGCCTCTCTTGTTATGATTATTCATATCGATTAACACATCGCAATAGAACAGGTAGGGAGACATTGTGACCGGATTTATCAGAGGTTTATTTTCCAAGCGGCAACCCGACGACGAAGCTGCACCAAAACCTGAAAAGGTGAAACCTGCACCTCAACGAGTTCAGAAAAATTCTGATGCCTATTTCTTAGATGCAGATAGTGCAACCAGCATGGGCAACATAGACTATATGCGAACCGTGAAAAGTATCAAGCGCACCTATGCAAAAGGTGTTAATGGAATAGTGCCTGATCTAAACGTAGAAGTCTCTTCAATGACGGCTAAGAAGCAAAAGAAACTGGACGCAGCACAGTCGTCTTTTGGTGCTGCCCAACCCGACACTCCTGCGGCAACGCCGACTCCAGCCCAAGTGCGTGAGCGTCGCCGCGCCGACTCTAGCATGGATATGTTCCGCGATATGGCAAAGGATATTCGCAAGCCATAAACCATGCCTAAGCTCAATTCAAGGTGAGTTTTCTCTAAAAAAGGAACTTTCTAGGCAGAAATGGGAGCGTTAAGGAATGCTCCCATTTTTATAGAATCTATAAAGCCCCATCGCTTCTGCAATGGAGTTATCCCTTAAGTTTTTGAAGGATTGAATGGATGGCTAAGAAACTGATACCGCGACCGCCACTAATGCTGCAATTAATCCCATTCCTAGTACCCCTAAAATGATGTAGTTGCGCTTTTGGTTTCCGTTTGGGGGTTCTGCCTTATACATCTTTGGCTCGATCGCAAAGTTGTTTAAGCGCCCACCATCTTCTACGGTGTATCTCATAAATAATCCTCAAATTTGTCTTAACCTACCTGAGAACAGTATAAATTGATATTTCTCTTTGCAAATCTTCTAGCTTTAGAAAAAATCTACGATTTTGAAAAAGTCATTTCTCATGGGTAAGGGTTTCATTTTTATCAGAATGCGACCATACCAATGTACTGAAAAGTAGAGGTTAGAATAAGCGAAATTTCTTCCTACCTCCTCTTAAAGCAAATTCAGTTGTGACTAATAGTAAGCCGGTCGTTTTTACAGCCCTCAGCGTTTTCTTAATGGCATTATCTGGGCATTCCACTTTGGATACCGCCCAAGCATCTAGCAAACGGGTTATTTATCTGCAAGTTGCTCAACCTACCCAAAGTCCCACGCCTCAAACCGTCTCAAGCCCTGCTGCTCAACCAATTAACCCTCCTAGCACTCCATACAAGCAGGTTATTGAGTGGGTCAAGCAGCATCCGCTTCAAGCAAGTGTGACAAGTACATTTTTCATTTACTTAAGTGTGGTGATGGGTAGCTGGATATTTTATCCTCGGCTGCTTCTGAGACTGATCCCATCAACAGAGATCAAAATACCGAAGACGGAATTTAAGCTCCCGATTGGAATTCTACTCTGGCTTAAGTATCCACCAAGAACTTTAGATGCATGGGTTAATCAACAAATTGCTCCGGCACAGGAAGAATTTTATCAACGACGAACCGTTGGAGAACGGAGTATCCATATTCCTATACCAGTTGAGTTAAACGGGAGTCAGCCATCGATCGCAGATTTCAGTGCTAACGATTTGAAAACTATTTTTTCCAAACGGAACACTCGCTTGTTGATTGTGGGAGAAGGCGGTATTGGTAAAACAAGCCTTGCCTGTCAAGTTGCAAAGTGGGCAATGGTAGAGAACAAGGCTGAGCGATTATGCAAGCATCGAATGCTGCCTGTATTAATTGAGGAAGAACTGGAAGCTGGTGAAGGAAAGTCGCCCTTGCTGGAGGCGATCGCTCGTCAGATCAAAAATTTGAGAGATGAGGAAAAGCCCGTTTCAGAAGAACTCTTGAAACAATTACTGGAGAAGCGGCGAATTCTAGTGATTGTGGATCACCTTTCAGAAATGAGTGAGGTAACTCAGAAAGCTGCTCGTCTGAAAGATTCAAGTTCTCCAGTGAATGCGTTGGTTATCACATCGCGAACTGAAGATATTTTAGGCAAGGAAGTGACTCACACAACGCTTAAGCCCCAGCGAGTTTCGGGTAAGCAGTTGTCTATTTTTATGGATGCCTATTTGACCCAGCGAGGAAAACGTGACTTATTCGACGACTCAGAATACTTTGATGCGCTGCGTCGCTTGTCGCAAATCGTGACGGATGAGCGAGATGTTACCGTTCTGTTCGCTAAGCTCTATGCCGATCAAATGATTGCCATTGCAGAAGGGTTAGTTGCAGAAGATTTGCCAGACAATGTACCGGATTTGATGTTGAGCTACGTCAATGAGGTGAATCGGGAGAAGGACGGCAAGCTAGATGACGACATTGTGCAACGAGATCTAAAGGCGATCGCCTGGGAATGCCTGAGGCACACGTTCAAACCAGAAACGGCTGAACAAGAACAAGTGATCAACTGTTTGGCAACTTTGGAAGGTGAAGGCGAAACAGCAAAGGAAAGTGCTAAAAAACGACTGAAATACTTAGAAGAACGCCTTGCGCTAATTCACACCGTTTCACCTGCCAAAACAAAAATTCGTTTTGCGCTCGACCCTCTTGCTGAATATCTTGCAGGTTTGCATCTGGTGGAGCTTTACGGTGAAGATGGGCAGAAATGGCAAGCATTTCTAGACGAGGTGCGAAATAAACCAGGTAATTTAGAAGAAATCCGAGGTTTTTTACTTGCAGTAAGAGATTGCTGCATTACCAAACTAAGAGAAGCAAAAATCCCTAATTTTGTCATTGAAGAACTTAACGAGCTTACGGGTATAGATCCAGAAGTTTTAGAACGAGAGCGACTAAGACGGAAAATCAAACTTTTGATACTCGATCTTGATGTGATAGATGATAAAGAAAGAGTTTTATATGCAGCACAAAGACTAGGAATAATCACTGAGGATATAAAAGCTAATACACCAAGTCTAATTAGTCTCTTAAAAGATGTGATTCCTAGTCTAACTAAGTTGATTAGAGTTGAAGATGAGCAACTTCGCAGCTCTGCTCAGTCAACATTAACTAAGATAGGTTCACTAGCAGTTCCTGCTTTGATATTTTTGCTAAAAGATAAAAATGTCGAAGTCCGTCAGTTATCTGTTGGAATCTTAAGACAGATAGCCTCAGAAGCTACGGCAGCAGTTCCTGCTCTTACAACGGCACTTAAAGAAGATCAAGACCCTACTATACGCTGGAACAGTGTCATTACTCTAAGCAAAATTATAATGACGGCAAAAGATGCAGTCATTATTTCTCCTCTTGTTAAAGCTCTCATCCAAGCTTTCAAGAAAGATTCAGAAGTAGGTGTGCGTTCCTATTCTGCCTTTGCTTTAGGCAAATTAGGTTTAGACGCTGAAGAAGCAATTCCTGTTTTCCTTAATGAACTTTCCAAGGAAAAGATTGAGGACTTTAATTTGTTCCTGGCAATTGTTGAGGCGCTTGATGCTATTGGATTTGATCTAGATTCGATAAAAGTTGAAATTATTCTAGACGGCACTAAGATAACTCCGAAGAAAGTAGTTTTGGATCGCAGGGAAAAACTACATAAAGAGGCAGAACTAAAACAACAATCATCTAAAGGAATTCATCTTGAATGGCTACCATTACTAGCCTCGTTTACACCTCCACAAAAAGATTTCTATGGCATAGGTGCGGACACTCCAAAATGGTTGTAAGTATTGAACTACCGATCGCTAAAATCACAGCCTTTTGTCAACATTGGCAAATCACAGAATTTGCGCTGTTTGGGTCTGTATTGCGAGATGATTTTCGTCCTGATAGCGACATTGATGTGTTGGTGACCTTCTCATCAGAAGCGCATCACACTTTGTTTGATCTGGTACATATGGAAAATGAGCTAAAGGAAACCTTTCGGCGAGATGTGGATTTAGTCAGTCGTTGATGCATAGAACGGAGTCTGAATTACCTGCGCCACGAGGAAACGCGCTAAGTAATCACTGTTGGAGTGGATCGGTTGGTGAATGTCTGAATTTGGGCAACCTCTGCGGCGATCGCAATTAACTCTTTCAAGGCAACTTGAGGCTTGAGCGCGTGATGGGCAACATTTGGCTCGTAGCGTTCTAAGTAAACTCGCAAAGTCGCGCCCTCGGTGCCTGTACCCGAAAGCCGAAACACGATGCGCGCCCCGTTGGTAAAGCCCAGTCGAATTCCTTGGTGGGCACTAATGCTGCCATCCACCGGATCGATGTAGCTGAAGTCATCGCAGTAGTTTACTTGATGGCTGCGAAACTGCCTACCTTTGAGGGTTGGCATGAGGCTGTGTAGGTTTTGGATCAAGGCATGGGCGCGATCGCTCTCCAGATTCTCGTAATCATGGCGAGCGTAATAGTTCCGTCCAAAAGTGTGCCAGTGTTCTTGGATGATCGCCGCGACTGACTGCTGCCGCACCGCGAGAATGTTTAACCAAAATAATGCTGCCCACAAGCCATCTTTTTCCCGCAGGTGATTTGATCCGGTGCCAAAGCTTTCTTCGCCGCACAGAGTAATCTTGCCCGCATCCAGCAAGTTGCCAAAATACTTCCAACCCGTCGGAGTTTCGTAGCAATCAATGCCTAGGTGAGCCGCAACCCGATCGGCTGCTTGGCTAGTGGGCATAGAACGGGCAATTCCTGCTAACCCAGCGCGGTAGGCAGGCACCAGTTTTGCATTGGCGGCAAGCACGGCAAGACTATCGCTGGGAGTGACGAAGAAGTGACGACCCAAAATCATATTGCGATCGCCATCCCCATCAAACGCCGCCCCAAAATCAGGGGCATTGTCTCCAAATAACTGCGCCACTAGCTCATGGGCATAAACCAAGTTTGGATCAGGATGTCCGCCGCCAAAATCTTCCAAACTTTCCCCATTTTGCACCGTGCCCAGCGCTGCACCCAATCGCTGCTCAAATAGACGATGGGCGTAGGCTCCGGTGACCGCGTGCATTGAATCGATAGACAATTGAAATTGCCCGTTGGTCAACAGTTCACGGATGCGATCGCAGTCAAACAACGACTCCAGCAGTTGAGTATAATCATTCACCGAATCGATGACTTCTATTGCCAAATTGCCCAGTTTGGTAACACCCAATTGATTCAGATTTATATCGGGTGCAGCCAAAATTTTGTAGCTACGAATCGTTTTGCTGCGGGAGAAAATCGCGTCTGTCAGTCCTTCTGGAGCAGGTCCACCATTTCCACTGTTGTATTTGATGCCAAAGTCGCCTTTAGCCCCCCCTAGATTGTGACTAGCAGAAAGAATGATGCCGCCAAACGCCTGATTTTTCCGAATAATGCAGGAAGCAGCGGGGGTAGAAAGAATGCCATCACGTCCGACTAATACCCGTCCAAATCCATTTGCCGCTGCCATCTTCAGGATAATTTGGACTGCTGGGCGATTGTAATACCGTCCATCACCGCCAACCACCAGCGTTTTTTCTTCAAACCCCTGCAAGCTATCAAAAATCGACTGAACGAAATTCTCTAGATAGTGCGGCTGCTGAAACACTGAAACCTTTTTACGAAGTCCAGAAGTTCCAGGCTGTTGATCGAAAAAAGGCTGGGTAGAAATAGTTTGAAGCATGAAAAGCAGGTTGTGAGTTTTGAGTGATCCGCGATCGCGTAGGGTGTGTTGAGCGTAGCCGAAACGTACTACAACTTCATTCTTGTTTACGATAATCGCCGGACTTGCCACCTGTTTTGCTAAGCAGATGAATATCTTCAATGCAAATTGATTTTTCCAACCCTTTTGCCATGTCGTAAAGCGTCAGAGCCGCGATCGCCACGGCAGTTAGAGCTTCCATTTCAACGCCTGTTTCGGCTTTGATCTTCACGATCGCCTGAATGTGATAGCCCGGTAGCGTGGGGTCAGGCGTAATTTGAACGTCTACTTTGTGAATGGGTAGGGGATGGCAGAGCGGAATCAGGTTGGCGGTTTGTTTTGCTGCCATAATTCCCGCTAGTCGCGCCGTTCCGAGCACATCACCTTTGGGCGTGTTGCCAGCGGCGATCGCGGTAAGGGTTTCAGGTAGCATCCGCACTCGTCCCACTGCAACGGCTTCCCGAACCGTTTGAGCTTTACCAGAAACATCCACCATCTGCGCCTGTCCCTGTTCATCGAGATGAGTCAGCGCCGGAATGGAATTGTCAGAAAGGGAAAGAGAATCTTGTGTCATTTGAATTGAATGTGTTAGTATAGCAAAGCTAATAAGGGTGTGTAGCTCAGTGGACTAGAGCACGTGGCTACGAACCACGGTGTCGGGGGTTCGAATCCCTCCTCGCCCGTTTTAATAATATGGTTAGAAGGACGCATTAGACCGCGTCTTTCTTTTTATCTAGTGGTCTTCCGATGCTTTATTCGGTTCATCCGCCTAGCCCGTTTATGTATCGGTATGCTGATCAACTGTTACCCGGTTGGTCGTGTCCGATCGCGTCTATGTTGATTGTGCTACAGCGGTCAGAATGCAGGTTGAGCGATCGATCGGCGCTCACAGAAACGCAAAAGCGTTTACTGCGCGATCGCTTTTTGCAGATAGGCGGCGCGATCGCGACAGAATTACACGCGCACGGGCATCATGCCGATTTATTTGATCCTAAAACGGGGTTGCCAGTTTTGTCTGAAGCAGGGCGATCAATGGATGATGTCGCGGTGGTTAGAGCGTGTTTGGGTTACAATACAATAGACATTGATGGCTGTTCTATTCTGCTGCATCCAGAGTGGGGAACGGCGGTTTATCCGGCTGTTTTAGTGTCGTCGGCAGTGCCTACTGTAGTAGAACGAGTTGCCAACCGGGTTATAGGTGTCGGCGGGTGGATAGACAGGGACACATCTCCTTTGAGGCGATCAGAATACCACCATTCATTCATTGGTTGCGGCAGCTTCACCCAGTAACAAGTCAAAATCATGGGTTCCAAGGAGTCTATTGATTGGCTACTGCGGCCTTGCTCGACCATTTCAACGCTATAGGTTGGATGAGCGCGACTTGCCATATCTAAAATTAACCGCCGCCCAATTCGCCGCCAACTGGGTTCTTTGCTGTGCCACTGCAATCGGCAACAGGGCCACGGCAACTGTTCGCGATCAAATAATCGACAGCAAGCGCCAATCACCCGATAGCTAAAATGGCAGCCGGGGCTGGTGATGATTTGTCCGTGTTGCATGGGATGAAGCATGGCAGTGATTTTGCCACACTTTGCCGCCTTTATGAGCCGCGATCGCCGAAAATCTCACAAACGATGCCCCCGCCGCTCCTCTAAAAGCCGAAATGTACTCCATTTAAGGCATCTTCATCATTGGTATAGACACAGCCTATTGTCTAACCCTGACAATGCCCACACCACGGCAACTCGTTGAGCAACCCCGCTTTTCCTAGCCGATTAATCATGGCTCGTGGCGGCTACTGTATCCAATCACCGCAATTTTGTGTCGATAAATCAGTTCAGCGCCAAACCATCCTGTAATTCCTAGCAGTGTCGCCACAACTGCCGAGATAATCAACCCGACGGGTAAGATTGCCCCTTCCACGTTGTTCAAACGCAGCACCCAATTGACTAAGGTTAAAACCATTGCGGCTACATTGCCCGCCATATGAATCCAGCCAGCACTATGCTTCTTGACGCGATCAATTTTCAGGAAATCCAACATGCCAGTGAGCGCTGCGACTAAACCTGCAACAAACCCAGCACCGATGAGCCATAGAGAGGCGCGTGCCCAAAAAGGATCTTGAGTGAACCAGTAGCCTAGATCAGTCGCAAATGCGCCCGTCAAAAAGGCGATCGGAAAGGTGACGATCAAAGGATGAAGCGGATGACCTGAGATCGCAACAGTGCTAGGAATCCCACTATCTTGATATTCACGCTCATCCCCTTCAATGAAGGGTGGAATATTAGGGGTTTGTGTCATGGTTTCTCCTGAAGATTACTAATAAAAGTAGGAAAAAGAAATGCTCAAATGATGTTTAGTGAACACTATTCAAAAATTACTGTTTAGTGAACACTATTCATCAACTACTACATTTCCCCTACATTAGGTTTTTGTTACGATCTAACTTCTTTCATTGATTAATAATTTCATTGATTAAGAAGTCGATACTCATCCCTTCAATTTCTATTTATATTTCAGCAGAGATAGATTAAAGGTCAATCTATCTAAAGAGATACAAGCACTCAATAAATAGATACAAAAGGCTCAGAAGCAAGTTGGAAATCAATCTATCTAGAGAAATATAATTCTCAAAAGTCTGGTTTTCTTAATAAAAATAGGAATAAATTAGACTGATTTGTTGTTAGGAAAACTTGCATACAGCTTGGAAAGTGGGATGCACCCTTGGAAAGTTTTTACAGTTCTATAAATTTAAACAACCTATCCGTTTTAAGTTGAAAACTATAACTTTTGCTAGAGGGATAGCTTTTTTTTTGCAAGTAGGCTTAGGTTTATGTTCAAAATTTCAGGTGACTTCGAGAATTAGCATCCCGAAAACACCCATTTTGTGCATTCAAACTTGAAAAAAATATCAAATACTCTAAGGAGTTGTAGCATGATGAATTTGTTTTCCCACGCGATCGCTTACATTCGTTTCCAATTTAAGAAACTTCACCTTCAGCAATACTTTGCTTTCGTTTTAGTGGGTGTTGTATTCCTTACCACCAATGCGAATGCTGCACCTCACAATGATGCATTAGGGGCAAAGGTTCGTGAAAGAATTGAACAAACCGATCAGGCAGATCGACCTAAAACAACGGGTGAATGGAACCGAGAAGCTGAAGAGACTGAAGGGAATCCTGGTGAACGGCTAGGCAGAATTGCTAAAGAGTCAGGAGAAGCCTTCAAACAATTTGGTTCAGGTTATATCAAAGGCGCTCAAGAAACTGCAAGCGACATAAAAGGCGGTGCAGCCCGAATCGAGCGCGAGTAAGCAATGTGCTTGAAGCCAGTACATGAAGTCAGTACATATAGATGCTTAGTTGAAGAGCGTTTGAATTAAGCTCACATCTATTTGGCGAATATTTTTGGCGAATATTTGCTTTTCTCTAAGTGTATGTAGGTTCTGGACAGGGCGTATTAAGGTATGCCCTACATGATTGGTTTAAGCAGCATCTAGTCTGAGCAGAACATACAGCAATTGATCAGCTTGAGTAACGTGGATTTTCAGCAGTAGATTTTCAGTGCCGGATGTCGCCATATTGGGTTGACCCATCTTGATTTTAATTATGCTGGCAGCTTAGAGGATTTTCCAAATGCGATCGCCCATGGGATGCAACCTGAAATCGTCCAATAATCACTACTAGAGGTATTGAGTATGAGCCAATCCATTAAGGTTGAAAAAACATTAACGATTAATAAACCAGCCGCAGAGCTTTATCGATTCTGGCATGACTTTGAGAACTTGCCGCATTTCATGAAGCATCTAAAATCGGTGACCGTGCAGGATGCTAAGCGATCGCATTGGGTAGCCAGTGCTCCTTTAGATAAAACCATTGAATGGGATGCCGATATCATCGCGGATCGCGAAAACGAACTCATCGCCTGGAAATCTACGCCCGGTGCAGATGTTGATAATTCTGGGTTTATTCAGTTTCAGCCAGCCCCCGACAATCGTGGAACCGAGGTAAAAGTTGTTACTGAATATACTCCGCCGATGAAGGAACTCGGCTCCGTGATCGCAAAGCTGTTTGGCAAGTCTCCAGAACAACAGATAGGCGATGATTTACGTCGCTTCAAAATGTTGATGGAAACAGGTGAAATTGCGACGACCGAAGGGCAATCGCGGGGTAATGAGTAGGTTGCACGAATAGTCATTTGTCAAGTCGCTTCTATAGGGGCTTGGGCTGCTTAGTTCACAAGAGTTTGTTCTATGCAAGCTCAAGTTCAATGCGTATAACCACTTTAATGTAGGAGATTTCAAGCGATGAAAGCAGTATGTTGGCATGGTGCTAATGATGTACGGGTTGAAACTGTCCCCGATCCTAAACTGATTAACCCACGAGATGCGATCGTAAAAATTACATCCACTGCAATTTGTGGCTCTGATCTTCATCTATATGATGGCTTCAATCCCACGATGCAAAAGGGCGATATCTTAGGTCACGAGTTTATGGGTGAGATTGTTGAACTAGGCAGTGGCATTCAAAATAAGCACCTAAAAGTAGGCGATCGCGTCGTGGTTCCTTTTACCATTTCTTGCGGTAGCTGTTTCTTTTGCAATCGCGACCTCTGGTCACTCTGTGATAACTCTAACCCTAACGCTTGGATGATCGAGAAGGTGATGGGCTATTCACCAGCAGGCTTATTTGGCTACTCTCACCTCACTGGCGGCTATGCAGGCGGGCAAGCAGAGTACGCTCGTGTCCCTTTCGCAGACACAGGATTATTCAAAGTTCCAGAAGGTTTGTCCGATGAGCAAGTGTTATTCCTAACGGACATTTTCCCTACCGGATATATGGCAGCAGAAAACTGTAATATTCAGCCGGGTGATACGGTGGCAATTTGGGGCTGCGGACCTGTGGGGCAGTTTGCCATTCGTAGCGCTTATATGTTAGAAGCAGGGCGCGTTATTGCGATCGATCGCGTTCCTGAACGCCTACAAATGGCTAAAGAGCAAGGCAAAGCAGAAATTTTGAACTACGAAGAAGTCGATGTAGGTGAAGCCTTAAAAGAAATGACTGGAGGGCGCGGTCCTGATTCGGTTATGGATGCAGTGGGAATGGAAGCTCATGGTATGGGATTAGAAGGACTGTATGACAAAGTGACGCAGGCAGTGCGAATGCAAACCGATCGCCCCAATGTGCTACGTCAAGCGATCGTTGCCTGCCGTAAAGGCGGCACCGTCTCAGTTCCGGGTGTCTATACGGGCTTTGTAGACAAGATACCCATGGGGGCTTTTATGAATAAAGGACTCACCATGAAAACAGGACAAACTCATCTACATCGATACCTACGTCCGCTACTTGACCATGTTCAAAACGGCGATATCGATCCATCATTCGTTATCACTCATCGTCTTTCCCTAGATGAAGCCCCTCATGGTTACGAAATTTTCAAGCACAAAAAAGACAACTGCATCAAGATTGTCCTTAAGCCCTAAAGTCAGCTACTTTTTTGATACCACCTTCAAACTAAAAATAAGCTTGGCTAGTAGATAAGTTTCTCTGGTCAAGCTTATTTTCTTGTTTGAATAGGATGTCTGTTTGAGCGGTCTTTCGGCTTGCTCCTTCTCATGGCGGGGTAGAGTGCGCCAAGCAAAAGTTATGGAATAAGGGCAGTCTGACGATTTGCCAAGTTGACAGACTCTTGATGCTTTCTACTTTGGTGCACTTTTGGCAGGTTGTACCAAGCGATATCTGGATACTCATGATGCTCCCAGTGATAGCCAAAATGGTAGCAGGTGAGGAATGACCAGATCAAAGGATAAGGACTACTGACAGCATGATGACGATCTTGGCTATCAATATCACTCGATCCATGGGGTAGATAAGTTCCAAAAAAGAATAGCTGCAATGAACTAAGAACAAGCGGCAAAAGCCAAAATAAGAATATGTTAGGACCTGCGACATGAAACCCAAATCCTAGACTGATGGAGCCAACAACTATGAACCAAAACAGCTTCTGCCGTAGCTCTACGTCTACATATTCTTTGGTCATAAACTTGAAATACCAGTCAAAAAAGCCCTGATGCACTCCATCATGAAAATCAGGGTCATCGGCTTGTCCTGGCGATCGATGATGTTTCCAGTGATTCAAAGACAACTTCTTGTAAGGCAGAAACCCATACAGTGTAATCGCCAAGGTTCCAACCCAATCGTTTAAGGTGCGACTTTTAGGAAACACGCTGCCATGGATTGCATCGTGAACTACGATAAACAGCCCAGTTTGAATAAAAGTGCGCCCTATGACAGCAGGGAAGATCCACAATAATCCGCACTGAGAAAAGTTCGTAGACAAGGTAAAGACCAAGCTGCCAATCCAGAGAAGAATGATTACTAAGGCGGCGAAGGGACCTACCCACAGATCTGATTTCAGTTTACGTTGCATAGAGATCTACTTCTTGAAGAAACACCATAGTCTCTGCGCCAATTCTGCCGAAGTTTGGGTTAGTCCCTAAGGGCATTTCGACTAAATAAGTCCAACGTCCTGCTTCGTGTTTGCAGCTTCGTATAATGCCTTCTCCACCCATAAAAGTTACCCTTTGAGCCTGATGAAAACTAGATGGCTGAACTAGAGTTGTAGTCATGGACACTCCACAAATTGATATCAATCAGCTTAACTGTTCTTAACATTAACAAAAGTTCTCTGAGATCGCTTGTATCTTTTTAGAGAAAAATCAATTTAATCTCTATATCTTTTGAAGGGTTTTCTAATTTTGTGTCATCAAACAGTTTTGTAGGCGAACACAAATCTGTAGTGGCAAAGACAACGCAACGATTGGAACAGGTGAATGGCGTTGTCTTTGCATTGTTTTTGCAGGCATAGGGTGAATTGGCAAGCGATCGCTCTTTCGCATTAGCAAGCGATCGCCGCCGATTTTGATTGGATTCACCTCAACTAGCCATACCCTCTAAACTGGCACTATCAGTCAAATGGGCTTCATTTAAGATAGGGCAGGCGACAGACTTTTCTCCAGACCCATCGGTGAAAGTGGTCTCATCTTTATAGTGTCGAGGAGTTTGCAGCATGATTTGCCATGCTTTGCCAGCATCCAGTAAATTAAATCGCTCTGGATAGTGAGTTTGTAGCAGAGTTTGAACCATTGGGTAGTAGTCAGAACTTAGACCCGGAAAAATATGATGTTCAGTGTGATAAGAAAAGTTTAGGTGGAGCAAGTCGAATAGTTTGGGTACGCGAATCGATAAACTATTGACCAGAACATCATTGAGACTCGTCATCCGACACGCCATATGGTTTGTGTAGATGTAGAACATTACGCCAGCGTAGCCAATCCAAATTGGTAAGAAATAGCTCAAGAGTAACTTCACAGGATGCCACCCTAAATAAGCTAGCAACCCTAGATGAAGTCCCACAATCCCCAAGAGTTCAAGCGCGATCGCTCTTCGCTCTTTGTTGCTAACCTGAAAGGCAAAGACCGGATATTTGGTTTTGCCGTCATTAAACAGCAGCACTGAAGTGAGATTCCGAAACCCATGGACTCCCCAAGCGTGTGCCATCCCAATCGTGAGTAAGATGGGGTTTACTTCAGCCGAAGGAACGAACGCATTCTGAATCCATTTTCCCCAAGTGTTGGGCTGAGAGGATAGATAATTGCGATCGGGATCTTGCAAAGAATTAGTCTTGCCATGGTGTTCGCGGTTATGCACGGCTTTCCACAAGGTTGGCGGCATCCAGAATAGGGCTAAACCCAATAAACTGATGATTTTCCTAACCCACAGATTGCTAATTGCGCGGCTGTGCATAACATCATGAGTGCTAAATAGAAGCACAATCACACTATTTCCCATCACCAATGTCAATGGCAAATAAAGCCAAAGAAAATACCATTGCCACTGATCAAGATGATTGGCGATCACCCACCCTGCAAGTAAGATCGCCAGATTAATTAACAAGATCCAGACTTTATCTGGATTCGGCAGAAACGCTTCGGGTGGAAGGAGCGGGCGCAGTTTTTTTGCGTAGTCTGCTTGGGTCATCCAAGCGACCGGTTCAATAGAACCCATAAATCTTTGTAAGTTCCTTTAAAGAGTAATTAGATCAATCTCGTGTGATTTTTGAACAAAGTGAAGTTCGCTTTCTCACTTTTTATGTCACAGCTAACTTGCTTCTAATCAAAGCTAGATTGACATTAATCGTAACCCTAATCGTCAATTAACCTTCTCTACCTACGGGGAAATATTTTGCATAAAATCCGGCGTTGCATAACAAAGCCATGAATTGAGGCTAAATCTGATGCAATCCCCTGAGGATGGATTGCCAGCATTCTCGCTATGAGTCAACCCACACTTCCAAAGTTAGATTCTAGAGTTAGCAGGGCGATCGGCTTGATACACTAAACGGTGTAGTGCTTAACCTAGGTGGTGCCCCTTGCTGAACGAACAAGCAAAAAAAACGATGCTCCGTAAAATTCCCCATGGACTCTACATTTGTGGCGTAAAAGAAGGGGATGAAGTGAATGGCTACACTGCAAGCTGGGTGATGCAAGCCTCTTTTACGCCGCCTCTCGTAGTCAACTGCGTTAAACAAGATTCTAAATCTCACGCTATGCTCAAAGCCAGCGGCGTTTTTACTCTCAGCATTTTAGAAGCTGGACAAAAAGATTTAGCGCAAGCCTTCTTCAAGCCGCAGCGACGGGTTGGCAACAAGTTTGAAGATGTAGAATTTTACCTGGGTGAAACAGGCTGTCCAATTATTACCGATTCTCTAGGATATGTAGAATGTCGCGTGGTTGGCTCCGTTGAGCAAGGCGACCACACTGTCTTTGTGGGAGAAGTGATCGCGGCGGGAGTTCACCGAGAAGGTGAACCGCTATTGCTAGAAAGTACGGGTTGGCAGTATGGAGGATGAGTCGGGTCATAGGGGGCAGATAACAGAAGTCAGAGATTTATCATGTCATCTGAAACCCGTTCGCGTAGCGTCTCCGAAGGAGTTAACCCGAAACCTTGCACCTATTCACTTAACCAAGCGATCGCGGCTCGAATCCATTCTTCCGCATCATCCCGTTTAGAGAGTGTTGTGCTGGTGCCAACGGCTTGGAGTGCCTGAGAAATTTCGCTGTTGGTGTAGCCCAAGGCTAACAGTGTCATTTCTACGTCTTCTTGAAGGGCGATCGCGGGACCTGCGGCGGGAGCGGTAAGGATGCCTGCTTGCTGTCTCCATTCGGCTAATTTGGTTCGCAGTTCTAGAGAAATCCGTTCGGCTGTCTTGCCGCCTACTCCCGGCGTTTTCGAGAGGGCGCGGGTGTTGCCAGAGACGATCGCCTGCACCAAGTCTTGTAAACCGAGGGTATCCAATAGCGCCACCGCAAGTTGGGGACCAATGCCGCTGACGCTGACCAATTGACGAAACAAATCTCGTTCGGCAGCGGCTCCAAAGCCAAACAGGGTTACGACTTCTTCGCGAATTTGGAGATGGGTAAACACCTGCATGGTTTCGCCAACCGTGGGCAACTGCATCACCAGACGCGGCACAATCTGCACGTCATAGCCGACTTGATTGACTTCCAGGGTGAGAATCACGCGATTTCCAGCTTTTTGGATGCTGGCAATAGTGCCTTTGAGGTAGCCGATCATGGTGTTTGGATGTCGATGCCGCGATCTCGTAGCTGCTGCAACAACTCTGCTCGTAACTGCCGCTCTTGAGCTAGTTGTCGCTCTGCCTCTTCTGCCCGTTGTGCTGCTACATCAGCCCGTTGCTCTGCTTCAGACCGGGCAACAGTTTCAGCTTGCAGAGCTTGGGCAAGTTCTTCCGGCAACAGCAGCTTTTCACCCGTATCCAGCCTATAAAACCCGATCAGTTTCCCTTCAATTTGTAGCTGTAGGTTGAGCGCTCTACTTTTGAAATCGTCAATGGGGCTATAGCGCCGGATGGCATCGGGTTGCAGCACATCATCAATGAACCGATAGCCCACAAGTTGACTTGCAATCCATTCACCCTTGGGGTCGAACAGCCAGTACTCCTCAACTTCAAGCTGTTCGTATAAGTTTTTTTTGTATTCAAAATCCTCGTGTCGGGTGCTTTTGGAGGTGATTTCAAAAATCACTTTAGGCACTTGCCCTTCTTCCCAGGTCTTGTAGTTATCCCTTCCACCCGGTTCCACCCCAAAAATGACCATGACATCGGGAGCGATTCGCAGTTTTGAATTGCCCTCGGCATAGTACAAAAACTGATTTGCTAGCACCGTGGCTTGTTGTCCTTGCAGGAATCGCCGCAGGACTTCCAAAACCATCACGATGGCGTAGAAGTGGTCGTAGGTTTCAGCCACGGGCTTTCCGTCTGAGCTTGGATAGTGAACGATGCTCGGTGATTGAGAGACAGGGGCGATCGCGCTCATACACACTAAATAAAGGGACGAGTTACTCCAAAATTAGCACGTCTATTTGCGAACGGAAGAGTTATTCAGATCAACCAATCTTCAAGTTGCAGATTGGAAATGTTCTCAAAATGGCGAGTGTTGTTAGTAACAAGAACAGATTGATGCGATCGCGCAACAGCAGCAATCATGGCATCTTGTTCGCCTGTTGGTTTACCAATCTGTTTGAGTTCGCCTTGAATTTTACCAAACTCCACCGCTGCCGCTCGATCGAAATCAATGACTCCAACCAAGGTAAGAAAATTCTGTAACCCAGTCGCGTTCCTCTCAAATTGCTTTGAGCAATAAACGCCTTTGTAGAGTTCAGCCAGTACAATCGTTGAGATGTGGCAGTCGATCGCTTTAACCTTGAAAATTTGCTTTGGCACTGGGTTTTCTTTAATCAAAGCGATGCAAATATTTGTGTCTAGTAGGTACATTGTTGAAATTTAATCATCAAACAAATCGATTTGTCTTCCTCGATTAGCGTGGCGTTCTCGATCAATTTCAGCGAAGAGTTCGTCCAGATTAGGATCGTCTTTCCAGCCACCTAGTGCTGAATCGATTTGCTTATGCCTTTCTGCTGGCATAAGTTGACTTAGTGGATGCACTCTAGAGACTTCAATCATGACTTGCTCCCCGTCGGGAATATCAAGTGTTTCAACGAGTTCGATCGTCTGTCCGCGTTTGATACCTTTGACCTTCATCGCTACGCTGCCTCTTTAACCTACGCTGCCTCTTTAACAATATTAAAATTCAGGCGTTGCTGTCTTCCTACTTCTCTCTTCTCTCTTCCTAGCGTTTTTTCTTTTTAGCGCGATCGCCTTTAAATCCAAAAGCGGTGTTCCCTGAGAGCGATCGCGCTTGTTTGGAAGCCTGACCCATGGACGAACCGCTAAACAAAACTTGCTGCTGTTCCTGGGCGCGAGTTTTTGCGTCTGCCTCGCCATAGAAGAAAGTCAATAAAGCAAACCGTTGTCCTTGAGTCACAGGCATTGCTTCATGCAGTAGCGAACAGGAAAAAATGACAGCCTCGCCCGTATCAGGACGGTAAAGCGTTGAGCCGTATTCGGGAAATCGCAGATGCCCACCCTCATAGGCTTCAGTATTGAGATTGAGGGTCATGGCAAAGCGGCGATGTCCCGTTCCCGGCAAAGTATTATCGCGATGGGCTTTGAAAAAACCGCGATCGCTTTCGTCATAACAGCCCACCACATAGCGTTCAAAGTTGGTGATCTTGAACTGGAATGCTTTTTCAATTTCCGGTTTTACCCGTCGCCAAATCAGATCGTTTACTTGCTTGAGTATCTCGGCATCGCTCAACACCCAATCTTTGCGGCGTTTCACCTGGGGATTCGTCACTTCCGTTAGCTTGTCGCCCACGGTTTGCATAAAGCCCGATTCTCGTCCGCCATTGCGCTCGTATTGTTGAATGAGAAATTGACAAAAAGCGCGATCGAATACGTCGGGCACAAATAGCACGGGGGCTTGTCGAGTGGCAATGTTGGGAGAAGTTTGAGTAAGCGCAGTCAGTGTTTCCACAGTTTCTAGCAACCGCTCCACATAGCCCACGGGTTCCTCAAAGGGAAACACAGCCCGAATCCGCAGGTTTTCATCCACGATAAAGGTGGTGAGCTTGTAGCGCAGATGTCCACTGATGCCTTCTGCTTCCAGCGATTCGCTCACTCCATATTGGCTGCTGACCGTGCGTTGAAAATCCCATAACATACCGCAGTGGGTCGTTTTTTCGATCTGCTCTTTGAGATAGACATCATTCGAGTCAATGCTAATGCCAAAAAAGCGGAGACTGCGTTGTTCAAATGAGGACTGAAGCGCGAAAACAGTTTCTAGCGTTTCGCTGACATGCTCGATTTGGGAACTGCCAAAGAAAAATAGCAGGCTGTAGCAACCGCCCATTTCATCCAGTGCGGCTGTGGGGTTGACAGTGGATGGAACGGAAAAAGCAGGAGCGGGATCGCCCACTGTCAGTAGTGGCATAACACACTAAAAATCAGAGCATAGACAATTGTTACTGTATCAGGCAACCTCGCGTTGCGGCAGGAAACCAAAATATTGAAGTCCTTCCAAGATGCCACCCGCACAGGTTCTTTGAGCTAGGTAACGGGTAGAACTAGGGTTGGCATGATGCCAGGTGAGCAGTTCTGGCATGGCGTTACCCACGATGATGCCTCGCTCGGCGCGATCGCAAAACATCGACAAATCATTTCCTGAATCGCCACAGGCAACGGTGAGATCGGGCGATATATCTAAGTTTTTTCGTACAAACGTTAGAGCTTTCCCCTTATTCGCTCGACGCGGCAAAATGTCTAGGTCTTTGTTGCCGCTGTAGACCAATTGGGCAGCCAAGCCTTTAGCATCTAACAAGGCTTGGAGTTTGGGTAAGAGTTCCACCGCGATCGCTTTCTCTAGAAAATAGCTGACCTTAAATGGACGCTGCTCGGATATGGGCTGAGGAGTTAGGTTGAACTGGCTGGCGATCGCTACCACTTGATCTCGATCCCAATTAACAGATAGGACTTCTGCCCACGTTGGATCAGGCGAATCATTACCTGCGAAATAAATCTCGGTGCCGACGGACACAATCAATATATCGGGATCGAGCAGGGGCTTTTCGGCTTTGAGTTGGCGATAGCTGGTCAGCGATCGCCCGGTGGAATAAACAATCGTTGTGCCATGCTGCCGACGATGAGCATCAAGCTGATCGTTCAGATCCGCCATGGCGGGGTCATCGCCCACCAGCGTATGATCCAAATCGGTCACAAACAAAAATGCAGCCACAGTCATCCCTTAAGTCATCTCGATTCCAACTCTTTCTATCATGACTATGCAACTAATTCACTCTGTTTGGAACCGATTTATCTTCAAATCGATTGTTAGTTTTGCTTTGCTGGTTAGCATGACTGTCAGCGCGGTTACCCTAGGGTCATCCCTGAGTGATGGGCAACCGCTCCCTTTAAAGAGCGCATCAACATTGCCGATTTCAGCCACTTCCACTCAATCAAGTCCCAATCTTCCATCTAATTTTGGTAATTTAGTACGAGCATCCATTCTGCTAGATGGACGCGAGATTTTTGATATTGCTGCTGTCGATTCTGAGCATCATCAAAATGACAAGCATGCACTGAATCCTATCAAAAACCGCGTTCAGCAGATCGAAACGCAACTTTATAGCGCGATCGCTCTTTCCCGTGATCCTACGACTCTTAAGACGCACATTGAAACCGTTAAAGGGGAACCGATTATCATCGCCGCCGACCAAGATAAGCTGCCGAATTTACCCATTATGCGGGTCACGGCGATCGATGCTGGTATTCATGGATTTACCCAATTAACTTGGGCAGAAGAACTAAACTTGAAAATTCAAACGGCGCTGGTTCAAGCTCGTCAAGAGCGACTGCCATCATCATTAGCACGGCAAGCTTTCATTGCAGGAGGAACCCTGCTGGGGCTAATAGCATTCAGTGGACTTCTCTTTTTAATCCAAAAATGGCTTACTCAGCAACGCCGCAATTTTCAATCAACGCTTGTGATGGAGACTTCAAAAGCTATTAATTTGTCTGATGTCTCTACACCTATCGTAAACACTTCATCCCCTGAGGCTCAGCGTTTTGCCCGACTTCGTTGGTTAGACATTAATAATCTCAAACGGCTGCTCATTTTAACTGCGCTAATTTTAGTTTGGGTGGTTGGCTTTGCCTGGATTGCTGGACTATTTCCTTATACTCGCTGGGCACAAACTGCAATTCTAAAGGATCCAATTGAACTTCTTCTCATTGGTCTAGGAACAGCTTTGGCAATGCGAGTGATAAATGTTTTTATTGATCAATCTTTGAAAGCTTTACAGGAAAGGTATTTTTTAGGATCGGCTGCGGCTCGCAGGCAATTTGCTCGCATACTCACTTACGGCATTGTCTTAAAGGGGATAACCCAAATTGGCTTTGTAAGCATCGCGATTGTGTTGATGCTTCAAGTTTTACAAATTCCTTTAGCCCCTGTCCTTGCGGGCGCAGGTATTTTAGGCTTCGCCGTCTCTTTTGGATCTCAAACCTTGATTAAAGACGTGATCAATGGAGTTTTTATTTTGGCAGAAGATCAGTTTGCGGTTGGCGACGAAGTAGATTTAGGTGTTGCCAAAGGAACAGTGGAAGCGGTCAACCTCCGGGTTACGAAAGTGCGTGGAGCGAAAGGAAGATTGAGTACGGTGCCAAACAGCAGTATTACAGTGGTTCATAACACGACCAAGGATTGGTCACGGGCTGAGATTGCTGTAGAGGTGAATCATGATGCAGATGTGGATAAAGCGCTGCACATTATGAGGGAAGTTGCAGAAGGAATGAGCCAAGAGAATGATTGGAGTTCGCAAATCATAGAGCCAGTAGCACAGCTAGGGGTGGGAGCGATCGCACGCAGTGGTGTCTTACTTCAAATCTGGATTAAGACTCAGCCTGGAGCCAGCGAAGCAGTAGAACGAGAATTTTATCAACGAGTTAAGTTAGCGTTTGTTGATCAAGTTATTTCGCTGGGAGTGCAACAAAAAGTGTGTGAGTGGTGAAAAATCAGCTAATTGTTTGAGTAGAGCCATTTGTTGGGCGGTTCAATCCAGTCAATTGTCCCTTCTAGAACGATGGTAGAAGGCAAGAAGTATCTGAGAATAATATATTTAGCTGGTTATGTAAGGTGAATGTGCCTCCTGTGCTATGAAATTACGGCGATCGAAATTGACTTCTTGGCTACCCCAGTTAAACTATCAGATTTGGATTTTGGCGATCGGGCGGCTGCTCTCACAAATGGGATCAGGCTTCACGCTGTTTTATGCACCCATCTTTTTTGTCAACCAGGTGGGGCTATCCGCAACCTTGGTTGGGTTGGGGTTGGGCAGTCAATCGATTTCGGGGGTGATTGGGCGCTTTTTGGGCGGGTCGCTTTCGGATGGACAGTTTGGGCGTAAACGCACGGTATTGTTGTCGGCAGTGATATCGGCGATCGCGGCATTTGTCATGGCGTTTGCCATCAACTTTCCATTGTTTGTGGTGGCTAACTTGCTGATGGGTTTGGGAATTGGGCTATTTTGGCCTTCTGCTGAGGCGCTTGTCGCCGATTTATCTGATCCTCAAGATCGCAATGAAGCCTTCGCGCTAAATCGGCTGTGTGACAGTTTAGGTTTAGGAATTGGGGTCGTGCTAGGGGGCTTAGTTATCAGTACAACAGGAGATTATCGATCGCTGTTTATCATTGATGGCATTTCCTTTTTCGTGCTGTTTGCCGTCGTGCTGTGGGCAGTTCGGGAAACCTTTCAAACCACGGGCGAACATTCCGGCTTGAAAGGGTGGAAGCTGGCATTACGCGATCGCACCTTGCTCATCTTTTGCGTCGTGAATGTACTGTTCACCACTTACATTGTGCAAATTAGCAGCACCTTACCGCTCTATTTCACCAACTTTGTGTCGGGGACAGCCGATGAAAAAGGATTCACGCCGATAGTAATCAGCGCCCTCTTTACTTGGCATCTCTTGGCTGCAGTGCTTTGCCAGTTGCCAGCCGCCCGATTGCTCAATCGATTTCGGCGCACTCGTGGATTAATGCTATCTGCGTTGCTGTGGGGTTTGGGTTTTGCAGTCGTTTGGCTAACTGGGGTGGCTTCTACAGGCAGCATTATTTGGGCAGTGCTGGCGTTGGGCGTTTTGGCGTTAGCAACAGTGACTTATATGCCTGCTGCGTCATCGATTGTGGTGGATTTGGCACCAGAATCACTCCGAGGAGTATATCTAGCAGTCAACTCTCAATGTTGGGCGATCGGATATTTTATTGGACCGCCGATTGGGGGGTGGGCACTGGATCAGACTCCCGCGATCGCCCATACATTTTGGCTAGGATTGGCGGCTACCGTTGGATTATCTATCCTAATTTTGCAGATTCTAGAGCAAAGAATGAACTTAAAGCCGCTCGATTGAACCAGTACACCCCTTCTCATGAAGATTGCGAGATTTAAAGAGAGTTTAAGAGTTTCATAGATTCGGGCGATCGCTGGGAAAGAATGGCTTAGAAAAGGAATCTTAGAAGAAGAGCGAATACTTAAGTCGTATTCAAGCCACACGAATGATCGCTAGTGACTGCGATCGCTGATTCAGTCAAGAGGACGCACCATGCCTGAAAAATTAGACATCATCAACTCTGGATCGCAACAACACGGAGTTACAAACCTTGAACATTCAACTCCCATAAACACAGCAGAACTGTTAGTTCAATGTTTAGAAAATGAAGGAGTTCACTACATTTTTGGGTTGCCGGGTGAAGAAAATCTGCATGTGTTGGAAGCCCTAAAGCACTCCTCAATCCAATTCATCACCACACGCCACGAACAAGGCGCGGCATTCATGGCAGATGTCTATGGTCGCCTCACCGGAAAAGCAGGCGTTTGCCTGTCTACTTTGGGTCCCGGTGCCACGAACTTGATGACGGGTGTGGCAGATGCTAACCTCGATCGCGCTCCCTTAGTTGCTATTACGGGACAAGTCGGTACTGATCGGATGCACATTGAATCCCATCAATATTTGGATTTGGTAGCAATGTTCGCGCCTGTGACCAAGTGGAACGCTCAGATTGTTCGCCCCAGCAACACCTCTGAAATTGTGCGGAAGGCGTTTAAGATTGCTCAGACTGAAAAACCCGGAGCCGTTCACATTGATTTGCCGGAAAATATTGCGGCGATGGCTGCCACGGGCAAGCCCCTAAAAACGGATGGGCAGGAAAAATCCTATGCCTCATTTCAAAGTATTGAAACCGCGGCAGCAGCCATTTCTCAAGCGAAAAATCCGTTGATTTTAGTCGGCAATGGTGCGATTCGAGGACACGCCAGTGCTGCGTTGACGGAGTTTGCGACCCAACTCAATATTCCCGTAGCCAACACGTTCATGGCTAAAGGCGTGATCCCTTACAGCCATCCTCTGGCGCTGTGGGCGGTGGGCTTGCAGCAGCGCGATTACATTAGCTGTGGCTTTGATAAGGCAGATCTGGTGATTTGTGTGGGCTATGACCTGATTGAATATTCGCCGAAGAAGTGGAATCCTGATGGCGCGGTGCCGATTATTCACATTGGCATGACTCCGGCAGAAGTAGACAGCAGCTATATTCCCCTTGCCGAAGTAGTGGGGGATCTCTCCGATTCACTAGCAGAAATTTTGGCGCGCTGCGACCGCACCCATCAACCTACTCCCTATGCTTTAGAACTGCGGGATGAAATCCGGGCAGATTATCTGCAATATGCCAAGGATGAAGCTTTTCCGATTAAGCCCCAGAAAATTGTTTATGACTTGCGCCAAGTGATGGGAGCCGATGACATTGTGATTTCTGATGTGGGCGCTCACAAAATGTGGATGGCGCGGCATTATCACTGCGATCGCCCCAACACCTGCATTATTTCCAATGGGTTTGCGGCAATGGGGATTGCGATTCCGGGGGCACTGGCGGCAAAACTGGTGCATCGCGATCGCCGCGTCGTTGCCGTGACGGGCGATGGCGGCTTTATGATGAACTGCCAAGAATTGGAAACTGCCCTGAGAGTCGGCACTCCCTTTGTCACCCTAATCTTTAACGATGGCGGCTATGGTTTGATTGAATGGAAGCAGCACAACCAGTTTGGCTCATCCTGTTTCGTCAAATTCAAGAACCCCGATTTTGTCAAATTAGCTGAAAGTATGGGCTTGAAGGGCTATCGCGTGGAATCTTGCGCCGATTTAATCCCCACCTTAAAAGAGGCGCTAGAACAAGATGTTCCGGCTGTAATCGATTGCCCAGTGGATTATCAAGAAAATCTCCGCTTCTCCCGTCGAGCCGGCGATCTGACCTGCACCATTTAAGAGTTACAAACTATACCGTTTGCGGGCTGGTTGCGTCCTATTCTGCGAAAGGAAGCTCAACTGTTTCCGAAACACCGCACACAAAGGAATTGGATTATTCATGGCAAGCGTTGAAATTCCCGCAATCACCCAAACCCTATTGGCAGCAAAAAAAGCTAAAGGCATCACCTTTACCGATTTGGAAGCCTTGCTAAATCGCGATGAAGTGTGGATTGCGGCGGTTTTTTATGGGCAGGCAAGCGCTTCGGAGGATGAAGCTAGCAAACTACTAAATGCCTTGGGACTTAGCCAAGATCTGGTTGCGGAGCTAACCGCTTTCCCCTCCAAAGGCTTGGGTGCGATCGTGCCCACTGACCCGCTGATCTATCGCTTTTACGAGATCATGCAGGTGTATGGGATGCCAATCAAGGAAATTATTCACGAGAAGTTTGGCGATGGAATCATGAGCGCGATCGATTTCACCTTGGATATAGACAAAGTAGAAGACCCCAAGGGCGATCGCGTCAAGATCACCATGAACGGTAAGTTCCTAGCCTATAAAAAATGGTAGTCCTCATTAGATTTATGTAGGCTTCAGATTTATGCAGGCTTCGCCTTAGCGATAATCTGACGTTTGAATATCGTTTAGGCGTGCTTCT
This sequence comes from Leptolyngbya sp. CALU 1928, assembly GCF_056784215.1. Lineage (NCBI taxonomy): Bacteria > Bacillati > Cyanobacteriota > Cyanophyceae > Leptolyngbyales > Leptolyngbyaceae > Leptolyngbya > Leptolyngbya sp. CALU 1928. The sequence goes on along the minus strand of NZ_JBXBCE010000020.1, from coordinate 195,902 downwards.
GGGCGAACAAATCGATCCATTTGCGCCTCAAAGAATTTGCGGTTTGCCATCAAATGCTTGGGGTTGGGATCGTCCAGTGGATACAGTAAGGCTGCACGCAACGCTTGAATGACGGCGGATGTCACGCAATACATCGAGCGCTGAAAGGTGACCCCCAACTGAACCAGCATGTCATCTTCACCCCGGCAATGCTTTTGGTAGTATTCCACCAAGTAGGGCGGCAGAAAGTGCAGCATATCTTGGGCTAAGAGCGTGGGAGGAATGCCTGCGGTGCCTACCGGAAACTTATCGGCATAGAGTACGCCGTAGTGAAAATCCTGTTGGTCGTCGGGAACTTGCCCTGCTTGGGCGTTGTAAGATTTGGTGCCTCGGAAGGGCGCAGTCCGATAAAACACTGCTTCTACATAAGGAAGTGCCGCTTCATAGAGCCAAGTGAAGCCTTTTGACTTGGGAATAATTTCGTAGCACTCGCCTTTAATATAGACATGGTGATAAATGGGGCGACCGGCAATCGCAAAGATTCCGTTCACCAAAAAGTTCATCGCATCCGGCACGCTGGCAATTTTGCCCTCATCGTACAGGTCTGACATTTCAAAAAAAACGGGAGCCATCACTTCCCAGAACAAACCCAAATTGGCATAGTAGGAAGACTGACGGCACTGCTCCAAAAACATATCTGGGAAGAGTTTGTATAAGCCCAACATTGCCGGATTGCCTTTGAAGTAAGCCCGAATTGCGCGATCGGCGTTGGCTTTATATTCATCACTGTCCAAATAGGGATCAAATTGATTGACAGGCGAATACATATTGCGGTGCCACAACATCGCTTGCATACAGGCTTCGGCAAATTCCATGTTGATGCGATCGTGCCAAAGATGATGCAGCAGGCGCGGCATATTTTTCGTTTCACCCTTCTGCATGAATTCTTCTAGTTCTGGGTGAACCGTTGCGGGTCCCCGCCAAAACCGCAGGTCAGCATCGTCGCCTGCGTAGTGGTTGTGACGTTGCAGGTATTCATCGGAAATAAAGTACTTGAAAAATGGCAACGGATTCAGAAATACCTGTTCGCCAATATATAAAAGGTCGCGCCAGTAAAAATCCATTGGCACAGCATAGGCTTTGTAAATCCCGATGATTTGCATCAAGTTTTCTGGAGTATCGGGCAGCATGGCTCCCCCTGCTTCCAGCCGATAGATGATGTCAGCGTGGGGATGGTTGGAAGGGGGAATTTTGGTGGTTGGGGCGGACATATTCATAGCGCTTAAGCCAATGAGGGATAGGGGTTTGATGAATTTGATAAAACTTTTTAGGAAGCAATGAACCGTTTTTGGAAGGCTTGCAGCGATCGCCGCAATGTTGCCCTTAGGAACTTCCGTTGATCCAAGCTATGGAGTAAAACAAATGCCAGAAACGAGTAAGACAGCCAGAAATGGAGACTTCTGCCCACTTCTGCAAGTTAGGTAAACGACAAGTTCTGACACCAAGATTAGACACCAAGATTAGACGCTTACCCAAGTTCCGAAGTTCATCAACGAGCAGCCTGGTCTACAGGTTGGGCGATCGCCGTTAAGGAGACGCTTTGCGAAATCCCAGGTTGATTGATCGCGATCGAGCGATTGATGGGAGCCGCTGCTGCTAATGCTGTCGTGGTGGTTTCGCTCCACCGCACTAACCAAGCAGGCTGCACCCCTAGGAAAACAATTAACCCAGTCAAAATCAAAGCGGGAGTCTGCTCTTTCCAGGTAACACGGGGATAGTAAGCTGTTTTGTTGTCTAATCGACCGAAACAAGTCCGGTTTAGCAAAATGACAAAATAAACGGCGGTCAGTCCGGTTCCAGCCACGCACAACAGGGTGGGTAGCGGAAAAGTTGTAAAGCTGCCTTGAAACACGAGGAACTCTGCAACAAACCCGACCATTCCTGGAATTCCGGCGCTTGCCATACCTGCTAATACCAACAGAGAACTGGTGAGCGGTAATCCTCGAATTGGGTTGAGCAGCCCATTCAACACATCGAGATCACGGGTGCCCACTTTCACTTCAATCACACCCACAATGTAAAACAGCAGCGCCAAAATCAACCCATGACTGACCATTTGGGAGACGGCACCGACCATTCCCAAGGGCGTGAAAGCCGCCATTCCCAGCATCACATAGCCCATGTGCCCGATGGAGCTATAGGCAACCATGCGTTTAATATCCTTTTGGGCGATCGCTGCCAATGCCCCATAGATCACACAAATTGCCGCCAGCCAAGATAATGCAGGGGTGACTAATGACCAAGTTTCAGGAAATAAGCCAATGCCAAACCGGACTAAACCATAGGTGCCCAGCTTCGCCAACACGCCGCCGAGCAAAATCGCGGTGGGAGTTGACGCTTCCACATAGGCATCGGGCAACCAAGTATGCAGCGGAATCAGGGGAATTTTAATGCCAAAGCCAATCAGCAACAGAGTCAGCAAAATCAACTGGGTTCGCTGGGGTAAATCAGCCGTGGAAATGGCATTGTAGTCAAAACTGCCCGACCCAGACAGCCAAACCGTCGCCAAGAATGCCGCCAGAATGAGAATGCCAGAGGTTGCCGTATAAATCAAAAACTTCATTCCGGCATACTCGCGTTTGGCTCCACCCCAAATCACGATCAACAGATAAAACGGAATTAGCTCCAACTCGTAAAACAAAAAGAACATCAGCAGGTTTTGTGCCATCAAGGCTCCTGCCATGCCTGCATTAATTAAAAAGACTAGGGAATAGAACAGGCGAGGACGCTGCATCACCTGCCCTTGGGCAACTAAAGACTCGGCGCTGTAGATTACACCCAAGGTGAGTAAGTTACTTAACATCACCAAGGGAAGCGATAAGCCATCGACCGATAAGGAATAGTTAATGCCCAAGGTGGGAATCCAAGACAGATATTCCTGCATCTGCATGGCGGCGGTGGAAATATCGAACTGGGTAAACAGTGCTGCCGTCCAGACAAAAAGCACGCTGGCGATCGCGATCGCCCCTAAACGAAATTGACTGGTCGCGATCGTTCCCGGCAAGAAACCCATCACAGCAGCACCGAGCAAAGGCAACCAAATTAAGGTACTCAGCATAGATTTAAACAGCAGTAATAAAGATCTAGAGGGATGCTAACCAACGGTTTGATGCATGAAATTTGCCGCAAATACCAATGCCATATTGGTTAAGAACGGAAAGCACAGGAAGAATCCGAACAACACCACTCCGAATAAAATAGTGAGTGCGTAAAACTGCGACTGTCCAGAGGTGCTGTATTTCAGATTTTGTCCACCCAGAATAGTGACGGAGCCAAACAAATTCACCACCCCGTCCACTAAATATTTATCGATCCAGGCGGTTATCCGAGAAATCAGATCGACTCCAAACACAAAGCTAGACCGGTATAACGTGGGGGTGTAAAAGTCGTAAGCCACAAGATTTTGCAGAGATTGCACTGGAAAACGCACAGGCTTAGGAACAGCATTACCTAGGTAGACCACGGCGCTGAGGCTGCCGCCCACAATGCTAGACCCAAGCAACAGCAGCGCCATGGGCACATCGACTGCGACCCAGGTTGGCAACAGGTCACAGGCTTGTAACACCAAGGGCACATGCAACGTGAAACCTAGCAGAACCATCATGGGAAGCATCATGGGCCAATGGACTTCAGGCGATCGCTGTGCCATGGGTTTCGCTTCTCCACCAAACAGCAAGCAAAACACCCGTGTTAACCCAAACGCCGTCAAAACATTCACCAGCAGCAGCACACCAACCAACCAAGGGTGAGTTTCTCGCAGCCCATCAACCAACTCCAACAGCGCCCAAAAGCTGCCAAATGGCGGAAATGCCACCAGCCCAACTGCTCCGACAATAAATGCCAGCCCAGACATGGGGCGACGAGACCACAGCCCCCCCAACTGGGTCACATTCTGGGTAATGCTGTTCCAAATAATGCCGCCAATGCTCATAATCAGCAGCGCCATAGAGATTGCATGGGTAAACACGAGCATTAAAGCGGCTTGGGTTTGTCCCGTTCCTACTGCGATAAACACAATCCCCATATAGGCGCTGACCAGATAGGATAGGGTTCGCTTGACATCAATTTGCGCCAGTGCGATCAAAGAACCCCCGACTGCTGTGACTGCCCCAATAAAAATGGTCGTAGAAAGGACAAAGGGCGACAGCGCCAGGATCGGCTCCAGCTTCACCAAAACCCAGGCTCCAGTGGCAACCACCACCGAGTTCCGCAGGATTGTTGAAGGAATCGGACCTTCCATTGCCTCATCTAGCCATAGGTGCAGCGGAAACTGAGCGCATTTCCCCATGGGACCTGCAATTAGCCCTAATCCAATTAAGGTGATCACCGTCGGATCAACCTGCGCGGTAGCTGCCCACACCGCCATCTCAGAAAAATCCCAGGTGCCTGTCAAGGGATAAATCGCCAGCACCGACATCAGCAGAAACAAGTCCCCGATCCGTTTGGTGAGGAACGCATCGCGTGCGCCGGTGACCACTAGGGATTGGTTAAACCAGAAACCCAACAAAAGATAGGTGCCCAGAGTTAATACTTCCATGATCATGTAGCTGAAAAACAGAGAGTTGCATAAAACAAGCGCCGTCATCCCCGCTTCAAATAGCGCTAACAACGAATAAAAGCGCGCCCAGCCCCAATCCATTTCCATGTAGCCGATCGCAAAGATCTGCGCCAGCAAATTCAGCCCCGACACAAGGGCGATCGCGCCAACGGTGAGCGATGAAACCTGCACTGGCAGGGTCAAATCTAGCCCAGCCACATTTAGCCATTCAAAAGACACGTCATAGGCAGGCTGATTCCAGGTTAGTGGCAATGCCAAAAGCGCATGAATAAACGAAAATAAGGTCATCCCTGCATTAATGTAACCAGCAGGGCGAGGACCAGTACGTCGGGTAATGGAAGGAAACCAGACCACCGACAGTGCTGCCCCAATGAGTGAGTAAACAGGCACTAGCCAGATATTTTGAACGAGCAGAGGAGCCATTCAACCACCTTTATTAGAATCAAAATTTTAATTATGAAAAACTAGCGGCTCAGAAAAAAGACCTAGCACCACAACCAGGCAGGGTATTTAGTTTTCTCAATCTTCAACTTCATTACTATTTAGCATAATCAATGTCCAAAGGTGAATATGCTTAGTCGATAAAAATAGAGACATTTAGCTCTGGGTTGCGACTACAGCGTCATTCAAGCAAATATCAAAATCTATGATGATTGGTATGAATTTTATCTACTCATGTCGTCCATTGAAAAGATGCCAACAAACTATAAATTAGGCTCTATGCTAATTTTACTTGCTCTAGCTAAGGCATCTTGAAGCTTGTTTAACACAGAAAACAGAGTAGGAAAAAAGCTTTTTTGCCGATCTCAGAAGAAATCACAATCTGATTCCAACCCGTTATTTGATTGATGAAATTTTCTTTTCGACCTGAGTTTTTCTGCTAGTGGAACATAATTATCCCACGGGTTGAGGCAGGCAAACTATCCCATTAACATCACGGTATCAATTACATGAATGATGCCATTATCGGCTTCTATATCTGCTGCTAAAACAGTTGCATTCTTCACTTCAAAAGCATCTGAGCAGTCAATCGGAATAGTCGATCCTTCCACTGAAGTGACGGTTCCTAATTGAGCTAGGTCAGCTTTTGTTAGTTTTCCTGAAACAACATGAAACGTCAGAATACGGGCAAGCTGAGGGATATTTTGAACTAATGTTTGAATGGTTCCAGGTGGAAGTTTGGCAAAGGCAGCGTCGTTAGGAGCAAACACTGTGAACGGTCCTGGGCTTTTGAGTGTTTCTACTAACCCTGCGGCTTGAACAGCGGCTACAAGTGTAGTAAATGATCCGGCACCTACTGCAATATCAACAATATCTGGCATAGAAAACAGGGGATAGGGAACAGGTGACAGGAAAAAAGGAGGCTTGGATTAGCTTATTCGTATCGCTTAGATCAAGCGGCAGCTTTGTGCGATCGCGACAGAATACAATCTCTTATCAAGAATAAGTTAACCACTTAACCTTGCTAAAAAGTCACATATTAAATTTTATTGGAATAGATCCAGAAAATTTAAATAAGCGTTGCACGTATCAGACGTTAGCATTATTTGGTTTTTTCAGAAAAACTTGGCTTGTCAGAAATTTTGCTAAATGTCTATCTGTGCAACGCTGTTTTGGAAGGGAGCATAGACTCTTGAAAACTATAATAACGTTTCAGTCCATAAACAAAAATCATTGTTTCCGATTAAAATAATCGAATCTAATCTATGATTCTTACATCGTTTGGGAGATTATCTCTTGAGGCAAGCCACCCTCCATCAGCTCAAAGTTTTTGAAGCCGTCGCTCGTCATAATAGTTTTACGCGCGCTGCCGAGGAACTATTTTTAACTCAGCCGACTGTCTCAATGCAAGTGAAGCAACTCTCTAAAGCAGTGGGACTGCCCTTATTTGAGCAAGTGGGTAAACGGCTGTATCTGACGGATGCAGGCAAAGAACTCTATACGACTTGTCAAGAGATTTTTGAGCGCTTGTCCCAGTTTGAGACGGCGATCGCCGACATAAAAGGACTCAAGCAAGGGGCGCTAAAACTGGCGGTGGTAACCACTGCAAAATATGTGATTCCTCGATTGTTGGGACCGTTTTGTCAACGCTATCCAGGGATAGATGTTTCGCTGATGGTGACGAACCACGAATATGTGATCGATAGCTTGATAAATAATCGCCACGATTTATATATTCTCAGTCAGCCACCCGAAGATTTAGATGTCACAATTCAGCCGTTTTTAGAGAATCCTTTGGTGGTGCTGGCGTGGCGCAACCATCCTTTAGCTAGTGCATCAAACATTCCGCTGAAACGTCTAGCGGAGGAAACATTTATCATGCGAGAACCCGGCTCTGGAACGCGCAAATCCATTCAAAAAGTGTTTGATGAGAGTGGGTTGCCCTTGAAAGTGAAGCTAGATTTGGGCAGCAACGAAGCGATTAAGCAAGCGATCGCGGGGGGGCTGGGCATTTCCGTGCTTTCGCTCCACACGCTTGCCTTGGAAGGTCTTAATAGCCAACTCACCATTTTGGATGTGGAAGACTTTCCGATTCAGCGGTATTGGTATGTGATTTATCCGGCTGGCAAGCAGTTATCGCTGATTGCCCAAACTTTTTTTGATTATTTACTGAACGAAGGCAAAACTATTGCCGAACAAACCGCTTTTCAAGGCGTTTTTAGCCAGGGACACAAGACCGATGGACATGATGGGGCTTCTGAACACTGAGATCACCACCCAATTTCTGGAAAAGTTTTTATGAAACTTGACAGTAACAACCACGCAATAGAGATTATGGATATGTTTTAAGTTTAAGGAAGAGACGATAGCATAAATAAGTTAGAAACAAGTTCCATAGAGTTTCTTACGTCCATAGCCTAGGCGTATTCAGTATCCATGCGTGTTCGGTGGGATGAAGCAAAACAACAGCGAGTTTTAGCAGACCGTGATATTGACTTTGATCAATTGAACGATTTGCTCTACACTCCCTACCTTGAAGACCAGCGCTCTGAGATTCCAGAACAATATCGAATCGTCGGTTTTGCAGATGGGAAATTGACCACATTCATTGTTGAATATCGAGCAGATGATGTGGGTGAATATATTTGGGTTGTCACAGCTTGGAGATCAACGAAACAGGAGCGCAGAAACTATGAACAGCAAATCTACAGAGATTAAAGACATTGAAGAAATTGCTCAGCAGGCTCAATTAGGAGCCGATGTCTCTGAGCATTTCACAGGTCACTTTCAAGCAAAACAGCAAATTAAAATCACTTTGCCATTAGAGTTGCTGCGAAGCATTGAGGCAGAGTGCCAACTGCAAAAAATTGACCAACAAGACTGGATCAAAATGGTTTGTGCCGAAAAAATTCGTGATCTGCAAGTGAGCCGAATCTCAAAAGCTGGTTAACTCTAGTCCATCCTGAACATTCCCCGCACAAGGCGAATTGCATGGAGGTTGGCGATCGCGGCGACAAAGTTAAAAGCACTTTATTAAATTTAGTAACTAAATCCTAAAAGTTTTCGGGTTTAAGTCACGAAGTAAGAAATATGCAAGTAGGTCTACTAAATAGCTCCTTCGCTAGAAGTATGCATGGATAGCCGCGCAAAGCATCAGGGCAATTTAGTTTATACCAGCATAAAGATCTTCAAGATGACCACTCCTCAACCAAAACCTTTAGAACTTGCTAAACAGGGTAATGAACAAGCAATTGCTTTCCTGATTAATCGATCCTTAATATCTAAAGGCATTACAGCAAAGACCGCTTTTAAAGATGGTTGCTTGCAGATAATGCTAGAAGCTGCTCAAATACCAGACAAACAAACTCTCGCTCCATTCATTCATAGAGGCGTAAAAGGTTTAGGAGTAGCATCAGTCCAAAAATTGAAAGTTTATGGAAGGCAAGCAGGCGTAGCACGTCCAGCTTGGAGTCAAGAATTTGATTTGTCAGAATTGTCTGAAACCTCTGCTAATAAGCTAGGCGGCAAACAAACTGAGCAGATTAATGAGGCGCGATCTGCATCTCCAGCAAGTTCTAGTTCGGATGGTGAAGCTAGGAACAAAGAACTCGATGGGACAGATAAAAACCTTTTTGAGAAGATCCAAGCCATGTCAACCATAACCCTTCATCCCTTGGTTGAACCAGCGATTGGTGTTTTGATTTTTCTTATTATTGGTGGACTTTACATGGTTAGTTCATCTTCTAGCAGCAAGCAGTCTAACCGTCGTACTGTAAGCAGTGCAGACTTTCCGGGCGAATGGATGCTGACTATAGATAAGGGTGAATTGATCTGTAAAGCTCCCAGTACCATCGTGTTCATCGCCCCCGACGGAGCACAATACGCTGTGAATGGCACAGCAACCAGTAGAGGTTATGCTGATATTCAACCTATTTGGAAAGATAATCCTGAAATTCCTGGTACTAGAATTAATATTAGTCCCTTGATTAGTAAAGGTCTGGAACTTTGTAAGTAGGGCTAGGGATGGAGTATGGTACAAGCAACTGCGAAGCATTACGCTAATTGCTTATGTGCTACGTAGTCGGCGAAATCGCATGTCAATTTTTTATTGGTGAGCCAATTAGTTCCATCTAGCTGCAAAGTTTCTGTTCTCGACTTAATAACTTTATCAATGCATCATCGATCGCACCGCTGGAAAACAATTGGAATGTATGTCCTATTAGGGACGATCGCGATCGCGATGCTGATTCCGCTGGTGTGGCTGGTCAGCACCTCGCTGAAGTCGCCGACGGAGGATATTTTTCAGTTTCCGCCGCGTTTGATTCCTAGTCAGCCGACGTTTCAAAACTTTGCCACGGTTTGGAAGTCCCATCCGTTTGGGCGCTATATCACCAATAGTGTGATTGTTTCCGTGCTAACGGTAGCCCTGAATTTACTGTTTTGCTCTCTGGCAGCGTATCCTTTAGCGCGGCTCCAGTTTCGGGGGCGGGAGGCGATTTTTGCGGCGATCGTGGCAACGATTATGATCCCGTTTCAGATTGTGATGATTCCGCTGTATGTGCTGGCGGTGCAGTTGGGCTTACGGAATACTTATTTAGGAATTATTTTTCCAGCGATCGCGTCTGCTTTTGGCATTTTCCTATTGCGACAAGCGTTTCAAGGGGTGCCCAAAGAACTCGAAGAAGCCGCGCGGATTGATGGCTGCACTGAGCTTGGCATCTGGTGGTATGTGATGCTGCCGTCCATTCGTCCCGCTTTAGTCACTCTGGCAATTTTTGTTTTTATTGGCTCTTGGAGCGATTTTCTGTGGCCCCTGATTGTCCTCGATCGCCCAGAATATTACACGCTGCCTCTGGGCGTTGCTTCTCTAGCTGGCACGTTCTCTCTGGATTGGCGCTTAATTGCCGCCGGGTCTGTGATTTCCATTGCGCCGATTATCCTATTCTTTTTGCTGATGCAGCGCTATATTGTGCCGACCGAAGCCGCCAGTGGAGTGAAGGGGTAATCTTGCTAGACTAAGTGAAACAAAGAAGGATTCTTTAATGCTGACTGCGCTGCTGTTTGATTGAGATGGCACCCTGACGAAAACCGATCCGATTCCGAACCTGGAAAGAGATATTACGGGACTATGGGCTGGAGATAGACCGCCTATTTTATGACGGGTAGGTGTCTAGCTAAGTAGCTTTTCATGCCTATCTGAATATTTGAAGGACTATTCTGTATGATTCGCCCTTTTTTTGGTAAAAAATCCATCACGGCATCGATCGCCCTAGCGATAGGAATAGCGATCGCAATTTCGCCCCTCGTTGCCCTAGCCCAACAATATACGCCTCCTAGGCGCGGCATCCCAGGACGACGAGACGGGGCAGGAACCCGTAGCCCCAATGACTGTGTTTCTAGTAAAATGCCACTGACCGCTTTATCTCCAACGGATAGTTTTAGCACCACCACGTCTCAAACTCCGACGCTATTTTGGTATATTCCCAAAACGAAAGCTGGGATGGGAGAACTGCGAATCACAGATGATAGCGATCAAGATATCTATAGCGCTCTGATTCCTTTGAAGGGTGGCTCCGGGGTATTGAGTCATCTATTATCCCAGTCGGTGACCAATGACATGGAATTAGGAAGAGACTATCGCTGGCAATTTACATTGATCTGCGATGCCGGACAGCCAGCCAGAAATCCATTTGTGGAGGGTATTGTCCAGCGAATTGAGATTAGTAGTGGGCTGACCAGTGCGTTGCAAAAGGCGACCAATGTCCGCGATCGCGCTTCAATCTATGCGTCTTCTGGTATTTGGCAAGATGCGATCGCGACTTTGGCACAAGAACGCTGCACCAGCCCCAAGGATCTGGCGTTGCTTACCAGTTGGAACACCTTGCTAAAATCGGTGCGGTTAGAAGCCGTTGCCCAGGAAACCCTCAGCCTGACCTGCACAACGATTAGCGACAAAAAATAGGATGGACGAATATTAAGCTTGCAAAACTAAATGCCGATCTAGTCCCTGAGGATGCTACAACATTCACAATATTTAGGCACGGGTATGCGCCCTCACGTTTCGATTGTCATTACGACTTACAACCGAGCAGCTTTTTTAGGCACCGCGATTGCCAGCGTTTTACAGCAGACCTATCAAGATTTTGAGCTATTGATTTGGGATGATGGCTCCACCGATGGGTCGTTTGAACTGGCTCAGGCGTACGCTCAACGCGATCGCCGAGTGCGGGTGATTAAAACTGAAAATCGAGGGCGAGTCGCCGCGCTTGCTGCCGCCATTGCTCACACCACTGGCACCTATCTCGGCTGGGTGGATAGTGATGATTGGCTGGCACCCACTGCCCTAGAGAAAACGATCGCTGCCCTAGATGCGGATGCCAGCACTGGCATGGTTTATACCGACTATGTAGATGTGGATCAACAGGGGCAGATCCTCCAACGGGGGCATCGCTGTCATGTGCCCTATTCCAAAGAGCGACTGCTGGTTGAGTTTATGACCTTTCACTTTCGCTTGCTGCGGCGATCGCTCTATGAACAGGTGGGCGGTATTGATGGTTCCATAAACTTTGTGGAAGATTACGATCTCTGCCTGCGTCTATCTGAAATTACCCAAATTCGCCGCGTCCGTGAGCCGCTTTACTACTACCGCATCCACTCTGGCAGTTTTTCTCAGCAGTTTGCTTTAGACCAGGTGCTGCATAGCCGAATCGTGATTCACCGGGCATTACAGCGGCGCGGGATGGCTCAGACCCATGAACTTGAGGTAGACCTACCCAACGGACGCTTTATTCTACGGCGTAAGCCTTCTCTCCCAACACCGTTTGCTCGACTGATTCCACTGCTAGCCGTGTTTCCAATCGTGGCAAGTATGGGCACCGTGGCTCAGGCTCAAATTGCGCCTGCTGCCGATGGCACGAATACGATCGTGACCCCTGCGGGCAACCGCTTTGACATTGGGGGTGGCTCTTTGTCGGGCGATCGCGCCAACTTATTCCACAGCTTCGAGCAATTTGGACTCAACCCAGGACAAATCGCCAACTTTCTTGCCAATCCTCAACTGCAAAACATTTTGGGGCGCGTAGTTGGCAACAATCCTTCGGTGATCAACGGGCTGATTCAAGTCAGCGGCGGCACTCCGAATCTATTTTTGCTCAACCCCGCCGGAATTGTTTTTGGTACGAATGCCAGCTTGAATGTCCCCGGTTCGTTTACTGCCACTACGGCAAACGCGATCGGGTTTGGCAATGGCGCTTGGTTTAATGCGATCGCTGCCAACGACTACGTTAACTTGACTGGCAATCCCAATCGCTTTGCATTTTCTGCAATCGCGCCAGGGTCAATTATCAACGCTGGCAATCTGGCAGTGGGACAAGGGCAAAGCATTACCCTCCTAGGCGGCACCATCGTTAACACGGGCAGTCTCTCCGCCCCCAATGGCAGTATTACGATCGCTGCCGTCCCTGGAGAAAACCTGGTACGCCTCAGTCAGTCAGGGAGTTTACTCAATCTAGAATTTCAGCCGCTTGCCGCCTCGGCTCTCCCTGCATCCCCCGCGCCAACCCTGCCCCAACTTCTTACAGGCGGCAATCTCAGCAACGCTACCGGACTGACCATTAACCCCAATGGCTCCGTTCAGTTAACCAATGGTGTCATCATTCCGACCACTGCTGGCACCGCGATCGTCAGCGGTCAAGTGTCTGTGGCAAATCCTCAAGCCTCGACTCTATCCCCTAGCTCCTCTATCACCGTTGTGGGTAGCAAGGTCGGTCTGGTTAATGCCAACTTAGATGCCTCCGGACTCAATGGCGGCGGCACTATCCGGGTTGGCGGCGACTATCAAGGCGCTACTACCCTACCCACTGCCAGTCAAACATACATCAGCCCTGACTCGACGCTCAAAGCCGATGCGGTGCAGCAGGGCAACGGCGGCAGAGTGATTGTCTGGGCAGATAAAACAACCCAATTTGGCGGTACTATCACGGCTCGCGGCGGTGCAATAAGCGGCGACGGCGGTTTTGTGGAAGTATCAGGTAAGGAGAAGTTGCAGTATCGAGGCACCGTGGATACGTCGGCGGCAAACGGCAACATCGGAAGGCTGTTACTTGATCCAACTGACATTTTTATTCAGGCAGGAGCAGGGACGAGCGGGTTTACAGGGCAACTACTCTTTGCAGATGTAGGTCCAACTACCATTTTTCAAAGTGAACTACAACCCTTAGCGAATCTTGTCATTCAGGCGACGAATAGTATTACGTTTGACCCCGCGATCGCAACGCTTACTTTTACTCCTATTTTGGGCAGCATTGCGTTTCAAGCGGGCGGCTCGATTAATACCAATGGAACAAATATTGTTGCCCCGCTAAAAAATATTACCTTTACCGCCGACAGCCTTTCCCTTGGAAGCATCAACACATCCGGTGGGACTTTTGGAAGTGGAGGTAATATTACATTGCAGGCAACCGGAAACATCACAGCAGGTGAGTTAATTGCCAATGGCTATGGCTATGGTTTGCCTCAAACAGGGGGAGCTATTCGCGTTACCAGTACTACCGGATCGATCGCAGTGGGTGCAATTCAATCCTCAGCAGCAGCGGGATCTGACGGTCCAGTTTCGGGCAATACCGTCTCCTTAATCACCAACAGTAATGGGGGAAATATCAGCTTTCAAAGTATTGACACCCGGGGTGCTGATTTCGCAGGTTCGCAGGGAGGCGATGTGATTATCTCCGCGATGGGGCAGGTGAGAGGAACGGGGCAGGTTGCTACGTCCCTAGGCAATACCATTGTGACCAGCGGAGGGGGAGGCGCACTCAGCGGCACGATTCGCATTACCCATGATGGCGGACCGACGAATCAACCGTTCACAGTGCAGAATGGGGCGATTACTGCGACCAGTGGTAACGGCACAGCATTTGCTCTCAACGCTCTTGATGTAGGAGCCGCAGATGCGCTAATTTCGGGGCAAACTTTTGGATTTTCCCCGGCTCCCTTTACGACCCCCAGCGGCAAGATTCAGATTACTTTCAATAACAGTACGCCAACACTCAATCCGATCGCGCCTTTACCTGCTACGACGATTAATCAACCATTAAATTTTTCAGTTGCCTCTTTAGGGTTAGTCACGGCTGACCTGAATGCGGATAGCCCTTTGACGATCCGAGTCGTCGCGATCGCCCCAGGAGCCATCCTCCGAATTAACGGAGTTGATGCCATTCTAGGGACGGTCATTCCACCAGATGCAACGTTGGAGTTTGTGCCGCCACCTGGATTTTCTGGGCTGCTGAGCAATGCGTTTTCCGTGACGGTGGATGATGTGATTTCGGTGTCTGCGCCACGGGCGATCGCCCTCAATGTTCGTTCAACTGATATTCCCAATATCTGCGTGTTAACGACTTGCCAAGTCCTTGATCCCAAATTTGATAATCCTGCTGCACCCGAATTTTCGCTTGAGAGCATTGCTGCGGAACAGCGCTTTACCGATGCGTTTTCGGTTCATTTAGGGCTACCTGAAACGCCACCGAAATCCATTGATCAGCAAAAGGAAATTGCCCAAACGATTGAGCGAGAAACTGGGGCAAAACCGGCTTTTATTTACATTAACTTTGTACCGGAATCTTTGAGGGCGGCGGATGAAGCGATTTTAAGCGGGAATGGAAGCAGTGAGGTTAGCCGCGATCGCCCTACCGATCAGCTTGAAATTTTGGTGGTGACTGCAAAGGGCGATGTGATCCGGCGACGGATTCCGGCGGCAACCCGTGGCGAAGTGCTGGCATTGGCGCAGGCATTTCGGCTGGAAGTCTCTGATCCGCGTAAAACTCGGACTAAGCGCTATTTGGAAATGGGTCAAGAGTTGTATGGCTGGTTGGTTGCACCCGTGATTGAGCAACTCCAGCTTCGCGAAATCACCAATTTGGTGTTTTTGATGGATACCGGGCTGCGATCGCTGCCGATTGCCGCCCTGCATGATGGGCAAAGCTTTTTGGTAGAAAAATATAGCATTGGCTTAATGCCTAGCCTTAGCCTAACGGATACGCGCTTTCGGAAGATTCAAGACTTAAAGCTGTTGGGGCTAGGCATTTCTGAAAGTACGGGAGGACAAATTCCGCTGCCAGCCGTGCCCGTAGAAGTTTCGACCCTGGTGAATCAGCTTTGGTCAGGGAGATCTTATCTGAACGAAACTGCTACCCTCGACGCTCTAAAAGCGGCTCGACAGCAGCAGCCCTACGGAATTATTCATTTGGCGACTCACGCAGACTTTCAACCGGGCAGCATTGGCAATTCTTTTATTCAGCTATGGAACGAACGGCTGCGAATGGATCAGATCCGTCAACTGGGCTGGAATGACCCGCCTGTTGAACTGCTGGTGCTGAGTGCTTGTTCAACGGCACTGGGCGATCGCGATGCCGAACTGGGCTTTGGCGGACTGGCGGTGCAGGCGGGCGTGAAAACCGCCGTTGCAAGCCTGTGGGCAGTCAATGATGTGGCAACCACCGCGCTGATTGCCCGATTTTATGGAGAGTTGCAATCGGCACCGATTAAAGCCGAAGCGCTGCGCCAAGCCCAAATTGCCATGATTAAGGGACAAATATCGATTGACGGCAACCAAATTTTAGGCGCAAAAGATACGCCAATTCTGTTGCCGGAAGACACCCTCACCACCCGCGATCGCGTCCTCAGCCATCCCTATTACTGGGCACCCTTCACCATGATTGGTAGCCCGTGGTGAAAATGACGAAGTGCGAAGTGCGAAGTGCGAAGGATAGAGTTTTAAGTTTTGAGTTTTGTTCGCGTAGCATTGACCTAGGAAATATTTTGAGTTTTTAATTCGTAATTCGCCACTCGTAATTCGCCACTCGTAATTCGTCACTCTCGTTCGACCAAAATGACATTTTCAGTGACTTTTTCAAAGGTGTCGTCGTGGCTGATGACGAACAGTTGGCGGAAGGTTTTGATGTTGGCGATCGCTTCGGCGAGTTGATCCCGGCGCATTCGATCCATGTTGGTGGTGGGTTCATCGAAAAAGGCGATGTCGATGTCTGCCAGAATTTTCAGCAGTGCCAGCCGAACCGCGAGGGCAGCGCACATTTGTTCGCCCCCGGACAAGTTCACAAAGCGGCGAGGATGCGCGCCTTCTTGAATCACAATTTCGTAATCCCGCGTCCATTGCAGGCTGACATTGGGACGGTTGAGCAGTTCTCGCAAAAGTTTGTCGGCTTCACGGGAAATGCTGTGGATGTAGCGTTCGGTGATGCGAGGTCCCGCTTCTTTGTAGGCTTTGCGGGCAAATTTGATGAAGCGTTCGGTTTCCTTTTTCTGGTCTAAAGCAGTCTGAGCGATCGCCCGTTTTTGGCTCACGGCTTCCAGTTTGCTCAACTGCTGATCCAGTTCTGCCAATAGTTTGAGTTCCACGGGCAGCAAAGCGCTAAGAGCAACTTTTTGATCATTCGCGGCTTGATAGCTTGCCTGCACGGTTTGAAAGTGGTTTGGGTCAAAGGTTTGCTGGAGGCGATCGCGTTCTTCCGTGGCTTTGAGGGTTGCCTGCTGCAATTGTTGTAAAGCAGCGGTAGCTTCCTCAACGTGCTGCTGGCGTTGTTTGCGGGTGTTTGCCAGTTCTCGCTGTGCCATATAGGTTTCGTAAGCAGCGCGATACGTGTCTTTAATAGTCTGCTGAGCCTCTACCTGTTCTGAAAGGGTGGCAAAGGCGGTAAGTTGAGTGTTGATGTGGGAGATCGCGGCTTCCAAAGTGCTGAGGACGGCTTGAAGTTGGACGGCTTCCGTTTGCACCGTTGCCGCTTGCTGCAATTCTTCTTGCCGCAGTTGAATTCGTCCTTTGGGATTATTCAGCGTTTCTAATTCTGCTGCCAGAGTTGCCTGCTGCTGGCGCAATTCGGGTTCTGCGGTTAAGTGATTTTGTAGCTCCACTAGGCTGGCTTGTAAATCTGTTTGCTCTTGGCTGAGTTCCGCCTGATTATCCAAAAGCCGCTGTAAACTGGCAACCTGCGCCTGGTGCTGACGGGCGGTTTGTAGGGTCGTTTGAATCGTCTGTAACTGCTGCTCTAGTTTGGTAACAGCGGTTTGTTCTGACAAATCCTTCAAAATAGTTTGCAACGCGGTAATAAATTGTTGCTGACAATCGGTGCCGCTTTGCAGCGTGATTAACACTGCTTCCAGCGAAGCTGCCCAGGGTGGAGCTTTTTGCTGAAGATCTTTGAGCGTGGCGATCGCCTGTTGTGCCTGAGTAGAAAAGCGATCGCTGGCTACCTGAGATTGAGTGAATAATCGCTGCAAATCGGCTTCAAACTGGCTGGCGGCGACAATTCGGCTCAGATGTTGTTGTAGGCGCTGTTGCTGTTGCTCCAGCATCGGAATTTCATCCACGGATAGCTGTAACTCTCGCAGTCGGGCAATGTCTTTGGCAAGCTGAGTTTGGCGGGTTTGCGTTTGCACCAGTCGTTTCTCTTGTTGCTGGAGGGTTTGCCGCTGGCTGAGGCAGTTTTGTAGATGCTGAGTCAGTAATTGCTGCGCTTTTTCTAGCTCAATTTGGCGGTGGGCAAGCGGTTCTAGCTGTTGGATTTCTTGCTGAGCATTTGCCAGACGGGCAAGCTGCACGGTGACTTTGGCAAGAGCCGTTTGGCGATCGCTGCGGGTTGCTTCCTGCTGTCGCCGTTCTTTCTGGAGTCTCTGTTCGACTTGGCGTTGTTGTTCGAGATCTTGCTGGGCTGACTCCGCTGCCAAAAAAGCCTGATACGCCTCTCGCTGTGCCGTACAGATCGCCACGGCTCCCTCTGCTTGAGCAAGATCATTCTGAGATCGCTGCAACTGCACCGTTTGAGTTTGGTGCTGCCCTGCTAATTGCGCTAGCTGAGTGTCCAACTGCTGCGATCGCGTTGCCAAGGATGCCAGAGTTTCCTGCTCCTGCCTCAAGTCCGCCAATCGTGTTTCTGATTGCGATAATTCTGCTTGGGCTTGGGCGATCGCGGTTTTCTGCGCCAGTCGTTTCTGCTGCAACTCCTCTAACTGCTGCAACTCTTCATCGTAATGGGCGATTTCTCGCTCCAATAGTTCCACCTGGTTTTTGGCATATTTTTCCAGGTCGTTCAGTTGCTTATACGTCTGCTGGTATTCCTCAACCTTAAGGATTTTGTCAAAAATTGGTTTACGCTTTTCCCTAGTCAGCAAAAAATCTGCGGTGAAGGTGCCTTGGGGAACGCCAATCGTGCTGGAAAAAAGCTGGCTCAAATCCGTGCCCGGTGAAACGCCCAAATGCTGCCGCAACCAAGGCAACACTTCCTCCTTAATCCGGCTGTAGGGCAGGCGCTCGTTTAGTTGAGGATCATACAAAGTGTAGCTTTTAGTCGTGCAGCGCTGAACTTCATAGGTGCGCCCATCGCGCGTGGAAACAAAAGTGACTCGCACTTGGGCACTCGCCGCCCCGTTGCGGATCAGGTCGTCTTTGTTATAGTCGCCGGAATAGTCAAATAATACCCAGGCGATCGCTTCTAAAATACTGGTTTTGCCTGCACCATTTTCACCGCAAATTGCGTTGGTTCCCGGTTGAAACGCAAAATGGCGATCGCTGTGAGATTTAAAGTTGTTGAGCGTAACTGAAAGAATTTCCATAGACCATCTAACTAAAAAGAAGAGAGAAGGAAGAAGAGAAGGGAAAACATGTCACTTTCAACTTCTTACCCATCTTTTCCAAGAGTGATTGAGTCTCCTAAAGCAATGGGATACTCTTAATCTAAGAGGGATAGGGAAGTTTTGAGTTCTGAGTACAAAGATACTTCCTTTTTGCCCCTGCCTCCTGATTCCGTTTGGCTGACCCTGCCCTTTGCTTCTCGCCTTAAGTATGCCCGTTAGATTGAAGGACGATTCGATCGCTCGCAGTATGATGATGCTGTGTTTAGGAACGGCGGGAGTGCTGGCGCTGACTCAATGGCAAATCATGGCGGGTCGTTTTGATGGGGTAACTTCTCAAATGGTGGCATTGCCAGATAAAGAGCGATCGCAACAGTCGCTTGTGGTCATAAACCAATCCATGCAACCGCCCACAAACCCCGATCCTCAACCTGCTGCCAATTCTGCAATTACACCGCTAGAAGCAAAATCTGACCCTGTAGCAAAAACAGATGCTCGTGTGGTTGTGAATTTAAGTGAACGGCGAGTTCAGGTTTATCAGGGTAGCCAACTGCTCGATAGTTACGCGATCGCGGTTGCCAAACCGGGCTGGGAAACGCCAACGGGCACCTTTCGAGTATCAGAAATGGAGCCAAATCCTACCTGGGTACATCCCATCACAGGGATTGCCGTTCCACCGGGAAACGATAATCCTTTGGGGGCTGCCTGGATTGGCTTTTTGTCGAATGAAGCAGGGGAAATCGGTTTTCACGGCACCAATCAAGAAGAACTGATTGGAGAAGCGGTTTCCCATGGCTGTCTGCGGATGCGAAACGAAGATGTGAAAGCGCTATATAGTCACATTGTCACAGGAACGCCAGTGGTTGTTGAGCAATAAAACACCGCCTGTGACATGGGTTGCCCTGTCTGTACTCTAGTGCGATCGCCCCAACTCACCTGGTTAGAAACCGCCTAACTTTGATCAATCGAAGTAGCCGCAGGGTGTGCAAAGCAGGGTTAGAATAAGGGCGAATTAGTTGGCACCGCAGATAATGTCATCTCAAATTAGAAAACTTACGGGTATCCCGACTCAGCAACGCCCTAAATTTATAATTAAAGATTAAAGCTTGATTTCCTAATGCTGAACGTACATTTAAGCCCGTAAAAGTTATTTCAATTTTGCCAACCAATTCGGTGCTTGACAGGTTTTATAGGTCGTTTGAAGGGGTTGATTATGCAGACCGAGTTTTTCCCATCCGGGATGCAAGAGACTTTTTCCGACTTGCAGCAGCGATTGCGTGATTTGTGGCGATCAGTAGAAGCGCTTGAGTTAGGGGATACCGATATTGTTGTGGTGCCATCTCTTAGCCTCGATCAACGAGAACTGCAAAAAATTGATGGGTTTCACCACTACGAAGAGCGGCTACTGTTTTCGCTAATTCGGCTGCAAAATCCTCGTACCCGATTGGTCTATGTCACTTCACAGCCGCTACACCCTAGTGTGATTGATTATTACCTGCAACTACTTCCCGGCATCCCTTTTTCCCATGCCCGCGATCGCCTATTGCTACTCTCCACCTACGATTCTTCACTAAGCCCCTTAAGCCAAAAAATTCTCGATCGCCCCCGGTTGATTGCCCGGATTCAGCAGGCGACCCGCCCTAATCGTTGTTTCATGATTTGCTACAACTCCACAATCACAGAGCAAAACTTAGCCGTTCAACTGGGAATCCCCCTCTATGCGCTTGATCCCGGCTTGTTGAAGTGGGGCACTAAAGGGGGTAGCCGCCAAATTTTTGCCGAAACAAACGTTCCCCATCCTGATGGCAGCGACTCGGTGTGGAGCGTCAGTGAACTGGCAACTGCTGCCGCCGAGTTATGGGAGCGCCAACCTAACCTTAAACGGATGGTAGTCAAGCTAAATGAAGGGTTTTCGGGTGAAGGGAATGCGCTGCTGGATCTTCAGCCGATTCAAAATGCTGCACCCGATCGCACCAGTCACTTAGCGCGAGTCGATGCCTTAACAGAGCAGTTTGATCATCTACGTTTTGAAGGAAAAGGCGAAACGTGGGATAACTTCAGTCAGCGTATTCCCGAAATGGGCGCAATTGTCGAAGCCTTTTTGGAAGGAGAAAAGCGATCGCCCAGTGTGCAAGGGCACATCACTCCTCTAGGCGAGGTTGAAATCCTGTCTACCCACGATCAAATTTTAGGTGGACCCAGTGGGCAAATTTATTTGGGCTGTCGGTTTCCAGCCGATGAAGCCTATCGCTTAACGCTGCAAGAGTTAGGAATGCGAATTGGGCGCAATCTGGCACAAAAAGGCGCGATTGAGCGCTTTGCCGTCGATTTTGTCGTGATACATCAACCCAATCAGCCCCAAAAACCAGAATGGGACGTGCAAGCGATCGAAATCAATCTACGAAAAGGCGGCACCACCCACCCGTTTATGACGCTCAAGTTTCTAACCAACGGACGGTATGACCTATCCAGCGGCTTATTTTATAGCCAACAAGGACGACCTAAGTACTACATCGCTACAGATAACTTGCAAAAAGACCAATATCGTGGCGTGCTACCCAATGATCTGATGGATATCATTGCTCACCATCAGCTTCACTTCGACACCAGCACCGAAACAGGCACCGTATTTCACCTCATGGGCTGCCTGTCTGAGTTTGGCAAGCTAGGGCTAACCAGCATTGGCAATTCGCCGCAACAAGCAGAGGACGTTTACAAAAAACTGACCCAAGCAATGGACGAGGAGACACGGTTACTGCCCAAAAACCAGGTCAATCACCACCTCCGCCTACCCATGAATTGGCGAGAGCAGTGTTAAGCCCAAAGGGTTAAGCCAGAAAAGTGAGTATCCGCTTATCGAAGGAGCGGCGTGTTCTGAGATGGAGATTGGATGGTAGATGGAGATTGGATCGATTGAGAGGGAAACAAATCTGGATAGAGTTGTTGTTCTAAAGTTGGGGTTGCAGTTGTTGGAGTTGCAGTCGTTGGAAAGTTTGTAGGGGCAGCAGGAATATTATTCGTCCCATTGATGGGTTGGGTCGTCCCAGCGCTAGATCCGTTTGGCGCGATCGCACCGGGAGTAGTAACAGTAGGAGTAGAGCCATTAGGGATAGGGCGAACCTGCCCAGGCTGCAAAACTTGTCCAGGCTGCAAAACTTGCCCAGGCTGCAAAACTTGTCCAGGCTGCAAAACTTGCCCAGGTTGCAAAACTTGTCCAGGCTGCAAAACTTGTCCGGGCTGCAAAACTTGTCCAGGTTGAGCAATAACCGTCGTGGCAGCCGATGGGGGAGGGGGCGTGAGTCCTAGTAAAGATTGAGCCGTAGGATAGTAGGTTGCCCAACGACCCGCATTAGGATTACTACGCCACTGGTTGCGATTAGCGCGTAGAGTCAATACTTGAACCGTAGATCCTTGATTTTGCCCAGTGACTACGACTGAAAGATCTGAAATTGAACTATTACCATTAAATGCGCTCTGCGTTGCGGCTCTGGCGGCGGCGGTTGCTCGTTGCATAAAGGCATCATAGGTTTCCCCAGCCTGCACATCCAGCACCACATTGGCACGCAGAGGAGCAGTTTGAGCCACCACAGGCGCGATCGCAGTTTCTAGCATCCAGCCTGCCGTCAAGCAAGTGCAGGTGATACTCATCCAAGCGGCGCGCTGCCATTGCTGATGCGTAGTTTGAGCGTTGGAATGCGATCGATTTAATAGCAGCATAACGGGATTCCTAGTCTTAATAAAAGTAACGAGTCAGTCAATAGTTCTTTGATAGTCCGAAAAAGGAAAGCTTTACCAATTGGAGTTAGCCCTTATAGTAGTGATACAGCTATCCAAATAGTGAAATAATGCTAGTGATGAAGCGGTTAGCTGCAAACTACTAATAAGCTCACAAACTAGCTCGGTACTCACTCAATAATCCCTTCTTTAACCCTAGTTCAAAACTATCTTAGGAAAGACTTAGAAAGATGATATGGCCTTCCTTAGACGGATAAAATAAGGTGTATGTCACCTTTGCGCCTTCACCCTAAATCTGGGGAAAGGAGCTGGGGGATGTAGCTTGCTTCCCGCAGAGTGGGCAGTTCTGGAGTCTTCCAGACTGATATACTTCCGTAAAAATACGCCTTAGCGCTAATCAAAAGGAGCCTGAGTCACTTGTCTGCATCCTAACTTTACGTCAGTAAGTTATATCAAGAAATTTAAGATTTTGTCGTGTAAAAACTCAGTTTGGGCACGTTAGTAATAGAAGACATGGGGCATCTGTGATGAAACACTGGGCAATCTTAATTGGAATTGATAACTATCAATCTTTTCAACCTCTGAACTGCGCTCAGCAAGATGTTCAAGCACTGCATCATTTTCTGGTATCTGAAGCAGGTTTTCCCCTAAATCAATGTCTTTTGTTCACGGAACTATCTCCTTTTATAGCAGGACGCTCAACCTATCCCAATCAAGAAAATCTATGTAATTGGATTGAGTTTCTTGCCCAAAACTATTTTCAATCGGATGATCAGGTTTGGATTTTTTTAAATGGCTATGGGGTTTGTCATCATGGGCAGGACTACTTTGTGCCGATCGATGGAAGCCCTGCCGAGATCGAGACAACCTGCATGGCGATCGCGCCTTTGCTGAAGCGGCTAAAAGCTGCCTTACCCACTGGACAGCCGCTTTTGTTGCTCGACATCAACCGCAGCCAAGCAACGATTGCTCATGAAACCGTTGGCATTCAAACTGCCCAAATCGCTCATCAAATCGGCATCCCCACGATTCTCTCTTGCCAACCGGGGCAATTCTCTCGCGAAATTTCTAGCCTAGGACATGGATTGTTTACCGCATCGCTGTTAGAAGGGTTGCGCTACCAACAAGGGGCAACGTTAGCAACCCTGAGTCACTATCTTAGCGATCGCCTACCCGAACTCAGCGAACACTATTGGCAACCTAACCAACATCCCGTCACCATTTGCCCGCCTCAGTTCGTTCACCAACCGCTGTTATCCGTCGCCGCGTCTGCATGGAATGGTGCCTCAACCAATGGACATACTCCTCCAAGCATGACTGAAATTCACTCACCTGAAATTTACTCTGCCGTGAACACGCTGAACTCAACTACAGCATTCACACTACCCACTATAAATACTCTGCCTCAAACCTACTCCACCCATCAAAATGAGCTTGTTAGTAGCCCGTTGCGATCGCCCAATCACCTCCCTCCCCTCCCCCATCATTCGACCCAAGTTGAATCGTTAGAAAATTCCTATCGTCAGGCGGCTCCTTCAATCGCTACTCCAGCTAGTGTTCCCCCTGCCACCCTGGATGTCATTGAGCCTGAGCCGATTGAAGAAGCGACCTTGTGGCGACCTTTTTTGCTGTGGGGCGGCTTAATTTCGGTGATTCTATTGAGTGCAGTTTTATGGCGTAACTGGTCTGTTGTGCTAGCCGCGCCTCCCTCTCAACCATCGCCAGTAGAACAGCCAGCAGAGCAGCTACCAGAGCAACGAGTGGCAAACTTCAATTCTTCTGTACCTCAGCAAAATGACTTTCGCGGACAAGCCATTCTGCAATCTGCGCGTTTACTGGTGCGAAGCGATCAGGCAACCCCTTACCGGAATGCAATTCAGCAAGCCAGACAAATTCAGGTAGATGACTTGGTGTATCAAGCAGCCCAGCAAGATATTGCTAATTGGAACCAAACAATTTACGTCATTGCTCAAGAGCGGGCATTGCGACAGCAGTTTGATACGGCAATACTGGCAGCAGATCTGGTGTCTTTAGAAGACAAAAAACTACGTCCCCAAGCAGATGCCGCGATCGCGCAGTGGTGCGGCTTTTTACGTCAGCAAAACGGTCAATCGTTTCAACAGCCGATAAAAGCCAATTGTGAAAAGTTCATGCCACGCCTATGATTTTGCTGAGCTTATACCACTGTGGAAAATAGCTGCACTCCGCATTTTCCACAAGCACTTCTTTGATGACTGCCCCGTCTAACAGAAGACTTAGAATAGTATTTGGTCTTCGTTGGTTAAAGTCATCATGGTTACGCTGCCGTCTGATTTGCAAAAACGCCTTGCTACACCGCTAAAAATTGGTCACTTTGAACTCCATAGCCGTGTATTGCAATCGCCCTTATCCGGCATATCAGATATGGTGTTTCGGCGACTAGTACGGCAATATGCGCCCACTTCGATGATGTATACCGAAATGGTGAATGCGACTGGGCTGCACTATGTGAAAGAGCTACCCAAAATTATGGAAGTTGACCCAAACGAACGCCCCATCAGCATTCAGCTATTTGACTGTCGTCCTGATTTTTTGGCAGAAGCCGCACAAAGGGCAGTCCAAGAAGGTGCGGACACAGTGGATATCAACATGGGCTGCCCCGTGAACAAGATTACCAAAAATGGGGGCGGCTCCTCCTTGCTACGACAACCAGAACTCGCAGAAGCCATTGTGCGATCGGTGGTGAATGCAGTTGAGGTGCCTGTTACCGTTAAAACCCGCATTGGTTGGACTGATCAAGAAATCAACATCCTCGATTTTGCTAGCCGGATGGAAGCGGCTGGGGCGAAAATGATTACCGTGCATGGACGTACCCGCGCCCAAGGCTACAACGGCAATGCTAAGTGGGAATGGATTAAAAAAGTGAAGGATATTCTTTCGATTCCGGTGATCGCGAATGGCGATATTTTTTCGGTGGAATCGGCGGTGAGGTGTTTAGAAGAAACTGGAGCGGATGGCGTGATGTGTTCTCGTGGCACGATGGGCTATCCTTTTTTGGTTGGCGAAGTCGATCATTTCCTTAAAACGGGGGAACTGAAACCAACCCCAACCGCGATCGCCCGTTTGCAATGCGCGAGATTGCACCTGCAAATGCTGTATGACTATAAGGGCGATCGCGGGGTGCGTGAAGCTCGAAAACACATGACTTGGTATGCCAAAAGTTTTGTAGGTGCTGCCGATCTGCGTGGACAGCTTAGCCTGATTGAAAATGTGCAGCAAGGGTTAGATTTGATCGATCGGGCGATCGCGTGCTTAATGACTACTGCTGAACCCGATGTTCAATCCCTCTTAAACCAATTAGCGGCAGTCCCTGCCTTCAGCGAAGCCGGGTAGGCAGGGTGGTTTCATACGAGCAATTCAAAAGATAGACGCGATCGCCCAGTTTTACGAGGCATTGATCCAGCACTTCATCCATGCGGAAATGCAGAATTGGCAATCAACTACACACGCCAAGAATGGAATTAATACTTGAACAGGCGATTTGAACTTTTATGACGTGGCTGCATAAAAGACGTTTTACAAGTCCTATGGTTCAAATGGCTGCTCATCATGGGGTTGGATTATGATACCGCCAAATCGCGCTTCATCCGCCCAACACTCCACTCCTTCGATGTAGCAAATGTGACTTAAATACTCTTCTTTGGTATCCGCTACAGTCGCTTCAAAACCTCCACCCATTGAAACATTGTAAAAATTCAACTTTCGCCCCCTATCATCACAAGCTTTGTCGTAGCAAGCACTACATGCAGTACGTGGATACCTTGCCCAATGGGGCACTGGGGTTGAACAGAGTGGACAGGGATGAAATGCGTATCACTCATATCTCAACTTACACAGTGGACATACATTTAAGATTCTAACCTCCCCAATCTAGCCTTATCGCCAAATTTCTGAATACCTTACTTATGAGGAGCGATCGCCCTAAAGCTCCTACCTATTGCACGGCTGTTAAGGATAAGTTTTCTACAGTTATCTAGCAAAAAGCGCTAGAGATAAACACACCTCTAACGCCATCATTGCAAATTAGTTGAAAAGTCTAAACTACCAGCTAGATTTAACTACGCCAGGAAGCAAGCCTTGGTGTGCCATTTCTCGGAACACATGGCGAGACAGCCCAAAGTCGCTGTAATACCCTCTAGGGCGACCCGTTGCCCAGCAGCGATTGCGGTGGCGGGTAGGGGCGCTATTGCGGGGAAGCTGCTGGATTTGACGGTGGATAATCAACTTCGCTTGCTGATTGGGTGCCGCTGCAAATTGCTCTTTCAAATCTGCCCGCTTTGCCGCGTATTTTGCGATTAGTTTCGTGCGCTTTTTCTCGCGCTCAATCATGCTTTTCTTAGCCATGGATCATCCCAACACTTTTCCGAATAACACAGTCTTTCATGGTACCTGAATATCCTTCTCCAGCGCTACTGATTTGAGAAGTTTTTTGGATGCGGTGGCTTTGACAGTTGTTTTGCTCAGTTTTTTTGCAGGACTATGGGCAGTGGCATTGAAAGCAGACGGACACAGATCGGCAAGCAGACAGCGATCGCAGGCGGGTTTACGGGCGTTACACACGGCTCGACCATGATAGATCAGCCGAATCGACCAATTTTCCCAATCGGGGCGCGGCAACAATTTGATCAGATCTTGCTCGACGTGAACCGGATCAAGATGTTTCGTTAAACCCAAACGATAGCTCAAGCGTTTCACATGGGTATCCACCGTTACGCCCATATTGATACCAAACGCATTTGCCAGCACCACATTGGCAGTTTTTCGGGCAACTCCTGGCAGGGTCAGCAATTCTTCCATGGTCTGGGGCACTTCCCCCCCAAACTCCGTCATGATCAAGCGGCAAGCCCCTTGGATATTCTTCGCCTTGTTGCGAAAAAATCCCGTGGACTTAACCAAGACGATGATGTCATCCAACTCCGCAGCCGCGATCGCAGCGGCATCGGGAAAGCGGCGAAACAATTCTGGCGTAACCTTATTCACCCGTTCATCGGTGCATTGGGCGGACAGAATCGTGGCGATCAACAACTGCACGGGCGTTTCATAATCTAACGAGCAGGTGGCATCGGGATAAAGTTCCTTAATCCGTCGCAAGACTTCCAGCGCCCGTTGCTTGGTTGAAGGTTTTCGAGTCTTCGTGTTCGCCTGAGTATTCACTGTGGAATTAGGTTTGCCGTATCGCGGATGATCAAAAAGATGCCCAAGCCTAACAGCAGCATCAATCCGGTTTGCATTACACCATCTTGAATTTTGCTAGGGACGGGCTTGCCACGCAACCCTTCTAGCAAGAGAAACGCCAAATGTCCACCATCCAAAGCGGGTAGCGGCAAAATGTTGATGATTGCCAGGTTGACGCTGATTAAGGCGGCAAAGTAAAACAGATTGGCTGCGTCAGATTGAGTAATCCGAGAGCCTGCCGCCACGATCGCCACGGGGCCTGCGACCTGATTTGCCACGGTGTTAAAGCGGCTGACCAACATGCCGAAGCCTTCTATCGTGTCGTAAACAATTTTTTGGAACTCATTGGCGGCTGCACTAAAGGCGGCTAATCCACCCACCCGCTTTCGGGCTAGAGCGCCATTTGCATCCAATCCTGCCCCAATGCGCCCTTCACCCGTCGCGATCGTGTCTGGAGTGACCGCCAACGTCAATAGTTGGTCGCCTCGCTGCACGGATAAATCAACGGGCTTGCCCGGATTGACTTCAATAATTTTTCGCAGCGCCCCTTGTTCGTCTATCGCTTGACCAAAGGTGCGCCCATCGGCGGACACAATCACATCTCCTGGCTTAAGTCCGTAGCGCATAGCAGCATTAGGCTTCAACTTAATGTCAAGGACAGCGTTTGCAGGCAACGATATTTTGGCAAGTTCTGGTTTGCCACCCTCACTTTTATGCTGCACAGGCAACTGTACGGCTTGCTCAGAAGGCTTGACCACCAACTGGGCCGTGTTCGCTTGCGAATTATAGGTGTAATCAAATTTTTGATCAAAAAAGACCGTATCCCCGACTTTGATGCCTAAGTCAGCGACCTGAGGACTTGCCGCAGTCACTTCGGACACAATGCGCGACACCAAAACTCCTGGCTTCTCGGCTTGGGGCGCGCCCACGGTTGCCATTTGCAACACCAAAACCAAATAGGCAAATATGAGGTTGGCAATCACGCCAGCGCTCATGACGATCGCTCGATCCAAAATAGGACGGTTTTTCAGCAGATTTGGATCTTTGGGATCAATCGTATTCTCTTCTGGGTCTTCTTCCGGAAAGCCAACAAAACCACCTAAGGGAAATGCACGCAGGGCATATTCGGTTTCAGGACCTTGATACTTCCACAAAACGGGACCAAACCCAATGGAAAACTTGTTTGCGTAAATTCCTTGGAGACGGGCTGCCATGAAATGCCCCAGTTCATGGACGATGATGAGAAGCGCCAGAACTGCGATCGCTGGCAAAGCATACAAAATCCCCGAAATTGACATAGAAGTTTACAACACGTTAATTTGCGATTTATCTATTCTAAAGGGTGTTTCAAGGTTCATGCCTTAAATCCACCCTCTAGACCGTTCGGAGTTCTTTCAACCAAAAGTCCAGAACCATGCGCTATCGACGATTTGGCAAGACCAACTTGCCGCTATCCGTTTTTTCGTTGGGAACGATGCGCTGCTTGTCATCGGAATCGGTGGCGATCGAAACGGTGCAGCGGGCAATCGCGCTAGGCATCAATCATCTGGAAACCGCCACGGGCTACGGAGACAGTGAACGCTATTTGGGGGAAGCGTTGCGATCGAGCTTAACATTGCCTCGCGCTCAGCTTTACCTAACCAGCAAGATTCCGCCCACGTTAGATGCGGATGCTATGGAGCGCACCATTGACCAATCCCTAGAGCGTTTGGGTGTGGATTATCTAGATGCTCTGGCAATTCACGGCTTAAACACGGAGGAACATTTGGCGTGGGTGACTGCACCCGATGGCGGTATGAAAGCTGTGGGAAAAGCGATAAATGATGGACGAGTGAAACATGTCGGATTTTCGACTCATGGTTTTTTGGAGTTGATTTTGCAGGCGATCGCGACTGACCAGTTTGAGTTCATTAACCTGCACTACACCCTATTTTTTCAGCGAAACGATGCTGCGCTTGACCTCGCCCACCAAAAAGATATGGGCGTGTTTATTATTTCTCCTGCCGATAAAGGCGGTTTACTCTACACGCCATCTCCAACTCTAGAAGCCCTATGTCACCCTATTTCTCCCTTGGCATTGAACTATCGCTTTTTGCTTAGCGACTCACGGATTACCACCCTCAGCGTGGGAGCGGCGAATCCGACAGAACTGGAGTTGCCTCTAGCACTGGCTGATCAAGATGGGGAATTATCCGTGGCGGAGTTAGAAACGCTGGAGCGATTGCAAGTGCAGCAAGAACTGGCACTGGGCAGCGATCGCTGTAGCCAATGTTATGCTTGCTTGCCCTGTCCTGAAGGCATTCATATTCCTGAGGTGCTGCGGTTACGAAATTTAGCCACTGCTTACGATATGACTCAGTACGGAGAATATCGCTATCGCATGTTTGAAAACGCTGGACATTGGTTTCCTGGGAACAAAGGAAATCGCTGTACAGACTGCGGCGACTGCCTGCCCCGATGCCCAGAAGCTCTGAATATTCCTGCCTTATTGCAAGATACTCACGAAAAGTTAAAGGGTGCTGCACGACGCAGACTTTGGGAATAAAAATTAGCAATAAAAAAGGGATGCCTGATTGCATCCCTTTTTTAGACTAAAGCTTACTTAAAAAACAGGATTTGAGTCTTAGCTTGCCAAATATTCTCCAATGGTGGCTTTGCGCTTACGAAGCTTGCTCAAAGCTTCTCGCTCAATCTGACGAACTCGCTCACGGCTAATGTTGAGATAGTCACCAATTTTTGCCAGAGTCAATGCCTGACCATCTTCTAGCCCAAACCGCATAGTCAACACTTGACGCTGCTGGGGAGTTAGATCCGACATTAAGCGCTCCAAATCCATCCGCAGAGAAGATTGAAGCGTGAACTCTTCAGGAGATGCACCCGTGTCTTCTAACAGTTCGCCCAGTTCAGTATCCTGGTTATCCCCTACACGTAGGTCGAGGGACAAAGGAACACGAGCTTGCTCCAAATAATCTCGAACCTGCTTGGGAGTCAGTTCTAATTCAGCAGCGAGTTCAGTGGCGGTCGCCGCCCTGCCTAGCTGTTGAGATAGCTGGCGCTGAGCTTTTTTGATCTTGTTGAGTTTTTCGGTGATGTGAATCGGTAAGCGAATGGTGCGCCCTTTTTCAGCGATCGCACGGGTAATTGCTTGCCTGATCCACCAATAAGCGTAGGTCGAAAACCGATAGCCTTTAGTTGGATCAAACTTTTCAACGCCGCGCTGCATTCCAATCGTGCCTTCCTGGATCAAATCCAACAAATCCACGTTACGTTTTGTGTATTTTTTGGCAACTGACACCACGAGTCGAAGATTGGCTTCTACCATTTTGCGTTTTGCAGCTTCGCCCTCGGCGATCGCCTGTTTAAGGTCTGCTTCAAGTAGGTCTGCTTCCTGCGCCCACTCCACCAAAGTAGGCTCATATTCTAGACGAGCAGCCAAAGCTTCTTTGATGATGTGCAATGCTACTAAACGCTGCACTTGCTTGCCTAATACGACTTCCTGCTCATGAGTCAGCAGAGGAACACGACCAATTTCTCGTAAGTAAGTGCGGACTAGATCCGATGATGTCTGAGCGGTTTTCATAACGCTACCTGAAGATGAGAAGAGTAAATAGAAAATGGATCGAGGAGCAGCAAGCCCTAGGTAAACGAACAGGCGCAAAATGGCAACCAACTCAACAGATGAGGGCTTGATAAGGCGAATCACTTCCCAAGGGATCTATTTTTCGTTGGAACGGATAGGAATTGGAATCGCGGCTGGCTGTTGATCTGCCAAAGCGTTCAAGGCTAGTCCTACTAAAGCAATTGCGGTCAATCCCAAAGCAGAGTTGAAAAATAGGATAAATGAAGTTTCCATAAGTTTTGAGCAGTTTTTTAATTGGGTATATTAACTATTGTATCTTTCCTGAGTCACATTCCTCTATCAAATGAGAGATTATTTGCGATTTTGATAAAAAGCTTTAGGAGCATTGAGCTTAACTGTCCTGTAGAAAGATTACCCGCAATCTTCTCTGATAAATGCATCCTGGAAAACAAAATATGCATACTTTGAGTGGGCGTGCGTTGGGTGGCAGAGGGCGATCGCCAATCATCCGAATACAAAGGCTGACTCGCTCTCAGGAAAATTTAATCTTTATTAATGCTTAACTTTAGCAGTGTAGTAAAAAGCAATGCAGTAAAAGTAGGTTCGGTAGCCCATAGCAAGCAAAATAACGGTAATGGCAGGATGGGGAGTGAGTTTGCAGCTTTGGTTTTTCGCATAAAACTGCTCTACCCCAACGGTAGCTTTGTCTCTCACAATCCTGATCTCTCAGAAATCTGATTATTCTGAGAGATGTTTAAGTAATCGGCTGAGAGCAACGCGCTGGCTTACTCGTTTGAAGGGCTTCTTGTCGAAAATTACTTGAGGTCTCCCACTAATTTAGGAAATCTCAACCAGATAGGAGACAAACACAGCGTAAATGTCAATTTTTAGCCAAGGTATTCTTGTAGCGCTTTGACGGAAAGGGGCTGAGATTGCAGGGATTGAATCGCGGCAGTCGTGGCTTTAGCGCCTGCCATCGTTGTGACAATCGGAATTTTATAGGTGAGCGCAGTCCGACGAATCGTCCGACCATCGGCTCTGGCTTCCTCTCCCGTAGGAATATTCATAATGAGTTGAATTTTCCCATTTTTGATCCAATCCACAATGTTAGGTCGTCCTTCGTGCAGCTTAAACACCAGATCAACGTCTAATTCATGATCGATAAGGACGCGCCGCGTACCTTCAGTGGCGATGATATGAAATCCTAAACCGATTAGGTCCTTCACCACTGGCACCACGGCATTTTTATCGCGATCGCTCATGGAAACAAACACCGTGCCTTTCAGGGGTAGGCGCTGACCCGCCGCCAGTTCTGCCTTGGCATAGGCGGTGCCAAAATCTGCGTCAATCCCCATCACTTCACCGGTTGAGCGCATCTCTGGTCCTAACACAGGGTCAGTGCCAGAGAATTTTTCAAAGGGCAACACGGCTTCCTTGACTGAAATGTGGCTAGGAATAACTTCTTGCGTATAGTTTAGCTCAGCCAACGTTTTGCCAGACATGACGCGGGCTGCCATCTTTGCCAGCGGAATCCCAGTCGCTTTCGAGACAAAGGGCACGGTTCTTGAAGCGCGGGGATTTGCCTCTAGGATAAACACGGTTTCGCCCTGACAAGCAAATTGAATGTTCATTAGCCCGATCACCTTCAGCGCTTTTGCCAATCCGATTGTCCAAGTGCGGATTTGATCTAGCACCGTAGGGCTAAGGGACACGGAGGGTAAAGAACAGGCAGAGTCGCCAGAGTGAATCCCGGCTTGCTCAATGTGTTCCATGATGCCGCCAATCACCACGTTTCCACTGGCATCGGCGATCGCGTCTACATCCACCTCGATCGCGTTTTCTAAGTATTGGTCGATCAAAATCGGATGATCCGGCTCCACCTGAACCGCGTAGGTCATGTAGTGCTTCAGTTCATCATCGGAATAGACGATTTCCATCGCCCGACCGCCTAACACATAGCTAGGGCGCACCACCACGGGATAGCCGATCCGGTGAGCCACCGCCAGTGCTTCGTCTGTGCTGCGGGCAAGACCATTATTCGGCTGGCGAATGTCTAGCTGGCGCAGGATTTTTTCAAAGCGCTCCCGGTCTTCTGCCACGTCGATCGAGTCCGGTGAAGTCCCCCAAATCGAAGTTTTAGGGGAATCACCTGTAATCCCTTCTAGATATTTTTGCAAGGGCAGCGCCAATTTCAGGGGCGTTTGTCCACCAAACTGAATAATAATGCCTTCAGGATTTTCGGCTTCGATGATGTTCAGCACATCTTCTTTCGTGAGTGGCTCAAAGTACAGGCGATCGCTGGTGTCGTAATCGGTGGAAACCGTTTCAGGATTGGAGTTGACCATAATGGTTTCAAATCCATCTTCTTGTAAGGAAAAAGAGGCATGACAGCAGCAATAGTCAAACTCAATGCCTTGACCAATCCGGTTAGGACCGCCGCCTAGAATAATCACTTTGCGCCTTGTAGAAGGCAGAACTTCGTTTTCTTCCTCGTAGGTAGAGTAGTAGTACGGAGTCAGCGCTTCAAACTCAGCGGCGCAGGTATCCACGGTTTTGTAAACGGGAATTACGCTCAAGCTCTTGCGGTAGGCGCGCACTTCGTCTTCAGTGGTTTTGGTAGCAAAGGCAATCTGGCGATCGCTAAAACCCTGCCGCTTCACATCCAGCATTTGCTCTTTGGTCAAGCTTTTAAGCGCAGTCCGCTTAAGAAGTTTCTCGGTCTCTAATAACGCCTGCAACTTATCCAAAAACCAGGGATCGATCGCGCTGAGTTCATAGATTTCTTCTGCCGT
Source organism: Leptolyngbya sp. CALU 1928 (assembly GCF_056784215.1). NCBI lineage: Bacteria > Bacillati > Cyanobacteriota > Cyanophyceae > Leptolyngbyales > Leptolyngbyaceae > Leptolyngbya > Leptolyngbya sp. CALU 1928. The sequence continues at coordinate 161,905 of NZ_JBXBCE010000020.1, read as the reverse complement.
CATGCCCATCAAAAAGGCGTGGCGCACGGTGAAAATCCGGTCTGGCTGAGGGGTTCGTAACCCGGCTCGAATATGTTCCAGGCTAGGTAGTTTTTCCGGTTTGTCGCAGCCCCACCCCGCTCGACCCGTCTCCATTGATCGCAATGCTTTTTGAAACGACTCTTGAAACGTGCGCCCGATCGCCATCGCTTCCCCCACGGATTTCATTTGGGTGGTTAAAGTAGACGTGGCATCGGGAAATTTCTCAAAGGCAAACCGAGGAATTTTAGTGACGACATAATCGATCGCGGGTTCAAAGCTCGCAGGCGTTTTCTTCGTGATATCGTTGGGAATTTCATCCAGCGAGTAGCCCACCGCCAGTTTTGCCGCAATTTTGGCGATCGGGAAGCCCGTTGCCTTCGATGCCAGCGCCGAACTGCGAGACACGCGCGGGTTCATCTCAATCACAATAAAATCGCCTGTATCGGGATTAACCGCAAACTGAATATTAGAACCGCCTGTCTCCACGCCAATCTCACGAATGATTTTGATCGACGCATCCCGCAGCCGTTGATATTCCTTATCTGTCAGGGTTTGGGCAGGGGCAACCGTAATCGAGTCGCCCGTGTGAACGCCCATGGGATCTAAGTTCTCGATCGAGCAGATAATCACCACGTTATCTGCCAAATCCCGCATCACCTCTAGCTCGTATTCTTTCCAGCCGAGTAAGGATTTCTCAATCAAAATTTGGGATACGGGACTGGCATCAATCCCCGATGTAGCAATCTCCTCAAATTCTTCCTGGTTGTAGGCAATGCCGCCCCCCGTACCGCCCATAGTAAAAGCCGGACGAATAATCAGCGGATAGCTGCCAATTTGGCGACCCACTTCCCGCGACTCTTCCAACGTCGTTGCTAAACCCGATGGACATACAGGAACATCGATCCGCGCCATTGCTTCTTTAAATAGCTTGCGGTCTTCTGCCATTTCGATCGCGGGTAGTTTCGCCCCAATCAGTTCCACGTTGTACCTGTCTAACGCGCCGCTTTTCGCCAGAGCCACCGCTAGGTTGAGCGCCGTCTGTCCGCCCATCGTTGGCAGCAGTGCGTCGGGGCGCTCTTTTTCAATAATCTTTTCAACAATTTCTGGGGTTAATGGCTCAATATAGGTGCTGTCTGCGGTATCTGGGTCAGTCATGATGGTGGCTGGGTTGGAGTTGACCAAAACCACTTCATAGCCCTCATCTCGCAGCGCCTTACACGCTTGGGTGCCGGAGTAGTCAAACTCGCAGGCTTGCCCAATTACAATCGGACCAGAGCCAATCAGCAGAATTTTGTGGAGATCATTACGGCGGGGCATAGTCAAACAGTCCAAGAAATTCCCAAATATTGTAAAGGAAAGCTCACACTATATCGGTAGTGATTTAACTAATCCCACAGTTTTTTGACAAATTTGCTCTAAATTGCTGGCTCAATCAGGTCTGTTTGCTCTGTGGTTGTGCCATTTTTTAATTCGTTTAGGCTGTCAAACTCATACTAACTGAGCATCTTTGGTGAAATACTGGCGGCAGATACCCCGAGTGATGAGCAAAATGATGATGAGCGTGGCAAGAATGATCATGAACAGCACCACAATTTGGTAAGCCGTGGCGGTTAGGGGCGGAACGCCACCAAGGAGTTGAGCCGCCATAAAGGTGGGGACGGTGGAAAGCCCGATGATAGTGGCGGTGTTAAGGGTGGGGAGTAATCCTGCACGGATGGCATCGCGACGGTAAGCCGCGATCGCCTGCTCTGGTGTCGCCCCCAAACTCAGATGCGTTTCAATTTCCAGGGGATTTGCGTCCAGGGCATTGACTAGGCGTTCTCCAGCGATCGCGGCTCCATTCATGGCATTTCCTAAAATGATGCCCGTCAGCGGAATCAAGTATCTTGGGTCAAACCAACTGCGGGGTTGGATGACTAACAGACTGGTATAAATCAAGGTCAAAGCGACACCAATTAACAAGGATGCTGCGACAATCGGCACCAACTTAGGAATCTTTTGGCTAATCCGGTTGCGGGTGACGATCGCAGTGACCACAAGCATGACACCAACAACACAGAGTCCAAACCAGGGATTATTCACTTCAAAGGCAAGGGCGATCACATACCCCAACACCACCAACTGCAATACGCTGCGCCCGGTTGCCAATGCTAGATTCCACTCTAAACCCAGCTTTTGCCATGCGGAAAGAGCGATCGCGATCGTCATCAATCCCAACGCCAACGCCAACTGCAACAATGAATCCATTTGCTCTGCTTGAGATTACTTTTTAAGCCATTACCATACCGCCATCCACATTCATCACTTGTCCGGTAATATAAGCAGCGGCGGGATCAGCGGCTAAAAAGCGAATCATTCCCGCCACCTCTTCGGCTTGTCCGTAGCGATTCAGCGGGATAAATTTCAAAATTTCGTCCGATTTTACGTCGGCAGTCATATCGGTGGTGATGAACCCTGGAGCGACTGCGTTCACGGTAATCCCCCGACTCGCCAATTCTTTTGCCACTGTTTTTGTGAAGCCGATTACGCCTGCCTTGGCAGCGCTGTAGTTCGCCTGCCCCGGATTGCCCATTTGCCCCGCAACGGAGGTGATGTTAATCATGCGTCCTGATTTTTGCTTCAGCATGATTTTACTGACCGCACGGGTACACAGAAACACGCCCGTCAGGTTAAGGTCAATCACCGCTTGCCAGTCTTCTAGTTTCATCCGCAGGAGCAACGTATCGCGGGTAATGCCAGCGTTGTTAACTAGCACATCCACTCGCCCAAATTTTTCCATCACTGCATTGATTAAGCCATCTACTTGATCAGCTTTCGACACATCGGCAGGCAGGGCGATCGCTCCACTGCCCAACGCTTCAATGTCAGCCACAACCTGTTCAGCAGATTCTTTAGAATTAGCATAGTTAACCACCACACTTGCCCCCTCGCTTGCCAATGCGATCGCCGTCGCTCTCCCAATTCCGCGTGAGGCTCCTGTGACGATCGCCACTTTTCCCTTTAACCGCTGTAATCCTTCTGGCAGTGCTTCCATGATTATTTCTCCCAACGCCCCCTAGTTAAATTGAGGCTAAACTAATCGCCCAATGATCATAGAGGAAAAGGGGAAAGGGAATAGAAAGCGGAGAATTAGAGCACAGGGATTAAAGATAAAAATTAGAGAGTGAAATAGGGAAGTTAAGTCCCTAGCGTTTATTGTTGCTTTTAAGAACTAGATCACTAGAGAGTAAGAGCCATGACTACGAAAAAAGAATTTACGAGCTTTGATGAAATGATTGCGGGATCAGAGCTACCCGTCTTGGTTGATTTCTACGCAACTTGGTGTGGTCCTTGCCAGATCATGGCGAAGATTTTGGAACAGGTGAATGCTCAAATGAAAGAGCAAATGAAAATTGTCAAAGTTGACACGGATAAGTATCCTCACATTGCATCTCAACACCAAATTCACGCGTTGCCCACCTTGGTTTTATTTAAACAAGGGCAACCCGTGGATCGAATTGAAGGAGTTTTGCAAGCCGATCAACTGGTTCAACGGTTGCAACAGGTAATTTAAGTGAGTTTCAGTCGTCAGGCACGTAAAGTTTTAAGACAACGCTTTTGGTAAACGTGGCTTATGGATGGAGCCGTGATCCAACGCGATCGCGGTCGGGGCTGATCTGCTTGAAAATCCTAATTTTTGTCATTTTTAAAGCAGCGTTTAACCAAAAATACAGATCATATTTCATCAGCAAATCCTATACCTACTAAGCTTTTCGAGCGTCGAGATCGGTTTTAGGACAAAGAGATTTGCGATCGCATTTGGTTACCCAGAGCGATCGCGTTTACTTGAAATGAAATTGCTTAAAAGTTAGTTTGAGCCGTTGTAGGAAGGCTTTTTGATAGGAGTGGCTTATACGCCTAAAACACAGAATCCTAGGGGAAATGCCCAAAAGCCAAATAACTTAAAGGTTTTGGGGATGCGGATTTGAGAAGCAGACCCTAGAATAGAGCATTGAAAACTTTAGTCAGTAAGAGTTTCAGCGTTTTAGTGAAACTTTTTCCACCAATGGGATTTTGTAATGAGATCCTGTTTCCAATTTGTCCTGTAGTAGAAGGAAATTCCATGAACAAAGGTGAATTAGTGGATGCAGTGGCTGATAAAGCCAGCGTGACTAAAAAACAAGCGGATGCCGTTCTATCGGCGGTATTGGATGCCATTGTTGAAGCCGTTGGCAGCGGTGACAAAGTGACTTTGGTTGGGTTTGGTTCATTTGAGCCACGGGAACGAAAAGCACGGGAGGGGCGCAACCCCAAAACTGGCGCTAAGATGGATATCCCGGCGACAAAAGTTCCTGCTTTTTCGGCTGGAAAGCTGTTTAAGGAAAAAGTCGCTCCGGTTGGAAAAAAATAGTAGAAATTTGGGTGGGGCATCCATGCCTGCTTATCGTCCGTCGCACGGGGGAAACTTGGTTTGGGCTGCATCGCTTGCCCACTGTTCTCCCGCTGCGATTCTTGATTTTTCGGCTAGCATTAATCCTCTGGGTCCTCCAGCGTCGGCGATCGCTGCTATCCAAAGCGCTTTGGGAGATCTAAATGCCTATCCCGACCCGACCTATTCCCAGCTTTGCCACGCTATCAGTGACTTTCACCACATTTCACCAGAGTGGATTTTACCCGGTAACGGCTCCGCAGAACTGCTGACTTGGGCATGTCGAGAACTCGCAGACCTAGGCTCAACCTATCTTTTTACCCCTGCATTTAGCGACTATCGGCGGGCACTCACAGCATTTGGGGCAACCATTCAAGCGCAGCCTCTGAAGGAATGGAGAGTTCCGAGTTCCGAGTTCCGAGTTCCGAGCAACGATTTTCGGGTAGCATTCGACATTCAACATTCGACCCTCGACACTCGTTCTGGTTTGCTGTTGAATAATCCCCATAATCCCACTGGTCAGTTGTTTACACGGGATCAGATCGCGCCCTATCTGGATCAGTTTGAACTGGTGGTGGTGGATGAAGCCTTTATGGATTTTTTGCCGCCCGGTGACGATCAAAGCGTGATTGACTGGGTGCAGCAGCATCCTAATTTGGTAGTGCTGCGATCGCTGACCAAGTTCTATAGCTTGCCCGGTTTGCGATTAGGCTATGCGATCGCCCATCCTGATCGAATCCAGCGCTGGCAGCAGTGGCGCGATCCATGGTCGGTGAACTCGCTGGCCGCCGCCGTGGGCAGTGTGATTTTGCAAGACACCGCCTTTCAGCAACAAACCTGGGATTGGTTAGCCACTACACGCTCAGAATTTGAGCAGCAACTTGCCCATATTCCCGGCATACAACCCCTGCCCAGTGCCGCAAATTTCTTCTTGGTTGAGAGCGATCGCAGTGTGCCTGACCTGCAAGCCCACCTACTAAAACACCATCAGATTTTAATTCGCGACTGCATGAGTTTTCCTGAACTGGGCGATCGCTTCTTTCGAGTCGCCATCCGCACCACAGAAGAAAATCAGCGCCTAGTTGAAGCGTTAAGCGAGGGAATAGGGAAGGTTCCTGAAACCCGAAACCTGAAACCCGAAACCTGAAACCCGAAACCTAAAATTCTGCCTTCTTTGAAAGCGGCTTACCACTCCCCCCGCGACGTACCAAAATTAGTTCTGCGGCAATGCTCACGGCGATTTCTGCGGGAGTGAGTGCGCCGATATCTAACCCAATGGGTGCATATACCGTTGCTAGTTTTTCTAGAGAATTATCTGTTTCAAGGCCTTGATACACTTGCTTTACCCGCTTTTGGCTGCCAATCATGCCGATATACTCACAGGGGATTTCGCGGTGGAGCAAAGCTTGGAGAGCAGCGCGATCGTATTGATAGCCGCGAGTCACCAATGTGGCAGACAGATGTAAATGTTGGGTGAGTTGTGCCAGAGTGTCTGGGATTGATTCGTTGAAAATGTGAGTGGCTTGGGGATAGCGATCGCGGTTTGCCCACTCTGGGCGATCGTCCTGCACGACAATTTGAAATCCAATTGAATGGGCGACTTGGGCAAGTTGTTCGCCCACATGACCTGCACCCACAATCAGCAGTAAGGGAGGAGGAAGCAGGGTTTCGGTGAAGGTGGAGTTCAGAGTGCGGGGTTCGGAGTTTGGGGTGATTAGGTGCGGCAGTGAGGTCGAGGTGAGCGAGGTAACCAGAGTGGTGGGCTGTCCAGCTTCGAGACGGGTGAGGATTTGATCAACGAGGGCGATCGCCCAGTCTCCAGACCAGCGCTCGACTAAAACTTGCATCCTGCCACCACACACGCCTTGAGTCTCCCGTTGGGGCGAACCGGATAGATCAATTTCTACCAATTGCTTGTCGCCCGTCCCCAATACGGTTCTTGCGTGTTGAATAACTTTTGCTTCGCCAGCACCGCCGCCAACAGTGCCAAACGTACGACTGCTCCCCCAAATAATCATCTTGGCTCCCACCTCACGGGGAACAGAACCTTTAATGGAAATGATGGTTGCCAGGGCGATCGGCTCAGTCTTTAAAACTTGAGCCAACTGACGGTAGAAGTCACAGATCATAGTGCATCACTCCTCATTCACTGATGACGTGCTAAATGAGTACATTCACTCGGTTTATCTCTCATCCTTGAATGGGCATCCCGCTGTTTAAGCAGAAATAGGATAGGGGAGGCTCATTTTCTGAGGCAGACTTGGACGAGGGGGCAGTGGTTAACGGATCACAATCATCTTGCAAATAATAGTGATAGCGCTGTTGATCAAAAATTGGGTGCCGTGGGGAGACGCAGTTTACTGGCGTGGTTTGGGCTTGTTCTGCGATCGCCACATTATTAAACAACTCCTGCACAATTTGCCGTCCCTGCTGGGTCGCTTGCAGGTAGCGCAAGGCTGGTTGAATCAAAGGATAAACCACCGTGCGGAAAAATTTAGGAAAACTTGACCGTAAATCATCCGAGGTTTGATAACCCATCGTTTTGTTGGTTCCAGATTCGGCAAATTCATGAAAGAGGGCAGGTAGTTTTTCTAGGTAGTGGGGATCTGCCAATTGCCCAATTAAGTCGGCTGCCCGTGCCAAACCAGGATAGTTGTCTGTGTCTTGATAGTCCGCATGATCGGGAATCGGAAAGCGGGTTAGCTCAATCATGCGTTGAATGGTTTCTACCTGGATCAGATGATAATTGCCAAAGGTTTCTGCCATAAATTGTTGGCTGCGATCGACATGGTAAGGGGCAAGGCTGGCATCCGTTGCACTCGGCGCGATCGCCACCTGTTCAGTCCCAACACCCGTTGCATAGCGGGATTGATTGGGCTGGTCATTACGACAAATGCCCTTGAGATACCCCACATCATGACACAGCAAGGCAAGGATGAAATGAGTCCATTCTGGCGGAGTGACTGCGCCTTCGAGCAGATGCTTACCCCGCAAAATTTCTTGCCCAACCATGGTAACCAAAATGGTGTGTTCCACATTGTGATATAGGGCATCAGTGTGGGCGATCGCCGTCAGGGTCGTCATCGCGGCTTGACTAATCAGATGCAAATACTTGGGCTTGAATGAGCCATAGACTTGGCGATAGCTCGTTTGCAAGCCTGCGATCGCAGAGTAAATCATCGTTTGAGTTGGGTTAAATGTGGGGGTAAACATCGTGACGATCCTCTAGTAAATTTAGCTAACTTAAAATGAAGAATAACTGCGTAAAAACCTTAAAAGGTAAATGCCCGTTGTGAATACCTTCGCAAGTTTCTAACCAAACGAGAACCAAGAAAGCTCAGTTTATAAGTGATCTTGATCAACTATCTGAGTGATTAAAAAAACTCATAAAAACCTGTTGCCAAATCAATTAGAGAGAACCTCATAAAACCTCATAAAACCCTCATTAACGAAGATATTTTTGAAGGTTTAAGGGATTTTCAGTGGCTTCCTAGGTATTCATCTAGAAACCTATCAATCGATTTTTACTTAAGCAGACCGCGTATTCATCAAGGGTTTAATATTGCTGTAAGCTTAAAAAATATTCTCAGTGTGATCTCGATCAAGGTATCAAATTTCGTTGCCACTAGAATTAAGCAAGATGAGAGCAAATACTAATGCTCATTCATTTTCAACTGGGTGCTATCTAATTCGTTATAACTACCTTACAAAAGTGACCATAGTGGTTACTAAAAATGGATATTAAAGAAGCTCTAGAAATTACCGATCGCCTGCTTTATCTTCACACTGGAAAATATCTAACTGACTTGGAACGGGAGATATTTATGGGTTCCTGGAATGGGAAAACCTACGAAGAAATTTATCCAATTAATCCAGAATATGTTGAGAAATATGTTGGTTATAAATTGTGGCGAAAACTTTCGGATGCGTGCGGTGAAAAGGTTACTAAAAAGCAATTTCGAGGTGCTTTAGAACGAGCATTACAACACCAACCACTCTCCACGGCTACTTTAGTTCAGCCTGCTATTGGCTCCATTCAAAAAGTTTTTATTAGCCATCGCCATCAAGAACCAGATAGGAGCTTGGCGCAAGAATTTTCTGAGGCGATCGCCGCCGCTGGACATGAACCCTTTATCACCGACGCTAATCGGTCTACCACTCCCTCTTATAATCAAGACTGGCTTCAACAAATTGATAGTCACCTGCAACAGTGTGATTATTTTTTACTGCTGCTGTCTCCAGAAGCAGCGGTCAGCGAAATGGTAATAGAAGAACTGGAGCGCGCTAAATACCTCCAAGGTATTCGCAACAATAGTAAACCCGTCGTTCTCTTCATTTGGGTTAATTGGCAGTCTCACACGCTGCTGAATCATGATGTGCAAACCTACCTGAAAGATAGCCCCCAACGAGAATGGCATAGCCCCGTTGATACGCCTGACCTCGCTCAAGCAATTGTGCGGTACGTCAACGGCACCGAATCCTGGACGCTCAGCGATCTCCCAATCCCAGACCAGCCTCAAGACCATCACACTATCCAACCCAAAGAAACTTCAGCCACTCAACACCTTCTAACTCAAAACTTAAAACTTAAAACTCAAAACTCTTCCCCCCCTCACCCCTCACCTTTTCTGCCTACCCCGTCCCCCACTGCCGATCCCGAACTCCCCCAAGGACAGGTGCGCCTCGACTCTGCCTTTTATATTGAGCGATCGCCCCACGAAACCCAGTGCTATCGAGAAATTTTGCAGCCGGGAACCCTAATTCGGATCAAAGCACCCCGTCAAATGGGCAAAACCTCGCTGATGTCGCGTATTTTATATCAAGCCAGAGAGCAAGGCTTTCAAACAGTGCCCCTCAGCTTTCAACATGCAGATGTGGGCATTTTCTCCAGCTTGAGCGCCTTGCTGCAATGGTTTTGTGGCAAAGTCGCCCGGAAACTCCGCCTGCCCCATCAAATTGACCAATATTGGACAGATACCTATGGCAGCAAAGATAATTGCACCTTGTATTTTGAAGATTGCCTCCTATCCAAAATCGAAAGTCCCTTAGTACTGGGATTGGATGAAGTCGATCGCGTCTTTCAATATCCCAAAATTGCCGATGATTTCTTTGGCTTGCTGCGTGCCTGGTATGAAGAAGCCGGGTATGGCGGCAATGACAGCGGATTGTGGGAAAAGTTGCGTCTAGTCGTGGTGCATTCCACCGAAGTCTACATTCCCCTGGATGGCAACCAATCGCCTTTTAACGTCGGCTTGCCGATTGAGCTATCGGAATTTAACCCTAGCCAAGTGGCAGATCTGGTGCAGCGGCATGGATTGGACTGGCACCCGATCGAGGTTGAGCAACTGATGGCGATCGCCGGAGGGCATCCCTATCTAGTTCGGCTGGCGCTTTATCACCTTGCTCAACATTCGCTCACCCTCAGCGACCTCATCCAAACTGCCCCCACCGAAGCAGGCATTTACGGCGATCACCTGCGCCGTCACCTATGGAACCTGAAACAGCATCCCGAACTCGTCCACGCCTTTAACCACGTCGTCACGAACCCCGACCCCACGGAACTCGATTCTATCCTCGCCTTCAAACTCCACAGTATGGGCTTAGTTCACCTCCAAGGAAACGAAGTCACCCCCCGCTTTGATCTCTATCGTCACTATTTCCGCGATCGCTTAGAAAAAGATTAAGGGCGTAGCATTCGGCAGAGAGTCTTTGATTGAGCCATCAAGGGATTGCCCGTAGCTCGCTTCCCGCAGGGTATGCCACGCCCCTACAGGAATCTGAAAATTAAATTCCACCATTCGCCACCACCTGCCCATGTCTAACTTACCCTTCACCTACAAAGTCGGCGGACACCTGCCGCTCGATGCGCCCAGTTACGTGGTGCGGCAAGCCGATCGCGATTTATATGAAGGCTTAAAAGCAGGAGAATTTTGCTATGTGTTGAACTCGCGGCAAATGGGCAAAACGAGTTTGCGAGTGAGGGCACTGCATTACTTGCAAGCGGAGGGTATTGTGGGGGTGGCGATCGACCTCAACAAAATTGGTAGCCAAGAGATTACGCCCGATCAATGGTACGCGGGGTTGATGCGGCGATTAGTTACCAGTTTTAACCTGCCTGTAGAGTTGCGAGGTTGGCTGCGCGATCGCGAATATTTGCCGCCTGTGCAACGATTAAGCGAATTTTTGGAACAAGAACTATTGGCAGCAGTTCCCGAAAAAGTAGTGATTTTCATTGATGAAATCGACAGTATTCTGAGCTTAGGATTTCGGACTGAAGACTTTTTTGCCTTCATTCGTGCCTGCAATGAATATAATCGATTGACCTTTGCCTTACTGGGTGTTGCCACTCCTTCAGACTTGATTCAAGATAAAAACCGAACTCCCTTTAACATTGGTCGCGCCATTGAATTGAATGGCTTTAAACTCTCAGAATCTCAACCGTTAGTGGATGGGCTAATTCATAAAGCGAGTCATCCTTGGGCAGTGCTGGAAGCAATTCTAGAATGGACAGGTGGGCAGCCTTTTCTAACTCAAAAATTGTGTAAGTTAATCGATGCCTCTAACCAAGTAATTCCCACTGGAAAAGAAAGCTTGTGGGTTGATCAATTTGTGCGATCGCACTTGATTGACAATTGGGAAGCAACCGATGAGCCACCCCATTTAAAAGCCATTCGCGATCGCTTACTACGGATTGGGCAGCATAGCCGAGGCGTAGTTGATGTCTACCAACAGCTTTTGAAACAAGGGACAGTGGAAGCCGTGGAAACTCCCGAACAAATGGAGTTACGCCTTTCTGGATTAGTCGTCAAACAAGCTGGAAGAATCCGCATTAGCAACCAACTTTATAGCACTGTTTTTAACTACAGTTGGGTGATCAAAGCCTTGACTGATTTGCAAGCAGACTTTATGCAAGTGGTTTCCAGTCAGGAACAAAAGCTGCTCTCCATGCTCAGCGTCATGGAAGGGAAAGATTTTGCTGATATTCTCTATGAAATTTTAGGATCAATTACCCTGCGGATGGGCGATTTATTGGGTGCCGATCGCACCACCATCTTCTTTATTGATGAAGAAAAAAATGACATCTGGTCGATTATCGCTCGACATGAAGGAGCCGATTTTCCTGACATTCAAATCATTGCCAATCAGGGTATTGAAGCGCAGGTGACTAACATCACAAAAAAGGTGTCGCGGGACGAGTCGGAAACCAGCGATGGCTACCATATCTACAATGAAATACTGCTGCCACTGATGAATGATCATCATAAAGTGGTTGCCGTGGTGCAGTTGGTTAACAAGCTGAAACGATACTCACCGTCCCAGCGGCTCACTGCTGTGCCCCATGCCATGAGGCCCCTGAGCGATCGCGTCAATCTCCACGGCTTCACCCAATCAGAGCAACGCCAGCTAGAAGAATATGCCCCCGCCATTCTTCGCATTTTGGCGCGCTGTCAAGACTGCTATAAATTGACCCAGCGGTTGCAGGCATCGGAAGCGCTCACAGAAGCCACGAGATCGGTGTCTCAAAGCAGCCTCGATTCAGACGAAATTATTGGGCGGGTGATGGAAGCGGCAAAAAAACTGATGAACGCCGATCGCACCACACTTTGGCTGATCGATCGCGTCAACAATCAGCTTTGGACTCGCATTCCATTTCAAGATGGCACCTTCAAAGAACTGCGAATTCAAATTGGTAAAGGGTTTGCCGGCAAAGTTGCCGAAACAGGGGAACCGCTGAACATTCCCTTCGACCTGTATGAAAATCCTGATTCTGATACCGCCAAACTAACCGATCAAAAAACTGGCTATCGCACCTGTAGCCTCCTTTGTATGCCTGTTTGGAGTCCCGATGGGGCGTTGTTGGGCGTGACCCAACTGGTGAATAAGCGTCGCCAAGGGGAATTTCCTGATTACGATCCGGCTGGTTGGCCCCAAGCTCCAGACTGCTTTCAGGCGAGCTTTGACCACAATAGCCAGCGATATATGCAAATTTTTAACGCCCAAGTGGGGGTAGCCCTTTACAACGCTCAACAGTTTGCCGCCATGAAATATCAGGCAGAAAACCACCCCCAAAGCGTCGTGCTGCAAACCCTGTCGATGCTGAATCAGGTGATGGATAATCAGGGTTTTGATGACATTCTGGATACCACGCTGCGATCGATTACCTTGAAAGTTGGCAAATCTCTGGGTGCCGATCGCAGCACTATTTTCCTGCTAGATGACGAGCGCAATGAACTGTGGTCAATTGTGGCAGAGTCGGAACAAAGCGATGCCACCGCAGGAGGGCGATCGCTGGAAATTCGGATCTCAGCCGATCAGGGGATTGTGGGCGAAGTCGCTCGTTCGCAGCAGGCAATTCTGATTCCCTACGACTTTTACGATGATCCGCGATCTGCCACGGCAAAGGAGCAAGATCGACGCAATGGCTATCGCACCTACACCATGCTGGCAATGCCATTGATGAGCGATCGCGGCAAACTGATTGGGGTGATTCAACTGCTGAATAAACTCAAGCCAGATCATCACTCTCAGACCGATCTGGTAACTCGCATCGATCCCCAAGGCTTCACGGATGAAGATAGGCAACAATTCACCGCCAATACGCCCCTGATTCGGATGATCTTGGAAAGTTTTTGCTCCTACCACACCACCGCCAGAGGACAGCGGGTTGCGGCGGCATTGATGGCAGCCACACGATCAGTCAACCAAAGCAGTTTAGAACCCGAAGAAATTTTGGTACGGGTGATGCAAGCGGCTAGAGAACTGATGAACGCCGATCGCAGTATCCTGTGGCTCCTCGATCGTGCGACTCACGAACTCTATACTCAGATACCCTTTGCAAAGGGTGATAGTCCAAAAATGCGTGTGCAGGTAGGAGAAGGCTATGCGGGGCAAGTTGCCGCAACGGGCAAAACCTTAAATGTTCCCTGTGATATGGGCGATCGCCCAGAGTTAGAAACTGCCCAAAAAATCGGTCTTCACCGCGATTATCGCACCTATAGTTTACTCTGTGTTCCTATTCTCAACCCGGATGGAGAACTGATCGGAGTCACCCAATTGCTGAATAAAAAGAAGCCAGGAACAGAACCAGTAATCGATCGCGCTGGTTCAAAAGAGATTCCAGATTGCTTCCAAATAAGCTTTGATGAAACTGATCAAAGATATATGGAGCTTTTTAATAATCAAGTAGGAATCATCTTACAAAATGCTGAACTACTCGCCGCTGTGAAGCAACAAGAACAAAGCCTTCGCACCAATTTAGAAATTAATTGATCCACTTTCACCCGTAAAGGCGGTAGGACTGGAATTTTAGCAGGCTGAGTTCTGATTGAGATGGGCTAGCCAATCCACAATCAGAGGATTTACCGCATCAGGGTTTTCATCGTGGGGGCAATGCCCCGTGTTAGGAATGGGGATGAAGGTCAGGGGATGAGTTTTAGCAAAGTCTTGATAAAGGGCGGCTCCGGCGATCGGAGTCCAGGGATCGGCTTCGCCCCACAGCACCAGCAGGGGTGCTTTCACCTTGGGTAATAGCTCTGTGGGAGACGGACCTGCGGCAGCGGTGAGGACAGAGGCAAATACTTGCTGGGCACCGGGATCACAGGATGGATTGTAGAGTAGATCGACTAAATCATCGGTTACAGCCGTGCGATCGCGATACACCTGATATAGAGTGCGGCGCAGACGAGCTTTTTGGCGGATGCGGTTGAACAAAAAGGGACCGATAAGCTTAGAACTGACGACTTTGGTAAAGCCACCCATCACCAACCGCATGGGCAAATTAAATTCATCAGGGCGATGGTTCAATCCACCCGCGCAGTTAAGCAGCACTCCGCCTGCTGCCAGTTCAGGATAGTCTGCCATCATGATTAGGCACAACAAACCGCCAATCGAATTGCCCACAAATACAGTGGGCTGTTGGATGTGTGCTGTCCAGAAATCTTTTAGTTGCTCTTGCCACAAATCGAGGGAATAGTCCAGCGCGGGTTTATCGGAACCACCAAACCCTAACAGGTCGATCGCATACACCCGGTAGCCTGCGGCAGCTAACACCGGAATATTTTTACGCCAATGCCCCAAGGATGCACCAAATCCATGCACCAAGAGCAATGGCTGTCCAGTGCCCATGACGGTGTAAGGAATTTGGTGCCCTTTCCATGTCCAGGTCTGAATTTCAAAGGGGCGATCGCTGATAGAAGTTTGGGTTAACACGGTATATGTAGATTGATAATGGGTCAGTTCTTAATCTATCTTCATAATACAAGAATCTTCAAACGGGGGCAGGGAGCAGAGAAATGCAAATGCAGAAAGAGGTGATCCGTCATACCCAGCGATTGCTTCATAGTTTTCACCATTGGACGGGAAAGCCTCTATTCACAAGTCATGGAGATGAAAGTGAGATTGCCCAAGCACTCTTTGAAGCTCCTTTTGTGGTGGTGTCCCATGGTACGGAAGCCGATCCAATTTTGAATTATGGCAATCGGCAAGCATTACAGCTATGGCAGATGGAGTGGGAGCAGTTTACCCAAACCCCTTCCCGCCTGACGGCTGAACCGATGGAACGAGCAGAGCGCGATCGCCTCTTGCAGCAAGCAAAAGCTAATGGCTTTATCAATAATTATCAGGGTGTGAGAATTTGTAGCACTGGGCAACGGTTTGAGATTCAGAATGTCATCCTGTGGACGGTGTTAGACGAAAACGGGGTTGGTTGCGGTCAGGCAGCCACCTTTGATCACTGGACTTTTCTCTAGATTATGGACTTGCCCATCGTTTATCACCCCGATTATGTGGCACCCCTGCCAGAGGGTCATCGGTTTCCCATGCCCAAATTTCGGTTGCTCTACGAGCGGTTGCTAGGGGATGGGGTGGCGACTCGCGCCCAGTTTCATCGACCAGAGCGATCGCCCTCAGCCTGGATCGAGCAAGTCCATACGCCAGAATACGTGCAGGCTTACTGCGAAGGCAGCTTAGATGCAAAAGCCCAACGACGGATCGGGTTACCTTGGAGTCCTGCTTTGGCAAATCGGACTTGTGTGGCGGTAGGCGGGACTATCTTGACGGCACAACTCGCATTACAGCACGGATTGGCGTGCAATACAGCAGGCGGAACCCATCATGCGTTTCCTGCCTATGGATCGGGGTTTTGTATTTTTAATGACATTGCGATCGCGATTCGTCACCTGCAACATCAAGGACTGATCCAAACCGCACTCATCGTCGATTTGGATGTGCATCAAGGAGACGGCACCGCGTTCATTTTTCAGTCAGATGCCAGTGTGTTTACCTTTTCCATGCACTGTGCGGTCAACTTTCCCGGCACCAAACAGCAAAGTGATTTAGATGTGCCGCTGGCTGAAGGCATGGAGGATGACGAATATTTGCAAATGCTGGCAGCCCATTTGCCCGACTTGCTGAACCAAGTAAAGCCCGATCTTGTCTTCTACGATGCTGGAGTTGATCCCCATGTGGGCGATCGCTTGGGTAAACTTGCTCTCACCGACACCGGGTTATTTCGTCGCGAGATGCAAGTATTAGACACCTGTTTGTCTCAAGGGTATGCCGTCGCCTGTGTAATTGGGGGTGGCTATGCAGACGATATGCCAGCGTTGGTTTACCGTCACTCGTTACTACATCGCGCTGCGAGTGAAGCATACCGCTATCATCGCCTTTAGAGATTGATTTGAGAGAATAAGCAGCTTGGACTAGCAAAATTTCTTTAAGCCAGCAGGAATCATCTTGAAAACTGCTTGTGCCTTCGGACCAAATACGATGGCATCCTCAGACTTCAACTCCGTTAAGCGACACTTTTTACCATTGATCATTAAGCCATTCGTGCTAGGTTTACCACTCAAATCGCCATCAGTAATTTGGTAAGCCACCGTTTCGTTGGCATGATTAACTCGTTCCAATACTGCATGGTGGCGCGATACAAACTGAGAATGTAAACAAATATCGCTTTTAGGATCACGCCCGACTGAATAGCGATCGCGCTCTAGCAAAATTTCTCGTTTTCCCCAATCATCTTCAATGACCAACAGCGGTTGACCTTGAGGAATGGGGAAAATTTCATTTTCAAAATCAGAGTTTGAGGCAAACACAATGTTGGAATCGGTATCGCCTTCTACGAAGGTTTGATCAGCATAGCCCGTGGTATAGACGGGGCTAGTGGTAGGTTGTGGATAGGGCAGTCCTGATTTGCCAGCCGCCAGATTCCGCGCTTCCCAACACACGGAGTCATCTGGTTTCAATGCTAAGGCGTGATCATAACTGGCGATCGCCGCATCATAGCACCGCAGTTCTGCTAGAGCATTTCCACGGTTTCGCCAGCACAGTTCATAGTCTGGGTTTATTGCCAATGTGCGGTCATAGCAGGCGATCGCGTCCTCTGGAAGGCTCATGCCATAGAACAGCAAATTACCGCGATTATGCCAAACCTGCTCGTGGTCAGGAGAGAGTTTTAAGGCTTGGTCGTAGCAAGAAAGAGCTTGAGTGTAATCACCTACGCCATAGTGAAAGGCATTGCCGCGCTCATGCCAAATTTCACAAGCAGAGGACGGACGAGGCTTTAAGCTTAAGGCGCGATCATAACTCGCGATCGCCTCAATGTAATCGCCGCCACTTTCCAAAGCTAAGCCGCGCTCATACCAGACTTCATAACAGTCTGTTTGAATATCCAATACACGGTCATAATAAACAACCGCCTGTTCATAGTTTAAAGAAGAGGCAGCAGCAAGTCCCTGACGAAATAATGTCAGAGCTTCCCTATTCAGCGCTATTTGACCAGTATCAAGCATGATCGTTATCCTGTCCTGATGCACTGAGTATTCATTCGAGTGAATACCATACATAAAGCAAGTAGCCCAAAATTTATCGCTGCTACTTACCAGATTTTACCTATTCTCTATCAAGCTAGCGTGAAACCCGTAGTTTCCTCACACTTTCTTTAAAGAAGAACAGATGGATAAAGTCACAGCGTTTGAGCAGCCACTTGAAATAGGCTCAAGAATCATGTCTAAGTCAAAAATAATCCTATAGGCTTTCTACCGACTCCTCAGTCAAAACAACGATTTGTTTGTAAATGAGAATACGAGAACTTTGCAGATTTGGATCTATGGTTTGCGATTAGGGTTGCGATCGCGCGCTTGTTGGCATCGTTTTTAACGGTCAGTGCGGTGCAACGAGAGCGATCGCTGTACTATCTAGATGACAGTCATCGTTCGTTATTTAGTCAGGAGACACCGCCCTATGGCTATGCCAATCCGCGAGGGAGACACCGCTCCCAATTTCACATTGCCTTCCCAAACCGGGCAGATGATTGAATTCAACCAGATTTTAGGTGAAAAAGCGATCGTGCTTTATTTTTATCCGAAAGATGACACACCCGGCTGCACAACAGAATCTTGTGCTTTCCGCGATAGTTACACAGTATTTCAAGACGCAGGCGCAGAAGTGATTGGCATTAGCGCAGATTCGCCTGAATCCCATAGTAAATTTGCCACAAAACACCAACTTCCCTTTATGTTGCTTAGCGACACAGGCAACCAAGTTCGTAAGCTATTTGGCGTTCCTTCCACCTTCGGAGTACTCCCTGGTCGCGTCACCTATGTGATTGACCCACAAGGCGTGGTCAGAAAAATCTTTAATTCTCAGCTTAATTTTAAGGGGCATGTAGAAGAATCCCTTAAAGCCCTACAAGGAGGATAACAAAAGGTCTAAAACAAATCTCGATACATCGCAATCTCATCGATCCGCAGTTCAAAGGGAATCCCCAGCCCCGCTGGAGGGCAAATACAGATCTTGGCGTTGGGTGTAAACCGCCCTAAAGAGTGACCGATCGCGGCTAAATTACTTAACACTCGCCAGTTAATAGTCATATTGGGGCAGGCAATCACTAGGGTTAAGGCACGGGCTTCAGTAGTTAGGTGCCACTCGCACGCCAATAGCAATGCTTGAGTCACGCCACTACAGGCTTCATAAAAGCCCTTACTCAGAGCCTCCTTTAAATGGCGATGCATCGCTTTGTCATCTTTACCAAGCTGTACAGGAGCGCAATCATCTGAGGGGAGAGAAGATAGAGCCATGAACCAGTAAATGCATAAGCATTTTATGAATAGTTGCCTTAGTGTAACTCTAGAGAGAAAGCAAGGGCGGTTTGCTTAAGCTTTGATCCTGGATTGTGTAACAGTTACGTCACGTTTTAGTTTTTGGGGGAAATCGCGATCGCTTAAAAAGCCTACAATCAGCCGACATTTCGCTAAAAGTTAGGATAGAAAATATATTACTTCATCAGGAAAATAACGTGTTGCAAACAACGATAGTGAAGGGATTAAACCACTGGATTAAATTGAGCCTAGTCCTTGTTTTGATGGTTAGTCTGGCTGCTTGCACAATGTTGGGTGCCCAAACGAGCCAATCACCCACGCCTCACCTTGGAAAATCAACCCTTAAACCAGTGACGCTAGAGTCCAAAAAAATTTTGGCAGGGCAAACTGTTTACGTCCCTGTCTATTCCTATATTTATCACTACGATACGCAAAATCAAGTAATCAACTTAGCCACCACGCTAAGCATCCGCAACACTGACCTGAAGCACCCTATGATCATTACAAAGATTGATTACTATGACACCAGTGGCAAGTTAATTAAAAACCTTCTAGAGAACCCTTCAGAACTTTCTTCTATGGCATCTGCGGATTACTTTCTACCTAGAAATGAAGTCAGTGGCGGATTAGGTGCAAATTTTTTGGTGGAATGGGTGGCAGAACAGGCAATATTTGAGCCAATTGTAGAGGCTGTGATGGTCAGCACTGAGTCTGGACGCGGCTTATCGTTTGTGAGTCCTGGCAAAGTGCTAAAACAGATTGCCGCGAAGACATCTTCTTGAATCTGCGGATTTTGCAATGCAGCCGTTAGTAAAACTGCGATCGCCCTATCAGGCTTCTAGACTCGCCAATACTGCCTCATCTGCTGCACCATTTTTTCTATCCCTGTGCCGCCTGCATTATTTCATTCTGGCTGCTTTTTGGCGCATTTTTCGGAATAATAGAACGAGCAGCCCTTGTACTCAGTTGTAGCAACTTCCCTATGGCAACGATTAACGATAACTATCTTAAGCTCAAAGCGGGCTACCTATTTCCAGAAATTGCCCGACGAGTGAATACTTTTGTGGCGGAGAACCCCGATGCCAAAGTAATCCGGTTAGGAATTGGCGATGTCACAGAACCGTTGCCGGAAGCTTGCCGTAGTGCCATGATTCGGGCAGTAGAAGAAATGGGCGATCGCGATGGGTTCAAAGGCTATGGACCTGAGCAAGGCTATGGATGGCTGCGAGAAAAGATTGCCCAGTTTGACTTTCAAGCGCGGGGCTGTGACATTGATGCCTCAGAAATTTTTGTCTCTGACGGCTCCAAGTGCGACTGTGGCAACATTCTCGATATTTTTGGCAGCACCAACACGATCGCCGTTACCGATCCCGTCTATCCGGTTTATGTGGATACGAACGTCATGGCAGGGCATACGGGCGATGCCAACGATCGCGGTGAATATGGGGGCTTAGTCTATTTGCCCATCTCGGCTGAAAACCACTTTACCGCCAGTATTCCCACTGAAAAGGTGGATCTAATTTACCTCTGCTTCCCCAACAACCCCACAGGAGCCACTGCCACCCGCGAACACTTGCAAGCCTGGGTCAACTATGCCAAAGCCCATGGCTCCATTATTTTCTTTGATGCTGCATACGAAGCATTTATCACTGACCCAGAATTGCCTCACTCCATTTATGAAATTGAAGGAGCGAGAGAATGTGCGATCGAATTCCGTTCTTTTTCCAAAAATGCCGGGTTTACTGGGACTCGCTGTGCCTTGACCGTGGTTCCTAAAACTCTGATGGGCAAAGCCTCCGATGGCTCCGATGTATCGGTGTGGCAACTGTGGAACCGTCGTCAATCCACTAAATTTAACGGTGTGCCCTATGTGATCCAGCGAGGGGCGGAAGCCGTTTATTCCCCTGAAGGACAAACTCAAGTTCAGGCGCTAGTTCGCTTTTATATGGAAAATGCCCAAATCATTCGCGAACAGTTAACCGCCGCAGGCATTCAGGTCTATGGTGGCGTAAATGCACCGTATGTGTGGGTGAAAACGCCTCATAATCTTTCTAGCTGGGATTTCTTTGATAAACTTTTGAACACTGTCAACGTGGTAGGAACCCCTGGTTCGGGTTTTGGTGCCGCAGGTGAAGGATACTTTAGAGTTTCTGCGTTTAACAGTCGTGAGAACGTCAAAGAAGCGATGCGACGCATCAGTGAAAAATTTAAGGTTTAGTGTTACTTTGAGAAAAATAGACATTCAGGGCAGGTTATCCTGCCTTAAATTTTAAGCCTTGGGAAAGATGACCCTAAGCCCTTAGTAACCAATTATGGACTAGGCACGAGAGCAATCCGTCCGGCATCCATCTCTGCCATCAACAATTCAAGTGCTTCAAAATCTGAATCTGAAATATGTCCTAGTCGAGTTAACTCATAGTTAATTTCGTTTTCGATACTACAAGTCAGCCTTTTGACATGAAGGGCTTCTTCAACCAACTTTCGGATCATGCTGATATGGTTCATGATTATCTACAGAACTCCACGCCCTTATTGTCTTCTAACGGCTCAATTAAATGAGTGATTGAGGTCGGAATGCTCAGTGATCTAAGTCACTAGATGCTAAGAATACTGCGTTTTTCTTTGAATTCCCGTTCTTTGCAAGGAGATTGGTTCAATTGGGTCTGCGATCTCTTTCCAAAATTAATGGTTTAATGCCTTGATCGATCGCTCTGTACCTCCGATTAATCCGACTGCAACGCCTATTCATCAGGTGGATCAGGCGATCGCAAACCTCGTTAACCGCAAACAGGCTTGGGTGCAAACCTCGATTCCAGACCGTATCGTTTACCTGCGGGACTGTGTAAATGGGGTGATGACAGTTGCGGAAGCTTGGGCGATCGCGGCAAATATCGCCAAGGGCATCGATCCCCAATCCTCATTGGCGGGAGAAGACTGGCTAACCGGACCCGTGGCAACGCTTCTGACCTTGCAAGGGCTAATCAAAACTTTGGAGGCAAACGGACAACTCAAGCCGCTGGCGATCTCCTCTCATCCGAATCGGCAGTTAGTGGCTCACGTGTTTCCCGACAACTGGATAGATCGGCTGATGTGGCTAGGTTTCAAAGGAGAAGTCTGGATAGAACCGGATCAGCCTGCTACGCAAGGAAAAATTTATCGGCATGATCAAAACCTTCAGCAAGGGAAAGTATCGCTAGTCTTGGGAGCGGGGAATGTCTCGGCGATCGCTGTATTGGATAGCTTGTATAAGCTATTTGCTGAGAATCAGGTTGTTCTATTAAAAATGAATCCTGTGAATGCTTACGGGGGCAAATTTTTAGAAAAAGCCTTGCGGTCATTGATTCAAGCTGGCTTTTTGGCGATCGTTTATGGCGATGGGGACTTGGGACGCTACCTGTGCGAACATCCGCAGATTGAAACGATTCATATTACCGGGTCGCATCATACTCACGACGCGATCGTCTGGGGTAGCACGTTGGAGGAACAACAGAAACGCAAAGCGACTGATAATCCGGCACTCACTAAACCGATTACCTCCGAGTTGGGCTGCGTCACTCCCATTTTAATCGTGCCAGGAAACTGGTCTGCGGCAGATATTGCCTTTCAAGCTCGACAGGTTGCTAGCATGGTTGCCCACAATGCAAGCTTTAACTGCGTCGCGGCAAAAGTGGTGATTACGGCAAGCGGTTGGAAGCAACGAGACGAGTTTTTGCACCAGTTGCACCAGGCACTCGCAGTTATTCCGCCGCGCAAAGCCTACTATCCCGGTGCCCACGATCGCTATCAGGCATTTTTGGATCATTATCCCCACGCAATCGCCCTGAGAACTTCCACAAAAGACAGCATCCCCTGGACAGTGATACCCAATGTGCCGCCTCATGCTGATGAATATGCCTTACAAACCGAAGCTTTTTGCGGAGTGCTGGCAGAAGTCACCTTAGAAGCTACTGATGCACCAGAGTTTTTGGCAACCGCGATTCCGTTTGTGAATGAATCAGTCTGGGGCAATTTATCTTGTGTGCTGCTGATTGATCCGAAAACTCAACGGCGCTATCAGACTGAGCTAGATGAAGCGATCGCCCAGTTACACTACGGAGCGATCGGGATCAACGCTTGGACAGGGATGATGTTTATGCTGGCAGGATCAACTTGGGGCGCATTTCCCGGCAATCCCTTAGAGGACATTCGCTCTGGACAGGGCACTGTTCACAATGCCTACTTATTTGACCATCCCCAAAAAACTGTACTGCGCGCCCCCTTTCGCATTTTCCCCACACCGACCTGGTTTGCCGACCACAAAAATCTGCGCCAAGTTGCCATACGCTATGCCGACCTAATCGAAAAACCCAGCTTAGACAAGTTTTTGGGCGTTGTTGCGGCAGCAATTAGAGGATAAGCTGCTGCTGCGCCGACGAGCGGTCGTTGAATCTGTCATTGACCAGCTAGCTTAAGACCATTTCTCAGATTGAGCATTCCCGCGATCGCTCGCCCGTCAACTGCCTCATCAACCTAGTCTGTGGGTTGATGGCAGTAGGCGATCAACCCAAGAAGCCCTCCCTGTTCATTGATGCCGCTTTGCCTGCTTTTGCTTAAGCCTAACTGACGTTAGCTAAATCTTGATTTCACGAATCGTAGGGAGACGGTCTGCCACACTCTCAACATACAAGGGTGGGGGTAATTGAGAAAGTCGTCCATCGCGTGAAGTAGTCATTGACACTATATGCTACGCTCAACTTTCTCTATCCCGACAGTCAAAGGGGTTTCGAGGGTTTGATGAGTGTGGGCAAGAACGGTTTGTAGATGGTGCCACAAGCGATCGCGCTGTGGTTGATTGAGTCGATAGTGGTGATCGTGTCGAGAAAAGAGTGGAGCCGCTGTCAATGCTTGATAATCGGCATTTTGACTAGATTCTAGGGTGAACAGGGTTGTGGCTTTTGACGGCACTAGTCCGGTTGGCAACTGCCCATCCAAGAAGCCGAGCAGGGTAGATTTGCAAGCGGCAACATTCACTCCTTGCTGCTCTAATCGCTGCAAAATCTGGCTGGCTGATAGGGCTTCGTTTGCCTGAATCGGCAGTTTGAGCAGTTCTTTTAACAGAAAATAATCGCTGTATCGATGCCGAGTGTCCTCTAAAATTTGGGGGTAACACGGCAGTAAAGCGAGTCCTTTGGCGATGCGATCGCGTATAACCTCAGTGCTGTTTGAACTAGCCCCATCTTGGACAATTTCCGCTTGGGGAAACTTTTGCTGTAGCCATTGGGCGATCGCGGGAATTGAACCCGTTCCCCCAGTAGAAACGACCCGCTGAATCTGATCCGTCGTCATTCCCGCTTGGCTCAACAGCAAATTCAGTTCTCGATTAAGCTGCTGCAAATAGGGAGATAGCACCCAGCTATAAAAATCTTCATATTTAAGTACTGTTTTAGGACTATCGGCGATCGCCTCAATATCATGCTGACAAAAAGTTAGTTTAAATTTTCTGACAGCATCTAATAGTTTTTGTCCTCGAAGGCTGCCCTCTAAATGCTGCTGTAAAGCATAACGAGCATTTAAATCGGGTTCACCGGGCAATGGTAAATCTAAATGCCCCAACTTTAAGTCATCCCAATCTCCCACTTTTGGGTAGATCAATTGGCAAATAATGTCTTGATCGATCGCATTCCCTGCATAAGGAAGGCGACGCTGCTGCACCTCTGCACGAGTTAAATTGACTCCCGCTTGCACCTTCTGTGCCAGTGCAAGCTCAGTGGTGGTTGCCCCAGCGCTCACCACTAGCAGCCCGCCGCTGGGCATCAAGGGGACTTGCAAAACGGTGGCTCTTACTGCGGTTTTAATATCAGGTTGATGCAATTCTGCTAACAGGGCAGCAACCCCTTCCTCAATCAAAAAAATGTTTTCCGGTTGACTCACTAAGCCAGTTGCCAATACTGCCTCTCGGATATTAAAGCGGTAGGCATCCGATGCGCCCATAGGCTGGTTGACCACGATGCCAGCAAGGTGTTGGAGTGCTGCGTGAAAAACAGAATTGTCTAGCCCTTCTGCCGTGCAACGCAAGTTGGGATCAGCCGATCTAAGAGTTGTTAGCAAAGCCGTTAACTGGTGCTGAACCTGAATTAGGGGAATAAGCTGAGTGGACGATCGCAAAATCAGCGGTTCCCATTGTTGCGTTATTGGTGAAAGATAAGGAATCGCACTGTTTAGGTAGGGCTTGAAGCTGGGTAATTCTGATGGGATCACTGCCCAAAATGACTGATCTTGTGGCGTGTTTTTCACCCAAGCGATCGCGGAGTGTTGACTTGTCTCTCCATTGAATAAGCTAGCTGATACGGCAGTTGTGCCAATATTAATGCCCAAATACCAGGGCGATCGCGGGGTTCTGCCCACCTCATTGACATGAGCGCGCCCCAAATTTTCCTTATCCAAATCCTTTAGGACGTTTGCGGTTAGAGCGCCTTTTTTTTTTCTTTATCCTGCTCGTCTAGAGTGGAAGGCTGTAACGGAGTAGGCTTACCCAACAAACTTTCAAAGGCTTCATCTAGCCCTAGGTTCGTTGGGGTATCAGGCGGCTTTTCTGGCAAAGAGGCAGTGACTAGCGAATTGTTCGTACTCTTTTGTGAGCCAACATTCGGTAAATCCTGCGGCTGGGGTAACGTGTCTATTAACAAGGAGTCTACTTGTTCGAGATGATTGAGTGGGTCTAGTTTGACAGGTGTTGATTCCTCGGCGGGCTGCTGCCCATAGTCAGGTTTGAAGGGCGAAATTTCTTGGCTGGCTGGGCGTGCGGCAGTTGACGCAGTGCTCTGAACTGAAGGCGCATCCCTAAAAAGATCATCCATGCCTTCTAAGGTGAAGGGCAGGGACTCTATATCAGGGGATTGGGAGCGAGGGTCAGCGTCCAAGAAATCCTGCATTCCTAAGGAAGAGAGAGCAGAATCAAAAAGATTCGGGATCTGAGGTGCGGGGGGTAATGACACGGGCACGATATCTGGGGCATCTCCAAACAAATCGTCCATGCCTTCTAGGGTAAAGACTGAAGAGCCATCATCTGCGGCTTTGGGCAGCGGTGAGGGTTGCAGGTTGTTGCTCGTATAGGGTTCAACGACGCTTTGAGTTTCCTGAAGTGAAAGGGTTGATGGGCTAGAACGGACAGCCGGGGGCGGTGGCAGGGATGGGCTGACGGTAGGAGCATCATCAAACAGGGTGCCAAAGTCTTCAACGGTAAGGTCGGTGGCTTTGGGCAGCGGTGAGGGTCGCAGGTTGTTGCTCGTATGAGGTTCAGCGACGCTTTGAGTTTCCTGGAGTGAAAGGGTGGGTGGGCTAGAGCGGACAGTCGGTGGCGGTGGCAGGGATGGGCTGATGGTAGGAGCATCATCAAACAGGGTGCCAAAGTCTTCAACGGTAAGGTCGGCGCTGAGATCGGTACTAAGGTCGGCGCGATCGCTGAACAAGGGTTCAGGCGGCTGTACTTCTTGGGTTTCTTCTAGAAACAGGGCAAACTCATCTAAAGATGGCACATCATCGGCAGCGAGATCGTCGAATTGCCAGGTTGTGGAAACTTCTACGTTAGACAAATCTTCACTCAGGCTGCTAAGCGTCACATCATCCAATTTAAAACTGACGTTGCCAGTTTCATGAAACGCATCAGGCAGAAGATTTTCATCCAGCGCCGCACGTGTAAACTGCTCTTCTTTCCCTTCTAAGGCAAATTCAGAGTCGGGCAAGCCAATCGTCAGAGCATCCAATGGCACCGATTTAGAAGGATTAGCCACAGGTGCAATATTTTTTAGAGAAGCCCAATCACGGGCGATCGCGGGTGGCTCAACGGGGATAGATTGCGCCAATTCTGAAGGAAGATCTTGAAATAAATCGGTTAGGGAGCTAATGCTATCGGGTGCTGAAGAGGAGGGATCTAGGTCGGTGAGTAATGATTCGGTTTCAGCAGTGAGGGGAAATGACTCTAGAGATGGAGCCACACTAGAAGCATCATCAAACAATCTGGCAGGTAGCTCCGTGATGATTGTTGTTGCTGTCTTGGCTTCTTGAAAAAGTTTGGGCAACTCCAAGTCACTGCTGATGGATTCAAAGGTGAGATTAGCCAAATCCGCCACCTGATCAATGTTGTCAAGTTCGCTTTCAGGTTCAGTCGCTTTGGGCTGTATGGCTTCTGGTAATAAATCCTTGGATCGGTCATTTAGAACCGCGATCGCGGCGGGTTCATCAGGATTAGTCGCGCTATCTCCAAACAAGCTTTGGTAAAACTCATCCTGTTCAACGGAACTATCGTCTACTGGTGGAGCAGCGGCAGGAGCGTCTAGTTCACTGCTTACTTCTTCCAAAGATTTGAAGGCATCATTCAACTCGGCAGTCTCTTCATCGGTTCCTGGTTCAGATACAGGCAAATCGAAGAGTGCGATCGCCGCATCACTATCACTTAGAGAAGAAAAATCAATTTCAGCTTGTGCAGGGGGTGACTCATTGAATGGAATGCCAACATCCAAAGAGTTTGAAATGAGTTCTGTGACATCAAAATTGCCACTGTCTGCTGAGCGCAACCAAAATTCTAAGGCTGCATCCAACTCTGGCATCGACGGCAAGCTATCGTCTTGAGCCGCGATGGATTTGATTGGGTCAGTGGTAGATAAATCCGTTGCCAAAGCTGACCTGCCGGAATAGGGGAAGCTCGGGTTAGAACTGGGAGCGATCGCTGGATTCGCGATCGATTCCGAAAAAGGGTCAGGCGTAGGGTTAAACACCTCGCTGGGGGTTAGATTTGCAGCTTTGGGATCTGTTGCGGCTTGCCCTTGAGCTAACGAGAGCAAATAAGAGGACGCTTCTTGATTTAACTGTTGCGCCAACTCTTTACTAAGGGTCTTAAACGCTACTTCGCCCTGCGCTCCCATGCTATGCATCCGCTCTAGCCCTTGGATCAGCGATGCTTGATAGGCTTGAATATTACGCTGGAGGGACTCAAAAACAATATTGAGCGTGGAATCTAGGTTCACTAGCATCTGGTCAGAACGCGATCGCAAAGCTTGCAACTGCTCATATTGAGGATTAGCAAGGGCGCTCGGTGACGGGTCTCCCGAATTGCTAGGCTTTGCCTTGTAGGACAGTGCTTGAGATTGAACATTGCCTAAAGCCTGCCCAATTTGCTGAGACAAACTCTCTTGTAAGCGACTCATTAACACTTGAACCAGTTCATCAGCGAACTGTTGGGAGTTGGGAGGATGGTTAGGAGTGAATTGAGCAACCGTCTGATTTTGTCGTTCAGCTTCTAGGCGACTCAGTTCTTTCGTTAGCAACTCTCGCCGCTGCCGCAGATTCTCAAGATCCGCCTGCATTGGCTGCATGACGCTTGCCCTCAGATAGCTCATCTCTTGCAAAATGGTTTGCATGATTTGTTGAGCATCTCCCCCCAGCGATCGCGACTCAGAAATATTCGATGGATAAAATTCTGGCGGATAGCCTATGGGCATTGCATAAGTGACTTCTTGCCGCTGCCTATCCATAGGCGACTGCTGCTGAAGCACCACTAAATAGTTCCGAACACGCTCCAAAACCTGCCGCTGTTGAGCCATCTCCCTGGACATAACCCACGGCAAACGCGGATGTGCCTTTTGTAAGACGCTGTCAATTTCAGCAATTAAGGCTTGGATTTGATCCTTCTGAGAAGTCACAATGTAGCCCCTGACTAAGTAAACAAGGAAGGAGAATGGACGAGATAGCAGCTTCTAGCTCATACGATCAAGCAAAAACATTTCAGAACTTTGCCTCTGGGAAACTCACCTTGCAAGCATAAATGAAGCTGAAACTTAGCACTTAGATGGCAGACGCTAGATATTGCCCATACTCAATACTTTAGTGTGCCCATTGCCTGCGGTTACTGTCCTATCTTCAAAATGTGTCACAATTCTACCAGCACTATCTTGCTGTATGAAGTGATTGAAGTGTACGTCAGGAAGTCCAGAAAATAATAATTTTTTGGACAATGCTATCTGCCGTAGAGCAAATGACGACCCTAAGGCGATCGCGTTTGCAAATTTTTATTGCAAATCATTTGAAGATGCCCCCATCAAAACGTGATGAAATTACGGAATACGTCATGCTGAGTCCCCCTTTTTAAGATTATTGTGTTGGTTGGTAGAGACACTTGAAAAATGTCATGATCTAAAAAATGTGAATCTTTTTTTACAAATCGGTCTTCATAAAAGGTGAGAAATGACCCTAAAAATGAGAAATGAACCTGATTGAATTACTTGAATCAGATCCTAACAAGTAAACTATTATCTATCCTGTACCTGAAGTTTATTGCTGTATCCTGAAGTATCGCTCGATGGAAGATCGATTGAGTCCTCGAGACATTCCCGCTAGTATTCTAATTCGCTCATCCCTCTTTTTTGAAGGATTGCCCGAAGCGGCAGTAGAAAGAGCGACGATGAACGTAGTAACCCGCAACCATCCTCCAAATCAAGTGATTTTATTGGAGAACGATTGGGGAAGCTCTGTGTATTTTATTTTGAGTGGATGGGTCAAAATCCGTACCTATAACCTGGATGGCAAGGAAGTTACTCTAAACATTTTGGGAAAAGGTGAACTATTTGGCGAAATGGCTCCCCTCGATGAAGTGCCCCGATCAACAGATGTAATTACTCTTGCGCCCACGGTGATTGGCAACATGCCTGCTCAAGACTTTGTGCGGCTTCTAACCACGGAGCCACAGTCAGGAATTCGCCTTGCAAAGCTGATGGCGCGTCGTTTACGGCAAGTGAATCGCCGCCTGCGCCTACGAGAGTCGGATAGTACGTCGCGAGTCGCAGATATTTTGCTATTCTTGGCGGAAGGACAGGGTAAAGCCAGCGCTAGCGGCACGGGAACCGAAATTCCCAATTTACCCCATCGCGAACTTAGCAGTCTCAGCGGTTTGGCGCGGGAAACCGTCACTCGTGTACTTAGCAAGCTAGAAAAGAAAGGGTTGATCACTCGCGATCGAGATTTTCTATGTATTTCAGATGCCCACGCTCTAGAGCAATTAATGCTGTAGCGGCTGTTGAGCTAGGCAGAGTATAGGGTTAGTGCAAAATAAAGTTTCAAAGTTTGAAGTTTGATGACCAATCCTCGCGTCCTTTGTCTTGGCGAAATTTTGTTTGACTTCTTGTCAGACCAACCTGGTTTACCTTACGAGCAAGTCGCCTCTTGGACTCCCTACCCCGGTGGCGCACCCGCCAACGTCGCCTGTGCGTTAGTCAAACTGGGGACTGCTAGCGGGTTTGTCGGCTGTGTGGGTGAAGATGATCTAGGCAATATTTTGGTGAAGCTGCTGCAAGAAACCCAAGTGAATATAGACGGGGTACAGCGCCATCCAACCGCACCCACTCGTGGAGTTTATGTGGTTCGCTCGGAGACGGGCGATCGCGCCTTTGCTGGGTTTGGAAATATTGACACGTCTGAATTTGCTGATACGCAGCTTCAAGCCGATCAGCTTCCTGTTCAATTATTTAAGGCAGCGGAGTTTTTAGTGTTAGGCAGTTTAGAAATGGCATACCCTAAGAGCCATGAAGCAACCATGCAGGCAGTTCAGCTTGCCAAACAGTTTGACACTAAAATTTTGCTAGATGTGAATTGGCGACCCGTATTTTGGGCTGATCCCGCAGCGGCTCCCGCCATCATCCGCCAGTTAGTGAACCAGGCAGATTTTCTCAAGCTATCGGATGAAGAGGCAGAGTGGCTATTTGAAACAAGCGATCCTGGCGCGATCGCGGCGCAAGTTGAGCAGGTATCCGGTGTATTGGTGACGGCTGGAGAAAAAGGCTGCGCTTACTGGTTGCAGGGAAATCAAGGCACCATTCCAGCTTTTGCGATCGATGTTGAAGATACCACTGGAGCCGGAGATAGTTTTTTGGCAGGTTTTTTACACCAACTGTGTCAACAGGGTATTCAAAGCTTAGAAAATGCAGATAGTGTTCAAGCAATTGTTCGCTATGCCAGTGCCGTTGGCGCGATGACAACCACCCGCCCCGGTGCGATCGCGGCGCAGCCAGTTGCTGCTGAAGTAGAAGCTTTTTTGCAACTCAATCGATAGAAATCGACCGATGACTGAATCTTGTTCGTTTAGCTGAATCATTGGCTTTGGCAAAGATAGGGGCTATCGCTTCTAGCTTTGCCAAAGATTTATGGGCTTAAGAAATTTGGGAGCAATTCTTATTTTCTGACCCAATGCCCTTATGCTAGAGAGCTAAAAATATATAGCTCTGTCTAAGAATTCTATGGATCGCTTTACGGTTGAAGTCATTGCTCAAACTCCAAACCCGCAGCAGGTTATTTATGCCGCTATGCATCAAGATTATGCAGAAGAGTTTGTTTGGGATGAACGCGATCGCTTTCCTGATGAAAACAAATGTGGGGAAGTCATCGTTAAGCAATTACTCGCAGGCAATCGTGGACATTACGGTCCATTAGAGCATCCGCAAATCGTGCTGAACTGTGGCTGGTTTCCCCACAGCACCATGCAGCAAATTCGGACACATCGGGTTGGGATTTCTTTCGACGTACAGTCTGGACGGTATACAGGGCAACGGGTTTTAGACGTGGTAGAGGGCAAGCGCGAGGTGGAGGATGTATTCTATCTGCGTCCGCTAGGAGCTTATTCCGACCGTCAGGGAAAACATTATGATTATACTGAGGAGCAACGGCAGCAAGATATAGAGTGGTGCTTAAAGGCTTGCCATCGCTATCATGAACGGATTCACCAAGGCTTTTCTGAAGAACATGCTCGTGGCTTGATCCCGTTTGATGTCCGGCAGCATTGGGTGATGTCGGCAAATGTGCGATCGCTGATGCACTTGCTAGATTTACGATGGAAGTCGGATGCTCAGCTTGAAGCGCAGAAATTGTGCGAAACCATCTTTCCTCATTTTGAAGCGTGGGTGCCCGTGATCGCCCAATGGTATACCGCTAATCGTCTGAAGAAAGCGCGCCTAGCTCCATAGACCGAATTAAAACTTTTGTGATTTAGTGAGCTACTCTGCCTTAACTTATGCAATTTGCCCCGCTCTACCCAGTTATTCATCAAGTTCTTAAGCCGCTCTTTCCTGATTGTCTTTGGGTTGGGGATCGGGCAATCCCCGCGATCGCCCTCACCTTTGACGATGGCCCCCACCCAGACTACACCCCTCAATTGCTTGAT
This sequence comes from Leptolyngbya sp. CALU 1928, assembly GCF_056784215.1. Lineage (NCBI taxonomy): Bacteria > Bacillati > Cyanobacteriota > Cyanophyceae > Leptolyngbyales > Leptolyngbyaceae > Leptolyngbya > Leptolyngbya sp. CALU 1928. The sequence goes on along the minus strand of NZ_JBXBCE010000020.1, from coordinate 130,194 downwards.
GTTTTGGATCGCCATGGAATTGCAGCCAGTTTCTTTCTGCTAGGAATTTGTGTAAATCGTGCCCCGGCGATCGCCCACTCAATTTATCAGCACAACCATTGGTTAGGGCTACATGGCTTTGACCACCGCTCTTTCACCAACCTATCATCGACTGAGCTAAAGCAAACGTTAGAACAAACTCAAGCCGAAATTACCAAAGTCTGCCAGATTCCCTCTACTGCGATTCGGGATGTTCGTCCACCCAACGGTTTTTTCACGCCCAAGATTTTAGATTTGCTACAGAAGTGGAGCTATCGCCCCGTCATGTGGAGTGTTGTCCCCGAAGATTGGGTCAATCCTGGCGTTTCCACAGTGGTCGATCGCATTTTGCAACAGGTCGCCAATGGGTCAATTATTGTGCTGCATGATGGATATACCGGAGGCGTAGATGTTGCGGAGGTAGTGGATCGATTAATTCCGCTTTTACTACAGAAAGGCTATTTCTTTGTCACAATTGATCAACTCTGGCGGCAAGAAAATGTCTTCAAACCAAAGCAATGAGTTAACCATCGCTGTCATTAGGCAATCTATAGTGCCACCTCTAGTTCTCGACGAAAAGAACGTTTTTATCTTCAGATTTTGGTTCGTTGATACTATCCAAAGCGGCATGTATTATCGCAATGAGTTGTTCTGTCAGTTGATGACGGTCGAGTCCCATCAGCGATCGCAGCTTTATCAACTAGGTTGCAAATTTGCTCAAAACGGAGAATTTGTAGTGACCTGTTCCCAAACACATTGTCGGCTTTGGGGAAGTCTTCGAGATGATTTTGTCAAAGAGCTACTCCTTAATCCATCAACACTCGAACTACCAGCAAAATTTTCACCTTGAAAATCGCACCCTATTGTGAATAATCATGAATAAAATTGTTTGTTTTCTTTAATTTCTATAATCAGTTTTATAGCTTCTACTTATATAAACCCGATTTCTTTAAAAACCTAATCGAGCAATCATCCCTCAATTTTAAGATCTTAGTAATTCAATTCACTCAGCGTGAGAAGCTCCTATACAGTTCTGCTAAAGCAGATAGAGCAACGGATCTAGGCTTCTAACCTAGAGATTTTTTAACTTCATTCAAATGGCTGAGAACCTTAAGCCATTTCTAGGAACATTTGATGATTCTCACCAATTCCTTAGAAATAGCGAACTAAATTAATATGGATTCAGATCCTATTTCAGACGATCTGAGTTAATTTAGCAGAAGGAGCTTGCGCTTTTCAATTCTCGTCTACCATTAGAAATAGATCTAAGTTGCAGTCTTGGCTTACTTGGCACAGACACTCACTACCAAATGAGTTACAGCTTGCAGATGGTTTATCTCAAGCCGGACACAGCACTTAGGAATTTCGGAGATAAGATTAGTAAGGCACTCAGCAGGACAATCGATTCATGTTCCACTTTGCTAGTTACGGTTCATGCCTTATTTGAGTGATGACTGTATTCAAAAAGAGAAAAATAGCATTGTGAAAAGACCTGTGATCGAAACATCCTAAAGCATCACCTTTCCACGAATGGCGAGGCGGTTGATTTGAAGTTTGAACTATGAGGTAAGGAGTATACTGTGTATCTAGCTAGACTTTATTCGCTAGCGCTACAAAGTTTTCTCTCTATTTGCAAATCCTTTAGCTGATGTTGGTAAACAACATTAGCGATTTCCATTTGTTAGTTAAGGAGCATGAGGAACACGGCATGACCCAGGTCAATAACGTACTCGAAATCGAGTTGCTAGGTAGCGCTTCTGATAGTTTACCCGACAACGATTTAGTCTTCATCGATGAAGATGATGATGATTCAGATGATGGCGTAGCTGCATCAGATGAGGATGGCAAGCCAGGTAAGGCTAAACCAGGTCGCCGCCGCGCGCAAGCAAAGAAAAAGCACTATACAGAAGACTCTATTCGCCTGTATTTGCAGGAGATTGGGCGTATTCGGTTGTTGCGCGCCGATGAAGAAATTGAGTTGGCACGGAAGATTGCTGATTTGCTTGATTTGGAACGGATACGTGAAAGCTTGTCTCAGCAGTTAGAGCGCTGTCCTCAAAACTCTGAGTGGGCAAATGCCGTAAATATGCCATTAACCGCCTTTCTCCATCGCCTTCATTTGGGGCGGAGGGCAAAAGACAAGATGGTTCAGTCCAACTTGCGATTGGTCGTTTCCATCGCAAAAAAATACATGAATCGCGGGTTGTCTTTTCAAGATTTGATTCAAGAAGGCAGCTTGGGGTTGATTCGGGCGGCTGAAAAGTTTGACCATGAGAAAGGGTATAAGTTTTCAACTTATGCGACTTGGTGGATTCGGCAGGCAATTACGAGAGCGATCGCGGATCAATCTCGCACCATTCGTCTTCCGGTTCACTTATACGAAACTATCTCTCGAATCAAGAAAACGACAAAATTGCTTTCTCAAGAAATGGGTCGTAAGCCCACTGAAGAAGAAATTGCAACTCGGATGGAAATGACCATTGAGAAATTGCGTTTTATTGCCAAGTCTGCCCAACTTCCGATTTCCTTAGAAACCCCCATCGGCAAGGAAGAAGATTCTCGTTTGGGTGATTTCATCGAGTCCGATGGCGAAACCCCAGAAGACCAAGTTGCCAAGAACTTGCTGCGAGAAGACTTGGAAAATGTGTTGGATACTCTTAGCCCTCGTGAACGCGATGTGTTGAGATTGCGCTATGGCTTAGACGATGGACGCATGAAAACGTTGGAAGAAATCGGTCAGATTTTCAACGTGACTCGTGAACGAATTCGCCAAATTGAAGCGAAAGCACTCCGCAAGCTGCGCCATCCTAACCGGAATAGTGTTTTGAAGGAATACATTCGGTAGACACAAGAAAATCAGTTCATTGTTGAAAGCTCAGTGAGTGGTCACTGAGCTTTTTGTATGGTTTGAAAAAATCTGCTGCGTTCGGATTCAGATAACTCGCGTCCATTTCAACGACTTAGTTTAATTGACTCGATATTAATGGTGAATTTAAGCCAACCCCTAGTAGAATAGCGTGCATATTTTTAGTTCTGCTCTGGGCAAACAATGAAGATTGTAAAGATGCAATTGCGTCAAGGAACAGTAATAGCGGTGGTGGGCTGGATAGGAATTGGAAGTGGGTTGTTCACGGCATCCCTGCCAGGGTTGGCTGCATTCGAGACAGTTCAAGTTGCCCAAACTAAACCTGCTCCTAGTGGGGCTTCAGCAGAAGCAGTAGTGAACCAAGGTTTACAGTATATTCAGCAAGGAAAATTGAATGATGCGATCGCGGCATTTCGCCGAGCCGCCCAACTCGATCCCCGGATGGCTGCGGCTCACTACAACTTAGGCTTAGCGCTCCGCCAGCAGGGACAACTACAGCCCGCAGCCAGCGCTTTTTATCAGGCAACTCAGGCAAACCCCCGATTTGCCCTTGCCTATGCAAATTTGGGTGCAGCGTTGCTAGAAGGCAGCAATGTGGCTCAGGCAAGAGATTATTTAAAACGGGCGATCGACCTCGATCCCAACTTGGGGTTAGCTCACTACAACTTAGGGTTAGCATTGGAGCAGCAGAAAGCCTACGATCAAGCCGCGATCGCCTTTAAAAAGGCGATGCAGCTTAGCCCTACTGCACCTGAACCGTCCTATCATTTGGGCTTAGTTTATTTACAGCAGCGTAAAGATGCCGAAGCGCTAGCGGCTTTTCAGCAAGCATTGCGGGTTAATCCTAAGTATGCTGAAGCCCATTACAATATTGGCTCAATGCTATTTAGGCAGGGCAAGCTAGACGATGCTCTCAACGCATTTCGCCGCGCAGCAGATGCCAACTCAAACTATGCCAACTCCTACTATGCAGCAGGTTTGGTCTTTATGAAGCAAGGAAAGTTTAAAGACGCTCAGGTTGTTCTTAAATATGCCAAAGACTTATACGCAAAGCAAGGCAACACTCAATGGTCAAGCAAAGCGGATCAAAGCTTACAGAGAGCCACGGTAGGACAGAATTAAGGCTTATTTCTAATCATCTACCCGAATGAATCTAAGTCTAAAGCTTTAGAGCCGCCTTCTTGAAGCTGAATAAGGATTTTACCAAGCTGAAACCAAATCAACCAGGCAATCAGGACTGTGAGCGGCAGGGCGATCGCGTAAGCAAGATTAGCAGGAAATCCGAAAATCTCCATGCCTGACGATAAGAAGACACAGACTCCGGCAGCAATGCCTAGAAATGGGAGCAACAGTTGCAACCCTCTCAGGCTCATCAAATCCTGTTTAGAACGACTTATAGACCAGCTTTTAACGGACTGTTTTAAAACAGCATTAAAAGCAGCACCAGAAGCGAAGCTAGCCAATAAGCCAGCAATTAGTAAAAAATAAGGAGGTTCAGGAAAACTGTACATTTAGGTTCATAACTCTTTACAGTCAACCATACACTGTTTTAGAGAGTTAATTTACCGGAATCAGGTTTCGGGAATCAGGTTTTGGGGATCAGGTTTCAGGGATCAGGTTTCAGGGGCAAAAGCAAGTGAGAGAAATTCTGCTCCTTTTGCTTGCTGAACTTCATAGGATTGCTGAATCGATATACCAGTTTTAGAAGGCGCAAGCTTAAGCTAGAAAAATAGAGACAGTTTACGAGAGATTTGATGGAAATCGGTATCCCGAAGGAAACGAAAGATCAAGAATATCGAGTGGGGCTGAGTCCCAGTAGTGTGAGATCGCTGACCGAACGAGGGCATCATCTCTTTGTTGAAACCAATGCTGGAATGGGAGCAGGGTTTAGCAATGAGGACTATACGCAGGCAGGAGCCAGCCTAGTTTCAACAGCAGCAGCATGGAGCCAGCCTTTAGTCGTCAAGGTGAAGGAACCTTTGATTCCGGAATATGAATATTTGCAAAAAGGACAACTGCTGTTTACTTACCTTCATTTGGCTGCCGATCGCCGTTTGACAGAACAGTTATTGAACTGCGGGGTGACCGCGATCGCCTACGAAACGGTGGAACTACCCGATAAACGCCTGCCCTTACTAGCACCGATGAGCATTATCGCTGGACGTTTGGCAGTGCAGTTTGGTGCCCACTACTTAGAGCGGCAGCAAGGCGGACGAGGGGTTTTGCTCGGTGGAATTCCGGGAGTTGCGCCAGGTAAGGTTGTGATTTTGGGCGGCGGCATTGTGGGCACCGAAGCAGCCCGAATCGCGATCGGCATGGGTGCCCAAGTGACCATTTTAGATATCAGCGTCGATCGCTTGTCCTATCTAGAATCCATCTTTGGCTCTAGGGTAGAGCTACTCTACAGCAGCGCGGCTCAGATTGAAGCCGCCGTTCTCACAGCAGATTTATTAGTGGGAGCAGTGTTGGTACTAGCAAGCAAAGCGCCCGTCTTGGTTTCTCGCAAGCTAGTTCAAGCCATGCGTCCCGGCTCTGTGATTATCGATGTAGCAGTGGATCAGGGCGGCTGTATTGAAACGATCCGTCCCACGTCTCATTCTCACCCGACCTATGAAGAATCTGGCATTGTTCACTGTGGTGTTCCCAATATGCCTGGAGCCGTTCCCTGGACAGCAACCCAAGCATTGAACAACAGTACCCTGCCTTACGTGCTAAAACTGGCAAACTTCGGAGTAGCCGCCCTAGACAAAGATCCCGTCTTCGCAAAAGGGTTGAATGTTCAAAATAACCGCCTGATCCATCCTGCTGTACAAACAGTGTTTCCAGATTTAGTTCATTAATCTGTCAAGAATTTCATATTTAAAAGGAACAGACTAAAAAGCATAAACCAGCCGCAAGACCCATTCCCAAATGGTGCCAACAGAGCGATTATTGGGATTTCTCACGAGCAGCAAAGCGGGGCTAAAGCTAACGCGGTCATTCAAATTGAAACTGTAATAAGCTTCAAGATTAGTTTGAGTGGCGTTGCCTAGATCTGGTTCAATGGATGGCATCCCGATCGCTACTCCTGCCACCGATCCAGGAATACCAATATTTCGAGCAGTGCCACCGACTGCCCAAGTGATGGGCGTTAACTTGAGCATTTGGTTGAGCGCGGTGTTGAATCCGCTGTAGCTGCCAATACCCACCCGCCCAAAAACTGCAAACTGCCGATTCAGTGCCCATTCAAAATTAAATCCACCGGCATTAATTGCTGTGCCGTTAATCGTGGCAGAGGTATATTGCAGTCGAGTTACCAAATTTTTATCGAAAGCATATTCTAATTCAACGCTGCCCTGGTTGCGATCGCCAAACAACCCACCATTGTTACCATTATTGACCGTTGAATTAGGTTGGTTCTCATCAGTGGCGATATAGAGCGATCGGATTGTGAAAGGCGAATTTTCACTCGGCTTCCAACTTAAAGCAGCCCCCGCGCCACCCGGACGATCCACTGGGTTTTGCACAATCAGCGGATTGTTCATAAAAAAGCTGGAGGAGAAATTGGTGAGTGAGTCATTGGCAAATCGGTTGTAGTCAATAAAATCACGCGGATTTAGCCGAGCGCCTAGGGTCAACGTTAGGGTTTTGGCAGGGCGAAACGTGTAATAAAGTTTGCTGATTTGAACCGCATTTGACACCGCAACATAATCTAAGCCGCCGCCATCTGCCAAGATCCCGATCGTGCCGAGCAAATTTGCTCCCCGATTTTGGCGGTTGCTGATGGCATCGCCGCTGTTTGTGCCTGCTTCTAGCTGAGTTCGCAATAGGTCGCTACCGGAAAAGCTGGTATCAAGGGTAAGGCGAACTCTAGCTAACGTGGTCGTTTGGGCGTTGGTGCCATCGCTGAGCGCCGCGACGACTTGAGTTGATAATTTAGTGGTGGTGGAAAACTGCTGTTTTTCTAGTTTGGCAGTCAGCAGTTCCAACGTGTTGACGCGATCGCTTTCTCCTTTCAAAATACTGCCATAAGAAGCTTGCAGTCGCCGGATCGTCGCCACATCTTCACGGATTCTTCCTAAGTCGCCTGCAATAAACAACTGTTCGATTTTGGTTGCGACCTGATTTAATACGGCGACAAATTCGTCGCGGCTCAAAGGACGATCGCCCCGAAAAGTGCGATCGCCATATCCAATCACTACACCATACTTTTCCACCAATGCTTTTACGGCTTGATATGCCCAATCGCTCGGTTGCACATCCTGCAACTCAGCCACCGAGCGCACTTGTCCCAAACCATCAGCGTCCTCTGGTGAACACAATAGCGGATCGGCGGCAAACGTGGGGATCAAATCAGGGCATGGGGTTGATGGCGCGGTTGAAACTGGAGGAGAATCCGAAGAGTGCAAGCTTTCTGCTATACCCGGTTCTATATCCATAGCCAACCCCAACAAAACCAGTAATAGCCAATTTTTTCGTAACACGCGATCGCTCCTCACCCATACTCAAGACAACCAGCAAAGCTGCTCAAATTAAACTCTATTAGATGAGAGATGATGAAGGATGGCTTTCAACTATTTATTCATGCTTCTATGGAAAATGCTGCCTGCTAGCGATCGCCATTACAGTGATGTGTCGCTTGTATGACTTCCCACGGGAATCAACTGACTGTGTGCTAAGACAGGAAAGATAAATAAGATTGAAATTCTATGAGAGAAATTCTTGCAAGTGCGTTAGATGTCTTTAACAAGCACAGCGGCTGGATTATTTGGAATCTATTTCTGGCATTTATTCCCTTTGCCTTAAGCTTTTATCTTTATCGCCGCCGCTCCACTTCTCGCACCCTGCTATGGTGGGCTGCCTTTGCGGTTTTTTTCGCTTTTTTGCCCAATGCACCTTATTTGCTGACGGATATTATTCATCTGATTCGAGCCACGCGATCGGGCTATTCTGCGTGGATTATTGCTCTTATTTTTATTCCATTGCATCTTTTTGCCATTTTAAGCGGATTTCAGATGTATGTGATTTCTCTGCTCAATCAAGGACATTACATCAAACGAATTGGCTTAGAAAAATATATTAATAGCTCTGAAATTGCGACCCATGCTCTTTGTGCATTGGGTGTTTATATGGGAAGATTTCGTCGCTTTAATAGTTGGGATTTAGTCAGCGACCCAGCAAATGTGCTGTTGATAACGCTGGATGATTTGACTAGCAAACGCCCTGCGATCGTGATTTCTATTTCGTTTATCGGTTTAACAGTTTTGTATTGGGTTGCCAAACAAATTACATTAGGACTCGTTCTGCGGTTTCGTGAAATGCAGGCTAAACAGGAATGGTTTGAGTAGAACGAATCAATTGCTGTTTGTAGAGTGAACGTCACGACAAGGGAACCCCAACTGAACCACTATGCACTTTCAGTGCATAGGTTCCTTAAGGGCTAAAGCCCAAGTCGGGGATTCGTTGAATGCATCATTAGGTGTGAGATTTGTAAAATGGTGAAACTCACCTCGAAGAGCCATCTAGCCCAGAAGTGTGTAGCAACTAAGTCTTGCACTGAAAGTGCAGTAGTCTAAGGACTAGTGTGTTTAGGAGAATCAAAGCGAAGTTTGGGCAAGTGAATCGATGAATCGCATCATTAACGACGGGCTAGCCGCTGGTTATTAGCTATTTGCCCTTAAATGTCTTTCGATGCTTTTTATCCCTCTTAAATCACTCTGAGAGAGATTATCTAGAATAAGGTGTAAGTCTATTTCAATTCAATTGCTATGTCAGGGTCTAGAGCAGCTCGTACTACTATTTGCTTTGTGGATGAATACTGCCAATTGTATGAGGGATTATTTCCGAAGTGCGAAGCTATGAAAGCTTGAAGCTGTTGCACTTGGGGACGTATGGCAGTGAGATTAAACGTAAGTCTTTACCTGCTATTGCCAAAGCAGTGGGATTAACTCATCCACAAAACTTGCATCACTTTCTGACCGAATCCCCTTGGCAAGTGCACCCGTTACGCCAGAAACGATTGGAGTTAGAATCTTTAGGCGTGGCAACCCAAGGTCGCTGTATTTACCCTTATCGACGAAACCGGAGACTGCAAGGAAGCACTGATTACGTCAAACGGCAATACATCGGCAACGTGGGTAAGAAAGAGAATGGCATTGTCGCGGTCACTGCCTACGGCTTAGTCGATGGCATGATTCGGCCATTGAGTTTTGAGGTGTATAAACCCACAGAACGACTCAGAAGAAGAAGAAGCGTATCAAAGTAAATCGCAAATTGCCGCGAGGCTATTTGAGACCTGCAAGCACTAGGATTTAAATTTGAATTGGTGCTGGCGATAGCTTGTATGGCGAAAAAAGTCAAACTTTGTGGATGTGCTAGATGAGTTGAAACTGCCTTATATTCGGCCATTCGCAGCAACCATGCTCTGTGGCTACCGCAAGGACCAAGAAGTTCACCAAGAGCCTTGGCAGACCTTCAAGCGCACCTTTAGTAATGGCACCACTGAGACCCGTCATATGGCAGAGGTGATTTACGGACACCTTACCGCCAGCAGTACTGGGATTCGAATGCACCACCTCAGACTCCGCCAGACAATTCCACTTCCTTTGTCATGGTCTGTGCCCCGGGAGTAAGACTGGGTGAAATTGGCGACAGCTATGGCTTTAGAACTTGGGATTGAGTATGGTCTCAAGCAAGCCAAAGATGCCTTAGGTTGGGCTGATTTCCGGGTGACCCGCTATGAAGCAGATCGCGAAACGGTGCAAGTTAACTATGAGCGCGTTTCTCATGGTCAGCTTATCTGCGGATTATTGGACCATTTGTCCTCGCACATCAACAGTTCGTGCAACATCCCTGGTGGGACAATCAAAGCGGTTGGAAGAATTTACTCAACAATTTGCGCTTAATCATCCAACCCTTAATCGCTTCAATTGGCTCAAGCGTTGGTTAGTCGTAACATCCGCACTTTCAACTGGCAAAAGGATTTCCCCTCAACACAGCAAGTAGTACTGTCGGCAAGCAGAACCCAGGAATTGGATAATTGTGAGTCATCGTCCGTTAGATTCACGACCTGTTTAACGCCATTGAGCACCACCAAGTGGACTGCCATGAAACACTGAAACACCCAATGCAGGGTTGGACATGGCGTCCCTTTGCCCAGTTGATTGGAATTGTTTGATCTGCCCCTTGCAAAGGCAAGCGGAGTTGGCGTTGTCCCAGGTTGTACACCAGTAAGCACACGCCCATGATCATGCCGAGTGCCATAATCCGTTCTGGGGATTTGAGAAAGACACTGGAGGCGAAGAACATTGGGTCTTTGATAATCTAGCCTTGCTTGTTGCTTTGTTGCCCCTTGTACTTGGAAGTGCCGGTTGCTCTGTCCAATTGCTCGGAACTAGACATTGGTTGCCAGCACAAAGCGTCCAGCTCGTTGCTGATGCTGTGTCACAACCATCGAGTTGAGTGTTAATGACGCTTGTGGTTGATAGGTAATGCGGCTAGGAGAGTCTTCTGGTTTGGGTTTACCTGCTTTGATAATATCCCCAACGTTTGTTTCACGTTCATGTCCACTAATTGATGCCAGGGTCATGCCAACTCTTCAGTGCTGCTAATGCGATCTGCTTTGCAGCAAATTCTTGACTGCAAAGTCGACGCAATCGCGATTTCCAATGAGTCGTTGCCTTTGCCAATGTCTTGTCCAATTGTTTCAGGTCAGCCTGCTTGCGCTCAGCATCTTCGACCACAAACCAACGTTGCTCTACCCACTCATACTCACAGCAACAACTGTTGTGATCTGATACTCCTTTAGGGCTGCAGGAATTAACGCAGTATTGGGCAATGATTTCATTAACTCTGATGCCGCAGTCAGCGTCAAGGGCACCCGAGCCAGCCATCAACCCCTACAAACTGCTCCAGATTGTCCTGACTGTAGAGAGCCGCATCCGCCACATACAACCCCTCAAAGTTCCACTCGGACTTGAGCTCCTGTATGGAAGGTAGCAAAGCGTGTCTTATCAGATTGATTGCCATCGGCTACTCGACAAAGGCAGGAATATCACCATTGCCCCAACACACCAGGTTCATGACAAACTGCTTCAGGTCAGGACGATGGTCACGCCAATACCCATAGGTCAACGTAATCGGAACAGGCGCAAGCGCTGCCAACCACCTCTGACGCCTCATAAGCGCCCTCGACCGCAAACGAAGTGGCATCAACATGGGCACTTTTGCGCTCGATGCCAAACTTCTGAGCACACCTGACGCAAATCTTCAGAAATAGTTCACTCAGTGACTGCTATAGAGCGCATCGAGCACTCGTCCTAAGCGGTCGTCATTGAGATACTCGGGGAGCACTGCTCCCAGCAAATGCTCGCACGCTTTGCCCACTGAAGAATTGAAACAAGTACAACGGTGCTGAAACCAGCCTCAACCATTGAAAATCATGGCTTTTACTACTACTCCAGGGCTAATCTGTTCGGCGGGTCTTCACCCAAGTGTTGATTGACCTGTTCCACAATCTCCAACTGTCTACCAATCCGGCAACAATGCCTAGATGGTCGAGGCTTTCCTTGTTATCAACTCGATCCAGACGACAATAAGCATGGCGGGTAAATGACAGGTACTTGGCGGGTGAGAACAGCATTTCAAACTGCCAATCGTTAGTCAAATCTCATGCGTCAAATCAAGCAATGAAAAAGACACTGGAGGATCACCCATGCGGGAACCCTCCAATGCTGGAAAACGAGTTGAAATAAATCAAGTCAGAGTGTACATGAAATCACGAGAGTTCGGCTTAACCCAAGCCGAGTCTGCTGCTGTGGCTGGCTTTTCAGAACGCAGCGGGACAACGAATTGAAGGGGGCGACTACCAGCCGAATCGGGGCAAAGCGCGGGGATGGCGAACCTGTGCTGACCCATTAGCCGAAAGTGTGGAGAGCGAACTGGAAGTCTGATGCCAAGGCCGCCCCCGCACTCAAGCCGATGACGTTGTATGAGTACTTGCAGCTGACCCTGCAAATATGGAACTCTTGTGGACGCTCCAACGGCGAAGTGGCAACCTGGAAAGCGTTGGACGGAACCTGCGCCAGAGGTGATGTTCGAGTTACGACGAACCCGGAACCACGGGGTTTTTCTGACTTCACCGAGTTAAAAGGAGTCGAGATCACCCTGAACGGAAAAGTGTTTGAATATTCTCATCATCACTATTGCTTAGGGTACAGCGGCTGGCAATACGCCCAAATCATCCAGGGTGGCGAGAGCTTTATCGCCCTGTCCGAAGGGTTGTAAAATGCCCTGTTTGCTTGTGGGGGTACGCCGAAACAGCATCGGACTGAGAGTCGGAGTGCGGCGTACCGGACGGGTGGCGTTCGCAACAAGCCCTGGACCTGAATGACACGACGACCTCTGCCATCACCACCGCATGCAACCGACCTGAACAACACCAGCATTGCCCACGAAAACGGTTCGTACGCCTTCGGCGGAGCGAAGCTCGAGCCAGCTCGACACGGACACTTGAAAAACCGGATTAAGCAAGCCCTGCTGCTGCGTGGCAGTTGTGAGTTCAGCAGCATTGCCGTATATCAGGTTGATCAATCAAGCGGTGATGGACTCAATGCCAAGCACAGCGAGAAGATTACAGCGGGAGAACTCATTCGCAACCACTGATCCCCCAAAGGACGCGTCGCAGACGATGAGTTCTTGACGGCAGGTGAGTTGTCACAGTACGATTGATGTGCGCTGCGTGTTGTACACGGTGCCTGCCCGCTTGATTGGACGGCAACTGGGGCTGCATCTGTATCACGACCGGATTGTGGGGTATCTACCAACAGCAGGCGGTTGCTATGCCTTCTCTCCGACCCGATGGCAAGGGCAAACGTCGCGCCCCTGCTGTATCAACTACCGCCATGTCGTTGAAGGACTGCGGCGCAAACCCCGCGCCTTGCATTGCAACACCTGGCAGAGGATGACTCCCCATGAGCAATGGCAAGGATTGTGGCACCAAAGCAAAGAATAATTGAGCTGAACCCTGGCGTGCTTTTGATAGTCGAGCTATACATTGCGGCTACCAAACCTGGGATCGTAGGTCGCAACAACATGATTCCACACTCAATTGTGCAAAAGACCCTGACCCTTGCTAGTTCTCAACAGCACTTTGGCTTACTTCCTCCGATGCAGGTGCCAGCGCTTGCTCCACCCCAACAGGATCTTTCCTCCTATGACCAACTCTTGCCCCCCCCCGCACCAGACCAGCCCTTACCAGAGTCGAGCCTGCACCTCAACCACTATCTCTCCCACATGCTGACCCATTGGGAAACCCTCGAAGCCAAAGCGATGCAGGAGGGCTGGTCCTTACGTGGAAGTTCTTGCTAGCTCTGTGCGAATTAGGTGGCGAATGGCGTTGGAGTGCCAGACTTCAACGGGCATTGAGTGTTCGCGTAGCGTGTGCGTAGCGTGTGCGTAGCACTCAGCCCAATTGCCCAACGCCAAAACCCTTGCCAATTTTGACTTTGCTCATTGCCTCGGAACCAATGCTGCACCCTTAATGAACTGGCAGACGATGCACCTGGCTGGAACGGGCGGAAAACGTGTTGCTCTTCTGTGCCAGTGGCGTCGGTAAACTCATCAGCAGGCAGCGGTTGCCCGACGCATGGTCGAGTGGGGTAAACGGGTCAAGTTCTACTTTGCCATTGCCCTGTGCAGCAGCTTACAGCAGGCAAAGTTGCAGTTGCAATTGCAGAGTGCGCTCAAAAAGCTTACCGCTTTGATCATCGGCACACTCGATGCAATGGGCTATAAACCAAGCCAGAAGCCGAATGAGTGCGCTGTTTGAGTTAATCGCTCATTGTTACGAGCGCAGGTGCTTGCTGATTACTGCCAATCAGCCCTTTAGCCAATGGTAAATGCGATTTTTAGTGACTCGATGATGACCGTCGCAGCGGTTGACCGTTTAGTGCATCATGCTTTGATTGTGGACATTCAAGCCGAGAGTTCCACCGTAGTACTCAACGGCAAAGTCGGCAAAGTCTACGCAGCACTCCAGCCTCAGCCCGTCTCCTGATCCCAGTCGTCATTTCTATTCCCAATCGTCACTTTGATCCTACTGTCATTTTTATATCCTTGCGATCACCCTACAGCGATTGTTTCTTTTCATGACTTTGTATTGCTAACTTGATGCAGCTTTAGTCAATGTTGGCTTTGATCTTTGCTTATTTGTAGTGCTCGATGAAGTTCTTGCGATCCCATGCACCCGTCAAGTAGTTGTCATTGGCAAGATGCTTGACATTTGAGACAACTCATTGCAAATACCGCCCCTCCTTTGCTTCAAGCCTTGAAAAAATTATGCCGCTAAATTCTCAATGTGACAGTTCAAAGGGCGGAATGTCGGTTCAAACGTCGATGTGGCATGCACTCTGAAACGTTTGAGCAGATGGTCGCAATACTGCATCCTGCTCAGGGTCGCAGGGGAAAACAGGGTGGACAGTGCAAATTAAGCGTAGAAGACCAACTGTTGGTCGTACTTGAATACTGGCGAGAATATCGGACTCAGTTCCACATCGCTACCACGTGGGGATTGAGCGAGTCTGCTGTCTGCCGATTGCTCCAAAAAGTTGAACAGATATTGATCAACTCCGACCCGTTTCGGCTACCGGGCAGAAAGCAACTTTACCAGAATGCCAATACTTGGAGTGTAGTGGCAGTTGATGTGACTAAAAGTCCAATTGAGCATCCCCAAAAAAACAGCGAGGTGACTACAGTGGCAAGAAAAAGCGGCATACTCTAAAAGCTCAAGGTAGTGTTCTAGACATGGGGGCACTATGGTCAAACCGCACGTCCAAATTCATAGCGATTGATAAACAATCCAATCACGACATCATGCAGCCATTGGGACTTGTAGAAGCAAATGGTTTTGCGAGCTAATCGCTTAATTCGAGTTCGCAAGGTTAAGTGTTTCTGCTCAATTCTCTGGGTGTTCCACTTGCCAACCCTATGCTGATCTTCATCGAGCAACCGGGCATACGCCCCCCAGCCATCGGTGTAAAACGTTTGAATGCCAAATGGCTCTAGCAATGCTTTCAACTCCACCAACGCTTGGTCTTTGTGGTCTGCTAGCACATAGACCAACACCTGTCCAGTTTGATGATCAATCGCATGCCACAACCAGCGCTGCTGCTTTTTGGATTGGACAAAACTCCACATTTCGTCTGCTTCAGCTTCTTCGACCTGTTTGACCATGGTGACAGCCGTTGGCTTGAGTTGTCCTAATAGCGCTTGATTCACCTGTTCAAGCTGACGATCTTTTTTTTAATGCTTCAATCACGGTTGTCGGGCTAATCTTGAGCACACGAGCCGTATCTCGAATCCCACTGCCGTTCATCGCCATGTCACAAATCTGTTGCTTCACGGCGGGTAAGTAACCACGGTAGGAATACTCCAAAACAAAGCTGTGACGAGTGCATTCAGAGTTGCGGCATTTATATCGTTGTTTGCCTGCGGCCGTCTTGCCGTATTTAACGAGGTCAAGACTGTTACAGGTGGGACATTTCACGGGTTCAAGTACCATCGCAGTAATTTCGGTGTTATCTAACGTTTGAGTTCTCTGATTCTCCCTCATCCTCATCCCCACGTCTAGAACACTACCGCGAGTCTGTTCAGCCGCCAAGAGATCAACGTTGAGCAGGGTACTGAGTAGTTTTGCCAATAGTTCCACTAAGGCAAGTTCGTCAGTAATTGACTCTACTTGAGGAGTAGGGTGAATGGCACAGAGGGTGCCAAACAAGGAGTCACTGCTATCGATTAAGGGAACTCCAATGTAGGCACCAATTTGAACTTGTCTACCAATGGGGGCGATCGCGTAAGCCGGAATCTCGTCCGAGCGTGGTGCAATCCGAGGACCATATCCCGCTACCATTTGACAGCAAAAGGAATCTGCCCAGCGAAACACATCACCTTCTTCCACGCCATATCCATGGTCACGTGCTTGCAAAACAATCCAGTCTTGCCCTTCAGTCCGAGTCACCATCCACAGATCAAATCCTATACAAGCATGGAGAAACCCCAAAACCGTACGAGCGGCAGAATCAAAATCTGAAAACGCTTGAGCATCAAGCATAGTTATTTAAGTTGTCTGGAGAGACATGAAGGATGCGGAGTTTAGCGGGTTCCAAGGTGCTGAAGTAAGGCTGTAGTCTATCGATAAATCTGCCGTAGCTTCAGTAGATTAATTTATTTATGAAAAAGATTAATTTGTTTATGATGTCTTTTGACAAAGAAAGCTTAGATGATCACGATATTGCTTTCCCGGCTTGAATGCCGGGTGTCTTGGCAGCCGAAATCCGAAAACCTAACTTCCCAAAACCTAACTTCCCAAAACCTAACTTCCCACTGTTTGCAATTCATCCAGTTTTTGTAAGACTTCCGCACTGTGAATCACCGGACGCACTTTGGTGAAGCTGGCACGCAAAACCCCATTTGGATCGATGAGGTAAGTGTTTCGCAAAGACATCGGTGCCAGCCAAGCGCCATAGGCTTTGCTGACCGCTCCATCTTCATCCGCTAGCAGGGGAAACTTCAAGCCTTCGGAATCGCAAAACTCGGTGTGAGAATCGACGGAATCGACGCTAATCCCTAAAATCTGAGTATTTTTGTCGATATATTTAGGCAGGTCTGCTTGAAATCGCTGTGCTTCCAGAGTGCAGCCTGAGGTGAAATCTTTGGGATAAAAGTAAGCGACTACCCATTTGCCGCGATAGTCTTTCAGCGAAATAGCGCGATCGCTGGTGTTACTGGGCAGTGAAAATTCTGGGGCGGCTTGGTTGAGCGGTGGCAATGGGCCACCCAAAGCATGAGCGGCACTGGCAGGACTCAAAACCATCATCAGTGTGAAACACAGCGCTAAAGCAGAAGAGAGCAGCGATCGCGCCATAGTTAAGTTACCGAAACTATCATTTAACATAAGTTTATAAGGCAAGTTGAATAATATTAATGAACTAGCCCTACTCTATTTTGCCAAAGCGCATTTGAGTTAGCTTTTTTTGGGCTTCTGGATCGAGACAGTGGGCTAAGAACCGTCCGCTTGCTTTCTGAGTCGATTTTTTCTGGCGTTTTACCTGAAGGGTAGCGGCATGAACATCCAAAGCAAGCTGCTCTACCGATATGCACTCTGCGCCATAGCCCACGACTGTAAGCCGCTGAGCGCGATCGGAGGTTGCTACAATCAAGCGCTGATGAAACTTGCGAACGTCATTTCGGAAAGCAGCGCAGGCTTTTTCAATAAAGGTGTCTGCGGTTTGTCCAAAATCGGTGTAGCAAACTGACAAATTGCTGGTGATCACTTCGCGAGTGCTGGGAATATCTCGATATTGAGCATCAAACACCAGCCGCGTGTCAAAATCTTGATAGGCGCTGTAGTTTGTCAATACTTCAATTAGCTGCCGCCGTGCTGCTTCTAGCCCATCGCGATCGCGTATTTGTTTTAACTCAGCCCAACTACCGACTACGTTGTAGCCGTCAACTAATAGAATCGCCAGCGGTGTGGAGCGCGGCATGGCAGCAAGTAAGAACGGGGTTAAGGTGTGCTGGGCATCACTTCAGTGTATCGCAATTTCGTCAGGTATCCGGTATCACAGGTAGCAGGTTTCAGGTGTCGGGTTTCAGGTGTCGGGTTTCAGGTTTCAGAAAGAAGTTTGGCGTTGCTGATTTAAGAGATGAATTTCGTAGGGACGTTTTGCGAAGCGCCCCTACAGTAAGGGGCAACATTTTCAAATCATCCCCAGATTCAGCAACACCAGAAGTTTTACATTCGTCATTCGCTATTCGTCATTTGGAATTTGCATCAAGCGATCGCGTAAACGCTGGGGATTGCCGTGATCAACCACTTTGCCACTTTCTAGCAAAAATGCGCCATCGCAATAGTCCAGTTCATCTAGGCGATGGGTAACCCACAAAGCCGTCAGCCCCCGCTCTTTGACTAAGCGCTGCACTTGGGCAACCAGTTCTCGCTGACTGTCGAGGTCGAGCAGGGCGGTGGGTTCGTCAAACAGCACCACGTCACATTGACGGGCGATCGCCCCCGCGATCGCCACTCGTTGCTTTTGTCCACCACTGAGGGCATAGATTGGAC
The DNA here is from genome assembly GCF_056784215.1 of Leptolyngbya sp. CALU 1928. NCBI lineage: Bacteria > Bacillati > Cyanobacteriota > Cyanophyceae > Leptolyngbyales > Leptolyngbyaceae > Leptolyngbya > Leptolyngbya sp. CALU 1928. The sequence goes on along the minus strand of NZ_JBXBCE010000020.1, from coordinate 112,213 downwards.
GCTGGATCAAAGGCTGCAAATTTACGGCAGTTAAGGCATCGTTGACTCGTTGCTTGACCTGCACGGCGGTCAACTGTTCTGATGCCAAGCCAAAAGCAACATCTGCCCCCACACTGGGCATCACCAGTTGATGATCGGGATTTTGAAACACAAATCCTAGTTTAGGTAGGGGTTTAATCAATCCCGATTCTGGTTGCAGCAACCCTGCCAATAGCTTTAACAGAGTTGATTTGCCACTACCGTTCGTGCCCAACAGCATCCAAAATTCACCTTTTGGCACCTCTAGGCAGCATCCATCTAGAACGATGCTGCCTGATCGCCAACGAAAGTGTAGATCTTGAACCTGAATCGCGATCGCGTCATTTATGGGAGCGATCGTCGTCATTCTGCCACTGAAAAGCTAAAGCCTGGGGGTTTGCCAGAAGAGGTGCCCGCACCCGATTTTTCGTATAGCTGCACGGCTGTAATCTCATTCCCAACAATGCTAATTTTCTTACCCGCTTGGTGTTCACACACTAACTCAATCAAGTGGTGTTCCCCAGACTTCATGGCTTCAATTACCTGCTGATAAGACGCTTCTGCATCTTCCACAGTTTTGCGCTGCACCGACAATGTAATCGGTGTACTCTTCAATGTGACATCAATAATAAACATGTAGCGTATCCGTACAAGAATCAAACAATTCAACCAAATCTAGTATCGCAAATCTCGTCCCAACTGTGCCGAACCCCCTAGAAACCAGGCAAGATGTTAAAGTCTGAGAACAGTCTTCTCACTGGCTCACCTTCACCCAACAATTCTTATATGTTAGAGCGTCCAATGGATCAAACCAGTGTCCTTTCAGATAGCCCTTTAGCCAGCGGCGATCGCGATGATCACAGCCTGTCCACTTCGGCAAAGGCATCATTGCATACTGTGTCTAACCCACTGGCATATACCGATTCTTTCGTCAGGCGGCACATTGGTTCAAACGACGCTGATATAGCTGAAATGTTGGCGCTACTGGGTTTTAGCGATTTAGAAGAATTGATCAGTGCAACAGTGCCCCAGTCGATTCGGATGAAAGCTGCGTTAAAACTAGAAGCTGAAAAAGGCGAGTATGAACTGTTGCAAGAACTGAAAGAAATTGCTCAAGAAAATCAGGTATTCCGCTCCTACATTGGCATGGGCTATCACAACTGCATCACCCCGCCCGTGATTCAGCGCAACATTTTAGAAAACCCCGGTTGGTATACCCAATACACGCCCTACCAGCCTGAAATTGCTCAGGGACGGTTGGAAGCGCTGCTTAACTTCCAGACGATGGTCACTGATTTGACTGGGCTACAAATTGCCAATGCCTCCCTGCTCGATGAAGGCACCGCCGCCGCAGAAGCCATGTCTATGAGCTATGGACTCTGTAAAACTGATGCCAAGACGTTTTGGGTGTCTCAAGCCTGCCATCCTCAAACGATCGCCGTGGTGCAAACTCGCGCCAAAGCATTGGGAATTGAGGTAATCATTGGCGATCACGAAACCTTCGAGTTTGACCCGCCGATTTTTGGCACGCTGCTGCAATATCCCGCTACCGACGGCACGATTTTTGATTATCACGAGTTTTGCGATCGCGCCCATACTGCGAAAGCTCTGGTTATCGTCGCCGCCGATTTGCTCAGCCTCACCCTGCTCAAGCCCCCCGGTGAATTTGGAGCCGACATTGCGGTCGGCAACACCCAGCGCTTTGGGGTGCCCTTGGGATACGGCGGACCTCACGCTGCCTACTTCGCGACGAAAGAAGCCTTCAAACGTCAATTGCCCGGTCGCTTAGTGGGCGTTTCCAAAGATGTGCATGGACAACTTGCACTGCGTCTGGCGCTGCAAACTCGCGAACAGCATATTCGGCGCGATAAAGCCACCAGCAACATTTGCACCGCTCAAGTGCTACTTGCCATCATGGCAGGGATGTACGCCGTCTATCACGGATCTGAAGGGCTACGAAACATTGGTGCGCGAGTTCACCACCTGACGATTCTGCTGGCAGAGGGGCTGAAGCGATTAGGCTACAAGCTCGACTCGGTCGCCTACTTTGATACGCTGCGAATCGACGTGGGTAAAGAACGCCTCACCGCTATCATCGCTCGTGCCCATTCTCATCACATCAATCTCCGTCAGTTAGATGACCAGACCCTTGGCATTTCCTTAGATGAAACCGTTTCTACGGATGATTTGCTTACGCTCTTCCAACTTTTTGCTGGGGGGCAGGGTGTTCATTTCACGCCGGAGGATCTGTTTCATTCGTCTTCGCTTCACGCCGTTGTTCCGCCTGCACTCCAGCGGACTACGCCCTATCTCACTCATGCCGTTTTTAATTCCTATCAGTCTGAAACTGAGCTACTGCGGTATATGTATCGCTTGCAAACCAAGGATTTATCCCTAGCAACGGCAATGATTCCCCTCGGTTCTTGCACCATGAAGCTGAATGCCACTTCCGAAATGCTGCCCGTGACTTGGGCAGAGTTTGGGCAAATTCATCCGTTCGCGCCAACGGATCAAACACGCGGATACCAAACGTTGTTTGATCAGCTAGAACATTGGTTGGCAGAAATTACGGGCTTTGCGAGCGTCTCCCTACAACCCAACGCAGGTTCTCAGGGCGAATATGCGGGCTTATTGGTGATTCGGCAGTACCACGAATCGCGGGAACAAGGACATCGGAATGTTTGCCTAATTCCTACATCGGCGCACGGCACTAACCCCGCGAGTGCAGTCATGGCAGGCATGAAGGTGGTGCCTGTGGCGTGTGACTCTGATGGCAACATCGATATCGCTGATTTGAAAGCAAAGGCGGAGCAGCATCAGGCAACCCTCTCAGCACTGATGGTCACCTACCCTTCGACCCATGGTGTATTTGAGGAAGGAATTCAGGAAATCTGCGCGATCGCCCATGCCAACGGCGGACAGGTTTATATGGATGGTGCCAATTTGAATGCTCAAGTGGGCATCTGCCGCCCCGGTGATTTTGGTGCCGATGTTTGCCATTTAAATCTACACAAAACCTTCTGCATCCCCCACGGCGGCGGCGGTCCCGGTATGGGTCCAATCGGCGTGGCAAAACATCTAGTGCCATTTCTGCCCAATCATCCAATTATTCAGGTGGGCGGAAAACAGGGCATTGGCGCAGTTTCAGCCGCACCCTGGGGTAGTCCTAGCATTCTGCCGATCTCCTGGGTTTATATTGCGGCTATGGGGGCAGAAGGGTTGACTAAAGCCACCCAGGTCGCCATTCTCAGCGCTAACTACATTGCCAAGCGCCTTGAAGGACACTACTCGGTTCTATACAAGGGCAAACAGGGCTTCGTCGCTCACGAATGTATTCTTGACCTGCGCCAGTTTAAGAAAACAGCGGATATTGATGTTGATGATATCGCCAAACGCCTAATTGATTATGGCTTTCACCCACCGACGGTGTCGTGGCCCGTGGCAGGGACGATTATGGTGGAACCGACGGAGAGCGAATCAAAGGCAGAACTCGATCGCTTCTGTGATGCGATGATCGCCATCCGTGAGGAAATTCGTGCCATTGAAGACGGTAGCAGCGATCGCCAGAATAACTTGCTGAAAAACGCGCCTCACACTGCGGTTTCTTTAACTGAAGAGTGGAACCATCCCTACTCACGTCAGCAGGCAGTTTACCCCACCCAATGGACGCGAGATCACAAGTTTTGGGCATCCGTGGGGCGGATTGATCAGGCATACGGCGATCGCAACCTAGTTTGCACCTGCCCACCCATGGAATCCTATCAGTCCTCCGACTCAACTACTCTGGACTGAAAGTCCAAAGGTTAGAAAGGGACTGAAAGTCCTGAACCCTGGCTTCGTTGCTATCACTACTAGGTACCTTTCTCAAATGCTTGATTGCTAAACGAGACCGGAAACTGCTGTGGATTTAGGGCAACACCCGGTGCATCGTTCTGAGGCTGCCCGTCAGTAGCTACAGGAGCATCATCAAGACAAAATTGAGATGCCTTTCTTGCCCACTGACTCGCCTCAGTTAAATCCATCTGGGTATCTCAATTGCGATGTTAAGCAAGGATGGTACTTGAAACCACCGACGCGCAACTTGGCTCAGTTAAAAGGACGGCTTCGGTTGCATCTGTTCAAACTGCAAAAGTCAAACTGCAAAAGTGACCGACTTGCATCGTCAAGCATTTTCAGCATCCTTTCATTGCTTAGGCTGCTTGAACAAATGCCGTCTCAATTGTTGCCGGGTTAATAGTACTGCATCAATTAGCAAGACTCAATGCCGACCCGTGTGGAACGGAAACGAAAGATCAACTAGCCGCCGTAAATCTCTAATGCGATCGCCTAGATGCTACTGTAGTGCTTTTTTGGGATAATCACAAACCTATCAACCAATAGGAAGATTCATCGTCCTATATAAGAAAGAAGTTTTCAGCCTCTAGACTGATGAAGTGAATGGTCTATTTCAGCTAAAAAAGAGTGTGAACATTAAATGAAATACATCACACCTTTTTCACGACGACTAGAGAAAGCTAGTAATCCTTAGCAAGGAAAGCTGAAGATGAAAAAATCTTCTGACTAGCTTACTTTTGCCTCTAATCAGGTTTGATTTGTTTGTAAAAATGCCACCTATATCCATTGGAGAAACTATCATGAACTTTATCCGTACTCGACTAGCTCAATCTATTCGCACTATATTAGTTGCATTCGCTTGTACAATTTTAATCTTTTCAGCTACTTCTCCAGCCTTGGCAGGTGGCAAAACCGCCCCTACCAATCTTACAAAAGGGGAAGCTCCTTTGAGTGACATTATCGATAAATCACAGAATGTTATTCAAAATGGAATTCCGTCTATGGAGAAAGTTCAGAACGAAGCCAACAAAGGGATTAATGAAGTACAAGGTAGCGCTGATAGTGACAAAATGAGCCGTTCTGATAACTCGCGCAAAGCGGTTTCAATTGAAGAGCGGATTAAGACGGGTCTAGAAAAAGCTGAAGGAAAAAACTAATTGAATAATCAAAAAGCAAAATGAATAGTTAATCTATTAACGCTTAACTTATTCAGGTTAAATTTTTCAGCTACAGATACTTTCGCTATCTGTAGCTTTTTGGTTTCCGCACTAACCAATCTAGTTTATTTATATAGTTCTATATCATTTGCTAGATTGAGTTTCCACGAGTCAAAAATCAATTTTATAAGAGTTTTCTAGAGTGGCTGAATGGCATGATATTAAAACAGTCAAAAAACAGTCAATAATTAAAAGGCTTTAATTTTATAAAAAAGCATGTTCTTTACGATCGCTCTTTCAAACAGTGATGAATCCCTTGTAGCTCTACCAAAATCGCTTCCAGCAATTCCTGAGTTTGATTCTTGGGCATTTCCCGCACTTCGATCGTCACTTGCTTAATCCTGAGGACATCTTTCGCAAACCGGGCAACTTCATTTGGGTGAAACAGCAGCAAGTCATTTTCATCCTTGCGAAACTCTGGATTTAGGCGTTTTTTATCATAAGAAGGATTGGGATTCATTGCATCAGTATTAGCATAGCGATAAACAGAAGCTCTAGAACGATTCAACGCTCTTTGCACCGCTTCAATATCCATCAGCCCACTTTGCTGCGTTCCCACTTCAAAATTCATAGTTTTTTCAAACATCAAGACTAGACTCACAAATCTTAACACAAGACTCTTGAGCGGTTACGGAAAAATTAGAGCTTGAATAATGTCTACTGTAACCACAATCCCCAAACTGCCTAGTAAGAGACATAGAATGCCAAACAGAGGATTGAGGTGTAACAGATAGGTTGAAACACAACATAATCCAGCGGTTAGCAAAAACAGCATAATTCCTGAGAAAGCAGCTTGAAAGCATCCCACTAAACGATTTAACCTAGTAGATGGTCGGACAAATTCTTGATATTCTCCAGCATAGGGCTGATTGGAGCGATCGCACTTTCTATCGAGTTTCAAGCGGGTCTAGCCAGCGTAGAATGGTGCGTTCCAACTGGTGGAGTTCTCGATAGGTTTCCTGCCGCATCCATTGGGCGATCGCATCCCATGGCGCAAAACTCTCTCCCGCTTGCCAGTTTACGTCAGAACCTAGCGGCGTTAAATGGCTTCCTGTAAGCTTTTGTACCGTCACCATCGCTGGAAATCGCAGTTGCAGAATCTCCGTTAATCCTCTCGTTTGATCAATCGTGTCATTGCTAAACTTCACCAGCAGATTGCGCGGCACTTGATAGCGCTCGGAAATAATTTGATTAGTTTCCAGCGGCGAGGGGGTAAACTCAACAGTGAAATTCGACGAAAGATCTGAAAAGGCGGAGCCAAACTGAGCGAGAACCGAAGTCACTTGCTCAACCATCGGCACTGCGTCCCGTGCAGCATAATTATTAAAGGAAATCAGGATATTTCCGGCTCGTTCCACTTTATAGAGGCTACCAATCAGCAGATGTAGCTTGCAGCCCATGCTGTGACCCATGCCATAAATAGGCAGATAGCGACTGCGAAAACGGGTTTCACTCAGCGCTTCCACGGCTCGATTAAAGTTGCGATAGACCGTTTGAGCGATCGCGGCATGGTCAAATGTATTAACAAACGGAGTAGCGACCACGGCGTACCCCCCTGCTGCTAATCGCTCCAACAAGCGTCGATAGGTCACTTGTGGAGCGGTTGCCACAAATGCGCCACCGAGAAAATGAATGATTGCGGCGGGACGATCGGGAATCAACACCCAATTGCCATAAAGTTCTTGCCAGTCCATTAAATCCAGAAGATAGGGAACAAAACACAGGGAACATACATAGCCCCCCTACTCATTTTGCCGCGCAAATCGAGGGAATAGGTTAATCAAGCGATGATAAGCGGCTTTCAACTCAGGCTCGCTATCTCAAACCAGAAACCCAAAACCTGACTACAGAACAGCAGATCTTAAGCGTGCGATCGGAAGGTACAGCAGCTTTTTGTAAGCTGGAACATACGCACGTTTACGAAACACATCGTAGTCATTCTGCTCAATCACGTTCAAAATACCGCTGTAAAGCATCAGCGCCGCCCACACTGGAAAACGGGCATCGGGGCTAAGGGTGCTGATGCCCGATTCTGCCGATATGTAAACATTGCGTGCTCGTTGAATTTGAAACCGCATCAGTTCGCGCCACCGTTCGTCCACAACTTGATTCATTAAATCAGCTTCGGTGTAGTTGAACAGGGCAAGATCTTCTAATGGCAGATAAATCCGTCCACGACGGGCATCTTCACCCACATCCCGCAAAATGTTAACCAGTTGATTGGCAATTCCTAGGGCGATCGCTTGCTCGGTCGGATCAATGGTGTTTTTCTGATAGGAATCCCAGGGTGTCGTGCGTCGGGAATCATCAATTCCCATGACTGGAGTCGTCATCAAGCCAACCGTTCCTGCAACCCGGTAACAGTAAAGATTCAGTTCTTCAAAGGTTTCATAGCGAGAGCGATAAAGATCCATTCGCTGCCCTGCAATCATGTCTCGAAAGGGCTGTATATCGAGCGGAAATCGGCTCAGAGCATCGATCAGTGCAACATCCAGATCGTCAATGGGATGCCCCGCAAAGATAGACTCTAGCTCTTGCTCCCAATCGTCTAGGGTTTCATCGGTAGTGAAATCAGCGCGAGGCCCGTCTACCAACTCATCAGTACGACGGCACCACACATAAATCGCCCAAATCGCTCGACGTTTCTCTTCCGGCATCAACATCGTGCCTAGATAAAACGTTTTGGAATACTTCGCCGTGATTTGGCGACACATTTCATAGGAATCCTCAAGGGATGCCAGGGATTTGACGCGAGAATAGTCAGGCAGTTTCAGCATGTCCCTAGGAACGCTCGACGAACATTGCAGGTTAAGGCGGTTCAAAGATAGAGGTACTCCTACGGAAAGAGAGCATTTATCATCTATTTCAGCCAGTTATATACTCTTAACACGGGTTTTTATCAAGAGTTTTGAGAAGGCTGTAAGGATCAACCGAGTCTAGTGAGCATTTCTTGAAAACTAAACGTTAACAAGGGGCTTTTCAGCAGCATTGCCGCCACTAGAAACATCAGTTGCATGTAGACCGCCTGCGATCGCCTGCGCTGACAGCTTACCAGAAAGTACGGCACCTTCCATACTGCCTAGATATCGTTGCAGGGTATAGCTACCTGCTAAATAGAAATTGGCAATGGGAGTTACTTGGGTCGGTCGATAGGCTTGTCGCCCAGGAACTGCCGTGTAGACTGAGCGCGGCGTTTTCACCACTTTCGATTTCACCAACTGGGCAGGATTTTTGCCATTCAAATGATTGGGAAAAACTTTTTTTAATTCATCCATCGCTGCCGCAATAATTTCTTCGTCTGATTTATCAATCCAGTCTTTTGCCGGAGCCAGCACCAGTTCTAACATGGAGCGGTCAGGATTTTCGTATTCCCGACAGGTATTACTCATGTCGGCATAGACGCTGAGCAGATCGGAACGAGAAAACAATAGTTGATCCACATCAGTGAGTTTGCGATCGAACCAAAGATGCAAATTAATCACCGGAACCCCTTCCAGACCATTGAGTTTCTGAAAAAAGGGCATTGCCGCCCAAGGTTTCGGCATCAACACTTTCATCACATCCACCGACATTGCCGACACATAAGCATCAGCTGTCAAATCTTCATCAGGCGCACCCTCTAACCCTCGAATCACAAAGCGGTTAACCGTGCCATCAGCATTTAACGCAATTTCTTTTAAGGGAGCATTGAGTCGAACTTCACCGCCGCCTTGGGTAATGTAATCCACGATGGGTTGACAGAGCCGCTCAGTCGGTGAGCCATCTAAAAAAGCAATTTTAGAACCATAACGCTCTTGCAAAAAGCGATTCAGCGCAGTCAGCAAAATGGTGGACGACACCTCATCCGGATTGATGAATGTCAAGGCTTTACTCGCTGCAATAAAAATGTCAGTGTCAACTCCTTCATCAATTCCTTGCAGGCGTAGCCATTCAGACATGGTGTACTTGTCCATATCTTCCACGTACTGCTGTCCGCGCACCACAGCCGGAATTAGCCCGATCGCGAATCGAATTTTTTGCTGCCAAGTAAGCAGATCGTTGTTCCGCAGGATGGAAACGATGACATTAAAAGGCGCGGGAATATCCGGAACATTGAAATAGGATAGTACGCCAGTTTCAGGCAAGTTGAAAATAAGCTGATGTTTTTTCCACTGCAAGCGATCAGAAATTCCTAGCTCGTCAAGCAGTTGCAGCATGTTTGGGTAAGCGCCAAAAAAAGCATGAAGTCCAGTTTCGTACCAGTCTCCATCTTCGTCTTTCCACGCTGCGACTAATCCGCCTAAAACATCACGGCTCTCCAACACAATCGGTGTATGACCCGCATCTACTAAGTACTTTGCACAGGCTAACCCTGCTAGTCCGCCTCCAGCGATCGCAACACGCATGTAGTCTCTTCACAGCCTCTTTAGAGTTGACATGACCCTCATTATACGTTGCAAACCGTTACAATTCGAGAGTCGAACAAGATTCCGGCATAAAATAACGATTTTTTAGTTTAAGGAACGTTGTAATAGTACTATTATACTTTAATCAGAAATCCTCACTATCCACCAAAGATTAGTGAGGATTTAGAACAGAGTACACTTAACCAACCAATCAGATTTTACACCACTGCCATAGCGCTTACTGCCGATCCCATATCCTTAACAAAGAAGCTTTAGGGTTGCCTCTTCTTACTTCGATATAGCCAATGACATAAGATAGTTTCAGTAAAAATACGGTAAAATTTTCTTCGGTTTGAATAAAAAATTGGTAAGAATACAGAACTGCTCGGTGGTCAAACTGCCTACAGTTAAGCTTTTTAAGTTAAGTCATAATCAGGCATCGCGATCGCAATAGGAATCTAATGAGAACTTCTGATCTTCAACTGCGGCTCAATCATTACTATGAGCAGATCAAAACAATCATTTTGACGCGCCAAAACCCAATTACTGGGCTGCTTCCAGCCAGCACTGCGGTTAATGCCCATGGGGACTACACCGATGCCTGGGTGCGAGATAATGTGTACAGCATTCTGGCTGTGTGGGGTCTGGCGCTAGCCTATCGCAAGGTGGATGACGATCGCGGACGCACCTTTGAGTTAGAACACAGCGTAGTCAAACTCATGCGGGGTTTGCTATTTGCCATGATGCGGCAAGCCCACAAAGTAGAAGCTTTCAAGGAAACTCAATCCTTGCTGGATGCGCTGCACGCCAAATATGACACCCAAACGGGCGATGTGGTGGTCGGCGACGATGCCTGGGGACATTTGCAGTTGGATGCCACGTCGGTTTTTCTGCTGATGCTGGCGCAGATGACTGCATCGGGGCTGCATATTATTTTTAATAACGATGAAGTCAATTTCATCCAAAACTTGGTTTACTACATTGGCAGAGCCTACCGCACGCCAGATTATGGAATTTGGGAGCGAGGCAACAAAATTAACCACGGCAACCCCGAACTGAATGCTAGCTCCGTGGGCATGGCGAAGGCGGCTTTGGAGGCAATGAACGGGCTGAATTTGTATGGCGTGAAGGGCGGACAGTCTTCAGTAATTCATGTATTGCCTGATGAAATTGCCCGTGCCCGAATTACCCTAGAGTCGCTGCTGCCTAGAGAATCCAGTTCCAAGGAGGTGGATGCAGCCTCGTTGAGTATTATTGGATTTCCGGCGTTTGCAGTGGATGATTTGGAATTGTGCGATCGCACCCGCACCAAAATCATCGACAAACTGCAAGGACGCTATGGCTGCAAGCGCTTTTTGCGAGATGGGCACCAAACCGTTTTAGAAGACACCACCCGCCTGCACTACGAACCCTGGGAACTGAAGCAATTTGAACACATTGAGTGCGAATGGCCCCTCTTCTTTACCTATTTGCTGCTCGATAGTGTCTTTCGGGGCGATCAACTGCAAACCAGTGAATACCAAGCCAAGCTGCAAGCGGTGCTAGTAGAGCGCGATGGGGTCGGATTATTGCCCGAACTTTACTTTGTGCCCAAAGAACAGGTGGAAGCCGAGCGCCAAACTCCCCAAAGTCAGCCTCGCCTGCCCAATGAAAATATTCCCCTCGTCTGGGCGCAAAGCTTGTATCTTTTGGGACAACTGCTCAGCGAAGACTTGCTCTCCGTGGGCGATATCGATCCCCTGGGTCGCCATCTGCATGTGCGGCAACAGCGGAAGCCAATTGTACAAATTGCCCTGTTATCGGAAGACGAAGCCCTCCAGTCTCGGCTTGCAGCCTACGGCATTGATACCCAGACTCCTAAACAAATTGAGCCGCTCCAAGTGCGCCGCGCTACTGAGTTGGCAGATGCCTACACCCAAATTGGGCGCAACGACAAACTAGGGCTAACCGGTCGTCCGTGGCGGCGGCTGCGGGGTTTGACCACTTCCCGCATCTTTCGGGTTTCCGGAGAAACTGTAGTCTTTTTGCCGTCCCTGCTCGATCAGCAGCAGTTTTATCTCTCCCTCGATCCTCATTTTCTTGTCAGCCAAATTCGCTCTGAAATTGCCCATATTCAGCGGCATTGGAATCAGTTGGGTCGTCCTACGATGACTCTGCTGCTCACCCACACGATGCTCAAAGTGGAAGATGAGAGTGACAAAGGATTGCCGATCTTAACCTTGATTAAAGAACTTCAAGAAGGCACTTGTAACGGGATTCAGGTGAAATTGGGACGGTTGAATCAGTTGATGCTCACTGCCTGCACCGAGCGGATTGACTTTTTACACAGTTTTTCTTTTGTCAAAACTCCGGTACAAGATGCGGCTCCTACGCAAGTTTACTTAGCCTTCAATCCAGACCGAAATTTTTCCCTCAGCATTACTCAAGAGTTCACGCTGGAATCTGAAACCGATGGGGCACCGCTGCTCGAAAGTTTGCGCCAGTCTGATAACCTATACGAGCAATATGAACTGTTGAGCAGTTTGGCGCGGCTGCATGGGTTTGAGTTTGACACGGGCTTAGGACAGCCGATCCGCAAGGTCAGTGTGGAAGATTTGCTAAATGAGGTTTATTTCAAAGCCGATCGCCTGAAGTTATGGGCAATCTTGCGCGGGGTTGCGGGTCTATATGACAAGATGACGATCAACTTTGCGGATGTGGTCACGGATATTCTGGTGCGACAGAAACAGATTGCGGTAGGACGTGCCTACAGTGAAGATTCTTTGATCACACGCCCCATGGCACCCCAGGAACTGATGGAAAAACTGCGGGAGTTTTGCCGGGAAGATATCCGCGATCGCGTGTTAACCCAAGAAATTCTGGTTTATATCAGCCTGTTGATTAAAGCGGAACCTGCCCTATTTGATGGCTTGCTCACTCTGCGAGTCGGCTTTTTGATTTTGCTGATTACCGCAGAACTAGCACGGGAGACTCAGCTTACCCAAGATGAAGCCTACGATCGCTTGCTGCAACTGAGTCCCCACGAAATTCAGACGCGGCTCTATCAGGTGCTTAAAGGCTACGCCACGATTAACCAGTCCTTCTTTCAGCAGGAATCGCTGCGGGTATCCCAACCACAAGATGGGATCGACTGGGAAGTGCAGTCCGAACAGCCAGAGAGCCAATCTGAGAGCCAGTTGGCAGGGGAATATTGGCTACATAAACGCCAGCGAGAAGGATCGTTGAATCGGGTGCCTGCCGATTTTTATCCCAGCGTCTGGAACGTTTTAAAGTACTGTAAAGGCTTGGTGATTGGGGACAAACTGGAGCGGCGCAATCGGCTAGAAAGTGAGCCTGTACTGGCAGAAATGACTCCGGGTGAAAAGAATTTTGCCCTGCGGGTGGAGCATTTGTTGAATAAAATTCAGGCTCCTGAATATCGTCAAGTGAATATTGAGACGCTGATGGAGTTAGCTGCCTTTGGCGATCGCAACCCCGACCTGTACATCGAAGAAACCATCGCCTTGGATGTCTTGATTGGTCATGCGGTACGGCTGGCATGGCTCGATCGCTATCCTGAACATAGTCAGAGCTACGACGAACATAAAGCGGCGGCATGGCGGCACTTTTACGAAAGCACTCCTCATGACTGCGCTGCTTATGTGGTTAAAGCGCTGCGATTCCTGATTACTCTGGCAGATGGCAAAGAGAACCAACCCGTTTTTGGCGGAGACTCCTTTGAAGACGAAACGGACGTTGTCAGCAGTCAGGGTTCATCCCACTAGCGTCACCCATAGCGCGATCGCTCATCTTGAAAAAGCTTCGGAATTATGTCAAATCCCCTTTATTCAATTTCTGTGCCGTCTCAAACCGGGCGATCGCCCCAAGGAGCCGTTGTATTGCTACATGGCTGGGGTGCCAACTGCCAGGATCTTGCTGGTTTAGCAGACTACATGGATTTATCAGACTATCAATTGGTATTTCCAGAGGCACCTTTTCCCCATCCTTATAATCCCGTCGGTAAGATGTGGTACGACTTTCCGCAAGACTATCGCTTTTTGGGGGGAGCGGAATTTGGCGATCGCGCCGACCTATCCACCAGTCGCCAACGGCTGATTGAGTTTTTGACTCATGTCACCCAAACTTCCAATATTCCCTTCTCGCGAATTATCCTGGGCGGTTTTTCTCAAGGCGGCGCAATGACCCTAGATGTGGGTGTGCGGTTGCCACTCGCAGGCTTAATGATTTTAAGTGGCTACATTCATGCGCCGCTTCAGCCCCAGCAGGCTTCATTGCCGCCTATGTTAATGATCCACGGCAGGCAAGATCAAGTGGTGCCGTTGTCAGCCGCCCATCAAGCGCGTGATAGTTTGGCGGCGATCGGCGTGACTCCAAACTATCAGGAGTACGATATGGGACATGAAATTCAGCCGATCGCGTTGCGACAAATACAAAGTTTTGTTAAAGAGTGGCTGCCAACTCACCACAAGCCGTGAATATTCGGTTTGACTGTAATGAAGTCAGCTAAGATAAGCAAGGACGATCATGGATAGCCTGAAACGTCCTGGGTTTTGATTAAGCCTTGAACACTGCAACCCGGAGATGCCAGTCATGCCAGCATTACATTTAGAACGAGACAAAGTTTCCAGCCTGACTGAGAATGACGTTGCAGAACTGGCAGCGCGGCTAGAGCAAGATGACTACGCTACCGCCTTTGAAGGTTTGCAGGACTGGCATTTGTTACGAGCGATCGCGTTTGAACGTCCTGACATGGTGGAACCCTACCTCTACCTGCTCGACATGGAAGCTTACGACGAAGCCTAGAAAAGCTGAATTACGATTGCAGATTTGAGAGCCTAGACGGATGATGAACTCATTAGTCTAGGCTCTCAGATTTTTATGCAGAGTTATCGAGTTTTAGTGGGTGTGGGCGGTGGAATTGCGGCTTACAAAGTGTGCGAAGTCGTTTCGGCACTGGCAAAAGAGGGCGTGGAAGTCCGCACTGTGCTAACAGACGCTGCCCAGGAATTTGTGACACCGCTCACGTTTGCAACGTTGAGCCGACATCCTGCCTATGGCGATCGCGATTTTTGGCAGCCTGTTCACGGTCGCCCGCTGCATATTGAGCTAGGAGAATGGGCAGACGTTTTTTTGCTGACACCGCTGACCGCCAACACTCTGGCAAAGCTAGCCCACGGCATGGCGGATAATCTGTTGACCAATACGGTGCTAGCTTCCACCTGTCCGGTGCTGCTGGCTCCAGCCATGAATACGGATATGTGGGAACAGGCAGCCGTGCAACGCAACTGGCAGCAAGTCCAGAACGATCCGCGCTATCACACTCTTGCACCGGGATCAGGTCTATTGGCGTGCGATCGCGTCGGTGCTGGACGGATGGCAGAACCCGCTGAGATTTTGCCCTATGTGCGATCGCTGTTGCAAACGAAGGGCGATCGCGATTTGGTAGGAAAACATATTCTGATTAGCGCGGGTGGTACGCGAGAATTTCTCGACCCCGTGCGATTTATCGGCAATCCTTCCACTGGAAAAATGGGGATTGCCTTAGCTCAAGCCGCTTACTATCGCGGGGCTGAAGTAACCCTTGTGTATGCTCCAGCCACTGAGATCGAGGCGGTTCGTGCGTTATCGGGTGTGCAGTGCGTTGCAGTAGAAACAGCGGCAGAAATGCGGCAGGCAATGCTCGACCACTTCCCTCAAGCAGACTGGACGATCATGGCGGCGGCAGTAGCAGATGTGAAGCCTGCCCACTACAGCCCTGAAAAACTACCCAAGGCAGATCTGCCTACAACCCTGCCCCTAACACCAGTGCCCGATATTGTGGCGGAATTGGCATCCCTGAAGCAGCCCCATCAGCGGCTAGTGGGTTTTGCTGCCCAGACTGGAGATATTATCACGCCAGCCAAAGAAAAAATAGTCAGAAAGCAGCTAGACGCGATCGCCGCCAATCCCATCGATCAGCCCAACAGCGGTTTTGGCAGCGACACAAACCAGGCTGTGTTCCTCGATCGCCATGGACGGCAGCACCACATCGATCAGCCATGCAGCAAGTTGACCATAGCGCATCAACTACTCAAATTCATTCAAGCGATTTAGTGCGAGATTTCCAAGATCTACAAGACAATTGCAAAAGTTAAAAATCTGAGAACCGATTTGGGCAATCTAAGAAAGAAGATAGAGTTTGTGATTTTCCACAAGTGATAACAGGACTTTTTGGTGAGCCTGAAATCATTTGTTACTCAAGCTTATATCAGCAACGCCAAAGGTTATAGGTATAAATGAATCGAAGACAAGTGACTGGTGAAGCTCTTCTTGAATATATTCGTTCTGACTTTAAACCAGTTGGCGATCTTGATGATTTTTTAAGAAACTAAGACAGAAGATCAAAATCAGAGTCTTTATTTGGGTAAGTGAACGAGGCGCGATCGCTCACTGGGTTTGTTGAGTAACGCGATCGCGGGTTCGGAGAGAATGGGCGATCGCTGCCATAGTAACTATCAAGCTCCAATGCTGTTCAGTTCCATGGGTTATCCACGAGAAAGATTCTGCCGTTGGGCAGCATAATCTGCCGCCCTGATGTAGTCACCGATCGCGAAATAAGCCACTTTGAGATTGCCCAACACCTGCTCTTCAACCCGAAGATCATTCATTAACCGAGCGATTTCAAGGCGTTGTTCATAGTAACCTATGGCACTGAGATAGTCTCCTAATGCATCATAAGCAACTCCAATGCTGCCCAAAGCCTGTTCTTTGCCTCGCAAATCACCAAGTTTGCGGGTCGCATCTAATCGCTCTTCGCCACATTCAATCGAACGAGTATAGTCTTCTATTGCATAATAGGCATTCCCCAAGTTTCTTAGAATTTGGGCTTCCATGCGGCTATCTCGCAATAGTCTTGCTAGGTCTAACCGCTGTTGATAATAGTCGATCGCGCCCGCATAGTCTCCCAACGCATAGCAAGCATTGCCTAGATTTCTGAGAATTTGCTCTTCTACTGGCTGTGCCCCCAGTTCACGCGCAATGATCAGACTTTGCTTTTCGTAAGAAATTGCTTGCTCATATTGGTTCACCGCTTTGTATGCCAACCCTAAATTATTCAGGGCTGCCATTTCACCAGAGCGATCGCTCACCTCTTTTGCCAGTGCCAGACTTTGAAGCTGATACTCAATTGCTTTATCAGGGTTTTTGAGATGGCGGTAGGCATTGCCAAGGGTACTCAAAATAATGACTGCACTAGGGCGATCGCAGGTGTAGTGAGCCAAAATCAAGGCAGACTGTGAATATTCAATTGCCTTGCCGTAATGCTTTAAGCTATAGAACGTCAAACCAATATTGCTCAGCGATCGTCCCTGCCCCAGATCATCCTGAGTAGCTTGATATAAAGAATAGGCTTGCTTAAAAAGATCCAATGCGGCTTCATATTGACCAGCCTGATAGCTTTCACGCCCTAACCCTAAAAGCTGATTTGCCATGATTTGAGAAGTCTCAATCGGCTGAGAAGCCTCGTCTTCAGCCGATTTGCTAACAATAAACTGCCTATCACTCGCCGGAATCAGAGTTTCTTGTAAAGAATTAGAATCAGCAGACTGATCTAGGGGAACACCCAGGACTCGGTCGTAGTCTTCATCAACGTATCTGAATCTGTTTTCCATTGCTTGGGAACTCCCATTTCATGCTGGCTCAGATTGCCTATGTGGTAGAGACTCCCTGACTTGATCAGCCTAACTTGCTTCACTCAGAAAAGTATTCGGTGATTTCTAGGCTTTTCGCAAAAGATTCGCTGTGCTTGAGCCAGTATATTTAAGGACGTTGGTCAATTTAGAAACTATTAGCCAGTTTGCTAACTGCACTAGCAGGTCCTACCACGGAAACATAAGGTTTCATGAAGTATTGCTGAGCAACCGCTTGAGCCTTTTCCGCTGTAATGTTAGCGATTTGTGTTTGAAAAGTCTGATCAAACTCAATGCCTAAACCCAATGTTTCATACCAGCCAAATGTCTGGGCAATCTGTGCATTGGTCTGTTTTCCTAACGCATATTGCCCCAGCATTTTATTTTTAGCAGCTTGTAGCTCTTCTGCCGTGAGTGGGATTACCCCCAATCGATCAATCTCCGATCGCAATCCTTCTAACCCGATCGCAGTATTTTCCGCTGCTGTTCCCATGTACGTCACAAATTGAGCCGTGTCGAGCCGCGTGGTATAGAAGGCAGATACTTCATAGGCTAAGCCGCGTTTTTCCCGCAGTTCCACAAACAATCGACTCGATAGCCCATTTCCCAAGTGTGTATTCAGCAACTTGAGCGCCGCATAGTCGGGATGAGATGGGGAAGAAGAGCCTTGAGAACCTGCTGGTGATGACGGACTAACTTGCAACGTGGGACTAATGACCGCCGGGGCAAGATAGCCCAGCATCAAAATGGATTGTTGCGTGTCTTGCTCGGTTGTTTTGGATACAGGGTTTTCTAAAATAGGGAGAGACTCAAGGATCGGCAGCGGCTGATCTGATCTGTGCCAATCACCGAAGACCGATTCGATCAGGGAAATTGCGACCTCCGATTGAATCCGCCCTGATAGGCTGACAATCAAATTATCGGGGCGGAAAAAGGTCTGGTGGTAATCCAGCAAATCGGTTTGGTTGAGTTGAGAAACGGTTGCTTCAGTCCCTAAGCCGGACAGGGAATAGGGATGATCCCCATACATACTGCGCCTGAGTTGGTCATAGGCAACGGTGAAAGGCTGCTCTTGCTGAGAGCGAATTGCCTGTAAAGTTAAGCGGCGCTCTAGTTCTAGTTCTTGCTGAGGAAAGGTGGGCGATCGCAACAACTCTCCTGCCAAAATCAGCATCTCTTTAAAATCGGCTGAGACGGCTTTTAAACTCAGAACAAAGTAGTCGGTTGTGGCATCCGTTCCTAAGCTAGCACCCACTGACTCTACCTGCTCCGCGATTTCTAAAGAAGAGAGGGTTACGGTTCCCTTCGTTAACACCGCAGAGATTAAATGAGAGAGTCCAGCCTGATTGGGTTGTTCCCAGCGGCTTCCTGCCCGTAAAAAAAATCGAGCCGCAATAATATCAGCAGTGGGATTCTCAGCCACTAACACGACAATTCCATTGCTTAGGGTGGTGCGATTGATCAGTTGAGTGGGGTGAGAATCGGTGGTGCGAAGTGTCACAGAAAATTCCTTCAGGATGATGGATAAACGTTCAAGTTAAAAGCGAATGGCTCAGGAAATATTTTTGACAAACACCCAAAGGAGGAGTGACTAGGCATGATTTCCTGGTGAAGCTGAGCAATTGTCCCCTTCTCCTGGACGATCGCACTCTCAATTAAACTTTGTTACATCGGTTTCACGACCGTCACGGCATAGTGATAAGGAGACAGATACTGAGCCGCAAGTTGTTGGAGATCTTCGGGCTGAAGTGCCTGAATTCGCTGAGGGTAAGTGCAAATAACTTCGGGCTGAGCAATCATGCTGTAGTAGCCATACAATCCGGCGAGTTGGCTAGGGGTCTCGGTGGAAAAGGCATAGTCGTTGCAGAGTAATCGCTTGCAGCGAGAGAGTTCCGCTTCAGAAATAGGAACAGATGCCAGTTCTGAGAGGCGATCGCAAATGATCGCTTCCACCCGCGCCAAGTCTTCCGCTTCCAGCCATGCGGTAATTGTAAACAATCCAGATTCACGCTGCACGGAAAAACCGCTGCTAATTGCCTGCACTAGGTTACGCTGTTCCCGCAGTTCCCACACCAGCCGCGATGTCCGCCCTTCTGCTAGCAGCACCGATAGAAGATCTAGCCCATAGGCAGCATTCAACTGGTCATCTAAACTTTGGACTGATGAATCCATCCCCGGTCCTAGCCATGCCATCATCAGCCGTGCTTGCTCAATTCGGGGCATCAGCAATTCTTTTCGGCGAATTTGAGTAATTGGAGGTTCGGCTTCGGGAGAATGCTGAGGACAGGTTGCCCGCTCTGAAAAATTGTGAAAGGTGCGATCGACTAAGTTCAAAGCGGCATCCTGACTAACATCCCCCACCACTACAACGGTCAAGTTTTCAGGCTGGTAATAGGTGCGGTGAAAGGCGCGCATTTCGTTGGGCGATCGCGCCATCAATGTTTCTTCATCCCCCAAAATCGGGCGACCATAAGGGTGCCGTTGATAAACGGTTTCAGAAAGCACTTGAAAGGCTACACAGTCGGGATTGTCGTAGGACTGGCGAATTTCTTCTAAAACAACATCCCGCTCTCGGTCAAATTCTTCATCGGGAACTGCCGCATTCAACAAAATATCTGCCAAGTATGGCAAGGTGTCTTCAAGATGCTGAGCGGCAGTGGTAATAAAGTAATGGGCATAGTCGTAACTAGTGGCTGCGTTAGTGATGCCGCCCCGATGTTCCACCTCGCGATCAAAGGCACCAGGGGCAGTTTTTGCAGTACCCTTAAAAATCATGTGTTCTAAAAAATGCGCCATGCCTGACCATTCATCGGGTTCTAAGACTGAACCCGCTTTGACCCACACGTCTACTGCTGCAACAGGCATGGCAGGCGTATGTTGATGAATTACTGTCAGCCCACTATCCAAGCGGATGATGCTTGCAGGAAAAGGTTCAGCTTTTAATAAAACGTTGGTCAATTTTTAACCCTGAAGCGTATTAGAACCAATATAGCGTCGCTTTGGATGAAGTAAGCATAACTCTTGATCATTTACGCTTGAGAAAACGACTAGTATAAGCTTGACTTGGCACTGGTTTCAGGTTTTAGTACTCCATCCACCGAAACCTGTGAATCCAAATTTAGGTTTCATCGGTTCGCCTTCATAAGTTCCCTATGGCTCTAAGTTCAGCAGTTCCCTATGGCTCTAAGTTCAGCGATCGCCCGTTTTTTCAAACCTGCCAGTTCCACCAGTCTGTCTCTGCGGCTGACTCAAATCGGCTTGCTAATGACCGTGTTTTTTCTGGCGTTGGCGCTGTTGGCTCCGCTGTTACAAGGACTTGGCTGGCTACAAGATCCCACAGAATTTTTAGAGAATACGCCCCAGCAAGCTCCATCTTGGCAGCATTGGTTTGGCACCACGCAGCTGGGCTATGACGTTTTTTCACGCACGGTGTTTGGCACTCAGGCGGCGTGGCAAGTGTTGATTTTGGCGACGCTGCTAGGATTGGTGATTGGCATTCCCCTTGGCATGGTCAGCGGCTATTTGGGCGGCAACCTAGATCGGCTACTGCTGTTTTTAATGGACACAATCTATACGCTGCCGGGATTGCTGCTGTCGGTGACTTTGGCATTTGTGGTGGGGCGCGGCGTGTTTAATGCCGCGATCGCCCTCAGCATTGCCTACATTCCCCAATATTATCGACTCGTTCGCAACCAAACCATTGCCGTCAAAAATGAACTGTTCATAGAAGCAGCGCAAGCAATGGGAGCCTCCACTTGGCATATTTTGACTCGCTACCTGTTCCTCAACGTGGTGCAAAGCGTCCCGGTGCTGTTTACGCTGAACGCGGCGGATGCCATTCTCATCTTGGGCGGCTTGGGCTTCCTCGGCTTAGGGTTGCCAGAGGAAACGCCAGAGTGGGGCTATGACCTGAAGCAAGCGTTAGACGGATTGTCTACGGGCGGCATTTGGTGGACAACCCTGTTTCCTGGTTTAGCCATGACCCTGATGGTCATCGGGTTATCTCTCTTAGGAGAAGGCTTAAGCGACTTGATCAATCCTCTATCCAATCGGGATCAGGAGTAAACTGAGACCCTTTTAACCCTCTGCTGAAATGTTGGCAAAATGACTTGAACAAGTGCCTTCAGGCGGCAACTGAGCCTTCACAACAATTTCTGTGTAGCCTCGATCAGTGAGAACTTGACTGAGCATCTGTTCAACCGTTTTTTGGACGCGATCGCCCGCCGTTTTCATCAACCAATTCTGACACGCTGCTTCTTCAACTCGGTTGAGTGCTTCACGTTGAGCCTGCGCTTGTAACTTAACGGCTTCCTTTCCTTGCCTCGCAAAAATACTTCCATCAAATGAATAGACGCTGGAATGGTCTAAATCAAGGTCACTGCCCAGAACTTTAAGCGGAGGTAACGTCACAACCACTTTTTTACCTTCAAACTGCACATCGTCTGATTGAAACTGGCTTAAATCGATGCCAACTCGCACATTACCATGAGCGATGTAAAGCAATTTACTCTTACCCAAAAAGCCTTTATCACTCACGGGCACTACCGTATCCATTTCAAACATTGCTGTAGTTAATTCACTCACATCCCTAACCTGACGAACAATCAACGAACTGGTGTCAACCGGTGCAACTCCTCCACGACCTAGTTGGAAAAACAGCCACAATACGGCTAGAACCAGAATCAAAATAATTCCCGCCAATACTTTGGTCGTTAAACTTGAATCTTTTATTGAGCTAGTAACCATGCTTATTCCCTATTGAAATTTAAATTCTATGAGTTCCATTTAGATGGCTATCCACTGATAACAACTCTTGCAGCGGCGCATTCAGCTTAAATGCTTCCTATGATTGAGATTGACGACTAACCCAGCTTTGGCGAAGATTGCAAACACCCTTCGGCGAAGGCTTAACTATAGTTATACGAGAGGACATGACATTCTTGGGGAGGCAGAATGGATTCCACGAAGCTACAGGCAATATCTCAGACGAAGGGGATTGCAACAAAGTTTGAGGATTGGAACCCTCCAGCGCCACTAAAGAAATTGCGCCCTGCGATGCAGCCGTTAAAATAAATCAGAAATTGAATTGCCGGAATCTTTGCCTGCGGGATTGATTCCCCCTTCTCTCTTTTTTCTTCTCTCTTTCCCCTTTTACCCATGTCCCCCACTCGCCCACCCAAAACCTTTCTGGGGAACCTGACACAGGCTGTTCAAGCTCGAACTCAGGTACTTCTCACTAAGTTAAAACTGAACCCTAATGCCAGAGTGCCGGAGCTTTGGATACAAGAAGCGGATGCTGGTAAAGCTGAGGTTTTCCCGTTGCTGGGCGATCGCCATCTGTTAGGGCGCAGTTCCAAATCCTGCGATATTGTCATCCGCAACCCGGTCGTCAGTCAGGTTCATCTGTCGTTGAATCGAGAAAAGCCGCCGCCGGGATTTTTGGGCTATTTTTGGCGATCGCCCTTTGTCATGCAGGATGAAAACTCCACCAATGGCATTTTTCGGGGTAAACGGCGGGTGCGATCGATGGTGCTGCGCCATGGCGATACCTACACCTTGGGACCTGCGGAACTAGCAGATGGAGTCCGAATCAAGTTCAACGATCCACCACCGTGGTTTGTCAAAGGCTTCCGCTACGGAGTTTATGCCTTGGGTGGAGTCTCTGCCATAGCCGTCGTCGCCGTTTTAATAGAATGGCAAAAATTTGACGTTACGCCATTGCCCAACTCGGTGCAAGGTCCCGTCATGATCTATGCCCGTGATGGCGAAACACCGCTCAGTTCGCCGATCACCCGCACCCATGGCGAAATGAAAGGGCTAAACGAATTTTCCCCCTACTTGTCTAAAGCAATCATTGCGTCGGAAGATTCACGGTTTTACTGGCATATGGGCGTTGATCCAGTTGGGGTAGCAAGGGCGTTGGTGGCAAATTTGCGCGGCGGCACGATTCGAGAAGGAGCCAGTACGTTGACCCAGCAGCTAGCCCGCAGCATTTTTCGAGGTCATGTCGGCACCGATGATACGGCTGCTCGGAAACTCCGTGAAGCTGCTGTTGCCCTCAAGCTCGAAACTTTTTATAGCAAAGACTTTTTGCTGCTGACTTATCTCAACCGGGTTTATATGGGCAGTGGAGCCTACGGGTTTGAGGATGCGGCACAGTTTTATCTGGGTAAATCATCGAAGGATGTCACCCTTTCAGAAGCGGCGATGCTGGTGGGCATTTTGCCTGCGCCTAATCGGTATAACCCGGTGCGAGATTATGAAAAGGCGATCGCCCAGCGAAACGGTGTGCTGCAACGAATGCAGGAATTGGGTATGGTCAGCGGCGAAGAAGCCCAACGCGCACGGCGATCGCGAATTGAAGTCAACCCTAAAGCGAAGGAAGAACTAGACAGCATCCGCGCTCCTTACTACCACGATCAGGTGTATGCCGATTTAGAAAAGCTATTGGGAGTGGAAGTCGCAAAGGAAGGCAATTTTATTGTTGAAACGGGCATGGATTTTGAAGTCCAAGCGCAAGCAGAAGCCGCGTTACGCAATACGGTAACCTCTACGGGAGTTGATTCTGGCTTTTCTCAAGGGGCGATCGTGACGCTGGATGCCAAAACGGGCGAAGTATTGGCGTTGGTAGGCGGTGTTGACTATAAAAAAAGCCAGTTCAATCGGGCAACTCAAGCACGCCGTCAGCCCGGTTCCACCTTTAAGGTATTTGCTTACACGGCAGCACTCCAGCAAGGGATTTCGCCTGGAGCCTCATTTTCCTGTGCGCCGCTGAACTGGGAAGGGCAATATTTTGATGGCTGTCGTTCAGGGGGCGGCAGCATGGATATGTATAGCGGAGTTGCCCAATCGGAAAACGCGATCGCCCTCCGGGTTGCTCAAGAAACCGGGTTAGATCGGGTGGTGCAAACTGCTAAGCGAATGGGCATTCAATCCACCCTCAAATCAGTTCCAGGCTTGGTGCTAGGACAAAGCGAAGTCAGCGTAATTGAAATGACTGGAGCCTTTAGCATTTTCGCCGATCGCGGCATTCGCAACTACCCCCGCACCATTCGCCGGGTTTTGGATGCGGGAGACTGCCCCGATCGCAAAAACCTCAAAACCTGTCGCGTGATTTATGCCTTTAACCAAGATTCGGAGCAAAATCAGCCGGTGATTAAACCTGAAGTGGCTGAAACTATGACAACCTTGTTGCAAGGTGCGGTGCAAGGCGGCACCGGACGCAATGCCGCGATCGGGCAAGGAGCCGCCGGAAAAACAGGCACCACCAACGATAACGTAGATTTATGGTTTATCGGCTTTCTGCCTGCTCAAGGCTTAGTAACGGGTGTGTGGCTCGGCAATGACGACAACACCCCCACCAATGGCAGTAGCGCCCAAGCCGCCCAACTTTGGGGCACTTACATGAGTCGAATTAGTCAATAGGTGTCAGGTGTCAGGGAATAGGGCATAGGGAATGACCTGCTATTCTGAAACCCGAAACCCGAAACCTAAAACCTAAATTAAGCCGATGGAGGCACCCAAAAAGTCCGATATAAGGGCAAAATGAACACTTGGAAACGCGGATTGCCCAGTTGCGGGAATGTTATGAATGTTGACCATGTGTGTTTTTGTGTAGAGGATGTTAAGGCTTTATCGGCTTGGTTTGTAACTTATTTAAAGTTCCAGGCGATCGCGAGTGGAATTTGGCAAGATACCGCGATCGAAGTATTAAACTCTGGCTCCATCTACTTCGTGTTGTGTTCGCCTTTAGCTGTCGATAGTGCCGCCGCCCGATTTTTAGATAAACATCCGCCTGGAGTTTCCAATATTGCTTTTAGGGTGCCAGCGATTGAAGCGGCGATCGCTCAGGCAACCAGTCAAGGGGTTCAACTCCTGCAACCGCTCTACACCGAGCCGCAATCAGCAGGACTGCTAAAGTGGGCAGAAATTCCGGCGTGGGGTCACCTGACTCATACCTTTATCGAACGCCGTGGAATCACGTCTCTGCTGCCGCAACTCACCAGTTCAGACAATCTGCACTCTCTTCAAATCGAATCTGGCAAGCCCTCTACTGTCAAAAAAACAACAGATCCAATCCAGTTTTTGGGGATTGATCACATCGTCCTCAACGTTGCTAAGGGTGAGCTAGATAGTGCTGTTCGTTGGTATGAAAAGGTCTTAGGATTACAGCCCAATCAAAAGTTTGCGATTCAAACGGAATACTCAGGATTATGCAGTCAGGTGATGCGCCATCCTTCAGGTAATGTGCAGATTCCGATTAACGAACCCTCTTCTACTAATTCACAAATTCAGGAATTTTTAACGGTTAATCGAGGGGCTGGCATTCAGCATATCGCCCTCGAAACGGTGGATTTAATCGACGCGATCGCCCATTTGCGACAGGCAGGCTTACCCTTAATCTCAATTCCTGCCACCTACTACACTCAGCTTCAAGCTCAGCCTGAATGTCCCTTGCCAGAAGCCATTTTAAACCGCCTTGCCAGCCAGCAAATCTTGGTAGATTGGCAACCCAACGCCGAAAACCCAGCCGCCCTCCTACAAATTTTCACTCAGCCAATTTTCACTCAGCCTACCTTTTTCTTTGAGTTGATCGAGCGTCAACCCTATTTGATTCCTGAGCAACTCCAGCGCGCTCAAGGGTTTGGGGAAGGCAATTTTCAGGCATTATTCGAGGCAATTGAACGAGAACAGATCAAACGTGGCAATCTGACTTCACCGTAAAAAGCT
This sequence comes from Leptolyngbya sp. CALU 1928, assembly GCF_056784215.1. Lineage (NCBI taxonomy): Bacteria > Bacillati > Cyanobacteriota > Cyanophyceae > Leptolyngbyales > Leptolyngbyaceae > Leptolyngbya > Leptolyngbya sp. CALU 1928. The sequence goes on along the minus strand of NZ_JBXBCE010000020.1, from coordinate 86,362 downwards.
GCTCACTAACCACAAAATTAAAAATGTCAGCACGCTGGCGAAGGTATTGACCCCAATTTCAATCGGTAGATTAGCAAATAAGCCAGCAACCAACCCAAAAACAAAACTGCCCAGCAGTAAACCAAGAAGTAAGCCAACAAAGGTTAGCAGAACGGCTCGTCCTAACTTACGCTCTTTGCGGTAGAGAAAATAAAAGGCGGAGCCAACTCCCCCAATGAGCGCAATTTGAACGGTTGTAGGCGCAAAGATGACTAATGCACTTAGCCCAGTGGCAACTCCCAAGGGTCGCAAAATATCTGCCCGTGAAGGGGTGTCAACTAAGCTCTGTATCCATGCTGGTGAGTTTTTAGACAAATTGATCGCAGGAGTCGCAGGCGGTTCAGCCAGCTTTTCCGGAAAACGAATGCGATCGGGCACCTTGATTTTTCCCTCCTGTCGCAAACGCAGCCGATCCATCAGCACCGCATCATAAGCAATGTCAATTTTCCGAAGTTGCTCTTCATTACCCTCATATTCAGCGCGCAAACGGCTTTTGGCAGCCTGAATGTCCTCAAAGCTAGAGCCTTCCGTAACCCTAAGCTGTTCGTACGGGTTTTGCTCAGTCATACCATTACTCCACATCCTTCTCCGGCTACCTTAGAGCCTATCCGAAAAACGAGGATACTTACAAATCTGCATGAGTAAAAGGGCTAGATTTTCCGGAAAAAGAGGAATTGTTGGGCACCTTATGTAAAGGTGGGGCATACTGATTTTGGAGTAAATATCTCTCCGTCAACAATCCTATCTAAATCAGCGGTGTATTGAGTTAAACCTGCATGAATAGTTGCTTAATGTTGAAACACTTTTTTCTACTCACTGGTCGGCGCTCAACAATTGTCTAGAATGTTGGTTGCAAACTGACGATCTCAATACAACTGTTGCAATCAGTTTTTGAGACTAGCGCTGTTGCCCTTAGCGCAAGCATCCAAAGTTGAAATTTATTACCCGCCCTTACGAACGCAAGGTTATGGATATGGCTCCTGCCAAAATTCTCGTAGTTGATGATGATCCTGCAATTCGGAATTTGATTCACCGCTTTTTGACAAAACAGGACTACCAAATGGAGTCCGCAGAAGACGGTAAGAGCGCGATGCTCATTTTTGAACAGTTCAATCCGGATCTAGTGATTTTAGATATTAATCTGCCAGATGCCAACGGATATAATCTGTGCAAAGAAATGCAAGCACGAACCGGGGTATTTGTGCTGTTGTTAACTAGCCGAACGGATGAAGGAGATGTCATTCGAGGATTTGCTCAAGGTGCGGATGATTACATTACAAAACCATTTTACTTAGGTGAATTAGGCGTTCGAGTGGGGGCGATTTTACGACGACAACGCACGGTTACTACGGGTGACCAGCAATTACTCACCTTTGAAAAGCTGGTGATTGATCCAGTGCGGCGTGAAGTGAAGTTGGCTGGTGAGTTTGTGCCACTGACGGCGCTAGAGTTTGATTTGCTGTATTTTTTGGCAAAAAATCCGGGGCGGGTGTGGCGACGGGCTGAACTGATTCAAGAAGTTTGGGATTATGAGTATGTGGGCGATCAGCGGGTGGTTGATGTTCATATTGGGCAAATTCGTAAGAAGATTGAAATCGATACGAGTCAACCAGCACTGATTCAAACCGTTCGGGGAGTAGGATACAAGTTTGAAGCTCCTACGGATGGTGATCATGCTAATGCACTTGCCTGATTTGTTTTTCCACCTGTGCCATTCGTTGGAGCCACTAATTAGAAAGCGGCACGGCTCCAGCTTGACAATCGCGCAGCCATCGTCGAATGACTTGGGCTGTTAACTCTTGGGTCGTGTCTCGCATGGGGCTGATGGATTGCTCACGGCTAGGATAGGAGCCTTTGCGGGAATACATCGTAGCAACTTGCCAGCCTGATGTTGCAGTATGGGCAAGAAACAACCAATGATAGGACTGGGATGTGGTGGGCTTTCTAGTGTCATAGCTCCGTTCTAAAACGGTAAAGAATACTTGATGCAAACCGCCCTGTTTTGGGTCGGTCGCGCTGCTGCTTACTACAGGCAGAGGAGCAATATTGGGTTGAGTCGCCGCGATCGCGTAGGTAGGAAACTGGTTGCTCCGCTGGTGGCTAAGCCGGTTGATGTAGCTTGGCAAATCGCGCAGGAGTGCTTTGGTTAGCGGTTCTAATTCTGTTGGGCAGGCAGTGGACGGACGAATGGGTGCAGTCTGAGTTTGGGGCGGGGCAATTGGCGATCGCTCCTGTGCCGCCACAGGCTGGGCGATCGCTCTACTAAAAAGTAAGGCGATCGCTCCACAAAGATGATACCAACGCAAAATCACTATCACAAAACTTTTGAAGGGGAATGGTCACAGCTATGGGTTTCATGGCTGAAGCCAGTTTACACGACCAAGGGAGATACGCATTGAGAAGCGGGCGATCGCAGAGTGACAATTCACCCGATACTAAGTCAATACGCTTGAAAAAATACGCCTAGATCCATGCAGTTTGAGTTTGTTCCAGTTGAAGAGTTTTATTTTGCCCTGACTTTAGCCGTCAAAACCTTAGAAGAAGTGACAACTTCAGGCTTAGCCGAAACCATTGGCAGTCGGCTAAAACAAAAATATGGACAGTCGTCTACGGTGGCTTCGGCGACCCAAAATACCTTCAGCTACGTGTTTAAGGTGAAAGACGTTGATAATAGCCCAAATTCTGGCTTAATTGTGACGATCGCAGATTGGCAGGGTAACCTACGCATTAGCAGCGATTACGGTTGGACGTTGGATGCAGAACGAAAGCCTGTCCGCACTGAAAAATTTGACCAGCGTCCAGAATTTTCGCGGCAGGTGCAGCACTATATTCAAGAGTGGCTAAGTCTGTCGGTAGTGAATGAGTCGGGAGGAGAAGATTGGAAAAGTTGACCGCTAGCACCGCATTCCACATCCCTCTCTTCTGGTTGCGGCTTTACAATGGAGAGGCACTCCATACCCTGAGACATTGATTCAAACAGAGACGCTTGAGTTGTTGGAATGGTCGCGGCTTTGCCAGCACCTTGCAACGTTTGCTGCAACAAAACTGGGCGCGATCGCGGCACGACAGTTAAAGATCCCTGCTCAGTTAGAAGAAGCGCTGATATTGCAGGCACAAACGCGAGAAGTCTACGATCTGGAAAGCAAAACTAGCGGACTAAATTTTGAAGGGATCGGGGATATTGGGGATGCCTTGGAACGGGCAGCCCTGCAAGGAAGTTTGGCAGGCAAAGAATTGCTGGCGATCGCGACGACCTTAGCGGGCGCGCGAAACCTGCGTCGGGTAATTGACAACTACCCTGAATTTGAGGTCTTGAATGCCCTAGTGGAAGATTTGCGAACCTATCCCGAAATCGAGCAAGATATCCATCACTGCATTGATGATCATGGCGAGGTGATGGATCGGGCAAGCCAAAAACTGGCAGGCATCCGCGAACAACTGCGTCAAGTGCGCGATCGCGTTTACAGTATGCTGCACAGCATTTTGCAGAGAAAAGCGGGGGCGGTTCAGGAATCGGTGATCACCCAACGGGCCGGACGCTTTGTGATTCCTGTGAAAGCGCCGCAAAAAGATGCCATTCCTGGGATTGTTCACGACGCTTCTACCAGTGGCGCGACGCTTTACATTGAGCCACACCAAACGGTAAATCTAAACAACCAGTTGCGCCAGTTGCAGCGCCAAGAAGAAACCGAAGCAGAAGCCATTCGGCGATCGCTGACCGAAAAAGTGGCGGCTGTGAAGCCAGATTTAGAGAGGCTACTGGCGATCGCGACCACTCTTGATTTAGCGGCGGCTCGTGCCCGATATAGCCTCTGGCTAGGTGCTAATCCACCCCGATTTATTACAGCCTCCGAATCGATCACTCTTCGTAAGCTCCGCCACCCTTTGCTGATTTGGCAGCAGCAACATGAGCAAGGCAACCCTGTAGTGCCGATTGATCTGATCATGCAGCCCCATCTGCGGGTGATTGCCATTACTGGACCGAATACCGGAGGCAAAACCGTGACCCTAAAAACCATTGGCATGGCAATGCTGATGGCAAAAGTGGGGCTGTTTGTGCCTGCCCGTGAACCCGTGGAACTCCCCTGGTTTGACCAAATTCTGGCAGACATTGGCGATGAACAATCCTTGCAGCAAAGCCTCTCCACTTTCTCAGGTCACATTCGCCGCATCAGCCGAATTCTGGCAGCACTGGAGCAGGTTCCAGGGGGCAGGGGGCAGGGGGCAGGAGAGGAAGAACAGGGAACAGGGGAAGAGGAACAAGAGAACAATCAACAGCTTCCTATTCCACACTCGACACTCGAGACTCGACACCCGACACTCGACACCCCGACACCGGACACCGGACACCGGACACCGGACACCGGACACCGGACACCGGACACCTCTCTCGTCTTGCTCGATGAAGTGGGTGCTGGAACCGACCCCTCTGAGGGGAGTGCGTTGGCGATCGCGTTGCTTAAATATTTAGCGGATCATGCGGCATTGACGATCGCGACGACTCACTTTGGAGAATTGAAGGCGCTTAAGTACCAAAATGAGCGGTTTGAAAATGCGTCGGTGGAGTTTGATGATGTTTCTCTGTCACCTACTTATCGGCTGCTGTGGGGCATTCCAGGGCGATCGAATGCCTTGACGATTGCTCAACGGCTAGGATTGAGCAGCGAAATTATTGAGCAGGCAAAGACCTATGTGGGTGGAGCTTCTCAAGAAATTAACGATGTGATTGCTGGGTTAGAAGCCCAACGGCGACGGCAGGAAACGAAATCTCAAGAAGCGGAAGAATTATTGAAACAGGCGGAACGGCTCTACGGAGAAGTTTCTCAGAAGGCGGCATTGTTGCAGGAACGGGAGCGATCGCTGCAAGTGGCTCAAGAACAAGCGGTGCAAGCGACGATCGCCGAAGCAAAACGCGAGGTTGCCCAGGTCATTCGTCATCTGCAAAAAGGACCCACCGCGCAAGCGGCTCAGCAGTCAACCGATTCACTCAATCAATTGGGTGAGAAATATTTACCGCAACCTGCACAACCTAAGCCAAAAGCAGGGTTTCAGCCAAAAGTGGGCGATCGCATTCGGATTCCGCGCTTGGGTCAAACCGCAGAAGTGCTGACGGTTCCAAACGACGCAAATGAGTTAACCGTCCGCTTTGGGCTGATGAAAATGACGGTTTCTTTACCTGACATTGAATCCTTAGATGGCGAAAAACCCATTTCAGAAGAAAAACCAGCGACTAAAAGCCAGGAAGCAGCAGGCAAAAATAAACCCGACACCCGACACCCGACACCCGATACCTCTCCTGCGCCCGTGATCCGCACCTCTCACAACACATTGGATATTCGCGGTAGCCGAGTTGCCGATGCGGAACCCGCGATCGACAAAGCGTTGGGTGAGGCTCAAGCGACCCTGTGGATCATTCATGGTCACGGCACTGGAAAACTGCGCCAGGGAGTTCATGCTTTCTTACAGCAGCATCCCTTGGTCGATCGCTATGAACTCGCTAGCCGCGAAGATGGCGGAGCAGGCGTAACCGTTGCCTATTTACGGTAGTAAAATTTGCCTAGTTGGCAGGAGGTTCAACGGGAGACGCGGACGGTGGCGGTGGCGGTTCTGCTGGGGCTGGAGCAGGTTCTACAGCCGGAGGAGGAGCTGGTGCTTCCTCCGCAGGGGCAGGGGCGGGTGCTACTGGAGCCTCATAGCTTGGGGCGGGAGCCGCAGGTTCATAAGATCCGGAAGATCCAGAATCGTCGCCTGAATAGGAACCTGAACCAGAAGAACCCGATGAGTTGTCAGAGCTATTGGGATTAGAGCCATCGTAACCAGTTGCCCTACCAGAACCGTCTTCTGGATCGTAAAAACCTGATTTTGTTGAGTTGGGGCGAACAGGTTTCGCTTTAATGCTGCCCTTTCGTCCTTCTAGCTTTGGCAACTCTGGAAACTTCTCAACTTTCATTCCTTTCGTTGCAGACACCATAAAGTTATGCCAAAGTTCTGCGGCTGTGGCACTCGCGCTTCCCGTCGGTTGGTTATCGTCGTTGCCTAGCCAAACCCCTGCAACCAGTTGGGGAATATACCCAATAAACCAGAGGTCACGAGCATTTTCAGAGGTTCCAGTTTTTCCGGCAGCGGGGCGATCTAAGGCGGCGGGTCGCCCAGTGCCACTGCTAATCACGCCCCGGAGCATCCAGGTAATGATGGCGACACTGCCTGGATCAACCACGGGTTTAGGCTTGAAGTTGGCATCGTAAATGACTCGACCCTTGCGATCGAGTATCCGTCGAATGGCATGAGCTTCAATAAATTTTCCTTTGTTCGCTAACGTTGCATAAGCATTAGTCATTTCCAACAAGTTTACTTCTGAGGAGCCTAGCGCTAAGGAATAGGCAGGCAACAGCTTGGATTTAATCCCCATTGCCTTTGCCATTTTGATAGTGGGTTCAAATCCAACATCAATTAGCACTTTAACCGCAATGACGTTAACTGATTGAGCGATCGCGTCTCGCATTGACATCCAACCAGAGTATTTACGGTTGGAGTTTTTAGGCTTATAGCCATCCACCATGTAAGAGGCATCTAAGTAGCCGTCATTTGGTGAAAAACCTGCGGCTAAGGCTGTGGTGTAAACAATTGTTTTGAAGGAAGAACCGGGCTGACGTTGCGCCTGGGTTGCCCGATTAAATTGACTTTTTTTATAGTCATCGCCGCCCACCATTGCCCGGATTTCTCCAGTTTTTGGGTCGATTACCACCATTGCCGCCTGTCCAAAACCCTCATAAGGACCAATATTCTTGATTGCCCCCAAAATCACACTATCTGCTTTTTTTTGCCATTGAGGTTTGAGGGTCGTGTCAACCGTTAAGCCTCCTTCTTCTAAAACTTCCTTGGAGACATATTTGGGCAACTGCTGCTGTACGTAGGTTGTGAAGTAGGGCGTATCGCTGTAAATCTTTTTCGGGGTACTAGGCTTAATCGTCAGCTTTTCTGCTTTAGCGGCGCTGGCTTCTGCTTCAGTAATATAACCCTCTTCTACCATGCGTTCCAGCACGATGTCGCGGCGTTCTTCGGCGGCTTTCAAATTGACTAGGGGTGAATAGGCACTAGGCGCAGGAGGTAATCCGGCGATCGTAGCGGTTTCAGCCAAGGTTAATTGATCGACTGATTTACCAAAAAAGACCCAAGCGGCATCACCCACTCCATAAGCACCTGAGCCTAAGTAGACTAGGTTTAGATAGCGCTCCAGGATCATCTCTTTTGATAGTTCCCGGTTAATTTTTTGAGCCATCATAGCTTCTTGCAATTTGCGCTTGAAGCTTTGCTCTTGATTTAAGTAAACAATTCGGGCTAGCTGCTGTGTGATGGTGCTAGCCCCTTCTACCACGTCTCGCGCCACCACATTTTTAGAGATCGCCCGTCCGATGGATAGAAGATCAATGCCGCTGTGCTGGTAAAAGCGACGATCCTCTGCTGCGATAAATGCTTGCACCACAGTTTCGGGTAATTGCTGATAAGTCAGCTTTTGGCGGGTTGCGGGTCCCTGTTGCTGTAAGATAGTGCCGTCTGACGCTTTGATCGTCAAAGTGCCCCGCCGTACAAATTTCGGAATATCAGCCGTGCTCGGTAGAGTGCGGTCTAAAGACGAGTAGCCCCATGCCAAACCGCCACCCGCTGCCAACCCCAAAAGACCTAACCAAAGGCGCTTGTAGCTATAAATCGAACGATCTTTGTAGGACAGTTTAGTTACTGCTGTTGCTTTTTCAGCAATCAAAGGCAGTTTGAGTGCCGATGAAAGTTTTTTGAAAGGAGAGCGATTTTCAGAAGGGGAAGTCGATTCAGGATCGTGATTCTGTATATCGCTAGAAGCCGACGGCACATCTGTCGAGCCGCTATCTTCTGGCGCTTGAGCGCTACCGTTCTTGTCCGACAAGCTTTTCAGCTTCGAGATGAAATTGCTCACTAAAACCTCACCACCACGGAACGGTTGCTCAAATGTCGCTGATTCAACGGACTCGATGATACCAAAAACTAAGCATTTAAACCAATTGAATGCCCCAAAGCGATCGCAGCGACCAGCATGCCCAAAACAAGAAACGGCTGAGCGCTTGCTTGATACTTAACATCATTTTCCAAAGGATTACGAAGGAAATACATATCCTGGAATGTGATTTGCGGAATGATCAGTAATAGCAGAATAGCAGCATATAAATTCTGATGAATGTAAATCAGGTAAACTGCAATGCCTGCTTGAAATATATCAATCATCAAAACGCAAATCCAGGCAGCGGTTTCAATCCCAAACATGACGGGCAGGGATTGTAAGCCGAGTTGGCGATCGCCCTCCACGCTTTTGAAGTCATTCACAATGGCAATTCCCAACCCTGCCAAGCTATAAAACAAGGTCAGCACCATAATCGTCGGAGTCAGTTGACCAAATAGAGCGTGCCCTGCCCACCACGGGAGTGCAATGTAGCTAGCGCCCAAGGCATAGTTACCCAACCAGCCATTTTTCTTTAACTTCAGTGGGGGCGCAGAGTAAATATAAGAGAGGAAAGAGCCTCCCAGCGCTAGCACCGTCATGATCGGGAAAGGGTGCCCTGCCCACAGATCAAGCGCGTAGGCAACCCCAATGCCAGCGGCTAAAAGAATCCAGATTTGGGTAATCACTTGAGGAATAGAAATTGCGCCGGAGGGAATGGGGCGATAGGGTTCATTAATCGCATCAATCTCGCGATCGTAAAAGTCGTTCATGGTTTGGGTGTAGCCAGCCAGCAGGGGACCCGACATCAACATGCAGGCGGCGGCAATCAAAACATTTTCTAATGACCAGTAGTAGTTGCCGGAAGACGCAGCCCCACACACGACACCCCAAATCAAGGGAATCCAAGTGATGGGTTTCATCAGTTGGAGGCGGATCTTCAAAATAGAGGTTTCTCCCGCCTGAGCGCCTTTCATGCCCAGAATTTGGCGGGCTTTGCTGCTGCGCTCTCCTCCTGCGATCGCGTCATCGACCGTAGGAGTTGAGGGTTCTAAGGGAGATGGATTCGAGTCAGCCATACTATATTGAGGTTTCGCTAAATGGACAGGGAAAAAGATGAGCTAAAACGAAATAATTAAAAAGCCATCTTGAAATTTGGCACCTGCCACCGGCTTGCCGCTAAGTTCAGGCGGTAAAAATATATTGCGCCGCTGATCTCCCGCTTCGATCGTAATTTCAGGTCCATACTGGGTTAGTTTGACCTGCTTGCGATCGAATCCTGGCAAAAACAGACTCACTTTTCGCTCTGCAACATTGATAGCGATCGGGCGCGGAGCTTGGGCGGCTTGATCAAAATCAGGCAGGGCATCCATTAGGGGCTGCCAGCTTTGAATAGGCTGGTTAGAAACAGAAGTGACGGGCAGTGGCTCAAACTGAGCAGGGATCGCGCCGCTATCATCTGCCCGATTCACAATCACACCGCCTACGGTTACTCCTGCTTGCTGGGCAGCACCCCACAGATACTTTGCCGTGACAACAGCAGCTTCATCGGGAGTTGTGACTAGATAGGCTGCTATCCGATTTGGATCGGCTAGGGCAGCCTTTCCTTGGTCAAATAAGTTATTCATTTGCTGAGTTGCGGGTTGATCAAACAAATCTCCTGTCCAACTCACATTCAGCACGGCAGCGGCGATCGGCTGCAAAAAGGGCGACACCGTTCGACCCAAATCGGAGTTGGCGAACACCTGCCGAAAGCGCCGCATATACCAACTCAAGCTTTCGGGCATTCCTAACAGGCGTAACGTTGCTTGATCGCCTGCGCCATCAAATACAATCACGTCGTAGTTGCCACTCGCATCGTATTCCCGAATGGCATTCAACACCAAAGCCCCGTCCATTCCTGGTAAAACGCTAAGTTCTTGCCCGTAGACTTCTTTAAAGAATGGCGATCGCAGATATTGGGTTTCTAGCTTTTTGAGTTCTTCCCAACTGCGCTCTAGCAAAACTGCTGATTGAAGTTGCACTGCATCTAAATTGGGTTCCAGCGTCGTTGGCTCTGTCTCTAACGCCGAACCCATTAACAGTCCGGCGGCAGGTCCGGCATCTTGGGTGGCAAACAGGACGCGCTTTCCTTGCCCAGCTAATCGCTTCGCTGCGGCGATCGCGATTGTCGTCCGCCCAACACCACCCTTCCCAAAAAACGTCAAAATCAAAGCCATCGATTCTTTAGCTCACAAAAGATCAAGCACCTCCTAGGCTAGCTCAATTTCATCTTCAAAAAACCAGGTCGAAAACTTGTCATCAAATCGAACTAGCCAGCCCACGCCACTACCGTCTGTCATTTTGTAATCTTGAATAACGCCAGTTTGACCGAGTTTGTTAATAATTTCGCCATTGACGCGATCGCGCAAGCGCCGCACCCGAACTTTCTGACCGACTTCCATTGCAACTCCGAAGGATAAATCACACACCAGTTTATCAGCGTCTTGCGATCGATTTAGCCAGTCAATTAACCAATTGCCGCTAAAATTCAGGAGACTTAAATTTCTAAGGGCACAATCTATCGTCATGCTGGCAAAACGAATTCTGCCCTGTTTGGATGTGAAAGCAGGGCGCGTGGTTAAAGGGGTAAACTTCGTAAATTTGCGGGATGCGGGTGACCCTGTGGAACTTGCCCAGATTTACAATCAAGCGGGTGCGGATGAACTCGTTTTTTTAGACATTACTGCCACCCACGAAGACCGAAACATTATTTTTGATGTGGTCTATCGCACTGCCGAGCAAGTTTTCATTCCGCTGACAGTGGGGGGTGGCATCCAAAGCTTAGAAACCATTAAACAATTGTTACGAGCGGGTGCGGATAAAGTTAGCATCAACTCTGCCGCTGTGCGTGATCCTGGTTTGATTGACCGTGCCAGCGATCGCTTTGGTAATCAATGTATCGTAGTGGCGATCGATGCCCGACGACGTGACGATTCCACTCATCCAGGCTGGGATGTGTTTGTACGGGGTGGACGAGAAAACACCGGGCTAGACGCGATCGCTTGGGCCGTAGAATTAGCAAAACGGGGCGCGGGTGAACTGTTGGTGACCAGCATGGATGCGGATGGAACCCAAGCGGGCTACGACTTAGAACTGACTCGTGCCATTGCCGAGCAAGTAGAGATTCCAGTGATTGCTTCTGGAGGCGCAGGCAACTGTGAGCATATTTTTGCAGCCCTGACTGAGGGCAAAGCTGAAGCCGCATTACTGGCATCCCTGCTTCACTACGGGCAGCTTAGCGTCGAACAAATTAAGTCTTATTTGACAGAACGTAATATTCCTACGCGATTCCTGTAGGGATTCTCCTACCCTGCGGGAAGCAAGAGCTACGGAGACGCTTTGCGAACGTTTTACGAATTGCCTACTCCATTTTCTGAGTAGCTGTTACAGTGTGTAACATATGCTAATTATTCTTCTTGTTATTGCGATCGCGCTAGTTGCCTGGTCTTTGCATTTGATGCAAGAAGCCCTCGATCGCCAAGAATTTTCGTTAATGCTGGCAGGAACCCTCGTTGCGTTTTCTGCGGCTGCTTTGGTTGGAGTCTACCTTTTAATCAACAATCATATGGGTTCCCTAACCCAAATGGCTCATCAGCCCGTATATGATTTTTCGGCTTACGATGCTCAACTGGTCGTCTCGACTCAACCTGCCAAATTGCGTCCTTAAAAAGCACCTTTTCTGATCCGCTCAATTTTTAGATTTCATTGCTACTTGCGTTATAAACGGATGCAATTTGGTAAGACTAAGACTATGCTTCATTTGCCCCCTTGGTGAACGCTTTCTTTTGGTTTTGCTGGAGACTTGTTAGACCCATGACGTACACCATTCCTGAGCTAGATGCGATTAGTCGCCAATTGATGAGCGTAGAGCGACCGAAGAAGGCGAAAATGCTGGTAGTTGACGACGAGCCAGACAACCTAGACTTGCTCTACCGAACTTTCCGGCGAGATTTTACAGTGCTGAAAGCAGAAAGTGGCATCCATGCGCTTCAAGTGTTAGAAACGGAAGGCGAGGTTGCAGTGATTATTTCGGATCAGCGAATGCCCGAAATGAAGGGGACTGAGTTTTTGAGCCGCACAGTGCCTCAGTTCCCCGATACCATGCGGATTATTTTAACGGGCTTTACTGATGTCGAAGATTTAGTAGAGGCAATTAACTCTGGGCAGGTTTATAAGTACATTACTAAGCCTTGGAACCCAGATGAATTGAAAGCAGTAGTGCAACGGGCGGCGGAAACCTACGAATTATTGAAGCAACGCACGGAAGAATTACAGCGATCGCAAGCTCAAACTGCTCTGCTTTCAGCCATTGTTCGCACTGCACAAGATTCCGCTGATCTAAACTCTTGTTTGTCTCCTATTGCGGATGCTTTTGGTAAAACTTTTCACGCCGATGGTTGTATTTTGCAACGGGTGGACAATGGCGCATTAACGACCCTGAGTGGCGTGTATACGGGTGATGGCGATCGCTTAGAAAATTGGCTAGATAAAGATAGCTTAACGAAAGAGGCGATCGTCAGCCAAAAAATGCAAGTTGCCCTCAATATTCCCGCTGATAGCAATCTAGCAACGGCTGAGCATTACATCGCTTCTGGCATTCAGGCTCATCTCATCGTTCCAGCCGTCTACCGCAATGAAGTGAATGCAGTCCTCTCGGTGCAATGGAAACAACCCTGTACCTTACGAGAAGACGAACTGGTTTTATTACACCTATCCGCGCAGCAGGTGGCACTCGCGTTAGCATGTATGCGCGATGATTAAACTATGCGCGATGGTTAAACCAAACTAAAAATCAAAACAGTCCTGCTTAGATGATTTGAGGTTGCTAGACACAGCTTGCACTATTGATTGCTCTGTCGATCGCGCCAAGTTTAATGCCACTTGCGCTGCACAGGGACGCATCAGCGACCACAGCAACGGTGCTAACCATCCACGCAGGGTCACTGAATAAGAGACACAGGTTCCACAAACGGTTGATTCCACCCGATAAGTGACTTGTTCTTCTAATCCTGGAAAAACCAAAATACGGATACTAAGTGCCTCTTGGGGACGAACACACTCCACAAAAATTTGAATGGGAATTGGAATCAGCCGAGTAAATGCTTGATAGATTAAACCAGGCTTGACCACTAGCCCGTAGGGGACGTTGGTGCTGGCAATAATTGGGTGCCAAGACACATCTTCCAAGTTTGTAATCTTGCTCCACAGATCTTCAACCGAAGCAGAACTCAGCGCTTGATAGGTTCTAACAAGAGGAGTCTGCGAAATAGCTTTCTCACGAGGATTGAATTTAAATAGACCGCTAAGCATGTCTGAGTCCTCTTCGCCGAAGCTTATCTCATATCCTCTGATCTTATCCAAGACCCTGTACTTAAGGGATCGTCCTAACGTTAGGTTTTCTGCAAATCTTTCATTTAAGCAGCGATCGCCTAACAAGACCCCTGACAAAATGATTGCTTGATTGCCCACAAATAAAATTTTAAACCGCTGTAACAATCCGTTGGTTGCAGAGCCAATTCGCGGTAGGCTTAAAAAACATGAATACCAAAGTTTAGTCGTTCAATACTTTACTGACTGTTCTTAAAACTTCTCAATCGAACCCAAAATCGTTTGGAATTTAAGTGCCGTTCTAGGTAAAAATATAGTCTCAGTTCGAGTTTTATCGTATTGAAACGCGCAATAAGCGCAGAAATCCTCTGTTTTTGGTTCGCAAGTTTCAGCACACTACAGACCAGTTTGTATCAGGAATTGGGTGGGTATGACAGCTTTTTTTACTTCCGAAGCAGCCATCGTCGATCAGGCTCTTCCTCCTAGTAACTCTCGTGAGCGGGTGAGTCAGTTATTACGCAATCTGCAAGACGAGATTTGCAGTGGCTTAGAGCAAGCCGATGGAACTGGCAAGTTTCGGGAAGACAGTTGGGTTCGCGAAGAAGGCGGCGGCGGGCGATCGCGTGTCTTACGAGATGGCAACATGATCGAGCAAGGCGGCGTGAACTTTTCTGAGGTTTGGGGAAAAGACTTGCCACCTTCTATTCTGGTTCAGCGTCCCGAAGCGGCAGGGCACGGGTTTTATGCGACGGGCACTTCAATGGTGCTTCATCCCCGCAATCCCTACATTCCCACCGTTCACCTAAACTATCGCTATTTTGAAGCGGGTCCCGTATGGTGGTTTGGCGGCGGTATTGACCTCACGCCCTACTATCCCTTTGCAGAAGACGTAGTGCATTTTCACCGCACTCTCAAACAAGCGTGTGATGCTCACAATCCTCACTACTATCCTGCCTTTAAACTGTGGTGCGATGAGTATTTCTACTTAAAACATCGCCAGGAAACTCGTGGGGTCGGCGGGTTATTCTTTGACTATCAAGACAATCAGGGGAAACTCTATCCTATTTCTTATCCCGGCTCTCATAGTGATACGCCTGCCGCGAACTATAGTCAGACGGCTGGCGACGTGCAAGGACGCAGTTGGGAGGATATATTTGCCTTTGTGAAAGACTGTGGTAAAGCCTTTTTGCCTGCTTATGTGCCAATCGCGGAGCGTCGTCAATCGATGGAATATGGCGATCGCCAGCGCAATTTTCAGCTTTATCGGCGTGGACGATATGTTGAGTTCAATCTTGTATACGACCGAGGCACTATTTTTGGATTGCAAACTAACGGGCGCACTGAATCCATTCTGATGTCTTTGCCGCCTCTAGTACGGTGGGAATATGGCTATGAGCCTGAACCCAATACCCCAGAATCTGATCTTTACACAACCTTCCTTAAGCCTCAAGATTGGGTGAACTGGAATCTGCCAAATTCTTAAGGGGTAAGTTAAACTACAGGTGAACAAATTTGATTGATGAAGGTTTGTTGCCTTCTGATCAACTTGTGTCGAAGTTTAGGTTGAGCCGTAGTCGTCACCCAGATATCCACAGCGTTTAGGAGAAGGGACTGATCCCTATGGAGCAAAAATCGATTCATATGGAGCAAAGAAACCATACGACCCAAGATGGCACCTCTGTGATCGTCCTAGTTCCAACTGGGCGTTTAGACATTACTACTGCATGGCAATTTCGCCTTAAGTTACAGGAATGTATTTCTAAGCTAAGTCACCATGTTGTGGTTAACCTAGGTCAGGTCAATTTTATTGATAGTTCTGGTTTAACTTCCTTGGTTGCTGGAATGCGCGATGCCGACAAGGTAAGAGGGAGTTTCCGAATTTGTAACGTCCATCCTGAAGCTCGACTAGTATTTGAAGTCACCATGATGGATTCGGTATTTGAAATTTTTGATACCGAAGAAGAAGCTCTAGAAGGGGTTCCCCGTGGAATTGCGAGTTAATCCCTAGTCATCTTTTGAGATAGTTAGTGGCTGTAATCTTGAGTCTTTCCATAGCGGTAGGGTCCCATCATCGCTCCCCATAAAGCCTGGTTGGTTTTTGGGTTGATTCCTTTGTCGTAGGTTAAGTATTTGCTGGCACTGGCTTCAAACCCAAGAACCACCTGCCTTATCTCTCCTTGGTAATTGAAGCAACATCGATCGCCAATTCGTGGCTTTGCAATGAAGCGATCGCCCTCTAGCAAACTTACATTCAAAATGCAGCCTGGTAATAAATTGACCTGTTCAAGTGTCACCGATTTAAGCAAATCTGGATTATTTCCAGCCCCTTTGACACTGCCTGGATCTTTAAATTCGTAATACTGTACCTGTAATGCGTGCAGCGAATCTGACGCAGGTTGCAGCCGCATTAAACGCTGACGATAGGGGTTTTGCAGATTCATGATATTTGCTTGCTCTGCGAATATCGTAATGCTGTCTTCGCCAAAAAGCGCCACTGGACGTTGCCATAGCCGTAGGTGAACATACCAAACAGGTTCAGCCGCCGCTTGCTCAGCGTTCTCAAATTCACCCGTGAGATGGGAGGCTAGGGTAAGTAGATTAGGAGGAAGGCGCATGATGATGAAGCAAAGGAGTGATTTATGATTTCTTTAACAAAACTTGGCAAACGTCTCATACCGAGGGAGAATGAAGGGGAGATCAACCACCAAAATTCTACTGTGAATACTGTCCGTACTGTTTCAGATACCAAGCGAGCTTTTTACTCCTGCCATACGCGCCCAATTAATTCGATTTATCGTCGGGTGGTTGAAGAATTAATGGTGGAGATGCACTTGCTTACCGTCAATGTGGATTACCACTACGACCCAATTTATGCTTTGGGAGTGGTTACTTCACTCGATCGCTTCATGCAGGGATATCGCCCTGAGCAAGATAAGGATTCGATTTTTAATTGTCTTTGCCAATCGCTGCCAGACGATCCTCAGCGGTATAAAAGCGATGCCGAGCGCTTGACCACTTTTGCTCACTCAGTCGGCTCAG
Organism: Leptolyngbya sp. CALU 1928; assembly: GCF_056784215.1. Classification (NCBI taxonomy): domain Bacteria; kingdom Bacillati; phylum Cyanobacteriota; class Cyanophyceae; order Leptolyngbyales; family Leptolyngbyaceae; genus Leptolyngbya; species Leptolyngbya sp. CALU 1928. Next base: position 69,945 of record NZ_JBXBCE010000020.1, on the reverse strand, counting down.
CGAAAGAGTTGGTGTCTTGGGTGGAAACCGCTGCCACGATCGCGTCGGGGGATGAGCTACAAGAACAAGTCAAAGCGATCGCCAATAATCCCAAATTTAAATACACGCGGTTATTTGCCATTGGGTTATTTACATTATTTGAATTGGCAGATTCGGAAGCGGTGCAAAACGAAGCTCAGCGTCAAGAACTTTTAAAGGAAGTTTGTGCGGCTCTGCGGTTACCTGAAGACAAAATCCAGAAAGATTTGGAGCTTTACCGTAGCAATCTAGAGAAGATGGCTCAGGCTCAGGCAGTCATGGCAGATATTTTGCAAGCCAGTAAGAAAAAGCGGGAAGAACGGCTTCAGGCAAACAGCGAGAATGGTTCTAGTTCTGTTGATATGACTGAGACTCCCAAAAACGAAGCCGCCTCAGGTTCTTAATGTATGTCCCCTCATACGTCTTCAAAACCCCAGCAAGGTCACTACCGGTATGATCCAACTGCTTTAGATCAACAAGGTCCGGCGCGCCTTTTTTCTCATGTGGGGGAAGATGGCGTGATGCGATATATTGCAACCCAATTAGGGAAAGCAGCGGTTGACCAAGGCAAGTTGTCTCATCCTTTAAGTCTGCTGGGTAATCAGTTGAAGCACACGGCTCGCAAGGCGGATGAGCTTTGGAGTGTTGTAACTACCCGGCTAGTTAATTTAGAAATTTTTCAATCGGGCTGGTTTAACTTTGATTTGCCGCCAGATGAGCAATTTGGAGTAGGGTTTGTTCGCGATCGCCGAGACATGATAGAAGCGCTGTTGTCGGCGAGAGAGGCAGCATCAAAGGAAGCTTGTCTCACCCAAGTTAGAGCGCGATCCTACGAAGTCTTAGAACAGCATCGTCGATCGCGTCCAACCGTTGTTCACATTCATGAGCGGGAAGGGGGACTGAGCGATCGCGAGTTTGCCCGTCAGCGGCTTGCAGGACAAAACCCCATGGTGCTGCGTCGCATTCAGCCTGCCGATCAACCGTTACTGCAAAGCTGGGCGAATCTAGAGTGCGTGCTTGCCAATGGCGATCGCGTTGATCTGGCGCAATCGGCAGCGGATAGTTGCTTGTTTGTGGCAGACTACCCCTTGTTACAAAGTTTGACGGTTGCCGATTTGCAGCCCGGTCGCTATGTGGGTAGTCCTGTGGCACTGTTCTACCACACACAAAATGGGTTAGAACCGCTGTTGATTCAGCTTGAAGCAGGATCGGTTGCCCTGCGGCACCAATCAGAAAGCGATGCCTGGATGCTGGCAAAACTGTTCACGCAAGTGGCAGATGTCACCCAACATGAGTTGATTGCCCATCTGTGTGATACGCACTTAGCAATGGAAGCGTTTGCGATCGCGACTCCGCGCCAGTTGCCCACCAGTCATCCGCTGTATCGACTGCTGCGTCCCCATTTCCAATTTTTGTTGGCCATTAATAATCGCGGTAACACCGTGCTGTTGGGTGAGGGAGCCGCGATCGACACTTTAATGGCTCCGACGCGCCAAGCCTCCATTGGGTTAATCAATCGTGCCTATCGGCAGCGATCATTTGGCGATTATGCTTTGCCAAAAAACATCCAACAGCGAGGGATTGAACCCGAATTTTTGCCAGAGTTTCCCTATCGAGATGATGCGCTGCTGCTGTGGGATGCGATTCAGCGGTACGCGACTCAGTTTCTACAGCAGTACTATCCAACAGATGAAGCGGTTCAGCAAGATTTTTATCTGCAAGCTTGGGCGGCGGAATTAGGCAGTTCTCTGGGCGATCGCCCTGGTAGTGATTTTCCCACTGCACCCTCCTGGCTCCCAACTGAGGCGATCGCCCAGGCAGGGCTTGATCTGAGCGAACTGCCCGACTATCCACGAGTCCCAGGGTTCCCCACCGAGATTGCTAGCCTGCAAGATCTTGTTAAGATTGCTACCCAACTAATTTTCACCTGTGGACCTCAACATGCCGCTGTAAATTTCAGCCAGTTTGACTATGTGGGCTATGCGCCCAACGCGCCTCTAGCGGCTTATTGTCACCCTAGCTCCTGCACTTCCGTGGAACAACTGCTGCCACCGCTAAAACAAGACTTGGGACAAATCGAGCTAAGTTTTGCCCTCAGCGGCATTCGGTGGGGCAGATTAGGCAGTTCTGATTTGATTGACTTCAAAGATATTGGCGATCGCCAAGTCTTGGAGCAGTTTCGGACAGAGCTAGTCGCGATCGAGCAAGAAATCATGCAACGCAACCGAAAACGAGTTGCCTCTACAGGGATTGCTTATCCTTATCTGCTCCCCTCTCGCATTCCCAACAGTATTAACATCTAGCAAAGAGATCTAGCAAAGAGTGACTTCCGCACTTAGGATTCCGCACTCAACCGCTCCAAGGAAATTCGGGCTGCTTCCGCAACCTGTGGATGACTATCTTTTGCTAGATATTTCGCGGCAGAAACACTTTTTGGGGTTGGCAAGTGTCCCAACGCTTCCGCAAGCCGCTGACGAACCAGCCAATCTTCCGACTGGGCAAAGCGGAGAATATGGTCTACGGAGTTGATCGCTTTAATTTCACCCAATGCCGCGATCGCCGCCTGCTGAAGCACCACTTCCTGACTCTCCAAGGCTTGAATCAGCACATCATAAGCACGCGGATCTTTCAAATTGCCCAACGAAACCGCCGCACTGAACCGGACTAACCATTCTGTGTCTTCATAAAAAATGCGAACCAGTGGCTCGAATGCCCGAATGTCTTCCAAATAACCCAACGCTCCTGCTGCATCGGCTCGAATGCTGTAGTCCGATTCGTTGGTTAAAACATCTAGCAGCAGCGGATAGCATTCATCAGTTTGCTTAATTCCTAAGGCAAAGACTGCCATCGATCTCACCTGCAAATTTTCATCATGCAGCACTTTTTTGATCAACGGCACCGCATCGATCGCCGGCACATCTCGCAGAGTTGCTAACGCAATCCGGCGATCGCGCACATTTTCACTCTCTAAATCTGCCGCAATTCTTTCTAAATTTGGCTGAATCACTTTAAAAATCTCGTTACAAAACTTTACTATTCAATCATTATAACGGAGATATGAGTACAGAGTTGGGAGTGCGGAGTAATCACCAAGGTCAAGACACTCAAAACGTTCGGCTGAACGCCTTACGTCGAAGCCTCAAAACTTCTTCAGTCATCCTTCTCCACTTGCTTGCTGCTTTCGCTCTTGCAGTTTCAACAAAATCTCGGCATGAACTTCGCGGGTGATCGGATAAAAATAAGCCAATACCAGCCCAATTAGCAAAATTACGGCGGGGATGGGACCAATCATTAGCCGAATCGCCAATAACGCTGAGTCTGGCTGGATTGGGCTAGGCTGACCCGCAGTAGTTTTTAAGAAGCCCGACACTTGCAGCGCCTGCCCGACCAAAAAGACCCCAATCGCCAGCGCTACCTTTTGCAACAACACCATGTATCCATAAAACAGCCCTTCCCGGCGTTGACCCGTGTTCAGTTCATCCAACTCAATCACATCGGGAATCATCGACCAAGGCACTAAATAAGCAGTGGACACCCCAAACCCCGCCATCACCGCCAACACATACATTCCAACAACTTGTCCAGGCTGCAAGAGAAATAAACCAATCTGGGCGATCACCCACAGCGACATCCCCATAAAATAGACCGCTTTTTTGCCGACCCGCTTGCTGACCGCCGTCCAAACAAACAGCATGACCAAGCCAGTTGCCTGCACCGCAATCACCACCTTAGTGAAATCTTGTGCTGTTAGACCCATCCAGTTTTGGACAAAGTAGGGAATGATAGCGACCGTATTTTGCACTGCCAGCCACGAACAGAGATAAATGCCCACCACATAGAGAAAAGGACGATTGCGAAACGCAACTTTTAGCTGTTCTACATAAGACATCGTTTGGGGCGGTGGTGGGTTCGCTTGACGGCGAGCTTCTCCCTCTAGCACTCGTTCACGAATCCCAAAGACGCACCAATACAAGGGCAAGACTGAAAGGACGGCACACACGCCCCCAATCAGCAGATATTGCTTAATGGGATCATTCGGGAAGACTCCAAATAGAACTAGCGCAATAATTAAAGATAGGATGCTGCCGCTAATGGAAAAGGCAAACCGAAAACTATTGAGACTAGTGCGCTCATCGTAGTTTTGTGTCAGTTCAGGGGTGAGAGCGGTGTAGGGTAAGTTGACAACAGTATAGAATGCGTTGGAAAAGATGCTGATGACCACGTAGTACCCAAACAAACCCCACTGATTAGTACTAGGATTGTCGCTGAAGGTGGGAACAACCCATTGCAAAAAGAAAAAGAAGCCAAAGGGCACGGCTCCCCAAAACATCCAGGGTAAGCGTCGTCCCCATTTATTCTCAGTGCGATCGCTCATCGCCCCCACCATCGGATCATTAATCGCATCCCAAATCTTGCCAATTAGCAAAATGCTGCCTGCCAAGCCAGGATCTAACCCTGCCACATTGGTAAAAAACACCAACAAAAACACCACCACAATATTGGCAGTAATCGCAGGACCCAAATCGCCCGCTCCATACGCCATTTTTGTCCAAAAACTGAGTGGGCGAGAATCAAAGCTTTCAGAATCAGAATTGTTCATGAGAAGATGAGTAAAATTTCGTCAACAGTTGTATTATTTTCTTCGACTTCTGCAATGCAAAGAGCTTGACCATGCCAGATCTTTACGTCTCTTGGGAAGATTACCATTACTTGATTGAGCGACTCGCCGTAAAGGTGTATCAATCCAACTGGCAGTTTAATCAGATTATCTGTTTGGCAAAGGGCGGCTTGAGAGTGGGAGATATTTTGTCCCGTTTATATGACGTGCCCCTTGCCATTTTGTCTACGGCATCCTATGGAGGTAGCAAAAACCAATCTCGTGGGTCGCTGATTTTTTCTAATGATCTCACCAAAACCACCGCAAATTTGGGCAGTCATGTCTTATTGGTGGATGATTTAGTGGATTCTGGAGTAACGCTGAAGAAAACGCTCGACTGGCTCGATCTCAAATACGGATTCTACATCGAAGAAGTTCGCACCGCTGTCCTTTGGTATAAACAGTGTTCCGTCATAACTCCCGACTATTACGTCACTCATTTGCCAAACGATCCTTGGATTCATCAGCCCTTTGAACCCTATGAACAGATGACCATCACAGAGCTTGCGGCTGCTCATGCCACTGATGCAGAAAAGGCACTTTAGAGAGTAATCAATTTCTTGATACACAATCTCTATATAAATCTGGATTTATGTGAGGTTTAGCTAAAATCTCGAAGTTTTTTTTGATTGAAGTAGTATTTCTGTAGACAACGGGGCACTCTATCGCTACTCAATGGGTCTTGATCCGAACGTCGGATATATGTGAGCAAAATCTATGGCTGCGAATGACAATCCCCCAGAATCTCAACCCCCTTCATCGTTCCGCCCCAAACGAATTGGTGGCTATTTAGTCGATGCTGGATTACTTACGCCTGCTCAAGTCAACGTGGCGCTGGATGACCAGAAAGTAAACGGGCTACGTTTTGGAGAAATTTTGGCAGCGCGGGGTTGGGTGAAACAGGAAACGATCGAATATCTCATGGAAAAAGTTATTTTGCCGGAGCAAGCATCTTTGAATCAACAAGATCCGCTGGGTAATTCGACTCATCAATCTGATGACATGGATACGCCTTAGCAAAGGCGATCGCAGCGTATTTATAAGCCTCCAAATAGCCATAGCCAGAATGGTAACGTCAGCAGTAAGGTGAGACTGCCGATCGCGATCGCGGTTACTGCCAGTTCATGATCCAATTCATAGGCTTCTGAAATCACCAGTGTGGCAAAAGCAGGCGGCATTGCCATTTGCAGCAAAATTGCTCGATGCACCGATCCATGCACACCCAACCACCACAAACCGCTGCCAATCACCAACGGCACCAGCAGCATTTTAATACTGAGGCTGAAGGCGGCGGGTTGAATACTTTTAAGTGAAGTTAACTGGCTTAAGCGCATTCCCACCAGCACTAAAGACAGCGATACTACGCTCCAGGCAAATCCCCGCAAACTCGCTTCCGCTATGGGTGGAATTGCTATATCCCTAGCCACTAGCCCTATACAAAATCCCCATAATGCGGGGTTAGTGAACAGTGGGCGACAAAAGGTATAGAGCGATCGCAGCCAGTTTGTCTGTCTATTGGTCTGGCGCTTGCCCCAGCGCGAAGCCACTGCCACACCCAAACCATAGGCTCCTAAAGTAGAGCCGAGCATGTCATAAAATATCGCCCAAGCAAAATAATCTGAACCCACCAGCGCCAGAGAAACAGGAAATCCAATGTAGCCCGTATTGCCCACCATTGAGGTGAGTAGGAAACTCGCTTGGGTTTTGCGATTCCAACGGGCGCGATCGCTGTCTACATCGTTCCCAGACTGCTTGTGAATCCACGACTGTCCATACTGCATCCAACCCCAAGCAAGACTGCTGCCCAGCAGAATCGCCGCCCAGGCGGTCACTGGTGCAATCCACAGAGATGCAGAAATCAGCGCATGGCGTAGAAATGCCACAATTCCGATCGGCACCCCAATCCAAAAAAGGAATTTGCCAAGAGCGACGGGAGCTTTAGCGGGTAATAGTCGCCCTAAAATCCAGCCTAACCCTGTCCAGCTTAATAGCGGAATGTAAATTGCCAGCAGCTTGGTAAATGGCATGACGTGACTGAATGCTTATTAGAAAATTCGATTTCAGTCTACAGTTCCTAATGTTAAGATGTTGCTCGTTCAACAGGTGCTCAACAGAGCAGGAGCAAAACGCTTGGATAAGGTTAGCGCACCAGATAACTCCTCTGAAGTTACTAAACATCTGCCAGATGATATTCCGGTTGCACTCCGCGATACTCCTGCTGTTGCACCCGCTACGGTGGATCGCTCAATGTTGATGGCAGGTTTAACGACGCTTGGAGCGATCGCCCTTGCCGCAGGAGTTTTGGTAGCCGTACAGCTTCAGCGATCTCAGCAAGCTCAGTCTGACAGTGCAGCGATCGCGGCTAATTCTGCCCAATCCCCAACGCCTCCCAATCCGACGACATCACCAACTGCCGCATCGGTTAATGCAGACACCATGCTGGGGCATTTTCGCTATGCCGAAGCTCCTGCAGCCGAACTAACACCCATCGTCTCTGATGGCTCGATCAAGCTACGAAAAGCCGCTGCCAAAGCCTACCAAGAGATGCAAGCCGCTGCTCAGCAGGAAGGTGTGAGTCTAGTGCCGCTCTCTGGATTTCGATCGCTTACGGATCAGGACTATCTCTTTTTTGGTAAAAAAGCTGAACGGGGACAGGTTGCTGCTGAACGAGCAAAAGTGAGTGCCCCTCCCGGCTACAGTGAACATCACACGGGCTATGCCTTGGATATTGGCGATGGCGCTGTGCCGGCACTGAATCTCAGCCCAGATTTTGAAAACACGGCTGCTTTTAAGTGGCTCAAGGCAAATGCACCGTTCCACAGCTTTGAGGTATCGTTTCCCAAAAATAATAAACAGGGTGTGAGCTATGAACCCTGGCATTGGCGCTTTGTGGGCGATCGCGCTAGCCTCGAAACCTTTTATAAAGCGCGGGGCAAAAAATAGCGATCGATCAGTATGGGTGATTCAAGCTAGTCGGGCGTTTAAAGGCATTCTCGCGATCACACATTGTTTACGCACAGGAGTGACCCATGTTCAACCTTCAATCATGGTCTTCAAAGATGCTGCTCACAGTCTGCATTATTCTTGCCGCCTGCACAGCGAACTCCCAGCCAGAACCTTCTAAGCCCAGCCCAGCGATCGGGAATCCGGCTCAATCTAAGCAGGAATTAGCACGAGCAGTTCTCTCAGAAATCGGCATCGCTCAGCAATATGACCGATACCTGGGTTACATTGTTGACTTCGCAGTTGCCACCCGCCACCTATAAACCCAAATTTCATGCGTGGCTGCAAGGAGTTTTGGTGCGAGAAGCAGGATGGAACCATGCGGAATCCAAGTATCTTGCGCGGCTAGAAGCCACCTTTTCAGAGGCAGAACTGAAAGAACTATTGACTTTATCCAAGCAACCCGTGATGAAAAAGCTGCTGCAAGCTGAGGTTCAAGCCTATGCGGATGCAGGACAGGATCGGCGCAAGCGACTTGACAAAGTAGCGGATGATTACCAATCTGGTCGAATTCAAATGCCCCCCGAAGTGATGAAAGAAACCGAGCAGCCACGCAAATAAAGTTGAAGTCATCCCCGTCTAATTTCAAGTCTACAAGCAGATTTAGCCTCAGTCCTTCGCTACTGCTGCGTTTGTTGTTAGGCTGAATCAGTCGCACATAACCTTACTGAATGAGTCAGTTATCTCTCAATTTGGTTGCCATTTCTATCTTTGTGATCACGATGTCCGCCCTGCTGGGACCATTAGTGCAGTTGTCTCCAGCAGTGCCGGCGATCGCTACGGCTAGCGTTTTAGGATTGGCGGCACTAGATACTTTAAGTTGGCAGGGGCGTGGCTCCACTTTGATGCTGGACTGGCTAGCGGGGTTTTCTGCCGAGCATCGGGCACGGATTATTCGCCATGAAGCAGGGCACTTTTTGGTGGCTCATCAGTTGGGTGTTCCCGTCACAGACTATACCCTCAGCGCTTGGGAAGCTTTGAAGAAGGGACATCCAGGGCAAGGTGGCGTTCAGTTTGATACCCAAGTTTTGGATGCAGAATTGCAGCAGGGCAAGCTGTCGGCTCAAATGCTCGATCGCCTCTGTACAATTTGGATGGCAGGTGGTGCCGCTGAAGCAATGGTTTATGGCAATGCGGAAGGAGGCGACGACGATCGCGGAAAACTGCGCGCCCTGCTATCCCAAATTCGCTTTTCTGCCGCTGACACTCAACAAAAAGAGCGGGTTTCTGTCTTGCGAGCGAAAACTTTACTAGAAACCCATTGGGTCGCCTATGAGGCGCTAGTGGCTGCAATGGAGCGGCGAGATCCGGTAGAGGACTGCGATCGCATTATTGCTTCTGCGATCGCGGTATCAGAAAGTTCTTCAGTTTAAAATTTTTAAGATTCTTAAGAGCGCCGTCTTGAGAGGAACACGCTAAAGTAGTGGGAGTCAATAGTCCTGATCGTAATTGCTAGTCACCATTGGAGGAGAAGACCTGAAATGAATCAATTCAAGCTAGAATCCACTCGTTATTCTGTCTATGGTCTTCTAGGTGGGCTGATTGCCGCAACGATTCCTTGTTTCATGGCTGCTTCGGCTCAGGCTCAAATCGCGGCTCCCATACAAGATTCACGGGCAAAAGACGATGCCAATTTTTTCTCTGGGCAATCTGGAGATGCCACCAGTAGCTTTACAAATATGATGCTGCGTGCGCTGCAAGGTCCTTCCGTAAGCGCTGAAGAATTTGCATCTGATAAACGAGAAAGCATCGATAAAGAAACTGCTAATTTTCGGAAACAGCAGGCAGATCGCCTCCGGCAACAAGCACCCCAATCGGTTACACCTGCTGTTCTAGAAGTTGGCACGCCTAAATCTAACTAGTGACATCTCAAAAACCAACTGCTAGGCTGGATGCGAATACTTTTCTCCGGTGTGAGGTATATTGCATGACTATTCAGAAAGCAAGCTGGGTCTTTGTTTCGGCTTTAGTGATTGGATGTGGAATTGAGGGGCTTGGTACGACCAATGTCGCGATCGCAGCCCCAAAAGATACATCCATAGAACTGGCTCAGGCAACCGCCGTTTGTCGGCGCATCTTACCAACCCCTGCGCTAATCAAAACAAACGGTGTTTTGCTGCGTTCCCAAGCCTCTAGAACTAGCAAAATTGCTGGCGTTGGCTATGCCCCTGGTGAAAAATTCGATACCAACCTGACTGTACGCAAATCCAGCGATGGCTTAGTCTGGCTGGAAGTGACCAGTCCTCGTGCAGGATGGGTTTGGGCAGGCAATGGCAACAGGGCGACTAGCCTGAGCGATCTCAGTGGCAGCAAGATTACTAATATTGGTGTTTGCCTGTAAGCAGTCCTGCCATTTTCACCCTGGTCTTCTCTCAATGGCAGAAGACTAGGGTGAGGGTCGTTTTTGGGGTGTAGTTGACCTGGGGAAACGCGGGTTTAACGGGGTAAAGAGATAGCGTTTCGTAGAGCCTATGGTGAGAGGTGCAACGGTGATGTAACTGGGTGCCTGACCGCGATCGCGTTTCACCTGAAAGCTGACTATTCCCTTCGCTCCGGTTACTGAAAAACCCGGCTTTGATAAAGCGCGATATACGCCATTCCGCGTCGGATCTTGGCTTAATCCCTTAATCAGAGCTTGAGTGGCATCATAGGCAAGGGCAGTTCGCCAACTGATCAGATCTTTTTCTCCCCAAAGTTTTGTGGCTTGCTGCAAAAAGGGCGTGTTGGTCACATCCACGGGCACCGCTAGCGCAATTCCCACCGCTTTATCTTTGGCAATTTTAGGAACCCGTGGAGTAAACATGCTGTCTCCACCCAAAATGGGAATGCGGCGGTTGGCGCTTTCAATCACGCGGATGGCTTTATCCATGACTTCGCTGTCCGGTGCCAGCATGATCACTTCAGCTTGGTTGGCGATCGCCCGATTGACGCTATCTTCCGCATCAAAATCAGGTCGGGACAGGTCGATTTCTTCGATAACACTCACATCTGCCACACCGCTGTAATCCAGTGCCGTTTTAAACTCCCTGGTTAGCGACTGACTATATTGACTATTTGGATTCGAGAAAATCACCACTCGACGCTTTTGCAAAACACTGACCATATAGTCTTTCAACGCTCTCGCAGTTTGCTGATCCGTCGGCATTGTCCGAAAAATGTGGTCGCCAATCTCTCCAAGCTTTATGGCTGAACTAACTGGCGCAATCATCACCAGTTGCTGAGCTTGATAAATCTGGGCAGCGGCAGAACTGGTATCGCTGGTGCCATGCCCAATCACTCCTAACAGGTTGGGATCTTTTGCCAAACTCTCTGCCACCTGTTGAGCAACCTCGCTCTGATTGCCGTCATCGGCGATCGCCACCTTCAGCGGCACCCCTTGAATTCCGCCTGCTTGATTGATGTTATTCTGGGCGGCGGCTACACCCCGCAAAATCTCCTCGGCAGAGGCAAGCGTATCACTCAGCGGCACAACTGCGGCAATTAGATAGGCTTTATTCGCTCCAATTCGCGCATTGTTTAAATAAATCAGAGCCTCAGGATCGCTAGGATTTTCTGACCGAGCCGATTCTAAGGCAGCTACGGCTTGGTCATAATTCCCGGCGGCGATGTGATCAATGCCTTGCTGCTTTTGAGGATTCGATGACCACCGATTCAACTGGGTGCTGCCTGTACTGATGCGATCGCTCTCCAGTGCTGTATTGGGCGATGTGATCGTCCGGCTGACTTGCCACGGCAGATTATTGGGCGAGTCGGACACACTGCGAACTAAAATTGCGGCTGCTAGGGTTCCCAGGATAGCAAGACCCACTCGTGCCAGAGAAGATTTGTTGGAAGGCGTAAACATCCGGGTTATCTGGCTAGAATTTCCGCGCTCTACGGTGGGTTCATGAATCAAGGTAGTGGGAAGAGCGTGCATCGGAGAACTGGTTAACAGCGTCGGAGCCGTTGAAATCACTTTTCGTAACGCTTGCAGTGCCTCACTGGCAGAGTGATATCGCTCCATAAAGTGAAATCGCGTCATTTTATGGAGTACGGCGGCGAGTTCGTCACTGGCGATCGCCTGATCTTGCCAAATCAACTCAGACGTTTCATGGTCATGGGGCAATTGGGCGGGATGAATTCCTGTTAAGGCTTGAATCCCAACCATTCCGAGGGAATATAAATCACTGCTGAAGCGGGGTCGCCCCAAGCATTGCTCACTCGCGGCATAGCCAGTGGTATAAATTGGCACACTCACGCTAGTGTCACCCGTCGTTTCAGCAACCGTATTGCCAATGGTTTTAACGGCTCCAAAATCGATCAGGACGAGCTTGCTGTCTTGACGACGGCGAATTAAATTCGCGGGTTTTATATCTCGATGAATCACCCCCTGAGCATGAACATATTCCAAAATACTCAGAACATCTTCTAGCAACGGGATCACTTCAGTTTCACTCAGTTGAATGCCTCTAGCCAATTCAGTGCTAAGCGGGTTCCCTTCTATAACCTCTTGGACTAAATAAAACTGCTGATTCTCTTCAAAATATGCCAACAAACGAGGAATTTGGTCATGTTTGCCTAACTGCTCTAAGGTTTCCGCTTCTGCCTGAAACAAGCGCCTGACCTGTTGCAAAATAGCAGTATCACTACTATTGAAGGTCAGATGCTTGAGCACACAGCGAGGATTCCCAGGACGCTGTGTGTCCTCTGCAATATAGGTGTGCCCAAATCCACCGGAACCTAAAACCTCAATAACCCTGTAGCGTGCACCAATCAGTTCGCCTATCATCGAATTCACGGAGTGCAACAGAATGATGCTTCTGCCAGCGAAGCGCTGTTTGTAAAAGACTCTATCGCGACTTTAGTTGCCCTACTCGCATCAGAAGGCTAGTTTATCAGACTACTATGAATCCTAGACCATGATGCTGTGTAATCCCTCCTCGTGATGAACCCAATTTCCCTAGAGTTAGACCAGCAGATGCGCGCGATCGTTCGGCGTTGCGGTCTGCAAATTATTCAGATGGCGAGTCAAGAGTTTGAGGTTTTTGAAAAGGGACCTGAAGATTATGTGACAACGATTGATCAGGCGCTGGATGCCCAACTTTCAGCAGCCTTTTCTCATTTGTTTCCTAACGACGGAGTGATTACGGAAGAAGACATCCAATCGCGGCAAAAGTTCTACCAAAAGTATGCTCGTCTGTGGTGCATTGATCCCTTGGATGGCACAGAGGATTTTATCAAGGGTCGCAGCCATTACTCGGTGATGGTGGGGTTGCTAGAACACTATCAACCGATCGCTGGCTGGGTTTATGCGCCTGCTTTTGATCAACTGTATTATGGCGGTGTCGATTGGGGGCTGTTTCAAACCTCGGCAGATGGCGCACCAATGCCTTTAATACCTTCACCCCAAAGGTTTTCAGCGTCTTCTGCCGATTCCTGCCGAATCATGATTGGGCATCGCGATCAAACGCGCTATGGAGAGGCGATCGCCCGCCAGATTCCCAACGTGGAGTTTTACTCCCTTGGCAGTTTTGGGTTAAAGGTATTGGAAGTGATCACTGGCAAAGCAGGGCTGTATCTTTACCTCAATGGACGAGTCAAATTGTGGGATACAGCCGGTCCCTTGGCGCTGGCGAAAGCGGCAGGACTTACCTGTTGCACCTTGGAAGGCGATTCCATTCAATTTTCACCCGACGCGATCGATGCCATTGATCCCAATACGTTGGCTCATCGTCAGTCAATTGTGATCGGCTGGTCAGAGTATGTAGAAGCACTCCGACCCAAGCTAGAACTAGCTGTGAAGCAGGTTTGGGAAAAGTAACGTCGCACGCTCTACAAGACTGTTTATACTAGGAATTTGCTTTCGTTCATCGAAACGGTTTTGGAAATGCTTAAATTAAGTGGCTTGACGGCTGTCTGAATCATCAAGTGTCGTCATTCACGGGTTCAAGATTGCTAGTATTTTTGAAGCTCCATTATTCTATTTCAACCATTTTTCATGCAGACCGAAGCGTTTAGTGAGCTTTTCCCCTTGTTAACAGCAGCCAACCCAGAAACTCTGGAATGGCTACTTTCTGTTGCTGTCGAACATGAATATCCTGCCAATCGGGCGGTGCTGATGGAAGATGCCTGGGGAAATGCGGTGTATTTCATTGTGTCCGGGTGGGTTAAAGTGCGGCGATTGTCGGGTTCTAGCGAAGACAATGTGGTCACCCTAGCTGTTTTAGGGAAAGGCGACTTTTTTGGAGAAATGGCAATTTTAGATGAGTCGCCGCGATCGACCGATGTCAGTGCTCTCTCTAGCGTGAAGCTCATTAGTATTTCAGCCCAGCGGTTTATTCAAACCTTATTTAAAGATCCTCAACTGCATCACCGGATGTTGCAGCTTATGGTGCGGCGGTTGCGGCAAACCAATATCCGGTTTCAACTGCGCCATAAACCGCCAGCGGTGAAGCTAGCCAATACCCTAGTGGCGCTCGGCGAAAACTATGGGCAGGAATCCCGTGGCGGCACTGAGATCTTTAACATTCCACCCAAAGACTTAGCAGACGTTAGCGATATTGGGGTGGAAGAAACGTCCAAAATTATGGAAAAACTCGATAGCAAAGGCTGGATTAAGATCGATCATGCCAATCAGTCTATGCATTTGATCAATATGAAGCAACTAATGCATTTAGCAGGCAAAGTTTAGAGAACCTATTGTAAAGTAATATTACCGTTGTTAGAAAGCGATACCACTGATGAATCGAGAAACCTGGGAACCTGAAGCAGGGGAGCCGTTCGATCCCCTAAGCCAGTCTAAGGTTCATCCTGATCGAGATCAGGATGTGGAGAGCGCGATTCCAGTAGGGAGCGTTTCACCAATCGCTGATATTTCTTATCCTCTTGCCCAAATGCACTATCAGGTTGCGATGTCTCAGCCTGAATCCCATCTGTTTGAGGTGATGCTGCATGTTAGCGGTTGGCAACCAGACGCAGTACTTGATCTAAAGATGCCCGTCTGGACTCCTGGTTCTTATCTGATTCGAGAGTACGCCCGTCACTTACAAAACTTTAGCGCTGGCACTTCCACTAATGCCTCCTTGCCCTGGCAAAAAGTAGGCAAAAATCATTGGCAAGTTGATCCTCAAGGCAGCACAACGCTGACCATCCGCTACGAGATCTACGCTAATGAGCTTTCAGTGCGGACTAACCATTTGGATGGTTCCCACGGCTATTTCAATGGCGCAGCGCTTTTTTTCTACATTCCTGGACACCAGCAAAATCCAATTCGGGTCGAGATCATCCCTCCCAAACCAGATTGGCAAGTCACTACAACGTTGCCAGTCATTGCTGAAGCGGCGAATACGTTTGAAGCGATCGATTTTGATACGCTGGTTGATAGTCCATTTGAAATTGGCACCCATCAACTTTTTGAGTTTGAAGCACTGGGAAAACCCCACCAGCTTGCTGTTTATAGAGAGGGTAATTTAGAGAGCGATCGCTTAATTAGCGACATTCAACGCATCATTCAAGTTGAGGCAAATCTGTTTGGGGGGTTACCCTACGATCGCTATCTGTTTCTATTGCACCTTTCATCCCATGGCTTTGGCGGGTTAGAACATAAAAACAGTTGCTCTTTAATTTATCAGCGTTTCGGGTTTTGTAACAAAGACAAATACAATCGCTTCATTCAACTGGTTGCCCACGAATTTCTTCACCTGTGGAACGTTAAGCGCATTCGTCCTAAAGGGCTGGAAGTGTTTGATTATGAGCAGGAAAATTATACGCCTTCTCTCTGGTTTAGCGAAGGAACCACCAGCTACTACGATTTGATCGTTCCCTATCGAGCCGGAATTTATGATATCCGGACTTATCTCAATGGTCTTAGTAAGGAAATTAGTCGTTTCTTGACCACTCCGGGTAGGCTCGTGCAGCCACTTGCGGAGTCTAGCTTTGATGCTTGGGTTAAGCTTTATCGGCAGGATGCCAACAGCCCAAACACCCAAATGTCTTACTATCTCAAAGGCGAAATGGTGTCGTTGCTGCTGGATTTGCAGATTCGATCGCGCCATAGTAACAAGCGATCGTTGGACGATGTGCTGCGTTTATTGTGGGAGCAATTTGGCAAATCTGAAATTGGCTTCACGCCAGAGCAACTTCAGCAAACAATTGAGTCGGTGGCAGGCATCGATCTCAGCAAGTTCTTCCATCAGGCGCTCAACACCACCGAAGAATTGCCGTTTGACCAATATCTAGAGCCATTTGGAATGCGGCTGTTGCTCGATCGCGATGATAGCCTTCCAGTTCTAGGTTTGAACCTTAAAACCGAGCATGGACGGGAAGTGATCAAGTTTGTAGAAAGCGGCTCTCCGGCTCAGCAGGTAGGCATGGATGCCGGTGATGAACTGCTGGCAATCGACGGCATTCGCGTTAGCGCTGATCAACTGAGCGATCGCCTGCGTGATTATCAAGCTGATGACTCGCTACAAGTTACTTGGTTTCATCAAGACGAGTTGCGCCAAGCAGCGCTAACCCTAGCAGAGCCGCGCCCCACTCGCTTTCAACTCATCCCCCGCGATCGCCCCACTCGCAAACAAGAACAACTCTTTCACGGCTGGCTAGGGGTTTCTCTGGGCGAGATTATGTAGGCGTAGTTCAGCAAACAAGATGATTAGCTACCAATTTCCGCCTGATTTTCTCTGGGGTACGGCAACTTCCGCATACCAAATTGAAGGCGCTGCTAAAGAGGGTGGACGCAAGCCGAGCGTTTGGGATGTGTTCAGCAGTCTTCCGGGGCGCACCGTGAATGGCGACACTGGAGCCGTTGCCAACGACCATTATCACCGCTATGAAAGTGATGTGAAGTGGCTGGCAGAACTGGGGGTGAAACACTACCGTTTCAGTATTGCTTGGTCGCGGGTGATTCCAGATGGGCGGGGTCAGGTGAATGAAACGGGGATAGATTTTTACCGGAGGCTATGCGATCGCCTGTTAGAAAATGGCATCACTCCCCATGCCACACTGTTTCACTGGGATAGCCCCCAAGCCTTAGAAAAGCGCTATGGATCGTGGCGCAGTCGAGAAATGGCAAAGGATTTTGCCGACTACTGCACGGCTACAGTCCAGCGGTTGGGCGATCGCATTACCCACTGGATGACCTTAAATGAAATTGCTTGCTTTACCCATCTTGGCTACGACGTAGGTAAGATTCCAGAAATGGCTCCTGGCTCTCGCGTCTGGCGTAAAAAAGATGTTTGGCAAACGTCCCATCATGCTTTGCTGGCGCATGGGCTAGGCTGTCAGGCAATTCGGGCTGCCTCGCCCCGCCCCTGTTCCGTTGCGTTAGTCGATAATCCGGCAATCACCGTGCCGCTGACGGAATCGCCAGCCGATATTACCGCTGCTCAACAAGCATTTCACACTAGCTGGGTGAATGGAGGTATCATTTTTCCGGCATTGACCGGGCAATATGATGAAGTATT
The DNA here is from genome assembly GCF_056784215.1 of Leptolyngbya sp. CALU 1928. Lineage (NCBI taxonomy): Bacteria > Bacillati > Cyanobacteriota > Cyanophyceae > Leptolyngbyales > Leptolyngbyaceae > Leptolyngbya > Leptolyngbya sp. CALU 1928. Next base: position 52,824 of record NZ_JBXBCE010000020.1, on the reverse strand, counting down.
TTTGCAAAGCCTAGGCAAAGAGGCTCCTACAATTCGCTCAGGTGATTTGGAGACGATTCATCAGCCTTTGGATGCGTTTGGACTAAATATTTATACTGGAAGTCACGTTCGGGCTAGCGAAAATGCACCCGGTTATGAGTATGTTAATTATCCCAAAAGCTATCCCCGGATGCATATGCCTTGGTTATGGGTTGTTCCAGAGTCAATCTATTGGGCAGTAAGACATGTATCAGACGTGCTAAAGCATCCCGAATTGCCGCTGTTGATCACTGAAAACGGCTGCGCTGCTCAGGATGAACTGACCCAGCAGGGCGAAATTTTGGACAGCGATCGCATCTCATACCTGCGTCAATATTTACAATCTGCCCATCGCGCCGTTGCCGAAGGCTATCCACTGAAGGGATATTTTCTCTGGAGCCTAATGGATAACTTTGAATGGTCGTGGGGCTGCGATCGCCGCTTTGGCATTCTTTACAACGACTTCAAAACCCAGCAGCGCACACCCAAAGCCAGCTTTCACTGGTATGCCGAATGTATTCGTCAGAATCGGGCTGTGTGAGGATAGCAGGATGACAACCCGTTCCATGAGTGCCGCTTTCTCTCAAATATGAGAATGGTTAGTTACAATCACCCGATTTTCTTTACAAAAGCTTAGATTGTTGTTACATTGTGTACATGGGAGGCGCAAGCCACTCAATATATAACCAAAATTATCTCGTTGTCCTCCACTTCTTGATCGGCATCTTCTGCTACATGGGACGGGAATGGGAACTCTCCTACCGTTTAGGAATGCGTCCTTGGATCTGCGTTGCATACTCCGCCCCCGTTGCAGCAGCAACCGCAGTCTTCTTGATCTACCCCATCGGACAAGGCAGCTTCTCAGATGGCATGCCCCTTGGCATCTCCGGCACCTTCAACTTCATGTTCGTCTTCCAAGCGGAACACAACATCTTGATGCACCCGTTCCACATGTTGGGCGTAGCAGGGGTATTCGGTGGCAGCTTGTTCAGTGCAATGCACGGTTCATTGGTGACCTCCTCGTTAGTGCGTGAAACGACCGAAACCGAAAGCCAGAACTACGGCTACAAATTTGGGCAAGAAGAAGAGACCTACAACATCGTTGCAGCGCACGGCTACTTCGGACGGTTGATCTTCCAGTATGCGTCGTTCAACAACTCACGTTCCTTGCACTTCTTCTTGGGGGCATGGCCTGTAATCGGCATCTGGTTGACCTCGATGGGCATCAGCACCATGGCATTCAACCTGAACGGATTCAACTTCAACCAGTCGATCATTGACTCGCAAGGACGAGTGGTGAACACATGGGCAGATGTATTGAACCGTGCCAACTTGGGAATGGAAGTGATGCACGAGCGCAATGCGCACAACTTCCCCTTGGATTTGGCTGCGGGTGAAGCGACACCTGTTGCACTGGTGGCACCTGCCATCAACGGTTAGTCTTCTGACTCGCTCTGTTGAATGAATGAACCTAAGCCCTCCCCTCTCTGGGGAGGGCTTTTTAATGGGAAGGATTCCATCTAAAATAATAATATCTAACCTGATGTGTGACTAAAGTCAGCCCATCCTGCGGGAAGCAAGCTATATCCTCTAGTCCCTTCTACGCATGCTCTGCGCTCTACTCCCAAAGCAGGAGCAGGAGGGCAAGATTTCTCAAAGTCCCTCTCTCTGGGCTATCCGTTAGGCAGAAGTATGTAGAAGCATTACTAGGCTTGAGTTTTGAGGGGTCGTTGTGGGAATATGTCGCTCAGTTTAGCTGAAGAGGATACACTCATGAGTGATTGGGTCAGCGAAGAAGTCAAACAGTTTGGGCAGAATCTATAGGAGTTAGGTCGTTAAGAACACGGTCAACCAGATAAAAGCTCATATTTACCAAAAAAATCTCCCGCATTACATCAGGATTAAGTTTATAAGCTACTCAATCGCCTAAAGAGATTTAGGCAACGTCACAATGAAGCTTGTCCCTTTGCCTTCTTCACTTTCAACTTCAAGTTTCCCTCGATGAGCTTCAGTAATACTCTTCTCTAAAAATAATCCCAAACCCCAACCCGTTTGATCCTCCGAACAGGTCGTTCGACGAAATTGTTGAAACAAGATTGATTGAGCATCTAGGGCGATCGGATCGCCTTCATTGTGAACGGCAAGGCTGAGCTGAGTTTCAGTTTGCTGGAGCGTCACGGTAATTGGCGTGTCAGGCGCACCATATTTGACGGCGTTAATCGCTAAGTTTTCAATCACCCGCCGTATTTCTTTAGCGCTGCAACAAATCTTGGCTTCAGACTCAGAGACCACCACAAATCGCTCCCCGTAAGCAAAGTTTAAATCCTCCACTAAGTCTTGTACTAGATTGTCTAAATCACAGTCTTCAAATTTAAGCTTCAGCTTCTGTCCGGTTCGCAGCCGACTCGCATCCAGGAGATTTTGAATCATCGAATCCAGCCGATCACAATTGCACCCATCATCCTCATCGCTACGGTTGCGTGGGTGTCTCCTCTTTCCAGCCGTCGTAGGGTTAGTTGAGTTCCCATTTTTACGACATTAATCGGTGCTCTAAGATCATGCGTTATCGTCACCATCAGCAGTTCTTGGATGTCTTGAAGCGTCTCAGAGAATTGAGTAGCAGCGTCATTAACCGCTTGTTCAATAGAGCCGATGATATCGCGATCGCGCACACTTAAAGGAGCTTCTTCCTCTAAAATCTGAAAAATCACTTGCCGGAGAATATGGTATTCAAAAATGAGTTGGTTCATTGAGTAGTCAGCATATCCCGCTCGTTCATGCCCATGCATCTTGCCGATTCGAGTGCTTTCTATCGTATCGTCTGCAATTTGGCTAGAGGTCTTTCCCCTTTGATCTGAGAGTTCGTCTACCAATTGATTTAGATATAAAGGTAGCGAATTTCGCAAAACAAGAGAATCTTGGTGCATTGATGCATAGACTTCATCACGGGCTCGCTCTTCCCACTGATGCATAATTTTTGGAATGTTTTGCTCAAGCTGCTCAGCGCATTGGTAATACATACGTTGCGGAAGTATCAAGAGACATTGCAGAAATATTAAGTTAATACAAGAATATTTTATTAAAGAATAGTGCACATATTTGAGTCAAGAATCTATCGACGGATATATGCGACCGGCGCTAGTTTTCTTCAACAATAAACAAGATTTCTAAATATACGAGGTGTCATGGCACTTAAAATAGACGTTCCAAGCATTGACGCTCAATCCGCGCAGACTTTAAAGGAAACGATTCTGACCTCTGAACCAGATGCCAAGATTGATATTGATTTAGATGCAAAAACCGTGACTATTGAGGCACAGGCATCAGAAGAAACCTTTAAGCAACTGATCGAGGCAGCAGGTCACCCAATTCGATAGTAGATTTATTGAGTTTGGTTGCTGATGTCTCTGTTTAGATCACCGGCTTATCGCATAATCACTAGCCATGTTCCGGCACCAACCACGCCATCGGAGGCAAGGCTAAACTTTTTTTGGGCAGCTTTAACAGCCGCTTGGGTTTCCGCACCAAATACGCCATCTGATGAGCTTTTTAGAAAACCTAAGGCTTTTAAGCGTTCTTGCAGTCCAATTACGGCTGAGCCTTGCATTCCAATTCGTAGAATTGGGAAGGCGATCGACTCTGGCTTAGCGGGTGATGCCGCAGAGACAGATTGTGTAGTGGCAGGATTTTTGCTTGGGGTTGCTGAAGCGGACGGTGGTTTAGCTGGGATGCCAGTACTAGCTTGCTTGGGAGGAGATGAGCCAGTTGGTTTGGGGGCGGCAGGAGGGGCAGGGTTGGATGAAGCGGTGACCGTGGGGGAGGGGGGGAGTAACCGAGTCCAGGTTTCTGACCCAACCACGCCATCTGCGGGCAGCCCAGCAGCCTTTTGAAATTTAGTGACCGCGATCGCCGTAGAGGGATCATATCCACCATTCACCGCTCCCGTGTAATAGCCCAGTAGTTTAAGAACTCCTTGCAGTTCAAGCACTTCTGCCCCCTGACTGCCAGTGGTAAGCAAGGGGCGGTTTGGAGCTTTTGCACCCTTATTAGATTCATCTTTTGGCGTAGTGGTAGCAGATGGTTTGGGGGGTTGGCTGAAGGTTGGATCTGCGATCGCCAGACTGAAACAGCCTCCAACTCCGACTGCGATCGGAGTCAATAAGCAGAACCGCCAAATTTCTAGATGCCGTAGCATTTTGTGGATACCAACCATAGGAGAAATCCTAAATTAATCGATCAAGCTGGTTTATGACTAGATAAAGCTAAGGGGAGCAGCTTTCGCCAAATGAGTCTAGCCTATCTCAACAGAGCATCGTATTGCTATCAGACTTGATATTTAGCGCTACTATACAAAATCAGAGACAGAATTCAAAGTGAAAGTTGCTTAAAATCTGTGGAATATTCACTCTTCAGTCGGTTTCAGGGTTGTTTCCTAGGGATGGCAATGGGAGAAAGCTTGGGAAGCCAAGTAAATCCGTCGCCTCAGGGGTGCAATCCAGGAAAAGCCGCTGTTTTATCTCAGCTTCAATGGACTGCTATGGCAATTTTGCACGGAGAAAAGCTCGCTCAATCAGGGCAGTGGAACGTTGAGACACACTTAGCGCCAGAAAGCTTAGAGGGAAACCCAACGGGTTGCTTATCGGCTGGGGAACTGGCGATCGCAACCCTACCGATAGCCCTGTTTTATCATGATAACCTGACCCAGCAGCGCCATTATTTAGCCGCAACGGTGACGGCATGGGGCGGAGATCTCAGCACAGCGGATGCGGTCATTGTTTTTGGCTACGCGATCGCCCAGGCAATTAAGGAGCAACTAAATCCAGTCCATTTGATTGCCCAAATCTTGACTTATCTTCATGTTTCATTACCTGAGGCAGCCACCCGTTCAGCTAATCTGATTAGCACCTTAGAAACCTTGAAAAGGTTAGTAGCGCAAGGCTCAGACTTGCAAAGCGCGATCGCGGCATTTCAGTTAAAGGCTGAAACTCAACCAAAATCAGTAGAGATTGCGATCGCAATCTACTGTTTCTTGCAAACTCCAGATACTATATCTTTGGCACTCATTAGAGCCGTTCGGATGGGAGTTAAGCCTAAAATTGTGGGAGCGCTGGCGGGTGCCTTATCTGGAGCCTATACCAGCGATGTTGGGATTCCTGCCGAGTGGCGGTGTGCTTTACAAACTCCATTTGCAACCACTGAGCCTCAGCGGATTGGCTCTCTGTCGGCTCATTTAGTTGCTGCTTGGTCGGGTATTTATGATCCCTCGGCTTTGCAAGAACAAGAGATTCCTATCGTCACGGTTCCCTGGATTGTTCGGTCTCAGCGAATTGTGAGCTAGATTAAGGGACGATCTACTGGGATTCGGGTGGCTTTTTGTAGCTGAGTTTACTGTTAAGAGTTCTGCTTGATTTTCTGCCTGATTGATACACTGATCCTATGTGCTGAGGAATTTGTGGCAAGTGATGAAAGCCCTTCAATCACTGATACATCGTTTGGAAAAAACTGATTTACTGGATAATCTTCGTCCATTGAGTCGTTATTCCAGCACGGTTCAACAGGCAATTCGCTCCTATAAAAATGCTTTTAATCTTACTGAGAAACAACGGTCACAGCCATCCTTGACAGATGTAAATTATCCTGTTGCCCTATCCTGCCCAATCTCACCGCCCAAACGCAGTTTGCTGAACAAAGCAGGGCGATCGCCCCTCGTCTTGGGCGTTGCTATTATTACTTTAACCAGTGCCTTTGGATATCGTTTCTATAACGCGCCTAAGCTAGATATTGGTAAAGCGGCTCCTCAAACGCTTTATGCTCCGCTGTCAGCTAATGTAATTGATAAAAACGCCACGGATCTAAACCGGAGTGCGGCTCGCAAAGATACACTATCGGTTCTGATGCTAGATCAAGCCGTTAACCAAACGGTCATGCGATCGCTGCAACAGCAACTCCAGCAGGGTAGCGATTTACGCCAGACTGCGGGAGCCTTTCCCTTTGTTCGCACTAGCGCTCTGACGCTTTTCACCCAAGCCTACCTGCGTAAATTGCCGGAATCGCAGTGGCAAGCGCTATTAATTGAGGCAGACCGTGGCTTTTCTCAAAACCCTTCTGTTCCTAACTTAAAAATTGCGATTCCTGTCCCTGCAATGGATGCAGCCTCTCAGAAAACGATCGCCGAACTCCGCAACTATCGCCGTTCTGTGGAGATGAGCAGCTACTTGAAACTCGTTCAATCGGTCAATGAATCTCAGTTAAAGTATGTGGCGGCTCTGGCATCCTCCACCGATCCGTTACCTGCTTTGCCGGACGCACAGAATGTTGTCCTATTAGATTTAACCGATGCCGATTGGCAAATGCTGCGATCGCAGACTCCAAAAATTGCCGAACGAATTTTGGCGCAGGGCATTGCTCCAGGACTGCCGCCCACTCTGCTCACAGCAGCCGTGAAACTCCAAGTTAAAGGGGCACTCCCCAAGACGGTTGAAGCGATCGCCAATGACCTTTTAACCTCGCTGTTGCAGCCCAATTTAATTCAGGATGAAACCCAAACACAAGCCCAGGCAGAGCTAGCTGCTCAAGGCATTCAACCCGTCATAGTTTCCATTAATCGCGGTGAAAAAATTATCCGTGCAGGCGACCTCATTTCCTCCAAGGAATTTGCCTTGCTGGATCATTTTGGCTTGAGTCGGCGAGGAGTTGACTGGTTGGGGTTGGCAGCATTTGGATTTTTGGTCAGCGGTTCGGTGGTGGTCGTGTGGGTCATCAAACGCCGATTTCATCCCACTCTGCGACGGCGAGATGGCGTGCTGCTCTGGCTACTCAGTTTAAGTACGCCGCTGTTGGTTGCGCTTCAGGTGCCATCGGTTAATCTGCCGACCATTGGGCTATTGGTCGGCGGCTTTTATGGCGCACCCTTGGGGATCACGGTAGCGGGGTTACTAGCACTCTTGGTGGCGGTTGGTATGGAAGTCACTTGGAGTACTTTAATCGCCAGTGCCACGACCGGGCTGTTGTGCGGGTGGCTGGGGGGTAGGCTGCGATCGCGGGAGGAATTGGCATTACTGGGGTTTGGAGTTGGCTTGCTACAAGGGTTGATTTACCTGATCCTCAACGTGGCATCGGGCTTTGCCTGGTATACCTTGCTCAGTGCCAGCGGCATTCAGGCACTCTTAGGGCTGGCATGGGTAATTGTGGCGCTAGGCATTAGTCCCTATTTAGAGCAACTGTTTGATTTGGTTACCACCATCCGCTTGGTGGAACTTGCGAACCTCAATCGACCCTTACTCAAACGGCTGGCAGCCGAAGCTCCTGGAACGTTTCAACATACGCTGTTTGTGGCAACTCTGGCAGAAGCCGCCGCCCGTGCGCTGGGAGGCAATGTAGAGTTAGTTCGGACAGGAACGCTCTATCACGACATTGGCAAAATGCATGATCCGCAGGGATTTATTGAAAACCAAATGGGCGCACCGAATAAGCACGACTTGATTGATAATCCTTGGATCAGCGCTGAAATTATTAAAAAGCATGTGACTGAAGGAATTGTGATGGCGCGGAAAGCTCGTTTGCCTAAAGCGATTCAGGCATTCATTCCAGAACATCAAGGCACCATGCTGATCGCTTACTTTTATCATCAAGCGCAGCAGCAGGTAGAACAGCAATTAAACTCTGATGGCAGCATTCTTAGCTTGAACGATGCCGATTTTCGCTATGACGGTCCGATTCCTCAATCGCGCGAAACGGGCATTGTCATGCTGGCAGATTCCTGTGAGGCGGCACTGCGATCGCTCAAAGATGCTACCCCAGAAGAAGCTCTTGCGATGATCAACAAAATTCTGCGCGCCCGTTGGCAAGATCAACAACTGGTGCAATCGGGGCTGACTCGGAATGAAATGACTGAGATCGCCACTATTTTTGTTCAAGTTTGGCAACAGTCCAACCATCAGCGCATTGCCTACCCGAAACTCGCGATCGCGCCGCAACCATCACCCTAAAAGTCAGATCTGTTGTCTCAACCTGTCAGTATTATTTGTCAATTTTCTTCAGCGATTCCGGCTTGTGAGCGGCTTCCTTGCTAGTTTTATTGCTTTCCACTAAATATTCTGGGTTATCCTCACTTGCCGCAACGTGGTGCCCTTTGATATCCATGGGTTCTGTCAACTTTTTCTTCACTGTCCCTTCAATATTGCCCTGAGAGCCTTTCCACTCAACGCGATCGCCCTTTTTCAGTTCATCCGTCATGGTTAACACCTCGTTTTTGTTCTGCTCAGTTCAAGCTACAGAGTTCACTTGATTGGAACCTCCCTCTGCGGGTGTAGTCACTGATGCCCTCATACTAACGAGTTGATTTCCTCCGCACTCCTAACTCGGTACTTCGCCCTCTACTTTCATTTACGTTTAGCATCCAGAGCAACTCCTGGTAGGGAGTGAGTAACTGCAACTCGTGGTAGGCGATGTTTGAAGCTGCAAAGAATTTCCCAGGAAATGGTGCCTAATGTTTCTGCCCAGTCATCGGCTGAAATAGATTCTTTGCCATCCTGCCCCAAGATCGTGACGACATCGCCTTCTTGTAGATTGGGCACTTGGCTCACGTCTAACATCAGTTGATCCATGGTTACGGCTCCAATTTGAGGTACGAGTTGTCCTTGAACGATCGCGCTCATTTGGTTCGATAAATTGCGCGGAATCCCGTCTGCGTAGCCAATGCCAACCACCGCGATCGCCGTTTCGCGATCAGCAATAAACCGATGCCCATAGCTGACCCCGGTTCCTGCCTGGATGGTTTTTAGCTGGGTAATTCGTGCCTTCACTTGCAGCACCGGTTTAAGCGCCAAAACTGATTTCAGGTGAGTCGCAGGATACAGTCCATAGAGCGCCAGCCCGACCCGCACAAGGTCGTAATGCAAATTAGCATCGGTTAGAGTGCCAGCGGAGTTTGCTAGGTGCAGTTTGGGCGGAGTGATGCCTGCGGCTCTAATTTGGGCGATCGCGCTGGCAAATCGCTGCTGTTGCTGATTGACCACCGTTCGATCCAAACTTTCTGCCGTTGCCAAATGGGAATAAATGCTGGCGATCTCCAAGTTGGGCAAGCGATGTACCAGTTGAGCAAATTCTGTTGCGGCTTGCCAATCTGTGCCCAAGCGAGACATGCCCGTATCGATTTTGAGGTGAACCGATAACGGTGAAGTCTTGAGGGTAGCAACGGTTTCGGCAAACACCAGCGCTTGTTTTGGGGTGCAAAGGGTGGGTTGCAAATGCCACCGGGCGATCGCTCGAATTTGCTCTGGGGTATAGGTTGCACCCAAAATCAGAACAGGTGCCTGAATGCCTGATTCTCGCAGTTCAATCCCTTCGGGGATCGTTGCCACGCCTAACCAGCTTGCTCCTGATTGTAGGGCGGCTTGGGCGATCGCTCTGGAGCCGTGTCCATAGGCATCCGCTTTAACCACCGCCATCAATGCCGTCTGAGGCTGAAGCAGTCGCTTGATTTGGGTGACATTATGGGCGATCGCTGCCAAATCAATCTCCACCCAGGCTCGTTCTCGCTGCATTTGCGCTAAATTTGAACTTTGCTCCCAACTCAGCATATTTTTCTCCTAATTCACACCAAATTCATTCACATCCAATCAATCTGCCGCGTTCAGTCTGCTGAAAGCAGGATAGATGCCCTTTGAAAATAGGTCAATCGGGCAGTTTATCGATTCAATGCGTAAAGCCCACGTTTCAACCGGAGGCAGGGTGGTTTCATGTTAGCCAGCGGAAAACCTGATGAACTTGATTGGCGAGATCGCGCTTGCAAGCAGGAACGGTTCGAGTGCCCAAGCGACGAGCGAGAGTAGCGCTTTGCGTGCCGCAAGTCTTGAAAATACTGCGGATTCACTTCTTCGCTGGTTGCCAGTGGTCAAAAAGTTGCAGCGGGAAATTTTATTGCCAATCCCCAAGGCAGAGTATTTGTAAAGGGTGCCTACGACTTTTCCAGGATGATATCGGATGAGGTTCCTGTCGCAGTCTGAACGGGCGATCGCTCCCGTTAAAATCCAGCGAAACGCGCACAATTATGTTAAGTAAGTTTTTTGATTAACAGAGAATTATTTGATATGCAGCATATCAAATAATTCCTTTTTGCATAATTCATGAAATAAACAGCGATAGCTGAGCATAAGCGTTTTAATGGGAGCCGTTCGCTGAGTGCGAAAAGCGGATGCCTCCCAAGAGATGTGAAGCGTTTTAGGTAAATCGATCAGCTAATTTGGAGTGGGGCATTACCAAATGGAACATAGAGTCTTAAAATCTGCGATCGCTCTAGGAATTGGATCGCTCAGTTTCTTAGGAAGTATCTTCTTTGCTGAAGTCGCCAAAGCAGACCCTCAGCAACCCATCGATAGCATCCGACCGACCAATTTATCGCTGATCTCAAATGATCCGTTGTTAGAAGAAAACTCAGACTTAGAACAAGTCACCTCTGTTTCGCAATTAACCGATGTTAAGCCAACGGATTGGGCATTTCAGGCATTGCAATCATTAGTAGAGCGCTACGGCTGCATTGTGGGCTACCCAGACAAAACCTTCCGAGGCAATCGGGCGCTCACCCGCTACGAATTTGCGGCTGGTTTGAATGCCTGTTTAGACAAGATCCAAGAATTGATTGCTGCTGCCACGGCAGATTTTGTTAAAAAAGAAGATCTGGAAGTGGTCAAAAAGCTGCAAGAAGAATTTGCCGCAGAACTGGCAGCCCTCCGAGGACGGGTCGAGGGGTTGGAAGTTCGGACGGCGACCTTGGAAAAGCAACAGTTCTCAACGACAACTAAACTATTTGGTCAGGTGGTTTTTGGCGCTCAGGGACGATGGGGAAGGTGCTGAGGATGTGGGTGAATTCGACTTCGGTTAAACCGTAGAGGTGGGCAATCATGCCATCGAGTTCGGCGCGGAGTTTGGCTCGTTCGGCTGCGTCGGTGATACCGTTGGCGTGGGAGCCTAACCCGACTTCGGCGGCGAGGTCGTCAAATTCGGGAGTGGTTCAGATGAGTTTGGCGGCGCGGTCTACGATATCGTTGAAGTAGCGATCGCCTTGCGAAAAAATTCGATCTAAGATTTCCTCTTGATTGACTAGCAAAGCCCCATACATCGATCCCATAAATATTTTTATGCCACAGGATAGGATTGGCTGCAAGCAAATCTGGTAGAACTTCGCCAGTTACCCTAATCAAAAAGCCGTAATTCACTGGTTATAGAGTTAGGTGATATATGGAATAAGAGATAAGTATGATTAAATCCTATAAGAACTGCCTCTTTCATTAGCTCTTTGCAACGGCTTATTCTTAGCATTGCTTTCAATTACTTTCCAATCAGCATTTTCTAGCACAGTATCTAAAACATCCGATAGATTGCAACGCTGCTCATAAGCAATGCGTCTTAGAATATCGTGATGTTCTGGCAAAACATATACAGGCTTTCTTTGTGTTTGCGCCATTTACAGTTTAGTAATGAACTTACCTCCCTAATATACCTTAGCTAAACACATAAGTTGACAAGCAGCTAATTAGCTGCTTTAGTAAAGATATGAGAAAGACATTTATAGATTTGTTCTCTGGCGCAGGCGGAATGTCTTGTGGACTAGAAATGGCTGACTGGCAGAGCTTGCTAGGGATTGACCACGACCAAGCCGCAATCGAGACTTTTAAGCATAATCATCAACAGGCTCAGGCGATCGCTGGCGATATTCACAAAATATCAGTTAAGCAAATTCAAGAAATTATCAACTACAAAAAAGTTGACTTAATCTGTGGTGGGCCACCTTGTCAGGGCTTTTCTACGATTGGACAAAACGATCATCAAGATGAGCGGAATTTTTTGTTTTTTGAGTTTCTTAGAATTGTCGAAGCCCTAGAACCCGATTACATTATTGTGGAAAATGTAACGGGACTTTTATCAAAGAGAAATGAGAATGTTTTAAAGGAAATAATCAAGAGCTTCACAAGTTTGGGCTATACCATTGATGTCAAAGTATTGTCAGCGCATCATTATGGTGTCCCAGAGAAGAGAAGACGGACAATATTTTTGGGTAATCGATTCGGTGTTAAAAATATTTATCCAGATAAAATTTTTAAAGATTCAGAACAAGATGAATATGACTTACCTTTGCCAAGAAACGTAGGATGGGCTTTTGATAACTTATTGAAATCATCTAATGGTGAGATCCTAAATCATGATATAGATCGATCTCAAATTACAAATGACTTGGAAAGAGAACGAATTAGCCATATGCCCGAGGGGAAAAGCGTAAGATATGAAAAAGATCAGTTAGCATATTTACCTAAAAACCTCTGGTTTAACGTTGATTGGAAAGCTATTCATGAAGAGAGGTTTAGAGAAGCGAAATTAAACAGACTCGATCGCAAAAATTGTGCGAATACAATTAATACCAGTCGAACAACTTACTATCATCCAACTGAAAATCGTTATTTAACCGCTAGAGAAGCAGCAGCAATTCAATCTTTCCCCCCTGATTACTTTTTTTGTGGGACACTAACTCAACAGTGGAGGCAAATTGGCAATGCGGTTCCACCTCTTCTTGCCAAAGCCCTTGGTGAATCTATACTTTGTTTGGATTCGATTAAAAATAATATGGAAGAAACTCAGTCGATTGAAGATATTCAGAGCATTAGAGCTAAGGCATTCTTCTATAAAGGATACACCTTTAAAGAGTCTAAGCAATTTGATAAATCTAGATCTACTCAGCTTGCATTATTTTGAACAGCAAATCAAACTATAGGTGGAAATCTACGCCCATCTTTTTCTTCGATATCAAAATGAGACTTTTGGAGGTTTCCGTTCTTGTTTATCTTTAGAACTGCATAGAACCCATACTTATAGATGGGATAGCTATGAATTGTTTTAGCTCTCAACCTCAACTTCATTTCACAATCAAATTGTGGTGTGCCTAATAAAAGAAGATCCTTTTTGAGATGATAAAACCCATATCCTCCAACCTGGATATAGTAGCAATTTTTACTGCCATAAAAGTCATATAAACTATTTATACCGATTTCCACCTTGTCTTCAAAAGCTTGTTGGTCTTGATGTTTCTGTTGAATCGTGATTTCATCTTTGGGGATAGAATATCGATTAGGAATAAATTGTTTATCGTTGATAATATCTAAGACTCCAACAGACGTATACAAAAATGTTACGGAGTCATCAACACACCAACTCCAAATTCCATTGTCCCACCTCAACATTTTTTGTCCATAATCAGCCTTAAGATCGAGCTTAACCTCTAGATGGCATTCTTGAGAATTGTAAAGAAATTTTATATCCGCCGATCTTCCTGCCCCACCTCTAGTTGAATTTATAACTAATAATCCTTTTGCATTTAGCAAATCAAAAATATTTTGCTCATAATTATCACCCTTGTTATATCCCATGATTTTTTCGTAATAAATAAAGTGTTATCAGACTCTCAGTACGGGACAAAAAGCTTGAAAAGATGAACAGGGTAGGGTTTCATCAGAATTACCACACTCATGAGAAACCCTATGAGCCAATATAGCGAATTAAAGCGAGTCCTCCGAACACAATTGAACTGGCATGGAGCGAGGATTTCATTTCTGGCATTGTTCTTGTTAGCCTTGCTCAAAGTCAAAACCGTGAATTTGAGCGACCTGTGTTTAGGCTTTGGTGGCAGGGCATTACCCCAATCGAACTACAAGCGATTGCAGCGCTTTTTTCGAGCGTTTGACCTCGATTACCCCCAACTTGCCAACCTGGTGGTGAGTTGGATGCAGATTCCGGGGGACTGGGTGTTGAGCCTGGATCGCACGACCTGGAAATTTGGTACTCACTGGTACAACATTTTGACGTTGGGCATAGTGCATGAAGGAGTTGCCTTTCCGATATTGTGGTGGCTGTTGGACAAGCAGGGAAATTCCAACAGTGACGAGCGGATGGGGTTAATGGAGAGGTTTGCCCAACGGTTCCCCACCGCTAGAGTGAACTACTTGTGTGCGGATCGAGAATTCATTGGGCAAGCCTGGGTGAGCTATCTCCTGCTCGAACCATCCTTAGCCTTTCGCTTACGCATTCGCAGCAGTGACCAGATTGAACACGATGGCAGGGTGCTGGCGGCGCGAGTCGTCTTTGCCCATCTGCAACCCGGTCAATCCCAACAACTCACAGGCACCTGCCGAGTCTGGGGTTACCCGGTTGCCGTTGAAGCCTTGCGACTTGATGATGGGGAGTTACTCGTGGTGATTGCGCCCGTCAAGGCGCAAGATTTGGTCAAAGACTATGCCTTGCGCTGGGGGATTGAAACGCTGTTTGGTATTTTCAAAACCCGCGGGTTCTGTCTGGAATCGACGCACCTCACCGATGATGAGCGGGTCAGTAAGTTGTTTGCCTTGTTGACTTTAGCCTTATGTTGGGCGATGCGAACCGGGTTATGGTTGCATCAATGGCAGCCCATTGAGATCAAAAAACACGGTCGTCGCGCCAAGAGTTTGTTTCGCTTAGGGTTCGATTATTTGCGCCACTTGGCACTCAATCCATCCCCGTCTAATGAGTCCGACTTTGTGCAATCCCTACAACTTTTGTCCTGTACTTAGATTGTGAACTTGAGCGATCCTGAAGTCGATGAGTTGAAAACCTTTAAACCCGGACATCCCGAACGCTCCGACTATGAATACAAGCGTAATAGAGTGGTCAATCTGTTTGGTTACTTTGAACCGCTAGCCCGATGGCGACCTATGCAAGTGACCGACACCTGCACCAAACTCGAATTCCACTACACTCCTAAACACGCCAGTTGGCTCAATCAAATCGAAGGAGCAGTTGAAGGACTGGGAGCATAAACGGGTAAACAACTTCATGGACTATCTCAACAAGCATCGTCAAGATTGAGATACGGTAATTCTAGAAGATTGGTTGCGATCGCCCTAGAGCTTCCATCCCTGTGCGTTGGAGAAGTCGGCATGATTTAGAGAAGCCTCATCAAATCGAGCATGAGTCAAATTGGCATGATGAAACAGGGTGCCGGGAGCCTGCCGAATCTGGAGCCAGACTAGCTTTAAGGATTGAAGCGTCAGCCAGAGCCAGACAAGGGTAATGCAACTGAATAACGCTCCTCCTGCAAAATGTTGAGTGCTAAGAAACCCGATCGCCATAGTGCCCGTCAAAAATGCGGCTGCGTATCCCATGACGGCTCCAGCCATCGTTGCCATAATGGTTCCGCTTACACCATGCCACCGAGCCAACATCAGCCCAGCGAGAATACCGCTCACCACTGCCCCGGCGATCGCCCACTGGGGATTTTTTCCTATGACGCTGCCCACATAATAGAATCCGTTTATTGCTGCCGCCATGACGGTCGATACTATAAACGCCGCACGATTGACTTTTGAACGAGGCGGCAAAATGGTTCGTAGTCCTGAGCTAACCCCTGCAACGCATAAACTGATACAGAGGACAAGCACATATCCCCAAGCGCGATCGCCAGGAGATTGCCCTAGTGCCCCAAACACTAACCCGCTAATTGCATGACCAGCCAGTAGAAAAGTGGCGATCGTTACTCCTATCCAAATCACTTGCTGTTTAGTGGTTTGTCCCATTTTCGCCCGTTCAAAGTTTGCGCCGATTAACTCTGCTCCGCTAAAATCACAGCCACGCAAATCCGCTCTGCTAAAATCGGCTCCATTTAACGCTTGTCCTCGGAAAGACCGATTTCTCAAATCTTGATTAGCATACAGAAGCGATCGCGAATGCATAGGCTTAAAACTCATATCAATTTGAAATTAAAATGCGACAGTTGGCTTTCTGAGAACGGCAATGCCCCTGTGTTTTAGAACTCAAAGCTCAAAACGATATCACAAACTTCTCCGTCCATGAATTTTCCCAAAAAAGTTATTTTTACTCTGTTGGGTATCAGCATTTTATCTTTGCCGATTGCCGGGTTTGGCTGGATGGTGGCTCAACGTCCACCCCAAACGAACATGGAAAAAACGTTGTTTCAAGGAATTCACTATCGCCGTGAGTTTCAACTGTTACCACGCCCCATCATGCTTCACATCATCGCCATTGATCTAACCACACCGGGAATCAAAGCCCTAGTTACACCGGGAACGCCTGGTTCAGACAATCGCGAACTCAATGCTCGGACTGCTTCAGAGTTTTTACAGGAATTTAAACTACAAGTTGCGGTAAATGCCAATTTTTTCTACCCCTTTGAGGAAGAAACCCCCTGGAACTATTTTCCTCACAGCGGCGATCGCGTCAATGCCGTGGGGCTAGCTATCTCAAACGGGAGCCAATATTCTCCCGGTGAATCAAGCTGGGCGGCATTATGCCTGACGGCAAATCAGGCTCAAATTGTCGCCAATGGAAAGTGCCCTAAGGGTACGATGCAGGCAGTTGCCGGAAGTGCCGTGGTCGTCGCCCATGGAAAGCGATTGCGACTAGAGCCGGGAACAGCCGACAGCAATGGCATCTATTCTCGAACAGCCGTAGCAATTGACCAGCAAGGAAAAAAACTTTGGCTGATTATTGTGGATGATAAGCAGTGGCTGTATAGCGAAGGGGTCACGCTAGCAGAATTAGCAGAGATTGCAATCCGGCTGGGAGCAGATGCCGCCGTTAACTTGGATGGAGGAGGTTCGACGACGCTTGTGGCTGACACTCCAGCCGGAGCAACGGTGCTGAATTCACCCATTCACACCAAAATTCCGATGCGATCGCGCCCGGTTGCCAATCATTTAGGATTCTATGCTCGTCCAGCGCGATCGCCTTTGGATTAAATCCGCAAGTTCCATAAGATTGCTAAACCTTTACAGCAAAAACTCTGCGATCGCCACCGCCGCACCATTCGCTTCAACCCCCAAGGTTACCCAATCCGCAGCGGCTCGCACAGCTTCCGGCGCATTGCCCATCGCAACCCCAATCCCTGCATACTGAATCATTTCTAAGTCATTAAAATTGTCTCCAATCACCATGACATTTTCCGGCTGAATCCCTAAAAAGTCTTCTGCCAAGTACTGAACGGCGGTTCCTTTGTTGACCAGAGGATTGGTAGCCTCGACAAAAATCGGCACCGATTTTGTCAAATACAATTCATCAACCGGATGGAGATCGCGCAACTCTGCCAATATCCGATCCATCAATATGGGATCTTCTCCTAACGCGAGTACTTTGGTTGGCTCTTGGTCAAGCAGCGATCGCAAATCCCCCACAGGAATCGGAATCACACTGGTGCGATAGCCATAATCTTTACTGTCAGGCGTAAGTTCCCGGACATAAAGCTGATCATCAATATAAAGATGGACAGAAAGCTGATCGCGCAGGGCTGGCTGCTCGTAATAGTCCAGCAACGCCGCAACTAAATGGGTTGGCATTGTCCAATGACGATGGATTTTTTCTGTGGTCGGATCTTTGATCAAGGCACCTTGATAAGCCATCAGTGGCAGTGTGGCACCGATCGCCTGGTGAAACCGCAGAGCCGAGCAATACATGCGCCCAGTCGCGATCGCCACCTGTACCCCGTTTGCCTGGGCAGCCCGAACTGCTTGCTTGATGGGTTCACGAATTTCGTTGGAAGCCCCAGCGATCGTGCCATCAATATCAAGCACCAACAGTTGTATGGTTGCCTTGGAAGAAGTAGGGGTTTGCATAGGATAGTCGCTAGGCGTAGTAGTTGAACAAAGAACAAAAGTCATTCCAATTTGATATTAAACGCGATTTTGTAAAGTCGATTCTGTATGGAACCACGCGATCGCGATCGCAGCTTAAATAATCGGCAGCAAAAGGTGAGATAAGCCATTCTCAGCGAGGGCTACATTCCCATCACACATTACCGTCAGTGTAATAACTTTCTGATCGATCAATCGTGTTTCTCCCGCCGAGGTACCCGTTCCAGCATTCACCGGGTAAGCCGGAAAGCAAGCAGCACTTAGGCTAAGCCGAATCGCATCACCTTTCTGAATGCAAATGCAAGTTGGCTGGAGCGCCAAAGTCAGAGGGTCAGTTTTTTGTGCAGACTGAACTTGGATATAGCCCTGAGCAAAATTGTAAACTGCGCCGTTAGGATGCACCGTTGATACCACGGCGCTCAGATCAAAACTCTCGGCATCGGCAAAACAGTAGATCTTGAGAATTACCTCGCCAGCTAAATGGCAGTCTTCTAGCAACGGTGCAGAAGTGTAAGTCAAGATATCACTGCGACAATCCAATGCCGATCGCTCGAACGATCCAGCCGGAAAAGCGGCGTGACCTCCAGCGGCAGGAACAGGTCGCCAAGGGTCATGAACCAAAACATCGAAGGAGTTTTGATTTTTATTCACGTCAGCGGCGCTTGGCGCTTTTGGATTTTGAATTAATTTGCCGTCTTGATCGTCCATCCCCGCGAGTCCGGTGCTGGAAAGATGAAAAGCGGTGGGTTGAGCGGAATTCCACGAGTCGAAGGATCGCCATTGGTTCGTGCCCATCTCAAATAGCTGAATCGGCGCTTCGGTGAGCAACCCCGTATCTTTACCTTTGAGAAAGTGATCAAACCAGCGGATTTGGAGGCGATCGCAAGGGTTATTCGCTTCGATCCCATACTCGATCGCGCCAACTCGCCGACCCCAAGGTAAATGCGCCCAAGCCCCCACAACTAGCTGTTGACGAGACTGACTACGGGTTGCCATGTCTTGATAAAGACTCAAAGTGCCCCGTAAAAAGGTATCAAACCAGCCGCCAATATGCAGCATCGGTAAATCTACAGCTTGCAAGTAGGTTTTGGGTGAAAGGGTTTCCCAATAAGCACCCGGCTCAGGATGGGCAAGCCATTCATGATAAAACGATCGCGGGTCAAGTTCGCTCAAAACCCGCGATCTCGTTGGCACGGTTTCATCAAAAGTCAAACTCTTAGCTTTCGCCGCCAAAGCACAAAAGGCAGCTTCATCCCCCTTCAGTCGAGCCGTTTCAGCCGCGAGTTGCAGTGCCCAACTTAGATTTGCCTGCAAACAAAAGGCACCGTTCTCATACGCCCAGTCGCGATATACGTCATGGGCAAGCATTGCAGGACACAAAGTTTTGAGTGCGATCGGCTTAGCTGCAGCGGCATATAGCTGTGTCATGCCCTGATAGGAAAAGCCATACATTCCCACTGCGCCATTGCTGCCAGGGATATTCGCCGCCCATTGTACGCTGTCGTATCCATCCTCAATTTCATGAGCGAACAGTTTGAACTCCCCTTCTGAGGTGCCGCGACCCCGCACATCTTGAATGACTACGATGTAGCCTTGAGCCGCGTACCAAGTGGGATGAGCGTAAACCACAGTAGACGCGATCGCCCGTCCGTAAGGTTGTCGCATCAGCAATACTGGAAACTCGCCGTCCATAGTAGGACGATAGACATCTGCATCTAGCCGCACGCGATCGCGCGTCCACATAGAAACTGTTTCTTGGACGATAGGGAAACTCATTCAGATAAAAAAATTGGCATAATCTTACCCGAATATTACGATAATCATCGAGTCGAAAATGCCAATATCACTCTCAAAATGGCTAGGATTACCAGCGCAAACTAGGCCACCAACAGAGATTAAGTGCGATCGCACTTATGAGTTAGTGGCTTGAGCAGCCAAAAGTTGCTTTAACTTCTCTAGATCCTGCGCCCAGCGAGGATCAGGCTGAACACTTTCTAAATCAGGAGTAGCAGTTCCCCCAGTCTTACGGGCTTTTGCGTTAGCGCCCTTACTTGCAGCTTTACGGACTCCACTAGGAGCCGGAACAGCCGCATTAGCCACAGGTTGCAGATCGTCTTCTTTCTCCTTCGTTCGAGGGAGCGCTTTCTCAATCTTTATGGGATTGTCGTTCAACACATGTCCGTTGAATTTATCAATGAACGCATCGGCTTCCTCATCTGTTTTAACAGTCACAAAACCAAATCCGCGACACTTATTGGTTTTGCGATCGGTAATCAGCTTTGTAGAAATTGAATCAGCCATTTCCTCAAAAACTGCTTCAAGCTCTTGACGAGTTAGCTCTTCTGACAAGTTACCTATGTATAGACGAACGGACATTGAAGATACCTCCAGACTGGATATTAACTAAACAAACTTTTTCTATTAACGAAGCAATTCATGCGGTGATATGCACACCCAAAATTTGACGAAACAGTTTTTTGCATTAATACTTCTTGCATTAAATCAACACTTTAAAAAACAGCCTATTAAAGCAAAACCATGATAATTCACAAACTCTTTGAATTCCCTAGTTAAGGGTGCAATAGCATAGCTGTTACGCAAGACTTAAAGTATGAACCGCTGAACAAATCGAGGAGTTGCTCTAATGTGTCGCTCTGATTGAGTACTTATGCCACCCATTAAGGTATCACGGTACGTCTGCCCTTGCCATAATGAAACAGAATTTGTGTCTATTGATTCACTGTCACTCGCTGTCTTGCTCAAGGTGCATCGCTAATCAAGCTGAAAATTAACGTACTAGAAACCTGAGATTACAAATCACACCCATTACTGTAACAAAAATGCAACAGACTGCTTGATGATGGATAAATTTAGATAAAAAGCTCAGTGCGGTATTTCTAGTCTTCGGCAAAAATATATTGATAAAGGTCAGCAGGATCAGGGTCTGGACTTTCTAAAGCAAATTCAACGGATTGTTCCACTTCTGCTTGAATTTTCTTTTCGATCGCCTTTAGCTCATCTTGAGTTGCCAAATTTTGTTCAATTAAATAAGTTGAAAACTTCTTGATTGGATCTCGTGCAAACCAGAGATCTTTCTCAGCTTTAGAGCGCAGTTCGTCAGGATCAGCCAAGGAATGCCCTCGGAAGCGATAGGTCAGGCATTCAATTAAAGTAGGACCTTCGCCAGCGCGTGCCCTTGCCACTGCCTCTTGAGCTACTGTATGGACTGCCATAACATCCATGCCATCCACCTCTACTCCCGGCAAGCCAAACACACTTGCCTTTTTGTAGATCTCTGGCTGAGCCGTTGATCGGTCATGCGCCATACCGATCGCCCACTTATTATTTTCCACCACAAATAGAATGGGCAACTTCCACAATGCCGCCATATTCAGGCATTCAAAAAACTGACCGTTGTTAGTTGTGCCATCCCCAAAAAAAGCAGCAGTCACTTGATCAGCAGTTTCATCTCCCATGACTTCTCGCCGATACTTCGATTGGAAAGCGGCTCCAGTGGCAACAGGAATTCCTTCGCCAATGAAAGCAAACCCGCCTAGAAAGCGATGTTCGGCAGAAAAAAGATGCATAGAACCGCCCCGCCCCTTACTGCACCCGGTAGCTTTGCCGAATAGTTCAGCCATGACATTTCGTGCGGGCACCCCGGCACTCAATGCATGAACATGATCGCGATAGGTACTGCAAACATAGTCTTCACCAGGACGCATCGCTTTAATCACGCCGCTGGCTATGGCTTCTTGCCCATTGTATAAGTGGACAAATCCAAACATTTTGCCGCGATAATACATTTCAGCGCATTTATCTTCAAAGAAACGCCCTAAAATCATGTCTTCATAAAGTACCATTCCTTCTGCTTTCGTAATGGTGGCGATCGCAGATGGCAAGCTGGGAACCGTTCTTTCCTGAACCATGGGCGTTAGTGACCTCAGACTTTCTTTAAAAAACTTACTAGAATCTATGTTGCTGACCGGAATATTTTGCTTATTCTAGGTGTAGGCTTCCACTCTGGTGAGTGAACCGATCAATGAACTATCCGTCTCTTTGGTATCTTGACAGGATGCCGTAAGACGCTACCATAGCTTAACTTGCTTCTTACCGTTGGGGAAGTCTTCTGTGCGTATTCCGCTTGACTATTACCGAATCTTGGGCTTGCCCATTCAGGCGACCAACGACCAGTTGCGCCAAGCTCATCGCGATCGCACGTTGCAGTTGCCCCGACGAGAATATTCCGATGCCGCCATTACCGCTCGGAAGCAATTGATTGATCAAGCCTATGCTGTATTGTCCGATACAGACCATCGACAGCGATACGATACCAGCTTTCTTGCCAAAACCTACGAATTCTCCACGGAGACGGATCTCCTCTCAGCCCATGCTCCTTCCGCCTATGTAGGGACGACCGACAGTACAGAACTTGATCCTCATGCGCCTAGCATCGAAATTGAGCAACCTCAATTTATTGGCGCACTGTTAATTTTGCAGGAACTAGGAGAGTATGAGCTAGTCCTCAAGTTAGGGCGACCCTTCCTAACGGGAGGAACCGCCAGCCTAAAAGAGGGGCAATATGGAGAGCCTGCCATTGTTTTCTCAGATGTGGTGCTGACGGTCGCGCTGGCGTGTCTAGAACTAGGACGAGAGCAATGGCAGCAGACCCAGTATGAAAACGCCAGTGAAGCCCTCGAGACAGGACAACAGCTTTTGCTGCGAGAAGGGCTGTTTGCCAATGTGCGCGGAGAAATTCAATCTGATTTATATCGGTTGCGCCCTTATCGCATTTTGGAGCTACTTGCAGCGTCTGAAGAGATGGTGGAGGCTCGCAGTAAAGGGATTGGGCTTTTACAGGCAATGCTGCAAGATCGCGGCGGGATTGATGGAACAAACGATGATCAATCTGGGCTAAATATTGACGATTTTCTACGCTTCATTCAGCAAATTCGTGCCTATCTGACGGCAGAAGAACAACAGCATTTATTCGAGCGGGAGGCAAATCGTCCTTCGGCAGTGGCAACCTATTTAGCAGTGTATTCGCTCCTCGCAAGAGGATTTGCCGATCATTACCCAGAGTTAGTCCAACGGGCAAAGCAATATTTGACTCGACTGAGCGATCGCCAAGATGTGAACCTGGAAAAGGCAGTCTGTTCTCTGTTGTTGGGTCAAACCGAGGATGCAAGTCAGGCATTAGAACTCAGCCAAGAACAAGACTCGATCGCCTTTATCCGTCAGCATTCTCAAGAATCCCCAGATCTTTTACCTGGGCTTTGTCTGTATACGGAGCGATGGTTTCAAGATGAAGTCTTTCCCCATTTCCGAGATTTAGCCCAGTGCCAAGCCGTACTCAAAGAATACTTTGCTGATCCTCATGTCCAAGGCTACCTAGAAGACTTACCTGAGGATGCCAGCATGACAAACCAGCCAGTGTTCTCCTCCCCTGTAGCAACTTCAAAGCTGGGGCTGGTTGCGCCTGATCGGGTAGCCGTCACTACTGGGATTGCTGCTGGGGCTGGAGCCGTTTATGCTGGCATGAATGGCGCACAATCAGGGGTGGCTCCGCATGCACCTACTGCCCACTCTGACTCTTATGCTGACTGGGAACGACAAAATGATCACGAATCGCTGATTGCTGCCGCAAAAGCTCGAATCGCCTCCCGTTCAGTGACTGCAACACTAGGCTCTACTATGACCAATGGCTCCACGATGCCAATGGCAGAGCGCGATAGTGAAGCCTCGACTGAGCCAGAACAATTGCTGCCTACGCGCCCCCTTGAACAGGATCGTCGTCGCAGCGATTCCCAGAGGGATCGTTTCACGAATCGTCCAAACTCAGCAGACAGCAGTAGTCTAAATCAAAATCATCGCCGCGATCGCGTTAGCCTTTCTCCCCAATTTGCTCGATGGCTACTGCCCGGTTTGGCGCTTTTAGGCGTGATAGCCTTGGGCTTTTTCCTTTCTTGGCTAGCGAGAGGCTGGCAAAATAATTCAAATCAGGGTGCTCAGCAACAAGATGAAAAGCTATTGGTGCAGTTAGATAAACCGTTGATTGATCTAGGAGATAGCGCGTCCCTCACCGCCAGTACTTTGGATAAAGGGTCTGCTCAGGCAATATTGTCCTCTTGGCTCACAGCTAAATCTAAGGCGATGGGGGCTACCCATGAAATCGACCAACTGGAGACCATTTTGGCAGATCCAAGCCTGACTGCTTGGCGCACGGATGCAGAAGAGCTAAAGCGCAACAATGAGTATCGAGTGTATCAACACGATGTCACCGTTCAAAGTGTAGAACTGTTGCCAACTTCCGCTACCGATAGCAGTGTCCCCAGTCCTCAAGCCAGTGTTTCTACTTCAAATGAGTCTTCTAGTCCGGCAGTCCCCGCGATCGCCGGGAATACCAGTTCATCACCAGATCCAACCTCGACCAGTCTATCAGCACCGTCTAGTTCTGCTACTGCAAACGAAGCCAAAGTCGTGGCTGATGTGAAGGAAACAACGGAAATTTATCGGAATGGCAAGATTGATGGCGCTCCCCAAACCGATAATTTACGAGTTCAGTACAACTTAGTCCGGAAAGATGGCAAATGGCGTATTCTAGATTGGCAAATGCTTTAGATCCTGCTTTAGCTGAAAGAATTACGCATGGAGCCTAAGCTACAACGCTTTTTTATTGCACTGGTGCCACCGCCAGACATTCAAGCGATCGCCAACGCCATCCAGCAACAGTTCGCTGAAGAGTATGCCAGTCAAGCTGCCCAAAACTCGCCGCCGCATATTACCCTACAGCCTCCCTTTACCTGGATGCTGCCAGAACTACCTAATTTGGAGCAGCCGCTAGCCGAATTTGCCCTACAGCAAATGGCTTTTGAGGTTGAGCTAGACGGATTCGCGGCGTTTCCACCCAAAGTGATTTACATTAACGTCGTCAAAACGGCGGCTTTGCTCAATCTGCAAGCTAGTTTGATGACTCAACTAGAAACTAATTTAGGAATTGTAAATGCAACTTCAAAACAGCGAACTTTTGCGCCCCACATGACTGTTGCATTCCGAGATTTGACCCAGCCCAATTTCGACGCGGCATGGCAACTCTTTCAAGAGCGATCGCTCCAGCTTAAATTTCTAGCATCGTCCCTCAGCTTGTTGCTCCACGATGGGCAGCAATGGCACCTCCATAAAACGTTTCCATTTTCTGAAAAAGTTGACTCCCCGTAGCTAATGCTACTTAGCCAGAAAAAGAATCAGGTACTATTAAAAATTACAAAGTTTTGTTTAGTCATTCGCCAAAAAAACTTTAGCCACTTGTTCAAAGAAGGATATTGCACCGATGACACAAGTTGCTGAACCCTCACTGCATCGAGTTGTGATTGTGGGAGGAGGCTTTGGAGGACTCTATGCAGCCAAATCTTTACGGCGATCGCCCGTTCAGGTCACCCTCATCGATCGCCGTAATTTTCACCTATTTCAACCGCTGCTCTATCAAGTTGCTACAGGTAGCTTGTCTCCTGCCGACATCTCCTCGCCTTTGCGCGGCATTTTGAGTGCCTGCAAAAACACGAGCGTTTTGATGGACGAAGTGACAGACATCGATCCCCAGCAGCAGATCGTCAAAATGCAAGAACAAGAAATTGCTTACGATTCGCTGATTGTAGCAACGGGAGTCAGTCACCATTACTTTGGCAATGACCATTGGAAAACCACCGCGCCTGGATTGAAAACGATTGAGGATGCGCTGGAAATCCGTCGTCGGATTTTTATTGCCTTTGAGACGGCAGAAAAAGAACCCGATCCAGTGAAGCGGCAAGCATGGCTGACCTTTGTGGTTGTGGGCGGTGGACCCACTGGAGTAGAACTAGCAGGCGCGATCGCGGAACTTGCCTTTAACACCTTGAAAAAAGACTTTCGCAGCATCGACACCTCCGCCGCTAAAGTAATTTTGCTAGAAGGTATGGATCGCCTGTTGCCGCCCTACCCGCTCGATCTCTCCGAAAAAGCCGCGATCGCCCTCACGAAGCTAGGGGTCACCGTTTGCACCAAAACCCTAGTGACCAACATTGAAGACAACATCGTTACTGCCAAACAGAATGATCACATAGAGCAAATTCCCACTCGCACTATTTTGTGGGCAGCCGGGGTCAAAGCTTCCGGCATGGGAAAAATCCTGGCAGACTGCACGGGAGTGAGCCTTGATCGCGTCGGGCGAGTCATGGTGGAACCCGATCTCAGCATCGCTGGACATTCCAATATTTTTGTAATTGGCGATCTGGCAAACTTTCCCCACCAAGGCGAAAAGCCACTACCGGGAATTGCGCCAGTTGCCGTTCAAGAAGGAAAATATCTTGCCAAACTGATCACCGAACAACTGCGGGGCAATACGTTAGCGCCTTTCCGGTATGAAGAAGTCGGAAACTTGGCAGTGATTGGGCAAAATGCCGCCGTCGCGGATTTAGGGTTTGTCAAACTATCGGGCTTTCTTGCCTGGTTCGTTTGGAGCTTTGCCCATATTTACTACCTGATTGAATTTGATAACAAGCTAGTGGTGATGGTTCAGTGGGGCTGGAGCTATTTCACCCGCAATCGTGGCGCTCGGTTGATTACGGGTGAAAGCACCCTTGGTCGCGTGGAAACCAGCAACGGCGACGGGCGATCTCACTCAGAACGAAAATCCCCGGTTGAAGTGTAAGCGGTAGATCGCTTAGCAGTAGTAGCCCTGATACCAATCGACAAAACGGGCGATTCCATCTGCGATCGCGGTGTTAGGTGCAAATCCAAAATCCTTCGATAAAGCCTCGACATCCGCATAGGTGGTTAATACTTCCCCTGGCTGCATCGGCAACAGATTGAGAGTGGCTGGTTGACCGATCGCCCGTTCCAGTGTTTGAATCAGCGTCATTAATTCAATCGGTTGATTGTTGCCAATGTTATAAACCCGATAAGGCGCTTGACTATCGGGCTGTTCTGCCAAATTCAACCGAGAATCTACCCCCTCAGGTGGGCACAGCATCACCCGCACCACGCCTTCAATAATGTCGTCAATGTAAGTAAAATCGCGCTGCATCTTGCCAAAGTTATAGACATCGATCGCCTCTCCGGCAAGAATGGCACGAGTAAACTTAAAATATGCCATGTCAGGTCTGCCCCAAGGACCATAAACCGTAAAAAAACGTAGTCCCGTCATGGGCAATCCATACAAATGGCTATAAGTATGGGCAATGAGTTCATCCGCTTTCTTGGTAGCGGCATACAAAGAAACCGGGTGATCCGTGCGATCGCTTTCTGCAAACGGCACTTTTGTATTGGCACCATACACCGAACTGGATGAAGCAAAAACCAGGTGCTTAATCGATTGTTGCCGACACCCTTCTAGCACGTTCACAAAACCCGAAACATTGCTGTCTACATAAGCCCAAGGGTTTTGCAAAGAATAGCGAATTCCCGCCTGTGCCGCCAGATTTACGACACAATCGAAAGGCTGCTGCTGAAATAAATTAGCAACCCCGTCGCGATCGCTTAAATCTAGCGCTTGAAACGTGAAACCTGATTGAGGCTGCAATTGAGCAAGGCGATCGCGCTTTAAACTGACCGCATAGTAGTCATTCAAATTATCAACACCATACACCTGCATCCCATCCTGCAAGAGTCGCTGCGCCAGATGAAATCCAATAAAACCCGCCGTCCCCGTCACTAAAACTTTCATCCAGCCATTCTACTTAAGCGTTGGGATCTTCTCAAAATGCCACAAGATTAAAAGCCAGAAGGTATTGAGTGAAAGTCCCCTGGCTGCTAAATTCTCAAAAATTTAATCGATTCAGGAACGCTTCACTGGATTCCTAAAACAGTCCTCGAACGGGCGCAGGTTGGGATGGGGGGGCTTGCGGGACAGGCTGCGAGAAAGGAGGCGTGGTGATCTGCTGGGGTGACAAATCCTGGGGAACTTGCAGCGGTGATTCCACATAGGGAATGAAGGTTGGATCGACCTCTCGCGGAAAGGCTTGCGTATCAATGCAGGAACTCAGCGCTACCGGAGACGATAAACCCGATGTGCCTCGACTGATGCCGACAACACAATTGGCATATTGCACTGGTTGCAGACTACGACGGCAGCTATCTAACACGTCACCTGCGACCGAATCCTTTAAAGCTCGGCTGATATCGTTGACACAAAATGCCATATCTTCGGGGCGGCGAACCTGGCGACAGGCATTCAACGCGTCGGTCGGCTCATAGCCGCTGACTCTGCTAATATCCAGCACGCAGGTAGACAAATTCTGGGGATACTGTGCCCGTGAGCAAGCCGAAACCGCTAGCTCTGGAGAGATCTTGAGGTTAATCAAAGAGGCGACGCAGTTACGGTAATCTGTTTGGGAATCCTTACGAGCCGCGATCGCCGGGGAGATAGGAGCCGCGATCGCCGCCAACCCCGAAAGGATTACCATACTGGCTAAGGTTTTAGGTAAACGAGTTGCCCATAGATGAGAGATTTCGGACAAATTAAATGGGCAGATCTGGAGTAATTTCATACCTTTTACAGCGTTAACGACATATCTACAACAAATTAAGACGGAAGAATCCAAAACGGATAAATTTAGTTCAAGGCGTGAGATAAGAATAACCGCAATTTAGCCAAAAGCAACGAGCAAAACGGTTCAAAGTCGAAACTGTTCAACCTAACGATCTGCAAGCTTCGATCAATCGAGGGTTGGCGAATGCAGCACTAGAATCAGTATGGAGCAGCGATCGCAGATGCATTATCGTTTGTTGCTTAATATATTACGCCCACAAGCCTCTAGACAGCCTCACTTCTTGCAGCGATCGCGCGGTTTTTGATCCGTTCAAGGTGGCGCTCATAGCGATTCATCAAAGGCGTAGAAGTAACTCCATGCAGAATCACTGAAACGATGACGGTGATAAAGGTAATCCAGGCGATTTGCTCACCCATCTCGCCCTTCAAACCCGATCCCAAAGCATAGGCAAGATAGTAAAGGGAACCCACGCCGCGAATGCCAAACCAGCCAAATAATAAACGCCGGAGTGGAGTATGGTTTTCACCCATGGTGCTAATCCAAGCTCCTAAAGGACGAATGAAGAAGATTAAGGTGCCTGCCACTAGAAGACCTTGGGGTAAAAATCGCAAAATGGGTTCAATTCTCAACAAAGACCCCAATAGGAGGATTGTGCCAACTTCCGATAGTTTTTCCAGAGTTTCGGTAAACTCAAGCTGAGAAAACTTTTTTTCTGGGTCGCGATAGGTTTTTTGGGCAACCACCCCCGCTACAAACACTGCCAAAAAACCATAGCCGTTGACTAATTCTGTGAGTGAGTAAGTAATCAGAATCATACTCAGCGCCACAAAGTCCTCCATTAGGCTATCAACCTCAATTAACTGCTGAGCCTTTTTATCGAGCCATACTACCGCTCTGGCGACGATGATTCCCATAGCAAAACCTGCCGCGATCGCCCAAATCACGTCCACTGCCACCCATTGAGTAACCCAGTTTTGCCAGGTGTCATCCTTCAACCAGTGCAACCCAAAATAAACGAACGGAAACGCTAGGGCATCATTCAACCCCCCTTCGGACGTTAAACCAAAGCGCAATTCATCCTTGTCCTCTGGATCAGAAATTTGCACTTCGGATGCCAAAACCGGATCGGTTGGCGCAAGAATCGCACCTAACAAAATCGCGGAACCCCAATCGAACCTTAAACAGAAATGGGCGATCGCGGCAACTGCAAAAATTGTCATCGGCATTAATAAACCAATTAGTCGAATCGTCGAGTTCCACGCCCAAGATTTGAGGGGGCGATTCATCTTTAAGCCGCAGCTAAACAACGAGATCAGAACTACAAATTCAGTCAGCCGCTCTAAAAATTCTGCTTCGGGACGTAACTGAACTAAGTTTAAGCCGTAGGGACTCAAAAATATTCCGACCAATAAATAAATTAGTGCATAAGAAAGGGGTAAACGAGAGATTAAGCCAGAGCCTAAAGTAACAAATAAAAGTAATATACCAATTACAAGCAGGTCAAGAATATAAACATCCATTAGTCCTAAATTTGTATTCCTAAACTTAGATTGACATCCTGATTATCATTGATGAGCAAGCAAATTTGAATACAGGAAAATAATCCTAAAGAGGGATTTAGGAAATGAAAAAAGGATAGATTTAGACCTGACAAGTGCAGATCTCAAGACTCAGCGTGATGAATCATTGGATAGATCATTTTGCATCCATCAACTCTTAAAGGATTGCCACGATTGGCGTAACGGCGGGATGATCGATCGCCGTTTCTAGTCAATTGTGCCGCCTTAATTTGAGCGTGGGATTTTTCCGATCGCCGCGATCGCTTTGGCGTTGATCATTACCCAATGGCAGTGCCGCTGGCATCGTTTTTACTGCGCTGGATACAGTGTTTGAAAAGGCTCTAGTTTTCCATCACAGGCGAACTTGGCTTTGAATTCCAGAAGTTTCAGCCCCGTACTCTGCACTTTATATTTTGCCTGAGAGCCACAGTCTCCCAATCCTCGATACTTAGAACTAATGGTCAATAGGCGCTGTTTCGGATCGTAGCTTGGTAAGCCTCCAATCGATGGACTTTCAACTTTTTGAATTTTACCGGCTTGATTTTCCCTAAATTCAGTCACCGTTAGTTTTGTCACTGCTTTTTTTGCCCTAGGCTGCTGATTCACCATCAAAAACTCATAGTTGCCTTGATATGCGGCTAGAAAGCATTGAAGCACCACGAAATATTGCTGGTTCGCCAGTTTATAGACCTCAGATGCGCGCTTTGCGGCTTCTAGATCTAAAGAGTCTTTGCAAAATCCCACTTTTTTAGATTTCAGTAGGTTATTCAGCACTGCTTTCTCCGCTGTAGACATTGCTGGATTTGGTGCTGCTGTTAGCTGGATCGCTGGTTTGATGGTGGGCGAGATAGGCATTTCTTTGGCAAAGGTATTGCCGCTCATCAAGGCGATCGCACCAAGGAGGAATGAGGATTGAATCAGTTGCTTCACGTTCATAAAGTTGCGAGAGGTAATGCTTTTATAGTTGACTCAACTCAATCACGTTTCCATCGGGATCTTGTGAAAAAATGGCGGCTCGTCCAGAAGCACTCAATTGAATCGGGCAACCATGCGATTGCAAGTGTGCCTTCGCCAATTCTAAGTCTGCCACTGCAAAAGCAATATGTCGATTTCGTCCCCACTTTTCCCGATTGTTTAGCGGTGCCGGAATGCCTAACATGAGATGAATTTGGTATCCATCCACCTCATACCAGGCACCAGGAAACTTGAGGGCGCGATCGCACTGTTCCAACCCCAGCACCGTTCCATAAAAATTCTTTGCTTTTTCTAGATCAGCAACCAAAATAGCCGTGTGCAGACAGCGAGTAATGTTCATATATAAAAAATTAGGGACATACCATGATACGCCCCCAATTTACCGTATTATTCTGTTTGTTAATGGAGCTGACGGGAGTCGAACCCGTGTCCGCCCTGGGTATTAATACATCACTCATTCACAGGTTTAGCGTTTCTAATCCTCAACGCGGGAATCGTCCTTTATCCCGGACGATAGGATTCTCTGGTAAAGTCTTAGCCAGTTACCAACCAGAGACGGTAAACTGGAGCATCCGTTGGGGGGTTGGTCCATCATCCTTAACGGAGTCAAATGACGGACGCTCGAACCGCTAGGGGTTGTTAGGCAACAACTAGTGCTTGCTTACGAGCAAAGGGTACGATGTTGTTCGCATGTACTGTTTTTTGAGCCATTGATTTCCGAGAGGTAGCTCGCTCTCGACCTGCATCACAATGTAACGTTCGCCAACACGTCGAAACCGTTACAGCCCCGCGTAGTGTTTTCTCATTATAGCCCTATGAATCCAAAAGCTGTGATATTTATTGCCAAGAGTGCAGGGCAACCACATCTAAATTTTTCGCTAATTTTGGTTGCACATCAGGTCATCTCATGATTCACAGTCCTGATTGGCTGATTTTGAGGGCGATCGCTTCTGCCACCTTAATCCCGTCAATCCCAGCGGACAGGATGCCCCCCGCGTACCCGGCTCCTTCGCCTGCTGGATATAGACCCGCCGTATTCAAACTTTGCCCGTCGGCTTTGCGCGTGATCCGAATGGGCGAAGAGGTGCGGGTTTCAACTCCAGTCAACACCGCATCGGACATAGCAAATCCTTGAATCTGTTTATCAAAGGCAGGTAGCGCTTCCCGGATCGCGGCGATCGCATAGTCAGGTAGGCTCTGGCTCAAATCCCCTAACTGTACGCCTGGGGTGTAGGATGGCTTGACCGTACCGAATGCCTCGGAGGGGCGATCGGCGAGAAAGTCACCCACCAGTTGCCCCGGCGCGTCATAGGTGCCGCCGCCCAGCTTAAAAGCTTGCTCTTCCAACCGTCGCTGAAAGGCAATCCCAGCTAGGGCATCACCGGGATAATCGGCAGGCGTGATGCCCACCACAATCGCGCTGTTGGCGTTGCGCTCGTTGCGAGAATATTGGCTCATGCCATTGGTGACCAGCCGTCCTGGTTCCGAGGCTGCCGCGACGACTAATCCCCCCGGACACATACAAAAGCTATAGACTGATCGCTGGTTTTGGCAATGGTGAACCAGTTTATAATCTGCCGCACCCAAGAGCTTATGACCCGCGCGATCGCCAAACCGAGCGCGATCGATTAAGAGTTGCGGATGCTCGACTCGAAAGCCGATTGAAAAAGGTTTTGCTTCAATATAAACGCCGCGATCGAACAGCATTTGAAACGTATCGCGGGCACTGTGACCCACCGCAAGTACGACATGATCGCTGCGAAGATATTCGCCACTCGCAAGCACCACTCCACGCACCTGCCCATCCTCGATGTCGATATCGTCAACTCGACTTTGAAATCGAATTTCGCCACCGAGTGCTTCAATTTGGGCACGTAGATTTTGGACAATTCCGACTAATTTAAAGGTGCCAATATGGGGCTTGTTGATATAGAGAATTTCCGGTGAAGCTCCGGCATTCACCAGTTCTGTCAGCACCTTGCGCCCGTAGTGTTGTGGGTCTTTGACCTGACTGTAGAGTTTGCCATCTGAGAAGGTGCCCGCTCCACCCTCACCAAACTGAGCGTTGGATTCTGGGTTGAGTCCGCTCTTTTTCTTCCAAAAATTGAACGTATCAATCGTGCGATCGCGGACTGCTTTTCCCCGCTCCAAAAGAATTGGACGAAACCCCATTTGCGCCAGCATCAGACCCGCAAACATGCCACAAGGACCGGTCCCAATCACGATCGGTCGCGTCGCCAAAGTATCCGGCGCTTTTGCCTCAAACCGATATCTCATGTCTGGCGTAACCCTGACAGTCGGATCTTTTTTGAACTGCTGAAGCAGACGCTTTTCCTCAGCCGTTTCCACATCCAAAATGTAAACCAGCGTCATCTCTTCTTTCTTGCGCGCATCAAAGCTACGTTTGAAAATCGAATAGCCAACGAGCGCTGCTGAAGGGATTTGTAGTTTTTTGAGGATAGCAGCGGCGATCGCCTCTTCAGGATGATCAAGCGGCAGTTTTACTTCGGTGAGTCGCAACATAGTCAGCAATTAAAGTCCCTACTCTGTGGGGAAGTTAGATAGTTAGATATCAGGGAGAGCATCGCGGTAAAGAAACCAATAGAAATCCAGTATTTTTCTGAACCAGCTAGTTTGGCGATCGAGCTAGCCACAAAAACAGTCGTGGTCACAGACCCCATCACTGATGATTTGATTCTGGACTATGACGGTGATGGCAAAGTGGTTGCGATTACCCTAGGCAGCTATTCTCACAGTATAGAGATGATTAACCTACAAGCACTAGGAGTCCCTCTTTTAGCTGCATCATCTCAAAAACTGTCGCTTTTTATTCTCGCGGTAGACCGGATACTTATGGCACCTAAAGCCGAGACCGGACAAACTTATCTAGGCGCTCCATGCCTTTTTTGATGGTGTCCGTGTCGGTGGCGTAGGAAATGCGAACATAGCCATCGCTGCCAAAGGCGATGCCCGGAACCAAAACGGCTTGTTGTTCTTCCAGCAACGCTTCACAAAATTCGATCGACTTCATGCCCGTGCGTTTGATGTTGGGCAACAGGTAGAATGCGCCGTTCGGTTCCGCACAGGTGATACCGGGCATGTCGTTGAGGTAGCCCAGCATTAGTTTCCGACGTTGTGAAAACGCTTTCAGCATATCTTGGATGAAATCTTGCGAACCTTCGAGGGCTGCGATCGCCCCATACTGGGCAAACGTACAGACATTGGAAGTGCTGTGTCCTTGAACCAAACTACACGCCCGAATCAGTTCAACGGGAGCCGCCAAAAATCCAATCCGCCACCCCGTCATGGCATAGGCCTTGGCAAATCCGCTGCTGATAATCGTGCGTTCAAACGCCTCTGGGCTAACCGCTCCAATGCTGAGGTGTTCGGCTCCATCGTAAAGTAGTTTTTCGTAAATCTCATCGGAAACGACATACAGATCATTGTCTAGGACTACTTTTGCCAAGGCGCGAACTTCATCTGGTGAGTAAACCATGCCCGTAGGATTGGAAGGCGAGTTCAACACAAACAGGCGTGTGTTCGGTGTAATTGCTTGCTGTAGCTGCTCTGGGGTTATTTTAAAGCCCGTGGTTTCATCGGTTTGCACAATCACCGGGGTGCCACCTGCCAAAGTCACCATTTCGGGATAGCTGAGCCAGTAGGGGGCAGGGATAATCACTTCATCCCCTGGCTGAATCGTCGCCATCATCAGGTTATAGAGGGAATGCTTGCCGCCGTTGGTCACAATGATATTTTCAGCGCCGTAGCACAGCCCATTATCTTTTTGCAGCTTTTGAGCGATCGCCTGCCGCAGTTTCATCTCACCTGCCACGGCTCCATAGCGAGTTTTGCCCGCTTCTAGAGCATCTGTTGCGGCTTGGCGAATGTGGGCTGGCGTGGGGAAATCTGGCTCTCCCACGCTGAAATTACAGATATCAGCACCCTCCGCTTGCATGGCTTTCGCCTTCGAGTCAATCACCAAGGTGAGGGAAGGGTTCACCTGCTCAACTCGTGCTGCCAGTCTCATTTGCATCCCGGTTACCATCGCTGCTTAGATTTAATCAGAATACCTCAGCTATCTTGGACTAAAGCATGGTTTTTAATATTTTGTCAGCAAACCCAGACGATGCCTTTAAATTACACTTCTGCCTTCGTTGCGATCGCCGCCCCTAACTTCGATCGCCTGGTTCACTTTTACCAAGCACTTTTTGCCCAAGAACCGACCGTTTACCGTCCCACTGTCTACGCAGAATTTCATCTACTAGGACTAAAACTAGGTATCTACCAACCCAAGGTTAGCGATAAGTTAGATTCGACACCTGATGCTGCCATTAGCCTTTGCTTAGAAGTCGTTAATCTAGAAGCCGCGATCGCCCACCTCACAGAATTGGGGTACCCTCCCCCCGGTAAAATTCTTACCGCGTCTCATGGCAGAGAAATTTATGGCTATGATCCTGATGGCAATCGATTGATTCTGCATCAAGCGATTGATCAATCTACTGATTAGTCAAACTACTTATTAATCAAATTCACCAAATTCTAAGATGGGGCTATTGCCTGAAAGCACCTCATAGTCGCCAATTAGGTTTGCCATGACTACTTTGCTGACCCGCCCACTGCGCCAATAGCTAGTATGGTCGGAGATGAGTCCTAGTGCCATTGCCACATCGCCAATGCTTTTTTTGAGAAAATTACGTTCTCCTAGATAGCGATCGCGAAAGAATAACTCACTATCATCCAAATTCAGGCTAGAGCGCAGAGGATAGGCAAAAATGTCCGATGCATGGATCACATTGATCCATCGTAGAGCCGTGCCGGAATAGGTGCTGGCAAATGTTTTCAGCCGTTGGTCATCCACATTCATCATTTGCTTGAAGATCAACAACGGACAGCCCAATGTGGTGATACTGCGGAGCTTCACTTTGCGCTTATTGGGCGAATCGACTAAATCTTTAATCACGCTGCGAAAGTAGTAAGCCGGATCGGAAGATCCATAGTCTGAAAACAACAAATCCCACAAAATGACGCTGCTGAGGGAATGGGCTATTATATGCAGGTCTTCATCGTAGGGATTATCAGTCAAAAAGTTGAGGAACTGCATTGCCACTGTGCGGCGGATTTCGCGCCCTTGTTGACTACTAAGATATTTAAAAATATCTTGAAAGAAACCAGTAATCAGTTGTTCTCGACGTTGACGGTAGTGAAAAACATCATCGACATCAACTTGAGGATTATCCCATTTGAAGTTTTCTAGGTCTTGCTGGACATAATCCCAAATTTCATTCGGGCTACCTAATTCTTCGCCCCAATAGCTGGAATAAAACTCAGGTGAAGTCAATCCGCGATCGGAAAAATCTGCAATCAAGCGATCGCGGAGTGGATCGGCATAGCCCGATCGCCGGACTGAAGCCCCATGCATAAACCACACTAGCATTCTGCGATCGCTCCCCACTCATAATGATTTCTATGCCCCAAAAGGCGCTTACCATACTATCTTTTTACCATCATGGAGTCTCACTTTAGGCAAATGCCAGATTTAGGGAATTCGCTTTGATTCCAATGAAGCCTTAGCCAGTGCTATTTCAACCTCATCGCTATGAATCGTTTTCAACAAGTTTGCGCGATCGCGCTGTCTATTTATGTGTTGTACCTTTTGAAAGCTGCTGCTGGGATTGATATTTCGTCGCGATACCACGCGATCGATTTGATTAAAATTCCTGCAAATTCTTTAATTCATCGCTTCAATGATGCAGTACGCTTTTTGACTCAAGCTTAATTTTACTTAAGCTTCGTCTGAGCCTTCCCTCATAAGCCCCCAACAGTCTTGGGCGATCGCCCAATTTTCTTGAGTATGAATCACCAGCACCTTTACTTTTGAGTCTGATGTAGCGATATCAATATCTACGGGATGGCTGTTATTTTTTTCAACATCAATCTTTACGCCCAGAAAATCAAACGTCTGACAGGCAAGCTCTCGCACTAATGGCACATTCTCGCCCACGCCTGCCGTAAACACGATCGCATCTAGTCGATCCAAGTTTGCTACCATCGACCCGATCGCCGCCTTGAGATGATGGATGTACATATCAAATGCTAACTGAGCGCGATCGTTGCCTTTTTCAATCTCAATCAAGATCTGGCGCATATCTGCACCGACTCCAGAAATGCCTTTCAGCCCCGACTCTTGGTTGAGCATAGTATCCAATTCATCAGCAGTATAGCCTTGGTTCCGCATCAGATAAATCAAAATGCCAGGGTCAAGCGAACCAGAGCGACTGCCCATCATCAAGCCGTCCAGCGGCGTAAAACCCATCGTTGTATCTACGCTGTAGCCATCTCGAATGGCGGCTAGAGAGCAACCATTGCCCAGATGACAGGTAATTAGCCTTAGATCGAGCAAATCGTGCCCTAGAAGTTGAGCCGCTCGTTCGGAACAATATTTATGACTGGTGCCGTGAAACCCATAGCGACGAATCCCGGCTTCAAGCCAGTCATAGGGTCCCGGATACACATACACATCAGGCGGCAAATGAGCATGAAAAGCAGTGTCAAATACGGCAACCTGCGGCAGTTCAGTTCCCAAAATCTGCTCGATAATTTCAATTCCTTCTAGATTGACGGGATTGTGAATCGGTGCAAAGTTGGCAAGACGGGCGATCGCTGTTTTCACCGTTTGCGTGATTCGCACACTCTCGCGATAGTCTGCCCCACCATGCACAACTCGATGCCCCACTACATTGATTTCGCTAGATGCCTCAATGACCTGAGTTTCACCCTGCCACAAGGTTTGCAATAGCTGGGTGATTGCCTCCGCTTTAGAGGTAAAAGGCACGATGTCGTTTAAAACCTTGCCATGCGCTTTCACCTTAATCGCTGCTTTCCCCGGCTCCACCGTCCAGTCGATCTCCCCTTCCCAGAGTGGCTCTGGTGGCTGATCTAACACCTCACCCGAAAACTCATAGAGGCAACTTTTCTGGCTGCTAGAACCAGCATTTAGCACCAATATCTTCATAACGCACAACTTTTCAACACCCTCCAAAGCCTACGCACAACTTTTCAACACCCTCCAAAGCCTACGCACAACTTTTCAACACCCTCCAAAGCCTACTGCATTAGATCGAAACTCTTTGTATCGCAGGCTCTTCCTGAAAAGAAACCGCGTCATCCCTAATGAATGTAGAGGTTTTGCAAATTGGATGAACTAAGGTTGTGGAGTTGAGAGTCTAAATCATGGCTAGAGTGAGTGCGCTTTTTATTCTGGGTTGATGGCTTCTGGGGGCTGTAAGGTTGGTTTTTTACTGGACAGCCTGTTGATATTAGCCGGATCAGCAGGCTGGGGAACGGGGACAGGCTGAGTCAGAGAAGCCGCGATCGGGGTGAGGATTTGGGCGGTTTGGGTTTGTTGTTGAAGCTGCTGAGTGGAAGAGACTAAGCCGCTCAATCCGTTTACCAGATTTTTTAAGTTACTGCGAAACTTAGGATCGCCGGTTAGCTCATCCAGATCAGCGGTAATTTTCTGGGAATTTTGGAATGTTGCCCTAGCGGAGTCTAACGTTTGTTGCAACACCAGCAGGTTCGCCGGACTGTTTAGAGCATCACTTGCAGCCCTTAAATTGGTTGAAGCTTTGGCGGCATTTGCAGAGAGAGTTTCTAGATTTTGGATAAATTCACCCTGCTCAACCTTGCCAAGCACCGTGCCCAGTTTGCCGATAGAAACCCGTAGATCGCCGCTTGTAGCACTGATGTTATCTAAGGTAGAAACCAGGGTTGCTCGGTTTGTTGCCAGCAAGCTATTGACCTGAGATGCAGTTGCGCTTAGTTGGTTGGCGGTTTGGGTAATCGCTTGGGCGGAAGAAGACAGATTTTTGAGTTCTGAACGAGCGTCTTTTGTGAGCATCGTAAACTCACGGCTAAGGGTCGCAATTTCAGCAGCGGCGATCGAAGTGTTTTTGACGACCCCGTTAACGTTGGCAAAAAATTGGGGGTCAGTATACAGATTGGCAAATCGAATTGTTGCGCGTCCTAATTCGTCAATGCTAAAGCCGGGTTCACCG
This sequence comes from Leptolyngbya sp. CALU 1928, assembly GCF_056784215.1. Lineage (NCBI taxonomy): Bacteria > Bacillati > Cyanobacteriota > Cyanophyceae > Leptolyngbyales > Leptolyngbyaceae > Leptolyngbya > Leptolyngbya sp. CALU 1928. The sequence continues at coordinate 14,026 of NZ_JBXBCE010000020.1, read as the reverse complement.
GATAGACGCGCTTGATTGCATAGAATGGGTCCTGGATTACAGTCCTTGGCTAAGGGAGTTGTTTTGACTGTGGGAGGGAGTTGGGTTAAGGGAGTAAGTTCGATCGCGGTTTGGCTAATGAGTCCCGACTGATTCACTTGAGCGATGACTTGTTTAGGAATCAAAACGGTTGCCGGAGAAATTTCTGCTTCAACTTCGACTTTGTTAGGCTGGGCACGAATCCCTATAATTTTGCCAACCGTCACCCCGCGATAGCGCACGGGTGCCCCAGTCTGTAGCCCAACGGCATTCGCAAATTCAATGAAAATTGTGAAGCTACGTTTACCAGGCTGGATTCCTTGAAGCCATAAAGCAATCCCAATAAATAATCCAATGCCTGCCAAAATTAGCAAGCCTACTGAGCCTTCTCGCACTGTTCGCGATCGCATACGTTGCCCTCACACAATGATTAACCTGCTACTTGAATAGGTCCTTCTACCTTACCGCTAAAAAATTGGCGGATTAAGGGATTGTCCGTGGTGTCAATGTCATTAATGCTGCCTTCCCACTGCACTTTCCCGCGATAGAGCATGATCACCCGATCGGCTGTCCGCCGGATAGTGCTGTCTTGGTGAGTCACCATTACATAAGTGCCACAGGTTTCTTGAGCCTGTTGAAGTTGACGCACCAAATCTTCAATCACCGTGGAAGCGATTGGATCTAGCCCTGCCGTGGGTTCATCGTATAGCAGCACTTCTGGCGTATCCTTTGGATTGGCTGGATTTGACATAATGGCACGGGCAAAGCTGACTCGTTTACGCATTCCCCCCGATAGCTGCGCCGGGTAGCGATCGCCAATGCCAGTCAGCCCAACCATTTCTAAGCGATGGCTCACGAGTTTCCGAATTTCTGCATGAGACAAGTGGGAATGTTCATAGAGTAAAAAACCGACATTTTCATCCACAGTCAGCGAATCAAACAGCGCAGCTTGTTGAAATACCATGCCAATGCCAATCGGATCTTCGGAATCTTCAATCAACCCTTGGCGGCGGTGTCCCTGCACCCAAATTTCTCCTTCATCCGGTGCCAGCAGACCCGCCATAATCCTGAGAATGGTTGATTTGCCCGTGCCAGAAGGACCCACAATTGCCAGTGCTTCCCCTCGATGAATCGTTAAATCAACGGAGTCTAATACAACTTGCTCTCCAAACGCTTTGGAGATTCCTTTTAGTTCAATTAACGGTTCAGACATTGGGATAGGAACCAAGCCACGCAGTACTTAAATTTGGACTCCTATGAATGTAACCGTCAAAGGCATCATCTGTCAGGTGAATAAACCGTTTGCAACGTTTTGGCACAGGATTTTGTGAGAGTCGCCCCCTAATTTATAGAGACCGCCACTACTGTACTTCATTTGCAGGGCGAACAGTCTATACGCTGCACTCCCAGCGCCTCTCTATTCTTTATCTTGGACTCTGCACCCGGTCACCCTGCACCCTGGATGCTAGCACCCCTTTATTGACCGATCAGATTGTGTCGGTTTTTGACTTGCCGAGTACGAGGGATACCTTCCCACTCGCCCCATCAAGTCTACAGTAGACCTCCTGCGCCCATCATTCGCCCTCACCTTAAATCCCTCTCCCAAGCTGGAAGAGGGATTTAGAAATCGGCTCCCCTACTCCCAAATTTGGGAGTAGACCAAAAGGCTTGCATAGCAGGGGTAGGGGGATGTAGCTCGCTTCCCGAAGGGTGGTTTGAAGCCTATTAGCTGAATTATTCTGCGGAAGGAGACGCATCAATACCAAGGTTTTCTCTACTGCTAGAGAGATTACTCCATAAAGCTGCAATTTTTTGATAAGCCTCATCTGGCTGAAGTTTGCCATTGGTTTCAAGGCTGCAAATGTAGCTCACCTTTTGAGAAAATTCCTGTAAGTTTGCATTGAACATCAGGTTTTTTGGAGTAAATTGTCCTCGATATCGAGAGCGAGGAAACAGAAACTCGGTAGCTTGCATTGGATACGCCTCCTAAAATACCCCGTTCGGGGGTCAGAAAATAAGTCTATAGAGTTTGATCTCTAAGGTGTGAATTCATGTATTTTAATCTCTTCTTAACCTAAAACTGCTTTTCTTAATGTTTTGGGGCAATTCCTTAACCTTTGTTTAATCTGGGTTTGTCAGTTTCATTATCTTCACGCGATCGCGATTGGCAACACTTTCTTTAGAGAGAGACTTTGCGAAATCATGGGGAGGTTTGAGGCTTGGTAGCACCCCTGCCCCAGCCTGAAACACTTTGCAGGTAAATACTACCTACGCTGGCTAAAAACAAACCGTAGGCGATCGCCTGGACTAAATAAATTTGATCTTCATAGCCCAATAGCGTGTGCAGCAAAATCCCCGGAAATTGGCGTTCTGGTAGCTCTCGGCTGGTATCCCATAGCAGCGGTCCTAAAATGCAGGAACCTTGTGCTGAAGAATTGAGGCAAAGTGAGGCACCGGGCTGAATCTCTGCTAATCGCGCTAGCCCTAGATCGATGTGTGCTAAAGCAGAGACAACCAACCCCGCCACGATGAACAAGAGAAAAATACCCATTGCCTGGAAAAACAGCCGCAGATTGATTTTCACGCCGAACTGAAACAGCAATATGCCAATGCCAACAGCCACAATGATTCCCGCGATCGCGCCCAAAATTGGCATCGCTCCCTGCTCAAACTTCGCCGCGATAAACAGAACCGTTTCAAATCCTTCTCGCAGCACGGCAAAAAAGATTAGCCAAAAAATCCCCCATCCGGCAGTGGGATCGGTCAAAGCCGAGCTAACAGTTCCCTCAATTTGTTTTTTGAGTAGGCGAGATTGCTGGGTCATCCAAATCAGCATCCAACTCAGCATGGCGATCGCGACCACGCTAAAAAAACCTTCCAGCAGCGGCTTAAGGGCAGGGGCATAGACTTGATTCGCTGAACCCGCCGCATTAAGTCCCCTGATAAATACAAATCCTACGACTGCACTGGCAAGCAATCCTGCGCCAATGCCGCCATAGACCCAAGCCTTCAGGCGAGTTTGCCCAGCTTTCGCCAAATATGCCAGCACAATGCCCACCACCAGCGCCGCTTCCACGCCTTCTCGCAACGTAATCACAAAAGTCGGTAGGGCAGGCGTTAGATCAATCATCAATTGCACTCAAACAGAACATATTCTTGATTGTAAGTTTTGTGGAATAAACGCGCCTGCATCACCCTCTTAAATCAAACATTCCGCCCTTTGAAGTGTCACATAGAGGATTTAGGCGCATACTTTTCTAAAGTCCAACTTCAGGTAATGTTTCAAACTTGTTGTTTTCGATAACAAAGATTACTTTGGTAAAGGAATCACTATTGGGGAGACTCAAGCATGGTTTTAGAGCCGATTGACTGCCCTCAATGTGACAGAGTCAAAGTGATCAAACACAGCACCACTTCAGACGGCAAACAGCGCTATTTGTGTCAAAACACCCAGTGCCCTCGGCGCACCTTTATTTTGCAGTATGAGTATCGAGGATATTTGCTTGAAGTCAAGCAACAAATCAGTGACATGGCGATGAACGGTAGCGGTATTCGAGATACTGCCCGTGTGCTTCACATTAAGCCCGACTACCGTGATTGAGGAGTTAAAAAAAAGAGCATCATCTCATCAAAGCAGTGAATGAAGCAAGCAGTGAATGAAGCAAGCAGTGAATGAAGCAAGCAGTGAATGAAGCAAAACTTGCCCAGCTAGAACCTACTCAAAGTATCGTCAACCTCTGCCAGTGGGAGGATACAGAAGCAGAAGCCGATGAAGATGGGTTGTTTTGTTGAGTCTAAAGCGCAACAAGGATGGCTGTGGCATGCCATTGACCATGAGATTGGCACTGTATTGGCTGATGTCTTAGCATCGCATCAAGATGAGGCATTTATTCAGCTTAAAGCGTTTTTACACAGATGGTTGGGGAGCTTATATTGGCATAGCCTGACGGAGGCATTAAGACATCTCGATCCAAGTCTTCACACGGTGGGTAAACGCAATACTCAGAAGATTGAGCGTAAGCCTTTAACCTTACGCACTCGCATTAAAAGATTGGCTCGCAAAACCATTTGCTTTTCCAAGTCTATTGTGATGCATGACGTTGTGATTGGATTGTTCCTTAATCGATATGAGTTTGGCTTAGCTGTCTAACCTAAAACAACAACTCTAGAACACGACCATCCTCGAATGCAGGGTTTACCGTGGCAAATATCTGGATGGTGGGTGATGCGCTGGAGCAAGTTGTCCATAGGTGCCTCATTTACTCTTGCCGTTTAGCCAGTCGAGTTACACCGCCCATTTTAGTGGATGGTCGCCCCGCAAGCGCGATCGCTTTGGTCAGGTGGGCTGGCATGGCTATGATCCGACCACGGGCGACTCGGTGTGTTTTGGCACGGAGGATGAAATTCGCAGTTGGATCGAGCAACGCTATGACTCAAAAGGGTGGTAGGGATTCCCATGATCTTGGATGATTTTGAGATCGCCCTCAATTTGAGAGTTGATCACAGTTTAATGGCAGTTTAATGGCAGTAAACCCGGCGGTTGCGGCATCCCTGTTGCGGCGATCGCCACTAGCCACACAGATCCATCCTTTGTGGTGATCCAACCTTGGGCTTCAGTGATCGGTGCGGGTGTGGATGTAATAGTGTCTGCCGTCTTCTCTCCCGTTCTCCCTGTCTCCCCTTGCCCTTGTCCTTGCCCTTGTCCTTGCCCTTGCCTGTCCTCATCCCTCACTTCCACCCACTTCACAAATCCCTCGTCACTTTGCAACGGATCAGTTGGACTGGGCGCAATCCCACCCCGCCCGGTCACCGTGAAAGAGTTTGCCCGTTGAACTCCCTTGGGAACACAGGCTTGGGAAATTAGCTGAGTGGGGTCAACCAGATCCCCAGGCAGTTGTACCAATCCGCGACTGGGATCAAAGGTGGGATAGATGACGGTGCCACTGGTGCCCGATCGCGACTCTGCCGAAATATCTACCCGCCCGTTGCCCCGAAATTGAGCAAAACTACCAGGATTGCGCCCGACTGGGGTTGCCCTGCTGCTGCTAAACAATGCCGCCAAAAACACTGGTGAATTGATCAAGATGTTGCCGCCTGCGCCCAATTCAGCATTTGCCAAAATGTCGCTGTCTTCTAGGGCGAGAAAGATATTCGAGCGAATGTTGATGTTGCCGCCGCCGCCCGTGCTGTCAAACACACTGGTGCTGATCAAGCTGCTATCTCGTAGACGAATATCTGCCGCCGCGATATCGATATTGCCGCCGCCCGATCGCGTCGAACTCGCCAGGATTTGCCCCCCGTTACTGCTCAAAGTATCGTTGAGGGAAATATTGATGTTGGCAGCAGTGCCGAACTCAGTTCCTCGACTAGAGATCAATCCATTTTGCGATCGTAAATTGTTCGCTTGGATATCAATATCGCCACCGCGCCCCTGCCCAATAATGTCTGATCGCAAGGCACCCTCATCCAGCAAGTTCAGGTCACCCGTCCGCACGGATAACTTGGCTCCATTAGTTTTCCCGGCTCCAACAGTCGCCAGTGAGCTTCGATTTGCCAGGGTGATCGAATCTCTAACTTGAACACTCAATTCCCCTGCATTCCCCTGCATTCCCGTAGCGGCAGCACTTGAGGCAATGGTGTTAACTAGCCCCAAAATAGCTGAAGACTGAATCGCACCCAGTTGAAGATCCGCAAAAATTCCAGCCCTGGCTGGACTATCAATCCGATCAAAGCTGACGGTGTTGATTGAGGATTGGTTCAGCACATCCAGTTTTCTAGCCGAAACTGAGAGGCTGCCGCCTGCACCCGCCCCAAAGGTGGAAGTGGACACAACACCGCGATTATCTAAACGAACAGAGTCACTCACTTGGATCGCTAAGTTGCCGCCTTGACCTTGACCAACCACGCTGGTTGAAATGAAGCCCGAATTCTGAACGATTAGATTGTCAGTATTAATGTTAATATCGCCGCCGCGCCCCTGCCCAAACAATACAGTGCTGACTCCACCCCCGTTTTGCACAGTGAGAGTTGCGGTTTCCACTAGGAGATTGCCAGTGGTAACAGAAGACCCAATGGCGTTTGAGCCGAGGGAAGAACTTCCCTCTACCAACACTGTTTCTGCCCCACGGACTGTGACATTGCCTGCAGTTCCAAATCCCTGCACGACTGATGAAACACTGGCTAAATTTTGCAGTGTCAAATTACGGGTTTCGATCTGCAAGTCGCCAGCCGCCCCAGCGATCGAGGAGGTGGAAACGCTGCTGTTCTCGACAGTCATGCTATCCCTAGCGCGAATTCGCAAGCTGCCACCCACATCCCCCAATAGTGTGCCAACAGAGATAAAACTAGAATTTTTGACTTGTAATTGGGCAGTGTCTAAAGTAACGTTTCCGCCTTTCTGACCTTCGGCAGCAATCTCGCCTCTATCGAGATTCACCGTAGTTGCCTGAATGTTCAAGTTGCCTGCTTGTCCAAAGAAAGCATTCCCATCGATAACCGCCCCATCTCTAACCGTCAGGCGATCGCTGACAATCTGCATCGTGCCAGCATCACCCGTTGCTCCAAACTGTGCATAAGCAGCCACTGACAATGTGCTAGGGAAAAGACCACTTCCTGCGACATCAATGTCAGAGGCTCGGATAGTTAAGGTGCCTGCGTCGCTCGAAGAAATTGTTCCAGCGTTGATCTCGGCACCGCCTTGCACACTTAATTGTTGGGTATTCAGGGTAATTGTTCCAGCCTTGCCAGTACTTACCAATTCAGGAAGGGTAAATAAGCCGGAGATACGCGATACACTTCCCTGCCCATCCACTTCAATTTGGTTGGCTTGAACAATAATTTCACCTGCGTCACCCGATCTAGTTGAAGCTGCTTGAATTTGTGAGCCAGTGACCGCTAAACGCCTAGTGTTAATGACAATTCTCCCGGCATTCCCACTTCCAAATGAATTAGCGCTGATTCTACTATCATTCAATGCTCCTACTGCAGTTGATATATCAACCTCGTTGGCTTGGATGGTGATGTTGCCAGCGTTTCCAGTTCCACCCCCAGCAGTAGTTGTCGACAAAACTCCACCATTTTGCAGGATCAATCGCCCCGTTGCAATAGTTATATCGCCAGAGTTGCCTCCAAATAGCCTGGTTGTAATAATTTCCGCATTATCTAAAATAATATCTGATCCAGATCTTAAGTTGACATTCCCTCCGTTCGTTTGGATGTCATTACCAAAAAAGCTTGGTTGAAACGTAATGTTGTTGCCTGCTTCAGCCGTTAAGCTGATTCCAGGATTGAGCATAAAAATCGGTGCGGCGAAGGTAATATCGTTCGTGGCTTGCAGGATGACGTTGGCGATCGCTGCGTTAATCGTGCCGTTGTTGATCGTGTTATTCACGCCAGGATCAGCAAACTGATCGTTGGCAGCAAGTTGAGCGGGAGTATTTACCCCGGCAACGACGGTGATATTCGTCGGGTCAAGCAGTAAGGTGCCTGTCAAGCCATTGGGTGCGAGGGTATCCACCTGTCCGTTGTAATCCAGAAATTGCTTTCCAGAGACTTCGACAAAGCCCCCATTGCCGGAATTTTCGCCTGCTTTTGCGCTCACCTTGCCATAAAAGCGGGTTGCCTCATCCGACCAGATGATCACCTTGCCGCCATTGCCGATCCCCCCTTCCCCCCTTGATAAGGGGGGAAGGGGGGATCGCATCGGCATAGATGGTGACACCGGGTGCAACGAAGACGCGGCTGGCAGTGGGCACAATCCCCTGCCCTTGAAAGTCGCCGCCGATCAACACCGTGCCACCGCCGCCGGGAGCCGAAACATCGATCGCGGCTTGATCAAGCAGGGCAACGCGATCGCCCAACACTTCCACTCGTCCGCCCGGTGCCGTCAATCCGCCCGTATTGGTGACGGTGCTGCCGATCAACGTTAGGCTTTGCCCATTGCCGACAGTCAAATTTCCTGCCTGAGTAATGGGAGCCTGTCCGCGTCCATATTGCAATCCGGGCGTGATATTAACCGTGAGCAACGGCGGAGCTTGGGGGTTCGTGGCGCTGAACTGGCTGCCATCGGGAAAAGCGAGGTGACTGGCAGTCGTCGCCACAAAGGAGCCGCGCACATCCAGTCGCGCCTCTGAGCCAAAGATGATGCCGTTGGGATTGATCAAAAACAGGTTGGGTTGAGATGCGCCCAAGGTGCCCAAGGTGCCCAAAATTTCAGAGGGATTAGTGCCTGTGACCCGTGCCAAGATGTTTTGGAGGTTGGCGTTGGGGCTGAGGAAGTAGGCTCCGCGTCCCGGACTGACATTGAATTCCCGAAAACTATGGAACAGGTTTGCGCCGCGTTGTACCCCACCCGCGATCGCGTCTACGGGTTGTCCGCCAAAGTTCTGGATCACTGTCGAAGATTCTGCGCCGAGTGTGGAGTCGGGCACAATATTGCTTTGAGCAACACTGGCGATCGGGGTTACCAGACTGCTGATAACCAAACCCAGCACCCATCCACTTTGCCAGTTAACCTGCCCCATCTCAGTAAATTCCCTGATTAACCTCTGCGGCAATTCTATCAGCAGAGTAAAAGAGCTTGCTGAAATTCATCACATCTTCATGGGCAACGCTATGATTCAAAAGGGTTGTATCTGGATCGGTTGTATCTGTAGATTTGCTGTGAATCGTTGCACTTTCAAGCGATTTTTGTGGGGTTTCCAATGTGGGGCGATCGCGGCTGGAATGTTGGTGATGGTGCCGGGTGGTGCGTTAGGGACGTTGCCGCGATCGCCCATCCACTTAGCGCAGCAGTCTGGGGATGCACCCGATGGGGCAGCGGAGACGCTGTTTAAGCAGGGATTACGGCAGTTTCAACAGCGGCAATGGCAAGCAGCGGAAGCTTCGTGGCAGCAGGCAGTGGAGCGGTATCGTCAGGTGGGCGATCGCCGCCAGGAAGGACGCGTGTTGGGCAATTTGGCAGCAATCCAAGAGGCGCAGGGCAAAAACGCTGAGGCATTGGCGTTGTTTCAGCAAAGTTTGGCAGTGGCGCGTCAGATTCAGGATGCCACGGGCGAAAGTTTTGCGCTGACCAATTTGGGCTATCTCTACAAAAATTTGGGTCAATATCCGCAGGCGATCGCCCATCTCAACGCGGCGTTGCCCATCGCCAAAACTCTGGCTGACCGAGAAGGCGAGTTTACGATCCTGAATCAGTTGGGAATTATCAACCGGGTATCGGGTAACTATGAAGAGGCGATCGCCCTATTTCAGCAAAGTTTACCCCTAGCGCGCAGCTTGGGCAGCGTGGCTGGAGAAGCCAATATTTTAGGCAATCTGGGCAATACCTATACGGATCAGGGCAACTATCCCGCTGCCCTTGCCGACTACCAGCAAGCGTTGCCCTTGATGCAGCAAAGCAACAATCCGGTGGGCAAAGCGGGGATTTTGCAACGGTTGGGAACGCTCTATCTTCAGCTTGGCAACCGAACCCGTGCGAAGGAGTATTTGACCCAAAGTTTGACCTTGGCGCGATCGCTGGGCGATCGTCGCGTGGAAGCCTATATCCTGGGCAATTTGGGTACGGTTTCCTATGAATCGGAGTCGCCACAGCAAGCTTTGGGATATCTCCGGCAAGCCTTGACCCTGATGCAGCAGTTGGGCGATCGCGCGGCTCAGGGACAACTGCTGCACAAGTTGGGGAATGCTTATCAAGCACTGGGAAATTTGGTAACTGCGACAACCTATTACCAGCAAAGTTTAGATATTTCCCGGCAGGTAGGCGATCGTGCTGGCGAAGGCATCGCCCTTGGATCATTGGCGATCGTCCTCGATCAGCAACAACAAAAGCCCCAAGCCATTGCCCGGTATCGAGAAGCCCTGGCAGTGGTGCGACAGGTGGGCGATCGCCCCAACGAAGGACGAGCGCTGTCCAATTTGGGCATGGCACTGTTTGACATTGGGCAACTGGAAGAATCGGCAAAGACCCTGCTGGCGGCGATCGCCATTTGGGACTCGCTGCGACCGGGCTTGGCAGATAGCGATCAAGTCTCGTTGTTTGAAACCCAAGCCGCCACCTACCGCACCTTGCAACAGGTTTTGATTCGGCTGAACCGCGATCGGCAAGCCCTGGAAATTTCGGAACGGGGACGGGCACGCGCCTTTGTGGACTTAGTTGCCCGTCGGCTATCGGTGCAGGCGGCAACTCGGCTGCAAACGGCACCCTTGGCGATCGCCGACATCCAAAAAATCGCCCAGCAGCAAAACGCCACCCTGGTGGAATATGCCATCTTGGGCAAGGCTGAACTGGCAATTTGGGTGATCCAACCCACGGGCGCGATCCACTTTCGCCATGTGACCGTGCCCAGTCAAGCCCTCTCCATTACCGAAACCGCTGAGCAAACACGGGTTGCCACCGCCATTGGACGGGGGCGATCAATAGACGACTCCCTCAGTCGCGCGATTGCTGCTACCCGATCCGCGCTGGTAGCCGATAAAACCGCTCAAGCCTCTGCCCCACCCACTGCTACCCCACCCACTGCTGCCCCGTCCCCGCGCCGCCTCAGTCGAAACCTACGATCGCTGCACCAATGGCTGATTGAACCGATCTCCAATCTACTCCCCTCTGACCCAAATCAGCAGGTGGTGTTCATTCCCCAAGGAACGCTGTTGTTGGTGCCCTTTGCCGCGTTGCAAGCTGCCGATCTCACCTATCTGATTGAGCAACACACCCTGCGAACGGCTCCAGCCATTCAGGTATTGGGCTTAACTCACACCCTCCAAGCTCAACGCTCCACTTTACCCAAATCGGCGATCGCCCCCGGCAATAATCCCGGTACTGATTTGATCATTGGCAACCCCACTATGCCCCGTGTCGGTCAACCCCCAGAACCGTTGAGTGCCCTGCCGTTTGCCGAACAAGAAGCACGGGAGATCGCCGCTCTGCTCAAAACCACGGCATTCGTGGGCAATCAGGCAACCGAAGCCACCGTCACCCAACGATTGCCCAATGCGCGGCGGATTCACTTTGCCACCCATGGCTTGTTGGATGATGTGGAAGGAGTGGGCATCCCCGGAGCGCTGGCGTTAGCCCCCACCTCCACCACCGATGGCTTGCTGACCGCCAGTGAAATTTTGGGCTTGTCGCTAAATCAAGCGGAACTGGTGGTGTTGAGCGCCTGTGATACGGGGCGTGGACGCATTACGGGCGATGGGGTGATTGGCTTGTCGCGATCGCTAATCTCTGCCGGGGCACCCAGCGTCATTGTTTCCCTGTGGGCAGTGCCCGATGATTCCACCGCCGCCTTGATGACCGCGTTTTACCAAACCTTGGCAATTAAACCGGGTAAAGCCCAAGCGATGCGACAAGCAATGCTCAAAACCCTCCAGCAATACCCCAGTCCCCGTGATTGGGCAGCCTTCACCCTGATCGGCGAAAGCGATTGATCCGCCCTTTCTGACATCCAAATCAGCCACCGCAGAAAAGCCTTTTGTTGATGCAACCAGTGCCAAACAGTATGATTGGCGCATACGGTTCTGCCTAACACCATGACAAACGAGCCGAAACGAGCTAGAAGCAGACGCAAACCTGCGACATCCCCTGACAACGCACCGCCTGTCTACTTTTTGTCATTGGAAGTAGAACGAGTTCTCTGCTTCAAAGATCGGCAAGTTCTTGATCTCTCAGATGGCAATGGCAATCCAGCCCAATGGACAGTGCTTTTAGGCGATAACGGAGTTGGTAAAACAACCTTGCTACGGTGTCTTGCTGCCTTAGAAACCGAAACCTTTGAAGATTCCGAAGGAGTGAAAGTAGTTGTTCCAAACTTGGTAATCCCCCGTATCCCAAGTATTTCCTGGGCAGAGCTAAATACGTTGACAGATGAGAATGCCAGAATTGATGCTAAGTTTTCTTGCATTGCTACACTTTCTTCCTTAAAAGAGTTGCGTAGCAATTATACGAACGAGTATTCAGACCGATATGCTTTTGAGGATATTCAAGTACTTGTAGGATCACAGTACTCGGTATCTAATAAAGCTTTAGAAGGACTGGTATGTTATGGGTATGGAGCGTCGCGAAGGATGGGAGGGACTTTTCTAAGCGAAGGTCTTGGCTCTGAAAATTCAGCGAGTTTGTTTTCAGATAGGGTTTCACTCATTAATGCCGAAGAATGGTTATTGCAAACTGATTATGCTGCTCGATCAGTATCGAAGCAAATGCGTAATCGTTTGGCACTTCAATTAAATCAAGTTACAGAAATTTTGAAACGAATCTTACCTGATATTGAAGATCTCCGCATTACAACTGAAGAAAATTCTTACCCAAAAGCGGAATTTTTAACTCCTTATGGATGGGTACGTTTGTCTAGTCTGGGCTTGGGCTATCGAACCTCAATCGCCTGGATGGTCGATCTAGCAGTGCGATTATTCCGGCGCTATCCTGACAGCAAAGATCCCCTGGCTGAACCTGCGATCGTCTTGGTGGATGAAATTGATCTGCATCTCCATCCCAAATGGCAGCGTAATATCATGAGCTTTTTAACGGAGCGATTTCCCAACACCCAGTTTATCGTGACGGCTCACAGTCCGCTCGTAGTGCAAGCAGCAAAGGATGCCAATATTGTGTTGTTAAGGCGAGACGGCGATCGCGTAGTAATTGATAATGATCCTGAAATTGTTGAGAACTGGCGAGTTGATCAAGTGCTGACCAGTGTTTTTGAACTGCCTACCGCCAGACCTGCTAATTTGGAACCATTGCTGACTCGCAGACAAGAAATTTTGTCTAAAGCGAGTCTTTCCAAAGCAGACGAAGCAGAACTTCAAGAGCTAGAAATCCAAATTGGCACTCTTCCGACCGCAGAAACTCCTGACGATATCAAAGCGATGGATATCATTCGTCGTGCGGCTCAATTATTAGAAAACTCTTGAATGGGGTAGCTCGTGATCCGCATTCAAAAACCAGCATTAACGCCCGAAAAACTTGCTCAGGATGGAAAAAAGAAACGGCGATCGCATTGCAGCAGCTATTCTCGCAACCCAACGGTTTACCAATCCGGTGAAAGAACATTCTCTTTCGATAGCAACATTTACGCCCATACAAGTGTTAAACAAGCATTGATCAAAGCCCAACATGGAAAATGCTGTTTCTGTGAACGATTAATTGGGACTGATGGAGATGTGGAACACTTTCGTCCTAAGCAAGCTTATAAACAAGCAACAGGTGAACCTTTGCAGCGACCAGGCTATTACTGGCTTACCTACGAGTGGGATAATCTCTATCTTGCCTGTCCGGGCTGCAACCAGAGACACAAGCAAAATCTCTTTCCACTAAAAAATATTACTGACCGCGCCAGCAACCATCGTCAAAGTATTGATGCTGAACAGCCTTTGTTTATTGACCCAGGCAAAGATAATCCTGAAGAATTCATTGGTTTCCGGGGTGAAATCGCCTATGCCATTGAAGGAAAGTTGAGGGGAGCAGTGACGATTGATTCTTTGAAACTGAATCAGCGATCGCTTCCCGAAGCAAGACTTCAACGATTACAACTTCTGGAAAGTCTTTGGCAAATTGTTCAACTGTCTTCTCAAAAACCAATGGATAAAGATCTTCAAAAGGAAGCCGAGAAAGCAGCAGATTTATTAGAAAAAGCAACTAAAGAAAACGCTGAATTTTCTGCTGCTTCTCGTTGGGCGCTTCAAACAAACTTTCAGTTCATCATTGGATAGATGATTGATACTTTCACAATAGACCTCTTTCAAATTAAGCTGATTAAGCCTCCAGAGATAATTCATAGTTGTACAAGGCAGCAATTAAATTGCAGCGCAGTCCATAACGACGACAGCGATTGCGGTAACGTTCAGCCAGGATTCTAAAGATCTTGAAGCGGCGATTGACGTGTTCAATCCCAATCCGCTCCCCCGCCAATTCGCGGTTCATCGCTTTTTCGGCTGCACTGAGAGATCCCCCCTTGGGTTTCTTGATAGGCAAGCGACTGTTGGAATGGAGCTTTTGGATACCTTGATAGCCTTG
>NZ_JBXBCE010000019.1:0-369202 GCF_056784215.1 Leptolyngbya sp. CALU 1928 | reverse complement strand
TCCTCATCCTTTACCAAAAAAGACTACCGATAACCTTTTTGGGTAACACTCCAAAGCCACTTCAAGACTCTCAAGGTTGGTGAGTAGATCCCAAACTTCGTTGGCTTGATGACCCCGATAGGCTCGTTTCCATCGAGTCACCAAATTGAAGCGACCAACCCCCTGTTGCTGAGTGACTTGCACTTGCACCTCATACACGGCGATGCCCGGAAACTGAGCTAACTCATCAAGCCGGGTATACCCAGCCTTGGGAAATGGCTCAACCGTTGTACTCTTGGGCAGTCTCAGGACAAAGTGGACGCGTTGTTGGCGCAACCAATCAGCCAGTGCCACACTATGAAACTCTCGGTCACCAAGCACAATAGGGCGATAGTTCCGCACCAGAGTAAACACTGGACGCAGCACTGCCTTTTGCTCTGCCAATGAACTTTGTCCTTGCTTATCTAAGACTTGCCAATACAAGGAAATAGTCCGTTGACGGTAGACTACGCTGACCATCAGCAAATTATGGTGTTTCCATTGGGTGCGGTCAATCACAACCAACAACCGTTGTCCTCGTTCAAAGTGGTGCTTGAGCCAATACTTAACAATTGGAAACCACATCCCTTTGATACTCAATTGCGGCAGTATCAGAAACCGTTGCAAGTTCCGACGACGACTCTCGAATTGAATTGGTTGAGCAAACAGGGTTGCTAACCGTTCGAGCGAGACTTGGCGTTCTTTCTGCAACAACTCGACCAACATTTGAAGAGTAATCACATGAATCTGGGACAGTTGGGCTGATAGACAAGCCTGATAAAATAGTGGCAACATATTTGTACTGGGTAGAGCGAGTTTCTTGAATTCGCTCTATTTTCGTATCTTCTGGGAGCTTTGTTCTACCACCCAGCATTGCTTTCAGCTTCACTGTCACCCCCTGAGTATCAGGATGCTGTTGAGCGATCGCTTTTGCTGCCGCAACGCTATCCATCACTGGCATCCGGACATCCATCAAGATCACGTCAGGCTGTAGGGTTGGAATTTGTTCGATCGCCCGTTGCCCATTCTCTGCTTCGCCAATAACCTCCATATCAGCGTTTGACTCCAACATACTTCTGAGTCCTTGGCGAATAATATGCTGATCATCGACCAATAAAATCCGAATCATTATGAGTGTGGTAGTGAAGGAAGGGAAACCGAAATATAACACCCTTTTTCGGGCTGGCTATGAATATGCAACTCTCCACTCAAGGCGGCGGCTCGTTCCCGCATTCCCTGGAGTCCAAACCCCGTGGTGTTTTCAGTGGGAGTAAAGCCTTTACCATCATCCGCGATCGCCAAGTGGATGAAACTCGCTTGCTGACGTAAATCAACGGTTACCTTTTTTGCTTGAGCGTGCTTAGCAATGTTCGTCAGTGATTCTTGCACAATGCGATATAGAGTTGTGTTGACCTCTGTGGGCAAAGAAACTGCTAGTTGAAAGCTATAGCAAACTTCGATGCCTGTGGTGTATTGAAAGTCATTCAATAGCTTTTTGATGGCGGTTTCTAGTGAAAGTCCTTGGAGCGGGTTTGACCGCAACACGGAAACAGATTTGCGGACTTCTAATAAACCTTCAGCACCCAGTTGTTTTGCGTGCTTTAAAGATATCAATGCTTTGTCTGAATCTGATTTCCAGAACAAAATTGCATTATTCATGTGAATGGTTTATGCGGCTAAAGTATGCCCCAATCCATCATGAATTTCGCGAGCAATTCGATTGCGTTCTTGTAATGTAGCTTGATCCTCAATTCGCAATGCATAGTGCCTTAATTGTTGATGAGTGGTTTCTAGTTCTTGATAAACGGTTTCTAACTGCTCTCGACTGCCCCGTTCTGCCAACAACGCATTGGTTAACAACAAGGCAAAGACCAAGGTGAGGCTAAATAGTAAAATGTTACTTAAACGCCAGTCTTCCCAAAGTGCGATCGCGCCCCTTCCAGGCATCACAGGTTTGGATAGCAACAGACTCGCGTAGGTGAACAGTGCCGATATCAATACTACGATCTGTCCGAGTTGCTTAAAAATCAAACAACTCCGCATGACTAACACTAAGCACAGCAGGAAAACAGACCGATTGGATAAACCGACTTGAGTTGCAGGTAATAGAATCAAGCTAAACTCTAGAGCCGTGTAGAGTAGCTTTGTGGGAAGTTTTCCGGTTGGTAGCCGCAGCCCCATCAAGCCAAAGATCGCGATCGCGATAATTCTTCCCAACACTGCCCAAGACTCATGAAACGGCAGCAGCACTTCCATGAAAACAGCGGTGATCAACAGTAGCCACTCGATGTTGAGCAACAACCGAAATGATTGATTGTTTAGGCGAACCATAGAACTCTTCAATGCCAGTATTTGAAACGGCAACAGTAGCCGCATCTTTTTAATATTAAAGGGATTGACGTCGTTCAACACAATAGGGAGTCCTTAGGCACTACGTCAAACGCGATGATAGAGGCTATATCACTGCTGTCTTCTGGTATAGCTGGATACGACGCGATCGCGCTAGAGCGATTTTGACTGAGTTTTCGCTTTTAACTAGGAAAAAAGTCACAAAGATTTGAGTAGTTTTTGACGGGTCAAGTTGGGACTTCTGCGTCATGTGCGGCTTAGACGAAATCGGTACTATCAAGTCATTCGCATTGATCAGGTGAAACCCATGCTTTACAACATCAAACCTATTCCTGTCGTAATTCTCTTGGTGATGTTTGGTGCGATATCTTGGAGCATTCCAGTGTTATCAGAATCCGCGAGTCAACCTTCAAGCACGACGGACGATTGGGGCGCATTACCCGTGAATGTGCAGCTTAAAGCAACACAGTTTAGGTGAGGTTTGCAACATCGTTACTGTTCAATCAAGAAGTTATTCATGATGAAAAAATCTGCGATCGCCTCTATTTTATTGGTCACGCTGCTCTCTTATGGGATGACCGCCTGTAACCGCCCCAATTCCTCCGATGCATCCTCTGGTGATCCTGCCCAAACAAACGGTGCCTCAAATTCTTCCGCAGAAGGTCAAACCAGGCTATCCCCAGAGGCACGAGCGAAGAAGCGTGCTGCCCTTCGCCAGCAAGTGGAAGCCGTGTTAACTCCAGAGCAGGTGAAGCAGTTGGAAGCAAAGTTGCAGCAAGGGAGCAAAATGAGTCGAGCAGTGAATAGTCTCAACCTGACCGCTGAGCAAAAAACGAAGGTGCAAGCGATCTTGAAATCCGCTTATCCCCAACGAGAGAAGGTAGTCTTTTTTGGTAAAGGATGAGGGAAAAGGGGTGCCTTCTCAACAGTTTGATAGTTGCAGGCGAATCCGTTCGTTGTAGTGATGGATGAAGTTCCAAATCGCAGCGATATGATTATCCAATTTCTTAGAAAATGACAGTGTCTTTCGCACTAATCGAGACACCCGTTGCCTTAAGGTGTTGTTGAATCGTTCGATGTAGCTCGTCAACCCTGTTTCTTTTCCAACGGCACAATGCCGTTGGCTCGGTAGGACTGCCCGATAAGCATCCCAGTAATCGGTGTAAATCACGGCGCATTGCCGATACACCCCTGGCATCGATTGCCATAAGGCTAAAGCCGAGTCTTTGGAACGATCACCGATGTGGCAACCCACAATCTCACGTGTCTCGACATCCAGTGCTAGCCACACCCAGGTGGTGTTCTAGACAAGGGGATGAGAATTAGGGAGAATCAGAGAACTTAAATAAGTTAGATGAACCGAAAAAACTGCGATGGTACTTGAACCCGTACATTGTCCTGCATGCAACAGCACGAACATCGTTAAACACGGCAAGACGGCTGAAGGCAAACAACGCTATAAATGCCGCAACTCCGAATGCCCTCGTCACAGTTTTGTTTTGGAGTATTCTTACCGAGGCTACTTACCCAGCGTGAAGCAACAGATTTGCGATATGGCGATGAACGGCAGTGGAATTCGAGATACGGCGCGTGTGCTCAAGATTAGCCCCACTACGGTGATTGAAGCATTAAAAAAAAGATCGTCATCTTGAACAGGTGAATCAAGCACTATTAGAACAACTCAAGCCAACGGCTGTGACCATGGTCAAACAGGTTGAAGAAGCTGAAGCAGACGAGATGTGGAGTTTTATCCAATCCAAAAAACAGCAGCGCTGGTTGTGGCACGCGATTGATCATGAAACTGGGCAAGTATTGGCGTATGTGTTGGCAGACCACAAAGACCAAGCGTTGGTGGAGTTGAAAGCCTTGTTAGAGCCATTTGGCATTCAAACGTTTTACACCGACGGCTGGGGAGCCTATGCTCGGTTGCTGGATGAAAATCAGCATCAAGTTGGCAAGTGGAACACCCAAAAAATTGAGCGGAAACACTTCACCTTACGAACTCGAATCAAGCGTACGCCCTTGGCGGAGCGAAGCTCTATAGCTCGCAAGACGATTTGCTTCTCTAAGTCCGAGTGGCTGCATGATGTGGTGATTGGATTGTTTATCAATCGCTATGAATTTGGACGTGCGGTTTGACCATAGTGCCCCCATGTCTAGAACACTACCCAACTTTGTACCCAAGAATTTGCGTGCGAAGCAGACGCATTAGCGGCACTGAAGAAGTTTGAGCAGAAGCTAGTGTGGCATGAACTAGAGAATATAGGTGTTAAACAAAAACTACACTGCGAGAAATCGGGAAAACCAAAACAAGAGACGGTTCCCAGTCGCATTACTTATCATCCTCAAGCATCATTAAAGCTGAACTCAAAAGTTGTGACGCTGCGCCAGCAACGGGCCGGACGTTTCATTCTGGCAACCAATGTGCTGGCGTGTGAGCAAATGAGTGCCCAACAGGCACTGGAGGAGTACAAAGGGCAACAGGGGAATGAACGAGGATTTCGATTCTTGAAAGATCCGCTGTTCTTTGCCTCCAGTGTCTTCCTCAAAGCCCCAGAACGAATCATGGCATTAGGCATGATTATGGGCTTGTGTTTGCTGGTGTACAACCTGGGACAACGTCAGATGCGCCAAGCCCTGCAACAGGCAAACCAAACCCTGCTGAATTAATTGGGCAAAGGGACGCAACAGCCCACCTTGCGTTGGATTTTCCAGTGTTTTATGGCAGTCCACTACGTTGTGCTCAATCGAGCAAAGCAAGGGGTGAGCTTAACGAATGAGCGCCGTCGGATTCTCCAGTTTTTTGGCTCCACTTGTCGGCAGTACTACTTGCTGAGTTGAAGCTGTGATAATCCTCTTGTGCTAGTAAAAAGGGCGGAATGTGGTTTCGATCATTCATTGAGCGCTTGCACAGCATCAACCGATCCATCAGGCGCATCAATCGTTGTTTCATGGTGCGCTTGAGCTTGGTGATGCCCTCAATGCTTGGGGTTGTGAACAGTAGAGTTGCCAACGTTTGCGAGAGCTAGCCTTTGTCCGCAAACACCTTGCCAAACAACTGCTGCAACAATTTCGGTACAGGGGTGCGGTCATCCGTATTCCCTGGAGTCAGATATTGAGCAACTCTCCCCGCTCATTGCCCCCCCGATGCCGTTTGCAGCCAAAAAACCAGTCCACTGAAGTTTTACCGCGCGCGGCTAAGTTTTCAAACACCTTGTGCTGGCGAATGGGGCAGTTATGGCAGACTTTGAGCGAGGTAGAGTCCATAAAACTGATGCCGCTACACTGACCAAAACACGAGGGCAGGTAGGCAGCCATCGGCACTAAAGTACTCGGAATCCACTCGATGAAGCGCTGATAGCTGACCAGTCGTGGAAAAGCACTAGCCCATTGCGTCCGCACTTTCGCTTGATAATAGGGTTTGAAGTTGCGGTAACACGACTGATGAAACGCTATCAAGCTGGTCATCATTTCGCTCAAGCGCAGGCTGCGTTGTCGGTTGCGAAGCTTGAGTCGAGACCCTAAAAGCTGCTGTTTCCATTGAGGTTCAAAGCTTTGGCAGAAATCATCGACTGAGCAGAACAGTTCTTCTAGACTAGACATCAGGGCAAATCAGGGGTGAGGGTTTAGCATTTTCAGCCTATCGGATTTGCCCTTTCTTGTTCCACTCCTTATCCCGAACTCAGGTTAACTTAAAAATAAGTTAATGATTGTCCAATAGAGCTAATTGCGGTTCAGTTCGTGCGGGGGGAAACTTTCTGCAACTAGAAAATTATGCTCTTTCATAATGTCCAATAGATTCATATCTGCCTCTAACAAGCAGGTATGTCCGCTGTAAGGCAAAACAACCAATCGAGAGTTTTGCAGATTTTGCATTAACCATTCCAATTCGGTCAGGGAGGGCAAAAGACTATCCCGAACGCTGCCCAACAGCAAAAATGGCTGGGTTAATTTTTGCAATTCTGCCCCAGACACTTCAAACTGGCTTAATAGTGATATCCGCCATGCGGATGTTGATTTGGGCACAGATTTCATTGCCTCAAGCAGCGCTTGGCGATCGCCACGGTTAATTCGCTCCAACCGCGATAGCAAAGGCAGTAACCCTACAGCAGACATCCGATAAATGGGTTCGGGCAAAATCCCTGCTATCTGAGCGCCTAATTTCATCCAGAGGCGATGCTTAAAGGACGACGCTGGATTAATCAGGATGACTCGCTGAAATAGTTCGGGCGATCGCAACACCACTTTCATCGCCAAACACCCGCCAAACGATTCGCCGCACAAGTACACCGAGCGATCGGGGGCTTTTTCCAATTCTTGCTGCACTAAATTCACTACTTGCTCACTGAGTCCTTCCCACGTTGTTAAATCTGTAGGTGGAATAGCTAGACATCGCACGTCGAAACACGCTTCCAGACCCTCTGTTTGGGTTCTCAAAAGTTGCCCAGTGCCATCCATTCCAGGCAAAAATATGAACAGTGGATAGTGAGGTTGCAATAATCGGGGCGTTAAGAAACAAGGGCTGCTTTTGAGCATAAAAGAGAAGAGGAAATTAGAACTTGGCGAACTCAAAACTTGTTAATAGCAACCCTGGGTTAGAAGCTCATCAATTTCAGCATGGCATTCGTTGGTTATCTCTGCTACCAGCGATCGCGCTTGTTTCCCTTGATAGTCTGCCCGCTGCGACGCTCCGATCCAGTAAGGGCGACCAATTAAAACGCTCACTTGTTGATAGACAGTCATTGGATGCCAGCCCGGTTGATCAAACAACGGTTCTGAAGGATCAACTAAACTTAGCATCCGTAGAGGAACTGCGGCGTTGGTGGATTCTTGATGAGACGCGATCGCCACAGGGAGAATTGCCAGATTCGCGATCGGTGCCCGTAGCGCTAGGTGGGCAAATCCTCGCTGAAAATCGCCCATGTTCCCCGGTGCGGTTGGTTGTACCATGGGTTGTGCGCCTTCAGGAAACACGCCTACGGTTTGTTGCGATTGGAGTAATTGACCCGCTTTGTGAAAAAAGCTTTGTTGGCGTTGGTCAGGAGATCCCAAAGGAAAACAACCCAACTTAGTCACCATTTCTCGCATAATAGGCACCTCGCCCATGTAGTGATGACAGGCAAACCGAATTGGACGCTGAACGGCTGTCATTAACAAAGGAGCATCCATAAAACTACGGTGGTTCCCAATCACTAAAATTGCGCCATCTTGAGGAACGCGATCGCGGTAGTGCGTATAAACCCGAGTGCCAAGCAGGGACAAAAATAGTTGAGAAACCTTTAAAGGATCGTCTGGAAACATTAGATACCTTGAATTGAGCCTTGAATTGAGCAAGCAAAATGAGGATATAAAACGCGATGCTCAGCTTTCTTAAAGCAACGCCCATACTGTCCTTACTCACCAGAAAAGAAAGTAAGCCATCCCTAAAAGCACCTCTCCCTAAAGATCGGGGTTTGAGATAAGGCAATTAATACTTATATAACGTTTAACATACGGTGAATAAAGCCTTGTAGCCTCCTCTGGTAGATTTCTTGCTTTATCGAGCATTCTAGGGAAGTCAGCACACTCACTCTTAAAAAAACAAATTTGTTGCCGATCAAGCCAATGCCCTGGCGGCTCCTTCTTAATCTTTGCCCACAAAACAGCACCCTAATCAAAAGATAGGACTGAATCAGGGTAACGTCCAAATAGCGAGGAATGTTGTCCCTCTCAGATCTAGGTGTTGGGTTCAGAAATGTAAAGTAACGGTAAAGACCTCACTGACTCAAATCTAGGTGTTGGGTTCAGAAATGTAAAGTAACGGTAAAGACCTCACTGACTCAAATCTAGGTGTTGGGTTCAGAAATGTAAAGTAACGGTAAAGACCTCACTGACTCAAATCTAGGTGTTGGGTTCAGAAATGTAAAGTAACGGTGAAGACCTGACTGACTCGATATTTTCATGCAAGTATATTTACATTGAAAGCAAAAAATAAGATTAAAAGTTTGACCCAACCGAACTATCTCGACAAAGTAGTTTGTCAAGCTAAACCCCAATACTCACAAAGGAAATTGGGCAGGCTATTAATAACGATGTTTGCGTTCAATTTTTATCTCCGAAAAACCCATTAAAAGCATAAAAAATGAAAGCGATCGCCCGTCAGCGTATGTTGCAAGAATTCAACTACACTTCAGTCATGCAGTGTTCTTCATCTACTCCTTTGATTGCAAAAGTAACCCGTTGGGCGATCGCGGCTCCTTTTATTCACGATCTAGAACAAGACGGGCAATGGTTAGTCCCTTATGTTTCGGGTGATCGTCATCAATTCAATATCATTCCCCGCCCTAAACCGCTTCGTTCTTGGCACGAAAAATCCTCTGTGCTTGACAACTGTAAGGAATGGCTGACCTACTTGCAACATGGCAAAAATGCCGCTGAAGCAACCAATGGCGGAGTGATTACGGTCTTTCCTCAGTTGGCTAGTGCCGTAGGCATGTATCAACAGTTTTCTCGGAAGAAATTTCCGGTTGTTGCTTGGCTATTTAACGTAGGCACCTGCCAATCGGGTCTACGCCGCTGGATGGCACAAGTCAGTTTGCGGAATATTGATCGATTTGTGGTGCATACCCGGCGTGAATGCGATATTTACAGCCAATGGCTAGGCTTGCCCAAAGAGCGATTTGTATTTCTCCCTTACCAAGTGGATGATATTCCCATTACCTATGAGGAAAACACCACTCAACCGTTTATCGCGGCGATCGGGTCAGCCCATCGCGATTTTCCTACGCTTTTTCAAGCGGTAGAAACACTTAACTTGCCTACGGTGCTTGCGGCTGGCTCTCGTGCATTAGAAGGTCTACAACTGCCCTCTCAAGTTCAAGCCCCACTAGGACTGGGCAAACAGGACTGCCTACGCTTAGCACAAGAAGCCCGAATTAATGTTGTGTCGATGAAGACAAATGCCCAGATCACGGCAGCCGGACAAGTCACCATTGTTGAAGCCATGCGAATGGGGAGAGTTGTGATTGCCTCTCGTTGCAATGGCGCTGAAGATTACATCACGCATGGAGAAACCGGGTTGCTGGTTGAACCCGGATCGGCGCAATCCCTCACTGAGGCGATCGCGATGCTGTGGGACGATCCCCAATTACGCAATAAAATTGGGCGTAATGCAAAGAATTATGCCGCCCAGCACTTTTCTGATGAAGCAGCAGGTGCAGCACTCCAGCGCATCTTAGATGATGTTGGGCGGACAACCTACGAGTAAGTGCGGAGTTGGGAGTACGCAGTGTAAACCCAACGCTCAAATCTTTTCTTACATTCCAACTTGATTGACGTGATCAAGCATTTGCAACCCATGGATCAAAGAAGACCCGCCTCGAATCGCCGTTGCCACATGAATCGCCTCAGTCATTTGTTCTAAATCTGCCCCGCGCTGCAAACATTCCTTGCTGTAGGCATCAATGCAATAGGGGCACTGCACCGTATGAGAAACCGCTAGGGCAATCAAGGCTTTTTCACGAGTTGATAGAGCGCCTTCTGCAAAGACCGCTCCGTAATAGGCAAAGAATTTCTCTGCCAGTTCGGGGTTGCCTTCAGCAATTTTGCCAAAGTTGGGGAGATGATCGGGGTTGTAATAAGGCGACATAGGGAGGAGGAAATTGGGTAGGAGTTGATTCGTGCTTTTCTCGTAGACTGAGATCGGCTGGAATGTTGTTTCGTTTGATAATAGGTTATGACGCTTTCACCGATCGCTTCTTCCCAATCTACAGGGTCTACGGCGCTGATTAACTTAGCCCAAAAAACTCGTGCGAGTGCATTGCAGTTAGGAATGCTGTCTGCTGAGGTGCGAAATCAGGCGCTAGAGGCGATCGCCCAGTCTCTTGAAACGGCAACACCCGAAATTTTGGCGGCGAACGCGGTGGATTGCGAAGTGGCAACGGTTGAAGGAATTGCTTCGACGCTATATGCCCGCCTGAAATTGAATGATACCAAGCTAAAAGAGGCGATCGTCGGAGTGCGCGATTTGGCAAAACTACCTGATCCACTTGGCGAAGTGCAGCTTAATCGTGAATTAGATACAGGGCTGACCTTAAAGCGAATCACTTGCCCCTTGGGCGTTCTAGGCATAATTTTTGAGGCACGCCCGGATGCCGTTGTGCAAATTTCTAGTCTGGCAATTAAATCGGGCAATGGAGTAATTTTGAAAGGCGGCAAGGAGGCAATTCGTTCCTGCGAGGCACTAGTCAAAGCCATTCAACAGGGATTGCAGCAGGTCGGAGTTGATCCCGCTATCGTGCAGCTTTTGACCACGCGGGAAGAAACGATGGAGTTATTAAAGCTGGATCAATGGGTAGACCTGATTATTCCGAGAGGTTCTAATTCGTTTGTGCAATTCGTCCAGGACAATACGCGCATTCCGGTATTGGGTCACGCTGATGGCATTTGTCACTTATATGTAGACAAAGCGGCGGATATTCAAAAAGCAATTGTGATCGCGATCGATGCCAAAACTCAATACCCGGCTGCCTGTAACGCGATTGAAACGATATTGGTGCATCATGCGATCGCGCCCAATTTCTTACCGGACGCAATGGCAGCATTCCAACGTCAACAGGTAGAACTGCGGGGCGATCAGCGGACGCTAGAGATCTTGAACATCAAGCCTGCCACAGAAGCCGATTGGTCAACTGAATATGGTGATCTTGTTGTGGCAATCAAAATTGTGGACTCTTTGGCTGCCGCGATCGCTCACATCACCACTTACGGATCGCGGCACACGGAGGCGATCGTCACAGAAGATGCCCAAACCGCCGCAATATTCATGGCTCAAGTGGATGCGGCAGGGGTCTATCACAACTGCTCAACCCGCTTCGCGGATGGCTTTCGCTATGGCTTTGGGGCAGAAGTCGGCATCAGCACCCAAAAAATGCCGCCTCGTGGACCTGTGGGGCTAGAAGGATTGGTCACTTACAAATATCAGCTGGTTGGCAATGGTCACATTGTTGCCACTTACACGGGCGATCTCGCCAAACCCTTCACCCACAAAGATTTGTAGCGATCCTTTACAGCAATATGATGGATTTAAAAAACGAGTAGCGTTGAGCGACTATTCAATTTAGCCATGACAATATTTATTTTTGCAGATAAATTATGCAACCAGTTATCCGCACTTGCCGGCGCAATGGACGACTCAAAAACTGGCAACGTTCCCCCGGTATCCTAGAAAAACACCACTAATCTTTGTACAGATGAGGTTCAACGCCTTCGGGTATCTACCAAAGATTGAGTGTCTACCCTAGTTCCCTGTTAATCATGCATCTTCAGGTGACGTACATTTTCATACCCCTTATCATGTTGAACCGAGCGATCGCTGAGCTACGCTAAGTAACCTTGCAATGTTTTGGGAATGCTCTTAAGTGCCGTAATTCCCATAACTCTATCTCAGCATTCGCACAAAAACTCCTGAAAATCTATCGTCAATTGATTCATTGACGCATCACTCATTTGTTAAAGTAAACGCCGCTTTTTCTTCGATTTTTCTGCGGCAATGACCGATCAACTCAAGCTTTATGCACTTTACATCCAGTGCCCCTCGCTGGAACACGTTTTAACGATCGAACAAGCAGGCATCTGGTTGCCAAAATCTACGCCTGCCGTTCATTTGTGTGCCGTCTCGCATTGATCTTAGATGCGATCGCATACTCAATCGTCATGCCTTAATCACAGGCGATCAACCTCACAGGATGCCATCTACCGAGTGCAATTTCTTATTAGCATTTGGAGAATAATTGATGCCCAGCAATACCAATGTCCTTGATCCCGGTGCAGGTCTTTCGCTTGTTACCCCTACACCAACCACATCAACAAATGGCAGTCTAACCACTGACCCTACCCCCCAGTTTCTTACTGGCAGCAGTTCTAGTTTATCTGCAACCATCAACAATCCCATCAAGGTTACGTTTGAGAACTTAGCCACTGGTAACTCTGGCAAACCCAGCTATAGCGACCCTAGTGGATTTACCTTTGCCGATGCCGCTGGGTCAGATAATCTGCAAATCCACGGAACGAGTAACGGCTTCCAAAGCAAAGTTCTGCAAAATAACGCTTGGGGACGCACGATTCGGGTCACCAAAACAGGCGGCGGCAGCTTTGACCTATCTTCTTTTGACTATGGAGCGAGTTTATTTGGCGACAGAGCAGATGCCACTGTGACCGGGTACTTAGCAAATGGCTCTACAAAAGTCTCTACCTTCACTGCATCCACCAAACAGATGCAAACGTTAGGGTTAGATTGGGCTGGGTTAAACCGAGTAGAGATTAACTTTGCGGCTGGCAGTAATGCTGCCTACGGTGCTTTAGATAATTTTGTCTTCCTCAATGGATCGACTCCGACTCCCACGCCGACCCCCACGCCGACTCCGACTCCCACGCCGACCCCCACGCCGACTCCTATTCCTACGCCTACGCCAACGCCAACTCCTGTTCCCGCACCAGGAGTTAGCAATCCCGTCAAGGTTACGTTTGAGAACTTAGCCACTGGCAACTCCGGCAAACCCAGCTATAGCGACCCTAGTGGATTTACCTTTGCCGATGCCGCTGGGTCAGATAATCTGCAAATCCACGGAACGAGTAACGGCTTCCAAAGCAAAGTTCTGCAAAATAACGCTTGGGGACGCACGATTCGGGTCACCAAAACAGGCGGCGGCAGCTTTGACCTATCTTCTTTTGACTATGGAGCGAGTTTATTTGGCGACAGAGCAGATGCCACTGTGACCGGGTACTTAGCAAATGGCTCTACAAAAGTCTCTACCTTCACTGCATCCACCAAACAGATGCAAACGTTAGGGTTAGATTGGGCTGGGTTAAACCGAGTAGAGATTAACTTTGCGGCTGGCAGTAATGCTGCCTACGGTGCTTTAGATAATTTTGTCTTCCTCAATGGATCGACTCCGACTCCCACGCCGATCCCTATCCCTACGCCGACTCCGACTCCCACGCCGACTCCTCTGCCGCTAGCCAATAGTCAGCCGATGGTGACAGTGCCCGGTTCCTTGGCGATCTCATCGGGCAAACCCCTCTCCGTTTCTGGCATTCGAGTCGCGGATGCGGATGCAGGTAGTGGAGTTCTGACGACCACGCTAAACGCGACTAATGGCACGATTGCGATTGCCAACAACATTAGCAATGGAGTTGCCGCCGCCAATATCAGAAATAATGGAACGGGCACAGTGATTTTGACTGGAACCCTGCAACAAATCAACAACACCTTGGCAGCCGCTAACGGAGTCCTTTACACGGGCAGAACTGGGTTCGTTGGCAATGACACTATTAGTGTCAATGTGAATGACAACGGCAACTCTGGCACTGGCGGCGCAAAATCTGATAGTAAACCCTTTAGCATCAATGTGTTTGGGGCAACTCCTCCAACACCCGCCCCAACCGGAACGCGATCGCAAATCGGAACCAACTTGGCAGGCATTGCCGACTGGTCTACAGAAATCCCCTTTACAGACGTGTTCAAAACCTCGCGAGAATGGATTTCTCAGCGACAGGGGACACCGTGGGGCGGAGGGGGCAAGCTCAATCTCACGCCTGAAGGGTGGATTGCATCCCTCGCACCCGGACAATATGCGGAAACGCTCGTCCTCACGGGTGCCACGTTCCCTGCTGGCAGATACACCTTGTTCTATGAAGGGGACGGTAAGATCGACTTCGCTTATGGCAATGCCAAAATCGTTAGCCAGTCTCCTGGAAAAATCACGGTTGATGTAACCCCCAGCAATAACGGAGTTTTCATCCGGCTGTCGGAAACCAATTCGAGCAATCCGGTTCGCAATATTCGGTTCATTTTGCCCGGTTTTGAGAATACTTACCAGACTCAAACCTTCAATCCGGTCTTTCTGGAGCGGTTATCGAAGTTCAGCACGCTCAGGTTTATGGATTGGGAATCAACGAACAACTCCACTTTAACAAACTGGAGCGATCGCACGACAACCGCTAGTGCTACCCAGGCAACCAGTAAAGGCGTGGCGCTGGAACATATGATTCAGCTTGCCAATACAATGAAAATTGACCCCTGGTTTACCATTCCTGCCCAGGCAAGTGATGACTATGTGCGAAATTTTGCTACGATGGTGCGAGATCGCCTCGATCCTTCCCTCAAAGTCCACATCGAGTACTCTAACGAAGCCTGGAACGGTATCTTTACCCAAGCAAGCTATGTGGGGCAGCAAGGGCTGGCACGCGGTTTAGACACCAGCAGTTGGAGGGCTGGCTTGCGCTACTATTCCGAGCGCTCCGTTGAAATCTTTAAGATTTGGGAGAACGTGTTTGGTGCTAGCACCAGCCAACGGGTTGAACGCGTATTATCAGGGCAAGCCGCCAACCCTTGGGTCGGTGAACAAGTCTTAGGGTGGAAGGATGCTTATAAACATGCCGATTCCTATGCGATCGCGCCCTACTTTGACGGATTGGGCGATGCGGATGGGGATGGTTGGAGCGATATTAACGATGTTGATCGCGTCAACATCACCATCAACATGACCGCTGACCAAATCATTGATGGAATGCTAAGAGAAATTCCCACCGAAATCAAAGCTATGGTTGATAACAACATGAATTTGGTGAAACGATTTGGCATTGATTTAATGGCTTACGAAGGCGGACCGCACCTGACTAGCTACCAATTTCCCAGCGACAAACTGGCAAAAATGACCGAATTATTTACCGAAGTCAACCGCAATCCTCGCATGAGAGATGTGTACAAAGCCTATCTCAATCAATGGCAGGCAAGCGGTGGCAGTGATTTCAACCAGTTCAACAATGTCACGGCTCCTAGTAAGTCGGGCTTCTGGGGCGCACTGGAATATCAAAACCAAAACCCCAGCACTGCACCCAAATACTTGGGACTCATGGATTTCATCAACGCTAATCCATAAGTTAGCTGTTGCCTGTTAACTCAATGAAATGTGCTAAGACTCCGTAACGTGTCATCTTCCAAGATTGATGCGTTACGGAGTTTCATGTCCATCGCCAATCCGCATTCGTTATTTTTTACGGGATGAGTTAAGCTGAATAATCAGGCAGGCTGGTCGTTTTAGCGTTTTATCTCAGAATTATTGATGAATAGCCCTTTTCTTGAGCGTCTTTATCATCCCGATCGCCCCGTTTTGGTGTTTGACGGGGCAATGGGCACCAATTTGCAGGTGCAAAACCTGACCGCAGAAGACTTTGGTGGAGCGGAGTATGAGGGCTGTAATGAATATTTGACATACACCAAGCCCGAAGCAGTCGCCAAGGTGCATCGCGATTTTCTGGCGGCGGGTGCGGATGTCATTGAAACCAACACCTTTGGCTCTGCCTCGATTGTGTTAGTAGAATACGACCTGGCGGATCACGCCTACCCGCTCAGCAAGCAGGCGGCAGAACTGGCAAAAAGCATAACGGCAGAATTTTCCACGCCAGAAAAGCCCCGCTTTGTGGCAGGTTCTATCGGACCTACAACCAAACTGCCAACGCTGGGACACATTGACTTCGACACAATGAAAGCCTCATTTAGAGAGCAGGCAGAAGGTTTGTGGGATGGCGGCGTAGATTTATTTTTGGTAGAAACCTGTCAAGACGTGCTGCAAATTAAGGCGGCACTCAGCGGAATTGAGGAAGTATTTGCAGAAAAGGGCGATCGCCGTCCGCTGATGGTTTCCGTCACCATGGAAATCCAGGGCACTATGCTAGTCGGTTCCGATGTCGCTGCCATGCTGTCTATTTTGGAACCTTTTCCGATCGACATTTTGGGGCTAAACTGCGCCACAGGACCCGATCGCATGGCAGACCACATCAAATATCTGTCCCAGCATTCTCCCTTTGTGATCTCCTGCATTCCAAACGCAGGCATTCCTGAAAACATTGGCGGTCACGCACACTATAAGCTGACCGCTATGGAACTGCGGATGGCGCTAATGCGTTTCGTCGAAGACTTAGGCGTGCAGGTGATTGGTGGCTGTTGTGGCACTCGCCCCGACCACATCCGCCAGCTTGCTGAACTTGCCGCCACCCTCAAACCTAAGGAGCGACCCATTCGGATTCCCCAGTGGGAGTTAAATGGCAGTGCGGTTAAGAATGACCCACGTCCCGCCTTCAACTACGCCCCTGCTGCGGCTTCCATCTACTCCGCCCAACCCTACGACCAAGATAATTCCTTTTTGATTGTGGGCGAACGTTTAAATGCCAGCGGCTCAAAGAAGGTGCGAGAACTGTTGAACGGGGAAGACTGGGATGGGCTGGTTGCGGTAGCGCGATCCCAGGTGCGCGAAGGTGCCCATGTGCTGGATGTCAACGTGGACTACGTCGGGCGCAATGGCGAGAAGGACATGCATAATTTGGTGTCTCGTCTAGTGACCGATGTCACTCTACCCTTGATGCTGGATTCCACCGAATGGGAAAAAATGGAAGCCGGGTTAAAAGTGGCAGGTGGCAAATGCATCCTTAACTCCACCAATTATGAAGATGGCGAAGAGCGCTTTTTG
Organism: Leptolyngbya sp. CALU 1928; assembly: GCF_056784215.1. Lineage (NCBI taxonomy): Bacteria > Bacillati > Cyanobacteriota > Cyanophyceae > Leptolyngbyales > Leptolyngbyaceae > Leptolyngbya > Leptolyngbya sp. CALU 1928. The sequence continues at coordinate 352,328 of NZ_JBXBCE010000019.1, read as the reverse complement.
AAAGTGCTAGAACTAGCGAAAACCTACGGTGCAGGCGTAGTTGTCGGCACGATCGATGAAGACGGCATGGGGCGCACCGCTGAGAAAAAGTTCCAGATTGCTCAACGTGCCTATCGTCAGGCGTTGGAATATGGCATTCCGGCTCACGAAATTTTCTTTGATACGCTGGCGCTACCCATTTCTACCGGAATTGAAGAAGACCGTGCTAATGGCAAAGCCACCCTCGAATCGATTCGCCTGATTCGAGAAAATCTTCCGGGCTGCCACATTTTGCTGGGTGTGTCTAACATTTCCTTTGGGCTGAGTCCGGCAACCCGAATTGTGTTGAACTCGGTGTTTTTGCATGAAGCGGTGCAGGCGGGTATGGATGGGGCGATCGTTAGTGCCGCAAAAATTATCCCCTTGGCAAAAATTGATCCGAAACACCAGGAAGTTTGCCATGACTTAATCCACGACGATCGCAAATTTGACGAGAATCATGTCTGTGTTTACGATCCGCTAACCATTCTAACGACCCTATTTGAAGGGGTTTCAGCAAAAGATGCCCGATCCAAAGATGTGCTGGCGGATCTGCCGATCGAAGAACGTCTGAAGCGCCACATTATTGACGGTGAGCGGATTGGGCTGGAAGAGGCTCTGGCGATCGCCCTACAAACTTACAAACCGCTGGATATTATCAATATTTACTTGCTAGACGGCATGAAAGTCGTTGGCGAACTGTTTGGCTCCGGGCAGATGCAGTTGCCGTTTGTCTTGCAATCTGCCGAAACCATGAAATCCGCCGTGGCATACTTGGAACCCTTCATGGAAAAAGCTGACGATGGCAAAGACACCGCCAAAGGCACGTTCTTGATCGCCACGGTCAAAGGCGACGTGCATGACATTGGCAAAAATCTGGTAGATATCATCCTCTCGAATAATGGTTATCGGGTGATCAATCTGGGCATCAAGCAGCCTGTGGACAAGATCATTGAAGCCTACGAGCAGCACAATGCCGACTGTATTGCCATGAGCGGCTTGCTCGTCAAATCCACGGCTTTCATGAAAGACAATCTGGAGACGTTTAACCAGCGCGGCATTCAGGTGCCCGTGATTCTGGGCGGCGCGGCACTCACGCCCAAGTTTGTTTATCAAGACTGCCAAAATGTCTATGGTGGCAAAGTCATTTATGGCAAAGATGCCTTCTCTGACCTGCACTTCATGGAAAAGCTGATGCCTGCGAAAGCGGCAGAGAACTGGGATGATGCAAAAGGATTTTTGGATGAACAGGTGGAGGCTGAGTTTGCAGCGCTAGATGATGAGATAGAAACGCCATTGGTCACTTCTGAGGAAATTCACCATTCAAACCTCAAAACTCAACATTCTGAATCTCCAGAAGATTTGATTCGATCAGACGCGATCGCCGCTAATATTCCCCGCCCCACGCCGCCATTTTGGGGCACTCAGATCCTCAATTCTGAAGAGATTCCCTGGGACGAAATTTTTTGGCATCTCGATTTGCAGGCATTGATCGCCGGACAGTGGCAGTTCCGCAAGCCGCGAGACCAGTCAAAGGAGGAATATGACCAGTTCTTACAAGAAACGGTCTATCCCATTTTGGAACGGTGGAAAACCCGAATCGTGGCAGAAAATCTGCTCCAGCCCCAAATTATTTATGGTTACTTTCCCTGCCAATCGGAAGGCAACTCAGTTCATATCTATGATCCAGCGATCGCAGATACCCCTTCGACTCCACTGGTCACCTGGAAATTCCCCCGCCAAAAATCCCTGCGGCGTTACTGCATTGCTGACTTTTTCGCGGATAAAGAAGCCGGACAAATGGATGTCTTTCCGATGCAGGCAGTTACAGCCGGACATAGCGCCACCGAGTTCGCTCAAGCGCTATTCAAAGCCGACAGCTACACCGAATATCTATATTTTCACGGGCTATCCGTGCAAATTGCCGAAGCGCTTTCAGAATGGACTCATGCGCGAATTCGGCGCGAGTTAGGCTTTGGGGCACAAGATCCAGATAATATCCGGGATATGTTGGCACAGCGCTATCAAGGGTCGCGCTACAGCTTTGGCTATCCTGCCTGTCCAGAGATTGCCTATCAGTACAAACAATTGGAATTGCTGGGCACCGATCGCATTGGCATGTTTATGGACGAAAGCGAACAGCTATATCCCGAACAATCCACCACCGCGATCGTGGCATATCACCCCGCCGCAAAGTACTTTAGTGCTTAAACAATTGGATCATTTCTAAATGACGCATCCGATTTGAGATTGATCCCCAAATGTGCGACAGTAAAAAGCAATCTTTAGAGTAAACTTTTGCAACTATTGGCTTATCCCTGTAGGATCATGATTCGTCTTGGGTAATTGCAATAGTTGTGTCAAAGGAAGCGTATGCGAAAGCACATTTTATGGGTCGCAGGTTCGATTTTTATCGCCACAGTATCGGTTTCTCCAGCTTCGGCACAGGAGCAGCGGCTGTTAGAAAATAGTTCAGCTAACGCTACGAACGCTAGTAGACCTAACAGCAAAGATCCACTAGCCCAACTGTTGCGGGAAGGACGGCGTTTAGTCAACTCTGGGAACGTTCCGGCTGCATTGGCGGTCTATCAGCAAGCGGCAACTTTAGATCAAGCAAACCCGAAAATTTTTGCGGGCATGGGCTTTCTATATGCCAGCCAAGGAAATTATGATGCAGCGCTGGGAGCTTATCAACAGGCGATCGCCCTAGATCCTAAAAATGCTGAGTTTCACTATGCGCTTGGGTTTAATCTTGCTAGTTTAGGCAGAAATGATCAGGCGCTTTCCGCGTATCGTCAGGCGATCGCATTTAATCCTCGTCATGCCAATGCCAATTTAAGTATGGGTGTCATCTTGGCACGTCAAGGTCGATACGATGAGGCCATGAACATTTACCGTCGCGTTACTGCGTTTTCGCCCAACAGCTACAAAGGTTTTGAACTGCTCGGAACGTCGCTGATTCAGTTGAAACGTCCTCAAGAAGCGTTTACGGCTCTACAGCAGGCGGCTCGAATTGCTCCAAAGCAAGGGATGGCGCGGGTTCACATCGGCACGGCTTGGCTACAGTTGAATAATTTTGATAAAGCGATCGCGTCTTTTAACAAAGCGGTGCAACTAGAACCCAGAAACCCCAGCATTCAGCTACAAATGGGTAAATCACTGCAAGCCGCGCAACGTTATGAAGAGGCAATGCGTGCCTATCAACGGGCGATCGCTCTTCGCCCCAATCTGCCCGAAGCTCAGGAAGGCTTGGGTGATATTTTCTTTGAGCAGGGAAACTACTCCACTGCCACGAATTTTTACCGTCAATATATTGCCTATATGCCAAACGATCCTGAAGGGCACTACAAGCTAGCCAAGGCGCTGAAAGAATCTGGGCGCAAACAGGAAGCAGTGTATGCCTTAGATCAAGCGCGGAATTTGACCAAGGCTCAAGGAAATCCAGGCGATCGCCTACGAGATATCGACACTTTAATGAAAGAACTCAGAAAGTAGACCTCTTACGTGAAGGTAGGTAAGCAGGTAGAACTGGTCAAGGAGGAATTATGACCTACGAGCAGCAACTTTGAACTGGCTCTCTCTGCTTGATTCGCGCAAGAGTTCTATTACACCCTCAAAAGGGGGCGCTTTGAGCAACTCCAACTGCAAACCTAAGCGCGCTGACTCAATGCTCTTGCCACCGATGCTATTGGCGCTTGATGTTTTTGACCGCCCACGCTAGGCTCAACCCCGATGAGCCTTGTGATAGTGTGCTTCAATCGACTGAGGATTGATTGTTACACCGTAAGTGTGAGCCGAAAAATCGCTCTCGAAAAATGTCAATGCTCCATATAAGTCATCGTCTGGATTGCTCGGTTAGGTGATTTTTTGGCTCATAAAGCGAATGGAGAACCCGGTTTGAAAACTCTTTGGCGAGGAATTGGGGTTCTCCATCATTTACTCGAAGGCTCGTAACTCACTGCTCAAACTAACTCCTGATACGATCCTGCCGACTTTTGGGTAATGGATAGACTTGGAAGATGGGGGATTCTGTCAACAGGTATGGTTTCTGTATGGTCACAGTAGGCCAATAGAATTTTTTAGATCTTTGAAGAGGTGAACTCGTCTTTTATCAGTTTGTCCCAACCCATATTTTTAAGGGAGTCGTTGCGACGAAGAGGGCGCGTCACGAGTTCAAGAATATCCCGTGCATTGCCAAAGCCGTGAATTTGAGCAAAGGTAAATTCAACTGACCACTTTGTATTGATGCCACGGGCTTCCAATGGATTCGCATGAGCCATGCCCGTAATCACTAGATCGGGTTGCAATGCTTTAATCCGTTGTAGTTGGTTGTAGTTGTCTGGTTTCTCAACAATGGTAGGAATAGGAACGTTCATTTCTCGGCAGGTTTGCTCTAATAGGGCAAGTTCTGCGGCTTGATAGCGTTTGTCCATGTAGGGGATGCCAATTTCATAGCAGGTCATGCCGCAGCGGATGAGGAAACGGGCAAGGGAAATTTCCAGTAGATTATCACCCATGAAAAATACAGATTTTCCACGAATCAAGCTGGTGTATTCTTCCAGATTTTGCCAAATTAGCGCTTCTCTTTCATCTAAGCCCTTGGGTTCGATGCCAAACACAGAGCAGATTTTTTCCACCCAAGCGCGGGTGCCGTCGGGACCGATCGGAAAGGGGGCACCAATCAGTTTGCATTTGCGGCGACGCATGAAGGTGGTGGCGGTGCGGGAGAGAAAGGGGTTTACACCTGCAACGTAATAGCCTTCTTGAATGATGGGTAGTTCAGTATAGCGTTTAGAGGGGAGCCAGCCGGAGACTTTAATACCTTGTTTTTTTAGTTCGAGGGTTAGCTGAGTAACCACGGGGTCAGGCAGGGAGCCGAACAGAACGAGGGGGGGATGATCAACATATTCAGCTTCGTCGGTGGCAATATCTTCTTTTTTGCGTCCGAAGTTCAGCAGTTTTGAGATCGCATTCCGCTCTTCTTTTTCTGATTCTGGGGCTTTTTCGGGGCAGCGATGCACCATTGCTGCCAGCACGGTATCTTCTCCTTGAGTGAAGGCGTAGTCGAGACCATTGGCACGAGCGACCACGATGGGAATACTTAGTTCAGACTCTAGCTTGGGAGCCATGCCTTCTAAATCCATTTTGATGATTTCGGTAGTGCAAGTGCCGATCCAAACAATCACACTGGGATTCCGATCGCGCTTAATTTGTAGGCACAGCCGCTTTAGTTCCTCATAATCATTTAGCTGAGCTGAAATATCGCCTTCTTCCAGTTCTGCCATGGCATAGCGAGGTTCAGCGAAAATCATCACCCCCATGGCATTTTGCAGAAAATATCCGCAGGTTTTCGTTCCAATCACCAGAAAGAAACTATCTTCAATTTTTTGGTAGAGCCAAGCAACGCAGCTAATGGGGCAAAACGTGTGGTAGTTTCCTGTTTCACATTCAAACGTCAACGCTTGGGGTTGGGTATCGGCAAGGGTCATTACAGTATTCTCCTGAACTAATGGGCGAGTCTTTAACTTAAAAATGATTGCTCAGTAACCTAAGAGTCTGTTTGAGCGAACAAATTTGTTTGAGTGATTTGAGCCACTAACTAAGTCTTTCTCCTGTTCATTCGCTCGTCGTTCACTCAGTAACTGAGAGCTTTGGGGGCTGAAATCTAGTGGGTTGCGATCGCCCAGAGCGACCGCCCTCACAGGATTCATCAATTTTGGATATTAAATGAGACACTTGGCTTACAGGCAAATCAGTCTCATAAGACGATGCAGCCGGAAGAAACTTGAGCGCATCAGTGGCAGGTGTCTGTTTCACGTTGCCGTTATCCAACGCCTTTGGACGGGGCTTAGATGCGGCTTTTAGTTGTTCATCTGGATTAAAGTTGAGATCCAAAGCCGCTATGATTCGGTCTGGATTACTGCTTAAGTCAACAATTAAAGGAAGCAACTGATTTAGCTGGGGTTCTAATGCAGATAAGGTTGCCAGGATGAAACTTGAAGAGGGGCGGCGGTGCCCATCACAGTTAACCCAGACCTGCAACCGAGCAATCCAAACACGATTTTCGGCGTAGTAGTCTAGCCATTTCTTTTTTACAGATTGACGAAACTGCTGAGTATTCACGCGACACCTTTAAATGAGAGTTAATGAGCTTAAAGCTTCAGTTCCACACTATTGTCGGACAACTTGAAACTTAATCTTTAAAACTCAAAACTCTCTTCAGATCATCAAACCATCATCAGATCCAACACTTCTTCCTCAGATTTCACTTTGGGTTCCTGCGGATTGAGGTAGAAATCAGATAGCAGCGAAAATAATTCGCGATCGGGCGTATCATTGGGCACCACACCTTCGGGTCTTGCCAAAATTTGATCAGCAATATTTAGATAGTAGTCACAGACATAGTTTAAAGACGGATCGGTTTCAGCCATCTCAAACAAGGTTTTGCCCTTCACCCGCGAAACCCGAATATCTTCGATCAACGGCAACACCTCAAGGACTGGCATGGGCACCGCTTCAATATATTTCTCAATTAGATCCCGCTTGGAGGTTCTGTTGCCAATTAGTCCGGCAAGTCGCAGGGGATGAGTCCGGGCTTTTTCGCGAACTGAAGCTGCAATCCGGTTCGCAGCAAACAAAGCATCGAAGCCATTGTCCGTCACAATCATGCAGTAATCGGCATAGTTTAGCGGAGCCGCAAAGCCCCCGCACACCACGTCACCTAGCACATCAAACAGAATTACATCGTATTCATCAAAAGCGTTTAGTTCTTTCAGCAGCTTGACGGTTTCACCCACTACATAGCCGCCGCAACCAGCACCAGCAGGAGGTCCACCTGCTTCTACACAGTCAACTCCGCCGTATCCTTTATAGATGACATCTTCGGGCCAGACATCTTCATAGTGATAGTCTTTCTCTTGAAGCGTATCAATAATGGTTGGAATTAGAAAACCCGTTAGGGTGAAGGTGCTGTCGTGCTTGGGATCGCACCCAATCTGCAAGACCTTTTTTCCCCGTTTGGCAAGGGCTACAGAGATATTGCAGCTTGTGGTTGATTTTCCAATTCCACCTTTTCCATAAACGGCGAGTTTCATATCGTTTGGCTCCTAATTTTTCTTAAAGGTGGTGGTAGTAAGGTCTGCGCTAGATGAAGGTAGGCTATGCCGACTCAAACAGCCCCTATCAACAATGCAAGTTTTTTCAGTCACTGCAAGCATTATTGTCGAATTTCGCAGTTAAAGGAAGCTGTCTTAGAAGGCAAGTGAAGCGCAAACGGCAGTTATTAAATTCATGGAAGGCTTAAAGAGATTATTAGACTACTTTATAGCTTATTTGAATATTTTTTGATTAAAAACAAATTTTATGCTTCACTTTATATAAAAATCGGATCAAACTTAAATATTTAGGATGGTGATCGCATTTGCTTAAACAGGCAAGTTCTTGGATTGAGATTGAGTTCTGGCAAGTGTTTTAAGAGGGTTTTGCTAGTCAATTCACTAAAGCTTAGGTATAAAGTCCCTAAACGGAAGGTGAAATAAGGCTTTTGCAGATTCACATTAAATCTTTGTGAAAATGCAGCTTTGAGAAAACATACATTTTAGGACTGACGAATCTTTTGTTAAAAATGGTTAATTATTTATGATTGGTAAACTTGTATGAATTTTTAGGCTTTGGGAATGAAAGTCAGCCTTGCAATATCTCTACAGCCAATGTCAACAGACAGTAGAAAAAGTATTTTTGCGATCGCCCCAGCCTGCTAAATTAGCTGCGACTTAAACTATCACCGTCTTTTGCAGAAATTGAACGACAACCGCCGACCTTGATGAATGGAACTTAATCCCAGAACTTAATCCCAGTTTGATTGCCCAATCTCAACGCATCTATCGCTCCTTTTCAACGTCCCTGATAATTTCAGAAAGGCTCTTTAGAATGGGAGGTGAAATAAAAAGAAATGAATTTTGGTAAAAGTAGCGATCGCTAGCGCCAAAGTTACCCACCAGCGGTATAAGAAGATCACACCTTATACCTTTCTGCTCTCAAACACGCTCTAAATTATCTATTACGACCCACTTGATCGGTTCAATAGCCCTCTATCATTACCTAGCTGCCCATGGTTACATTGCTCGAAAATCCACTCCGCGCTGGCTTGCAACAAGACCGCGTGCCAGAACCACAAATTCTGATTATCTTTGGAGCCTCCGGTGACCTCACCCAGCGTAAACTGATCCCCGCTCTCTATCAAATGAAACGAGAGCGACGACTGCCTCCCGAAATCACGATTGTGGGCTTTGCGCGCCGCGAATGGACGCACGACTACTTCCGCGACCACATGAAGGAAGGCGTTGAGCAGTTTGGTAGTGGATTAGGCTCCGAAGCCACCTGGAACGATTTTGCCAAGGGCTTATATTATTTTTCAGGCGATTTAGACAACCCAGAAAGCTATCAAAATCTCAAAACCTTTCTGAGTACCCTAGATGAACAACGGGGCACTCGCGGCAATCGAGTCTTTTACCTGTCCGTCGCACCCCGCTTTTTCTCCGAGGCAATTCTTCAACTGGGTTCCGCTGGGATGATTGAAAATCCTAAAAAGCAGCGAATGGTAATCGAAAAGCCGTTTGGACGGGATCTCAGTTCGGCTCAAGCGCTCAATCGAGTGGTGAAAAAAGCCTGTGACGAAACCCAGGTTTACCGCATTGACCATTATTTGGGTAAAGAAACCGTTCAAAACTTGATGGTGTTTCGGTTTGCCAACGCTATTTTTGAGCCACTTTGGAACCGCCAATTTGTGGATAACATTCAAATTACCGTTGCCGAAACAGTGGGTCTAGAGGGGCGGGCAGGATACTACGAAACCGCTGGGGCACTGCGCGACATGGTGCAAAACCACCTGATGCAGCTATTTTGCTTAACCGCTATGGAACCGCCGAACTCGCTGGATGCAGACAGCATTCGAGGTGAGAAAGTTAAGGTGCTGCAAGCGACTCACTTGTCAAACGTTGAAGATATTCGGCTGACCGCAACCCGCGGACAATATACTGGCGGGTGGATGAAGGGCAAGCCGGTTCCGGGGTATCGGGAAGAAGAAGGGGCAGCGATCGATTCTACTACGCCCACCTATGCCGCGCTAAAGCTTTCTATTGACAACTGGCGATGGAAGGGAGTTCCTTTTTATCTGCGAACTGCAAAGCGGATGCCCAAAAAGGTTTCGGAAATCTCCATTCAGTTCAAAGAGGTGCCATTTTTAATGTTCCAATCGGCAGCCCAGCAGGTCAACCCAAATGTGTTGGCTCTTAGGATTCAGCCGGACGAAGGGATTTCCATGCGGTTTGATGTAAAAACCCCTGGAAATTCTCTCCGCACTCGTCCGGTGGAAATGGATTTTCGCTATGAGTCTGCCTTTGGTCAGCCCAATACGGATGCTTATGCTCGCCTGCTGATCGACTGCATGTTAGGCGATCAAACCTTGTTTACTCGCGGGGATGAGGTGGAGGCTTCTTGGCGAATTTTGACCCCACTCCTGCAAGTGTGGGATGCTCCCGCGCCTCCAGAGGTGATTCCGCTCTATGAAGCGGGAACGTGGGGGCCTGTGGAGGCTGAATTGCTATTACAGCGGGATGGGCGTAAATGGCGCAGGCTGCTGTAGAGGTAAGAGAGAAGAAAGAAGAGAGAAGAAGGGCAGATCATTGCTTGCTCATGACTGATTACTAAACAAATCACCAACATCTGACTTATGACCACTACTCCCTTGATTGCGCTCCAACAGCCGAAAGATATTTCGCTGCATGAGATTGAGGCACAATTAAACGCGATGTGGAACAGCCAAAGTAGCGATATTGCGATTACGGCTACTCGTGCTTCCACGTTCAGCATGATTGTTTATGAGCCAGAAGAGTTTCAGCAACTGCTGGCAGTTTTGGGTTTTTACAAAAATGCCATTGATGGTATCCACGGCTCTGAGACTAAAGAGGCGATTGAAAAAGCTCAAAAAACCTATGAGTTACCGATTACAGGGCGGGTTGACCCGGATACGCTAACTCGTTTGCGGGAAGAGGTGGCGGGGCTACCCCCCGATCGCTTAAAGGTGACAAATATCAATCTGCGGGGGGCGAATTTGAGTGATGCGATCGCGGTTCGCAATCCTCGCCGCATTATCACCCTTAGCCCGATTTTGGGAGAAGATCAGGGCGTAACGGCAATTGTCTCAGCCTATTGTCCCATTCAAAAAGCCACCAGCGAGAATCTGATTTGTAGCGAGTACATTACCCTAACGGGCACGAAAGCGGCTCTCAACCGGATTGGCGATGTGGTTGCAGCTTTGCTGATCCCAGACTTGCCCAAGTTTTTATGGTGGAAAGCAACCCCAAACCCGGAACATGAGCTATTTAAACGGCTAATAGAAGCGGCTCAGTGCATTATTTTAGACTCTTCTTATTTCAGCGATCCAGAAGCTGAGCTTGTCAAAATGCAGGATCTAGTTGATTCTGGCATTTCAGTTGCCGATCTCAACTGGCATCGGTTGTTGCCTTGGCAAGAGTTAACGGCAATAACCTTCGACCCGCCAGAACGTCGGACATCGCTGTCCCAAGTCGATCGCATCGTGATTGACTATGAACAAGGAAATGCGGCTCAAGCGCTGCTATTTTTGGGTTGGATGGCGAGTCGATTAGGCTGGACACCAACTGACCTGATTGAAATTGGTGGAGATTATGAGATTCGACACGTTAAGTTTGTCAATGCTGACCAATTAGAAGTAGAGGCAGAATTGGCTGCCATTCCCACGGCTGATGTGGGCGAAATTGTGGGAGATTTAATCGGCTTGCGGTTAGGGTCTACTGACCCCACTGCGAACTGCGGCACAATCTTATGCTCTGAAACGACGGGCTGTATGCGACTGGAAGCAGGCGGCGCGGCTCAGGCATCCGGTGGCTATACCGAAATGGTGAAGGCGATTAATGACCAAAAAGCTGAGTTCTTGCTGAGCCAACAGCTTCAACGCTGGGGACGGGAAGTGCTGTTTGAAGAAAGCCTTGCGATCGTCGTTCAAATTCTGTCTTTACCCCGCAAGTCTGAGTAAAAACCGTCGGACACTATGACCTTATGCAAAATGTTCGTTTAGTGTTTTTGTGATGTTTCTGGGTTTATCCACATCTAGTCCTCGCTGTATGGCAATATGGTACGCCAGCAATTGCAGCGGAATTACAGACAGTATGGGCGAAAGAGGATGAGCGATCGCGGGCAATATCAGCGCGTGATCAAATAAATTAGCGGTTTCTGGGGGAGCGTCATCTGTCAAAATGCCAATGATCGGCGAACCGTGGGATTTGACTTTACGCAGGTTGGCAATCATAGCGGCGTGGGTCGAGTCAGTGGGGGCGATCGCAATCACGGGCACCTGGGCATCGAGTAAGGCGATGGGTCCGTGCATAAACTCACCTGCGCTATAGCCCTCAGCATGAAGGTAGGTCGTTTCCTTCAGCTTTAAGGCACCTTCTAGGGCGATCGCTCGGTTCCCCCCACGACCCAACACAATACAATGCCGCTGATTGACTAATTCCTGAGCAATCTGCTCAATTTGGGTTTCCAACTCCAGCACCGCCCGGATTTTTGCAGGTACTGTAGACAACTCGATTAAGTAAGCTTGAATTTTTTCAGGCGAAATGGCTCGGCACCCACGCGCCAGTCCTAGCGTGAGATAAAAACAAACGATCAACTGATTCACAAAGGTTTTCGTGGCGGCTACACCGACCTCCGTTCCCGCGAGGGTGGGCAACGTCCAATCCACCAGCTTACTCAAAGCCCTATCTGGTTGGTTGGTAATCCCCAGCAAATGAGGCTGGAATACAGCAGTTTGAGCCAATCTACGCTGTTTATCAAGGGCGATCGCAGCAAGCGTATCCGCCGTTTCGCCCGACTGTGTGATGCCAATGGTGAGCGTATTGGCAGTCATCGGCAGCGGTGCTTCCAGAAATTCTGAGCCAGACCGAATCCGCACGGGAATACCGACTAGCTGCTCAATCCAGTACTGGGCAGTCAATCCAGCATGGTAACTCGTACCGCAGGCGAGAATGTGGACTTCACTTAGGTGGGTAGGAAAACTAGGCAGGAGTGGCTCAAGAGTCGCATCTAAATAATGTGCGAGGCAGGCTTGCACGGCTTGAGGCTGCTCGTGAATTTCCTTCAGCATGTAATGGGGAAACCCACACAGAAGATCATGCATGGTTAGATTTGAGGTCACGGCAGTCACAGGTGAAGGATATCTTCAGTGTGCCTTAGGCGATCGCCCCTGTACTGCTTCCCCCCTTAAATCATTGACAAATCACCCGATACTTCAAGACGAGTCGCGGTGCCTGAACTCATAAACATTTCAGATAGGTTTTCGGAAACAGAAGGACTAATCCAGCCTAGTTGCCTGAGCAAATGAACCGCAACAGCGTGTTTTGCTCGCTTTGCCCCATCCATTACCTTAATTGCTAAACCCATGCCTTCGCCCACGCGCCCAATACACTGAATACCCTCGGCTCCAGACTTACTGACCAGTTCTCCTTCCGTCAGGCGCATCAACTCCGTATCAAATTCCCCTTCTCCTGCCACTAGCATAGGATGATGCACCATTGCCCGGATGATTCGTTCCATATCTAAGCTCTCGCCAGAGGCAAGTCGAGCATATAGGGTAGACATTTGCCCTATTTGCAAGAAGTAAGTGGGCGCGCCGCAATCATCACGAGCGGCGATAAATTCTTCTCCAGGCATCCCCAAAATTTCTGCAATCTTTTGCAAGATAAGCTGCTGCACCGGATGGTTGGGTTGCAAATAGCTATTGAGCGTCCAGTTTCGCTGTTGACACACCGCAAGCATCCCGGCGTGTTTGCCAGAGCAGTTATATTCTAATGGGCTTTTCTTTCCGGCTGGGACAGGGCATTGTAGCGCTGAAGGATCGATATCCGCACGCCAGAGAATGTTAAATGCCTGTCGAACCTGTTCTACGGTGCCGCGATGAGAGCTACAAATAATTGCTAGATCGCGATCGCTCAATCCATAGCGTTCTAATGTGCCTGTGGTGGTCACGGCTAACGCCTGAAATGGTTTTAATGCTGAGCGAATGAAAGTGGCTGTTTCGGCACTACCAGCAACCGATAAAATACGTCCGCGATCGTCGCTCACAACCGCTTGTACTCGATGCATTGATTCAACAAGCCCCTCGCGCAGAAGCTGCACGACTAGTTCCGCTGCTTGTGTCCGTCGTCCCCGTGATGGTGTCATGGGCATAACTTTAGCATCAGACGGGGACAGCAGTACATTTTATTTGAAGGCAATCGAAGAAAACTATAACGCGAAGCAGAAGATACGCTCAATAAACCGGTCAAGCTTCAGCCTCAAAAATAGCAACAAAGCTAGGGAATAAGGCTCGAAAAGAAATGTTGCTTGCTCTAGGGAGCTTAGCGATCGCTGGACTCGTTAGAATGCCATCATCGCACAGACAAATTAAAAGATGCGGATGGGCTATTAGTTTGGGAAAAAGTGGGACGATGCAACGCTTGAGGCTGGCAGACTTAGAGGATTTGTTGATCGTCCCCACTGGTGCCAGCCAGCGCTTTCACAAACTGATGGTTGCTGGCTGTCAACATCACTTTGCCCACTAAATTTTCCTAAAACGCGGGCTTATGGCGAATTAAATTTAGAAATTCCTCGCGTGTTTTTTGCTGCTCTTGAAACACGCCAACCATTGCACTAGTCACTGTCCAAGCACCAGGCTTTTGCACGCCCCGCATCGTCATACACATGTGACTTGCTTCCATTACCACCGCCACACCCTGCGGTTCTAAAATCAACTGAACGGCTTCGGCAATTTGACGAGTTAAACGCTCCTGCACCTGCAAGCGACGAGAATACATTTCTACAATCCGTGCGAGTTTGCTCAAGCCCACCACTTTTTGGTTAGGAATATAGGCAACGTGAACTTTACCCATAAAAGGCAGCATGTGATGTTCACATAAGCTGAAAACATCAATATCTCGGACTAGAACCATCTCATTGTGACCTTCGTTAAAGATCGCTCCATTCACAAGTTCTTCTAAAGATTGATGATAGCCGCTTGTCAAAAACCGCATTGCCTCAGCAACGCGCTTCGGCGTTTTCAGCAAGCCTTCTCGTTCTGGATCTTCGCCCACGCCTAGCAGCATCGTTCTAACAGCTTGCTGCATTTCTTCCTGTTGTTCACCGGAAGGGAGTTGTAGTTTCGGCTGTTGGGCACCATCTAAGGTGTTGCGATCGGGGCGGAGTTGCAAGTTTTTAGGGATCTCAGCAACAAGGCTATTGGAGTCACCGATGGAACCATTGGAAGCAGTATTCATAATAAGGTTAGAGTTTGATGACATAAAAAGGGATAAATCAACCAGAGAAAACAGGGGGGTGAGGGTGAGCCAGCCGGAAAACTAGAACGTGCCTGCGTTAGACATTAGCGTTAGCTCTTCTACAACCGCATTCTCTGGCAGCAAAGCCGTGTAGAGAACCGATTGGGCAACAATTTCGGGTGTCAACATATGCGAACGATCAAAATCTGCTTGAACCGTATCGGTATCCCAGATGGGTGTGTTGACAGAACCTGGAGAAATTGTAACGACTCGAATGCCATTGGCTCGTTCTTCGATCGCAAGGGTTTTGGAAAGTGCCATCAAGCCAAACTTACTAACGCAATAAGCGCCCCAATTTGGAAACACTTGATGCCCTGCAACAGACGCAATATTGATAATGGTTCCTTTTTGGCGTTGACGCATTCCAGGCAGCACTGCTTGGATGCACTGAAACACACTAGTCAGGTTAAGGTCTAAAACCGTTTGCCAATCTGCAAGGGGAGTATCTTGAAGGGTGCCTGTGTAACCCATCCCAGCATTATTCACTAGGATATCGATCTCGCCAAAATCTTGGGCGATCGCGGCAATGTGCTCCCCCACCTGAGCCACCTTTGCCAAATCTACAGAATAGGCTTTCGCGGTTACACCATAGTCCATAGCCGCCTTGGCAACTTCTTCCAATTTAGATTGACTACGACTCACAAGAGCAACATGAATACCCTGTTCAGCAAACGCATAAGCCGTTGCCTTACCAATTCCGCTACTTGCCCCAGTAATCAAAGCACGTCGGTCTTGAGCCATGATGAAATACCAAATGTCCTACGTCAGTAAAGACTGTTCAGTGAGCCACTCAAGCATTTCCAGCTTGAGATAAAGTCATTAGCGCAGCATGAATTCCTAATTAAGAGCAGACAAGATCTGTGAACTAAAACGCTGCTAGCTTTTGCCAACATATCTAACTGTCGAAGAAGAATCTTGAACTAAGCTGAGAGTTAAGCCAAGGTTAGCTATTTCAATTGTTGCCCGTCCAAAAATGCCCCTGTCTGATAGGCGATATGATGCCTTTACTCTTTCGGGAAAGAATAGCTAGAAAATTAAGGGATTGTAAACAAATGTAACTTTATTAGTATATCACTCAAGCCTACGGGCTGTGTAAACACAATTTTTCTTTTTAAGTAGGTAGCTCTGTAAATACGCCGATCGCCCGAAATTTTTGATAGCGCAGATCCTGACGCTGTTGAATGGTCATTCGGCTAAGTTCATCTAAATGCTTGATTAGACAGGTCTTTAGGGTATCTGCGGCGCTGAGTGGATCAGCGTGGGCACCGCCAATCGGCTCTGGCAGGATTTCATCAATAATGCCAAGAGATTTTAGATCCGTAGAAGTGATTTTAAGGGCATTTGCGGCTTGAGGCGCTTTTGCGGCATCTCGCCAAAGAATGGCAGCGCAGGCTTCAGGGGGAGCTACGCTATAAACAGAATGCTCAAACATGAGTAGGCGATCGCCTACTCCAATTCCCAGTGCGCCGCCAGAGCCGCCCTCGCCAATCACCGTACAGATAATCGGCACTTCAAACTTAAACATTTCTCGCAGGTTAAAAGCGATCGCTTCCCCTTGCCCAAAGGCTTCTGCCTCTAACCCAGGCCACGCTGCGGGTGTATCAATAAACGTTAAAATGGGCATCCCAAAGCGATCAGCGTGTTCCATTAATCGCAAGGCTTTCCGGTAACCGCCAGGGGATGCCATCCCAAAGTTTCGAGTGATATTGTCTTTAGTATCGTGTCCTTTTTGCTGCCCTAACATAACGACTGGACGACCTGCAAACCGGGCAACTCCTGCCACCATCGCTGGATCGTCAAATCCACCGCGATCGCCATGAAGCTCCATCCACTCATCACTAATCGCCTGAATATAGTCCAACGTACCAGGACGACGAGGGTGCCGAGCAACCTGCAAACGCTGTAGCGGAGATAAGTTACTAAAGATCTCTTGGCGAAGTTGCACCGCCCTTAACTCTAAATGACGGATCTCACCCGATACATCAACGTCATTCTCATCTGCAAGTTCCCGGATTTGGATAATCCTAGATTCTAACTCTGCTAAGGGCTTTTCAAAATCTAAAAGAATTAGCTTACGTTCAGTCGTCACCATAGCCAAAAAAGACAATAGAAGGTATTGGAAAAACTTGAACTTCGATATAGAAAATTCCAATCAAAAGAAATTAGAGATTGAGAAAACAGAACTTGCTCTTACTCTGCTTTCCTTCATCATCTCATTAACGTTGACGGATTCCTCAAGGGCTATCTCTAGAAGTCTAGCAAAGGTCTAAAACCATGCTTTACCGAGGCATGACCAATTTGATCCATTTTTTCTACCGTAATACGATTACGTCCCCAAGAAAAATTGGTATACCACTTTTCAAATTCCAGCAGCATCGATTCTGCAAAGCACGCAAAAAGTTGACGACCTGGCACATCCATATTGACGATTTTCATGATTTTCCAGTCAATATCTAGCGAATGCTCCACAATTCCCCCGTTCAAAACATGAACTCCGGGTCTTTGCACTTTAGTTGCCAAGTTTTTAGGGTAGCCACCATCGATCAATAAACAAGGCTGCTTTAAGGTATTGGGGTCAATTTCAACCCCTTTGGGCATACTAGCAACCCAAACAATAATGTCTGCTTGAGGCAAAGCCTCGTTCAAATCCATAATTTTCCCGCGTCCTAATTCTGCCTGGAGATCATGCAGTCTCTCTTGATTACGAGCGATCAAAAGGATTTCAGCAACATCTGTACGCGCATTCAGCCATCGACAAACTGCACTACCAATGTCTCCAGTTGCGCCACAAACAGCCACCGTCGCTTTGGAAAGTTCAATGCCTAATGTGGGAGCCAATTGTTCAAGTTGGCGACAGATAATGTAGGCGGTGTGAGTATTTCCGGTAGTAAATCGCTCAAACTCCAGCTTGACGTTTCGCACCTGTTGAATTTGTTGTAGATTAAAGTTTTCAAAAATAATAGAGGAAAACCCGCCTAGGGCTGTGATGTCAATGCCATGCTTTTGGGCGTGAGCCATAGCGTTGATAATTTTGCGGGTAGCTGCTTTAATCCGACGATTTGCTAGCATTTCGGGTAAAAAGCAGGATTCTACATATTTACCGTAGATCGTTTGCCCTGTGATGCTTGTAACTGTAATGTCGTCCACAATTTGGGGCGGAGCGCTGCACCAAAAGTCGAGTCCTTGATTGGCATATTCTGGGTAGCCCAGTTCATTCGCCACGGACTGAGCATGTTCTAGGCTGGTAAGGTGACCGATAAGACCAAACATTAGACAGTTTTTTTGAGGGTAATTTTGATTAAGATGAACCGTTAAAATTTCAATATTATTAAAAACGGCGTTATGAAAAGTTTTATAAAACGGCAGGATAACTCAAGGTATATCAGATTACATAGGAATTTGGCTATTTAAATGAAAGTTGCCTATATTAGGCGACTACATTCATTTGAAAATCTGACAAATCTAGGTGAGTCCTCCGAGCATAGTAGGATTGTGCAATGAAAGTACTCATTTAGCTAAGGATTTGGTGCCAGAAAGCTGCGTTGGGGTGAGCGATCGCCCATCCCCAAGCCTGCTCATCATTAAACTGCTGCCAAACCCATCGCCGATAGCCGCATCACATCTCGGTTTGTAAAACCAATATTGCTCAGCGCTTCGCCATACTGGATCATAAAGTCTTCAACTAATGCTTCTTTTTCCATTCCAAGAACACGAGCATCATCTTCAACTTGATTGAGCATTTGCCAAACAATCGGCAGGTTTTGCCGATTGGCAGCTTCTAATTCGGTTTTAGAGTCTTCAAAGTGAGCCTTGAGCCATTCTTCGCCAAAATTTAGATGGCTATATTCGTCCTTCACAACGCCTTCAGTAATTTTCCGCGCAAAGTCATCTGCGACTGGAATGTAGATGTTGTAGGCTGCGATCGCAAAACACTCAATAATCAGCGATTGAATCAGTAAGCAGGTTACAATGTTGCCCTGACTAGCAGCGTCTTGAAAATTGCGATGCAGTTTGGAAAAAAACTGACCTGCAAATTCCATATCTGGAGTCACACTCAAATTTCGCCCACACGCTTCAAAGCCTTTCTTATGACGACTTTCCATCTTCGCTAGACTATGTAACTGATCCTTACTGTCAGGAAGGAAATCGGCTAGCTTTGTGTAGTTCTCATGGGCTTCTTGTTCACCCTCAATTACAATTGCGTTAATTCGACTATAAGCGTCTTGGTAAGACTCGCTCCGAAAGTCGATTGCGGCACTAGCCTCAAGCTGCGGCATAAATTACTTTCTCCTCAGAATGCAGCCGATAGTTACTCGGCATTGGAACAGTAGGCGGAAATCAAGCTATGAAAAACGACTGAGCGTAGAGCCTAACAGATAGGTTTATCCGTTTGCTTGTATCACTCTAGCGTTTTCCCGATAGGAAACTGTGAATCCCAATGATATTCTCATTGGGTAGCTTAAGCTAAACGATTTGGAACGTTCAAAAAGCCATCGCAGCCATAGAGCAGTGCTTTTCACCTTAACGGAAAAGAGTAAAAAATGGAAAAGAATAGTCTTTGTTGATGCGATCGCTCAAAGTTACTCTTAAATCTTACCGGACTCCTCTCATGCTCTATCCATTCAACTTTAAAATGACTTCAAAAAAATCACACTATCGACAGCAATTCAAACGCTTTCAATATTTTTTTGAACTTAATCTGCTTGGGGACTGGCTTCTAAAAGAGAATCCCCAGATGAATGAGTCTGCTGTAAGATCAGAAGCTGGACAAGATTAAAATATGCTCTGCGCGAACTTCGACTAACTAACCTTTGTATTTTTAATGCCTACTCTTCCTCGTCGTTACCATATCACCACTTTCGGTTGCCAGATGAATAAAGCTGACTCTGAGCGAATGGCTGGCATTCTAGAAAATATGGGCTTTACCTGGACGGAAGAACCCAATGACGCTGATCTGATTTTGTACAACACTTGCACCATTCGAGATAACGCAGAGCAAAAAGTTTACTCCTATCTGGGGCGACAGGCAAAACGTAAGCAAGAAGATCCCAACCTAACCCTCATTGTGGCAGGGTGTGTTGCCCAGCAAGAAGGAGAAAAACTATTGCGGCGCGTCCCTGAACTGGATCTAGTCATGGGACCGCAACATGCCAACCGCCTGCAAGAATTATTAGAACAAGTATTAACGGGTAGTCAGGTTGTTGCGACCGAACCGATTCATATTATTGAAGATATTACTAAGCCCCGTAGAGACAGTACAGTTACTGCTTGGGTCAATGTTATTTATGGCTGCAATGAACGCTGTACTTATTGCGTGGTGCCCAATGTCAGAGGCGTTGAACAATCGCGTACTCCAGGTGCTATTCGAGCCGAGATGGAGACGTTAGGGCAACAGGGCTATAAAGAAATTACTCTTCTGGGGCAGAATATTGATGCCTATGGTCGTGATTTGCCGGGTTCCACTCCAGAAGGCAGACATCAGAACACCTTGACCGATTTGCTTT
Organism: Leptolyngbya sp. CALU 1928; assembly: GCF_056784215.1. NCBI lineage: Bacteria > Bacillati > Cyanobacteriota > Cyanophyceae > Leptolyngbyales > Leptolyngbyaceae > Leptolyngbya > Leptolyngbya sp. CALU 1928. The sequence continues at coordinate 332,395 of NZ_JBXBCE010000019.1, read as the reverse complement.
ACTATGTTCATGATGTCGTAGGAGTCGATCGAATTCGGTTTGCTACTAGCCATCCCCGCTATTTTACTGAGCGTTTAATTCGCGCTTGTGCAGAACTGCCAAAAGTGTGTGAGCATTTCCACATTCCTTTTCAATCAGGCGATAACGAACTTCTGAAGGCAATGGGACGGGGTTACTCTCAGGAAAAATACCGCCGTATTATTGATACGATTCGCGATCTGATGCCAGATGCTTCCATCACTGCGGATGTGATTGTAGGTTTTCCGGGCGAAACAGAACCGCAATTTGAGAATACTCTCAGGCTCGTTGAAGAAATTGGCTTTGACTTGATTAATACTGCTGCCTATTCCCCTCGTCCCGGAACTCCAGCGGCGCTGTGGGAAAACCAATTGAGCGAAGCGGTCAAGAGCGATCGCTTGCAGCGGTTGAATCATCTAATGTCGATTAAGGCAATGGAGCGATCGCAGCGGTATCTAGGGCGGGTTGAAGAAATCTTAGTAGAAGAGCAAAACGAGAAAAACCCAACTCAGGTCATGGGTCGAACTCGCGGAAATCGGTTGACCTTCTTTCCGGGCGAGATTCAGGAGTTCCGAGGAAAGCTTGTAAAAGTGCAAATTACGGATGTTCGAGCGTTTAGCTTAACGGGTGAACGTTTAGTTCCTGCTATTTCTTGAAAGGTACGTAAATCACGGGATGCCAACTTTGGCGAAGCAACTCTGCGGTGAAACTCGGAAGTGACATTCTGAGGAACTGATTTTTAGCCGCATGGCATACCGCGATCGCGCTAATATCCGGTTCCATGGAAGCGTTCAAAATTTCGGGAATCGGAGATCCTGGCAAAACTGCCGTTTCGACCTGCAAGCCTAAGCTGACCAACTCTGCTTTTACCGTTGCTAACGTTGCTTGAGCCGCCTGGATCTTTGGCTCTTGGGGAATTCCTCGCCGCTCCACATCATCGATCATCCAGCAGAGATAGCACGCTTCCAAAACTCGGTTAGGCTGGCTGGCACTCTGCTTCACTTGCTCAATCAGATACTTCGCTGTTTCTGAGCCATCATAAGGAAGCATTAGATAGCGAAACAAATGCTGACAGCGCAGTGTCAATTCTTCGGTCGTATAAGTAGAAATGAGATGCGGGCGCAGTGCCAGAATTGGAATCGGAGTGCGCTCATAGAGGGCGATCGCAGTGCTACCAAAAATTTTTTCTGTCAGCATATTTCTGATCGGCGTTCCTACCACAATCAGATCGCTGTTTGTTTCTTGGGCAACCTTCAAAATCGTGTCTGTTGGACGACCACACTCAACAACGACTTTCACGTCTATTCCCACAGGTGCTTGATTCGTTGCAACACTCAAGCGATCGCGGGCAATATTCATTTTGCCCTCATCCACGCGTGGGATTACTCCACTCTCATTCAGCGGCACGCAGTGTAGAAACGTAACTTGTTGAACGCCAGCGATCGCCAAGCTAGGAACAAAGCCGACTAACCGTTGGAGTCCATCTGAAAAGTCTGTACAAATAATTAAACGCCGAAACATAATCTAATGCCAGTGACAGCAGCTTATAGTCAAAGTGCCCTTACCCTAGCATTTTACCGACTTCATAAACTGAACAAAAATGGTGATCTTAGATCATTAGAAATAAAGCTTTACTTAGATGGGGGCAGAACTGAACTGTCTTTAGCAGGCAACGCCCAGTACCCATAAGAGATCAAGGAATAAAAGCCGAGAAATTAAAAACTAGCTTAAAAAAGTCTATGAGGTTAGCACTCTGCAAGAGATTGGCACCCACCCCCCCAGCTTTTTTCTCTTAAGAACAAAGCAAGAGACCGAGGTTGCCTCCTCATATTAGGGAGCTATGGCAATTGAGAACTGGCTTCCAATCCCCATTGATGCTTCAGAAAGTGTTTATACATATTTTCACGAACAATCATTTGCTCGTATAGCTTGATCAGAAAATCTTGAGCCTGCTCACGACTCATCCTTTCTACTTGGTTTTCAAAAGAGCGAACACTGAACTGTTGTTCAAGAGAGAGATCCATAGGCTGACTCATAATTTTCTCCAGTACGAGAGAGTACACAGTTAGATAGATCGCCGAACTCGCCAAAGGATGGATGAGTGTTGGCTTAATCAGAAAGCAGCAAATTCGATTTAGGCTCTAAACTGAATCTGTGCTTGCTTGATTATTACAGAAGATAACAAATGTTTGACAAAATGCACACACCCCGAAAGAGATATTTTTGATAATTTTCCTCTATATCTAGAGATGAAAAAGCTGAAACCCCAACTCTCTGGGCATTTTGGCAAGGGAAAAATAACTCGTTTTGTTTTTTCTTTTTTGACTAAACAGTTGGAAAGAGTCTATGGCTTTCGAGCCATCAATTATGTGAATTAGCGAACAAATTTGGAGATTCACGAAAAAAATTAGGTTTCATTGCTAACCCGCCGTTTCAAAGGGGAACTATAAAGAGGGAAGGTGATTAAATGGGTCAAGATAGTGGACTGGTTTCACAGGCTAACGATGAATGCTACACGAGAGTTTCCTTCTAGACTTACAGGCAGCGATTCTTTTGGTGTGGATGAATCTGAAGCGATCGCACTGAATACTCAAGCTCAGTTCCTGTCCCATGGGCTAGAAAGCTCTGTGCCGTTTTGTTTGGAGTGTGCCCAAGCGATGGATACTAGAGAAAAACAAACGCGGTATCAGGCATTTGTGAATCAGTTAACGCTGTCGATGCGGAATGCTGCCAACCTAGACAACATTTTGCAGCTAGCAACAGATGGAACGACTCAAGCCTTGGAAGCACAGCGTGGAGTGTTGCTGCGTTTGAAATATTGGGAGCCATCTTTGAGGAACACTGTTTCTGAGCAAATGCCCAAAGTGTGGGCAACCGTAGCCTGTGACTGTTCGTTTCCAAATGATGTAACTCAAAGCAGCAATTTGATTCAAAGCAATTTAGGTGAAGCGCTTAGGGAAAAAGAATTGCAACTTCAGAAATTATTAGAGTTACCTGCGATCGCCCAAAATGTGTTGCCTTGTTTAAACGACTCTTTTTGGCTATCCGATTATGACTTTTTTAATCAGGCATTTCTGACTTCTCCTCAAGTGACTGCCCTAGACCGCCAATCCAGTCCTACTTCTGGTCAAGAACCCTTTCCATCCCTGTTAATTGCACCATTGGAAAGCCAGGGAACGGTACTCGGCTTCTTCGTTTTTCAGGCGTTACCCGATTGCCTATGGCAAGCAGAGCAGATCGAGTTTGTGGAACTGGTGAGCGCTCAAGTTAGCACCGCCATTCTGCAAACAGAGACGTTGCGCCAGGTTCAATCATTGGTGGAAAAACGCACGACTGAACTCAAACATAGTCTTGCAATTCAAGCAAAACTATACGAGCGATCGCGGCAACAAGTAGAGCAGTTGCGCCACCTCAACACTCTAAAAGATGAGTTTTTAGATACCGTAAGTCATGAACTGCGGACTCCGCTCACCAGTATGTTGTTAGCCATTCGGATGCTGCGTCAAGCTGGGTTATCGAGCGATCGCAGTAGCCAATATCTAGACATACTAGAGCAACAATGCCAGCAAGAAACCAACTTAATCAACGACTTACTCATGCTTAGAGAGTTGGAGTCGGATCAAACAGTGATGCAGTTTGAGGAATTTAGTCTGATGGCTTTGGTGAATGAACTGGCGGCGCTATTTACCCCAAAATGGTTGGCAAAGGGAATTACGCTACAGATAGAACAGCCCCAACGATTTATCGCAATTCGTAGCGATCGCGAGAGCCTGAGCCGCATTTTGCAAGAATTGCTGACCAATGCCGGAAAATATTCCATTCCTAACAGTCAGGTTTGCTTAAAAATCAGCATTCAACCGCAAGTCTTTGCTGATGGAATTAGCATTTCCCTAACGAATACCGGCACTAAAATTTCCGCTGAAGAGTTACCGTACATTTTTGATAAATTTAGGCGGTGTGAAGGAGCGACTCAAACGATGGTTCAAGGAACTGGATTAGGACTAGCTTTGGTACGAAGTTTGGTCGAACATCTTAATGGCACAATCGCCGCAACAAGTTTTCCAACTGCAAAGGATTCTTTGTGGGAGACTTGTTTTACGTTAACACTGTCGCAATCGTTGGAAGAAGTCGTAAAACTCTAACAGTTCAAACGGAGATCGACTTGTGTTCTATTTCACGTTCAGTTGTCGGCTAGGTTTGAATAATTCATGATAGTCCTTGAGCCAATTGTCCAAAAGCCATTTCGGTGGCAGCGTATCCGGTATTCACCGCTGGTGCGCCAAATGGATATTGCTCTGTCGGCGGCGCAACTGATTAGTTACCTGTGGTGGGATCGGGTTTTTCCTCGGCAAGCTCGTCGCTACCGAAACCGCCGCGCTCAATGGTTGGTTGGCACTTTGTTAGATCTAGGACCTACGTTTATTAAACTAGGTCAGGCATTATCGACCCGTGCCGATCTACTGCCGCCAGAATATATTGAGGCATTGACTCGACTGCAAGATAAGGTGCCAGAGTTTAGCGCTGAAGTCGCGATCGCCACAGTGGAAACAGAGCTAGGCGCACCGATTTATTCCCTTTATCGCCAGTTTGACTTGATGCCCATCGCGGCGGCTAGTTTAGGACAGGTGCATAAAGCCCGGTTGCATACGGGTGAAGAAGTGGTTGTTAAAGTCCAGCGTCCCGAATTAGACCGGCTCTTTCATTTAGACCTGAAAGTGTTGCGGCGACTGGTGCGGTTTTGCGATCGCAGCTTCCCTTGGCTTCGGCAATATCAGATAGAAAACATCTACCAAGAATTTGCCGATATTTTATGTAAAGAGATTGATTACATCCAAGAAGCGATCAATGCCGATCGCTTTCGGTTTAACTTTCGGCATCATCCCCGCATTTTAGTGCCCAAAGTTTATCCTAACTATACGACGCGCAAAGTGCTGACAATGGACTATGTGCCGGGGATCAAAATTAGCGATCGCCAAAGTCTAGAAGCCTGCGGAATTAACTTAAAGGAAATCAATCAGCTAGGGATTTGCAGCTACCTGAAGCAATTATTGCAAGATGGCTTTTTTCAAGCAGATCCCCATCCCGGCAATATGGCAGTCAGCCCAGATGGATGTCTAATTTTTTATGACTTCGGCATGATGGCAGAAGTACAGCCGATCAACAAAGACCAGATGGTTAAAACGTTCTTCGCGGTATTGCGAAAAGATACTGATCAGGTGATCGACACGCTGATGGATATGGGACTGATTGAGCCAGTTGCTGATATGGTTCCAATTCGGCGAGTAACAAGCTTGTTACTCGAACAATTCACCGATAAGCCCGTAGAACTGCAAGCCTTTACCCAAATGCCAACTGAACTCTACGCATTATATGACCAGCAGCCTTTTCGCCTCCCGCCGAAAATGACCTTTATTTTAAAGGCGCTCACCACCTTGGATGGAGTCGCTCGGACGCTTGACCCCGAATACAGTTTAATGATGGCAGCGAAGCCGTTTGTGAAAAGCTTGGCAGTGAGCAATCAAGGAAATAACGGCATCGGTGAATTAGTTCGTCAAGCCCAGAAGTTTGTGGTGTTCAAACTGCGACAGCCCAGTTCTGCTGATTTACTGCTGCGTCAAGTGAAAGAACAGCAAGAGCAAGAAGACTTTCAAAGACGGATGCAGGTTTTAGCGAGCGATCGCGCTGCAAAACGCCTGAGTCTTTCGATCCGCTGCCTAGTCTATGCGTGGTTCACTGGCTTTGCCGGATTATCAGCCACGGTGCTGCTGGTGAGTGGCTACATGAACTGGGCGATCATCCCCTTTGCGATCGCCGGAGTTGGAGGAATTATCTTACTCCGCGCCCTGTTTGATCTCACAGTTCACAACCGATTCACCCCAATGCTCAGCAAATAGGGTGTATTCCTATCCTGATTCTTCTTCCCTTTATCCTATTCTCTATTGCTCATCTATGTTCAAAGTTCTCACTTCCAACGTTTCTCAAGAATTTGAGCGATGGACAGAGGCACTCAATGCCGCCAAATCTCTGATGCCAAACTGCAAGTGGACAGAAACGGTCAAAATTTATCTGTGCGACGAATTAGTCTGGCTATACAGTCGAGAATATAAGTATCCTCAGTACATTGGAGCCGGCAACTATAATCGGCTAGTCCAGCTATTTATTCAAGAAACCTTGGAAGACACCGAAAAAATGAAAAACGGTGAAGGAGTCAATTCCACTGAAAACTTGCTCCCCGATTAATCAAATAAAGAGAGTCATCCAGCAGAATTTTAATCCGAATCAGCCTCTTTTTTATCGACAATTACCACGAAGGTGGCTTCGGGAGACTGCTGCTTGAAAAATAGCAGGTGACCGTCAGCATCCGAACGGCTGCGATAGCGGGCAACAATCACCAATTGTTTATTCGGCATCAATTGCGCGATCGCCCAACGATTGAGCCGCTGTTTATAAGACTTGGCATCAAGGTCAGACGCAGGGCTGTTGATCTCGGCGTTGAATGTCATAAAAGTTGCGTCTTCTATAAAGAATATAGGCGTAAGCGAATCGGTTGACAGAAGTATGCAAGCGCCATACATTCACAATTCGGCAAAAGAAAGCCAGATCAGCCAACTGTCAAGATTCATTGATCAAATCTAAGCAATTGAATCCGGTAGGACTTTAGGCGGCAAGGGAAATAAAGCAAGCAGAAGGGCTTTTTTAGAAGAGAAAGGGATTCCCATACCGACCATACCCCCATAAAAGCACTCTTCCCTACTCCTCAAGTATAAAGTTTTGGTAAGCAAAGTGACTTAATCGCGGCTAAACTCTGCTAGTGCAGGCAGGAAATTTCGATTTTCGTGCATAGAGCGACTGAGTTTAATCAATGCAAACCGCTTTAAGGGACTGAGTTCTGACCATTGAGTCAGAGTTAGGGTGACTCCAACTTCAACTGCTTTCTCCTGAACACTAACAGGAATCTGATTGGTATTCAACCAAAGTGGCTCTGAATCGATTGGCAAATCAGAGGCGGCAGTTCCGGTTCGCTGTTGCACAAGACGATGTAAAGTCGTCCGATATTGTTGAATCTCGGCTTCAGTTTCACAAGGCAAGTCAACAATTTGAGCGCGATCGCTCGCCTCAAACTGATGCCAGTGCTGCAACTTCAGCTTCACACCACAAGTATCGAGCTTGAATCGAACCTGCATTGGAATACAGCGCAGGGATTCCACAAAATCCGATTCAAAGGCAAAGAACTGGCTCATAATCACGTTTGAAACCTAGTATCTATATTAACCTTGCTGGATAATCTCTTTCACCTGTGTTGCTGTGGCAGGAGCCAAAAGCATCCCGTTTCGGTAGTGTCCACTGGCAAGAATGACGTTGGGATATCCATTTAGTCGCTCCACAACAGGGGCAGGGCGACCTTCAGGACGAGGGCGTAACCCAGACCACTGCTGTATGATGTGAGCATTTTTTAGGGCAGGAACCAGCGCGATCGCCTGCATCATCATCGCCTCTAGCCTATCTGTATTAGGCTGTAGATCCGTAAAATATTGCGTCTCTGCGCCCCCAAACTCCACTGTTGCGCCAATCCAGTATTTTCCGTTGCCTAAAGGAACTAGATTCAGATCGTTCCCAGTAATTACAGGCTGGTATTCAGGCAATCCTAAAGGAGACTTTAGGATTGCCTGAACCGCTTGACCGAGGACAGGGCGAATATCCACCGCTTGCTGAAGACTGGCAGTCAGAGCGACGGAACCCAAGCCAGCGGCAATGATTAACCAGTCAAAATCGATAGTTTCGGCGATCGCATTGAGACGGATGAGTTTCTCACTATCTGCTTGCAGGCGCGGGGACTCCAACACTACGGGCGTATCGAACTGGAAAGTGGCTCCGTTCTGTTCGGCGGCAGTAACAAGTGCCAGCGTAAGAGCCGTTGGATCAACCTGGCGATCGCAGGGGGAATAAACAGCCCCAATCACTTGCTCCAAGCTGAGATGAGGATAGTGTGCTGCAAGATCAGCGCGATCGCAGAGTTCTAGCTGTAATCCTTGAGCGCGGCGAGTCTCTGCCAGCGATCGCCAGCGATCCAGATCTTCTCCAGCAAAACAAAGCCGTAAAATTCCTTGGCGGTTGTATGGAATCTTGCGGTTTGTCATCGCTTCTAGCTGCGGAATCCATTGGTCATAAGTTTGAATGCCCAACAGCCGCTTTTGAAATGTGTTGCCCTTTAGCTTTTGGCTAATAACCGCCATAAGAACTCCCAGCGCCGCACCCGTTGCAGCTTGAGCTGGAGCTTGACGATCGAATACTTTAATTTCCAACTGGGGAATTTGGCTTAGCTCATAGGCGATCGCGGCACCCACAATCCCACATCCAACAATGACAACTTTCACATCAAGCGATCTATTTAGCCATTGACTCCGCTTCCATAGCTTCTGGCGCTATGTCCTCTCGCATAGAAGGCTCAGAGGCTTCAAGCTCATCATCAGATTGCGTGGGCGCTAGCAACTCTTTCAAAAAGCTAGTTTTAGGCTCAGCGGCAATCGGCTCCGGTGGTTTTGGCTGAGGTCGGGCGGCTTCGGGCACCAGTGCTAAGAACGAATCAAAGCTTTTTAGGGCTGCGCTATATTCCCGTTCAGCAACCGCCGCTTTTGAATTTTGTGCGGCTAAATCAAGCGCATTTAAATCGTTAAAAACTTCCTTAGCTAATTTACGCGCAGCGGGTTGAGCATCGGGCAGTAGATTTCGGGAAACGTTTTGCATTTTGACTCTCAACTCCCCTAAGGGACCATGAATCAAGTTTCGGGTAAATGTCCAATCCTGCTGTTGCACGAGTTGCCCCAATTCAGGCAAGCGATCTCGCATTGTCTGTAAATCAGTGGCATAGTCCTGAATTTTCTCTAACTGTTCAGGGGTATAGGTCAAAGGCTGCTTCACCTTGGCAGCCTCAACCCGACTCACTCCCAGCACTAACACCACCACCAAAACCAAAGCGGCTGAAACAATCGCGCGAATCTTCACCATGACCTGCTAACCCAACCTTGCCGAATGATTGACTTTGATTTGTAGAGTTTAGGCGATCCCTCAGGATGACCGTTTCAATAACACTCTACGTCAAAAAGTTTATATCAAAACCGCTGCTCCGTTCTGTCTCTCTTCTCGCTAGACTTATGGTAAACTCCACGGGTCTTCGGTTTATTGCTGAGGTTGCATATGGTAAAGGTGATTAGTCGTCAGCCATTGGGTCGTCAATCGGTCTATGACATTGGGGTCGAGCAAGACCATAATTTCATGCTGGCAAATGGAGTGGTCGCCGCCAATTGTTTTAATAAATCCCACTCGACAGCCTATGGCTATGTTACCTATCAAACCGCATACCTGAAGGCAAATTACCCGGTTGAATACATGGCGGCGCTGTTGACGGCAAACAGTGGCGATCAAGATAAAGCCCAAAAGTATATTGCCACCTGTTTTGCGATGGGTATTCAAGTGCAGCCGCCGGATGTGAACCGCTCTGGAGTTGACTTTACGCCGACGGGCGATGCCATCTTGTTTGGCTTAGGCGGAGTTCGTAATGTGGGTTTGGGGGCGATCGAAAGTTTGTTGGCATCGCGGGAAGCAGAAGGGGCATTTAAGTCATTACCCGATTTGTGCGATCGCGTAGACTCGCGTGCCGTCAACCGGAGAGCCTTGGAAGCACTCATTCATTGCGGTGCCCTAGACCAGTTAGACCCAGACCAAAACCGCAACCAATTGATTCACGATCTAGACCTCATTTTGGATTGGGCACAGGCGCGATCGCGCGATCGCGCCAGCGGACAAGGCAACTTGTTTGATATGTTGGGCACTACCTCAGCCCCCGTGAATGTCTTTGAATCTGCTCCCAAAGCCAATCCTGTTCCCGACTTTGCTCAACAAGAGCGGCTACGGTTAGAAAAAGAGATCATCGGTTTCTATATTTCCGATCATCCACTCAAGCCACTACAAGCGTCTGCTCGAATGCTGGCACCCATTAATCTAAGCGATTTGCAAGATTACGCCGAAGGGTCTTCAGTGAGCGCGATCGTCATGTTAACGAGTTTGAAACCGGTGACGACCAAAAAGGGCGATCGCATGGCAATTCTCACCATTGAAGACCTGACCGGAAACACCGAGTGCGTAGTTTTCCCGAAATCCTATGAACGGGTTAGCGAAAAACTGATCGTGGATGCGCGCCTGATGGTGTGGGGCAAAATTGATCGGCGGGATGATCAGGCGCAGTTTATCGTTGAAGACGTGGAACCCATTGAAGCAGTCCGCATGGTGATGGTGGAGCTAGAACCTAAAGTTGCCAGTGATATTGAACAACAGCATCGCCTCCGCACTGTGTTGTTGCAGCATCGCGGCGAAGACGATCGCGGAAAGGTGCCCGTAGTGGCGATCGTTAGCGCCCAAGATAAACGCCATTTTGTCCGATTTGGTCCTCAATTTCGGGTCTATGATCATCAAGCTGCCGTTAATGCCTTACTAAAAGCAGGGTTCCAAGCTCGTATTTCTTCTCTAACTGCTGCCGTTTAAGCAATTCTCGATTGGTCAATACCCTGAAAGTATGTTGAGCAAATTTGGCAACATTGCCTAAACGAAAACTGCTGCAAAAGACCAGATCGCTTGATGATAGGCGGATATATTCCTTGATTGGGCAATTGTTGCTCAGGCGATCGTGGGTTAAAGCAAAAATCTAGATACAATAAAATGCTGCCAGTAGAGAGGAATTCATGTCTCCATCTCCGTCGTTTGATGCCTCTGAATCACTCCGCACTAGCCTAAATCGATTACTGGATCAACTTCCCCAGAACAAACATGGGGAACTTATTCAGTTAGCATTAACAACCTTAGTGCAAATGACCGAGGATGAAATCGATCGCCTAGATTGGAAAATTTTGAACGCATCCCTACAAGACATGGAGCGGGCATTCAAAGTACTTTATCCTTATCGTCACGTCCGCAAAATCTCTATTTTTGGCTCTGCTCGCATTCCATCCGGTAGCCCGGAATATCAAATGGCAGTAGACTTTGCCCGTCGTGTTGCCGACCTAGGATTTATGGTAATCACGGGTGCAGGACCTGGAATTATGCAGGCGGGCAACGAAGGAGCCGGACAAGCAAAATCAATTGGACTAGGGATTCAGCTACCCTTTGAAAAAGGGTCAAACCCTTTCATGGAAGGCGATCCAAAGCTCGTTCCTTTCAAATATTTCTTTACCCGAAAACTATTCTTCCTGAGAGAAAGCGATGCTCTTGCCCTTTTCCCCGGCGGCTTTGGCACCCTAGATGAAGCATTTGAATGCCTCACCCTTTGCCAAACAGGTAAATCACCCCCTATTCCCCTAGTATTGATCGATCGCCCCGGTGGTGATTACTGGCACGACTGGCTAGAGTATGTGCAAAAACAACTGCTCAAGCGGGGCTTAGTTAGTGCCGATGATTTCAGCTTATTTACCATTACCGATCAGCTAGACGAAGCTTGCAATATTATTACCCACTTCTATAGCGCCTTTCATTCCTGCCGCTATATTGGCAACCGCCTAGTCATGCGCCTCAACATCGAAATTTCTGATGAAGCCGTAGACCAGCTAAACCACAACTTCAGCGATATTTTAGTAAAGGGAAAGATTGAAAAGAGCCATGCGCTTCCTCAAGAAGCTCAAGATATGTCCATTGGCAAATCTCGGCTGCTGCTGCACTTTAATCAGCGTGACCTAGGGCGGCTCTATCAAATGATTAACGAGATTAACCGCTTTGGCGTTAAGCCTTCTGAAGATATGCCCCATCCAGAACGAAAGTGAGGAGGGGACAGGTTTCGGGTGTCAGGTGTCAGGTTTCGAGTTCTGTTCCCCAACTCTTGTCTCGCCACAGGCATAGATAACCCGCTAGAATAAGCAAAGGTTTACTACGGCGTTGGTGACTACCAATAATGTTTTATGATCTATTCCTTCTGAATGCGGGAACTACAAAGTCTGGCGGCAGTATACCGGGCATGTAAACAGAAATGAGCATGTAACCCGGAAACTTAAAGCACAGGCAGATAGTGCCCACCTGGTCTAGCACCAGGTCAAAAACTGAGGTAAGACGGCGTTGCGGTAAACCCATTAGATTTTGAATTCCTCTGTTCGATAGAACCAGGGGAATTTTTGGTTTTATTGAGCTATATTCTTTGAGCTATAAATTGGAGGAAAGAGCAGGACATAAGCCGGGTTCTGTTCACCTCAAAAGGGGACGGTTATCTATCTAAGGCGGCTGTTGCCAAACGCCTTTAGCGGACTCGCAAAGATGCATTGCATCCCTGCCGGAGCGGGAAAAAGACCAACCCTAGCTCCTACTGCCTTGCATCCAACCGGGGTTTACCTAGCCAGCACTTCTCAATACTGCTGGTGCGCTCTTACCGCACCCTTGCACCCTTACCAGAGTAGTCATGAGTGATGAGTGATGAGTGATGAGTGAAATTCTCAACCCTCAGTTCTCGTACCTCAGTCCTCACTCTTCGGCGGTATATTTCTGTGGCACTATCCTCACGATCACTCGCACTGGGCATTACCCAGCAAGTTTGGTCTTTTGGAAGCCCGGACTTTCCTCGAATTGCATCGCAACTCGCAACCATCTCGCCTACTCTTTCCAAGACTAGTGTAGTTGAGAAGAGAGAAGAGAGAAAGGGAAGGGATTATCTTGGGTTCCAGGGTAATCCGGCTTGCCAGGGCAGTTTTTTTAGAATGAACTTGCAGCGTAGTTGAATGCGATCGCCCTCTGCACTATAAGTGGAGCCAATCAGTCGTAGCGCCAAATCCAGCGTGAACTCTAACGGGTCTATCCTTGCGACAAATCGGGCGTATTTTTTCTTGGGGGGATCATCTTTACTTTTTTTAAGCGCGTCAAAGTCTAGTAGCGGTTTGCTGACTTCCATTTCCAGCGCCACAGCAGCATCTTTATTAGTCGGCTCTTTACGCTTCAAAACGTCCTCTGCGGTAATAATTTCTTTTAAGGTTGCACCGGGGGCAACGGTGCTAAAGACCTGGTTTTGAAATAAGTCTAAGGTGGTGCCCGGAACAAGACGGGTGACGCGGCGCGATCGCCCTTGCAAATCGGTTGTGGCGCAATAATCCCAATCGATGTAGATGGAATGAGTCTGAGATTTATTGGTCACTTTGACTCCAAACTGTTTGAGCTTGTCATCTTTACCAAACTCGTAGCGTTTCTCAAAATCGAAGCCAATGCCGACTATATCCTGAAGATTTTGATTGGCTAACTGCTGCTTTAGAGAGTCGTCATCCAAAGAAACGGTATATTCATCGTTGAAACTGTTCACAATCTGGGACAGTGCCCAAATGATCACAACGAGGTAGATCACCAAGATGATTGGGTCTAGCGATCTCATCGAGGATTACCCACCCCAAGCGCTTTTTTGTCAGCGTTACTAGGAGACTTCACGGCTGCCATATTTTCAAACCAGCCCCTGCGCCAAAATAGAGTCACCATGGCGATCGCGATCGCTAGCATCACCGCCAAACAGAGAGGATAGCCCCAGTAAGCATTCAACTCTGGCATATTCCAAGGCGACTTTTCAGTATTAAAGTTCATGCCATACACTCCGGCAATAAATGTCAATGGAATAAAGATAGAAGACGTAACGGTCAAGACCTTCATTACCTCGTTCATTTTGTTGCTAACAGACGATAGATAGATATCCATCAAGCTAGAAGCCAGTTCTCGATAGGTTTCCACCATATCCAATACTTGAATCGTGTGATCATAGCAGTCCCGTAAATACACACGCACATCACTGCTAATCAAGTCACTGCCATCTCGAATCAAGGCATTAATGGCATCGCGTTGAGGCCAAATTGCCCGACGCAAGGTGAGCAAATCCCGTTTAAGATCATGAATCTTTTGCAGAGTTTGACGATTAGGACTCGCCACGACCTCATCTTCCAATTCTTCTAGCTGTTCACCATAAATCTCTAAGACTGGGAAAAATCCATCAATAATGGAATCGAGCAGAGCATAGGTTAGGTAATCAGCCCCACTACAACGAATGGTGCCTTTACTGGTGCGAATGCGCTCTCGAATAGGGCCAAAGCTATCGTAGCGGGGCTCTTCTTGAACTGTAAGCAAGTAGTGCCGACCCAGGATAAAACTAACCTGCTCACTTTCAAACGTTTCTTCGTCGTCCCTTAGGGTGACCATACGCGCAATGATCAACAGTTGCTCTGGGTGTTCCTCCACCTTTGGGCGCTGCGGCACATTCACCACGTCTTCTAACACGAGTGGATGCAGATTAAAGACTTGCCCCAATCGCTGCATAATGTCTTCATTCCCAAACCCTTTCACATCCACCCAAGAGACTGAGCCAGTATCCAGATAGGGGATAATCTCTTCAGGGGTATCTAGCTCACAGCGACTAGCAGCATCTTTGCAGTAATCAATTAACACAATGACGGGTGGTGACGCATTTGGATCGATGTCAAGCGCTCCTGGCAATTCACCAGGAGTGTGATAGTGATAGTCGATGTAAGAGTCGTCGTCCTCAAGGTTAGGAGAAACTGTTTGGATTACAAGGGGGCGTAAACGATGATCTACCATGCAGAAAACCTCTAACCAATTTTCGAGAAGGGCGATCGCCCGGAATAAGTCGTTGATAGTGTAGCCACGGCTAAAGAAGTTATTGCGATCGCAATAGTTCTTTGCCATTTTGTACAGCAACCAGATTTACTTTGAGAGGACCTGCGGTAAATATTGTTTCTTCGGCGATCGTCCTTAGCTCAATCGTCTCATTGTATCCTTGCAGTTTTTCGATGAATGCCAGTAGATCTTGCACTCGCCCATCGCCAATTTGCACTGTATCGGTTAGGATTCCCAAGCGACGCGCCCGAAATCCTGCGGCTGTCACTAAAAGATTAATGCGCTGCTGAATTTGCACTTCACTGAGGCTCGCTGGATTAAGCGAAGTGGCAGCAATCAGATCCCCTTCTCGAAAAACAACCCGGTTGGGAGCCGCTTCTGCAAAAACTTGAACCAAGTTTTCGCCAGTGAGATAGTTGGCAGCCGAAGAAATACGCACGACGTAATCCTGACCGCTACTCACTTGCTTGATCAGTTGATCTACTTCAGCTTGAGTAATTTGAATCATTTGTCCCTGGGGTTTTGTGCCGGGTCGCACCAGTTGGGTTGCCGATCGATTCGCTTCTCGCAAAAGCTGATCGATCGCGGCTTGAGTAGAGCGCGGGTCAAGAATCCGAACGACCGCAGAAGAGAGTACCTGCCCTCGCTGAATTGCTACATTGCCCCGGCGTAAACCCTCAGCTTCCCGCTCTAGCTTGCCAATTTCTTGCACCAAAAAATCTTGCTGGGCTTCTAGCTGTTTGAGTCGCCCTTCTCGCTCATTGATAACCGCATTTTTGGCTCTAATTTCCTCTTCCGCCACTGCCACAACTCGACTCTGCTCAGCTTGCAGTTGTCTAATATTGGAGCGGAATTGCAGTACTTGCTCAGAGATTGCGGCAAGTTGACTGCGGTTTTGTTCGAGAGTCTGTTGGACTGCAACACGATCGCTCAGGGCGCGATTCCGTTCGGCGATCGCGCTTTTTAAGGAGCCGCCAATCGTCTGAATCTGTTTTTGAGTACTCATCAATTGCTTTTGAGCCGCAATTTCTTGGGCTTTTGCCCGGTTTAACTCTGCTTCGGTGCGCTTCTTTTGAGACTGAGCCGTTTCTAACTGGCTTTTCGCACTGTCTAGGTCACCGCGTGCCCGTCTTAGCTTGCGTTGAATCGTGCCTAACTCAAACACTCCCGTGCGGAGTGGACCACTCGTTGCAAACAAAATTCCTAAGGTAGAGGCGGCAACGACAATTCCAGTCAAAATGGTGATTAAGGTCGCCGTCCGACGAGGGCGCAAGTTAAACAGGCTAAGGCGGGCTTTTCCTACCTTGGTGCCAATGCGATCGCCGACAGTGGCAATCACACCACCAATCACCAAAATTGCAAATATTAGGATCAGCCCCGTAGACATCGCTGCTCCAAACCAAAACGCTCCAACTTTTGCAATGCAAACAGGGGCAAGCTCATCTATAGCCTACCCCATGAATCTTTGATGATGACTTCTACTTACGCGCTAATTTGTGAGCGCAAGGCTTTTATTTTTAAGCGTCTCAAACCTTAAATCATCAGGTAAACTGCTGACTTAACGTTACAGGATTATGAACAGTAATTTTCTTTTTATGAATCGAAACCATATTATCTTGTCTCAAGTCGCCTAAAAGCCGGGTAACGGTAACGCGGGTAGAGCCAATTGCTTCGGCGATCGCCTGATGAGACAGCTTCAGATCAATCGTAATTCCTTCCTTGGTGGGGGTGCCAAAATCTCGGCACAGAATCAATAAAAAGCTAACCAATCGAGAACCCATATCCCGATGAGCCAAGGTTTCAATCATCATTTCGGTCTGTAAAATGCGCGAAGACAAGCCTTGTAGCAAAATCATCGATAAATCAGGGTTATCTTTCAACGCCTTCTCGACCTGCTCAATCGGCACCGAAAGCAACTCCACGGGCGTAAATGCCACGGCATGATAGAAGCGATCAGACCGATGACCTGTAATCAGCGACAAAACCCCAAACACACTATTTTCTCTCAATAATGCAACTGTGATTTCTTCCCCCGCTTCGTATACCCTAGAGAGCTTTACGGCTCCCTTGACTAGAAAGTAGACGCGTTCAGCGGGATCGCCTGGAAAGAAAATTGTCTTACCCCGTTCAAACGATTCGACAACGGGAGGAAACACCCCACTTCCCATCTGACGAAATACCGATGCCAGTGGTCTATCTTGCGTCACAACCATAATTCCCCTGCTCGGAGTCCTTATTACGTGCCAACTCGTTGAATGAAAAGTGTCGAATGCCTGACATTTAACTCTGTAACTTAGAATACTTAAACGCACTCCTAGAGGTTTTTTTGTACTCGTTGTTACAAAATGGGGCGATCTCAACTCACATAAAAAAGGCTGGAGCTACTAATCTAATGCTCTCTCATTACCATTATAAAAGAGCCTAGGAAGTATCAGTATATTAACCGCAGCCTAGCAACTTGAACAAAATTCATTGCAAGAATAATTACTAAGATCCATTAAAACTGATTTCCGAAGCTAAACTTGGAACCCTTGAACTATTTTAGCTTGCTATCTTTGTACCTCATATTTCAGTATCCTCATAGGTGCCCTCAAAGTATTGATCACCATGCTCGACTTGACTGGAAAAAATGCCCTTGTGACCGGAATCGCCAACAACAGATCAATCGCCTGGGGTATTGCCCAACAGCTTCACAAAGCCGGAGCAAACATCGGCATTTCCTATCTGCCCGATGAAAAAGGGAAAATGGAAAAAAAAGTCGCTGAGTTGGTAGAGCCGCTCAATCCCAGCGTATTTGTGCCACTCAACGTTCAAGACGATGCTCAAATTCAATCCGCCTTTGACACCGTAGGCGACAAGTGGGGAAG
Organism: Leptolyngbya sp. CALU 1928; assembly: GCF_056784215.1. Taxonomy (NCBI): domain Bacteria; kingdom Bacillati; phylum Cyanobacteriota; class Cyanophyceae; order Leptolyngbyales; family Leptolyngbyaceae; genus Leptolyngbya; species Leptolyngbya sp. CALU 1928. Next base: position 314,876 of record NZ_JBXBCE010000019.1, on the reverse strand, counting down.
AATCGACATTTTGATTCATTGTCTGGCATTTGCCCACCGAGACGACCTGACCGGTGGCTTTGTGGAAACGTCTCGCGCTGGTTTTGCCACCGCCCTAGACATCAGCACCTATTCCTTGGTCAAGCTTTGCGGGGCGGCAAAACCATTGATGACGGAAGGCGGCAGCATTGTAACGCTTACCTATTTAGGCGGCGTGCGGGTGATCCCCAATTACAACGTCATGGGAATTGCCAAAGCAGGGTTGGAAATGAGTGTCCGGTATTTAGCAGCAGAACTAGGTCCTCAAAATATTCGAGTCAATGGCATTTCTGCCGGACCTATCCGCACCTTGGCATCCTCTGCGGTGGGCGGCATTTTGGATATGATTCATCACGTAGAGGCAGTAGCACCTTTACGCCGCACGGTCACCCAAACAGAAGTGGGCAACACCGCCGCCTTTTTATGCAGCGACTTATCCAGCGGCATGACAGGGCAAATTCTTTATGTTGATGCGGGCTACGAAATCTTGGGCATGGCTTAGGCTAGATAAATTAGCATCAGTCCGGGGCGATCGCCCCCAATAAACCCTCTGCCGGACTCCACAGGATGGCAAGATGCGATACCCTTATCTAGAAACCGCACCTTCCACAAAATAGCCTCCATGAGCCAGACTCTCGATATCAGCCACCTTAATTCCTCTCAGCGTCAAGCCGTAGAACATTACTGCGGTCCGCTGTTAGTGGTAGCGGGAGCAGGTTCTGGCAAAACGCGAGCGCTCACCTACCGGATTGCAAACCTGGTTTTGAACCATAAAGTCGATCCCGAAAATATCTTGGCGGTCACTTTCACCAACAAAGCCGCACGGGAAATGAAAGAGCGGATCGAAAAGCTATTTGCCGATCAAAAAGCTCGCAGCGATTTTGGCAAGCCCTTAGATGCGCTCTCGCCTAGTGAGCAAACTCGGCTGAAATCCCACGTTTATAAAACCATTACCAAAGAGCTTTGGATCGGGACATTTCATGCGCTTTGTGCCCGAATCTTACGGCTTGATATTGAAAAATATCAAGATAGCAATGGGCGCAAATGGACGCGCAATTTTTCTATCTTTGATGAATCGGATGCTCAAAGTTTAGTCAAAGAGATTGTTACCCAAAAACTTAACTTAGACGACAAAAAGTTTGATCCAAAATCGGTTCGTTATGCCATCAGTAATGCGAAAAACAAGAGCCTCTCGCCTCAAGATTTAGAACAAGATCAGTCTAATTTTCGGGGACGGGTGATTGCCAATGTCTACAGCATGTATCAAGATACGCTGTCGGCGAATAATGCCCTAGATTTTGATGATCTAATTCTTACGCCAGTCCAGTTATTAAAACAAAACGAGCAAGTCCGCGCCTATTGGCACAAGCGGTTTCGTCATGTGTTGGTGGATGAATATCAAGATACAAACCGGACGCAATACGATTTAATTAGTCTGCTTGTAACCAATGGCGAAAACTCGAATACCTTTAACGAATGGGACTATCGCTCGGTGTTTGTGGTGGGCGATGCGGATCAATCTATTTATTCGTTTCGGGCGGCAGATTTCACGATTTTGATGGGGTTTCAGGATGACTTTGGCGATCGCCTGCATGACGATGACACCCGCACGATGGTAAAGCTAGAGGAAAACTATCGCTCAACCCGAAATATTTTAGAAGTTGCCAACCAACTGATCGATAACAACACCGAACGCATTGATAAGGTCTTGAAGCCAACGCGGGGTGAAGGTGAACCGATCTTTTTATATCGCGCCGACGACGAAACCTCAGAAGCAGAATTTGTCACGAATCAAATTCGCCAGTTAGAAGCCAAGCATCCTGAATTGCACTACGGGAAGTTTGCGATTTTATACCGCACCAATGCCCAATCGCGCGCAATGGAAGACTTGCTGGTGAAATTGCAAATTCCCTACAAAGTCGTGGGCGGCTTGCGGTTTTACGATCGCAAAGAAATCAAAGATGTGTTGGGCTATCTCAGGGCGATCGCCAACCCTTTCGATACGATTAGTCTCCTGCGCGTCATCAACACGCCCCGGCGTGGCATTGGCAAAACCACAATCGATTCGTTAGTCAAAGCGTCCCAAGAACTGAGCATACCGCTTTGGGAAATTTTATCAGACGAAACTTCGGTCAAATCCTTAGCCGGTCGGTCTTCTAAAGGAGTGCTTCAGTTTGCTCAGATTATTCAAAAATGGCGACAGGAATTAGAGTCTTGTTCTGCCAGCGAAATTGCCCAAGGCGTACTTGAAGACTCTGGCTATGTGACAGACCTACGAAATCAGGGAACCGATGAAGCCACCGATCGCCTGGAAAACGTGCAGGAACTTTACAACGCCGTGCTGCAATTTGAGGAAAACAACGACGATCCAAGCCTGTTGGGTTTCTTAGCCAGTGCCTCGTTAGCATCTGACCTAGATAATTTGGGCGAAGAAGATGAAAAGGTGTCTTTAATGACGCTCCATTCCTCCAAAGGTCTGGAATTTCCAGTGGTGTTTTTGGTCGGGTTAGAGCAAGGTTTGTTTCCCAACTACCGTTCGATGGAAGATCCCGCTGCCTTGGAAGAGGAGCGGCGACTTTGCTATGTGGGGATCACCCGCGCCCAAGAGCGACTGTTTATTTCCTATGCAAGGGAACGCCGACTGTATGGCTCCCGTGAGCCTGCTAGCCCATCGCTATTTCTTGCAGAGTTGCCGAGAGAATTGCTCAATTCCAATGTGGCGGCGGCGATTCCTAATAAATGGACGAAGCCGATTTCTGAAATTCGTCGGAATAAAAGCGAATCGCGCAATATGCCCAACAGCCATGCCAATGACTGGAGCATTGGCGATCGCCTAATTCATAAAGCGTTTGGTGAAGGGGAAGTGACCCGCATTTTTGGCGCAGGTAACAAAATTTGTTTGGCGGTCAAGTTTCCAGGACTAGGGCAAAAGATTATTGATCCCAAAATGACTCCTATCCAGCGGGAAGATTAGAGTTCATCTCCTATCGGGAGAAGGCTAGGGTGGGGGTTATCTTTGCAGTGTTTCAGAAAAGTCGTCTTTCACTCTTCTCCTATGCCAAACTGCATTGCTGTTGTAGTGCCTGTCGAAGCAAATCTTTGTACTGGCGATTGTCGATCGCATAGGCACCGAAGCGTTCTAGGTGCGGATTCATCATTTGAGCATCGAATAAGGTGAACTGACGATCGCGCAGATGTTCTACGAGCTTCACCATTGCCACTTTTGAACCGTCGGGAATCCGAAAAAACATCGACTCGCCAATGAATGCGCCGCCAATCACAATCCCCAAAATTCCACCCGCCAACTCATCGCCCTGCCAGGTTTCAAAGCTATGCGCCCAGCCTTCTTGATGCAGCGCCCCGTAAACAGCTTTAAGATCCTCAGAAATCCAGGTCGTTTCGCGATCGGCGCAGCCTTCTACCACGCTGGCAAAATCTCGATTGATGGCAACAGTGAACCGTTCCTGATTGATCACACGCTGTAAGGATTTGGGATAGCGAAAGCGATCATCCAAGGGAATCAACGTCCGTTGCCGACTTGAATACCAGCCCAAATCATCGCCCGCCTCATCCGCCATTAAAAAATAGCCTTGGGCATAGCCGTGAATAATAGAAGCAACATCCAACTGACTACTCACTGATCGCAGTTCCTATTTCAACTTTGCTGGGAGTTTGCCCATTTCTTCTTTAATAATTTCTTGAATTAAGTTTGTCACCTTAGGTAACACCAACTCATTTGACAAGCGCAGCGACTCAGACATCAGTTTTGGCATAGTAACAATCATTTTTTGCCCCGTAGAAGTTTTGTAGAAAGCAATCACATCTTTTAATTCTGCTTCTGTATAAAATTGGTCATGCAGAGAATAGCTGATTTGCTCGGTAATTTGCTTCATATCCAGCACCTTAGGCACACGCTCTTGATAACGCTTAATAATTCTCAGTGCAGTGGCATTTGCCTGCATTTGTAACGCCTCATCCTCTAAGCCAGAGCCTTCTAGAAACCCCGACAAGAGCTTAGGCAACTCGGTTTCCATTTGTGCCAAGCTTTGGCGCAAAATATCGTTGGCGCTATCCCCAGCCTGAGTCAGTTCCAGCAATTCCTTAATCAGGGCGCGCTTGGGAGACGGCGTAGTTTGGGCACTGGCAGACCCCGCCCAAGTACAAGCAATCAGCAGCGTAATTCCGGCAAGTTTAATAATCGGCTGCAGCATAGATTTCGCGATCGCGGTTTCAGCATTTCAACTATAGGCTACGATTTAACCGACTTGCCAATAGGTTTTAACCAGGGCAAACATTTGTGTAGAGGTGTTTCTATCGAACTATGGCGTGACAACGACGGGCGTACACTGTAAATACAGGTGATTGAGACTTTTTAATCGTGCCCATGGTTGACCCGATTCCAAATATCACACTGCCCCCCGCCCAAAATCCTGAACAGGAAGGGGAATGGCTGCAAACCGCCCTGCTAAAATGGCTAGACACCGAATTTTTGCCAGAACGGGTGAACCAGCAGATTGCCAAACGCGCTGCCCAAATTTTTGTGCGTCAACGGATGGAAGGCGAAAACGATTTAATCTCTTTGACATTGGCGATTGTCACTGAAATGGAAGCCTTTGATTTCTCCAACAGCTTTTATGGACAATTTGCGATCGCCAACGCCGTCAGTGATTTATTGCTGGACAGTTTAGGCATCGATCGCTGCTGTGGACAGTAAGAGAATGATAAATAGCGAATGGCGAACTCAAAACTTAAAACTTAAAACTTGAATGTCAATTGATTTTTATCCGCCTCGTCGCAATGTGCCATTTGTTCGGCTGATTCAAATGCTGATTCCCGTGGTTGCCTCGTGGGGCTTTAAAATGGAGGTGGAGGTGGAATATGAGAGCCTGAATCAGTTGATAGAGCTGCGAAACGATCGCGTGTTGCTGTTACCCAATCACCCCACCTTTCACGATGCGATCTCGATATTTTTGCTTTCTGGCAGGTTGGGGCAAGCGTTTTATTATTTGGGAGCCTATGAGCAATTACAAAGCAAGCTAGGGCGCTTTTTTCAGACGATTGGGAGCTATTCGGTGCGACGCGGCTTAGCTGATCGCCCCAGTATCATCCAAACAATGGAGCTATTGGCGCAACCGGGTTGTCATTTGGTCATTTTTCCGGAAGGGGGCTGTTCGTTTCAAAATGACATTGTTACTTCTTTTCGGGCAGGAGCAGTCCAATTGGCATTGCAAGCAATGAATCGCATGGTCAAGCAAGGGAAAGCGCTCCCCGATCTCTACGCCGTTCCCGTCAGCATTAAGTATCGCTACACCCAAGACATGACGGGCGCGATTGAAAAACTATTGACCCAGCTTGAACAAAAGCTAGAAGTGCCAACGCAACTGGACACATACAAACGGCTGCGAGCGATCGCCGAAACCCTACTAACTCAGCTTGAACACGACTATGGCATCGCCTCGGCTGACGCAGCCCTATCTTGGAATCACAGAATTAAATCTCTGAAAGCCCATCTTCTGCAAACCTGCGAACATCAGTATGGGCTAACTTCTGCGGCAACTGACCTCGATCGCGAACGGGTCTATCGAGTTTTGAACGCAACGCAAGCACACGCCGAGCCATTACAAACTGGATTGCAAACCGAGCGCCCGTGGAGCGTGGAATTTGTCCGGCGATCAATGATGCGGGTGCTAAATTTTGATGCGATGTATGACGGCTATGTGGCAGAAAATCCCACAGTAGAACGGTTTATGGACACCCTGACCCGGCTAGAACGAGAAGTGTTTAACATCGATCAGCCTGCCCCGAAGGGACATCGACTGGTCACTATCAAGATTGGTACACCGATTAATTTAAAAGATTCGTTTCCAGCGTTTCAAACCAATAAAGCGGCGACTGTGGATCACCTGATACAAACGATTCAGCGAACGGTTCAAAGTAACTTGGACTTGCTGAATCAATCTCGATAATTTCATTTTTTTTGGCAGAGATCGCCCGTGGAAACCAGCGCTAGACTCACCATCGCGATCGCCACGAGTGAATAGATTACGTGTACTATTACATAAATTGATGCATGGCTGGATAGGAGAATCACGATGCGCTTGGGCAAAGTTGTCAAGTCTAACTCCCACTGTGATTACATTGTGGAACTGGATGATGAAACCAGTCGAGAGAATCCGCCTAAGCCCGATGATTTTGGATTTGGCTCGTTTGTGCGGTTAGAAGGACGAATAGCAGGGCTCGATCGCCATTGGGCGGTGGGCTTAATCTACAACTCACAGTTGTTTAATCCGATGTTTCTCAACATGGGTCCGCGCCTTTCCAGCGAACCCGATCCTGTGTTCACGCCCGATTTGATTAGCGAAACCCGCACTCTTTTGTGGACAATTCTCATCGGCACTTTAGAACAAGGCGATGATCATACTTACGGGCAGCATGGCATTCCCAAAGTCATCGTTCCAGTCAACACGGCGGTTTATCGAATGACTCCCGACGAAATATATCGCTTTCATCTCAACGAAGATCAACGTCCCCAGTTTTGCTACTACAGTCTCTTGCTTCGCTGTGGCGGCACCTTTGCCTCTCAACTAACCCAGCAGGTGTTAACTGAATTAGTGGATAGCAACTTGTTTAGTGGAGCCGATCAGCGGGCACTGAAGGTTTTGTGCAAGGAATTATCTTGGAAAAGCACCATGGGAGCGATGAGATAAGGGCACACTTATTTATTTCAAAAAATTGACCAATTGTTGCAATTTGTCCCACGCGGAGCCGCTTTGTAGGATGGCTTGGGCGCGGATAATACCCTCAGAGTAAGGATTTGTTGAGTCAGAAAGGGCTTCTCCGACTTGCAGAGCAAGGGCGGCATTCAGGGCGACTACATCTTGCTGAGCTTGAGTGCCTTTTCCTTGCAAAACGGCTTTGAGGATATCAGCGTTTTGCTGCACGTTGCCCCCCGAGATCGCGCTCAGGGGTGCTTTTGCTAAACCCAGTTCGGCTGGATTGATCACTGCTAAACTCACCTCCCCGTCAGCCAGTAGCGCAAGATCGGTCGCATCGCCTAGACCAGCTTCATCCAAGCGTTCGCGTCCATGCAGAACGATCGCCCGTCTTGTGCCCAACTGCTGTAAAGTTTGCGCGATCGTTTCTAATAAGGCTGGATCAAAGACACCAATGACTTGTCCCGTGGGGCGCATTGGGTTGACCAACGGACCTAGTAGATTGAATACCGTCCGCACACCCAGCGATCGCCGCAGAGGGGCTACTCCTTTTAATGCCGGATGCCAGCCTGGAGCAAACAGAAAGGTAATGCCCACTTCTTGGACGGCTGCCTGAATTTTTTCGGGCGGGGCGTTGAGGTGAATGCCCAATGCTTCCAACACATCTGCGGAACCCACCCGACTGGATGCCGAGCGGTTGCCATGCTTTGCCACAGGAATCCCTGCTGCCGCTGCCACAAATGCGACTGCTGTTGAAATATTGAATGTACCCGCCCCATCTCCACCCGTGCCACAGGTATCAATGAGAGGCGTAGGTAGTGACGAGTGAAGACTAGGAAGTGAGGAAGACTGCTGATGTAACACCTGTGCCATGCCTGCCAATTCAGCCGCCGAAATTCCTTTCATTTGAAGGGCTGCCAAAATTGCGCCCGAAAGGACTGGGGGAACGGCTTCTGCTAACCAGCCTTGCATTAGATGAGAGGCTTGATCGGGTGCAAGAGATTGGCGATCGAGGAGTTGTTGCAGCAGTCGTGACCAAATGGCAGGATCATCTAAGGGGGCTGCAAATGGATTTGAATTTACGGGAGAAGAACTTTGCACTACAAGTCTAAGTAAGGTTAAAGCATACCCAGTATGATATCAGAACCTTTTCCTACTTTCTTAACGACATCTCAGTTGTTATGTCCCGGCGCTCACCTAAAAACTGATAGAGCGCGAGGACTTCCATCTGGGAGCTAAACAAAGCGGGTTAGCTGAACGCGATATCGATCTTTTTTAGTAATCATAACCTCGCCCACTTCAACTCGTCCCTTGCCGCTCACTGCAATCAAGTCCCCTGATTTGACTCCATAGCTGGCGCTCGAAATGTCTTTCCAGTTAACCCGCACATCGCCAGTGGAAATCAAGTCAGCCATTTTGCTGCGAGACATGCCAAATCCTGCGGAAGCGATCGCATCTAATCGCATGGAGGCTTCCACGGTCACAAGTTCCTTCTTTTTAGGCTCGCGAATTTTGAGTTCGCTTAAAACTATGGGTCTGGTTTTTACAGGGACGGAACGCACTTGAGTCAAACTTGCTGTGAGAAAGTCAACAAGTTCTGGAACTGCGATCGCCTGTCCACCTCTTTCACCTAAAACGATAATATCGCCCACTTTATCGCGAACAATCCCTGTTCCCAGTAAGGCACCTAAAAAATCTCGGTGAGTGGCTGGATCAAACAAAAAGTTTCCAGAAATGTCCAGCGCTGCAAGTTCAACTTGAGTCGAGTCGAGGGGAATTTCTGATCGGGCGATCGCTAAACGCTGACGTTCTGCTTGAGGATAGCCACCCCAAGATGCAATATGAACTTCTGTGAGTTGGCTAAACGTTTTTTGAACCTCTGCTAACTCAGGAGGGGAGAGAAAATCAGTAGTCACGATTTCCCAAGTTTTAATTGCCTGATCTGCCCGATCAATCACGCGCGCGATCGTTTCGCGATTCTCAACATGCTTCAGCAAATCTTCCCGTGGCAACATATCTAGACAGCCGAAGCCTGACCATTACTCTCGGCAGCAAGCAGCTCTAATCGCTCTTGCTGGTCTTGAGAAATGCAGGTTTGAATCAACGTATCAACATCTCCTTCCAAAATTGGAGGCAGCGAAAAATTTTGATTTAGTCGGTGATCAGTCACGCGACTGTCCTTATAGTTATAAGTACGAATTTTCTCAGAGCGCGAACCCGTGCCGACTTGCATTTTCCGAGCAGAACTCACAGCATCTTGCTGTTCTTGTAGCTTCAGTTCGTAAAGCTTTGCCCGCAGGATTTGCATAGCACGCTCCCGGTTTTGCAGTTGCGATCGCTCTTCCGTACATTTAATCCGAATGCCAGTCGGCTTATGCATCAGGTCAACAGCCGTTTCCACCTTGTTCACATTTTGCCCACCTGCGCCACCCGACCGCATAGTGGACATTTCAATATCTTTGGCATCGATATGAACTTCCACATCGTCCACTTCTGGCATAACTGCCACTGTTGCGGTTGAGGTATGAACTCGACCTTGCGCTTCGGTCACTGGAACGCGCTGCACCCGATGAACCCCTGCCTCAAATTTAAGCTTGCTATAAACGCGATCGCCCTGAATCTCAAGAATGATTTCTTTAAAACCACCCATATCAGCAAGTGACTCACTGACTAGCTTAACCCGCCACCCTTGACCCTCAGCGTATTTCGAGTACATCCGCAGCAAGTCACCCGCCCAGATACTAGCCTCATCACCGCCCGTGCCTGCCCGAATTTCCAACATGATATTCTTATCATCGTTTGGATCAGTGGGGAGCAATAGAACCTTCAAACGGGTTTCTAGCAAAGTGAGTCTTTCTTCCAACTCTGCCACTTCTAGCGTTGCCATCTCTTGCAGTTCCAAATCGCCGCCCGACTCCTTCAAGATTTGTCGTGCTTCAACAATTGAAGCTTGAGTATCTTTCCACGTTCCATAGGTTGCAACAACCTCTTCTAGAGAAGCACGGGTTTTTGCTACCTTTTGAAATTCAGTCGGATCTTTAGCAATGTCAGGATCTCCCAGTCGGCGAGTTAACTCATTAAAAGTTTGTTCGACCGATTGGAGCTTATCAAGTAAGTAGGCTTCAGCCATAAACAGAAGTACCCATCAAGATGAGTAGATGTATAAACATTTGTCCAGCGAATTACTAGTAAAAATTAGTAAAACGTTGTCCTACCTAGACTAAGCTTTCTTTTCGCTTTCAGCAGGGCTTTGTTCTGTATTTTCCACCATGCCATACTTACGTAAGAACCGCTCAACCCGCCCTTCAGTATCAATCAGTTTTTGAGTGCCTGTAAAGAAAGGGTGATTACCTGACCAAACATCCACATTAAGTTCAGGCTTCGTAGACCCCACGGTCATGATAACTTCACCATTGCAATAGACTTTAGCCTCTGGATACCATGTGGGATGAATGTCTGATTTGGGCATAACTGACTCGCTTTTATAACTCTAACTACATCAATTCTAACGCTCTGATTTGGCAATCAATTTGACAGCCAAACAACCACACACACAAATTTCGTACCCAAAACACTAGCGTTTTGAGAATTGAGGTGCCTTCCGAGCTTTCCGTAAACCGTACTTCTTACGTTCTTTCGCACGGGGATCGCGGGTTAAGTATCCCTCAGTTTTCAAGGGCTTGCGATTGTCTGGGTCAAGCTGACATAAGGCACGAGCAACACCTAAACGAACCGCATCTGCCTGACCCGTTAACCCTCCACCATGAGCATTCACTAAAATGTCATATTCCCCTTCTAGTCCAAGGGTTTCTAAGGGCGCTTTGGTTGCCGACAGATATTCTGGATTGAACTGTAGATAGAGATCACCGGGCTTACCATTAATCGTGAGTTGCCCATTTCCAGGAACTAGGCGTACCCGTGCGACCGCCGATTTACGACGACCTGTTCCCATGTATACGACCCGTCCTTCTGTAGCTTGCATTATGACTCTTCTCCTGGGATGGTATTGATTTCAAGAATTTCAGGTTTTTGAGCCTGATGGGGATGATCTGAACCCGCGTAAACATTCAGTTTGGTGAAAAGCTGCCGTCCCAAAGTATTTTTGGGCAGCATGCCTTTGATAGCTTGCTCAATAATTCTCTCTGGAACCCGATCTTGCAACTTGGCAAACGTTTCTGTTTTCATGCCGCCTGGACGACCAGAGTGCCGACGATAAAGCTTTTGGGTTCGCTTTTTACCAGTCACACCAATCTTTTCGGCATTGACGATAATTACAAAATCGCCCGTGTCCATAAAGGGAGTGTAGGTCGGCTTATTTTTGCCACGAAGCACTCTTGCAACTTCACTAGCAAGGCGACCAAGCCGCTGGTCGGTAGCGTCAATAACGTACCATTTACGTTCAAGCGTATCGACAGAAGGGAGATAGGTTTTGTTCATGAGAGTCACCTGTAAAAGAGGTAATAAAGAAATGGGATTGTTAAATGGCTAATCGCTAAGTAACTATATTAGAAAGCTCAGAAAAAGGCGAAAAACCAAAGGATGGCTGGGCATCAAACCATATTTCAGGAGGAAACGGAAACTCAGTATAGCCTACTCGTAGAAGACATAAGCCTTGGGCTGGTGCTGAATATTTCACTTCTTCGCGCCGTTCCGCAGTCCATAAGTTTGTAAAACTACTGGGCGATCGCCCCCCTTGCCCGACTTGAACCAATAACCCGACTAACAGCCGCATCATGCCGTATAAAAAACCGCTTGCCTGGACTTCAATTGAAATAAAAGACCCTTGGCGATCGCATTTAGCGGCTTGGACATCAACCCAAGAGTGAGGACGTTTAGATCCGGCTCGATGAAATGCAGCTAAATGGTGATGACCAATCAAGGGATCTAGAGCTTCTTGAATCAAAGCTTCATTAAGCGGCTCGTGGTAGTAATGCCAACAGAAAGGACGAACAAATAAATTTGGATGAGCATCGGTATAGAGCAAATATCGATACCGCCGCCAAAGTGCTGAGAACCGGGCGTGCCAATCATCAGACACCGCAGCCGAAGCTCGAATCAAAATATCTTTTGGTAATCGAGCATTTAAAATACTTGCCCACCGATGAGCCGGAATTGTAACTGGCGCATTAAAGTGAGCGACTTGTGCTGCCGCATGTACCCCAGCATCCGTTCGTCCTGCACCGTGAATACGAACTGGGCAGTTTAAGACGCTTTGCAACGCCAACTCAATTTCTTCTTGTATGGTGCGATGATTTGGTTGCCACTGCCACCCATGAAAATGCGTGCCCAAGTATTGAATAACCAAGGCAATGCGTTGAGTTGGCTGTAAATCAACAGAAATCATATCGCGCACTCAGAACAATCAGATCAACTCAATAAATGCCATTTCAGCATTGTCACCCCGGCGATGAACTGTTCGGATGATGCGGGTGTATCCACCTTGGCGATCGCCATATCGAGCGGTAGCTTGCTCAAATAGAGCATGAACTAATTGCTTGTCATAGATATAGCCAAGAGCTTGCCGTCTAGAGGTTAAAGAACCATCTTTTGCCAAAGTAATCATCCGCTCAGCTTCAGAGCGAACTGCTTGGGCACGAACTTTAGTGGTTTTGATTCGACCATTCCGAATTAGCTCAGTCGTTAGCGCTCTTAGAAGAGCCTTACGCTGATCAGCAGGTTTTCCCAGCAGTGGGACATTACAACGATGACGCATAGGACTATGAATGAATAACGATTATTAGTCAGCTTGAGATTAATAAAAGATTTCTTGGAAAACTTCTATTAATGATTGTTTTTAGAAGACTTTTCTTGGGGTAGAGTGATCCCCAGACGTTGCTGCAATGCCTCAACGACCTCTTCAGCAGATTTCTGCCCAAAATTCTTAATCTCCAACAAATCTTCTTGGGTGTAATCAAGCAAATCTGCTACGGAATTAATTTGAGCGCGTTTCAAGCAATTGTAGGCACGCACCGAAAGCTGTAGTTCCTCAATTGGAATCTGATTCGTTGGATCATTGTCCTCAGCATCATCCTTTTCGGTCGGCTCAAACGTAATTTCTTTGAGTGGGTTAAATAAGTCCACCAAAATATTTGCCGCTTGACTTAATGCTTCTTGAGGAGTCAGACTGCCATTAGTCCAGACTTCCATGACTAGGCGATCCTTCTCAACCGCTTCACCAATCCGTGCATCCTCGACCGAGTAATTCACCTTACGAACAGGCATAAATATGGAGTCAATTTGCAGAAAATCTACCGCAGCAGTTTCGTCACGAGTTTTATCGACTCCCCGATAGCCCTTCCCCTTCTCAACTCGGAACTCCATTTCTAGAACAGATCCCGAAGAGAGTGTTGCAATATACTGGTCTGGATCGACTAGTTCTACATCAGAAGGTAGCTCAAACTGTTCGGCTGTAACAGTGGCAGGACCTTGAATAAACAGTCGTCCAATTTGAGGTTGAGAAGAATAAGTCTTGAGTACAACCTTCTTCATGTTTAGAAGAATATCCAATACATCTTCTCGCACACCCGGAACGGTTGCAAACTCGTGGCTAACCCCTGCAATCCGTACAGCCGTAATTGCTGCTCCTTCAAGGTTAGATAGCAATACACGCCGTAAAGCATTACCAAGAGTTGTCCCTTGTCCTCGCTCCAGAGGTTCAATTACAAACCGACTAATCTGGCTGTAATCCTTTTCGATCTTTGATTCAACGCATTCAACTTGAAAGTGTGCCACTGAGCGTCCTCTCCTTCTAAACTATGAAGGCTAATCCCTTTATCAATCTTGGTTAACTAAAACCCGGCGCAATCACCAGCTTCGTGAATGAACTCACGCTAGCCTAAAAAACTTAACCATTGAAAATGGTGCAGCTAGACTCGACGGCGCTTCGGAGGGCGGCAACCATTATGAGGAATAGGTGTAACATCACGAATCAAAGTAATTTCTAGACCTGCTCCCTGAAGCGCTCTGATGGCAGTCTCACGTCCTGCACCAGGACCGCTAACCATAACCTCAAGTTGTCGCATTCCTTGATCGGCAGCACGACGGGCAGCATTTTCTGCTGCTGTCTGCGCCGCAAACGGAGTGCCTTTCTTAGCGCCTTTAAATCCACTAGAGCCTGCTGATGCCCAAGAGACTACCTCGCCATTGGGGTCAGCGATCGTAACAATAGTGTTGTTAAAAGTAGATTGAATGTAGGCAACACCGCTTGGAATGTTTTTTTTCTGTTTACGCGAACCAGTGCGTTTCTGTTGTCTTGGTGGCATTTCCTAATTCCTATGTCAACCTAATTAGTGAGTACTTGCCATACGGGCAGGGCAGTAACGATTTACATTCTGCCCAGAGTTGGCATTGTGAAACTGTTTTTGCAAGTAAATAGATCGCACTAACAGTGAGAAAACTTGAAAGTTATTTCTTACTAGGTGCTTTCTTCTTACCCGCAACAGTACGACGACCACCTCGACGAGTCCGTGCATTGGTACGAGTTCTCTGTCCTCGAACTGGCAAACCTAAACGATGACGGCGACCTCTGTAGGAACCAATGTCCATGAGGCGCTTAATATTCATCGCCTCTAATCGGCGCAAATCCCCTTCTATTTGATAGCTACCCTCGACCTCGGCTCGTAAAGCAGCAACTTCTGCATCACTTAAGTCTTTGACTCGAGTGTCAGGGCTTACTCCAGTTACCTTTAAGACTGCTTGAGAACGAGTAAGTCCAATTCCATAAATATAGGTTAGACCGATCTCTATTCGCTTATCTCGAGGTAGGTCTACTCCGGCAATCCGTGCCACGCTATTCTCCCCTACTGTTAAACTACCGCTGCTAAACTTGAACCTTCTATCAAAATCTCTACCTCATGGAGGTGAAGATAAAACCACTGAACGCTAACCTTGGCGTTGCTTATGCTTTGGGTTAGGACAGATAACCATGACTCGCCCTTTACGACGAATAACACGGCACTTCTCGCAAATTTTACGAACTGATGCTCGAACTTTCATCTTTCTTGACGACGCTACAAACTTAACATATTAGCAAAATGTAAACATACCTGTCAATCCCTCTAGGCGTTTCGGGTGAGGATTGTGCAATACAAAAAAGTTATTTCTTATTGCGTAAACGATAGGTAATTCTTCCTTTGGTTAGGTCATAAGGGGTCAACTCTACTTTCACGCGATCGCCCGGTAAAATTTTGATGTAATTTCGCCGAATTTTTCCTGAAATATGAGCTAATACATTAAACCCATTGTCCAAATCGACCCGAAACATTGCATTTGGAAGGGATTCCGTTACCGTGCCTTCCATTTCGATTAAATCTTGCTTCGACAATTGAACTCTCCTGCTCTATTCAAGGTAACAACTAATTAAAATCTAAAGAAATTAGACACTTTACCTTAAGTCTAGACTATCTAACATGCACTCTTCTTGAAAGGCGTTTAGAACGCTTAGTAAAACTATTCGTGGATAAATGCTCAAAAAGTCCTTTTAAAGATATTAATGCTCACTTTTTGATAAGGTTCTTTAAATCCGCTGTCACATTATCCGTAAGTTGATTACCGTCTATAACAACAAGCTTCTTGCAATCTGAATAAAAATCAATTAAGGGGGAAGTCTGCTCACGATAGACCTTTAATCGATTATGAATTACCTCTTCGGTGTCATCAGCTCTGCCCCTTTCCAGCATCCGCTGAGCTAGGACATCATCAGGCACGTCAAGGTTCACCACACAGTCATATAGCTGATTGATCTCATCCAATAGAGAATTTAGGAATTCTGCTTGAGCCACATTGCGCGGGAAACCATCTAATATCCAACCTTCTTGAGCATCGGGATAATTTAATCGCTCTTGAATCAACGCAACTACAAGTTGATCAGGCACCAAATCTCCGCTATCCATATATGACTTTGCTTGAAGACCTAAGGAGGTCTGATTTGCAACAGCCACTCGAAGAATGTCTCCCGTAGATATATGAGGAATTTCGTAGTAGTCTGCTATCAAACTTGCCTGAGTTCCTTTGCCTGCTCCGGGGGCACCTAGAAAAATTAGTCGAGGCACTATTGATTCACCATTCCTTCATAACGTTGAGAGATCACGTAAGTTTGAATTTGTTTTGCAGTATCAATCGCTACGCCAACTACAATCAGAAGTGATGTAGCTCCAAAGCCCTGAAACGTCGTTACTCGTGTTGCACTTTCAACGGCTGTTGGAACGATCGCAACCAAACCTAGAAAGATTGCCCCAAGGAATGTCAGTCGATTGAGTACACGCTCTATGTAATCACTAGTTGCTTTTCCTGGGCGAATTCCTGGAATGCTGGCTCCCATCTTTTTAAGATTCTGAGATAAATCAACAGGGTTTATCGTTAACGATGTCCAGAAGTAGCTAAAAAACACGATGAGAGAAAGATAAAAAATTACATATACCCAGGGAGCCTGACTACTTGGACTTAAATAATTAGCAACTTGAGCCAAGATAGGGTTCTTAGTAAATTCAGCTAGATAAACTGGCAAGAAGAGGATCGAAGACGCAAAAATGATAGGCATCACACCGCTAGAGTTTAACCGAAGCGGCAAGTAGCTACTCCGCTCAAGGTAAGTTTTACGACCCACTTGCCGACGAGCCGAAATAATAGGAATGCGTCGGGTGCCCTCTTGAACAAATACAATGCCCACAATCATGACTAGAAATACGATAAAGAGGATAATCACTCCCCCTACTAAACCGCGATCTCCAGTTTGTGCCAATTCCAAAGTTTGACCCAACGAACGAGGCAAGCCAGAAACAATGCTAATAACAATTAGCAAAGAAGCACCATTTCCAATGCCTCGCTCAGTGATTAGCTCACCAATCCACATCACCAGCATAGAGCCAGCAGTCAACGCCAAAGCCGTAGAAACAATAAACGGAATCAGGGTTGCTGGACTGACTGGCACACCCGCTTGAGTTGCAAATGAAAACCCACTAGAAGTCCTTTGGACTAGAATCAATTCTCCACCGACTCTCGCTGCGCCGCTATTAATGACCCACCAAGCCAGTCCAACACTCTGAATGATCGCCCAACCAAGCGCGACATATCGGGTAATTTGAGAAATCTTGCGCCGTCCAGCTTCTCCCTCATTCTTCTGAAGATTTTCTAACGGAGGAAGCGCGGTCGTTAAAAGCTGCAAAATAATGGACGCATTAATATAAGGCAAAATGCCGAGTGCAAAAATACCAAGCGCAGATAACCCACCCCCTGAAAAAATATCCAAGAAGCTAACTACAGGATTGTTCTGAACACTTTGTGCAAATGCAGCTCGATCAATATCAGGAATAGGGAGAAAAATACCAAGGCGCACCAGAATCAACATCCCGATAGTTAGCAAGACACGCCCCCGCAAACCAGCCGCTTGCGCCATCTGAGAAAACGTCTCTTGTGCACTTGGTGCTTTGTCTCGGTTAACAACCATGAGAAAAATCTCCTAACGCATACTTTCCGTAGCAGGTATGCAACTGCAATTTCAACAGGAAATTACTAAGAAGCACATTAAAAAAATTTAAGATGGACTATTCATCACCTAGAACTTCGCAGGTTCCATTGGCTGCTTCAATCTTAGCGCGGGCAGACTTTGTAAACCCGGCAGCGGTCACGGTTAAAGCAACCGTCAGCTGTCCATCGCCCAATATCTTCAGAGGTCCATCATCGGTGGTTAAAATACCAGATTCGATCAAAGACTCTAAAGTCACTTTGGAATTCGCTGCAAGCTCCGATAATGCACCCACATTAACAATAGTAAAGTTTTTAGGATTGACTAGTGTAAAGTGCTTTAGCTTGGGCAATCGACGGTACAGAGGAGTTTGTCCGCCTTCAAAACCAGGACGAGTTGGACGACCCGACCGAGATTTCTGTCCCCGCATTCCAAAGCCGCAGCTTGCACCTTGCCCAGCCGCAATCCCCCGACCCACGCGACGGCGACGGCGCGCGGATCCCGGCTGTGGTGCGATATTGTCAAGTCTCATAGCTAATACTCTCATTCAAGAACAAGTCATTAAAAATTCACTATTGCCCAATCAGATGGAAGCTAGTAGTAGCTAACTCTCGATTAAGCGTATAAGTTCTCAATTGAAATTCCTCTCTCTTCGGCAACTTCAGCGAATGTTCTCAAAGTGCCAAGCGCATCTACTGCTGCTCTTGCGTTGTTGAGAGGATTATCAGAACCAAGTTGCTTAGCCAAGATGTTCTTAACGCCTGCTAGCTCAAGCACAGTCCTGACTGCGCCGCCCGCAATAACTCCAGTACCAGGAGCAGCAGGACGCATCATTACTTTTGCGCCACCCCCCTGACCTGTTGTGGGATGAGGAATAGAATTGTTTTTAGTTAAAGGAACTTCAACAAGATGCTTTTTACCATCCGCCACTCCTTTTTTCACGGCTCCAATTACGTCTGCCGCTTTACCAACTCCAACTCCAACTTGCCCACGCTCGTTGCCAACAACAACGATCGCCCGAAAGCTAAGTTTTTTACCGCCCTTGACAACCTTAGTGACGCGACGAATTTGAACAACTCGTTCTTGCCAGTCGGTTTCCTTTTCGCGGCTTTTCGTATTCTTACGACCCTTCGCCATAATGATTGTTCCTTAAAATTCCAGTCCAGCTTCACGGGCTGCCTCAGCCAAAGCCTTAACACGACCGTGATAAAGATTACCACCCCGATCAAATACCACTTGCTTGATTCCTTTCTCAAGAGACCGCTCAGCGATTAGTTTTCCAACCTGAGCAGAAGCACTACAGTTTGCCCCTGTCTCCAAATCTTCCTTCAGCTTTGAGTCTATTGTGGAAGCAGACACTAAAGTATGCTGCTGGATGTCGTCAATTAGCTGAACATAAATATGCTGGTTAGAACGAAAAACAGCTAGCCGAGGACGCTCAGATGTTCCAAGTACTTTACGACGCACACGCGAATGGCGACGGCGAGTTGAATCTCTGCGACTTGTTTTCATAATTACTTCTTACCTGCCTTACCCGCTTTACGCTTAACGACTTCTCCCGCATAACGAATTCCTTTGCCTTTGTAAGGTTCAGGAGGACGAACTGCTCGAATCCGCGCCGCTGTGTTCCCCACAATTTCTTTATCAATACCGCTGACTAGCACGTTTGTAGTGCCTTCCACTGCAAATTGAATGCCACTTGGGGGTTCTATTTGAACTGGATGACTGTAGCCCATGTTAAGCGTTAAGTTTTGACCTTGCACCTGTGCCCTGTAGCCCACACCAATAATCTCTAATCTGCGTTGAAAGCCTTGGGATACTCCTTCAACCATATTGGAGACTAAGGTTCGGCTAAGACCATGGCGTTGACGCGCTGTGCGGGAATCATCGCGCTGCTTAACAAGAACCGTTTCTCCTTCTTGTGAGATCTCAACCTCGGCGGGCAAGATGCGAGACAACTCGCCTTTAGGGCCTTTGACCGTAACTGACTGACCGTCGATCGCGACCGTCACTTTGCCAGGAATATTAATTGGACGCTTACCGATACGTGACATAACTGCCTGCTCCTATCTACTGCGATCGCTAAAACGATCGAATGATGTTGATCCTCAAAGTAACTACCAAACGTAGCAGAGAACTTCACCACCTAAGCCCTGCCGACGGGCTTCACGGTCGGTCATAATACCGCTTGAGGTCGAAATGATCGCAATCCCGATACCACCCAAAACGCGGGGTAGATCATTTCGGTTTGAATAAACTCGAAACCCTGGCTTGCTGACCCGTTTCAGGGAGTTGATGATAGGTCGCCTACTTTTGCCCTTGTACTTTAAAGAAAGAACTAAGTTTTTCTTAATACCTTCGCCAGTTTCTTCATATTCAGTGATGAAACCCTCATCCTTGAGGACTTTTGCAATATTGCGAGTCATCTTTGTGGATGGGACTTGGGTGGTTTGATGACGTGCAAGATTCGCATTACGAATCCGCGTCAACATATCTGAAATCGTGTCGTTTACCGCCATAGTATTCCTTTGATAAACCTGCCTTAGTTGTCCCGGAAGGGCATACCAAACTCTTTTAACAAGGCTCGACCCTCCTCATCGGTGTTTGCTGTGGTAATGATGGAAACATCCATGCCACGAATTTGATCAATGCTGTCATACTCAATCTCTGGGAAGATAAGCTGTTCGCGAATCCCCAAAGTGTAGTTTCCACGCCCATCAAAGCTTTTTGGGCTAATTCCTCTAAAATCTCGAATACGAGGCAGTGCAAGATTGATAAATCGATCTAAAAATGCATACATCCTATCTGATCGCAGAGTCACCATAATGCCAACTGGCATCCCTTGACGGAGTTTGAAACCCGCGATCGCCTTCTTGGCGCGAGTCACCACAGGCTTTTGCCCAGTAATGATTCCAATCTCGATCAATGACGCTTCCAAAGCTTTAGCATTTTGAGCCGCTTCACCCAACCCACGGTTTAAGGTGACCTTGACCAATTTAGGAACTTGGTGAATATTGGTGTAACCAAATTGCTCTGTTAATTTCGGAACAATCTCTTGCTGATATCGAACTTTTATTTTCTGTGGCATGGGTCAGCGTCCTTCAAATCCCTGGGCTTTGTCAGGAAAGTAAATAAAGTTAATCAATGATTTCTCCAGTTTTCTTCAGCATCCGCACTTTGCGACCATCTGCATCAAAGCTATAACAAATGCGACTGGCAACTTTTTTGCTTTCGGAATAGAGCATCACGTTAGAGCTATGGATAGGGGCTTCGCTGGTCACGATTTGCCCAGACTCTCCCTCTTGTTGAGGCTTGACGTGCTTCGTCCGAAAATTAACCCCTTTAACCAAGATTTTGCTTTCCTTTTGTAAAGTTTGCAAAACCTCTCCAATTTTCCCTTTGTCCTTTCCAGAGATGACTTGAACAGTATCTCCCTTCTTGACATGCATTTTGTGGCGCACAACCGCTTTAGTCTTTGCCATTACAGCACCTCCGGAGCCAAAGAAACGATTTTAGTAAACTCCTTATCGCGCAATTCACGCGCAACAGGACCAAAAACACGCGTTCCACGAGGGTTCTTATCTTTGTTGATTAGAACGGCAGCGTTGTCATCAAATCGAATACTCATACCGTTATCACGGCGTAAAGTATGACGGGTTCGGACAATCACTGCGGTCACCACATCGGATTTTTTGACCGCCATGTTAGGAATCGCGTCTTTGACAACCGCAACAACGATGTCACCAATGCCTGCATAACGACGGCGACCCCCTAAAACGCGGATGCACATCAACTTACGGGCACCACTATTGTCTGCGACGTTGAGATAGGTTTGCGGCTGAATCATAAGTCACCTTCCTTTAAGCTTGAGCAGATGTTGTTAAAACATCGATCACTTGCCACCGTTTGGTGCGGCTCAAGGGACGAGTTTCTTGAATGCGGACGCGATCGCCCGTTTTGCACTGATTACCTTCATCGTGCGCCTTATAACGCTTAGTACGGGCAACAATTTTTCCATACTTCGGGTGAGCAGAACGACTCTCAACCGACACCACCACTGTTTTATCCATCTTGTCGCTAACGACTAAACCAACTCTCTCTTTTACTGCCATCTCATCTACTCCGTCGGAGGCTATAAAACTATTTGCAAACCGGACTCTGTCTATTACTAATTGCCTATCACTAGGACGATGCCTTTTGTAATTGACGTTGTCGTTCAACAGTCATCAATTGAGCCAGTCGGTGACGGGTATGCTTGAACTGATGAGATTTTTCGAGTCTACGAGTGCCTTTCTGAAAGCGTAAGTCAAACAACAGCCTTTTTGTGGCTACGATCTGCTCATCAAGCTCTTCGGCACTTAAATCTTGAATTTCACTGATTTTAGGTAATGACATCGTTATGACTCCTCTGCTTCACGAGTAATAAACTTTGTCTTAATAGGCAGCTTGTATTGCGCTAGCCGCATTGCTTCCCGCGCTGTGGCTTCTGGCACTCCGGCAATTTCAAATAAAATCCGTCCAGGTTTTACAACGGCGACCCAGTACTCAGGTGCCCCTTTACCAGAACCCATGCGAGTTTCTGCTGGACGCATAGTAATAGGCTTGTCTGGAAAAATGCGAATCCAGATCTTACCGCCCCGGCGAATATAGCGGGTCATCGCACGACGACTCGCCTCAATCTGACGAGAGGTAATCCAGGTTGGCTCTAGGGCTTGCAAACCAAACTCTCCAAAGTTTAAGCTGCTACCGCGAGTTGCCAGACCCTTCATGCGTCCGCGCTGCTGTTTGCGAAATTTTGTTCTTCTTGGGCTTAACATGGCTCACTACCTTAGGGAGTCAAAAGTTGAAGATTAAATAGCAGAAAGAAAATTATCTTTTGCCTATTAAAATTCATCCTTCATTCGATCTATCTTCAAATTGCTGACGACGACGCTGTTGACGACGCTTAGGCTGATTATTGGCAGGTGCAGATTTCTCTTCTTGCCCAGGGATGATTTCACCCTTAAAGACCCATACCTTGATACCGAGCGTCCCATAAATGGTGCTGGCAATGCAGTAGGCGTAATCGATATCTGCACGCAGCGTATGTAGGGGAACGCGTCCCTCACGTGTCCATTCAGGGCGAGCAATTTCAGCCCCGTTTAGACGACCACTGACTTGAATCTTGATGCCTTCAACCCCAGCTTTTTGGGCGCGTTGAATGGTTTGACGTACCACGCGACGGAAAGAAACGCGACGTTCTAACTGCTGAGCAATATACTCACCAATTAGTGCAGCTTCCGCATCAACCCGCGTCACTTCTACCACATTGATACGGATCTGGCGATCTCCGCCGCCCAAAACCTTTTGTAGTCCGCCCCGTAGTTCCTCAATTCCTTGCCCCCCGCGACCAACGATCACACCAGGACGAGCCGTATGAACTTCTAGATCAATTTGATCTGCTTTTCTTTCAATCCGAATTTGAGAGATTCCGGGACTTTCCAATCCCTTCAGCTTTAAAGGGTTCTTTTGAAAGAAATGTCTGATTGTATAGTCTTCCTGAAGTAGCTCAGGATAACGGCTAGTATCAGCAAACCAGCGAGAACGATGCTCTTGGGTAATGCCTAAACGTAAGCCCGTTGGATGAATCTTTTGTCCCACAAACTGCTTCCTTATACAAATTCAACAATATTGATTGCAATACAAACTATTCGTTTCCAGCACCCGGAGCGACGAAAATTGTGATGTGACAAGTCGGCTTGCGAATTTGGTAAGCCCGACCTTGAGCGCGGGGTCTAAACCGCTTTAGGGTTGGACCTTGGTCAGCATAAGCAGTACTAACAACCAAATCAGCCCGGTCGTACCCTCGATTATGTTCAGCGTTTGCAGCGGCAGAACGCAGCAGTTTTAGTACAGGCTCACAGGCACGATATGGCATGAATTCTAAAATAATTAATGCTTCTCGATAGGAAAGACCCCGTATTTGATCAAGAACACGACCAACCTTACGAGGGGACATCCGAATATAGCGAGCGATCGCCTTTACTTCAGTTGTAGTCTCAACAGCCATACCCAATTACTCCTTAACTGACCACTACTAGCCCTGAGCTAGTAGTAAAATCCCTATTATCGACGTGCCTTTTTATCAGTACCCGCGTGACCTTTAAAGGTGCGCGTGGGGGAAAACTCCCCTAACTTATGCCCTACCATTTGTTCATTGACATAAACCGGTACATGTTGCTTCCCATTGTGAACCGCAATGGTGTGTCCAATCATTTGAGGCAAAATCGTAGAAGAGCGAGACCAAGTTTTGATCACTTGCTTTTCACCCTTTGCGTTTAACGCTTCAACCTTGCTAAGCAAATGATCAGCAACAAACGGACCTTTCTTTAACGAACGAGACATATTTTTAATCCCTTATCACCTATGAATCCCGACCGCCACGACCACGCTTAGAAGACTTACGACGACGGCGAATAATTAAAGCACTACTCAACTTGCGCTTATTCCGAGTTTTATACCCTAAGGTTGGCTTACCCCAAGGAGTAACAGGACCAGAGCGACCAATCGGCGCACGCCCTTCACCACCACCATGAGGATGATCCACAGGGTTCATAACGCTACCGCGAACTTGAGGGCGACGACCTAAATGCCGTTTCCGACCTGCTTTTCCTAAGCTTGTGTTGCGTACATCGGCATTCCCAACTTGACCAATCGTGGCATAGCACTCGCGACGAATCAGACGAACTTCACCGGAAGGCAGTTTCAAAGTGACAAAATTTCCATCTTTTGCGGCAACTTGAGCGCTAGCTCCAGCCGCTCGAACCATTTGTCCACCCCGCCCAGGAGTTAGCTCCACGTTGTGAACGGCTGTACCCAAGGGAATACTGCTAAGCGGTAAAGCATTCCCTATTTCAATGGGTGAATCAGCGCCAGCAATCACTGTTGTGCCAACAGCCAGACCTGCGGGATGCAAAATATACCGCTTCTCACCGTCTTGGTAGTACAACAATGCAATTCGAGCATTCCGATTTGGGTCGTACTCGATCGCAGCAACTTTGGCAGGAACATTATGCTTGTCACGCCGAAAATCAATTTGCCGATAAAGACGCTTGTGACCACCACCACGATGACGACAAGTAATCACGCCCCGATTGTTACGACCTTTATGACGATGACTCGATTTGGTCAACGATTTCTCAGGTTGACTACGAGTAATCTCAGCAAAGTCAGAAACGACGCGTTCACGCGTACCGGGGGTGTAGGGTCGATAAATACGAATGCCCATAACTTAATCTCTTAAATGCCTTACCCAATAGAAAAATTAAACTTCCGGGAATAGGGCGATCGAATCGCCATCCGCTAGCGTAACAATTGCTCGTTTGTAGATCGGACGATAGCCGATAAACTTGCCGACCCGACGCTGCTTACGGGGAGGATTAATGGTACTGATCTCAACTACTTTGACTTCAAATAATGACTCAATAGCAGATTTGATTTGAGGCTTAGTCGCTTTCGGAGACACTTCAAATGTGTATTGATTGTTCTCCAAGAGCAACGTTGCTTTTTCAGTAATGATTGGACGACGAATCAGATCCATCAAATTACGAGGATTAAATTCAGTCACCATACACCTCCTGGATTTTTGCGATAGCAGACTGCGTAATCACAATGCGATCAGCAGCTAAAAGATCAAAAACATTTAAGTTAGAAGCAGAAATCAACCGAAGTTTAGCAATGTTACGAGCAGATAAATAAACCATCTCTTGGCGCTCTGCCAAAATCAACAAGACCTTTGATTCAGGCTGAACCCCCCAGGTTTGCAAAGCTCCAACCAGATCTTTTGTTTTTGGACGAGGGAACTTATCTGCAAAGTCTTGCACCACGATTACATCGTCAATTCGGCTTTGAATCGCCGTCCTTAGCGCAAGCCGACGTTCCTTGCGATTCATCTTGAGGGAATAATCTCTGGGCTTTGGTCCAAAAATCACCCCACCGCCCCGCCACAGAGGAGAACGATTAGAACCTGCACGAGCGCGCCCTGTGCCTTTTTGCCGCCAAGGCTTTCTGCCGCCACCCCTGACTTCTGCACGAGTTTTGGTGGATACCGTCCCTTGACGAGCGTTTGCCATTTGACGCACTAATGCTCTATGGACAATATGAGCGGCACTCTTTTCGCTTGCCACATGCAAGTCTAAAGAAGCACTGCCAACTTCTTTTCCACTCCAATCTTTAACTGCACAATCCGCCATAATCATCAACCTTATTCAACGTTCGCAGGCTTCAAAAGCTAGAAATTATGAAAATCTCAATCTCTTGCGACTTAATTCTCTACTTGGCTCCGACAATTGTTGCAGGAACCACATTGACCAACGCGCCTGGCTTTCCAGGAATGGCACCTTTAACCAAAATCAGATTCCGCTCAGGATCAACCCGAATGACTGTTAATTTGCGAATGGTAACTTGACCGCCGCCCAACCGACCCGCCATCCGCTTGCCTGGATAGACACGTCCTGGGGTTGTGCCTGCACCCGTGGAACCAGGGGCACGATGGTTTTTAGAGCCGTGGGACATAGGTCCGCGTTTGAAGTTATGACGCTTTTGATAACCTGCAAATCCACGACCAATGCTGGTGCCAATTACATCAATAGTCTGCCCTACAGAAAATGCATCTACTTTGATTTCCTGACCTAGCTCAAACGAACTAGGATTCTCTAAGCGATACTCATGCAGATGACGCATGGGAGCGCAACTAGACTTTGCTAGATGACCCAACTCAGGCTTGCTGAGCGCTTTTTGCTTGACCTCACCATAGGCAACTTGGATGGCTGAGTAGCCATCTGTTTGAGTTGTTTTGACTTGAGTAACAATACAAGGACCTGCCTGGATGACAGTGACTGGAATTGCTTTACCTGTTTCGTCAAAGACTTGAGTCATGCCAAGCTTTGTGCCAAGAATACCCACAGACACGATGAATGGTCTCCCTTTCGTACACACTTTAGAGAAGCAAATAACTTTTGGTTGTCTGCTTAACTGATTAATAGGTTGCGCTTCAAGATTTCGATTGACTTTAAAGCAGGGCGCGATCGCGCACGACTAAAAATCTAACTATTCTTGTAAACAAGCTCTAAACCCTGCCAAGTTCAAAAGAAACGTGCAAAATCAGTTTGGTTGAGTGCCAGCTAAGGACTTGAATGGCAAGCCACTCAGTATCCGCTTCAGTGATTCAAGGAGAATAATTTTACAGCTTTTGACAAGCTCGATCACTCAAGAATCATCTGCAATGAGCATTTAGGCAACAGCTATCAAATATAAACCAATCCACTGGGTTCTGTCTAGTGGCAAGACAAAGTTTTTTGGCAAGTTAGGATAAGATGCTTTCTAGGCAGGATAGATTCTTAGTCGTCGGTTAGGTTCTTCGCCAAAACTACGAGACTTGAGATGGTAATGCTCAACCAGTTCATGCTGCATTTTACGCACGATCGCAGAGCGGGGTAGCAATTCTACTGGTTGCCCTTTAGGTATCACCAGTTGTTCAACTGCAAGTCTGGCTTCTTCGAGCGCTTCCATCTCATCGTCATTATCGCCTTTCAGCAGGTCTAAATCAGTGGCATCGGGAATTCCAGGATCATCCATATCCAGCATTCTGCGTAAGCCACGAGCAATTTGAGGAATGCTGCTGGCTTTAATGGTATGAATGGGAACTTGCCGAGATTTGGCAAATTGGCGCAGCTTTGAATGATTCTTGACGTGCGATCGCAGCGCCAAAACCGCATCGGCACTATCAATATCTTTTGTTAGGATAACAGGCAATTTCAAGGTGCGAACCACTTGATCAAGCTGATGACGGCTGACTCCATAGGGATAAATGTACAAAAGATCTTCCCCATTTGGACCTAGGCGGCGCTCTTGTTTTGCCGTTTCCTCAAAGTCATAACCATTTCTCTCTAAAGAGTTCTGCAAAAAAGGCTCTGTGGTTTTATCGGCAAACAATGAGGACTGTAAAGACTCATCCAACAACCGTTCAAATTGCTGCTGATCGGGGAGTTTGCTCAGCGCTGAATCGGTTGACAGGGGGCGCATTTGACCCGACGATCGCCATCCCTTCCCTGGAAGTTCTGAGCGGCTACTAAAAGGGCGTGTAACCAGTGAATTATCTCCCTGTCCAAAATCGACGGAGGGCGATCGCGCTCTGCCTGTTCTAGAAGCTGCAAACTCATCGCTTGATAGTTCATGGGTCACAACGACGTTGCCCTTTTCACTAACTGAGCGCACTTGGGGATTGGGTTGACGACCGCGCAATAGGCTATCGACGGTTTCTGCCACCTGTTCATGCACAACCCAACGCTGCCGTTCCATCATTTCCACAGCAATATCAAAAGTAGGAGGCGCTTTTCGCTCCAAAACACTTTTCTGGCTTCCTCGACGGCGCGCTTCTTCATCTCCCAACGTGACGGATTGAATGCCACCCACCAAATCTGACAGAGTTGGATTTTTGATCAGATTCTCTAAGCGATTGCCATGGGCAGTTCCTACAAGCTGTACGCCTCGTTCTGCGATCGTTCGAGCCGCCAACGCCTCAAGCTCCGTCCCGATTTCGTCAATCACAATCACTTCTGGCATGTGGTTTTCCACTGCCTCAATCATGACCTGATGTTGCAGTTCAGGGCGAGCCACTTGCATCCTCCGGGCACGACCAATCGCCGGATGGGGGACATCCCCATCCCCAGCAATTTCATTAGACGTATCAATGATGACAACTCGTTTTTCCAATTCATCTGCCAAAACACGAGCAATCTCTCGAAGCGCAGTCGTTTTGCCCACTCCAGGACGACCCAGCATTAGGATAGACTTGCCGCTTTCTACTAGATCGCGAATCATGCTAATCGTCCCGAAAATTGCACGACCCACCCGACAGGTTAACCCAATCACCTCGCCTCGCCGATTCCGAATGGCGCTAATGCGATGCAGGGTTCGCTCAATGCCAGCACGATTATCGCCACCAAAATCACCAACACTTTTGATGCATTCATTCAGATCAGCTTGCGTGATCGGAATTTCAGAAAGATACTCTGCTTGACCCGGAAAACGAGCCTCTGGACGACGACCGAGGTCTAACACAACTTCGATCAGCATATCGCGCTGAGGGTGCTGCTGTAGTTGAAGCTGAATGGAGGCTGGAAGAATATGAAGCAGTTTATTTAAGTCGTCTGTAATGAGCAAATCAGCCGATACGGTGTTATCCATCTTGGATGTTTTCAAAAATCGCTTAAGGACAATTTGAGATGAAGCTGGAAACTTGTGGAGCGTTCTTCACAAAGGGTGCCAGTCAAAAAACTTGTAGCCTTTGTGAAGTGCCGGATGGGGGCATCCCATTCAGGTGAACGAACGAAGGGATCAAGACGGTGAAACCTTAAGGTGATTCATGATTGAATTGCGGTGTTGTGCGAAACGGTTTAAGTTGAGACACTAGGGAATAGGCAAGCTTCACGGCTTGTTCTAGAGATTTAGGGGCTTGTTCTAAAAGAAGCGGCTGAGGGAATGGCAAAACTTGCGATCGCCTAGTAGACACCGATCCAACAAGCTGAGTTGCTGCTAGCTCGCCTCCTTGAGGATGGGCTAAACCAGGTGAAAAGGTTTCCAAGTTTGCTGATTCCAACTGTTCCAACAGGGGAGACAGCAGCCTTCGAGCGTAGCTTCCATAGGCAACTCCTGAAATGTATGAAGGTGAAAACGGTTGCGTTGCTTGCGGCATTGAGCGATCGCTAGGAGGATGGGACGCTAATAGATTCAGCGATCGCAGTTTGGGTACGGTGTAATCGTTTGTGCCCCCTGCCAACTGAACATATCCCGGCAAGCCTGCTAGTAAGACTTTTTGCCCTAACCGAATCGCGGCTCTAGTTGCACCATTGCCAATATCTCCGCTCATCGGGCGACCATCCGTTTGCCAAATAAGCGGACAGGGCAACGGCGAAATAATATCGTGCAGTGCCCACAGATAGTCGATGAGATTCTCGCCATCGGGACAACTAATTGCAATCAGTTGGAGTTGTGGTAGCCATGGTTTAATCGCCGACCAAAGGCGTTGAAAATCTGCAAGCCGTCCCACTTGGGTATGAATTTCAATCGCATCTATTCCCATTTCTAGCACTAAAGGCGCGATCGCTTGAGCCGTTGAAACATAAGAATGGGCTGAAATATGTTGAATGGGGCAAATTGGCAAACATCGCCCACAACCATAGCAGCGATCTTCAATCACACCCTGGCTGTTAATCGCACTTGCCGGACAAACCTGCTCACAAGGGCGCAGGCAATCGACGGGGCAATTAAGCGGTAAAAATGTTGCTTTGCGAAAATGAGGATCTTCACCATCATTCAGGCTCACCATAAGCAATGGCTTTTGCCGCATTGCAAACTTTAGCTGGCGGCTCATGTCCATCGCCACCCGAATGGCTTCTTTCGCTGCAATCACCACGGCTGGATCGGCAGCAACATCTACACAATCCACACCCGCTAACGTATATGCCAACGTTAGGTTGCGAACAGCAGGAAGATTTTGGAAACTGGCTCCACAGATTAGTTTAAACCAGTGCCCTTCTCTTAAAGATTGCAGCGGATAGTTTTGTTCAATCACCCCTTAATGCTAATGCCCTATGGGGAAATTTAGGATCTTAAAGTGAAAATATTTTAAATTTTGGCTATGGCGCAACATCCGCAGCAACAGAAAAGACGCTCTGATAGAGCGCCTTTCCTATGACCCGCCTAAATATAGACTTGAGCCAGCTACGCAGACATCACAGCTTGCTGCAAAGGTTGCCAACGGAAATAGCGATCGCCACCCAATTCCACCGCAATTTTCACTCGTGGGTCTGCCGCAGGTAAGGTCGTCAAATATTCAATTTCCTGGCTAGTCAGAACGTGTCCCTCAATAATCCACAACAACAACCCTTTGGAGTTAGCAGGTAATTTCTCCAACTCATAAGTAATGATGGGCGGAACAAAGTAACGGTATCCAACCATTGCCCCGGTAACCGTGCCGCTCTTTTTACCTAAATGAGGCGGACGCACTCCATGAACCTCCGTTAGATAGGCAGCCACGTCTCCCAGTCCTCGCGCTGTAATCGTCAGAGAATTATATCCAGCAGCCCGAATTCGTCGCCGATAGCGCCCTTCAAAGCCGCCTTCCAGCGGAACATACAGACCCAACGAACCATATAGTTCTAAATCCCGGATCAACTTTTTGCCAGTTGTAATTAGCGGCATCAATTTCTCTCCAACTATCAAAAGTTGCTAAAACAGAGCAGTTAAAGGCAAAACAAACGACAGTGCAATGTCCTGATCGCCTACCCATACCACAGCAATAGTCTCTCATACTCTACAAAAAAGCTCCAAGCTTGGATGGATAGAGTTTTGCTATGGCTGGAATAGGGACTAGCAAGAATTTTTTCATCTACAAAACTTTATGCAGAAAAAATCACCCCGATAACCTGCCCCCTTGCCTCAACAGATTAACGGTTTGCGGCAACACTCCAACCATTAACGCAAAGGCTTCATCAGGAATTTTAGCAACGGTGTTAGCGCCAAAGTAATTATCAAACTGATTTAAAATCATCTGCGCTCTTTGCGCTGGAATAGGATTATCGGTTAGTTGATGGGTCAATCGAATCCACTGTCGTCGAATGAGATAGGCTTTTTGTCGTTCTTCTTGATCTTCCGGGCAAATTAAAGATAGTTCCCCTACCGGTAATACTTGATGGGAATCTACATCAAAAAAGCTGCCCACTGCTGCTCCAGGACCGGCAAATTCTGCATAGAACTGTTTATAAATGATCAATCCATTTCGCCGTCTACTGTTGACCATCCAAAGCTGACCACTAGTGAGTTGGCAAAGAACAAGGCTATTGTCTTGCTCCCCAGCAGAATTAGGAAAGGATCTTGAACTTTCATTCGTCATATTGCTGTGATCAATCAACCAGTTACTCAACCTGCTAGAAATGGTAACCCCTTAAATCTGAAAAATAGGCATTGAAATGGTAGATAGCGCAACTATTTCAGTAAATTCTGGCTCTACTTTTCAGGTAATTTGTATTGACTGACTATTCGCTTGGCATATTCAGGAACGTGAGACTCTAGCTTTTCGGGATAGTTTCGCTGAACGTAGAGATAGTTGCGAGTGAAGTGAGAATCGATTGAAAAGCGAGCATATTCTAAGCCCTTGGGACCGATGCGTTCGATGACGATGCCCATCAGTTTAGCTGCCCACATGGGTAAGGTCACACCTTTGTCATAAGCGGGAATGCTTTGCTGAACTGCCTCTTTGCGATCGCCCTGCGACATCACAGGCTGGGTTTCAATTTGATCTTGAATCAGATCCAGCATTTCCTGACCGCGATCGTTTCGCACTGTGATCCATTGCCAGCCAAAGGGCGCACCCATATATCCCACCACAATATCCGCCAAAGAATTTACATAGTCAAAACAACTCATGCAGGAGGGCGCAAACACATCTTTGAGTTGATTGGTCTTTAAACCAAAGAACGGCACAGTTTCGGTAGAACCGTCTTCATGTTTGAAGTGAACGCGGAAGTCTTGCATGAATTCGTAGGAAACCACAGTAGAGGGCGATCGACTGGTGGTATCCAAAAACTTTTGCAATCCAGCACGGGTGACATTATCAACACAGGGCGTGCCTAAAACGTATAGCTTTTCCAAACCCAGTTGCTTTTCTACGGTTCGCAGCGCTTGAATTTGGCAACCCACCCCAATCACCAGCAGCCGTTTCATGCCAGATTGCTCAATTTGCTCCAATACTGACAGGTTCGGCGATAGGGTTGGTTTGTTGACTCGCGCCGCCAAAATTTCCTCTGGGGTGCGGGCAATGATAGGTTTGGGCTGAAAGTGATCTTCTTCGGTGTTTTGCACACAGACTACGCCTTCCACCATGCCGCGAGTCAACATTTCGATCGCAATACTGCTGACAATCCCCGTCCACTGGGCACCCGCGATCGGCTCAGTTTTTCGGGCTGCGGTCATACTTTGATGTACGCCAAAGTACCACTCATCTTCGTTGTCCAAATCACGGCTGCGATCGTGGGTTTCTTCCTCCAGTTCCGCAATATGCTGCGTCAGAAAGGCACAGGCATCTTTGACATAGTGAATATAGTAGGTATCACACAATCCACATTCGCTACAGAGTTCCTTGGCAGGACGACGGCTGGAGGGCTTGAGAGCCTTGGCTTTTTGATGGGAAGGAGTAGCAGTCATATTTAAAGTAGCAACAGAATAAAATTTTTAAAGATGTCTAGAGCGCATTCTCACGATACCGCAGCGGCTGTGCCAAGGTTGTACTGAGCAAATCGCCCAGTTTTGGGGCTGTCCATCGAATTTGCTAGAGTGCCTGAATCCACTCTTTCACCTCATAATCTGTCCAGATGCCATTTTGCCAGTAAGGATCGGACTCGATCAAGTGGCGCACGGTGGCTTCATCATCAGCCTCATAAATGCCAAAGCATTGAGTTAGGTCTTTGGTGGGTCCAATCGTCATGAGGATGCCTGCTGCTTTCTGCTGAGCAAGTCCATCTAAGTGAGCTTGACGATGAGGAGCGCGTTTTTCTAAAACGTTGTCGCAGTAAGTGCCCCAGAGGATATATTTCGACATATAAAATTGGTGTAAGCGTTATAGGTTTGTAATGAAAAGATGACCTGAGCGAACTAATTTTGAAGTGCAAAGATTTGAGCGATGGTTAACGACCAGTCAGGAATAAGGGGCGATCTCAACTGATTTGACTCCACAAAAACCGTATCTTCATACTGACCTTCTACCCATTGACAAACCGTGATTTGCTGGGTTTCGGGATCAACAATCCAGTATTCAGCAATTTCTCTGGCGGCATATTCTGTGCGTTTATGTCGATAGTCACGAATATGATTGGTGCTGCCAGGACTAACAATTTCAATCACCAGTGCGGGCGGCGGCAGATCGCGGGTTAGAGTATTGCGACGGCTGCCAACCAAGGCGGCTCTGGACTCTTCTGTGTGAACCACTAAATCGGGTAAACGGCATTTTGCCCTGCGTCCAGTCACTTCAATCTCAAGGTCTTTGTGAGAAATGAAGTAAAAGGGAAAATGCTTTAGCAACTCAGCATATAAGAAACCAGATAAAGCACAGTTTTCTTGACTTTCCGGCGGCATTTCAACAAGTTCTCCATTCACCAATTCGTAATGAGTATCTGTGCCATCGTCGTAGGCAAGATATTCCTCCATCGTCATTAGCTTTTGAGTGGTTGTCGCCTGACTCATGGTGTTTTTCCCTTAAACTCGCTTAACTTCTCAAATCGACTCTAAATTTTTCCACCAAGGTTTCGCGGACTTTTTGCTGAATTGGATTAATGTCGTCTTCGGTGAGGGTGCGATCGCCGGATCTGTAAACTAACCGAAACGCTAAGCTACGCTGACCTTCTGGCACATTATCACCCCGATATTCATCAAATAAATCGATGGAATTTAGCAGATTGCCTCCGGCAGTGCGAATCGTGCGCTCGATATCTGCCACTGAAAATTGGGTAGGAACAAAAAAGGCAATATCGCGATCGGAAGCCGGAAACGCCGAGAATGGCTTGAAGGTGGGAACCAGCAGGTCGTCTTGATCAAGCTGGCTCAGCAGCATATCAAGATCTAGCTCAAAAGCATACACCTCATCGGGGAAACCACGCTCTAGCCGAAGTTGGGGATGGAGTTGCCCAAAGGTGCCCAGCCGATTACCGCGTACCCAGAGCGATGCGGTGCGCCCTGGATGCAGGCGATCATCTCGCAAATCTGGCTGATATTCCACAGCAATCCCTAGACGGCAAAACACACTTTCCAAGAGTCCTTTTGCTTCAAACCAGGTGATGGGTCGATCGCGTCCACCTTGCACCCATTTGCCGTGACTAGGGTCGCCGCCAAAAATACCTGCGATTGCGTCGGCTTCCTGCAATCCCTCTTCTTCAGACCAGAAAATTCGTCCATATTCAAATCCCTGAAGTGCCCCATTTCCCTGCTCTAAATTATATTGAAATGCGTCAATTAAGCCTGACAGCAGGTTAGTTCTGAGGGCAGAGTAATCTGGAAAAAGGGGATTAGATAAGATGATCTGGCGTTCTTCACCCGGTTTTACGAGGGAATAATGAGCAAGCTCAGTGAGTCCTACTGCGCGAAAGGCTTCTCGAACGTTGCGAGTAAGCTGCTGCTCGATCGAGAGATATCCGGCTTCCGTCTTTTCAGGGAGCGTTTCAGAGAAGTTGTTGTAGCCATAAAGACGGGCGATCTCTTCAATCAGATCAATTTCTCGTTCCAAGTCCCGATAGCGGTAAGGCGGCACAATCACGTTCCAGACTGCTTCTGCGCTAGGAACAGACACTTCACAGCCTAACGCCCTTAAAATTCGTTCAATATCCGCAGGTTGCAGTTCACCGAGTTCATCGCCTAAGGTGACAGGCCCTAAAATCTGATTGACCCGCTCTAGACGTAGCTCAATCGATCGCGTTGTACTGGTTTGATTGCGCGTATCAACCATTTCTTGGGAGGCGATCGCCCCCCCCGCTAACTCTATAATCAACGCTAAGGCGCGACGACAAGCAAATTCTAGCTCTGCCTGATTCACGCCACGCTCATAGCGGGCTGAAGCCTCGGTGCGTAAACCCTGGGAACGAGCTGATCGCCGAATCACAGCAGAGTCAAATAATGCGGCTTCCAGCATTAAGGTTTGAGTGCCCTGATGCACTTCAGTCTCTTCGCCGCCCATCACACCTGCCAGTGCCACGGGCTTATCATTTGCAGTAATTAATAAAGCTTGTTCTGTAAATGAGCGCGTTTGCCCATCCAGGGTTTTCAAGGTTTCGCTGGTATCGGCAAATCGTACCCCCATTTGCAGGGATGCCTCTGGAGACTGGTGGCTGGCTGTAAGTAGGCGATCGCGATCGAAGGCGTGTAGCGGTTGCCCCCATTCCAGCAGCACGTAATTGGTAATATCTACCACATTATTGATCGGGCGCACGCCGGAAGCCTGCAAGCGCTGCTGGAGCCAA
Organism: Leptolyngbya sp. CALU 1928; assembly: GCF_056784215.1. Classification (NCBI taxonomy): domain Bacteria; kingdom Bacillati; phylum Cyanobacteriota; class Cyanophyceae; order Leptolyngbyales; family Leptolyngbyaceae; genus Leptolyngbya; species Leptolyngbya sp. CALU 1928. The sequence goes on along the minus strand of NZ_JBXBCE010000019.1, from coordinate 279,639 downwards.
ACGGGAGAAGGGGCGATCGCAATCCCTGTCACCTCGGTTCCAATATAGGTTGGACACGCCTGAGATTCAGAAATTTTGATCGATAAGGTGCCTGTATCGGCTGGCACTTTTAAATCTGGCACTTGAGGCAACCGTAGGTCGGCACCCGTCAACGCTACAATTTCCCGCGCAATTCCTACTAGGCTCAGGGCATCTGCTCGATTGGCGGTCGAGGTTAAATCCAAAATCACATCATCCAGCCCCAATAACGGGCGCACATCTAACCCTGGCTTAAGAGCATCGCCCTCAAACTGATAAATTCCCGCCGATTCTTTTGCCAAGCCCAATTCTGCGAGGGAGCAAATCATTCCTTCAGAAGCGACCCCGCGCAATTTAGCTGGTTTGATTTTAAGTCCGTTTTCCCCCATTTTCGGTAAAAAAGTGCCTAAGGTCGCAACAGGCACATATAAATCGGCTTGAACATTGGCGGCTCCACACACAATCGTGGAAGGATTTGCTTGACCAATATCAACCGTGCAAATACTCAGTTTGTCGGCATTAGGGTGGGGGTCTCGTGCTAAGACTTTGCCGACTACTACCCCATCTGCCCAAGTCCGGCGATCTTCAATGTCCTCCACTTCAAAACCTGCCATCGTCAGCAGGTCTGCCAACTCTGAGGGAGTCATCGAAATATCAACTAGTTCTCGCAACCAGTTCAAAGAAATACGCATGGATGCTTTAGCCTAACTACATCCGTTATTCTATCGCCTTCGCTCCCAAGCCTTTTCATTGTCTGGCTATCTCTGCCTACGGAATCTTGCTTTTTAGGAGAGACATTATAAATATTCGCATGATTTCAATTTGCCAAAGAATGGTATTGATAGGATTGAGGATATGCTTTTGTTACAGAGCTTTTGATTGTGGGCATATTAAACACAACGAAGCTACGTCCTGATAAATCATCACAGTCCACGAAGTAGTATAGACATCCACCGTGCTTGCAGCCAAACGCCAAAGCTTTAGTGCTTTTTTATGGAACTCCCGTAGGAATGTCAGCCCAATTTGGTGTTTGTGTTCGGATAATGGAAAGTAGCGTACCGAAATGTCCTCAGCAGTTGAAATTAGAGCGAGTGAAGCTGAATGAGCTACTGCTTGAATCCAGCCTGTCCTAGTCCGCAGAACCTCACCCACACTGAATTTTGTCAGGCTTGTGGTTCTAAGTTGTTGCTGCGCGATCGCTATCGCATTATTCAAGCCCTTGGGCAAGGCGGTTTTGGTGCAACGTTTTTAGCATCGAATGAAAGCCTGCCCGGTAAGCCAAGCTGTGTAATCAAGCAACTGCGCCCCAATGCCACGGCTCCTCATGTGATGGAAATGGCACGAGAACTGTTTGCGCGAGAAGCAACGACCTTGGGGCGCATTGGCAACCATCCCCAAATTCCTTCTTTGCTGGATTACTTTGAAGAAGACGCAATTTTTTATCTGATTCAAGAATATGTGAGTGGGCTAACGCTACAGCAAGAGATTAAAGCGTCTGGACCTCGCAGTGAAAACCAAGTAAAAATGTTTCTCAGCGAAATTTTGGTTATTTTGGAGCATGTTCACGGGAATCAGGTGATCCACCGGGATATTAAACCTGCCAACATGATTCGACGGAACCAAGATCAAAAATTGGTGCTGATCGATTTTGGGGCGGTGAAAAACCAGAACACTCAGCAAAGCACGGCTTCGGATCAAACTGCGCTGACTTCCTATGCGATCGGCACTCCCGGCTTTGCACCCCCCGAACAAATGGCAATGCGCCCCGTCCCTGCCAGTGATATCTATGCTCTTGGTGTCACTTGTATTTACTTGTTGACCGGAAAATCGCCCAAAGATCTGGATTACGATCCTTCAACGGGTGAACTTCTTTGGCAGAAATATGTTGCGGTGAGTGATCATTTTCAAGCAGTGCTGACCAAGATGCTTGAAATTTCAGTGAAGCAACGCTATCGCACAGCTATGGATGTGTTTAGAGCGCTGGATTTAGAAGATCATTTGGAAATGCTGGAAAATAGCATGACTTCGGTCAAGCCGGGTGCGAATACTGGACGTAAAAATTCGGATTACCGAGGTGCCGACTCGGCTGGAGCAAAGGTTTCACCCTATGCTCGACAAGCGATGGGAATTCGGGCACGGCAACAGTCTCGCTATGATTCTACTAGCTTGCACTCCGGTTTTACCCGTGGACGATTAGCAGATTCAGACCGTTTGAATGCTGGGATTGCTTCTAGAGGAAAAAACTCGGCTGGAAAAGGGCGAGACACCTCAAACGAAAAGAAACTGCCCGTGCGGTTGGATGCGGAAGGCTTACAAACCTATTACTCCAAAGGTAAACGGGATTTTGCCAGTCACGATTTGCGATCGCTTTCCCTCGTAAAAGCAAACTTGGCAGGCGCAAACTTTCATCAGGCAAACCTCACCAAAATCAATTTGCAAGGTGCCAATCTATTCAACGCCGATTTTGGTAAAGCCACCTTGAACCAAGCCAATTTACGGGATGCAAACTTGGGTAAAGCGTATATGAGTAACGCTGATTTAGAAGGGGCTGACCTGCGTGGAGCCGATCTCAGCAGCGCTTATTTGCTAAACGCAAACCTACGAGGTGCCAATTTGTGTGGCACGAACCTATCGGGTGCCAAGGTGACCGAAGAACAGTTGGCAACGGCACGCGTCAATTGGATGACCACCCGACCCAATGGCAAACGTGGCATTTGGTAAATTTCCAGTGCGGCTGATAGTGGAGTGGTTTAAAAGCAGAAAGGCTTGAATCGGGTGAAACCGCTCAAACCTTCCTGCTGGATGCTGTTATCGTAAAGGCGATCGCCTGACCTCTGGCACCTGAAACCCGAAACCTGACCTCCTAGACCCGAACTGCCGATGAATTGGCGGTCGTTGTAATTAGGCTAATCACTTGCGCCGGAGTTAGGGTTGGGTTAGCGCTCAAAATTAGGGCGGCTAAGCCTGATACATGGGGAGTCGCCATCGACGTGCCATTTTTATAGCCGAAAGAGCCGCCTGGAAGAGTGGAGTAGACATTGACTCCTGGAGCAACAATAAAGCTGAGAGGGGTGTTTCCAGCCCGGTTGGAGAAGCCTGCTAGCTGGGTATTAATGTTCACGGCTCCAACTGCAATGCCAGCTTGATTGGCATATCTGGCTGGATAAATGGGTTGAGATGAGCCTTCGTTGCCTGAGGCAAATACCACGACAGCACCCCTTTGATTGGCATATTGAACGGCTGATAGAATCTCAGGGGAGGGAGAGGAACCTCCCAAACTTAAGTTGATTACCCGCGCTCCATTATTGGCAGCATAGCGAATTCCGGCGGCAACATCTGAATTGCTGCCTCCATTATCACCAAGTACTCTAATTGGCATGATTTGGGCGTTGTAGGCAACCCCCGTTACGCCGATCCCGTTATTGTTGGCGGCGATCGTTCCGGCTACATGAGTTCCATGCCCCTCGGAATCGAGAGGACTAGCATCTCGATCTACAAAATCCCAGCCCTGCACATCATCGATGAAGCCATTGCCATCATCATCTCTGCCATTGTTGGCGATTTCTCTGGTGTTGACCCAGATGCGCCCTGTCAGATCGGGGTGGGTATAGTCAACCCCTGTATCGATCACTGCCACAATCACCCCTTGCCCGGTGTAGCCCTGTGCCCAAGCTTCTGGAGCATTGATCAAGTTTACGCCCCAGTCATCGGCTCCGCCAAAGGTGGGCTGATCGGGGAAGGGTGAAAATTGCCCAGTTGCCCGTGCGACGGCAGCGGCAGCATTTGCCAGCCCATAGCCATATTGGGGCGTGAACGGATTGCTGGCGGCAGCGGCAGAGAGGTTGAGCGTGTAGGTGGTGTTGATGTCACCATATGGATAGACTCGAATGAAGTAGCTTCCTGCTTCTAAGTTTAGGTTGATGGATTCAGAGGATGTTCCAGCTAAGTTAGAGATTCGCAGCACTTCTCCGGCATCGACTAGCCCATTTCTGTTCAGGTCGCGGATGAGTTCTACATCTGCATCTGCGGTTAGTCCGCTTAGCAATAGGTTAAAGTTGGTGTTGCCTGTGAGCGCAAATCGGTAGTAGTCGTTGCGATCGCTTGTCCCCACAAAATCCTGTAGGGTGATTGAACCTGCGAGGGTGCCGAGATTGCGGGCGGCTGCCGGGGTATTGCCTGCACCATCTAGGGCGATCGCAGTAGAGGTAAGGCTCAAACGATAGCGAGTGTTGGCATCATCCGAAGGCAGCACTCGAACAAAGTAATTGCCGACATTCAGCGTGGCAGATAGGAAAGAAGCGCCAATGTCGCTCACATCACGAGTGGTGGCTGCCAAAATTTCATTGCTGTCAATCAAGCCATTGTTGTTAAAGTCTTGAATGATCTGGGCATTGGCATAAGCATCCACTCCATCTAAGTCTAGATCCAGGCGGCTCGTCCGACTCAAGCTAAAGCGGTAGATGTCACTGGGGTCGATCGCGCCGATGACATCATTCACTATCCGGCTACCGGATAGAGTGCCCAGGCTCGCGGCGGTGCTTAGGGTGCTGCCGGCTCCATCCACCAGCGGAGTCAGGGTGAGGGAATAATTGGTGTTGCCGCTATATTGCAAGACTCGCACAAAATAGGTGCCAGCCAAAAGGCTATTGAATATCGCTTCTGAGGCAGATCCGGCGCGAATTGATGCCGCCAAAACATCGCCGCTATCTACAAAGCTGTTGTTGTTAAAGTCTCGAATCAGTTGAACATCCGCATCGGCAGATAGCCCGTCGAGAAATACACCAACGCTGCGATCGCTGTTGAGAGTAAAGCGGTAAAAATCCTCAATATCAGTACTGCCCACAAAACCTGCGATCGTTCTGCTCGTGGTCAATGCGCCCAAATTTACCGCCGTTGATAGCGTATTGTCTCCTACGGCTACAGCACCCAGCGAGAGACTATAGTTCGTATTGCCGCTGTAGGGATAGACCCGCACATAATAGCTGCCTACCGACAGTAGGCGGCTCAGTGTTTCAGGACTGGTGGCGCTATTGATCGACCGGGCAAGAATTTCTCCATCATCCACAATGCCGTTATTGTTGAAGTCCTGAATTAACTCCACATCTGCATCGGCAGTTAAACCACTTAAATTGAGATTAAAATTGCTGTCAGTGTTGAGATTGAAGCGGTAAAAATCATGGGTATCTGCATCCCCCACAAAATCATTAAATGTAACGCTGCTGGTCAGGGTGCCCACATTCCGGGCGGTGCTGAGGCTATTACCCGCACCATCAAAAGTTGGGCTAGCCGATAGAGCTAGGCGGTAGTTGCTGCTGATGCCATTGAAGGGATATACCTGGACAAAATAGGTGCCTGCGGTCAGCGGTCGCGCGATGGTTTCTGGGGTGGTGCCGCCTGCAACGGAAGAGGAGATCGTGGTGCCTACGCTATTTAACAAGCGAACATCGACATCGGCTTCTAAGCCCGTTAAATCTAATCTAAAGTTACTGCTGCTGGATAAAGTAAACCGATAAAAGTCATTGGGGTCAACAAGACCGACAAAATCATTGAAGCTGCGATCGCCCATCAAAGCTCCCACATTTCTTGCAGTCGTAGTAGAGTTGCCCGCCCCATCTTGCGGGGTTGCTGTGATGTTGAGCTGATAGGTCGTAGCAGCATTACTAAACGGATAGACCTGAATAAAGTAAGTTCCGGCATTCAGTAGTCCAGATAAGCTCTCCGATGAGGTGCTAGAGCGAATCGAAGACGCAATCACTTCATCGACATCCGCCGTGCCGTTGTTATTCAAATCTTGGATTAATCGCAGATCCACATCCGCACTTAACTGGGAAAGCCCAATACTGTAGTTACTCTGAGTTAGCAGGGTAAAGCGATAGAAATCCTGTGGATCACCACCTCCCGCACCAGATACAAAGTCATTGAATACCTGAGTTCCCGACAGCGTAGTATTTAAGCCGTTGAGCTTGCGAGCGGTTGCCAGGGTGTTTCCGGCATTGTCATCTAATGAGATGTCCAAATTTAGCTGATAGTCAATGGTGCCGCTATCAAAAGGCGTGATGCGGACAAAATAAGTTCCGGCTGGAAGGGTTCTGGAAATTGAATCATCGGCGATACCACCGCGATCGCTCCTCGCCAAAACCACACCCAAATCATTCAAAATTTCCACATCTGCATCTCCCGTCAACTCGGTCAGCAGGAGATTGACATCACTGATATCGTTTAGCTCAAATCGATACAAATCGGCTGGATCATTAAAGCGATTTACACTACCAACCTTGGAGTGGGAAATGTAGTTGTATCCTCCCAAATCAAATGCAGTAGGTAGCGTTGTTCCGGGATCTGGAATACTCCCTCCACTGCCTGCAATTCCGAGAGTGTAGTTGGTAATTGTCGATCCATAGGGAGTGACACGAACGTAATAAACCCCGGCTGCTAACTGCGCGTTGATCGATTCATCAGCGGTGCCAAAATTTGCCGATGTTCGCAACACCTGTCCGCTACTATTGAGCAACCGCAGATCTGCATCGGCTTGCAAATTCGTTAATGAAACCGTGAGGTTGCTATCTGACGACAGACTAAACCGTAAATAGTCATTGAGATCAGTACCGCCCACAAAATTTGAAAACGTTCTGTTGACCGATCCGCTTTGGTTTCCGAGGTTTAATGCAGTTGCTAAAGTGTTACCGGGATCAACTGGCATGGGGCAATGCTCCTAAAGGTTAGAATAAAAATTTATCACTCTCACCGTCGAAAATTATGCGGCGGTCGTCATTATGTTTTGAGATCGCACTTCGTCAGTGTTGTAGTCAGCCATCCGTTCGCTCAAGTCGGCAGGGAAAATTTCAGGTTTAGCAGTCAGCTAACCCGCGATCGCAGCCAAAAATTTCTATCGACTGAGCGGTTCGTGAAAACTAAGCGATCGCCTTAGAAGATTTGAACGTGTCTAGAATGCTGAAAATCGTGAACGATGGGGAGTAACAATATTTCTTCACCTTATGCAATCTCCAGGGCTTTTACTATAAAGAAGGAGTAAAATTTGGAGAGAGAATTATAAGAAATCTGTAAACATTGATTTCCTGTAAAAAAATTGTGGCGAATCACGGCTGCAAATTTTGAAAAGCTGGCAGAAATCTCCTGAAAACTAGACCGGTCGAGTAATAGCGCGACCTAAAAATTCTAGAGTGCTGATTGAAAAAGCTTCCTGGATGCTGCGACGGAGAGGATGTCAATCTTAAAGATTCACTAAATAAAAAATGAATAATCTCTGGACTCAGCAATGCCAGAACTGCAATAGTTCTACGTTAAAGATTGTCAACAGATTGCTGGGAGCGCCAATCATAATTCTCTTTAATTAATTGTGCGGGAACACCTGACAACCAAGACATTGTTGCCTAGTTCGCTGCCAGGGGAAAACCGAGCCGCGCTACCGATATAACATTGCTCTCCAATGTGGATGTTGCGATCGCGCACTCCTGCACCATGCGTCCAAAACTGCGAATCTCGTCCAGCAATCCACGAGCCTTTTCCCACGGTCAACTTTCCAGCAATATCAAAAAAATGGGCATCAGCAATTAAAGTATTCTCTGCCAAAATCAAACAGCGATCGTAATGGCTGTCCTTAAATTCCTCACAAAGCGTCCATATCATTACATACAAAAAGATTGTTTTTCCAATGGTTGCACCATTTTTAATCACCAAAGACATTGAACCTGTAAACACATGCGATCGCCCAATCGTTACGCCTTCAATGGTGGCTTCTGCAATCACCAAAAGGGTGCCAATTCCAATCTTGCTATTTTTAATTGAGTAGCCCAGTATTAGCTTATATATCCCTCTTTAGTCACTCTAGGCAGATGAAAAGATGAGTTGTAAGGTCAATCGATGCACCCATGGACAGATGAAGTCATTCATTTGATGGGTCAATTGCTCAAATCCAGTTTGCAGTGAAGCAGTCGGAAAGACCTTGAACCGACATTCCGCCCTTTGAACTGTCACATTGAGAATTTAGCGGCATAATTTTTTCAAGGCTTGAAGCAAAGGAGGTGCGGTATTAGCAATGAGTTGATAGTGCAAAACCTCGACCATCTAGGCATTGTTGCCGGATTGGTAGACGAGTTGGAGATTGTGGAACAGGTCAATCAACACTTGGGTGAAGACCCGCGAGAACAGATTAGCCCTGGAGTAGTCGTAAAAGCCATGATTTTGAATGGTTTAGGGCTGGTTTCAGCACCGTTGTACTTGTTTGAGCAATTCTTCGTGGGCAAAGCGTGCGAGCATTTGCTGGGAGCGGGAGTGCTGCCCGAGTATCTCAATGACGACCGCTTAGGACGAGTGCTCGATGCGCTCTATAGCAGTGCAGCAATTCCAAATTCAAAACTTTGACAACTCGCTGAATCAGACTGGAGGATAAGGAAACACCTCGTGGGAGCACGGTGATGGAATCATTGCCTTTAAGTTTTGGGGTGTTGTTAGGCTATCTGCATCAAGCCATCAGTCGGATTGAAGACCCAAGGCAAGCGAGTAACGGCACCCGCTACAGCGTGAGTGACGCAATCTTGGCAGCGTTTAGCGTGTTTTTCATGCAGTGCGAGTCTTTCCTGGAGCACCAACGGCAAATGCAGAGTCGGCAGGGCAAGGATAACGCTCAAACATTGTTTGGGTTAGCTCAAATTCCGAGTACACCGCAAATCCGCAATATTTTGGATCACCTGGCTGCACCTGTCCTAACGGGTGTGTTTGAGCAGGTGTATCGAGGTTTGAGGCAAGGGGGATACTTGCAGGCATACCACTGCTTGGGAGGGCATTTGTTAGTCACCTTAGACGGGACGCAATATTTCAGTTCGCAGAAAATTCAGTGTCAGCAGTGTTCAACTCGAACGCATAAAAATGGGCGTGTGACCTATTTTCATAGCGCGATTCTACCCGTGATTGTCGCTCCTGGTCAGTCGCAGGTGATTGCCTTAGCCCCCGAATTTATCAGTCCGCAAGATGGGTCTGTGAAACAAGACTGCGAAGTGGTGGCGGCTAAACGCTGGATGCAGACCCATGCGGGGCAATTTGCCCAACACCCAATAACGCTGCTTGGGGATGACCTCTATAGTCGTCAACCGATGGTTCAGCAGTGTATAGAGTATCAGACGACAATAAGCATGGCGAGAGGAATCAGTGATAGGAGAGGGGTCTGCATCGGAGAGCATAAAGTCAATTAGATGCTGCCAACTATTGAATAGCAAATACTTAGTCAGGCTGAGGATGTCTTGAAAGAAACCCTTGCGAGTGCCCCGTTGGTGGCGAATTTTCTGATAAGACGTGTCCACTAGATGAAGCACTGTATGGAACAGGAAAGCCAGGAGATTGAGCGTGAGCAAAAAGTTGGCTAAATGCTGTTGCCCATGCCCAAAGTTGTGTTCGAGATGGTACCCCTTGGTTTTGAGGACATTGTGATTTTCGTTTTCGGTCTTCCACCGACTTCTACCAGCAGCGACCACTGAGGCAACGGTGGTATGACCCAAGCGATGGTGGGTGATGAAGGCATTGTGGTAGAGCACCTGAGCGTCGTGTTCCCGGGTAACGACCAGTTCGCACCAATTGACCAGCAAGGCGGGTTGAGTGTCCCGAATCGGCACGAGATTGGCATAGCGGTAGTGATAAATCGCTGGAGTGCGCTGGTGGCATTGCCGGATTTCTAGGGTCTCGAGCGCCCCCAAAACCTCAAGCACGTGCAAGCGCTCGTACAGGGCAGGGTGAGAGTCGGGTAGAGCGGTAAAAATGAAGTTTATGCCAAGCTCTATACACTGCTGAACCATCGGTTGACGACTATAGAGGTCATCCCCAAGCAGCGTTATTGGGTGTTGGGCAAATTGCCCCGCATGGGTCTGCATCCAGCGTTTAGCCGCCACCACTTCGCAGTCTTGTTTCACAGACCCATCTTGCGGACTGATAAATTCGGGGGCTAAGGCAATCACCTGCGACTGACCAGGAGCGACAATCACGGGTAGAATCGCGCTATGAAAATAGGTCACACGCCCATTTTTATGCGTTCGAGTTGAACACTGCTGACACTGAATTTTCTGCGAACTGAAATATTGCGTCCCGTCTAAGGTGACTAACAAATGCCCTCCCAAGCAGTGGTATGCCTGCAAGTATCCCCCTTGCCTCAAACCTCGATACACCTGCTCAAACACACCCGTTAGGACAGGTGCAGCCAGGTGATCCAAAATATTGCGGATTTGCGGTGTACTCGGAATTTGAGCTAACCCAAACAATGTTTGAGCGTTATCCTTGCCCTGCCGACTCTGCATTTGCCGTTGGTGCTCCAGGAAAGACTCGCACTGCATGAAAAACACGCTAAACGCTGCCAAGATTGCGTCACTCACGCTGTAGCGGGTGCCGTTACTCGCTTGCCTTGGGTCTTCAATCCGACTGATGGCTTGATGCAGATAGCCTAACAACACCCCAAAACTTAAAGGCAATGATTCCATCACCGTGCTCCCACGAGGTGTTTCCTTATCCTCCAGTCTGATTCAGCGAGTTGTCAAAGTTTTGAATTTCCTGAACGGAAAAGTGTTTGAACACTTGATCTATCACTATCGCTTAGGGTACAGCGGCTGGCAGTACGCCCAAATCATCCAGGGTGGCGAGAGCTTTATTGCCCTGTCCGAAGGGTTGCAAAATGCCCTGTTTGCTTGTGGGGGTACGCCGAAACAGCATCGGACTGATAGTTTGAGTGCGGCGTACCGGAACTTGGGCGGCGTTCGCAACAAGCCCTTAACCCGATTATATGACGACCTCTGCCATCACCACCGGATGCAACCGACCCGCAACAACACCAGCATTGCCCACGAAAACGGTTCGTACGCCTTCGGCGGAGCGAAGCTCTATGAGTCTCCACACGGACACTTGAAAAACCGGATTAAGCAAGCCCTGCTGCTGCATGGCAGTTGTGAGTTCAGCAGCATTGCCGAATATCAAGGGTTGATCAATCAAGCGGTGGATGGACTCAATGCCCAGCACAGCGAGAAGATTACAGCGGAGAAACCTTATTTGCAACCACTCCCCAAAGGACGCGTCGCAGACTATGAAGTCCTGACGGCAAAGGTGAGTTGTCACAGCACGATTGATGTGCGCTGCGTGTTGTACACGGTGCCTGCCCGCTTGATTGGACGGCAACTGGAACTGCATCTGTATCACGACCGGATTGTGGGGTATCTGCACCAACAGCAGGCGGTTGAGCTACCCCGCCTCCGACCCGATGGCAAGGGCAAACGTCGTGCCCGCTGTATCAACTACCGCCATGTCGTTGAAGGACTGCGGCGCAAACCCCGCGCCTTCTTGTATTGCACCTGGCAGCAGGACTTACTCCCCGATGAGCAATGGCAAGGATTGTGGCACCAGATAAAAGCACAATTTGAGCTGAACCCGGCGGCACTTTTGATAGTTGAAAGCTTATACATTGCGGCGACCCAAAACCTGCAATCGCAGGTTGCAGACTATCTCCACACTCAATTGGCGCAAAAGACCCTGACCCTTGCTAGTCTCCAACAGCACTTTGGCTTACTCCCCCCGATGCAGGTGCCAGCGCTTGCTCCACCCCAACAGGATCTTTCCTCCTATGACCAACTCTTGCCCCCCCCCGCACCAGACCAGCCCTTACCAGAGCTTGAGCCTGCACCTCAAACGGTTACACCTCTCCCACATGCTGACCCATTGGGAAACCCTCGAAGCCAAAGCGATGCAGGAGGGCTGGTCTTACGCGCAGTTCTTGCTAGCTCTGTGCGAATTAGAGGCACAACGGCGTTGGAGTGCCAGACTTCAACGGGCATTGAGTGTTCGCGTAGCGTGTGCGTAGCGTGTGCGTAGCACTCAGCCCAATTGCCCAACGCCAAAACCCTTGCCAATTTTGACTTTGCTCATTGCCCCAAACTCAATGCTGCACCCTTAATGCAACTGGCAGACGATGCAACCTGGCTGGAACGGGCGGAAAACGTGTTGCTCTTCGGTGCCAGTGGTGTCGGCAAAACTCATCTAGCAGCAGCGGTTGCCCGACGCATGGTCGAGTGGGGTAAACGGGTCAAGTTCTACTCTGCCATTGCCCTGGTGCAGCAGTTACAGCAGGCAAAGTTGCAGTTGCAATTGCAGAGTGCGCTCAAAAAGCTTGACCGCTTTGATCTACTGATACTCGATGACTTGGGCTATGTCAAAAAGTCAGAAGCCGAAACGAGTGTGCTGTTTGAGTTAATCGCTCATCGTTACGAGCGCAGGAGTCTGCTGATTACTGCCAATCAGCCCTTTAGCCAATGGGATGCGATTTTTAGTGACTCGATGATGACCGTCGCAGCGGTTGACCGTTTAGTGCATCATGCTTTGATTGTGGACATTCAAGCCGACAGTTACCGCAAACAATCGGCAACCGCAAAGTCGGCAAAAGCTGCAACCGCAGCACTCCAGCCTCAGCCCGTCTCCTGATCCTAGTTGTCATTTCGATCCCAATTGTCACTTTGATCCTGACTGTCATTCGATCCTGGTTATCACCCTACAGCGATTGTTTCTTTCTACGGGTCTCTGCATTGCTAACTTGATGCAGCTTTAGTCGAATGTTGGTTTTTATCTTTGCTTATTTGTAGTGCTCGATGAAGTTCTTGCGATCCTATGCACCCGTCAAGTAGTTGTCATTTCCTGGCAAGATGCTTGACATTTGATACAGAAGTTTGGCATCGAGCGCAAAAGTGCCCATGTTGATGCCACTTCGTTTGCGGTCGAGGGCGCTTATGAGGCGTCAGAGGTGGTTGGCAGCGCTGCGCCTGTTCCGATTACGTTGACCTATGGGTATTCGCGTGACCATCGTCCTGGCCTGAAGCAGTTTGTCATGAACCTGGTGTGTTGGGGCGATGGTGATATTCCTGCCTTTGTCGAGTTAGCCGATGGCAATCAATCTGATAAGACACGCTTTGCTACCTTGATGCAGGAGTTCAAGTCCGAGTGGAACTTTGAGGGGTTGTATGTGGCGGATGCGGCTCTCTACAGTCAGGACAATCTGGAGCAGTTGTCAGGGGTCCGATGGCTCACTCGGGTGCCCTTGACGCTGACTGCGGCATCAGAGTTAGTCAATCATTTACCCAATACTGCGTTAATTCCTACAGCCCTAAAAGAGTATCGGATCGCAACGGTCTGCTGTGAGTATAGTGGGGTCAAGCAACGTTGGTTTGTGGTCGAAAGTGCTGAGCGCAAGCAGGCTGACCTGAAACAATTGGACAAGACATTGGCAAAGGCAACGACTCATTGGAAATCGCAATTGCGTCAACTTTGCAGTCAAGAATTTGCTTGCGAAGCAGATGCATTAGCAGCACTGAAAAAGTTTGAGCATAACTTACCCTGGCATCAATTAGTGGACATGAACGTGAAACAAACGTTGCAGTATGAGAAACCAGGTAAACCCAAACCAGAAACTTCTCCTAGCCGCATTACCTATCAACCACAAGCGTCATTAACACTCAACTCGATGGTTGTGACACAGCATCAGCAACGAGCTGGACGCTTTGTGCTGGCAACCAATGTCTTAGAGTCCGAGCAATTGGACGAGCAACAGGCACTTCAGGAGTACAAGGGGCAACAAAGCAACGAGCGAGGCTTCCGGTTTCTCAAAGACCCAATGTTCTTCGCCTCCAGTGTCTTTCTCAAATCCCCAGAACGGATTATGGCACTCGGCATGATCATGGGCGTGTGCTTACTGGTGTACAACCTGGGACAACGCCAACTCCGCCTTGCCTTGCAAGGGGCAAATCAAACAATTCCCAATCAACTGGGCAAAGGGACGCCATGTCCAACCCTGCATTGGGTGTTTCAGTGTTTCATGGCAGTCCACTTGGTGGTGCTCAATGGCGTTAAACAGGTCGTGAATCTAGTCGTGAATCTAGTCGTGAATCTAACGGACGATCGTCGCCGGATTCTCCAATTCCTGGGTTCTGCTTGCCGACAGTACTACTTGCTGTGTTGAGGGGGAAATCCTTTTGTGCCAGTGGAAAGTGCGGAATGTGGGTTTCAAGATCCGATTCGGCTGGATGATTACTCTGAACCGGAGCCAGATATTGCAGTGGTGCACCCGGACCCGCTGTATTACGAAGACCATCACTCTACGCCTGCTGAGGTGTTTTTGTTAATTGAAGTGGCTGATAGGAGCCTGAAGTTTGACTGTGAAGTGAAAGCGCCCGCCTATAGTCGTTCAGGCATCGCGGAATATTGGGTGTTGGATGTAGATGATCGCAAACTGCATGTGTATCGATCGCCCAGTACCCATGGCTATCAAAGTGAAACCATTTTGGCGGAAGCGCTGACCATTGCCCCCTAGCGTTTCCCGAATGTATCATTCCTGTCGAAGACCTGCTGCGATCGCGCCGCGAAGGTTGATAGCGCTTTGATTATCACTTGGGCGAGGGCAAAGATTGTGAATTCTACCAGGGCAGGCGATCGCCGTTCCATGAAAAGAATTCGCCGCTGTCGGTTTCTTGTAAGCCATCCATCACGGTGAGCAGTTGTTGGACAGTGCGCTCAACTGAGAACAATTTTTCGGGAGACACATTCCGCTGAAAGGGGCGAGATAGCTCGGTGTCTGTGGTGCCGGGGTGCAAGGTAATGACGATCGCCCGTGGGCAGGTGCGCTTATATTCGATCGCCACGGTTCGCATGAACATATTCAAGGCTGCCTTAGAGGCTCGATAGCCATACCAACCGCCTAACTGGTTATCCCCAATGCTGCCCACTTTGGCAGAAATCGTAGCAAATAAGGCGCGATCGCGGTGCTTGAGTAAGGGTTGAATATGTTTTGCCAGGAGTACCGCGCCAATGCTATTCACCTGAAAATAGTGCAGTAGTTGGTCAGTATTTAGTTGGCGCAGGCTTTTTTCGGGTTGTAGGGTGCCAGAGTGCAGCATTCCCACGCAGTTGATTACAGAGTGCAATGCAGATGTTTCTGCCTGAATTTTTTGCACCACGGCAGCAATTTGCGTTTCATCTGTAAGGTCTAATGCCAAGCAATGCAGCCGTGGATCATTGATCTGTAATAACGCGGAGTCGAGATTGCGATAGGTGGCGTAGATAGGGGCGGCGCGATTGCTCATCAATAGCTGACGTACAAACCCTAACCCAATCCCCTGACCTGCTCCAACCACCAAGGCTGCATTTTGTTGAGATTTCTCTGTTTCCTGATTCACAACTTTAAGCTCATTACTGGATTATAAAAATAGGGGCATTGGTTCTACCAATCCCCCCTACAATTTAGAACTCAAAACTCAAAACTTTCTACCTTGCCCAGCGGCTACTCTTCCAAAGATAAATAAGTAATACGCCTGAAATGATTGCGCCAAGAGTCCATTTCACGGCATTTCGGGTCAACCCTCTAAATTGGCTAACCTGTTGCTGCGCTTGCACAGGGATTTGGGCGCGTATTGTTTTGATTCGCTCCTCAATTTGAGTTTTAACTGCATCGGGCTTACTCGGATCGACCGGTGCCCCCATGGCGCTTAATTGGGTCGCAATCTTTTTGATGTCCTCTGGGCTGCTGCTTTTAAGCTGGTTTTCTACTTTTTGAAGTTGGGCAATCTGCGCGGTTTCAAACTCTTTTGCTCTTGCATTCACTTGGCTTTTCAACCCAAAAGTTTGCAGCAGCAGCGGTGGAATCATTAAAAAATACGCGATCGCCAACAGCAAACATAGCCAGGATAGAAAGCGCAACGCCAGTTTTTCAAGGGGCTTTCGTCCATAAAACTCACCAAAAAATACTAGCGCAAACCCCAACAGCGGCACAACTGAGCGCTCGACAAATTGCCCGATTAGGTTAATGCCAAACCGAGGATCGGCAGGGTTTGCGATCAAAAAAGAATGAACAGTATCGACTAGCGCAAATAAAAGCAATCCATACCCAACCCAACGCAACCGATAAACGGAAAGATTTTCGCTTGCATCACTATTCGATCTTGCATCGTCACTTGGTCTTGCATCACCACTTAATATCGCCATCGCTTAGCATCTCCCAGTAAATGTAAAATTCATTCAAGACAAAATCCAGAAAAACCTGATACCAATCAAGAGGGCGGATAGTTTGCTTGCCACCATTGATTCCATGAAAACCACGCAGTTTCCAACGTTTTATAAGCCGCTGCTTCTGACGCTTCGGGCATAGTGCTTGGTTGCACAGGAGTCGATAATAGAGTCCACAAACAACGCCGATCAATCAGTGATTCTTTACCCAAGATCCACGGCAAAATCCGGTTGGGTTTCAAATCAGAAGTGTAGCGACTTTGGGTAAACTGCTGCTCTGTCACCGTGCTTTGACCACGGGGATTCACACATGCCGTCAGATACGCCTGTCCTTTATCAGACAGCACTCCATAAAAGCCAGTTTCCGGCTGATACTTAATTTTGAGATTAGCATTTGCCGTGCGAATAGGACTGTAGACAAACAGATAGCGACTGACGTTGCCATCGCTGGTCATATAGTGTAAGTCGGCATTCAGGTTCGTGTTGTCTTGCTGAAACCGATAGCTTCGACCAAACCGAGAATCATTGTTTGCTTTCAGTTCAGAAGTACTTAGCAGTTGCCATCCCGGTAGTAGCACCGTCGTTGATAGCGTGTTAACTGACTGAGCCGCTGCTTTATCCACTTTTGGCAATGTCAGCAATTTCCCTAAAACTAGCAATGCCCCAGCCGTTGTGATTGCCAATAGAGACAGGCGCACAGGTTGCCAGGTTAAATTAAGCATTGGTTTCGGCTCCTGAGTCTGGTTTTTGGTCGAGTTTACGTAAGAAAAAAAACCAGCAGAAACACCCAAAAACAAGCACCGCGATCGCCGAAAAAATTAAAGAACCCTGTCCTTCATGCCAATAGTCAAACGAACTTTTGTTACCCGCATTGTTGAGAATTGCCATCAGCGCAACCCGCAACGCGTTTACCACAAAGCCGATGACCACTGCTGCCACGATACACAGAACTTTTTGAACGTGCGATCGCAAAGGAAACATTAGTAGAAACAAAATTGAAATACTCAGCAACTGAAGAATACTTTGAATGCCGGAACACGCGCCATACACCTCTACGCGACCCTTTGGCAGATACAAAAATACTCCTTCCAGCCGCACCGGAATCCCAGAGTACCACAACATAAAGGAAGCCGCTTTTGCTGTGATTTCGGATAGATCGATCGCTTGCAGGGTCAGCCGTAGCAGTGGATACACTGCTAATAATCCAAAAATAATAAACTCTCGCCAATACTGCCTTAGCCCTTTGAACCCCGACGCGAGTAATCCGGTGCCCAATCCTGCAACCAATGGCAGCGCCCAAGCAGAAGACACTGAATCGGGTGATGAGTTTGCCCTAGTCACCATGCCCATCACAATCAAGGCTCCCAGCAGGCTTGCAATTAGAGTGCTTTCAAGGTTTAAAGTCTTATATCGATCCCAAATCAGTGAGCCTGCGGCAATCCAAAACAATAGGCAAGTGGCAAACAGTTCTGAATCGTCGATCCGATTGAGCAATGTCAAATGAATTGCGGCAATTGCGGCAACCAGTGCCAAAAGCCAATATTTCGGCTCTTTTAGGGTTTGTGACCAGTCCATAGTAATCAACTCAGCAACGTTAGAGCTTCCGAATAAAGGCTTATTAACTTATTGAGACAGGAGTTACGCAAACCTCGGAGATTTTAGTCGAAATGCATAAGTCCTGATAGAAAGAGTTCCCCTGAGAAGCGAGGTAATCCCGTTTGAGAAAAAATCTTATTCACAGGGTAGCTCACCAGCCAAAGAGCCAACTAGATCTATTGCTCTAAGTCAACTTGAATTCGTAATGCTCCAGAACTTCCATCTTTGGAATCGGTGTCGTCTAAGGGTTGGCTTTCTCTTTGGGTATGGGCGCGGGCAAGCAAGCGATAGCGTCCGGGCTGGGTGGGTCGCCAGAAGTAACGCCACAACGTCCACTCGTGGGGAGAAGCAGGATGATTTTGCTCGGTGGATTGCCAAGTTCTACCCTCATCGGTGCTGATTTGAATTTGTTGAATAGGATTGGCGTGATCGATCGCCACCCCGGCAATTAAAATCCCGTTGTTCCATCCTATTTCACCATTTTTGGGGATAGTGATCTGCGATCGCTTGTTCCAAACGCGGCTTTCTTCAATTTGCTGGATTAAGGCATGAATGGGAATTTGTGCGGTGTTCGACCAGCCTTGTCGCTCCCAATAGCCTTTCTTAAATTTTGCGATCGCCTCAATTTTGGTTAACCACTTTGGCTGCTTTTGCCCAAAATATCCCGGCACAATTAACCGGACTGGATACCCATGTTCTTTGGTCAGCGGTGCCCGATTCATTTGATGTACCAACCGTACTTGCGATCGCATCACTTCCGCCACGGGCAACGTGGTTTCATAATAATCGGCTCCATGCAGCACAAAAACCACGGCTTCCGATTTCACCCCCGCTTGCTGCAAAAACGGGAGCAGTGGTGTGCCTGTCCATTCTGCATTGCCAATTAAATTTCCCCCCGCTGGATTGCCAATACACTCCATTGTCAGATGAAAAAACTCTTGGGGTGCCGCCAAAATATCAGCATAAGAAAGGGTTAAAGGTGTTTCGACCGCGCCCACAATCTGCAATCTCCACCGCTCTTTGTTCACGTTTGCAGGCAACGCGTAGGACTGAACATAAAATTCACTCAGCGATGTAATTAGATGATTGGGCAGGCGCTCGGCGGGATTTGCCAAATCGAGCGAGAATAGCCCATCCAAAGGCTGCTCTCCACAACTTGCCAGCAGACTTGCGCCAATCATCCCCCCTGATCCCTGCAAGACTCGCTTCAAAAGATGCCGCCGCTTCACACTGTTAATTCCTTAAATACTGGACGATGGGCTGAAATGCCTGCTTTCACCTAAAACGTTTCTACCTAAACTGTAAAGAAATAATGGCATATCTATCAGTGAGCGGGGATCGGTCATATTGCAATTTAGATGCCAAGAAAAGCGATATTTCCTTGCTAAATTCCATTTCTGGTTCATTAGTGTTGTGATGGGGCGATCGCTTCCTCTACCTGACCCCCTTCAGTCTCAGGCGGATTTATTGTGAGTAAATTTGACTGCAAAAACAATCGACATAAACACAGCGCAGCAGAATAGCGCCACTAATGTTTCTTGAATGTTGGGTGGTATGACTACAATAAATCCTTGATCTTTAATCAAGGTAGAGAAGCTTGAAACACAAAATGGCATGAGATAGAGCCTAAAGGTTTGCCAATGATCGGTGCTGCGAGTCTCACCCGAAGAAACGCTTAGCAATAAGCCTGTACCAATCACAGCACTGATGCCAATAGCATTAATCCATATCTTGAGTGACGGATCAAAATGAAACCAAACTACCACAAGATACCAAATGAAATAGCACCAAAGAATTGTTTTATCTAGCTTGATTTTATAGAAGTATTGAAGCAACCCTTTCATAGCTCTAAAGTGCTTTATTTTTTGTGATCATCTACTAATTGAACCTACCTAAATCGATAAACTCTAATGACTTAAGCAATTAGGCACGAATAGTCAAAGAATCTTCTAATCCAACCAATTGATAGCCTGCATCAGCAGGTGAAACAACTGAGATAAAAATCAATGGCTCATTCCCATGATTGAAAACTCCATGAACACAGCCGATAGGAGCAATAACTACATCTCCAGCCGCGATCGCCTGTGTCGCCCCTGCTTGATCCAAGTAATATTCTCCGCATCCGGTCAAAACAGTCCATGTGTCTTGCCCATGGGGATGCAGATGAGCAGGAATGGTCTGCCCTGGCTGGATATACCAGACTACAACAACAGCATTTTTAGATTCTGTAATAACTGATCGAATTGGCTGCCCATCCGTCGGCTGAAAAAACTGAGCGCTATTGAATATCCTGGTTTCACTCATTTTTATGTCCTATCCCTACTGGTGTAAGTGATACTCGCAAATGGCGTTTACTAAACTCAGCTTTTCCAAAGCGCGATCGCGCTTTTTAGCGGCAAAATAGACCATAGCAGAGTGTAATTCCGCAAAAATGGTAGGTGTATGAATAGTGGATTAATTTTGCCTGAGAACTGGCAAGACTGGCTGGTTGTGTCTGGTTATATGAGCTTTACTGCCTTTATTATCTGGCGAGTATTATTATCTGGCGAGTATTAGTCAGCAAGTGATGCGTGAGAATTGTTGTGAACCAATCGCAATGATTAAGTGAAACCGCGATCGCGTTTAGGTTTTTTGATCCAATCGAATTGCTTGCTCCAATGCTGTTTTTTCCCTAGCCCGTTGCGCGTAGGGTTCTAGTGTTGCCCGATCGCACCCCGTCAACAGTTGCAGATCATCTAGGCTCATGCCCCGCATCAGCATTTCCACACGCCAAGTTTGTTGAGCTTGGGCGATCGCGGGAGGGTGTCCTTCTGGGGTCAGCAATCCGTCTGTCCAAGTATTCCACCGCTGACGCAACTCTACTTCTAATAGCGATTGACCATCATCACCGATCAATAACGATGGCTCGTTATCCTTGCGGCTTTTGAGCCATTGAGTCAACGGATTCCGCGTATAGGAACCGTAGCGTTTGCCCAAAATCCATTGGTTGACCGGAACTTGACGGGTTCCCTGAGCGACCTGTAAAAGTTGTTGACCCTCATCACTAATGTAATGTCTACGCTGTAAGGCAATCACCTCTGATGGACTTAATCCAGAACTAAACAAAACATAAGCGATCGCGTAGTCTTGTAAACTGGTTTTCTTAGCGCGTTGCAAAATACTGTGAACTAAATTTGTAGGTAAATCAAAAACAAGTGGTGAACTATGAAAGAACTCAGATTCGACTAATTTATCTACCTTAAGGGAAAGCTGTGAAGCACTGGAGAATGCTCCATTTAAGAAAAGCAACACGACAGACTCTAAAAAGTCTTCGCGATCTTCCCAAAGCTCGTGAAATTCGCTGGTGAACTCGATCACAGCATATCCTAACAGCATTCCATGCAGCAAACTTGCCAATTTCTCGGCAGGAAGATGAGTCTGCAATTGTCCTTGCTCAATCACCATTGCAAAATAATCAGCCACATAGCGATTTGCTTGAGTAAATCCTTTTCCCAATGCTGCCCGGTTTTCTGCGGGATACTGTCCAGATTCGCCCACCACCGATCGCACGACTGCGGGTACTGCTTCTAGTGCTTGTAAACAGGCTGTGGCGTAGGCTCTGAGCGCCTCATAAATATCACCTAAGCTGCCAGTCTCACTGGCTTGTCGCACCAATGCTTGCCCCAACTGGGTAAACACCGCCGCCTCTTGAATCACGGCTAACAGCAGCCCATGTTTATTACCAAACTGGCGAAATAAAGTCACTTCATTCACTTCTGCCAGTTCAGCAATTTGCTTGGTCGTCGTTTCGGTCACGCCCTGAGTGGCAAACAGTTCAAGGGCAGAGTGAATGAGCCGGTGCCGAGTCGATCGCTGGTCAGCCATTGCGTAAAATGCAAGTGTCACTTGCACAAATTGCTAAGGATTGTTACAGTAGAAGAAATGTAAGCAGCACTTGCATTTTCTCCAGTGTAAACGGTTTTTACAGGAGCGTCAGTTTTGCGACTCTGCATTCGATCACGCCCCTATGGAAATCATTCAATTATTAAGGAATACTGATGACTTCTACTTCTGTTAAGGTAGCTCCTGTTGAGCAGTTGCCTCCTCTAGATTGGGTGAGCGTGGCGTTTTTCGGTGCAGTCCACGCGATCGCGCTGTTGTCTCCCTGGTTTTTCTCCTGGACGGCTTTGGGAGTTACCCTGTTTCTGCATTGGCTGTTTGGTAGTATTGGCATTTGCTTGGGCTATCACCGCTTGTTGACCCATCGCAGCTTTCAAGTACCTAAACCTTTGGAGTATGCGATCGCCATCATTGGCACCCTAGCCCTTCAAGGTGGTCCGATTTTTTGGGTAGCCGGACATCGCCAACATCACCTGCACACCGAAGACAATGAAAAAGATCCCTACTCTGCCAACAAAGGGTTTTGGTGGAGCCATATGCTTTGGCTGTTCTACCCCATCAAGAAGTTTTTTGACTACGACCATTACAAACAATACGCTCCAGAACTCGCTCGTGATCCTTTCTATCGCGCGTTAAATACCTACTTCTTGCTGCTTCAGTTGCCTTTAGGAATTTTGCTTTACCTAATGGGCGGCTGGTCATTTGTGATTTATGGTGTGTTTCTCAGAGCCGTGTTGCTGTGGCACAGCACTTGGTTAATCAACTCTGCGAGTCATATGACGGGCTATCGCAGTTTTGAATCAGACGACAACTCTCGCAACCTTTGGTGGGCTGCCCTTTTGACCTACGGCGAAGGCTGGCACAACAACCACCACGCGGCTCCCAATGTGGCGAAAGCGGGGCTGAAATGGTGGGAAATTGATATGACCTGGTGGGCAATTCAAGGCTTGCGGAAACTGGGTCTAGCCAAACGGGTTATTTTGCCCACCCAAGACGCTTCCTAAAATCTTTCTTCTGCTGAACAAACCTCTGTCGTGAACCAATTCTGGTTTGACAGGGGTTTTTTATTGCTGCCTGCGCCGACTCACGCTTGATTGTCTTTCAAGGCTCGATGGAGCAATCGACAGGGCCAGAGAGCCGCACCACAGAGACTCACGGAAGCGATCGCTGCCACCCGATGCCAGTGCTTAGTCAAAGGCGGATCTGATTTGGATGGGGGGTCATTACTCGGTGGCGATTCAAAAGCTGAAGGCGGTAATTGACTCGCAGCATTAATCCCTTCAATCACGGCTCCAAGAAAATAAGCGCCTAGGGCAATGCTTAGCCAATGGTTCATAGCGTTGTACTAGAGACTGCCCTGCCCCAACGATCGCCGTTCTTCCGCAATATCCCGAATCAGGGGAAGGCGCGACTCAATATAGGTGTTTAGATTATTGGCAGTTTGAGCATCGATCGTTTGATGATTGGCAAACTGGTTGAGCAGCAATTTTACTAAATCCGAATCATCAAATTGCAACAGAGTATTAACTTGGGTAGACTCGATTACAGCCCAAAGTTGTTGCATCATCTTGGCACTGATCATTGATCTCAACCTCTTAAGGATTTCTTTATAGTCTCACACTTTTCTAAATTTGGTAGGATTCACACTCCAGTTTGATGAATCAACATATTAGACATCACTGGGAATAAATCGTTCAGCATTTAAATGGACGATACAGCTACTCAGTATACGTTTAGTAGATATAGTAGATGGGCTGAAGGCTGACTACTGTATGATTCACCTTGAGAGTCTTACTACTTCTACATACTGCACTCTCAGAGGCGTATACAATTACAATTTTTTCCAAGACTTGCTCTTAATCCTAATCTCCTAAGGGTTGGCTCTTGAGATTTTGCGGTTTCACAGTGTTGCGTTCCCAGAACACATTGTTTGCGTAGCCCTGAATCGTTTTATCTAGTTCTGCCAATTCCAGGCGCTTTTCTGCGAGTAAACAATAATTCTCATTGAGATCAACACCGAGATAACGCCTGCCTAATTTTTTGGCAACTACAGAGGTCGTGCCGCTACCCAAAAATGGATCTAAAACGGTGTCTCCAATGTTGGTGCTGGCTAGGATAAGACGGGCGAGGAGTTTTTCGCTTTTTTGGGTAGGATGATCCGTATTTTCGGGCATTGACCAGAAGGGAATGGTAATGTCTGTCCACAGGTTGGAGGGGTGAGTATCGCGGAAGTTGCCATTGGGGGTTTCTTGCCAGTCTTTTGGAACCCCATTTTGGCGATAGGGCGCAAGCACTTTGCGGCGCAGTTTGACGGCATCTACGTTGAAGGTGTAGGTATCAGACATGGTACAAAACCAGATGTCTTCGCTAGAGTTTTTCCAGTTGGATTTGGCTCCTCGCCCTTTCTCCCGTTCCCAGGTGATGCGGTTGCGAACGGTGAAGTGGGCAGCGGCGACGGCAAAAGTGGAAATAGAGGAGAACCAATCAGCACAAATATAGATTGAAGCGGTGGGTTTGAGTAGCGGTTTGAGAATGGCGATCGCGTCGTCAAACCAGAGTGTGTACGCCTCAATAGTTTGACGGGTAAACCGATTGCCGTGAAAGTCTTTAGTCAGGTTATAGGGCGGATCGAGAATCAGTAGATCGACAAAGTCTTTGGGTAAGAGTGTTGCCCACTGCAAACAGTCCCCCAGTAGCGTCCCTTGGGGCGGTTCTTGCCAACCCGAAACAGGCGGTTCTAAGATTAGCCGCGATCGCAACCGAATGCGATCGGCTTCAGTGAGTTCTAGAGTCCGATTTTTAGGAGCGCGGGAGATCATGCAGTTGCTTTTTCAAGATACTGCTGCACTTCGGTTAAAACTCGCTTGGCACCGTCAAAGGTGAGCCGTGTGATCGCGCGATCGTAGGGTAGCCAATCGTAATCTTTGATTTCTTCAGGCTGACAACTGACTGTCGCCGACTGCACAAATGCTGGATAGTAGATCACAGTTTTGTTGAACTTTTTACCAGCACGGGTAAAAGGATATTGTTCTAAAAAGGATGCGTCATTTAACAGCGTGAAACTGGTGATGCCTGTCTCTTCTTCAAATTCCCGGCAGGCAGCCTGCATCGCCGTTTCGCCTGGGTCTGCATGTCCTTTAGGAAAGCCCCAATGTCCGGCGTGATGCTGAATCAACAAAAATTGATGTTCCTCGCCGCTCTGCAAAATGGGCACAATTCCAAAGGCTTCGTCCTTCGCAATTTTTTCGTCCTTTGCGATTTTAAGGTCATCCATACTGATATTGCCGCTGTTGAACGAGGAGAGTACTTGTAGAAGCGTAGCCTCTCCAAATGGAGAGTCGCTCAAGTCTACCTTGCAATAAATTCGTCAATCATACACCTGTTATACAGTTACGGTGGATGACTTTAGGAAAATTAGCAGAATACCAGCCTGACTAAATCTAAAAACATAGCGCGTTTTGAGTGACGAATTCAATAAACTCTTGCTGCTGAATTCGCGCTTGCTTTTGCAGATAGGTCATGGCATTAAGCGCTGCCCAGTGTGCCTCCCAATCGGAGCCAATACAGCAGTCTTCAATTACATGAAAGTGATAATCGCGCTGGTGAGCATCCACGGCAGTGTAGTGAACACACACATTGGTCATCGATCCCATCAACACTAAGGTATCAACCTTGAGTCCGCGCAGGAGAATTTCCAGATCGGTGCCAAAAAAGCTGCTGTAGCGACGTTTGTGGATAGTGAATTCTCCAGCGATCGCCATTAAGTCTGGATGCAATTGGGTACTTTCCCACGTTTCCAAACAATGTACAGGCTCCGCACCATCTAGTTCCCGCCCAAAGTCCACCATTTCTTGGCGATGCACTTCCTGTACATGGATAATCGGCATTTTTACGGCACGAGCCGCCGCTAGCACCTGCTTTGCCTTAGGCAATACCGCTGCTGCTCCCACATAAGCCAACGCGCAATCCCCCGTAAACACTCCCATTTGAAAATCAATGCAGATAACAGCCGTTCTTTGAATATCTAAGGTAAACATAATTAAATCCTCATGACGAGTAGGAGGAATGGCAAGAGGCGAGAGGTTAGAGGCGAGAGGTAAGATTTCACTCAAAACTTTTTCTCGTACTTCGCACCCCGTACCTCTTCCCTAACCCCTGAAACCTGAAACCCGAAACCCGAAACCTACCTAACCTCTGCTCTGATCCGCCCAAGGAGTTAGCTTACGAGAAATCCATCTCAGCCCGTAGTCAATCACCAAGCCGATCGCGCCAATGATGGCAATGCAAAACAGCACTTTTTCAGTTTGCAAAAACCGTTGGGCCTGAATAATTTTGAAGCCCAACCCATTTTGAGCAGCAACCAGTTCCGCGATGATCAAAAAGTTCCAGGCACCGGAAATGTTCACCCGCAGAGTATCGAGAATGCTGGGAAAAGCAGCAGGCATGATCACTTTGAACAAGACATCTCGGCGACCGGCACCCAATGTGTACGCCACGTTGATCATTTCGTTGGGAATGAACTTGACGGCATCGGCAATCATGATGGCGTTATACAGCACAACCCCCAGCATGATGATCAGTATTTTGGAGACTTCGCCCAAGCCGAGCCAAATCACAATTAGGGGCACAAATGCAGTGACGGGCATATAGCGCACAGTGCCAACCACGGGCGCAAACAGGTTATCCATACTGTGAAAGGTGCCCATGGCAATGCCTAAAGGAACGCCAATAATGGCAGCGACAAGAAAGCCTGCTAAAACTCGGCTGCTGCTTACCAGTACATCAAACAACAGGTTGTCTTCTGTAAACATCTTGATTCCAGCGGCAACAACAACCGTGGGCGCTGGCAAAAATAGGGGAGGAACCAAGCCGCCATAGCTGACTACAGACCAAATTAGGAGCGGGACGATCAGGGAAACGCTGGCGATCGCCAGTGCCAGTCGTTTTGAAAAGCCTTGGCGAATGCTCCAGAAAACTGATGATTCAAGATAGCGATGTTCACGAGCAATCTTCGGGGGTGCTGTCAGGTTAGTTGGAGTCATAAAGGTTTGGGTTTTGAGTTTTGAGTTTTGAGTGCGGAGTGCGGAGTGCGGAGTGCGGAGTAGGAATGAGACTGAAAACAAAAAACCTGACCCCTGACCCCTGACCTCTGACCCCTAATTAAAAGAATTTTAGGTAGCGCTGAATTTCCCAGTCGGAGATATGGGTGTGATATTCCTCCCATTCTTGAGATTTGTATTGAATGTAAGTGTTGTACATCAGGGTGCCGAATGTGGTTTCGCTGAGGGGATCGCTGGCAAAGGCGGCGATCGCGTCACTCAGGTTACGGGGCAAGACTTGGATGCCCATGGCGGCGTGTTGTTCCAGGCTGTAGTTATACATATTTTCGGTGTGGGGTTCGCCTGGATCTAGCCCTTCTCGAATGCCTTCTAATCCGGCTGCCAAAATGATTGCTGCCCCTAGGTAAGGATTGCTGGAAATATCGGCGGCACGGCATTCTACCCTTCCACCTGCGAGGGGAATCCGGAGCATGTTGGTACGGTTGTTGTTGCCATAGCAGCGATAGACGGGTGCCCAGGTGAAGCCCGACATGCTACCTCTGGCGACTAGGCGCTTGTAGCTGTTGACGGTGGGGGCGATGACAGCGCAAATGGCAGGGGCATGATTGAGGATGCCTGCAATGAATTGATAGCCTAGCTTGGAGAGTTTGCAGCCACGCGGATCGTCTGGATCATAGAACAAGTTGGTTCCAGTATTGAGGTCTGCCAGAGACATATTGTAGTGGGCACCGCTGCCCGTGCGGTTGGCAAAGGGTTTGGGCATGAAAGTGGCAAAGAAGCCGTGTTTGCGGGCAATTTCTTTGACCATGAGCCGGAAGAAGGTAAACCGATCTGCCATTTTGAGGGCATCGCAGTAAGCGAAGTCGGTTTCAAATTGTCCATTGCCGTCTTCATGGTCGAAGGAGTAGACATCCCAGCCGAGGCTATTCATGGCTTCGACGATTTCGGTGACCCAGGTGTAGTTATCCAACAGTCCTTGCAGGTCGTAGCAGGGTTTTGCCAGGGTATCGCGATCGCTAACTGGAACAGGCTGCCCGTCTACGTCTTTGAGCAGAAAAAACTCTGTCTCAATCCCTAAATTGAAGGTAAACCCCATGCTTGCCGCTTCTGTCAGCACCTTTTTGAGAATGCCCCGACAGCAGGCTTCAAACGGTTCTCCTTTCACATATAAATCACTGGCAAACCAGGCAATCTCTGGCTTCCAGGGCAAAATTGTGACAGAGTTTGGGTCGGGGTGAGTCGCCACCTCTTCATCGCTGATATCCTGGGGTACGCCATCCAAAGCCGCGCCGGTAAATAGTTCCGACCCTGCCATCATTTGCCCAAAATGGGACAGCGGCACCGCTTTCGCCTTGCTCATGCCATGGATGTCTACAAAGCTAGCAAGGGTATATTTCACGCCCTTCGCTTCCAGGGATGCTTTCAAAGCTTGTAATTGGGGAGAGAGGCGATCGCTCATAGGTCAAGTCCTTAAGTGATTCAGAAAGACAGGGTGGTTTCATGGCATTTAGCGAAAAACCTGATGGGCTTAGTTAGCAAGATCACGGATGCAATCAGGAATGGTTCGATCGCCCAACCGACAGGCGAGAGCAATAAGAAATGAGTCAAAAACAGCCCCCTTGTTATGGCAAAGTTGCCCCAACTGGGTTGGCTGGTTGTGCCTCCGGATTTGGTTCACTCATGGGGGATATTTGAGATAAGCGTGATCAAGAGTTGAAGCAACTGTGAACCGTAAAAAAGGCAGATGAGTTAAGCAAAGCATTTTGCTTGAATGTCGTCCAGTCGAGATACAGTGATTGGGGCAATTTCTATGGCTTAGTCCAAGCCTATCCCTGTGCTCTTTGGGATCGGTCAGGATACATCATATTTAACAATGAAGATGAACTCAAAATACCTGGGGTTTCTGTCGTAAAAAGGATCAACGTGCCTAAGGGAATATCTTCGCTTAATAGTTATGAGCGGGTTGTTCATGATATTCAATTACCGGAGGAGCTGCCTAATGGAGTCGAATATCAAGAAGGGGCTGTACAGCAAATTAAGGTAAACAAGTATGAAAGGGATAAAAAGGCGCGAGAGGCTTGTCTATCTAACTATGGTTATGTTTGCCAGGTATGCCATGTAAAGCTCAGTGATATGTATGGTGCGATCGCTGAAACTCTAATTCATGTACACCACATCAAACCAATAAGTGAAATTGGCGAGTCCTATATTGTAGATCCTGTCACTGATTTAATCCCTGTTTGTCCAAACTGTCATGCAGTCATTCACTTGAAAAGTCCTCCTTATACTCCTCAAGAAGTAAGTGTTATGCTTCATAACGATCAGAAAGTTTGTACTAAGGTTGCAAAGACCCCAATAACCGCTGACTAGGAACGTTAGGTGCCAAAATTTAGACAGCAAATAACTTGAGAAGAAGGAGATCGGTATGGATGGGAAGTGTCTTTGTGGTGCAATCACGGTGCGAACGCCAAATAAAAAAAGTATAGATGCTTGTCATTGTGGGATGTGTCGGCGTTGGGGAGGCGGACCAGCACTAGGGATAGCGTGTGGCTCAGATGTGCAGATAGACGGCGTGGATAAACTGAAGCTGTATACGTCCTCAGAATGGGCTGAAAGAGCTTTTTGTGGTGAATGCGGTACGCATCTGTTCTACAGATTGTTGGCTACCAATGAATATTTTGTCCCAGCAGGTCTTTTTCAGAATGAAAGTGAGTTTGAGTTCAAAGAGCAAATCTTTATAGATAGGAAACCTAGTTACTATGAATTTGCCAACCAAACTTTGAACCTGACAGAAGCAGAAATATTCGCCAAATTTGCATCAAGTGAGGATGGTGAAGGCACATGATTTGGCTCGTCAAACTCGAAAGCCAAAGTTAGGTGTTAGATGCGATCGCATCCTTTAACTGCCATAGCAAAAACGCTTTGGCGTATGGAAGCGAAATAATGGACAGCGAATCCAAGATGCTATCCTGGCAAGGAAAATCCGCTTAAATGTATGACTAATCTACTGACAGAAGCTTTCAGAAAAGCACAAAATTTACCAGATTATTTGCAGAATGAACTGGCTGAACAGCTAATAGAAGACATTGAAAATGAAATAAAGTGGCAGCAAGTATTATCTCAACCCCAAAATACAAAGTTGGATCAGCTTGCAGCAAAAGCTCTCAATGATTCCATGAATGGTAAGACAAGGAAAATGGGTTTTGATGAACTATGAAGTCAGAATTAACTGATGAGTTTATCGAATGCTTTGCTGATTTGCCTGAAAGAGTTCAAAAAACAGCCCGAAAAAACTACAAGCTTTGGAAACAGAATCCTTCGCATCCGAGTTTGGAGTTTAAAAAGCTCAACACGGAGCAGCCCGCTTACTCAGTCAGAGCAGGTATAGGCTGGCGTGCTGTAGGAGTTATGAAAGATTCAGAAACAATCGTTTGGTTTTGGATCGGCTCCCATAGCAACTATGACAAGCTGCTCAAAAACTTATAAAAATCGCTAACGCTGCGTTGCAATGGTCAGTATCAAAACTCTAGTGATGACTCAAAAATTATTGCCGCTATTGAACTCTAGCGTTAGCTTGTCACATCCGAAAGCTAAAATCAGGTTTTAGATGCGATCGCCCTAGGCTAGATCAGCAGTAAAGTGAAAGACTATAGTCTGTGGATTGCTTGTAATGATGTTCTCGTGGTGGATCGCTCCATTTCCGCTTTGGCTCCAATTTGGGTTGGTTGGGGCTTGGATTGGGCTGGTCGGGCTATCTGCGGAATGGCTACATCGAACGAAATGGGCAAGCCCAGAAGTCGTGCGAAAGGTGGTTCATATTGGCGCGGGGAATGTGATTCTGCTGGCGTGGTGGCTGCAAACTCCGGCATGGCTAGGAATTGGTGCTTCGATCGCATTTAGCGCGATCGCGTTTCTGTCCTATCGGTTTCCCATTCTGCCCGGTATCAACGGAGTCGGGCGCAAAAGCTTAGGCACTTTTTTTTATGCCGTCAGCATTGGTCTGTTGATTGGCTATTTCTGGACGATTGAGCAGCCGGAGTATGCTGTTTTAGGAATTTTAGTGATGACTTGGGGCGATGGGTTGGCGGCGTTGGTCGGGCAACGATTTGGCAAGCATCCTTATACGCTGTGGGATGTCCAAAAAAGTTGGGAAGGCTCCTTAACGATGGCGATCGCTAGTTTTATTGTCAGCAGCAGCATTTTGGTCAGCGTGCAGGGTAATACTTGGCAATCCTGGATCATTTCTGTCGCGATCGCGCTCTGGGCAACCGGGCTGGAAGCTTTTTCTAAGTTTGGGATTGATAATCTGACGGTTCCTTTAGGCAGCGCTGCGGTAGCATTTTACCTAAGTACTCTATTGTTTTTAGAATAGGGAATCGATTTATCATGGCAAAATCAGGATGGTATCGATCGCTAGCTGGCAAATCGCGTTTCAAGACTCGTAACCGTTCTGCTTTTGCCAAGTTCCTCGCCTATCCTAAAAGCTATGCCCCCTGACCTAAAACCGCTGACATCGAACAATATCGAGGCGTTTCCTTCCACTACGACCCCTCAGCCTGAGCAATTGGACAACATCAAAGCCCAAATTGATCTGGTGTTGCTGGCATTAGAAGCGCTAGCTGGAATTGGCTCGGAGGCGATGTTGCAAGCAGCGATCGACCTCAATCTGGAATCAATGGTGAGCGATCGGGTAGCGCTATGGCGATTGCGTCAATCTAGCCCCTTACGAAAAGGGCAAGGGGGGCGTAAAAAGCTGGATGTGGAGGAGGCAAGGGCACTGGTGCTGATTAGTTGTCATCTGGCAAAGCAGCAGCATGAACTGATTCGGCGAGCCGTTGCGTTGCTGGAGCAGGTGACAGAACAGCATCGAGCGCCTCATCAAACGGCTCTGTTGGGAGATTATTTAGATAAGTTCAACAACACCTATCAAGAACGAATGGAAGCAGGCGATGCTGTGTCTCCGGAAACGCTGATGAATTTGGCATTGAAGCTGCTGATTGATCTACTGTTCTATAGCGCCCCTCATGGGTTTCGGCGGATGTGGTTGACTCTTCTCGATCGCACAAAACCCCACTAAATTCACACTCTGTTATTCCTTATTTCTTGTTCCCTATTCTCCCTTCCCTATGCTCCGATCGCCATCCGTTATGCGCCGCTACACCCCGCCCACCTGCACCTTAGAGGTGATGGCGCAGAATTCATCCTTGTCTCGCTGGGCTGAGCAACCGGTTGTCAAGGATGTACGGTTTCACCTTAAGCTGGATGATCCCACTCTAGCGCAGGAGCAGTGGGTGGAATTACACGGCGATCGCGCCCAGCTAGAAGATTTAAGACACGCTGTTAATACCTATGTACAAGATTTTTTGGAGCAATCTCAAGATTTTCTAAATCAATCTTCTCCCTTAACTGACCCAGCTAACCCTAATCCTGCTATCACGACCTCAACCGAAACGAGCGGACAATCATTTCTGAGCGATCGCGATCGCAATTCTGTAGAGATTCGCTTGCAACCCAACGGCTTGCTAGGACACGATTTGAGCTTAGGCGACTTAGCCACAGAGGAATCAGGATCGGTGATTCGCCTAAGTACCCTTCAGCTTTTCGACTTAGCCACTGCATTAGATGACTATTCCGCGGATCTATTGGAACTGCCTGCCTTGCCTAAAACAGGCTGGTTTAGAGGGCGGGAAAATTGGGCACAGGTCGCCGCGATCGCAGTGGCAGTCGTAGGCTTATCTGCATCCGCGCTCAAACTGTTGGATAGCTCTATCGCACCCACTGCGATCGCACCTACTGTGAGCCAAGGAACGAGCAGCAACGATCAGCGCATCGCCACTCAAATTTCACCGTCAGTGGTTGATAAAGCCACTCCACCCGTGATTTCGACTGCAACCCTGCCGTCTATTCCACCCGTGGGATCAACCCCCAAAATTGGCACTCCCACGCTGGTCGCGCCCCAACCCAGCAATTCGGCAAGTCTCACGTTACCCAGTTCTAAAACCCTGCCCCAAAATTCGATCGCAACGGTGCCAATCACTGGAATTCCAAGTCGCCCCACCATTATTTCAGGGGAAACAAATTCATCCACCGCCCCAAAGGAAGCAGATTCACCCATCGCTAGTGTAGACAGTGCTGCTTTAGCCAGTGGTCAAGGTGCGGCTGTTCCAGTAGCCCCAATTGGGCAATCGCCCGCCTCCCGCACTGCCTCAAGAGGAGGCGATCGTTCAACCAACGCTACAGCTTTTGACACCATTCCCCAAGTAGCGGAAGTAAGAACCTACTTTCAACAGCGCTGGAAACCCCCTGAGGGACTCACGCAAACGCTCGAATATAGCCTCCTACTCGCGCCCAACGGCAGCATTCAAAGTATTGTCCCCCTACGACAGCAATCAGGCGATTACATCGATCGCACAGGAATGCCGCTGGTTGGAGATCCCTTCGTTTCTGCTCTTTCAAACGAACGAAACGCCAAGATTCGTTTAGTTCTCACCACCGATGGAAAAGTACAAACCTTCCTAGAACCAAACTAGAGAAAGAACCAAACTAGAAAAGCGTGAACTAGCTACCTGATTTCTGAGGGTTTGTAGATGCTTCTTCAGGAATTGCCGCTTTGGTTTCTTGAGCAACCTTGCGAGACTCTAGCCACAGTGGAACTACGATCCATGCTGCCACAAGCACAAAAACCACCACACTAAATTGACCCGCCAATGCAGCAACTCTTTCTAAGGGTACAAACTGACCTGCAAAGTAGGATAGCGTCACCATGACTGATGCCCAAGTTGCAGCGCCTAGCGTGTTGTATAGCATGAACTGTGAGTAGGGCATTTCAGCGATCCCTGCTAAAGGACTTGCAAACACGCGCAGTAGCGCCACAAACCTTCCCAAAAACACTGCTTTTGCTGAATTATCACCAAACTGGTTCTTCATGGTAACTAAGCGAGATTCTGGCACTCGAAAAACGCGCCCAACTCCCAGCATCAAAGACCATCCACCATAGCGACCCAGCCAGTAACCAATATTGCCGCCCAGAGTAGCACCCAGCACTGCATACCCTAAAACAAGCCAATAATTTAGCTGATCGCTTCCTGCTAAAAAGCCGCCTGCGAGGGTGACTGTTTCACCTGGAAGGGGAATTCCAATATTCTCTAGCAAAATTCCAAAAAAGATGACCCAATATCCATACTGCTGAGCTAGATCTTCAATGGATTCGAGGGAGATAAAATCTAGGGACATTATGCCGCCTTAACAAAAAGTCATTAGTTTCACAATTCTGGCGTGTCAAAGCAAATTCTGTCAATTCAAACAATTAAGTATATTGATGTATCGCTTACTACTATTTCAACGTCAGTTCGGGTTGAGCCGAAGGCAGCAAATTATGGTTATGGCAATTGAGGGCTTCTTCGGTTGATGGCAGTAAATCAACCCACCCACAATGTTGACAAAGCAACTAACCGGAGAGCAATGCCGTGAATGCTCAATCTGGGAGATATTTTTTAACGGGTCGATGATGGTTTTGATAATTGATCGCTTGCGAAGCATCAACCGATCAATCATGAGATTTTAGCATTTTCAGCCTATCGGATTTGCCCCTTTCTTGTTCCACTCCTTATCCCGAACTCAGGTTAATCATCCATTGCGACATCCAGCAACGCCGCAAAAGCTTCATTCCAAAGTGCGACCACCGAAGAAGAAGCAAAAAGGGGGCAAGTTGAGTGCAACTGACAAGCACGGCAACCGCACCTTCGCGTAACAGCGGGCGATCGCTGAGCGATGAGTCGTCACCTCAAAATCTTCAAGATTCTATTTGAGCGCTATCGTAATGGTAGAGGGCATTTTGGCTTACGGGGCAAGTTGATTGCCGCACTTTAACAATTACGAATTAGCTCTGGCTAGCTGACTTTTGCAAGAGTTCTAGTCTACGCAAATAGACGCGCCCTGAGATCGAGAGGAGGGGGAAAAAGCAATTCTATACTCAACTGAGTATCGTGCCCATAACAGGGGAAAAAGCTGTGCAGACTTAACCACACAGCTTTTTACTAACAACTTAATGGTGATAGTGAATTAGTAAGCATCCTGAAGTTCGTAGAAGTCAGGCGAGATGTAATCTTTTCGTAGCGGGTAACCCACCCAATCTTCGGGCATCAAAATCCGCTTTAAGTTGGGGTGCCCTTCATAAACAATGCCGTACATATCATAGGTTTCTCGCTCTTGCCAATCTGCGCTTTTCCAAATCCAATATACGGTCGGAACGAAAGGGTTTTCGCGAGGTAAAGAAACCTTAACTCGGACTTCTTCAGGGCGATCAACATTATCAGCAATTTTGATCAAATGATAAAAGCTGACTAAATCTTGTCCTGGACCAGAATCATATCCACCTTGACACTGGAGGCAGTTGAATCCGTAGGCGTAGAGCGCAGTTGAGATAGGAACTAAAAAGTCGCGATCGACCGTCAATATCTCAACCCCAGACGCATCCAATCCTAAAGATTCGTGTTCAAATCCATTGTCGAGCAACCACTTAGAAACCTTGCCAGCCTCAACAATTGGGGCTGAATCGGGCGTTTCTTGCGCTTCAACCACGACTCACTTCCTCCTTCTCCGCTGTCAGCAGCGCTGGCGGAATAGGCATCCCCATTGCTTCCATTAATTCTCTGGGAGGTGCTTCACGAGTGCCAGACTGAAGGTACTTTCCAGTCAGGATTGGCTCTACAACTTTCATCGTGTGAGTTGTGCTG
This sequence comes from Leptolyngbya sp. CALU 1928, assembly GCF_056784215.1. Taxonomy (NCBI): domain Bacteria; kingdom Bacillati; phylum Cyanobacteriota; class Cyanophyceae; order Leptolyngbyales; family Leptolyngbyaceae; genus Leptolyngbya; species Leptolyngbya sp. CALU 1928. The sequence continues at coordinate 244,319 of NZ_JBXBCE010000019.1, read as the reverse complement.
TAGTAACGATGGGTTTGCCGTAGCATTCCCCGTTCCTGAATGGATTCATTTGAGATTTTCTTACGCAATTTGATGATGGCATCAATAATTGCTTCGGGTCGCGGTGGGCACCCCGGCAGATAGACATCTACCGGAATAAGCTTGTCCACACCGCGCACGGCGGAAGGCGAATCGACGCTGAACATGCCGCCTGTAATGGTGCAAGCACCCATGGCGATCACGTATTTTGGATCGGGCATTTGCTCATACAGCCGCACTAAAGCAGGTGCCATCTTCATGGTGATGGTGCCGGCTGTGATAATTAGGTCAGCTTGCCGAGGAGTCGATCGCGGCACTAGCCCAAAGCGATCGAAGTCAAACCGGGAACCAATCAAAGCAGCAAACTCAATGAAGCAACAGGCAGTTCCATACAACAAAGGCCACAAGCTAGAAAGCCGCGCCCAGTTATAGAGATCGTCCACAGTAGTCAAGATGACGTTTTCTGAAAGATCTTGAGTAACCTGGGGTCGCTCAATGGGGTTCATAATCCGTTCAGATGCATCAATCACCAAGTTTTGAGCCTCAGCATTAGGCTTCATGACCATTCCAACGCTCCTTTCCGCCAAGCATAAACAAGACCAATCACTAAAATTCCGATAAAAATCAAGGCTTCCACAAATCCTAATAGACCTAGTTGATTGAAAGCGACTGCCCACGGATAAAGAAACACCGTCTCCACGTCAAAAATGACGAAAATTAAGGCAAACATATAATAACGAATGTTGAACTGAATCCAAGCACCGCCCATTGGCTCCATCCCGGATTCATAGGTTGTTCGCCGTTCGGGTCCACGGCGACTAGGACGAAGTAGCTTCGCAGCAGTTAACGCCAGAATAGGAACTAAGCTGCATACCAACGTAAACCCTAAAAGGTATTCATATCCACTAAGAACAAACACGATTAGAACTGCCTCTTCACTTAGGTACGGTTTAACAAGACTTAGAGATGGCTGCCTTCCATAATTACCTGCCCTTATTATAGGTGGGCTGGGCTTTACAAAAGGATAGAAGTTATCCGAGTGCGTCCTTTGACTGATCTCAATGCTTTGGTATCAGCATAAACATTGGAGGTCAGTTTGCAACACTTAACTATAGCTAAGTTTTCTCAGGCTCTAAGTTCAAAGAGAACTTTACTGGTTTGCGATCGCTCATACTGACCGTTCAGGTCAAGATTGATTACTAGCACCAATGCCCCAAGGGTCGTATCATAATTTAATACGGTTTTCAGATTCACTGAATTCTTTTTGCTGGTGCGGCTGTTTTTAATGTTAGCGATTGGTTATTCCCGATCAGTAGTGAAACGATGAGTACCCAACCGATTGATGCAACCCTAGACCGCCATGAGTGTCAAGCTTGTGGCTATGTTTATGAACCCATCAAAGGAGACGATAAGCGAGATATTCCTCCGGGCGTTCCGTTTGAGTCCCTTCCTGAAGATTGGCGATGCCCAGTCTGTGGCGCACGATCTTCCCGATTTTCTAATCTTGGAACCGATGGTTCTGCCTCTGGCTTCAAAGAAAATCTTAAATATGGGTTTGGGGTCAATACCATGACACCCGAACAAAAGAACCTGTTGATCTTTGGAGGTCTGTTTCTCACATTCCTCTTTTTTATTAGTCTTTATGGATTGCAGTAGGGTGGGGTGCCCCAATTCATTAAGTTTGTTGGTGCATGAATCACTTACAAACGAACTGCGAAATTAATATACATCTGTTGAGAGTTTGAACTGTGATGCGTGTAGCTACGAAAGTTTTACGTCAAATTTTAGCGCTGTGTGCGATCGCGATATTCTGCACCTCCTGCGGTGGATATCTTCAAGCCACCAGCACCAATCCCTGGCGGGTCATTTCTATTGATACAGATGCCAGCTTAAATGATATTAGTTTCATTGGTGATTCACCCCACGGCTGGTTAGTAGGTTCCAATGCGACCCTGTTTGAAACCACAGATGCAGGCGAAACTTGGGCATCACGCAGCCTTGAACTAGATGAACCCTATCGGTTTACCTCCGTTAGTTTTGATGGCAACGAAGGCTGGATTGCAGGGCAGCCTTCAATTTTGTTACACACTGAAGATGCCGGACAGTCTTGGTCGCGTATTCCCCTCAGCGAGAAGCTTCCCGGCGCACCCAATACGGTTTTAGCGTTGGGTTCTAAATCGGCTGAAATGACGACGAATATTGGTGCAATCTACCGTACCTCAGATGCTGGAAAGACCTGGAAAGCTCTGGTAGAGGAAGCGGTGGGAGTTATTCGTAACATTTCTCGCTCTCCAAGCGGTGAATATGTTGCAGTATCGTCGCGAGGGAACTTTTACTCGATCTGGCAGCCCGGTCAAGAAGCCTGGAAACCTTACAATCGGAGTAGTTCTCGGCGGTTGCAAAACATGGGCTTTACTGGAGACGGGCGACTCTGGATGTTGGCACGAGGCGGGCTGATTCAATTTAGCAGCATTGGCAGCCCAAACGAATGGGAAGATATTATCAATCCTGAGTTTGCAACCAGTTGGGGGCTGTTAGATTTGGCATATCGAACTCCTGAAGAGATCTGGGTTGCAGGAGGAAGCGGGAACCTGATACGAAGTCTGGATGGAGGGAAGACCTGGGAAAAAGATCGATTTATTGAGGACGTACCATCTAACCTTTATAAAATCAAGTTCTTAAATCCCGATCGGGGATTCATCATTGGGCAAGGCTCGTTGTTAAAATATGATGACAGTGCTAACCAAGCAGTTTAGTCTTTCTATTAAGCTCGTTTAGCTGGGGGCGGCTGTCTCCTATGATAGAAGTTAAGGTTTTGAAAAATTCTGAGTGGAGAAACTGAAATGGCTGGAACGACAGGTGAACGTCCGTTTACGGACATTATTACAAGTGTGCGCTATTGGGTGATTCATAGCATCACCATTCCGGCGTTGTTTGTGGCTGGGTGGCTGTTTGTACAGACGGGTCTAGCGTATGATGCCTTCGGCACTCCTCGCCCGAACGAGTACTTTCCATCCACTCGTGATAAAGCGCCCATCGTGAGAGATCGCTTTGATGCTAAGCAGCAAATTGATCAGTTTATTCAGCAAAAGTAGCTTCAACTATCATGAAGCGTTTTAGATTTGAAGTAGTTTCACGGCAAGAACACTTATGACTGGTAACACTCCTAACCAACCCATTTCTTACCCAATTTTTACAGTTCGATGGTTAGCGGTTCACACGCTAGCGGTTCCAACTGTGTTTTTCATAGGCGCGATCGCCGCCATGCAGTTTACTCACAGGTAATATAAAATTATGCCCTTAAGCAGATCTCCAAATCCCAATAAACAACCCGTTGAATTAAACCGAACTTCCCTTTATCTAGGGTTGTTAATGATCTTCGTGCTGGGAATTCTCTTTTCTAGCTACTTTTTTAACTAACTTTTAGGGCGCTTGAGTCAAGCGCCCTACGCCTCATTTTTAATTTCGATTTATTAGGAGTTGACACTTATGTTGAAATCTGGAAGAATTCCCCTTTGGATTGTTGCAACTGTTGCAGGTCTGGGAGTAATCAGTGTTTTAGGACTTTTCTTCTACGGAGCCTATGCTGGGGTTGGCTCCTCGGTCTAGCGATCGATAAGCTTGGTTTTTGTTCGCAATTGAAACCCACATCACAAATCTCCTTGAGTGTTTAAGTAGAGAAAAACATAAAAAACCGCCTGCCGAAATAATCAGCAGGCGGTTTTTTGGTGACGGAAGGCGATTTAAATGCCAGTAGGATCTTCGCGCTCAATATAGAGAAACAAAAGACCCATGGTGACAGCAGGCAAAAGCCAAGTCACTACAGGAATTAGAATCCAAGGCAAAAATGAAGCCGCGTATGAACCTGTCATAACGAAGTTTCCTATTATCTAAAGTTTTCAAGACATTCTATTGCTAGACTCTACTGGGAAATGGATACCTGTTTCACACTTCTAAGAATTCTTAATAATGAACTAGAGGCGTAGGTTAGATAACCGACGCAGGACTTGATAGCTTAAACGGAAAATACACTATTTGTAATACTTGAAGAAATTTATTGTTACTTGAAGTATTTGGTCATGCTTGGCTCAAACACTTATGCTGTGCTCATTTTCAGAGGATAGTCTAAATTTTCAACCTGTAGTACTTGCCTGTGCGGCATTAGAGTCATGCCAAAAATTCATACTTAGAAATATTTTGTAATTAACTATACGAAACTCTTGTTGTCATGCTTCTAACTTAGATTCAACACGCACAAGGTGGAAGTCCCAAACTAACCTCTTAGAACTGATAAACCCTAGTGAAATTGTCCAGGCTTTTAGATAGGCAATTTGAAAAAGCGCAGAGGTTCTTAGATGCCGCAGCCAGTTTGAGCATCAGAGTGATAGGCAAAAAGGCAACGTGTTAGTTGAACGAGTTAGCAGTGTTTCAGTGGATAAAGTGATGACAAGTACTGTTCCAGCAGCAGCAAGTCTAAACAAGTTTGAAAGGCTAAAGGTTGAAAAAGACGGCTTAGCGATTAAGGCGGAACTTGAAGAGTTCGCCCGGATTGGCTGGGAAGCGATGGATGAAACTGATCGCGATCATCGTTTGAAATGGTTGGGGGTGTTCTTTCGCCCGGTGACTCCTGGAAAGTTTATGGTGCGGATGCGTCTACCGAATGGCATTGTCACCAGCGGGCAAATGCGAGTACTCGCTGAAGTGATCCAGCGCTATGGCGAGGACGGTTATGGCGATGTCACCACTCGGCAAAATATTCAACTGCGCGGCATTCGGATTGAAGATGTTCCAGACATTTTTAGCCGATTTGAGCAGGCAGGAATGACGTGTATTCAGTCGGGTATGGACAATGTTCGCAACATCACGGGGTCGCCCGTCGCTGGGATTGATGCGGATGAGTTGATTGATACGCGGGGGCTGTGCCGCAAGGTGCAGGACATGATTACCAACAATGGTGAAGGGAATCCTTCGTTTTCTAACCTGCCGCGCAAGTTTAATATTGCGATCGCGGGTTGCAGAGACAACTCCGTCCATGCCGAAATTAACGACATTGCCTTTATTCCAGCTTATAAGAACGATGTCTTAGGCTTTAACGTGCTAGTGGGGGGATTCTTCTCTGCCAAGCGATGCGATGCGGCTATTCCCCTAAACGCCTGGGTCGATCCTCGTGATGTGGTAGCTCTGTGCGAGGCGATTTTGTTGGTTTATCGCAACCACGGATTACGGGCAAATCGGCAAAAATCTCGCTTGATGTGGCTGATTGATGAGTGGGGCGTGGAGCGCTTTCGGGCAGAAGTCGAACAACAAATGGGACACTCCTTGCAACCAGAGGCAGAGAAAGATGAAATTCTTTGGGAAAAACGAGATCACATTGGTATTCATGCCCAGAAGCAACCCGGCTTAAACTACGTGGGGTTGCATGTGCCGGTGGGTCGCCTGTTTGCCTCGGACATGTTTGACTTAGCCCGCATTTCTGAAGTGTATGGCAGTGGCGAAATGCGGCTCACGGTGGAACAAAACATTTTGATCCCAAATGTGCCTGATTCGCGAATTGCGCCCTTGCTAAAGGAGCCGCTGCTGGAGCGGTTCTCTGTCAATCCATCAACGCTAGGGCGATCGCTAATTTCATGCACGGGTGCCCAATTCTGCAACTTTGCGCTGGTTGAAACTAAGAACCGTGCCTTAGCACTGACCGCCGACTTAGATGCAGAACTATCTGTTCCTCATCCAGTACGAATTCACTGGACAGGCTGCCCCAATTCTTGCGGACAACCTCAAGTGGCAGATATTGGCTTGATGGGCACCAAAGTTCGCAAAGACGGCAAAACCTTAGATGGCGTAGATCTCTATATGGGCGGCACTGTTGGCAAAGAAGCCAAGCTTGGTACCTGTGTGCGAAAGGGGATTCCCTGCGAAGACCTGCTGCCTGTGTTGCGGGATCTGCTGATTCAAGATTTTGGTGCCAGTCTTCGCGCTGAAACTGCCGTGTAACATCCCAAGCGAAAGGACGATCGCTGACACTGACGGGTCAAGTCGCAGTTCGCCCTCAAATTCTCACACACTTAATTCAACTATCGCTGACTAGCAAAGCTTAAAGGAACTCATGACCAATCTTTCAAGACGGAAATTTATCATCACCGCAGGTGCCACCGCCGCTGGAACACTACTTGTTCATGGCTGTAGCAGTTCCACCAGCACAACCACCTCAGCTTCACCGAGCGCTGCCCCCGCAGTCAATGTGGCGGCTGGTGACACTCCCGAAGTCACGGCAGCAACTCTCGGCTTCATTGCCCTAACCGACTCTGCACCCCTAATTATCGCCAAGGAAAAAGGCTACTTTGCCAAGTACGGCATGAAAGATGTCAAAGTAGTCAAACAAACCTCTTGGGCAACTACCCGCGATAACCTATCCACTGGCTCTCAAGGCGGCGGCATTGACGGCGCACACATCCTGTCTCCCATGCCCTATCTGATGACCACGGGCAAAATCACGGACGGCAAAGAAGTGCCCATGTATGTCTTGGCGCGACTGAATCTGGATGGGCAAGCCGTTTCCATTTCCAATACCTACAAAGATTTGAAAATCGGCTTAAAAAGTACAGACATTAAACCCGCCTTTGCCAAAGAAAAAGCTGCTGGGAAACCCGTTAAGTGTGCAGTGACTTTTCCCGGTGGAAATCACGATCTGTGGATGCGCTATTGGCTGTCTTCCAATGGGGTCGATCCTAACAAAGATGCTTCGCTGATTGTGATTCCCCCGCCTCAAATGGTTTCCAATATGAAAGAAGGACAAATGGCATCCTTCTGTGTGGGTGAACCCTGGAACGCCAAACTGGTCAAAGAGGATATTGGTTACACTGCTCTGACGACGGGTGAACTATGGAACAAGCACCCTGAAAAAGCCTTTACGATGCGGGCGGATTGGGTAGACAAAAACCCTAAAGCGGCAAAAGCTCTGCTGATGGCAGTCATGGAAGCCCAAATGTGGTGCGATAAAGCGGAAAACAAGAAAGAGATGGCAGACATCATTGCCAAGCGGGAATATTTGAAGGTAGAAGCAGCCGCGATCGCCGGACGACTGGAAGGCACGATCGACTTTGGCAATGGACGAGTTGAAGAGAACAGTCCCCACATTATGAAGTTCTGGCAAGACTTTGCCTCCTACCCATTTGCGAGCCACGACACCTGGTTTGTCACTGAAGATAAGCGCTGGGGCTACTTCCCTGGTGATTTAGATACCAAAGCGTTGGTGAAGAAAGTCAACCGAGAAGACATTTGGCGCGATGCTGCAAAAGCCATGAAGATCCCAGAGGCTGAAATTCCTAAAACGGCTTCTCGTGGGGTTGAAACCTTCTTTGATGGCGTGAAGTTTGACCCCGAAAACCCAGAGGCTTATTTGAAGAGCCTCAAGATCACGGCAATGAAAGCCTAGGGTCTCAATATCGAGCTTTGAGTGGATATTCCATCGGCTCAAAGCTCCTTACAGCACCCAAAATGGTCACGACAAACAGCCCATAGACCCAGACATAAAACCTTTTTTCCCTCTAGAACCTGACCCCTGCTACCTGACATCTATATTAAGGACAACTGACAATGGCACAAGCCGCCGCTGGCGCTCCATCTTCTTTTTTCGCTAATGTGTCGATCTACCTGCAAAAACACTCCAGAAAATTGATTGCTCCCGTGATTGGTTTCACGGTGGCGCTGTTTGTTTGGCAAGTGTTTTCGAGCATTACAAAAGCATTGCCTGGACCGATCGAAGTGGTTCAACAAACATGGGACCCGTTTATTATTAGTCCTTTCTTTAGAGAAGGAGATGACAAAGGGCTGGGCTGGCAAGCACTGGCGAGTCTGCAACGGGTTGCCATTGGGTACACGCTAGCCGCCATTGTTGGAATAGGAGTCGGGGTGCTGATTGGCGCGATTCCGATCGCTTACGAAGCGGTTGATCCAATGTTCCAGATTTTGCGAACCGTGCCGCCCCTTGCTTGGTTGCCGATCGCCTTGGCAATCTTCAAAGACTCTGGACCCGCCGGAATTTTCATCATCTTCGTCACCGCGATTTGGCCCATCATCTATAACACTGCCGTCGGCGTGCAGCAAATGCCTCAAGACTACAAAAACGTGGCGAAAGTGTTGCGTCTTTCAGGCTCAGAATATTTCTTTAGCATTCTGCTGCCGTCTATCGTGCCGTTCATGTTCACCGGATTAAAGTTGGGAATTGGGTTGGCGTGGTTGGCGATCGTCGCTGCCGAAATGTTGCGCGGCGATACGGGCATTGGCTTTTTCATCTGGAACTCTTACAACAGCGGTAGCCTCAGCGAAGTGATCTTGGCACTGTTTTATATCGGAGTAATTGGGTTCTTGCTTGACAAACTAATTGGCTATTTTGCCGGTTTCGTGAGTACAGATAAATAAACGACTGCTTTTGTAGGGGCAGCATTCGGCAGTCGGTCTCCGCTTGAGTTGCCAAGATGTTGCCCGTAGCCTTGCTTCCCGTAAGCTAAGCCCTTACGCAAGATGATTCCTAAATCCTCATTTCCCAGAGATATCTATGTCTTTCTTTGTAGAAGTTGACCATGTTGATCGCATTTTTGAATTATCAAATGGTGGTCAATACATTGCCTTGAAGAACATTGAATTGAAGATGCAGCAGGGCGAGTTTGTTTCGTTGGTGGGGCATTCTGGCTGCGGCAAATCGACACTGCTCAACATCATGGCGGGACTAGACCAACCCACCCATGGGGGCGTGGTGTTAGAAGGGCGGGAAGTAACTCAACCAGGACCCGATCGCATGGTGGTGTTCCAAAACTATTCCTTGCTGCCTTGGCTGACGGTGTATCAAAACATCGAACTGGCAGTAAATAAGGTGATGGATAATTTGCCTGTGGCAGAGCGGCAAAGCATCATTGATCACCACATTGATTTGGTTGGGTTGCGAAATGCAGTCCACAAGAAGCCGAATGAGCTATCGGGTGGCATGAAGCAGCGAGTTGCGATCGCCCGTGCCCTGGCAATTCGCCCCAAACTGTTGCTGCTAGATGAACCCTTTGGCGCATTGGATGCTCTGACTCGTGGCAATCTGCAAGATCAGTTGATGCGGATTTGCGAAGAGAGCAAGATTACCTGTGTGATGGTGACCCATGATGTGGATGAAGCGCTGCTGTTGAGCGATCGCATCGTGATGATGACCAACGGACCCGAAGCGCAGATCGGGCAGATTTTAGATGTCCCCATGCACCATCCGCGTCATCGCTTAGAAGTGGTGAATCATCCAAGCTACTACACACTGCGGAATGAGATGATTTATTTTCTCAACCAGCAAAAACGGGAGAAAAAGCGCAAGTCCAAGAAAGTGGTGGCGATCTCCCGTCACGGCTTAGAAAAAGTCAACCTGAATATTGGCTTCGTGCCCCTGACCGATTGCGCGCCACTGGTGGTGGCAAAAGAAATGGGCTTTTTCGCCAAACATGGGCTGGAAGAAGTCACTTTGTCCCGTGAACCAAGCTGGAAAGCAGTTCTAGAAGGCGTTGCTTCTAATCGCTTAGATGCGGCGCAAATGGTGGCGGGAATGCCCCTCGCAATGACGGTCGGGTTTAACGACAACGCGCCGTTGCCCATGGTGATTTCCTTAGTGCTGAGCCGCAACGGAAACGCTATCACCTTAGATAAAGATATTTACGACCAAGGGGTGCGATCGCTCGAAGATTTTGCCAGCTTAGTCAAGCAACCCGCTGATGAATCGAATGAGTCTAAATCCCATACCTTGGGCATGGTTCATTCAACCTCCATGCATAACTTGATGTTGCGCTACTGGTTGGCATCTGCTGGGATTAACCCTGATCAGGATGTAGAGCTGACTGCTATTCCTCCGGCTCAAATGGTTGCGAATCTTCAGGCAAAAAACATCGCCGGATACTGTGCTGGAGAACCCTGGAATTCTCGCGCTGTGCAGGAAGGACTAGGGGTGATCATGGCAACTGACCTGGATATTTGGGCAGGGCATCCCGAAAAAGTCCTAGGGGTTCGGGAAGAGTGGGTGAATCAATATCCCCAAACTCATTTAGCCCTTGTGAAAGCGCTGATGGAAGCCTGTGAATACTGCGACGATCGCCGCAATCGTGAAGAAATTTTGCAACTGCTTTGCAAGCCAGAATACGTTGGCTCTCCAGCGGAATATATTCGCCCCGGATTTATTGATGCTTATAACTACGGCAAAGATGAAGTTCCGCGATCGCTGCTGAGATTTAACCAGTTCTATGTCGATCGCAGCAATTACCCGCAACAGATTGAGAGCCTCTGGATTTTGACTCAGCTTGCCCGTTGGGGAATTGCGCCTTTTCCCAAAAACTGGGTGGAAGTACTGCAACGCACCCATCGGCTTGATGTGTATCGGGAAGCGGCTCAAGAACTCGATTTTCCCATCACTGAACCCGATCGCCAGCCCTTTGCGCTGTTCGATGAGGTGATCTTCAACCCAGATGATCCGCTCGGTTATCTCAATCAGTTTGCGATCGCTCAGCCGATTCAAGTTAAAGAAATTATTTTGGATGGTATCGCAACGGTAGCTGCTTAGACAAAGCTGAATCTGCTAAGGGCAGTACAACTAATAACAGTCCCCAATTGCTTCTAAGCTTATCCCTCTTTCATTCCCTGCTGATTGCCAACCATCCAACGCCGCCCATTACTGTAGAAAGCACTTATGCAAACCCTCACAACTCCACAATCACCCGATTTAATTCAGCCCACCTCCGGTTTTTTAGAAATTGACCAGGTTACCAAGATCTATCCCTCGACTCAAGGAGATTTCACCGTTCTAGACGGGGTAGATTTAAGCGTGAGTGAAGGCGAATTTGTCTGCGTTATCGGGCACTCCGGCTGTGGTAAATCGACGCTGCTGAATATGGTGTCTGGCTTTGCCCAACCGACCAGTGGGGAAGTGCGGCTGAAAGGGGAGCGCATTGTGCGACCGGGACCCGATCGCATGGTGGTTTTTCAAAACTATGCGCTGCTGCCCTGGAAAACCGCCTTTGAAAACATTTACATTGCCGTGAATGCGGTCTTTACCGAAAAGTCTAAGCCAGAAAAAGTTGAGATCGTCCAAAAGCATCTGGCAATGGTGGGTCTAGAAGAAGCCGCCCAGAAAAAACCGGGTCAACTATCGGGCGGGATGAAACAGCGGGTTTCGATTGCTCGCGCCCTGTCAATTTGCCCAGAAGTCTTGGTGTTAGATGAACCGTTTGGTGCCCTCGATGCCATTACTCGTGAAGAGTTGCAGGAAGAGTTGCTCAAAATTTGGGCAGACCAGCAGGTAACCGTGATGATGATTACCCACGATATTGATGAGGCTCTGTTTTTAGCCGATCGCATTGTGATGATGACTAATGGACCTGCCGCCAAGATTGGCGAAATTATGGAAGTCACGTTTCCCCGCCCGCGCAACCGCACCCAAATGATGGAAGACCCAGCCTACTATACGCTCCGTAATCAAGCCTTAGATTTCCTATTCGGACGCTTTGCTCTTCACACCGACGAGTAGCCCTAGATGTCAAAAAAAGATGTCAAAAAATCGCGATTAACGTTTTCTAGGCGCTGATTGTTTGACTGATTGGTTAAACGCGATCGCTGGCGCATATTTGATAACTCAAGCACCCACATAGGAGTGTTGTGATGACCTCGGTATTTACCCCATTTCCAACTCATTTGTCTGACCGCATTTTGTGCTGTTACGTCAATACCACCACTCAAATTCAGAAAGCAAAAATTCTGACCATTCCAAACTGGTTATTTGAGCGAGTGGTTTTTCCTCGCCAACGACTCTTATTTGAAGCGGTTCCGGGTGCTTTCCTTGAAATTCACTCCTGTGCCGCCGCGGGTGAAGCATTGCTTAGCAAAATTCCCTGCCTTCACCTGAAAGTGTCTGAGCGATCGCTGAGTGCGGCAGGATCTCCCTTGCTCAAGGATGACCTTCAGCCGGATTCTGTGGAATGACAGTTGATTCAGTTAAAACCCTTTGTCCTTACTGTGGCGTAGGTTGTGGCTTAGAAGTATTCCCTTCTCCTCAATCAGGAAATACTGTGAGTGAACTGGGGCAATCAGCCTGGAAAGTGCGCGGCGATCGCGCCCATCCATCCAGCCAGGGCATGGTGTGCGTCAAAGGTGCCACGGTTGCCGAAGCATTGAACCGCGATCGCTTGCTATATCCCATGGTTCGCGCCTCTTTAGACGAAGAATTTCGGCGGGTTTCCTGGGATCAAGCCCTCGCGTTAATCACCTCCCGCATCCAAACGGTTCGCTCCACTCAAGGAGCCGATGGAGTTTGTATGTATGGGTCTGGGCAACTGCAAACCGAAGACTATTACATTGCCCAAAAGCTTTTGAAAGGCTGTCTAGGCACCAACAACTTTGATTCCAATTCGCGCCTATGTATGTCATCAGCGGTTGCAGCCTATGTGCAAAGCCTGGGTTCCGATGGACCACCCTGCTGTTATGAAGACTTAGATTTAACCGATTGCGTCTTTCTGATTGGGGCAAACACCGCAGAATGCCATCCCATTATTCATAACCGTCTACAAAAACATCACAAGAAAAATCGCACCGTCAAAATGATAGTGGTTGATCCCCGGCGCACCAAAACCGCTGAAGATGCCGATCTACATTTAGCGATTCATCCCGGCACGGATATTGACTTACTCAATGGGATTGCCCATTTGCTGCTCCGTTGGGATTCTGTGGATGCAGAGTTCATTGCGGATCACACCGGAGGGTTTTCAGAGTTCGCAGCAGTGACTCACTATTATTCCCCGGATGTGGTGTCTGAACGCTGCGGCATCTCGGTCAGCGATCTTGAAACTGCGGCTCGTTGGTGGGCTGATTCAAACCAAGTTCTATCCCTCTGGTCGATGGGCGTGAACCAATCCAGTGAAGGAACTGCCAAGGTGCGCGCGATTATTAACCTGCATTTGATGACAGGACAGATCGGCAAACCTGGTGCTGGACCGTTTTCTCTCACTGGACAACCCAACGCCATGGGTGGACGGGAAACGGGGGGCTTGTGCAACTTGCTGCCGGGATATCGCCATGTCAAGTTTCCAGAGCAGCGGGCGGAACTGGAGCAGTTTTGGGGAGTGCCAGCAGGACGTATTTCCTCCCAGTGGGGGCGCACGGCTTGGGACATCATCACTGGCTTAGAAACCGATGAGGTGGGGCTACTCTGGATTGTGGCAACGAACCCAGCGGTGAGTTTGCCAGATTTGGAGCGGGTGAAAGCAGCCTTGAGGCGATCGCCCTTCACGATTCAGCAAGATGCCTACTACCCAACCGAAACCGCCCAATTTGCTCATGTCTTGCTACCAGCCGCTCAATGGGGTGAAAAAACTGGCACTATGACCAACTCCGAGCGCATGGTTACCCTCTGTCAAGCATTTTGTTCTCCACCAGGAGAAGCCCGTCCCGATTGGGAAATTATTGCCGACGTAGGCTGTCGTCTGGGGTTTGCTGATAAGCTTTCGTTTGCGAATTCGGCTGATGTGTTTGCCGAATATGTGCAACTAACTCAAGGACGAGTCTGCGATATGTCTGGGTTGAGCCACGATCGCTTGCGGCAAGAGGGTCCTCTCCAGTGGCCCGTTCCGAAAGAAAGTGAAATAGAATTGACCCCGCAGGCTGATCACTCAGATCAGCCCCTTCAAAAGGCTGTCAAACCCGCAAAACGGTTATATACCAATCATCAATTTCCGACTGCCGATGGGCGAGCGCAATTTTCGGCTGCTCACTCACGTGGATTGGCAGAACCGCCCGATGCAGCTTATCCGTTTGTGCTAACTACTGGCAGGCTTTATGGACATTGGCATACTCAAACTCGCACGGGGCGGATCGACAAAATTCGACAGATGCATCCCCATCCGTTTTTAGAAATCCATCCCCGCGATGCCGCCCGAATTGGGGTGGAAGATCACAGCTTCATCGAAGTGCGATCGCGGCGAGGAATGGCTCGTTTTCCAGCTAAAGTGACGGCTGCGATCGCCCCTGGAACGGTGTTTGTGCCGATTCATTGGGGAGAGCTTTGGGCAGATCAGGCTGAAGCCAATGCCATGACCCACAACCGATCGTGCCCCGACTCAAAGCAACCTGAACTGAAAGCTTGTGCGGTACAACTAGTACCTGTTTTGGCTGAATCGATAGAGTCAGATTATGCGATCGCCGCTAAAGCGCTTGAGACTTCTTCGGTGTCATCTGCTTTGTAGCCATAAGATCATTCGCCATCTTCAAAAGACGATTTCGAGCTTAGTTTTCCAAAATCGGGATGACAGGATTCGAACCTGCGGCATCCTGCTCCCAAAGCAGGCGCGCTACCAAGCTGCGCTACATCCCGTAAAACACACCTTCATACTATACCCTGCTTTCCGACCCAATTGTGAATCAATCCAGCTTTCGCGATTTTATTGCCCTACGGTTGTCATAGTATCACCGCAGTTTGCCATAGTATTGTGAGTGGGGTTGACGGTCTTGAGATGACCGCCCTGAGCAGAACACACGGTAATTTAATCGATGAGAGGTCTACGATTGTGACGATGGAAACGTTCAACTTGCTGCGATCGGGTCAGTTAGAACCTAGCAACCGATTGGCGCTGAACTGTGGGTTGACTCAATTTCCTCGTGAGATTTTAGATCTGGCAGATTCGTTAGAAATTTTGGATCTGTCAAATAATCAACTCAATTCTCTGCCTGATGACTTTGGGCGTTTAACTCATCTCAAAGCCGCTTTCTTTTTCAACAACCAGTTTGAAGAGATTCCAGAAATTCTTGCCCAATGCCCCCAACTCAGCGTCATCGGGTTCAAATCTAACCAAATTCGCCGAGTGAGTGCCTCAGCGCTGTCCCCTATGATTCGTTGGCTGATTTTGACCGATAACCAGATTGAGCAGCTACCGCCAGAGATCGGCACCCTGAGCAAGCTGCAAAAACTCATGCTGGCGGGAAACCGTTTGCGATCGCTGCCCGATGAAATGGCAGACTGCCAGAATTTAGAGTTGCTTCGGCTATCTGCTAATCAGCTTTCATCCCTTCCCGCTTGGCTGCTCAGTCTACCCCGCTTGGCATGGCTGGCATATTCAGGCAACCCATTTGCTCATGCTTCCACTGCGAAACAATCGATAGCCACCATTGACTGGACTGATCTAACGCTAGGAAATACCTTAGGGCAAGGTGCCTCTGGCATCATTTCCCAAGGGGTGTGGCGGGTGACCCAAACTGAAACCAAAGACGTTGCCATTAAGGTTTTCAAAGGTGAAATCACGAGTGATGGGTTGCCGATAGATGAAATGCAAGCCTGTATTGCAGCAGGCTCACACCCCAATTTGGTGACCGCCTTAGGGCAATGGGTCAATCACCCAGAGGCTACGGCAGGATTGGTGCTGTCCTTAATTCCACCCGACTACAAAAATCTAGGTCACCCTCCCAGCTTAGATAGTTGCACCAGAGATAACTATCCACCAGACACGGTTTTCTCCCTAGCAAATATTCTGCGTATCGCGGAGGGAACTGCTGCCGCTGTTGCCCATTTGCATTGCCAAAGCATCCTGCACGGCGATCTCTATGCCCACAATATTTTGGTGAATGACCACGGACACAGCTTGTTCGGTGACTTCGGGGCTGCTAGCTTTTATGACGCGATCGCCCCTTTAACTGGACAAGCCCTAGAACGGCTAGAAGTCAGAGCGATGGGCTGTTTGTTGGAAGATTTATTAAACCATTGTGATCAAAAGGATGCCGTCTCTCATGCCGATATTCTGGCTCGGCTGTGGCACCTCCAACAAGACTGTATGCACCCTACGCCCTGCTTGCGCCCTTTGTTTGCCAGCATCTGCGATCGCTTGGCTAGTATCAAACAGGGTGCCTCTTAAAACATGCGATACAAACCCGATGATGACGCGATCGCTCTTCACTGATAGCCAGCGGCTTGTAGGGCAAATAAATGAGCATAGCGTCCGTTCATTTTTAGCAACTCTTCATGGGTTCCAGTTTCCAAAACTTCCCCTTTTTCCAGCACCAAAATGGAATCTGCCATGCGAACAGTCGAAAATCGGTGAGAGATCAAAATTGCCATTTGATTCTGAGTCATTGCCCGAAATCGGTCAAAAATTTGGGCTTCGGCTTCCGCATCCATGGCAGAAGTGGGTTCATCTAGTACAAGGATATCGGCTCCAATCCGCATGAAAGCGCGGGATAGGGCGATTTTTTGCCATTGCCCACCAGAAAGTTCTCGTCCACCTTTAAACCAACGCCCTAGACGAGTCCAATACCCGTCGGTAAGTTCCGCGATCGCGGGATGAGCCATGCCCTTTTCAGCCGCAATTTGCCACCGATCCTCATCTTGCAGTGCGGTCACGTCACCTGCCCCAATATTCTCGCCAACCGTGAATTGATAGCGCACAAAGTTTTGAAAAATCACGCCAATTCGTCGCTGCAAGGTGAGCAAGTCCCATTCTTCTAAGTTGCGTCCGTCCAACAAAATTTTGCCGGAGTCAGGACTATAAAGCCGCGTGAGCAGCTTAATTAAAGTAGTTTTGCCGGAGCCATTTTGCCCCACGATCGCCAGTTTTTCTCCGGGCTTGAGGTGGAACGACACATTTCGCAGTGCCGACTTAGAGTTGCCAGGATAGGCAAAGCTAACATTTTCAAATCGCAAACCATCAGTAGGTAAAGCTCCTTGGGTCGCGCTGCCTGCTGAGTCGAAAATGGGTTCCTCCAAAAACTCATATAGATTCGACAGATATAGACTGTCTTCGTACATGCCGCTGATGTTGGTCAGCAGGTTAGAAAACGTGGTTTGCCCTTGACGAAATACCACTAAGTACATAGTGAGTTCACCCAGAGAAATGCGCCCCGCGATCGCTTCCACTGCAATCCACACATACGCCGCATAAAATGCCAAGGTACTCAATAAGCCTAATAAATAACGCCACACGCTGCGGCGAATCGTCAGGGCTTGATCTTCTTGGAAGAGACGCTGGAACGTAGCTTTGTAGCGATCGAGTAGCGTGTCGCCCAACTGATAGAGCTTCACTTCCATGGCGCTACTTTCGTTTGAGATCAGCCATTCCACGTAGTTTTGTTCACGGGTTTCAGGGGCACGCCATTGAAATAACCGAAATGCTTGGTCGGCAAAGCGAGTTTCGGCAACAAACGCTGGAAACGCCGCGACCAGCAGCAATAGGACAACACCGCCAGAAAAACCGAGTAGCAAGCCGCCAAAGGTGATCAGCGACAAGCCATCTTGTACCAATCCAAAACTGCGCCCAACTAAACTTAAGGGGCGGCTAGAGGCTTCTCGACGGGCGCGTACCATTTTGTCGTAGATTTCTGGATTCTCGAAATGCGCCATATTCAGCGTCAGCGCTTTTTCCATAATCATCACGTTGACATCCTGCCCCAACAACATCCGCAGGAGTGATTGGCACAACATCAACCCTTGGCGCGAAGCAGTAAACAGGGCAGTCGCTAATGCTTCTAGGGCGAGGTATCGGAAAACCAGCCAGCGATCGCCCGTGGCTCCGGTTTGGGCTGCCAGCACCACACTATCCACAATTAGCTTGCCCACATAGGCGATCGCGGCTGGAAGCAAGCCGCTAATTAAGGTGAGAATGGCAAAGGCAATTGTTAGGGTGCGATCGCACTGCCACACCAGTTCGATTGCTTTAACACAGTATTGATAGGTAGACAGCGATCGGCGAAACTCTTGCCATCGCCGCCGTAAAAAATGTCTTCGATGATTCATCCTTCTAGAATAGCGATTGTCAGAAATATCTGCGCGGTTGCTCAGGTGATTGGCGATCGCGCACGCGCTGACTTGTCAGTTCGCCAGCCGTTTTTCTCCCATCGTCAACATCGGGTAAGCTTTTTCTGGAGAGCGTTGAAACACAAAATTGAAGGAGTCAGCCCAGTGCCACGTTGGCTCACGGTGATGATCCTCTCTGCCACAGATACCGCACTGATTGGAGTCGTGGCGATGCTGCCTTGGACAATGTGACCATGCCACTTTTGAGGTTTGGGTTGCCAGGGCAGGATCAAGGGCGATCGCTACAAAGCTACAATCGTGAGTGTGAGCTTATTTGGTGTGAGTGGGTTGATCTATGAATGCTCCTGTTTCAGCATTGCCTCGGTTTGATATTCGGTTAGCTAGCATCAATCCAAATCATTGGTATGGGGTTGCCCGTAGCAGCGAAATTACTGATCAGCCGATGGGGGTGACGATATGGAAGCAGGCGATCGTGCTTTTTCGAGATCCGCAGGGGCAAATCCACGCTTTGGCAGATCGGTGTCCGCATCGGTTTGTCAAACTGAGTCGGGGTTGTGTCGTCGAGGGTGAGCTAGAGTGTGCCTATCACGGTTGGCGAATTAATGCCCAAGGCAAGTGCAGCGCCGTGCCCTATCTAGAAGCCAATCAAAAATTGCCGAATACTCAAGTCCGGCGCTATCCCGTTAAAGAGCAGGATGGGTTTATTTGGGTGTTTCCGGGCGATGCAACTCTGGCGGAAACTATCCCACCGCTAGCTCTACCAGAATGGGATCATCTCAATTACATTGCCACGGTTTCGGTGATAGATGCCAACGCCCATTTTTCCTACCTAATTGAAAACCTGATGGATATGTATCATGGGCATTTGCACCATGATCTGCAAGCTTGGACATCGGCAAAACTAAACACCATTGAAGAAACTGCTAGCCGGATTGATGCCCATTACAATGCCCAGAGCTACTACCGAATTGACAAAATTTGGTCTGTTGCTCAATTGTTTATTCCCCAACTACGTCAATTGCATCCAGAGCCGCTTGATGTTAGCTATGTCTATCCCCATTGGACATCTCAATTAGGAGATGATTTCAAAATCTACTGCCTATTTTGCCCAGTGGATGAAACCCACACCCGCGCTTACCTGGTGCATTTCACCTCGCTGAATGCTTTCCCAAATTTGCACAAGCTTTCTCCAAAGTTTCGACTTTTTTTGAAAAATCGTCTGTTTGGCTCTGCCCAAAAACTGCTGGATGGGCTGGTATTGCAGGATGTGCCGATGATTGAAGATGAGCAGCAGGCATATTTGGAAAACCCCGATCGCCGCCCCCACGAATTGAATCGGGCGCTAGTCAGCGTTCAGCGTTTGATTCAGAGTCAAGCAATTGGCTAAATGCCTGATCCATCCAAAAATTCTTCAATAACGCGATCGCGAATACGGCAGTTGGCGGCAGTTGGGGGTGTCCAAGCGGCTGGAACCATAGATTTTCCGTTAGATGCTGCGCCATGAGATGCTGCGCCATTGGATGATATCGACATCGCAGGCTCAAGCACTTTAGGTTGATCCGCTTGCAAGCTCTGTAACTGTTGTTCTAAGTTTTCGATGCGATCGACTAATGCTCGAATCACTTGCGCCTCCGAATCCGGTAAACGCCCATGCTCCAAAGGTTCTACCCGTTCTCCTGAGCGATATACAATCCGACCCGGCACCCCAACCACCGTGCAATCTGATGGCACATCCCGCAGCACTACCGACCCTGCACCAATGCGAACATTGTTGCCAATCAACAAATTGCCTAAAACTTTCGCTCCCGCACCCACCACCACGTTTTCGCCTAGAGTGGGGTGACGTTTGCCGCATTCTTTGCCCGTCCCGCCCAAAGTGACTCCTTGATAAATCAGCGCATAATTTCCGACGATCGCAGTCTCTCCAATGACTACGCCCATGCCATGATCAATAAACACGCCTTGCCCAATCTGGGCACCGGGATGAATTTCAATTCCGGTGAAAAAGCGCGCCAATTGAGAAATCAACCGAGGCACAAACGGCAGCCCCAATCGGTAGAGCCAATGAGCAAATCGATGGATCAACAGGGCTTGCAAACCGGGATAGCAGAATAGAACTTCTAGCCAGTTGCGAGCCGCCGGATCGCGATCGAAGATAATGCGGAAATCTGCAAGGAGGACAGACAGCACGATGGATGACCCTCGGCAACGATGAACTTACTCATTTTAGCGCCGGACGTGCCCTATCTCGCATCCCCCAGTAAGGCGGGTTGAAAACGCCTAAAGGAGTACCTAAAAATGTTGCATTCTATTAGAACTCCACCGCAGAGCTTAAAGTTAAAGCGTGAAAGGAAATGGTTAAGGTGTAGAAGGTTGAATGGTCAGTCTATAGTCGCGTTGAGTTCCAGGAACCGGCGCGCCAACCCAGATGCGATACACGCCTGCTTTCCAGTTGACATCCACAATGCTGGCATCTTTTTGGGCACCTGTATCGTCCCCGCACCGCACAATCCCGTCAGATCCTTGCACCACAAGGGTTGTATCTGCTCCGCTGCTGACTTGAATACTCAAACTAGGAAAGTTTTGTTCTAAGGTGAGGATGTGATCCGGTTTAGAATCGCCAAAGCCTAAACAGCGATTATTACGATAATCCATGTTGCTAATAACCGCAGGCAAAGAGATGGAGCCGCCCGTGGAGCCAGAGAGCCTGCCAACCGGATTGGCGGCGCTAAGGGATACTTTGCCAAAGTTTGACTCTTGGGCGATCGCGGGTAGGGTTGCAACTGCGGTGATCATTGCCAGCGTTCCTAATTTGAAACTAAGTATTTTGTAGAGAACCGCGATCGTGCTATTCATTCAGATTCACCCTTGGTTTAATAATTATATTCTACGAACTTTGCTGTCTACTTCTAGAGTTAACGGGTGCCCGTAGGATTTTACGCACTGAGCGACTCATTTGCCCACCCTGCACAGGCGTTCCTACTCCTTAGTCCCTATTTCCTGTCCCCTATTTCTATCTACAATGAACCGGATTTCTCGTTGGAAAAAAGCATTTTTGTTTGCCCTTTGCGGGGTCATGCTCAGTTGGTTAGTAAGCTGTGGCAGCACGTCTTCTAATAGCCCTCAAACCAATACCGCCAGTGGCAAACAGGAAATTGAATTTTGGACAATGCAGCTTCAGCCAGAATTCACCGATTATTTCAACAAGCTGATTGCCCAATTTGAGCAAGAGAATTCGGCTTATACGGTGCGATGGGTAGATGTGCCTTGGGCAGATATGGAGCGCAAAATCCTCACGGCTGTATCTGCCAAAACTGCGCCCGATGTGGTGAATTTGAATCCTGGGTTCGCCTCGCAACTGGCAGAACGCAATGCTTGGATGGAACTAGATGGGCAGGTTCCAGCGGAGGTGAAATCGCTTTATTTGCCGAATATTTGGAAAGCAAGCACCTTGAATGGCAAAACCTTTGGATTGCCCTGGTACTTAACGACGCGGGTAACGATTTACAACACGGATTCTTTCCAGCGATCTGGGATGGACAAGCCCCCTGCGACCTATGCAGAGTTGGCAACGGCTGCCAAAACGCTGAAGGACACAACGGGGAAATATGCCTTTTTTGCGACCGTGGTTCCTGAAGATTCTGGTGAAGTCCTGGAATCATTTGTGCAGATGGGTGTGAGTTTGACGGATGCAGAGGGCAAGGCGGCATTCAATACGCCCCAAGGCAAGGCGGCATTTGAATATTGGGTGAATCTCTACAAAAATGGACTGATTCCCAAGGAAGTACTGACGGAGGGACATCGCCACGCGATCGATCTCTATCAGCGGGGAGATACGGCGGTTTTGGCATCCGGCGCTGAATTTTTGAATAACATTGCCACCAACGCGCCGACGATCGCCAAAGCTTCTGCCTCATCCACTCAAATCACAGGCGACACGGGTAAGAAAAACGTTGCGGTCATGAACCTGGTTATTCCCAAAGATACGGATGTAGCAGAAGGGGCGCTCAAATTTGCCCTCTACGTCACCAATGACGCAAACCAGCTTACGTTTGCCAAGGCTGCGAACGTGTTGCCTTCCACCGTCAAAGCGTTGCAAGATCCCTACTTCAGCACGGCTCCAACCAATGCGACCCCCGTGGACAAAGCCAGGGTGATCAGCGCCAAGCAAATGCAGGATGCAGAAGTGCTGGTTCCGGCGATGAAAAACGTCAAAAAGCTGCAAAAAGTGATTTACGATAATTTGCAAGCTGCCATGTTGGAACAAAAAACGGTCGATCAGGCGATTAACGATGCTGCGAACGAATGGAATAGTCAGTCTTAGGAATGGAATTAAATAAATTTGAGTAGGGGCAGGTTTGCACATAGTGTTGTGTTATTGATGATTGCACTGTTAAACCCGCCCCTACTGCTTCACAGGAATTTCAATCACAAACTCAGATCCTTGCCCTGGTAACGAGTTGCAGTATAGTGTTCCGTGGTGTCGATCGGTCACAATCTGGTAGCTAATGGATAAGCCCATGCCCGTGCCTTTGCCCACAGGTTTTGTGGTGAAAAACGGATCAAACAACCGCTTGCGAACGGCTTCGGGCATTCCTGCTCCATTGTCAGCAATGCGGATGATGATGCGATTAGCACGGGTGAGTTCGGTGTGGATGGTAATCAGAGGCAAGGGGCAAGAGGCAGGAGGTGAGGGAGATTCGGTGGCATTCGATGCAAGGTTTGGTGGACTGTTCTCAAGTTGCTCGTCGATCGCGTCGATCGCGTTGCTCAAGAGATTCATAAACACTTGGTTCAGTTGTCCGGCATAGCATTCTACTTGGGGTAGGGTGCCATAGTGCTTGGTAACCGTGATTTCGGGGCGATCGCTGCGTTCCTTCAGACGGCTTTGCAAAATCATCAGTGTGCTATCAATGCCGTCATGAATATTTACCGCTTTGAAATCTGCCTCATCCATGCGAGAGAACGTTCGCAGTGAGGAAACAATTTTTTGAATGCGCTCAGCCCCAACCCGCATAGATAACAGCAGCTTCGGCAAATCTTCAAGCACAAAATCTAGGTCGATCGCGTCTGCTTCCGCTTGTACCCGGCTGACGGGATTGGGATACGCCTGCCGGTAAACCTGAATCAGCCGCATTAAATCTTGGGCATATTCATCCGCATGAAAAAGATTACCAAAAATAAAATTCACCGGATTATTAATTTCGTGAGCAACGCCAGCCACCAGTTGCCCTAGGGAAGACATTTTTTCGCTTTGAATCAATTGCGACTGGGTATGTTGAAGTTCTTTGAGGATACGTTCTAAATCTTGAGCTTTTTGCCGAAGTTCCTGCTCACTGCACCGCAGCGCTTCTTCTGCATTTTTTTGTTCCGTAATGCTCAGCCCTGCGCCTCGAAAGCCGACAATATCCCCTTGCTCATCCAACAGCGGCAGCCCATTCACTTTTTCCCAGGTGATTTCCCCAGATGGGGTGATGTTGCGATGCTCTAAAGTAAAACTTCTTTTGCGGGCGTAAGCATCTTTCAAAATTGCCTGCACCTTGATCCTATCGGTTGTGGGCATAAACTCAAACAGCGATCGCCCCAGCAGTTGGGCAGGCTTATATCCCTTAATAAATTTTGACTTTTCAGTGACAAAGGTATAAACACCCTCGGCGCTCAATTCCCAAAGATATTCGCCCGCAGCTTCGCTCACATCTCGAAATCGCTGTTCACTTTCACGGAGAGCCGCTTCAGCCTGCTTGCGATCGCTAATATCAAACGCAATCCCCTGAAATCCGATCAGTTGCCTGCTGCTGCCATACATCGGAGACGCATTACTCATCATCCAAGGGGTACTGCTATCTTTACATTGCGCCCGAAACTCCAGCCCAGACTGTTTCTTCCCCGTAATCGCAATCTTTTTAAGAAAGGATTGGCAGGCATGTAAATCCTTTGGATAAATGCAGTGAGCAAACGACTCGTGCATGACCTCAGAAATTTCAAAGCCCCAAACATCCGTGAAATGGGGCGACAGATAGGTGAAAGTGCCATCCAAGGCGAGTTCAAAAATGACTCCATTGGCATGTTCAACCAGGCTACGAAACTTTGCTTCACTGGCAACCAAGGCAGCCTCTGCCTCATAGCGAACGATTGCGTCATGCTTCGCTTGGCGAAGTTCTGCTTGTAACTGAGCAATCACCATTTGCAAGTTCTGCTTTCGCTCTTCAATCTGTAGCTCCAAAGGGTCGGTTACAACCTCCGTTGCAGTATGGTTAGCGTTTTCCGCCGACCTTAAATTCGCTTGCGTTATCGTGTGAAGCTGCTGCTTTAAATGAGCATTTTGTTGCCGTAAAAAATTTATTTCCTGCTCTAATGATGTGGTTGTCATAGTTAAAAAAATTATGGTAGCTGCTAGATTAATAAAGTAGATCAATAAAAAGTCCCTTTAACCCTTCCTATCTGAGCTTTTGTGCTTTCTAATGCCAGCCGCTAGAACGGGTTAGAAATGATTCCCGATACCCTAGCCTATCAATAAATATTCCGCTGATATCACTAGGCTGCATTGGCTTTAGTATTCCCTCCCTGATAAAAGGGGAACATCCCATCATAGAAAGCAAGCAAGAGCTTAAGGCTTTTTTCTTTGTCCTTGACGTAAGGGCACTCCCGTTGCTTTTCAGGTTACGAGTCATCAGGATCGGGTGGCTGTTTGCCAACTAGCCAGAGGTTTCTCGATCGCTGAACCAGATATCGATAACCGAGAATCCAAGGGTTAAACTGGATGAATTCGCTGAATTGTGACTGCTTTCGATTGCCCTCGTGTGCCAGTGCCCTATGCTCAAACGTTCTCAAGTTCAGACGGTGCTATTGACTTTGGCAATTCTGCTAACGGGAGTTGCTGGGTGCCGTAGCGATCGCAAGGCTGAGCCGATCGCTCCTATTTCTTCGCCAACCCCATCGCCGATCGCAACTGCAACGTTGCCCGATCCAGCCGCACTGCAAGCGACGTATAAACTGGCGCTGGAGAAAGCAAATAGTGCCAGAAATATTCGCCAAACCGCCTTAACAGAGGATGACTGGACGCTGGTATCTAGCCGCTGGGAACAGGCGATCGCCCTGCTTAAATCTTTGCCCGCCTCTGCGCCGACTCAACCATTGGCAAAACCTAAGCTGAAGGAGTTTGAGCGTGAATTTGCCATGGCTCAAAAGAAACTGGCGCAAGCAAAACGCGAGAGTGATTCCACTACAACTCCAGGGTTGGCAGGGGTGGATGCTAGTCCGCTGAAGGTGTCTAGCGCGATCGCAACCAGCCAGACAAATTCAGGAAAGGTGTTTCTTGCAGCAATCAAGCGGCGAGAGGGTGGCACTCCGGTGATTGATGTTACCTTCAATGGCAACCAAACCTTTGAAATGATTGTGGATACGGGGGCGAGCGGCACCGTGATTACTCAGGCAATGGCGCAGGCATTGGGTGCCCGGATTATTGGCAAAACGAAGGTGAATACTGCCAGCCAATCGGGGGTGGAGGTACCTCTGACCTACGTGGATTCGATCGCCGTGGGCAATGCGGTGGTTAAAGATGTGATTGTGGCGATCGCCAATGCATCTTTAAATGTTGGTTTGTTGGGGCATGATTTTTTTAGTGATTATGATGTCACGGTTAAGCGAGACATGGTGGAGTTTCGACGGCGGTAAGTGGTGCAGAGTTTGGGGTTATGGAGTGCTGCGGCGGGAATCGCTAAGTTCCTATGATTAATACCTGGCAAGTGGTTTCTGGCGTGGTGCAACAAGGGCATCAAATTGCATCTGGAGGGGCAAACGACAGCCCATATCCCACGGGTAGTATTGCCATGCAGATGCCTTACTTTCAGGCGTTGGGATTGGATCTATCCGAGCTATTTCAAGGAACTTTAAATATTTCAATTCATCCTGCTACTTTTGTGATGCAGCAGCCGACCTACACATTTCGCGAGGTAAATTGGACGGCAGACCATCCGCCAGAAACCTTTTCTTTTTCGCCCTGCCAGGTTATTTTCCAGTCGTTTCAATACCCAGGTTTTATCTATTATCCCCATCCTGAAACGAAGCAGCGCCATTTTCAAAATGCAAACATTTTAGAGATTTTGGCACCGCCGATCGCTGGAATTCGCTATGGCGATCGCGTGGAGCTTGCTCTGAATCCCACCGAAATTTTGATCGTGAATCCTGATGAAGGCTAGGATAATGGGGCATTTGCAGGTTGAAATCGATGAAATTTAGCGAAGTGGTTCAGCGGCTAGGGGTGCCTGTAGATCGCACCAGTCTTAGCTTAGAAAGTGCCTATGATCCAGAAGTTACTGGCGTAGCGGCGGTAGACGAAGCAACAGTGGGGCAACTCAGCTATATCGATGGGGCAAAGTTTGCAGCCCAAGTTGAAACCACTTCCGCGATCGCCCTAATTTTACCCCGCAGTCAGGCATTGCAAGCTGCCGCCACGGAACGGAATATTGCTTGGATCGAAACCCCAGAACCCCGGCTGCTGTTTGCCCAAGCGATCGCGCTGTTCTATCAACCTTTTCAGCCAGAGCCAGAGATTCACCCCACCGCCGTCATTCATCCGACGGCAAAAATTGGCACAGAAGTCGCGATCGGTGCCCATGTGGTGATTCAGGCAAATGTGACGATTGGCAATCAGGTCTGTATTCATCCCAATGTGGTGATTTATCCCGATGCTCAGATTGGCGATCGCGTGATTCTTCATGCCAACTGCACCATTCATGAGCGTACCCGATTGGGAACCGACTGCGTGATTCAACCAGGTGCAGTGATTGGGGCAGAAGGGTTTGGCTTTGTACCTACCGCGCAGGGCTGGTACAAAATGCAGCAGTCGGGCTGTGTGGTCTTAGAAGACGGCGTGGAAGTGGGCTGCAACTCCACGATTGATCGTCCATCGGTGGGCGAAACCCGAATTGCGCGACAAACGAAACTTGACAACCTGGTGCATATTGGGCATGGCGCTCAGATTGGTTTTGGCTGTGCGTTTGCGGCGCAGGTAGGTTTGGCGGGCGGCGTGGAAGTGGGCAATCGCGTGATTTTGGCAGGACAGGTGGGCGTGGCGAATGATGCCAAAATTGGGGATGGCGCGATCGCGTCCTCTAAAACAGGTGTGCATGGCACCATTAACCCTGGACAGGTGGTTTCCGGCTATCCCTGCGTCGAACACAAAATCTATCTCAAGTCATCGGCAATTTATAGCCGCCTGCCTGATATGTATCAAACCCTCAAGCAATTGCAAAAACGAGTGGACGAATTGGAGAATCAAGAAGTGCAGAGTGCGGAGTAGGAAGTGCAGATTTATGAAGTGCGAAACCCAATCTTGTAGACTTTCTTACTAAGCTACTCGTCATTTAAGTTGCA
Organism: Leptolyngbya sp. CALU 1928; assembly: GCF_056784215.1. Lineage (NCBI taxonomy): Bacteria > Bacillati > Cyanobacteriota > Cyanophyceae > Leptolyngbyales > Leptolyngbyaceae > Leptolyngbya > Leptolyngbya sp. CALU 1928. Next base: position 217,126 of record NZ_JBXBCE010000019.1, on the reverse strand, counting down.
AGCCGGCTTTGTTGCATGATTGAAAAAACGGTCAGGTTCGCCTTGAGTTATGCGAGTATCAAGCCTTAACGTCGCCTCAAAATCTTCAAGATGCTATCTGAGCGCTATCGTAACGGCAGAGGGCATTGAAGAAGTTGCTATGGGGGCTGTCCGGTTAAGTGATGCGATCGCTTTTCACACCAAACGCGATCGCCAAGGCTCAAGAAGCGATCGCAGCCCCCCTGCCTACTTGCTAAACAACCATCCCTTCCTTAAAATAGGGTACTTGGTTTTAGTTTCGCAAACGAATCTCTTATGTCTACTGGCTACCTCTCCGTGAAGGAAACCTCTGAAGTCCTTGGCTACTCTGAGCAATATATCCGTAAGTTGCTTAGGAATGGCGATCTTAACGGAGAAATGATTGGGAGCCGATGGGTGATTGCTTCGGAATCTGCTAGCGGATACCGATGTAAAGAGGATGCTGAGCCGACAGTGACCGATCATGCCAGAAGATCCGCTAATAAACCCACGCTTAAAGCTTTAAGCTTTTTTTCGGGTTGTATGGGGCTTGATTTGGGACTGGAGAAAGAAGGCATTGAGGTGCTTCTTGCGTGTGAAGTGGATGCCGCAGCCCGAAAAACCATCGAGACCAATAGACCTGAGATTGCTCTCATTGGTGACATTAGAGACTACTCTGCTGCTGTTATCAGAGAACAAGCGGGGTTAAGTGCTCAAGACGATATTGATGTGATTGTGGGTGGTCCACCCTGCCAAGCTTTTAGTAGTGCTGGAAAACGTCAAGGATTTCAGGATGAGCGCGGCAATGTATTTTTAACGTTCATCGATTTGATTAGTGAACTTAGACCTAAATTTGCGGTGATCGAGAATGTTCGAGGGTTATTGTCTGCGCCCTTAAAGCATCGACCTCATGAAATGAGAGGAAGTACTAATCTGCCACTAGCTCAAGAGGAGCAAAGAGGTGGTGCGCTTCTTTACGTTATTCATAGGTTGAAAGAAGCAGGCTACAGTGTTTCCTTCAATTTATATAATGCCGCCAATTTTGGTTCCCCTCAACAACGCGAGAGAGTTGTGATTGCTTGTAGTCGTGATGGAGAACGCCTCCCTTATCTCACACCGACCCACTCGCAGAAAGGTTTATATGAGCTACCGAAGTGGCGATCTCTGAGAGACGCATTGGAAGGACTGCCAAAAGATGGGCATTGTTTCGTTAAGTTTCCAGAAAAGCGTCTGCAATATTACCGACTCCTGAAGCCTGGACAATATTGGCGTGACTTGCCAGTAGAGTTGCATCAAGCCGCATTAGGCGCGTCTTATCATGCAGGAGGGGGGAAAACGGGTTTTTATCGGAGATTAGCCTGGGATAAACCGTCCCCAACCCTTGTGACTCACCCAGCGATGCCTGCAACGGATTTGGCACACCCCGAAGAAGATAGACCGCTGAGCATTCAAGAATATAAACGGATACAGGAATTTCCGGATGATTGGATGGTTGAGGGCAGTCTACTAGACCAATATCGTCAAGTCGGTAATGCAGTGCCCTGTTCTCTCGGTCGAGCGATCGGCAGGATGTTGGTAAACCACTTAAGCGGCGTAGAGCCAAGAAAATTTCAGGACTTTCCCTACTCTCGATATCTGAAGACTGATGATATCAGTTGGGAGTTAGATGTAGTAGGAATGCCTGATCAGGTCTCTGCACAACAACTCTGTTTATCTTTGACGTGAAACAAGTTTTTTATCCCTTCAAATAGGTGGTTCTTGCTGAAGTTCTACATAAACAGATTGAATTTTGAGTATCATTTGTTTTACGTGAAACTTTAACAACTCATAATCCAGTCCAGGCATAGACCAAAATTCAGCCCCACAAACGCGACTTATATTCGTATTACGGCTGGAAAATGTCCAGTCCCCTGTGCAAAAAGCGGCTGCGAAAAGACGGTGCTGGTGAAGTTCTAGCTCACTTCTAGATCGAGGGGCTTGGCTGCCTGTCAAAGTATTACGCTGGGTCTTAATCTGCACAAATACAGGTGATCCTGTTCCTTCACATAGAAGAACCGAGTCAATACCCGTGATCTTCAGCCCAAAATCTTTCTCTGGGCTAACCGTGTAGGGGCTAATATTGGCGATTGTTTCCCACAGATCTCCCATAGGTCTACTGAGTTTTCTGGAGATTGAATTGCTTTCGACAAATACGGCGGCTCCACACAGTTCATAAAGATTGCGTGGGTTCAATTCCATCTCTTCTGGAGATCTGACTAATGCTGGCATTGAAGCAATAAAGCGATCTGCAAACTGTTCACACTCAGCGGCGATCGCAGCAGATTGGCGATCGCTCTCTAAAACAGAGCCTTGAGCAATGTCTGCTTGAATCTGATGATGGATAAAGTCAGGCAAGGCGGGTGTGAGTACGGCGGCAATCTTATAGGCACGATGCAGATCAGAATTAAGCTCCGCAGGCACGTCTATCATGCTGGCATACTCTGCAATCAATTGCGATCGCGCTGAAATTGAGAGTGGTATAAGCTGAGCGGCTTGAACAGGTTGCATAAAGTTGAACACTACATTTCGCAGAAGAATAATAGCCCCAATGTCATGCAATTCAACTGGAAACTATTATTGACGCGATGCGCTGCGACTGCGCTCAATCTACGCTTGCCGTTACGGTTTGCTTGCTCACCGTTCATAATTGATCCCATAAGCTGTATCAACTCTTACGGAAGTCGCTGGCAAGAATCCGATAAGGTCGCTTCAAGCTTAGAAGTGTGACCCCCATTACACGGATTTCATGCGTTTAGAACAGTTGCAAGCATTTTTAGCCGTCGCAGAAACGGGTAGTTTTCAAAAAGCTGCTCAATGTTGTGGTGTGACCCAATCTGCCATTAGCCGCCAAATTCAGGCTCTAGAGACCGATTTGGGTGCGCCCTTGTTTCATCGCACGGCTCAGTCAAAGCTGACGATTGCGGGCAACTTGCTATTGCCCCGTGCCAAAAAAATTTGTCAGGAATGGCAAAATGCAACGCAGGATGTGGCTCAGTTAATGGCAGGAAAACAGCCAGAGCTTTGTGTGGCGGCGATTCATTCCATCTGCTCTCATCATTTGCCGCCCGTTTTGCAGCAGTTTTGTCGAGAGTATCCCGATGTGCAACTGCGCGTGACCGCGTTGGGTAGCGATCGCTCTCTCAAAGTGTTGAAAGATGGCTTAGTCGATTTGGCGATCGTCATGAACAATCGCTTTTTAACCCTGAGTCCTGAAATGGTCGTGCAGGTACTTTATGAAGAGCCTATCAAAGTATTGATCGCCGCAGGGCATCCCCTTGCTGCCTATGCCGCGATTCCCTGGTCAGAACTGACGCAATACCCTCAAGTTGTGTTTAAAGATGGGTATGGAATGCAGCGTATTGTTCAAGAACAGTTTGAACGACGCGGCGCAACGCTTAAAGCGGTGTTAGAACTAAACACTCCCGATGCATTTAGAGGCATTGTTCGCCAGGGTGAATTGGTGGCGCTATTGCCTGAATCAGCGTTAACCGATGCCTACACCGATCCCGCTTTGGCAGTGCGTCCAATTGCATCGGGCTATAGTAGCGTTGGTACAGAGTCGTTGACTGATCCACCCTTAACGCGGCAGGTCGTCATGGTGACCACCCGCGATCGCCTGCAAATTCCACCGATTCAACACTTTTTTAACTTGGTCGTTGATCACCTTGCCCAAGCTGCCGCTGTTTTACCTCTTGAACCTGTCGGTCGTGACGCTTAATTGAGAGAACACTATGAGCCATGCCTTTAGAGAACTGCTCCGCAAGATTGGCAGTGGTCCTCATACAGGACACAATCTAACGCGGATAGAAGCCCACGCCGCTACCCGAATGATGTTGTTGCAAGAGGCAACCCCGGCTCAAATTGGCGCGTTTATGATTGCCCATCGGATTCGTCGCCCCACTGGAGAAGAACTGGCAGGAATGCTAGATGCTTACGAAGAATTGGGTCCCATGTTGCAGGCGATCGCCACTTCCCACCCCACGATGGTGTTTGGAATGCCCTATGACGGCAGAACGCGCACGATGCCCATTGTGCTGCTGACGGCTTTGATCTTGGCGGCAGCCGGATGTCCGGTAGTGCTGCACGGGGGCGATCGCATGCCGACAAAAGAAGGAGATCCATTAATGCTCTTTTGGCAAGGATTAAGCATCGATTGGACAATGCCCCTAGCTCAGATGCAAGCCACCTTTGAGCAAACTGGCATTGGCTTTGTCCATCTTCCCACTCATTTTCCCCTCGCTCAAGGACTCGTGCCTTATCGCGAGCAAATTGGCAAACGTCCACCTTTTGCCACGATGGAGTTGATGTGGTGCCCCTATGCTGGCAATGCCCACGTTGTGTCTGGGTTTGTGCATCCCCCCACTGAGACTAGGTTTCAGGAAGCTTTTGCCCTACGGCGCGTCAGCCGATTTACCACGGTCAAAGGGCTTGAAGGAAGCTGCGATTTGCCCAGAGAACGAACCGCGATCATCGGATTGGGTTCTGTGAATACTGAGGGTGAAGTGGAGCTAGAACGCCTGTGTTTGCCACCGCGAGAGTTTGGATTTGAGGGAGCCAATGTTCTGTTAGGCAATCCTGAAGACGCAATTGCTGCAATGCAGTCTGTTTTAGCAGGACAGCCATCGGAGCTAATGAAATCGGCGCTGTGGAACGGCGGCTTTTACTTGTGGCGTTCCGGTATCTGCCCTTCCATCCAAGTAGGCCTGACCCAAGCAGAAGTATTATTGACCACCGGACAGGCAAAGCAAACGCTGCAAGCGCTTCAGCAAGCAACCGCCGCGATCGCCGTCATTCGTTAGCCTGGTTCTCTTGCTGGCAACAATTCTCAAAGAGCGATCGCTGCCTCCTCATAAAGAGCAATGCCATGAATCTTCAACCGTATTCCAAGATCAAGCGTTGATTCAATCCCCATCTTTCCTTGAAATGAACCACTGCTCCAGCTTTGGTCGGGAAACCCTAACAAATATCAACGGTATTGTCGTAATTTTCATCTGCATAAATCAGCAGAAAGCAATACAGGGTATGATTTTGGTGTTCTAGCAAGTGCGATAGAATACTTGCATGGCAGAACCCGATCACTACCGCATACTGGAAGTCAGCCCAACGGCAACCCAGGCAGAAATCAAGCAGGCGTATCGCCGCCTTGCTAAGCTTTTTCATCCCGATCGCAACCGCAGCATCAGTAATCACGAAAAAATAACCAAGGTAAACGCCGCCTACGAGGTTTTGGGCGATCCGCACAACCGCCGATCCTATGATCAGTTGCGTCTTTACCGCACTCAAATAGATGCAGCGGACTTTACCTCAACCAGTGGACACGGTTCCAAACAACAACGCCAACAGCAAGCCGCTGCCGCCCAAGCGCACTATCGTAAGCAGCAAAAAACTGGACAGCAAGCCGATATTGACCTAGATCAATGGCTCAAACTGGTTTACACGCCCGTAAATCGGCTGATCCGCGAAATCTTAGATCCGCTCAAAGATGAGATTAATGATTTATCCGCCGATCCGTTTGATGATGAACTGATGCGGGACTTTCAGCTTTATTTAGAAGACTGTCAAGATTGGCTGCTGCAAGCCGAAAAAGTCTTTCGTTCCCTGCCTAATCCTGCCAGCGTTGCCGGGGCGGCAGAACATCTCTTCTATTGCCTCAATCGTGTGGAGGATGGCATCGAACAGCTAGAGTATTTCACGGCAAACTACGATGAAGACTATTTGCACACTGGGCAAGAGCTTTTTCGGATTGCCAAAGGCTTACTGCGAGATGCCCAGGCAGTGGTGCGGGCGATCGCATAACGAGCCGCCGACTTAAACTCCAGCAGCTTTTTAGACAAAAATTGACAGCGTGCGCTCCAGCTTTGCCAAGCTACCACCTCGCTTTGCACTCAGGTTTTACACAAGCTTCATGAACAACTAGTTGTATTTACTGATTTTTTATACAGATAAAACTAAATTAAGAAAGTCAAATTTAACAAATACCAGTGTTTTTACACTAGCTCTATTTAAGCCCAACTAATTTCTTCAACAAATTAAGATTACTGTCTTCTATGGTTTAGAACCAATGTAGCGAATGCTACGTTTTGCATCCATGAAAATCTAATCTAAAAGGTTCTAATGATGCGCTTATACGGACAACCATAAAACTTCTAGAAACTTATTACAGTGTAATTTTATACAGTTCTTAGATGGAATTACATAGAATCCTTCGACTAGAAGTTTCCTAGATAAGACAAGTGATTGCCAAAATCAGCCTAGTTTTTCTTCATAGAAAGTATGCGGATTTGTCGTTTTTAGGGATTTGAAACCGCAATGATTCAAGCTATACACTCATCGTCTCCGTTGCAAGAGCTTAATTATTCAGCTTCTAAGCGACTTGCTCTATCTACTCAACTCCATAGTCCACCAAACTCGCCAGTAGTTGCCCAGAAGTGGAATGAATCTATTCAAGGTATTCATCAATGGTTTGAAGCCCAAGTTGACAGCACGCCCAACGCGATCGCCCTTTCGTTTGACGGTCAACACCTAACCTATGAAACGTTGAATCAGCGAGCAAACCAACTGGCTCACTATCTACTATATCAAGGGTTACACCCTCAAGAATTGGTCGTAATTTCCACGCACCGCAGTTTGGAAATGGTGATCGCTTATTTAGGCGTGCTTAAAGCTGGTGGAGCTTACGTACCGATCGATCCGGCGTACCCAGCAGAACGACGGGCGTATCAACTTCGAGATGTGCAAGCACGGTTCATTCTCACCCAACAAAGTTTGGTTGATTCGTTACCTCATCACACCGCATCGGTCATCAGTTTAGACTCAGACTGGCGGTTCATTTCATCCTTTAGTGTTAGTAATCCAAATGTTTGTATCACAGAGGATCAGCCTGCCTACGTGATTTATACCTCTGGATCTACTGGATTGCCCAAAGGAGTAATGGTGCCTCATCGGGGGGTCGTCAACCATAGTCGGGCAATTACGCGCGCCTTTGAGATCAGCGATCGTGATCGCGTCCTCCAATTTTCCAGCATGAGTTTTGATGTCACCGTGGAGCAACTGTATCCAGCCTTGGTTAGCGGCGCGACCGTTATCCTCCGATCTGAGGACGTTTTAGCTTCCACCCACCATTTTCTTCAATTTGTGGAACAGCAGAACATCACTATTCTCTTGCTACCCGTTGCCTTCTGGCATGAGTGGGTGAATGGCATGGCATTGTTGGAACGAACTGTTCCGGCTAGCGTCCGGCTTGTCGCAGTGGGAGGGGAAAAACCTGCTCGCTCTGTCTATGCTCAGTGGCGCAAACTCGTCGGACATTATCCACGCTGGCTCAATGGCTATGGTCCTACCGAAACAACGGTTACTGCTACCCTTTATGATCCGATCGCGGCAAACTATGATCCAGATCAAGGTGAAATTCCCATTGGCAAAGCGATCGCCAATACTGAAGTTCATATTTTGACTGGGAATTTAGAGCTTGTGCCTCAAGGCGAGTGTGGGGAACTCTACATTGGCGGGCGAGGAGTTGCAAATGGGTATCTTAACTTGCCAGATCAAACGGCTGATCGGTTCGTCCCAAACCCCTTTAGCGATGATCCTCAGTCGCGTTTGTATAAAACGGGCGATCGAGTGAGGTGTTTACCCGATGGCAATCTAGAATTTTTGGGGCGCTATGACTTTCAAGTGAAAGTGCGAGGTTTTCGGATTGAATTATCCGAGATCGAGGTTCAGTTAGAGCAATTTGCGCCGATTCAACAGGCGATCGTGCTGGCGCAGGACGATCATACTGGAAATTCTTGTTTGGTTGCCTACTTGAAATTGCATTGTAACCAGGGATTCAATTCAGGTGAGATGCGGAGCTTTCTGCAACAGAGACTGCCAGATTACATGATTCCAACCGCTTTTGTGAGGCTGGAGACTTTTCCCACCACGCCCAACGGTAAGGTGGATCGGCAAGCATTACCTGCTTCGCAGTCGATAGACCTAGCAGAAGATCGAGCGATCGTGGCTCCCACGACTGCCACTGAAACCCAATTGGTGGAAATTTGGGAAGAAATTTTGGGCATTCATGGTATTGGGATCACCGACAATTTCTTTGAGTTGGGTGGTCATTCTCTGCTGGTGGCGCGACTATCGAATCAAATTTTTCAAGTGTTTGGAGTCAATCTCCCCCTATCGATTTTGCTGCAAGCACCCACGATCTCCCAACTTGCAGCAGTGCTGTCTCAATCAGTTCAAGTAGAATCGCTCGTGTTGCTGCGATCGGGAGGAAACAAGCCACCCTTTTTCTTGATTCATGATGGGGACGGCGAAACGTTGCTATATCGCACCCTTGCCCATCAACTCGATCCAGACCGTTCGATCTACGGCATTCAGCCCCACTTCGATGCAAACCACCCCATCTTGCACACTCGGATTGCGGATATGGCAGCCGATTACTTGCAGAAAATTCGCTCGGTGCAACCGGAGGGCCCCTATCACTTGGGTGGACTGTGTGCAGGGGGACTCCTGGCTTACGAAGTGGCTTGTCAGTTACAACAACAAGGGCAGATAGTGTCAATGGTTGCTCTGTTTGATGCAGTTTATCCTGGTCTAGATCGATCTCAATGGATTCAAAATCAACGCCGCGATCGCCTTGCCAAAGCAATGAGTCAGGATCAATCAATCACGCTGCTCAACCTGCTTCGTAGGGGAGCTACCTTAATCAAGAAAGCCAGAAATTTACTCCACTACGAGGTGACCTCTTTCTGGCAACGCAATCTGGATACGACCAAATTGCGCCTCTTCCGCCACTACCTAGATCAGCAGCAAACTCCTCCCCGATTTCTCAATCATATTCCTGTCCGCAAGATGTATCTATTTGCTGAAGCTGAGTATGCTCAAACTATAAAGCTGGATGGGCGTTTAGTGCTGTTTCGGGCCACGCGAGGAGAAGGCGATGATTATCCCTATCAGGAAATCTACTCTGATCCAGAGTTGGGTTGGGGACAACATGTCACTCAAAAGGTGGATGTTTATGATGTTCCAGGAGGACACTCCAGCATGTTACAAGTGCCTCATGTGCAGGTAATCACTGATATTCTACAAACCTACTTGAATAATTCAAATGCTCATGTTTTCAAATGATATTTTGACTTCTTCTGATAACTATGCTGGCTAATTTAGCAATGACACTATCTCAACCCACTCAAACCTGTTCTGTGTTGGTCGCGATCGTCAACTACCGCACCCCGATCCTAACCATCAATTGTTTGCGATCGCTTGCCTCTGATATTCCCTCTCTACCCAACATACGCGTTGTGGTAGTAGACAACGCTTCTGAGGATGGATCGGTAGAGCAGATTCAAGCCGCGATCGATATCGAAGGCTGGAATCAGTGGGCAACGCTGTTACCATCCAATCACAATGGTGGATTTTCCTATGGGAATAACGTTGCCATTCGTCCCGTACTTGTCTCAGAACATCCACCCGACTACATTTGGTTGCTTAACTCGGATACTGAAATTCGGTCTGGAGCGCTCCATGCTTTACTGGAGTTTATGCAAGCTCACGATAAAGTTGGGATTTGTGGTGGCCGCTTTGAAGAACCCGATGGCACAGTTTGGCCCATTGCGTTTCGCTTTCCTAGCATTCTGAGTGAGCTTGAAAATGGGTTTCGCTTGAGTTTGGTGTCTAAAGTGTTGTCTCCTTGGAAAGTGGCTCAGGTGATGACCGATCAACCACAAAAAATGGATTGGCTACCCGGAGCAAGTATGCTGATTCGCCGAGAAGTTTTTGAGGCGATCGGTTTAATGGATGAAGGGTATTTTCTGTATTACGAAGAAACCGATTTTTGTTTGCAAGCTGCTCGTCACGGCTGGGAATGCTGGTATGTGCCCACTAGCCATGTCATGCACCTTGCTGGACAAAGCACTGGGGTTACGACTCCCCACACTCAGCCCAAACGTTTACCACAGTACTGGTTTAATTCACGCCGTCGGTACTTCGTTAAAAACTATGGTCGCTGGTATGCCGCGATCGCGGATACTGCTTGGTTTTTAGGGTTTGTCTCTTGGCGCGGTCGCAGACTGATTCAACGCAAGCCTGATTCTGATCCCCCTTCTCTACTGCAAGACTTTGTACGGAACAGCGCAGTCTTAAATCATGGCATTCCAGAGCATCACTAATTTCGTCTCCCTATGTCTTACAAACCGTTTAGAGTAGAGGCACGTGCCTAATGGATCTGTCAACTACCTAAACTCCAGAATATATATAGACAAAAATGACATCATTAACCGAGTCTTAAAGCGATCGCGTTAGATTCGTCACAAAGCGGCACTTTAAGCACTCTAATATGACGTTCAATCGCAGACACTTTCTGATTTTTCTAGGTGCTACGGCGACCACTGCCGCCTGTGGCATTCGTCCGGGGCAGCAATCCTCAACGAGTGGCGGTTCTACCTTTAGTCCTGGGGCGAAGTTAGCGTTTCAGCCCGTGAAAGGACCGATGCCGCTAGCGGTGAATGCCTTAGCCAGCGATCGCCAGATGACTGAATTTAGCCAGTACGAAGTCATAGACGATTTAGTATTACCAGAAGGATTTACCTATGATGTGATTGCCTCGTGGGGCGATAAAGTGGGCGACTCGCGCTTTGGCTATAACAACGACTACCTAGCACTGGTTGAAACTAGCCCCAATGCCGCTCTGATGTCGGTGAATTTTGAGTACATTAGCGCGGTTCCTTGGCAGCAAGCCTACGAGCAAGTGATTGGTAAATCTTTGCCATTTCAGGCAGTGGATCAAGCCGTAAAAGCTGCCACGAACGCGATCAAGGGAGATCAGATGCCGGGGTTGAATGCTTACGCCCTGCCGGATGGAAATCCGATTAAAGAACAGGTAAAAACAATTTGCAAAGAAGGCTTGATTGATCAAGGCGTGGGAGTGATTGCCCTGCGGCGATCGCCGGGCGGAAAATGGACCCGATCACAGTCTGCCGCTGAACGCCGCATCACCGGAATTTCTGGCTTGGAAGATGGGCGCTACCTCAAAACCACGGGTCCAGCCGTTGCCATTTTCCAAAAAACGAAAGGACAGGGCTACATCGATAAACTAGGCGATAAAATTATTGGCACATTTCAAAACTGCGCGGGTGGAACCACGCCTTGGGGCACCGTATTCAGCGCTGAAGAAAACGTGCAAGTGCAAATTCCGGAGCCTGTCTATGCCGATGGCACTTCTTTTGATCCCGGCGATCGCCCCTTTAACATTACCGATGAAGAACTGACGGGTCTGGGCAACGTGTTTGGGCTGGCGGGTAACAAGTACGGCTGGATCGTGGAGCTTGATCCCGCCAATCCCAACGACTATGGCACCAAGCACACTTGGCTAGGGCGCTATCGCCATGAAGCCGTGGGCGTGCGAGTGGTGACAGGCAAACCACTGGCGTTTTATTCGGGCTGCGATCGCCGGGGTGGACACCTCTACAAATTTGTCAGTAAAGCCGCTGTCACCGATCCCAAAGATAAAGCCAACTCCAAGCTACTCAATGACGGAATGCTCTATGTTGCCCAGTTTCAGGCAGATGGCACCGGACGCTGGATTCCCTTAGCACCTACCACCGCGATCGCCCCCACTCTACCCTCCTTTCTCAGCGGAGCCATGCTGCCCTTGCCCCAACGTCCCGCAGGCGGCATTTTCAAAGCCGATGACGATGCCCAAATTGCAGCATTTCAGAAAAAGCATAAGACTTTAGGCGATCTCTACCTAGGCAGTGAAACTGAAAAGCAGGGCGCAATTCTGATTGATGCTCACTTTGCGGCAAATGCCGTAGGCGGAACCTGCACTGCGCGTCCAGAAGATACCAAAATCGCCCCCGATGGTTCCCTTTTCGTTGCTTTTACCTCTGGTGGCATTAGCAAAGACGATGGCAGTCCTGATAGTCGGATTTTCAAAGGTCCCGATGGCAGCACGGCTTACGAATTTGGTTGGATTATGCAACTGGCGGAAGCGGGCAACGAACCTGATGCGAACACGTTTACCTGGAAAATGGCGGCAACGGGTGGCGAAGTGGCGATCGGCGGACAAGGGTTTTCCAACCCTGACAACCTCGCCTTCGATAGTCAGGGCAATCTCTGGATGATGAATGATATGTCTTCTGACAAGCTGAATCGAGAAGTCCCTGCGAACCGTCGCGAACCAAACGGAGTGCCCGTCACCCCTTCTAGTCTGCGCGGCATCTACGGTAACAATGGCATTTGGTATATTCCCCAGTCCGGCGAAGCAGCAGGGCAGCCTCATTTATTTGGCACTGCGCCAATGGATTGTGAAACGACAGGGCTATGCTTTGCATCGGGCGATTCCCTTGGGGATCGTGGAACGAATCGCGCCTTGTTCCTATCCATTCAGCATCCCGGCGAAGTCAACGGCATCCGCAAAGATATGGCAGCCGAAATGCGGCAGTTTGCCATGCAGACTACCGACGGCAAAGAATTCATGCAAACTCGCAAAGTTCCGATCGGGTCAAATTGGCCCAGCAAACAAGCCAACGATCCACCCAAACCCTCCGTGGTCGCCATTTATCCTCCTTCCAATCAGGTGATGTCCTAGACAGTTCGCCAGGAGTAAGACCGATCTAGCTCAAGTGCTGCTGTAAAAACGCCAAAGTGCGATCGCGTGATAGTTCTGCGGCTTCTGCACGGTAAGCGGCGCTATCCACCCGACCAAAGGCATGGCTGACCCCGGCATAACTGTAGATCGTGATCAATGGATTCTCCTTCAGAGCTTGCTGAATCGTTGCCTGCACTTCGGGCGCAACAAATTCGTCATTTTCGGCAAGATGCAAGATCAGCGGATTTTGAATGGTTGCGGCTTCTGCCAAACTGCTTTCGATCGCCACGCCGTAATAGCTGACGTTGCAGTCGGCATCCGTGCGGGTTGCCATCAAGTACGCCAGTTTACCGCCCAAGCAAAATCCAACGCTGCCCACCTTGCCGCTACAGCCCGGATAGTGCCGCAGGAAAGTGAGGGATGCCTGTAGATCTTCCATGCCTTGATCCACATCAAAGCGCTGATAAAGATCAAACGCTTGAGCGAGTTGATCTTCATATTGCGGATCAAGATCTACATTGGGTTCCAGCCGCCAAAACAGATCGGGCACGAGGGCAAAGTAACCTACTTCAGCATAGGAATCGGCGATTTGCCGCATGACGGAGTTCACCCCAAAAATCTCTTGGATCAGAACAATTCCTGCACCTGTTGGGGAAGCTGGGATCGCCAAATATCCGCTAAAACTGTCGGCGATCGCGGAAATCATTATATTTTTAGCCGTCATAAGTATTTTTCTGCCGAATAATTTCCACTGAATAAATGAATGCGTGTAGCTTAAGCAACAATGACGACTACAAACAGCCACAGTAAACTTAGCGTAAAGCAAGACCTCAGAATCTATCTCAAGAGATATTTTTCTAGAAGTTGTTTCTTCCTTTGCGGCTTGCTACTACAGTAAAAGGGACTTCTAACCATTCCACTTAAAGGATGAGCGGCATGGAAACACGAGAATTAGGGACATCTGGAATTCAGATTACGCCGATCATTACAGGCACCTGGCAAGCAGGTAAAAGTATGTGGGTGGGCGTGGAAGACGCTGAAACGATTCAGGCAATTCGGGCAGCGTTTGATGCGGGGATCACCACAGTTGATACGGCTGAAGTCTATGGACAAGGGCACTCCGAGCAGATTGTAGCGGAAGCCCTCGCAGAGGTGCGTTCACAGGCGGTTTACATGACCAAAGTGTTTGCCAATCATTTGAAATATGACCAGGTGATTGCTGCCTGCGACAGTTCGCTCAAAAATTTGAAAACCGATCGCATTGACCTGTATCAAATTCATTGGCCCTCTGGAGCATTTGGCAGTGAAATTGTGCCGATCGCAGAAACCATGCGCGCTCTGAATGACTTGAAACAGCAGGGCAAAATTCGGGCGATCGGCGTGTCTAATTTCTCGCGGGTTCAGCTAGAAGAAGCGGCTCAATATGGACGGATTGATAGCTTGCAGCCCGCTTATTCGTTATTTTGGCGATCGGTGGAAAAAGACGCAATGCCCTACTGCATCGCCAATCAAATTTCTATCCTTGCTTACTCACCCATGGCACAAGGATTGCTCACCGGAAAATTTTCAGCCAATCACCAGTTTGATCCCGCTGATAATCGCGCGAAAAACAAGCTGTTTCAAGGCGAAAATTTTGTTCGCGCCCAAGAAGCCCTGGCAAAACTGCGCCCGATCGCCGATCGCTATCAAACCAGTCTTGCCAATCTGTCCTTAGCATGGTTAATTGCCCAACCCCAAACCCAGGCAATCACTGGGGTGCGTCATGCCGATCAGGCGATCGCTAATGCCACCGCCGCCGATGTGAAATTATCTCCAGAAGATTTGGCAGAGATTAGCGCGATCGGGCAAATTGTCACCGATCCCCTGGATGACAATCCCGTCATGTGGAACTGGTGATCGAGGATGTTGGCTGATTTTCAGGGAGAAGTGGCAGCACTCGGTGCCGCGTTTATTTGGGCGGCTGCGTCCATCGTTTATACCGGAGTAGGACGGCAATTGTCCCCACTGGTGCTGAATTTGGTTAAGGGACTAATTGCGATCGCGCTCTTACTCCTAACCCTGCTGTTCCTCGGCAAGCTCCTACCCACCGTTAGCCTGATGCCAGTGCTGCTGCTCTTCCTTAGCGGCGTGATCGGCATTGGCATGGGCGATACCGCCTATTTTGCCGCCCTCAATTCCCTAGGGGCACGACGCGCATTAGTGCTGGAATCCCTGTCGCCGCCCTTGGGTGCCCTTCTAGCGCTGATTTTTTTGCAGGAACAATTGGCACCCTTGGCGTGGCTCGGCATTGGACTAACGATCGCCGGAGTTACTTGGGTCGTGCTGGAGCGATCGCCTCACCCGAATGGAATGACTCACCCGCCCTTACGCGGCATCATTGCGGGTCTGGTCGCAGCCGTGGGGCAGGCAATTGGGGCAGTACTCTCAAGAGCCGCTTTAGCCGGAACCGATGTTGAGCCTTTGTGGAGTACTTTGATACGGTTACTAGCGGGGACGTTCGTGCTACTCATTTGGTTGTCAACCCAACCGCATCCAACCCAAAAACTGGTACCGCTGCGATCGCCGCAGCTATGGGGAATCGTCATCATGGCAGCATTTGCCAGCACCTATTTAGGCATTTGGTTGCAGCAAATTTCCTTGAAATATGCACCCACCGGGATCGCCCAATCCCTCACCGCTACTAGCCCTTTATTTGTCATCCCCTTTGCGATCGCCACGGGTGAAAAAGTGAGCCTCAGAGCCGTTTTTGGAGCCGCGATCGCCCTAACAGGTGTTTGGCTTCTATTTGTGAGGTGATGCGATCGGAGTGATCCAATTGCGATCGCACAGCGTATATCTCAATGGCAAAAGTCGGCACTAGCTGCCTGTTAATTTAAGAGGTGAAAGAGGGTAGCCATGCCTCTACTCCTTCACCTCTCCATTCCTTCACCTCTCCATTCCTTCACCTCTCCATTCCTTCACCTTTAAAGCACCTAGGCAAGCTCACCACCGACCTTGATCACGGTGATTTTTTGCAGAATCGTTCACAATCAACTCAGTTCTCAATCAGATGGAGCAGCATTAAATGGCGATTTCTCAAGCTGTCCGTCGAAGGTTGAAAAACCGGAGACAACGAATCGTGCGCCCTCAAACCGCTACCCTCGTTTTGTTAAGCGTCGTTGGATTGTCAGCAGTAATTTGCGCTGCCTGGTTCGCTGGGGAAGGATTAATTCCTCGGCTGTTCGCCCAACTGAATACGCTGCAAAAAGCTCCCCCCTGGTGGTTGCAGGTGCCGATGATGGCAGGGAACTACATTTTCGTTCCAACCGTGTTGCTGCTGGTCATTACGTTGGGAGTGATGTGGATTTCTCCGCAACCGCGAGGATGGGCGCGAATTGTGGTGGTCAGCAGCCTTTTAGTGTTGACGATACGCTACATTTTATGGCGATCGCTGTCTACCTTGAACCTTGCCGATCCCACTAACGGCGTTTTTAGCCTGGGACTATTTCTTTTGGAAATGTTGATGCTGGCAAGCAGCACGATTCAGCTTTTGTTAATGCTACGAGTCCGCGATCGCCAAGAGGAAGCGAACCAGAACGCGATCGCGGTTATATCCGGGCAATTTACGCCGTCCGTGGATGTCTTTATCCCCACTTACAACGAACCAGAATTTGTCCTGCGCCGCACCATCATTGGCTGTCAGGCAATGGAATATGACAACAAACAAATCTATTTATTAGATGACACTCACCGTCCTGAAATTCGTAGCCTAGCCGCCGAATTAGGCTGTGAGTACAGAACCCGACCCGATAATCGCCATGCCAAAGCAGGTAACCTAAACCATGCCTTTGCCCAAACCAATAGCGATTTGATTGCTGTCTTTGATGCTGATTTTATTCCAACCCGCAACTTTTTGACCCGCACCGTTGGCTTCTTCCAAACTGAATCCGTGGCACTGGTGCAAACCCCCCAAAGCTTTTACAATCCCGACCCGATCGCCCGTAACCTGGGGTTAGAAAACGTCCTCACTTCCGAAGAAGAAGTTTTTTATCGCCAGATTCAGCCGATTCGAGATGCGGCAGGCAGCGTCATTTGTTCAGGCACCTCGTTTGTCGTGCGTCGAACCGCTTTAGAAGCCACAGGCGGCTTTGTCACCGAATCCCTCAGCGAAGATTACTTTACGGGAATTCGCCTGTCTGCCCAAGGCTATCAACTGGTCTACCTAGATGAAAAGCTGAGCGCTGGACTGGCGGCAGATAACATGGCTGCCCATGCCACTCAACGATTGCGCTGGGCGCGGGGCACTTTGCAAGCCTTTTTTATTGAATCCAATCCCTTGACCATTCCAGGACTCACTCCCTTGCAGCGGTTGGCACACCTAGAAGGCTTGCTCCACTGGTTTACCAGCCTTTCAAGAGTCGGATTTCTGGTGATTCCCCTTGCCTATTCCTTTCTCAACGTGATTCCGGTGCGGGCAACAGAAGAGCAACTGCTGTATTTCTTTTTGCCCTACTATGTGGTGCAGCTATCGGTGTTTTCCTGGCTAAACTACCGATCGCGTTCAGCGCTCCTGTCCGATATTTATTCGCTCGTGTTGGCAGTGCCGCTAGCTTGGACGGTAATTCAAGTCATGCTAAATCCTTTTTCTAGAGGTTTCAACGTCACGCCCAAGGGCACCTCCAGCGATCGCTATTCCTATAACTGGAACCTCGCCATTCCCCTAATTTCATTTTTTATCATCACCGCCATTAGCCTTTGGCGCAACTTGGGCATGTGCATGATCAAAGGCGGCTGGGCAGCGGCTCCGACTGATCCCCTAGAAGCCCTTGCCCGCTCTGAATCGATTAAGGGCATGGGCATTGGCTGGCTTTGGAGTAGCTATAACCTGCTGATGTTAGGCATTGCCCTGCTGATTTTGCTGGATGTGCCACGCCCCGATCCCTATGATTGGTTTGACCTGCGGCGCACCGTGCAAATCACACCCCACACATCCCACGTCCCCCATCCCACCTTTTGGGGCGTGAGTACCATGTTTTCCGAAGGAGGTACAGACGTTTCCTTAACTCAAACCGGGTTTCCATCCCTGGATTTAGAGGAAACGCTGCCCGTCACAGTCAACATTTTAGAAGAAGCGTTGCAGATCAAAGGCACCGCAATTCGCACCGATACTCAGGATGAATTTTCAACCGTGCGAATCCAATTTGATGCCCTCCCTGAACCTGATCATCGACGATTAATAGAAATGCTATTTTGCCGACCTGGACAATGGAAACGGCGTAATAGTCCTGGAGAGTTTAGATCGCTGCTGCTTTTGTTCGGCATTCTATTGAAGCCCCGAATTTTGTTTGATCAGGGGAGTGATGTCCGGGCGATCGCGGTGGCGAAGGGGTAGGGGTCAGGAGTCAGGGAAAAGGAAAGAAAGGGAAATGAGTCAACTCTGAAACCTGTTACTTAATAACCCGACGCTCGAAACCCGAAACCTGAAACCCGAAACCTGCTAAGACACTGTTAAAATCCAATAAACTTCTGGTTCCTGCGCCTAATGAATGACACCGTTTTGCAAGTGAATAATCTGGAAGTGCAATTCCAGAGCGATGGAAACACTGTTGAAGCCGTTAAGGGGATCTCTTTTGAGGTGAAACGGGGGCAGACCTTGGGGATTGTGGGCGAATCAGGTTCGGGCAAGTCGGTGACTTCTCTGGCAGTCATGGGATTGGTGCCTACGCCCGGAAAGGTGACAAACGGGGAAATTCTATTCTGGGGCACCGACCAATCGCAACCCATAAATTTGGCAAAACTATCCGATCGCCGCTTGGAAGACTATCGCGGTAGCGAAATTTCGATGATTTTTCAGGAGCCGATGACTTCTTTGAACCCGGTTTATACGGTTGGGTTTCAACTGGTGGAAGCGATCCGACTGCACAAGCGCTTAACCAAGGAAGAGGCTGAGCAAGAAGCGATCGCCCGGTTACAAGAAGTGCGTCTGTTGCCTAGCAATAATCAACTGGACGAGCAATTTAACGGCAATCCACGGGAGCGCGATCGCCTGACTTCAGCTTTTCTGAATCGCTATCCCCATGAGCTATCCGGCGGACAAATGCAGCGGGTGATGATTGCCATGGCGATTTCCTGCGATCCGGCGCTGCTAATTGCTGACGAACCGACGACCGCGCTGGATGTGACGGTTCAGGCAACAATTTTAGATTTATTGCGCGATCTGCGCGATGCTCAAGCTGAAAAGATTGGCGATCGCCGGGGCATGTCGATCATGTTCATTACCCACGACTTGGGCATCATTGCCGAAATTGCCGACCAGGTTGCCGTCATGTATCAGGGCAAAATTGTCGAAGCAGGACCCGTCTGGCAGATCTTTTCTAACCCACAGCATCCTTACACAAAGGGCTTGCTTGCCTGCCGTCCCCAACTCGATCGCCGCCTGCGAAAACTCCCCACTGTCTCCGATTTCATGCAGGTCAGCACGGGTACAGATGGCAACATGATCATTGAAGAGCGCGAAACCGACATCAATCGGGCGTTTCAGATGGCGCAAGAAGTTAGCCCTGACGAAATGACTCAGCGGCTTGCCAATCTCAAGCAAAAGCCGCCCTTGCTCTCCGTTAAAAATCTGCGGGTGGGCTTTCCGATTCGCAGCATTTTTGGGCGAACCAAGCGCTACTTTATGGCAGTGAATGATGTCAGCTTCGAGGTGTATCCCGGTGAAACGTTGGGATTAGTCGGCGAATCGGGCTGTGGCAAATCCACTTTGGCGCGCACTATTTTGCAACTGATCAAGCCAATGGATGGGCAAATTGTTTTTGACGGACAAGACATAACCCAGCTAACGCCTAAAGCATTGCGCCGGGTGCGGCAAGATCTGCAAATTGTATTTCAAAATCCATTTAGCTCCCTTGATTCCCGCATGACAGTCGGCGCAGCGATCATGGAGCCAATGCAAATTCACAGCAAGCCGAGCGATCGCGAACAACAGCGCCACCGCGCCAAAGAACTGCTGGAACGAGTGGGATTAACTGCCGATGCTATGAACCGGTATCCCCACGAGTTTTCGGGTGGACAACGCCAACGGGTTTGCATTGCCCGTGCCTTGGCGCTCAATCCTAAGTTCATCATTTGCGACGAGTCGGTGTCGGCGTTGGATGTGTCGGTGCAGGCGCAAGTGCTGAATCTGCTGAAAGAGCTACAAAATCAGCCCGACCTCGATTTGACCTATATTTTCATTTCCCATGATTTGAGCGTGGTCAAGTTTATGAGTGATCGCATCATGGTGATGAACAAAGGCGCGATCGAAGAAATCGGTGCCGCTGAAACCATCTATCGTCAACCGCAGCAAGACTACACTCGTCAACTGATTTCCGCTATTCCCACGGGCAGCCTAGAGCGTATTCAAGAACGCCAACTCCAGCGCGGCTTTTCAGCGAATTAATTGAATCATTCGTGCTTAGGACGCGATCGCGATCTTCATTCCTCCGATGGATGCGTAATCAGCAAACTGTGATTGACTATGAGCCTAGAAGTATTGGATAAACAACATGCGGCTTAAAGATGGCGTGCGATTGATCAAAGGGACATTCGCCGAATGGAAAGAGGACAATGTGCCCGTTTTAGCCGCTGCATTGGCATATTACACCGTGTTTTCTTTGGCACCCTTGCTGATCATTGCAATCGCGATCGCAGGAGCCGTGTTTGGCGAAGAAGCGGCACGGGGAGAACTGGTTCGCCAAATCCAAGGACTGGTTGGCAAGGAGGGGGCAGAAGCCGTTCAGGCAATGATTCAGAATGCCAGCAAACCCAACAATGGAGGCGCGATCGCCACAATTGTTGGAGTTGTCTTGTTGATGTTAGGAGCATCAGGAGTCTTTGGTCAACTTCAAGCAGCCCTTAATACCATTTGGGAAGTTAAACCCAAACCAGGGCAGGGAATTCGGAGTTTTCTAGTCTCTCGATTCTTATCCTTCGCCATGGTTTTGGTGATTGGTTTTTTACTGTTGGTTTCTCTTGTACTTTCTAGCGTTTTGGCAGCGGTCAGTCACTTTTTTGATAACTTAATGCCGGGTCTTCCCATCCTGGGACAAGTGATTAACTTTATAATCTCATTTGGCGTAATCACGGTTCTGTTCGCCTCTATTTATAAGTTTTTGCCAGATGTTGAAATCCCTTGGAAGAACCTCTGGGTGGGTGCAGCCGTTACTGCCGTTCTGTTTAATCTTGGCAAGTTAGCGATCGGATTATATCTAGGCAACAGCAGCGTTGGCTCAGCCTATGGAGCCGCTGGCTCACTGGTCGTCGTGCTAATTTGGGTGTTCTATTCTGCTCAAATTTTATTGATCGGCGCTGAGTTTACTCAGGTCTATTCCAAATATCGAGGAAAGCCCTTAAGACCCTCAAAACACGCAGTTCCCATCGATGAAAAAGGCTGATTTTGTCTGATTAAGCAAGCCTAGCGATTTTAAACTAAGTGAATCAGTGCCTCGATCAGGCTTTGGTTTTGAGACTCTGTGCCTACGGTAATTCGGAGTTTGTCATTGAGTCCGGGCTGTTTGAAATAACGTACCAAAATTCCGCGTTCTTTCAAGGCTAGATACAGTTCACCCGCGTTGCTTTTAGGTGGAGTAACCAGCAGAAAGTTCGTTTGGGAGTCGCGCACCTGGAAACCAAGCTGTTTGAGATCTAGCAGCAGCTTGGCACGAGATACTTTGACTTTGGCGACGCACTCATTTTTGTAGGGTTGATCGCGCATAGCTGCCGCACCCATCAAACACGCGATCGCATCGACATTGTAGCTATCTTTGACTTTAAATAAACCGCTCAACAAACTTGGGTTGGCAATGCCAAAGCCTAACCGTAGACCTGCCAATGAATAGCCTTTGGACAACGTTCTGACAATCATTACATTGTCAAATTCTTTGACAAGGGATAGCGCTGTTTCATCAGCAAAATCTACATACGCCTCATCAACCACCAGCACACCCGTGAGCTTTGATGCCAAAATTCGCAAATCTTCGGTAGGCACCGTATGCCCCGAAGGACTGTTGGGTGATGCAATGAAGGTGATGGCTCCCTGTGCGGCAACGAGTTCCTCAATAGGTAACCGAAAATCATCGTGATAGGGAACTTCGACTACTTTTGCAGGCTGAATCTCTGCCAAGGTGCGATAGAGAACATAGGTGGGCATGGGATAGACAACGCTGCGTTGGAGGTCAGCACAGGCACGCACCAAAATGTTTAAGATGTCGTCGCTGCCGTTCCCGACAATGATCCAGTCCAGTGGAACCTCCAGCACTTCGCTAATTGCTTGGCGAAAGTCATTGGCAAAGGGATTTGGATAGCGCCGGAGAAACTCACCATCCAAGGTTCGCAGTACTTCCATGGCGGCGGCGGAAGGCGGATAGGGATTTTCATTTGTATTGAGTTTGATAATGTTCGTTCCGGGCTTGGGTTGTTCTCCAGGAACGTAACCCGCCATAGCCTCTACAGTTGAGCGAAAGTAGTGTGTCATAGAAATAGGGTGCGCGACCAAGACGCAAAAATTTTATTTTACAGTGGTGGTAGAAGACCCGGATAAATTGTTGCTTGAAAAGCTTCAATTCACGCAAGTAGATGCTACTTCTTGATTAATCTGAGAGACTGCATTCTTTCGCTGGCTGGAATCTGGGAAACCACACGATCGCCCATTCAAAACTGGATAAACCGAGGGCGATCACTTGAGTTCGGCTAGAGTTTTCTACATATTTCCTTCAGCGTTTATACTATTAGATTACCCAAATTTTTTGGTTTGAATTTACGAGATTCGGTTTAAGTTTATGAAAGCGGCACAAAAAACATCATTTCAGATTGCATCGACTCCTGATCCCGTACTTACGCTGGGTGACTACGCTCACTCCGTTCTCAGTGAGCAATATCGCAGCATTTTCAAATATGAAAAGAAAGTTTTAGCGGATACCGATCCAGAAGATTTGCATCATATGCGGGTGGGAACGCGCAAATTAAGAACCGCGTTGCAAGTGTTTGGAGTGGCAGTTCAAATGCCCAAAAAAGCGAACTCGAAACGGGTCAGTGCGATCGCCAAAGTTCTGGGCAAACTGCGTGATTTAGATGTACAAATTGCGGCACTGGAAGGGACTTACTTACCTTTGGTAGATGGGGTTGAAGAAGATTTGCTGCATGAGGCGCTCCAAGTGTTGTACAAACAACGCCGACAAGCCTTCGCTATGGTTGAACGAACCTTTGGGCGATCGCGCTATCAGAATCTCAAAACCAGCTACCAAGACTGGCTAGAAACCCCTGAATATACCTCTTTAGCAACACTGCCAATTATCCCTCTACTGCCCGATCTGCTGAGTCCTTTGCTTGCCGATTTGCTGCTGCATCCGGGTTGGCTCATCCCAGCCAGTGCTTCTTCAACAGCAGGCGGAGAAATTCTCCATGATTTGCGAAAAGCGTGTAAGCACGTCCGCTATCAGGCAGAGTTTTTTGTGCCATTTTATAGTCAGCCGTTTCAAGACTGGATTCGAGAGATCAAATTGCTGCAAGATAATCTGGGCAAGCTGCAAGACAGCTACGTGCTGCAAGATCTTCTAAAGGAATATTTGCCAAAACGTGCCGAAATGCCAGCGCTGCAAGCGACGATTCAGCAAACGCGATCGGAAGCATTAGCAGATTGGGATTCCGTGCGGCAGCAATATCTTGATCCGGCATTTCGTAGTTATCTGCACCAAATGTTACTAGAACCTGTTTTGCCAGTTGTCGAGCCAGTGATTGAGCCAGTTGTCGAGCCAGTTGTTGAAATTAAGGCGGCACCAGCCAGAACTCGCAAGCGATCTGCTGCCAAAAAAGTTGCCAAAAATACTACAAAAACTGATGTTCCTCGTCAGTAATAATCTTTGCTCGTTTGGTGGGTTATCCCTAAAATAGTGAAAGCGTTCTGCAAAGTCTTGAGTGAATGATTCAGACTTGTACGTCCGTTGATTCTGAGTTGTAAACAGGCTGTTTTAGCTAATTCTTATGAGTACTGATAATTTGAGTTTTTTGGATGATGGAGCCTCGGTCGCGTCAACTGTGAGCCAACTGCATCATTATTTCAAAACAGCCCACTCTCGCTATAAATTACAGCAAGGTAACCTGTTAAATCGAGTCCATGTCGATGCTCAAGAAACCGCCCAAGTTCAAGAAAATGTGCAGCACTTGGAAGAAGTAATTGCCTTATTTGGCATCTTGACCGATTCGCTGTCGGTGGCAAATCGAGTGCTGCATTCTGAGGCGATCGCTCAAATTATTGGCTCCGATGCCGATATTTATCAAATCCACCGAGAAGATGACGCAGAACACGCGGCTGAACGAGATGCGGCTGACCGTAAAATTGCAAAACGAAATAAAGATTAGAGATTTAGGTCAGTTTTTCTCTAGCTTTTTCTTTGCCTCTTGTTCAAACCAGGCAACTACTTGGGCGATCGCTAAACTTTCAATCTCAACGTTTGCTTCCCTGGAGATCCGTCTGAGCGGTTTGAGGGATGAAATCACCAGTTGCGAAAAGAAGCGGCGAAATTCACCATCTCCCGCTTTTTGTAAGCTGGCATCTTGATAGACCCACTCTTCAATTTGGGTTGATTCCAGAGCCGCAATGGACGTGTTGGCTTGCTGGGCAATTTGCTTGAGCGATCGCAGCGCATAGATCGTCACTCGTGTGGTGAATTTATCATGGGAAGTCAGCAGCGCTCTATCGACTTCAGCACATTCTTCCGGGGTTAAAAAATCAGAATCAGGTTCCATGGCGGATCGCTATTGAGATCGTAACAATTTGCTAGAAATCGCAGTTTGAGTGGGCAACTCGCCTATTCATTTTCTCGCAGCCAACTGTCACCAGGGTGTTATCAGACTTTGCTCCGCCTGTTCCAACTCGCTGCTCAATTTCGGTGTAGCCCACCAACTCACTACCAATTGTAAGACTCTTGAGCACTGTGGATCATTGGTTGATCATGCTAATAACATCGCCACAGAGTCAATTCAAAAATAGTGTTGTTGCTGCTTTCTTAACGGTCTTAGTTTTCAGCCGCGATCGCGTCATCGATTTCTTCCGTATTTTGAGCGTAGTAAGTGCGAACCGCTTTTAAGTCCTCTCTCGTCAACTGTGGATAGTCGCCAAGCAAGTTGGCATCGGAGCATCCTTGCAGGTGCAACGCGATCAACTGCCACACGGGAATCTGGGTACGACCGATACAAGCTGCTCCATTGCAGATTCCAGGAGTTTTTCTAATTTTTACAGTAGCCATTGTTTTAAATCCATCTGCGCTCTGGCTGATCAACACTGCTCTGGCTGATCAACACTTTGATTTTTTATCTACTTACTCATCTTAATGATTAATCAAGCACCTGTTGGACGGGTTGAGTGAATAGTTCTTCTGATATGGCGCGATCGCGCCCCGCCCTTTTTGCCCGATATAAAGCTTGGTCTGCTTTATCTACCAAGTCATTTTGGGACATTTGGAGAGTTGGCACTATACAAACCACTCCCATGCTTAAAGTTAGCCATGGGCTGATTTGAGAACTCCGATGAGGAATTTGGAGAAATCTGAGGTGTGATTTTATATCGGTAGCGACCTGAACCGCGCCTGCAATAGGGGTATTCGGCAGAATAATGACAAATTCTTCTCCTCCATAGCGGGCAACGAGATCATCCGGTCTTTTGACCGTTGATTTTAAGCTGTTAGCAACTTTGGATAGGCACGTATCCCCTGCCAGATGTCCATAGGTATCGTTGTAAAGCTTAAAGAAATCAATATCAATCAGAATCAGGGAAAGCGGTAGCTGCGCTTGTAGCATCTGCTGCCACTGCTGCTTCAGATAGTCATTGAAAAATCGCCGATTGGCAACCTGCGTTAACTCATCGGTCTGGGCAAGGTGCTTGAGATCTCCGTTTGCGGTTTCTGTTGCAAGGCGAACTTGTTCCAATGCAATATTTTGATTGACTAACTCTTGAGTGCGCTCCTGGACTTTCAGTTCCAACCGTTGATTCGCTTGCTTTAAAGTGCTCCAAACCCAATAGCTGCGGCTGAGCAATACCGCCCCAGTGAACCCTAGTACTGGAGACACCGCCACGATCCACCAGCCACTCAGAAACAATCCGTAGGCACTGGCAATAATGCTGATGATGGCAACTGGAATCAGAACGATCGCCCACTGAAGCGACCGAATTGACCAACCTAGCAGGGTTCCCACACTAGCCCAAAGTAAAATCCAACTCCAGTCCCACACTGGGGACACGCCCTGTAAGACGGGGCGACCGTGCAAGGCACTGCTAATAATTTGGGCTACGGAATTAGCATGAATTTCAACCCCCGACCAAGCACTGTTGCTATCTGTTGTATGGGGCGTGTAAAAGCGATCGCCCCAGATACTGTCTGCTTTGGTGCCAATCAAAACAATTTTGTCTTGAAATCGTTTCCCGGGAACGCGATCAGTCATCACATCTGTTAGGGAAACTGAGGGAATACCACCCAGAACCTGCAAGAAGTTGGACAAAGTTTGGAAACCGCCTGTATCCACCCGAATGTATCCGCCGGCATTTTGCTCTAAACGGCAAAAGGTGGCTTTGCCAACCTGAACGCAACCGTCTTGCGTCCTCACGATCGGGGTTATCCCCTGCTTACTGAGATACTTTAATGCCAATTTTGTGCCGAGTGCCTGCCGCTCCTTGCCATTCTGGTCGATCGCCAGCAAGTTACGCCGAATCGTGCCATCGGCATCGATCAGTAAATCATTGATGCCCACCTGATCGCGATCGCGCAAAATGGGCGGCGGCGCAACGGCTTGCCCGTTAGAATTGCCAATCGCTTTGGTAATGCCGATCAGGTTAGGAGTGGTTTTAAATACCTGTAATAGCTCAGCATGTCCTGGTTCTACGGGCAGATCTCGATAAAGGGCTAAGCCAATGGCAGCAGGGCGATCGCGTTTTATGCGGTTCAGCACCTTAGCCAGTTGAGCATCAGATAGGGGCCATCGTTCTATCCGTCGGATATCCGCTTCGGTAATGGTTACCAAAACAACGGGCACGGATATAGGTTCGAGTGGCCGCAGACGAAACCATTGATTGAGAACCGCTAACTCTAGTAGTTGTAATCCTCCCGTCAACTGCACACCCATAACCGCAGCGGTGATTCCTAGGGTAATCATGCCTAAACTGCGCCAGTGTCTCGATCGCGGCATCGTTAACATTACAGCCTCTTCAACGGGTTACTTGCGTAAGGTTTGTCGGGTCTGTAATGCGAGGCAATTTGCCCTGTAAGGGAATCGCGCTGATTCCAGCAGTCTTCAACAGATCTGTCCAGAGCCGTGACAGATTTGGGGCGTTGGGTTGAGTTTGCTGAAGATCTAAGTAAGCATTCAAAGCTTCATACCAAAAGTCGGCTTCAGCATAGAGTTTCACCTGCTGTTCTAGGGTTGCTTCTGCCAATTGACGCTGAAGATCAGTGCTGAACGGTTGCTGCCGAATCCAACCGCCCACAACCCAATCATCGGTGCGCTGCTGGGGATTGCAAATCAGTGCGGCTGTCCAGTAATAGGGCTTTCCAGCTTTGAGTGCCGCCCCTTTTGGCACTGTGATTTTTAACAATCCAGGAGCGCTAACTGGCAACTGCACTTGATATACGCCGTCTCGTTCTGAAGTGAACAGGCTAAATTCTAGAGTCTGAGCCGTTGTTTTGGGCACATAGACCCAAACGGCTGGATTTTCCTGGGACGTAAGACCCAAAAAACGAGTGGGAGCTAATGCTAGCAGCGATTCCTGCTTATTGGGCTGCTGTAGGCATTGCTCAATTGGGCGTGTGCCTCCCCCAGCGGTGCCTTTAGGAACTCCCTGTCCGGGTGGGGAGGTAAATTGAGCATGAGCGTTTTGAGCCGAGACGCTAGCGATTCCTAAAGTTAGGAGAACACTGCTAGCCATTTTGAAAGGGTGCCAATTTACTGTTTTCATAGTGCTGAGGAATTAATGAACAGTGCGCCTCTATCAACCGTGAAAGCATTAACTCTTTCCTTTACCTGCACTCGTGTTTCAGAGACTTATAACCAGTTCCCAACTAGTATAAAGGGTGCCCAATAGAAGGGATGCTTAAATTCTGGCGATCGCAGCAGGGTAATTTGAGCTTCCCGAACGGCTTGGGCTTTGTTGATGTCTGAGCGGATCAGCGTTTCATAAAACTGAGTCACAAATGCGGCTGTGGAGGCATCGTCTACCCGCCACAGGGTTGCCAGGGTGCTACGTGCCCCCGATCGCACGGCAACTCCTGCCATACCTAAAGCGGCGCGGTTGTCTCCTTGAGCCGTCTCGCAAGCGCTGAGAACCAGTAGCTCGATCGCGGTTTTGTCGGTTTGCGATCTGCGGTTCAGCAGTACCTGCAACTCATTCACCTGTAGTTTGCCATCCCAGGTTTTAATATAAGTCTCTTCCGCATTAGAACTAAACTGTCCGTGGGTTGCCAAATGCACAACCGTAAAAGGAGCCGTTTGTATCTTGGCATTGAATGCATCGGTCGTAAATAAACGGTTGAGTAACACTTCAGCCGACAGTTGACGACTAATTGCATCGACCTCCTGCCGCACACCCGGTAACTCAGTGGTTTCAGATGTGGCTTCGCTGACACCCCCAATCAAGG
This sequence comes from Leptolyngbya sp. CALU 1928, assembly GCF_056784215.1. Lineage (NCBI taxonomy): Bacteria > Bacillati > Cyanobacteriota > Cyanophyceae > Leptolyngbyales > Leptolyngbyaceae > Leptolyngbya > Leptolyngbya sp. CALU 1928. The sequence goes on along the minus strand of NZ_JBXBCE010000019.1, from coordinate 188,872 downwards.
CACGAATTTGTTTGGGCTGGAGAGGGCGAGGACTCAATAGTTGCAATCCAGGCGTTAGGGCAATCTGGTATTGCTCAATCAGGTATTGCTTGCCATCGTGTAATGCCGCCATTGGCAGGCTGCGAAGCGAACCATCCAGCACAAAAACAAGGGTTTGTATCTTGCGTTGTGCCAACGTATCGGCAATGGGTTGAATCAGCCAGCGATACATCTGTTGGGCAGCGCCTAGCTGTTCTTTGGCAAACGAAGTGGGGCGCAGGGATGCCTGCATTTTGGCAATTCCAGCTTCAATGGCTGCTTTAGGAATAGCTGTCGCGTAATGTTGTAGGGGTTGTCCGGATACCGAGAGGATTACTTCCAGGCGATCGCGCAAAATAACGGGATAAATCACCGCTGCGGTTGGGTCGATATCATCGATCGCCTGAGGGGTTGCATCTAAACAGGCTTCCCGAAAAAAGTTATTCAACTCTGCTAGCTGCAAAGATTCAATGACTTGGCGGGCTTTTTTCAGGTTATCTTGCGTTGCATCGGGTTGCAGCAGCAGATCTACCAGTTCTCGATAGACGGGTTCCACCTGATCCCGAAAGGAAAATTGCACATCTTGACCCAAAGCAGTTAGGTCTTTTCGGAGGAGTTGCAGTGTGTCCACTGTTTGCGTATAAGCCGCTGCTGCCTGCTGCACATTGCCCTCAGCCTGCAAAATTCGCCCTAGCTGCCATTGCCATTGATAAGTTATCTCTGGCACGTTCACCATTTTTGCCAGTTGCAAAGCTTCCTCGGTCAATTGTTTGGCAGCCTGCAACTGCTGATTTTGCTCATATACATGGGCTAGCCGCCCGATCGCCCACGATTCGGCGCGGCGATCGCCCAAGGTTTTTGCCTGCTGCCGAGCGATCACCAATAGTTGAGCCGCCTTTAAAGGCGAAGTGCTGAGGATTGAGGCGAGTTCGATGTGTCCGTAAATAGTTGTCTGGCTGGGCGGCAGGGTTGCAAGTTGGTTTTCAATTTGGGGCAACAGGGTTTGGGCTTCCGGGTCGCGGTTGAGTTGCTGGAATTTGAGTTGTCTCAGTTGGGCGGGAAGTTGCAGCGGGGCAGCGATTCCCCCAGGGATCGTTTCACGAATCGCGGCGGCTTTTTTGAAATAGGCGATCGCATCGGGTATTTGTTGTTGAGCAACTAAGGTATTTCCCAAATGCAAATAGGCTGCTTGAATATCGGGTAAGGAGTTCACCTGTTGGGCAACGCTGAGGCTAGTAGTCAAAACCTGCTGGGATGCTTTGTCTTCGCCCACCAGCCGTAGAATATTCCCCAACATCAATAGGCTACTGGCTTTTAAGGATGAATTAGGCTGTTGCTTTTGAACTAACACAATCTGATCGAGCAAGGTTCTAGCGCGGCGATAAAACCCCAATGATTGCAATGCCCTCGCTTGATTCAGTTGAGCACCGATGATTCCAGGCTGGTTGTTGTCCTGGCGATAGAAGCGCTCTGCCTGTTGCCATTGCTCTAATGCCGCTTGAGGATTGCCTTGCTCAAATTGCTGTTGTCCTTGCTGGTTTGAGCGTTGGGCACGTTCTAAAGGGACGCTGGGCTGTTGCGCGATCGCCCTCACCATCGGCAGACTAAAAACTAACAGCACCCCCAGGAAACCGCAGAACAGCAGGCGGCAGATTTTTTGAGTCAATCTATCCATATTGTTCAGCATGTCACTGTCCTAAAAGGTGGGTTTGACAGGTCAAAGTCGCCAGCGATGACCTCATTTGAGCCGTTTCGCCCTCTGCCACCAGCGAGATAGACCCGTCTTCATTTCTGCTCAATCTGGTCGCTTCAATCACTGATTGAGTCTTAACGGTTGAGTTTGCACCCTTGTCCTCCTCTACCCGTCCACCCCGCCGCCCATCCACCGCTTGCCCATCCATCCACACAGGGGGTTGACTCAGCGTCTCCGTTGGATCAGGGGAAATGCCGCCTCGCCCGGTCACAATAAAACTATTGCCAACTTTTTGGGGCGAGCAGGTTTGGGCAATTTGATTGGTCGAGTCGGCGAAGGTGCTGGGTAATTGCACCAATCCCCGATTGGGGTCAACATTCAGGGTGTTAAGGGTGACCGTGCCGCTAATGCCAAACTGGGAACTGGCGGTAATGTCGCTAAAAGGGGTGAGCTTGGATTGAAATTTCAGCCCGAAAATCCCTTGAGCCGTGATAGCCACCCGTCCGCCACTGCCTGTAAAGGCATTTGCCCGAATATCGCTGTTTTCTGATAGCACCCCGATCACAAAGCCAGCCTTGATGGTGACATTGCCGCCATCGCCTCCGGCTTGGGCAGTTCCGGCGCTAGCAGAAATTAGGCTATTGCGCCGCAGCAGCAAAATATCTCGGACATTGAGGGTGATATTGCCCCCATCACTAGAAGTTGTTTCAGCAAGGAGTTGTCCTTGATTGTTCAGCGTGAGGGAGTTGGCAGTGACGCTCAGATTGCCCCCGCTGCCTGTACTCTGACCGCTCACACTCGCTGCCGCTCTATTTTGAATCGTGATCCGGTTCGCACTCAAGTTCAGGTTGCCCCCATTGCCAGAGCCACTAGTTTCTGCCGTAATCAGAGCTTGGCTATCCAAGTCAATTTGGTTCGCAAAAATTTGGACATCGCCCCCTTGCCCTTGTCCTTGAGTCCCCACGGTAATTCTGGCGTTGTCTTGCAAGAGGAGTTGGTTGGAAGTGAGGAATACGCTGCCGCCGTTGCCGATCGCTTGGGGTGTGGAGTTAGCAAAGATACCTGCCCGATCGCCCGTGATCAACACGCGATCGCTATTCACCATAATGTTTCCAGCATTTCCCCGATCTTGGGTCGTTGCCGACAGTCTACCTTGGCTACTCAATTCGACCTCGGTAGCCGTGACACTGAGATTGCCCCCCTGACCGTTGGTAAAGGTTGACGCGCTGATAATGCCCTCGTCTTTGATTTGCAGCGCTCTGGTGGCAATCTGAATGTTGCCGCCGTTGCCAATGTTGCCGCCCCGCAGATCGGGGGTGCCACTGCCAGAAATAATGCCGCTGAGGTTTCCAGCGATCGCGGTTAGGTCGGTCTGAATCGTGATATCTCCGGCACGTCCCGATCCTAAAGTGAGTGCCTGAATTCGCCCTCGATTCACGAGATTCAACGATTGGGCAGAAAGGGCGATCGCCCCACTGTTGCCTGTTGCACCGGGAGCCACGCCGCTAAAAATGGAGCCATTGTCCGCCAGGATCGAATTGGCTTGAATGCTGATGTTGCCTGCACTTCCTGATCCAAACGTCGTGGTGCCAATGGTTCCTTGATCCTTCAGGTTTAATTGCCGAGTTTGGATCGCAATATTACCAGCGCTTCCAGTTGAGCCTTGGGTTGTTTGGGCAAAGATGCCACTAGGGAAAGCCCCCCCTGAAGACAGATTCGCCAGATCTCCGGTAGGGACATATCCGCCCAAATAAAAATTTGATAAAACCGTGAGTCCAGTTGGGGTTTGAATCAGCAGGTCTGCCTGGGGAGGCTGGGTGGTCGTGCCACTCACTTCCAGACTGTCGGCAGCGATCGCAATGGTGCCACCACTACCAGACTGATGAACCGAAGCGGACAACTGCCCGCCGTTGGCTAGGGTGACAGATCGGGCGGTTACTTGAATATCCCCGGCTCGCCCCGAACCGAAGGTATCGCTGGAGATAATGGTGCCTGTGCCCGTGAACGCATTGCCAGCCGTTAGCGTGATGTCACCCGACCCGGTGTTTCCAATCGTGGTGATTAGTCCAGTGGTGATGTTTTGAGCAGCATTCAGGCGAATATCGCCGCCGGCACTACCGGTCGTTCGCAGGGCACGGTTGAACCCGTCAAAATCTTCGGGCACCCCCAGATAAAAACCCTGATCCAACGCGGCAGTGGAGAAAGACAGCAAATTGCCAGTCTGAATACTGCCATTGGTGCTGGTCAGGGCGATCGCCCCACCATTCCCTGCCAGCGTAAACCCATAAGCATCCGGTGGCACGGCTGCACCAAGGGCTGCGGGGTCAGGCACATAAGCTAGGGCGAGAGTGGAGATAGACCCTGTTTCCAGGTTGCCCGCTGCTGTCAGGGTAATGCGACCCGCATTTCCGGTTCTACTGGAATTGTCAAAGGATAGCGTTGATGAGGAAGCCGATAAGTCAGTGGTGGTAATGGCACCTTTGGGACTGGTAAGGACGATCGCGCCACCATTGCCCAGAGGATTTTGCTCAAAGCCACCCGCATCCGCAAAGAGCCTGTTGGTCGTAATGTTGCCGTCCTCAGCCGTCACCAAAATCGTTCCGCCGGTGCGCCCTCCCAGTCCGCCAAAAGATCTAGCTACTAGATCACCCGTGGTAATGTCACCCCGATTGCTGGTCACGGTAATGGTGCCGCCGTTAATCGCTGTACCGTAAAAATCCCGTGAGGTTGCAAATAAGTCCCCTGTAGCGATCGCGCCATTCGTATTGGTAATGGTGATTGCTGGTAGGCTGGTGGCGTTGGTGCCGTTCCCGACTAGGCTGGACTCAATGATGCCGGTGGTGATGGTGCCGTTGCTGCCCGTTAGGGTGACAGTGCCACCATTGCCGATGGTGCCGAGTCCAGCTAACTGTAAGGTGTTCCTAATATTGCCAATAGTAGTGGTGCCGTTGGTAGTAGAAAAAGAGAGGGTGCCGCCGTCGCCCACGTTGTCATATCCAAACGAGCTACTATCAATGTCGCCTGTGGTAATGCTGCCGTTGGTGGCAGAGAAAGTCAGGATGCCGCCGTTGCCACTATTGGCAAAACTATAGCTTCCTGTTTGCACTTGTCCTGTGGTAATGCTGCCATTGGTGCTAGAAAGGGCAATTACACCACCATTGCCCACATCTCCAGTAAAAGATTCTACATTGGCGACTAAATCTCCAGTGGATAAATTCCCATTCAGCGTCGTCAGGCGAATACTGCCAGCGTCGCCGCTATCGGTTGCAACATTGAGAGGTTGTCCATTCGTGGTGATGGATTGACTGCTCGTCATGGCGATCGCCCCGCGTGGTGACAGAATCCCTTGAGTGGTAATGCTGCCGTTTCCCGCTGCTGTCAAACGAACGACTCCATCCGGTGCAATATTGACAGCATCTTGAAGCGTGATTCCAGGTGCGGGAACTAACCCAACACCCGTGTTACTGCCCGGAACAATTCCGCTGTTACCCGCGTAGCGGAACGTCGTTTGCCCCGATCGCAGAATCAATCCGGGCTGCGTGTTCAGCACAACATCATCCCCAACAAACGGAGCCGCCACATCAGGAGCCGTAATATCTACGGTGCCCTGAATCCGAATATTGCCGCCTGCTTCAATCAGCAATGACGCACCCGTGTAGTTCAACGCCAGATCAACATCCCCAATACTGGAAATAATCGGGTCATACAAACTGGTGAAGGTTGCCAGCCCACCGGACAGCGATCGCACCTGAAAACTACCATTGCTAGCAAACCGAGCATCCCCAGAAATGACACCATCGCTAATCAGAGTGAGGTTGCCACCGCTGATAAGAGGCGTTTGCGTTGGATGGTTGAGGGCGAGAATGTCAATCCCGCGATCGCCTTGAATGGTTAAATTGCCACCTGCCTGTGCCAAAAAAGGATCGGTTATGGTGTCCCGAACTTTGACAGTATCGGTTGCCAGCAGGGTTAAATCTCGTCCGACTTGAAGCGTTCCTTGCAGATCCAGGCGATCGGCTTCCAGGGTCAAATCTTGCCCAACCTGTAAATTGCCACGATTCACGATCATCGCGGTGGGTTGATTGGTGCCACGCTGCAAACCGATGGGTATCGAGATGGTTAATAGGTTAGAAGAGGCTGGATTGATTGCATTAAATTCACTGCCATCCGCAAATTTAATTCCTGCTGCTGTCGTCGCCGTAAACGAACCGCGAATATCCAAACTAGAACCAGAGCCAAAAATAATGCCGTTGGGATTGATTAAAAACAGGTTGGCGGTGCCGCTGACTCCCAATCTGCCATCGATTTTTGAAGGATTTGTGCCCGTAACGCGGGTGAGGATATTACTGACACCGGGATCGCTGAAGTAGAGCGATCGCCCACTGCCCACATTCAGTTCTAGGAAACTGTGAAATAGGTTCGCGCCTGACCTTGCGCCCCCCTGAATTGTGTCCATCGCGCCACTTGTATCCACCGTGGAAGATTGCGAACCCAGTGTGCGATCGGGAATCAGTTGCGCCAAAGCAGGGAAGCAAGGTTTGGTTAAGACAACCCCCATTACCGTTAGCCAGATGCCTTTAGATAGAAGCTTCTGGGGAAATAGAGAAAGTATCATTATTTATTAGGATGACGAATATAAAAAACTGTGGTGCTTCAGGAACTCTCTACATATAAATACCCAGATTTGTTAAAAACAGAACAGTGGGTTACGCAAATAGAAGAAAAAGGTCAATTGGGTTGGTTTACGTGTTGATTAGGTAAGTTTTTTTGAAAAAATCCTTTTAATTTTTTGGCTGATTCAATCGTGTGCCGCGCTATTTTCTTGAGCTAAAATTGTTGAGATGCTTTTTATTTCTTAACAGAAAACCCAAAAACGATCGCCCGTTACAGCGACAGGGTGGGTAAAATAATCACCCAGATAGCAAGGGCAGGGAGCCGCCGATGAACCACGCGCCGATTTCAATCACCACTGCCCTCGATCATCAACGAGCCGGACGCATGGCTGAGGCTGAGCAGGTCTATCGTTCGCTCTTACAACAGCAGCCCGACTCACTGGACGCGCTCAATTTACTAGGGGCGTTGATGCATGAACGGGGTCGTTATGATGAAGCCCTCCCCTATTTCGAGCGGGTGTTGACCTTAAGACCTGGTGCCGAGTCGCACAACAGCGTGGCAATCGTCCTCAAGGCTCAAGGGAAATATCCTGAAGCGGTGGAGCAATACCGTCAGGCACTGGCACTCAATCCCAACCAGCCAGAGGTGATGAGCAATTTGGGCAATGCCTTGAAGGAAAGCGGCAGTGCAGAAGAGGCGATCGCCTGTTATCAGAACGCGATCGCGCTCAATCCCAACTATGCCGAAGCCCACAACAATCTCGGCATTAGCTATAAAGAGCAAGGCAAACTAGACGAAGCAATTTCGTGCTACCAAACGGCGCTACGGTTGAAGCCCAATTATGTGGAAGCCCATCACAATCTCGGCATTATTTGGCGACTTCAGGGCAAACTCGACCAGGCGATTGACTATTTCCGGCAAGCGATCGCCCTTAAGCCTACCTACATCGATGCCTATACCAGCCTGGGTTCAACCCTACATCAACAAGGCAAGCTAGACGAAGCGATCGCCCAGTTTAATCATCTGCTGACCCTGGAACCCGATTCTGCCGAAACCTACAATAATCTGGCGATGGTGCTGCAAGAACAGGGCAAAGTAGAAGACGCGATCGCGGCGTTCAAACAGGCGCTGGTCATTCGTCCTGATTATCCTGGCGTGTGCAATAACCTGGGTAATATTCTGCTGGAAGATAAGCAGATTGAAGCCGCGATCGCCTCCTATCGTCAAGCCTTGGAACTACGCCCTACCTATGCTGAAGCCCATAACAACCTGGGTAATGCGTTGCAAGAACAGGGCAACCGCGATGAAGCCGTGGCTGAATATCGCCGCGCTTTAGAACTGCGTCCTAATTTTGTGGAAGCTTTGAGCAATTTGGGGGCGGTGCTACGGGATCAGAAAAAAACCGTAGAAGGGATTTCCTACTTGGAACAGGCGTTGTCGCTTCAGCCCGGTTTTGCAGAAATCCACAATAACTTGGGCAATGCTTACCAAGAACTAAATCGCTTGGAAGACGCGATTGCTTGCTACCGTAAAGCCGTAGAAATAAAGCCTGATCTTGCCGAAGTGCGGAGCAATCTAGGCAATATGCTGCAATATATGGGCGAATTTGACGAAGCCTTTGAGCATTTTGAACAGGCGATCGCCACCCATGCTGATTTTGCTGGAGCCTACAATAATTTGGGGATTGCCCACCGTAACTTTGGTGATCTGGATGCGGCTTTTATTGCTTACGATCGGGCGATCGAACTCAAGCCCGATTTTATTGAAGCCCACTGGAATAAAGCCCTCAATCATTTGCTGATTGGCGACCTAGAGGCTGGTTTTGCTGGATACGAGCAGCGCTTTCAGTGGAGCAAGTTTATTGAGCAAAACCCTTCCCGTAATTTTACTCAACCCCGCTGGGATAGCAGCCCACTGGATGGCAAAACTATCTTGCTCTATGCGGAACAAGGCATGGGCGACACCATTCAATTTATCCGCTATGTCGCCTTCGTTGCCCAGCAAGGTGGACGCATTATTCTAGAATGCCATCCGCCCCTCACTGACCTACTGCAAACGATTCCCGATATCGAGCAAATCATCCCCTACGGCACTGCGCTGCCTGCTTTCGATGGCCATGCACCCTTGATGAGTCTGCCCCATATCTTTCAAACCACCCTCGATACCATCCCCGCTAACGTTCCCTATCTATCAGTAAATGGCGATGGTCAAAGAGTGAGAAGCGAGTTAGAAATTCATCAATCGCAATTTAAGATCGGGTTTGTTTGGGATGGCAACCCCCAAAATCCTTACAATCGATCGCGCACCTGTCCCCTAGAGTTATTGCTGCCCCTCGCCCAGATCCCTGGCGTAACTCTTTACAGTCTGCAAAAAGAACCCAAGCCCGCAGATCTGGAACTGCTGCAAGCCCATCCAGAAGTTCAGGATTTGCGATCGCATCTGAATAACTTCACCGACACCGCCGCTCTCATCCAGCAGATGGATCTGATCATTGCCGTCGATACCGCCGTCGCCCATCTTGCCGGAGCCTTGGGCAAACCCACCTGGCTATTGTTGCCCTTTGCCCCCGACTGGCGCTGGATGTGCGATCGCGCCGATACTCCCTGGTATCCGACCATGCGCCTATTTCGTCAGCCCAGCTACGGCAATTGGGAACCCGTTTTGGCGGAAGTGACAGCAGCATTGGAGGATAGGAATCAGGTTGCAGGTGCCAAGGTTCGGATTTTAGGGAAAAGGGCAGAGGGAAGGGGGAAGAAAGAAGAAAGAAGAAAGAGGAAAGAGGAAAGGAAAAAAACGAAGACAAAGAGCAAATCACAACAAGGTTTTATGCCTTCCCCCTCGTCATTCGTTGTAACTCCTTTGGAGCCGCTACCCGTTGGTGAAACCATAAAGGACTTACGTCATTCGTCATCCCCCCCGAAACCCGAAACCCGAAACCTGAAACCTGCCTCCCCGCCCCAATCTACGCTGCCCGAATCGCTCAAGGTCGCAGTCCGTCATCATCAAGCGGGAGAAATTGAAGCAGCGAAACAGACTTGTCGAGCGGTGCTGGAACACCAGCCAGAGTTGGCGGATGGCTGGCATCTGCTGGCATTGATGGCGCATCAAGAACGCAATTTGGATGAGGCGATCGCTCACTATCAACGGGCGATCGCGGCTGATCCGAATCATTGCGACTCCTACAACAATCTGGCGGTGGCGTTGCATGAACAGGGCAAATTTGATGACGCGATCGCCCATTATCAAAAGGTGTTGGCGCTGAAGCCCGACTATGCCGATGCTCACAACAATTACGCCAATGCTCTGCGGGAAAAGGGTCGTTTAGAGGAAGCGGTGCAGCATTACCAGCAGGCGATCGCGGCGAATCCGACTTACGCCGATGCTCACAACAATTTGGGGCTTGCCTACTATGCCATGAACAACTTTGAGCAAGCCGCTGTTGCTTATCGGCGAGCCGTGGCATTGCGTCCCAATTTTCCCCAAGCGCTGAACCATTTGGGTAATGCCCTCAAAGAAATGGGCGATTTTGCTGAAGCGGCGGTTTACTACCAGCAGGCGATCGCGCTCAAACCCGATTACGCCAAAGCCTTCAACAACTGGGGCAACATTTTTCGCGATGAGGGCGATCTGCAAACCGCGATCCAGTATTATGATCAGGCAACGGCGATCGAACCCAAATTTTCCGAGGCGCACTGGAACAAAGCCTTGACCCTTTTGGTCGGCGGCGATCTAGAGCGGGGCTTTGCCGAATATGAATGGCGCAAACACGTCAACCTACCCAGCTTCAAATCTCTGCGCGATTTTCCCGGTCCTCGCTGGGATGGCTCCCCACTCAATGGGCAACTAATCTTCCTCCACGCCGAGCAGGGCATGGGCGACATCATTCAGTTTGTCCGCTATGTGCCCCTAGTCGTGCGGTTGGGCGGTCGTGTGATCTTGGAATGCCATCCACCTCTAGTCAACCTGCTGAAAACTCTTCCCGGTGTGGAAACTCTGGTTCCCTACGGCAGCGCCCCACCGCCTTATCACATTCAGGCACCCTTGCTCAGCCTGCCCAACATCCTGGGAATCACCCTGGAAACCGTCCCCGCCGACATTCCCTACTTAACTCCGTCCGCCTCCAGCGCTGCCCTTCCTGCCCTAATCCCTAATTCCTTAAACTTGCATCCTGTCAAAGTTGGTTTGGTTTGGTCTGGCAATCCTGGAAACCCCTATAACCGCAATCGCGCCGTGCCGCTGGAATCCTTGCTATCGCTAGCAGATCTGCCCAATGTCGAACTTTATAGCTTGCAAAAAGATCTGGCTGATAATGATGTAACTTTGCTGCGATCTCATCCCAAAATCCATGATTTGCGCGACTTGCTGACCGATTTTGTCGATACTGCCAGCCTGATTCAGCAGCTAGATCTAATCATCAGCGTCGATACCGCCGTCACCCATCTTGCCGGAGCCTTGGGCAAACCCACTTGGCTCTTGTTACCCTTCGCCCCCGACTGGCGTTGGATGCTGCACCGCGACGATAGCCCCTGGTATCCCACCGTGCGAATTTTCCGCCAGCCCACTGCTGGGGATTGGGAGAGTGTGTTGCAGCAAGTTAGAACCGCCTTGGAAGAAGTACAGAGTGCCGAGTATGGAGTACGGAGTGTGAATGATGCATTTCAGACTCTCAACCCCGAACCCCCAACTCCGAACCCCGAACGCCTCTCCATCGCTTTACAGCATTATCACAATGGCGCACTTGCTGAAGCAGAGCAGGTTTATCGCCAAATTTTGCAGCAACAGCCGGATCAAGCGGATGCGCTGCATGTGTTGGGTGTGATTTTGTGCCAAACAAAGCGCTATGAAGAGGCGATCGCCCGGTTACGTCATTTAACCAGCCTCCAGCCCGATTTTGCGGAAGGCTGGGGCAACTTGGGCGGCGCACTGCAAGAACAGCAGCAATTTGAAGCAGCGATCGCCTGCTATGAGCGATCGCTGGCGCTGAATCCTGCCAATCCCAATGTGCATCAAAATTTGAGCGTGGCGCTGTTAGATCTGAACCGTCCAGAAGCAGCGGTGCATCATGCCGAACAGGTCGTATCAGCCAGACCCGATTCACCCGATGCCTTTTACAATTTGGGGTTTGCCCTACGGCGATCGAACCGGGTTACTGAAGCGATCGCGGCGTATCGTCGGGCGATCGAACTCCAGCCCAATTTCGTCAACGCTCACAAAAATCTGGGTCATGCCCTGTTGCTCACCGGCGACTTCACCACCGGATTTGTGGAATATCAATGGCGCTGGCAGCAAGAAGGCTGGGCAGTCCGACCCTTTACGCAGCCCGAATGGGATGGCAGCGACTTAAACGGCACAACCATTTTGCTCCACGCTGAACAAGGCATGGGCGACACCCTGCAATTCATCCGCTATGTGCCCCTCGTCAAAGCCTCTGGCGGGCGAGTCATTGTGGAATGCCAGGAACCCCTGCTGCGACTGCTGACCAACACCCCCGGTATCGACCAACTGATTGCCCAAGAGTCTCCCCTGCCGCCCTTTGATGTCCACGCGCCCCTACTCAACCTGCCCCGCATCCTCAACACTACCCTAGACACCATCCCTGCCGATATTCCCTACCTAATTTCCTCAACCTCTACTTTTTCCCTTCCTCCCCGACACCCGACACCCGGCACCGTTCGGCTGAGCGCTCACGTCGAAGCCCGACACCCTTTCAAAATCGGTCTTGTCTGGGCAGGCAATCCCGATCACCGTAACAATCGCTTCCGATCCTGCCAATTAGAGCAATTTTGCCCTTTGTTTGATCTGGAAAATGTTGTCTTTTACAGCCTGCAAAAAGGTGATGCCGCAGCAGAATTAAGGGCAGATTTGCCCGTGTGCGATGTTGGGTCAGAGCTACCGGATTTTGCGGATACCGCTGCCGCGATCGCCCAACTCGACCTGATCATTACCGTGGATACTGCCGTTGCCCACCTCGCCGGAGCGCTTGGTAAACCCGTATGGGTACTGCTCGCCTTTGCCCCCGATTGGCGCTGGATGCTCGATCGCACCGATAGCCCGTGGTATCCCAGCCTGCGCCTCTTCCGCCAGTCTAGCCCCGGCGACTGGAACAGCGTCATACAGCACGTCAAAATAGCATTGCAAGAAAAGCAAATTCCGAATTCCGAATTCCGAATTCCGAATGATGAAAGGCAAATGACATTTCTTGAATGCCCGATAAAGTCCTGTGACGAAGTAAGAAGTACAGATGATGAAGTGACAAGTACGGATGATGAATTTCAAACTCGACATTTGTCACTCGACATTCGACATTCGACATTCGACATTTCCCTCTCCTGGCATCTCAATGGATTGACCCATTGGGGTATTCTAGGAACTCAATTATCATTGCATCTGAGGCATCACTCTCAGTTTGCGCCCGTGCTTCAGCATCCGCTGTCTGCGTCTAGCGATTTGACTCCGTTAGAAGTGGCGCTGTTGCAGTCATTGGAAGCAGGGTCTAGTAATCTATCGAATGGGCTGCGGCTACAGGCGATCGCCGACGGGTTTACGCCGATCGCTCCTAGTCCGCCTGCCGATCCACAGCGAACGATTGCTCTAGTTGCCTTGGAAGACACGCACCTTGATAACCCGGCATTGGCGGCAGCAAAATCCTGTCGAGCAATTATCACCAGTTCTACCTGGAATGCGGATCTGCTCAAAAGCTATGGATTAGAAGTCTCTCAAGTGTGGCTCCAGGGCATTGATCCCATCCTGTTCTATCCCAGCAAGAAGGGCGATTGGTTGAGCGATCGCTTTGTCATCTTTTCCCCTGGAAAGTTGAGCTATACCCACGGTCAGGATATCTTGATTGCGGCATTTAAAGTCTTCCAAACTCTCCATCCTGATGCACTACTGTTGACCTCTTGGTGGGCAGATGGTGAACGTTTCCTGCAAGGACTTGACCACGCCCATCATGTAGCCGGAGTACCGCGAGTTAATCCACAGGGGCAACTTGCAACCGCTCAGTGGCTCAGTCAAAACGGATTGCCCAGTGAGTCTTTTCTCGTGCTGGAACCCGTTGCCTATGCAATGTTGGGTCAAGTGTTACACCAAGTCGATGTTGCTGTTTTTCCGAACCGCTGTGAAGCCGGACTTAATCATGCCGCGATCGCCAGTCTTGCCTGCGGAGTGCCAACAGTGCTATCCAACAACACGGGCAACCGGGATTTAACTCAACAAAATTTGGGCTTCCCGCTGCAATCGCAACGCCGAGTTAAAGCGCCTGCCGCGTTTGTCGGTGTGGAAGGCTGGGGCGAATCGGATGTGGAAGAACTGGTGGAAACCCTGGAATATCTTTATACTCATCGGGCTGAAGCTCAGCAGCGCAGCCTTGCCAGCGCCGACTGGCTGCGATCGCGCCCTTGGTCAACCGTCGCCAAAGACTTTGCGGATCTTCTCAGTACTATGGTTACACCACAACTCCTCAGTGAAAACGTTTAATTCATGCAATTAGCCGACATTCTCAAAGACTCAAATTACAAGCTGTCGCAGTTTACGATCGCTGAAATCGAGCAATTAGAACAAACTATCACCCTGAAGCCAACTAAAAGCGGCGACGTTCCCTATACGGTTTGTTTGGTGCGCCAAAAGGCGATTCGGCTCACGCCAGAGGAGGCGATTCGGCAACTCTATTTATCGGTGCTGATGGATCGATTGGGCTATTCGCGCGATCGCATTCAAGTAGAGTATGGGGTCAACTTTGGGCGAGAGGTGAAACGGGCGGATATTGTGGTGAAAGAACGGGCAATACGTACTATGCACAGGCTACGCCAACGCTTGGATCAATCAGCAGCTTGAATCTTTGGGGATAAAATCAACATAAGAGAGGATAGAAAAGTGAAAAATAAAGAATTTTACGTTTTGATTGAGCGAGATGAAGATGGAATCTACGTTGGCGAAGTTCCACAACTCAAAGCGTGCTATAGCCAAGGGGAAACTATTGACGAACTAATGCAGAATATTCGTGAGGCGATCGAATTATGCCTTGAGGAAATTGAAGAAGAATCAACCACTGAATTTATTGGTATTCAGAGAGTGCTGATCTAATGGCGAAGCTTCCAACCCCAACAGGAGCAAAACTCATTTCAGCACTTCAAAAAATTGGCTTCGAGGTGGTGAGGCAAAAGGGAAGCCATGTTCGCTTAAAGCATGAAGATAATCGAGTGGTTACAATTCCGATTCATGCTCGTAAAACAATTGGGAAAGGACTACTTTTGAAGATTCTTCGAGATGCTGATTTGACTAAAAACGAATTAATTGATCTCTTAGACTAACCGAGCCATTGCTGGAAATTGCTAAAACTGGAGTAGAACGGGCGATTCTCTTACAGAAAGGCTATGCCAACGCTTGGATGAATCAGCAGCTTGAAGCTTTGGGGTAAAACTGACATGACTATGATTGCAATAGACCTACCGATGGAAAAAATTGCTGAGTTTTGCGATCGACCATGTTTCACTACATCAATTGGGTTTATGCACCTCGAAACTCAACAGCACAATTATGCCATCGACTAAGCCATAGGCAGTGACTGCCACAATGCCACTCTCTTTCTTACCCACGTTGCCCATGGATTGCCGTTTGACGTAATCGCTGCTTTTTCCCTTCTTGCACTCTTCAGTTTCATCAATTAGTAATATCGGAGATTCACTCAGGAAGGGATGCAAGTTCTGTTGATGGTCTAATTCCACGGTCTTGGCAATGGCGGGTAGGGACTCGCGTTTACTTTCGCTAATCATGCCCAGGTACAACAGCTTGAAGGCTTCAAAGCTTCGCATTTCAGAGAATAATCCCTCACATAGTTGACAGTTTTAGCCACAAAGCGAATCGTCGGTCGAGCGGCTCTAGACGCTGGCATAAGAATTGAATTGAGAGCAACCTACACCCTAACTTAAAACATTTGCCTTAGAGGATTTGGATGAAGCGTTGGAGGCGCGGGTAGAAGCTCGTACTGCTGCTTTGCGAGAAAGTGAAGCTCTAGGGATATCGACGGTTGGTCAGAGACTATGAATTATTGCCAGAAACATCAGAGACCTTTGTTTCTCTCGCAATAATCCGCATCATGCTCAGGCGGTTGGCATGAAATTTAACCCCTCAATACTTCTAAAACATCCTCCTAGATAGATATCAATCAGTGCAAAATTGTTGCTTTGGCGGCTTCTTATACTATCTAAGTAAAACAGTTAAATAAGCTCGTCTTTAAGTGAGAAATTTAGTGATTTACTATTTTTTGCCTAAATATCTAGATTTATTTAAATGCGCTTTTAGCTATAGGTTTCAGCAGTTGAAATGAAGCCGCGATCGCGGCTTTAACAGTTCTATTGACAAGCTTTCTTGATAAACCAAAAGCCCCTTGTGGAAGGCTGATTTTGGCGTGTTACATTATCAACACTACTCGTTATTGAAAACACCGGGTTCATCCCAAAAGAGGAAAATATGTCTGAAATGCAAGCTCCTGTCCGTCCTTTTGACCAGGTTGTTGATAATCCAGTCTTATTTGAACGGTCTGTTACAACCCCCATTATTGAAGGAATGAATCTTGTCCTAGCAAGCTTCCAAGCGCTGTATCTGCAATATCAAAAGCACCATTTTGTCGTTGAAGGCGCTGAGTTTTACTCACTACACGAGTTCTTTGCCGAAAGCTATGGACAGGTGCAAGGGTACGTTCATAAAATCGGCGAACGCTTAAACGGTTTGGGAGGCGTTCCGGTTGCTAGTTTTACTAAGCTGGCTGAATTGTGCTGCTTCACGCCCGAACCGGATGGTGAGTATGCTTGTCGTCCCATGGTGGAACACGATTTACAAGCGGAACAAGCGGTGATTAACTTGCTCCGTCGGCAGGCTGGACAAGCAGAAAGTTTGGGCGATCGCGCAACTCGGTTATTGTATGAACAAATGTTATTGGAAACAGAAGATCGAGCGTTTCATTTAGCGCACTTCTTGGCTAAAGATAGCTTGACATTTGCCTATGTTGTCACCAATAACTAGGTTTTGCTCAGAGCGATCGCGCTAGATCGATAAACAGGGCGATCGCTCCTTTTTGACAACTCAGTAATAGGCAATCACGCTTTTTGTAGGGGAGCGATCTCGCTATTTTCACTGATTGCCTGATCCATGAATTAGTTCCCGTACTGATTATTAGTTTATGGAGTTGGCGAGATGGGCAGATCAACGATGAAGCAGGTTTGTCCAGCACTGCTTTCAGCCGAAATAGAACCGCCTAGGTAAGTCACCGATTTCTTGACCAGTGCCAAGCCCAAGCCTGTTCCGCCTTGCTGCCAGCGATCGCCCGTTGGAATCCGGTAGAACTTATCAAAAATGTGGGTCAGTTCATCCGCAGGAATTTCGACTCCAGAGTTGCAAACGATTAGTTGAATTTGGTTTTCTGGTTGAACGCGAACCGTCACCGTAATGGCTTCATCGGGAGGAGTATATTTACAGGCATTCGTCAACAGTTCCGTGAAGATGCGGGTCAAAATTCTCAAGTCTGAGACGACCACGAGAAGATCAAGCGGAACCATCACTTGCAAGTGTTGTTCACGACTGTGGGCGCGTTCCTGAAAAATCTCGACTGCTTGCACAATCCATTCGTTGAGGTGAATGGAAACCCACTCTATGGGACGTTCTCCTGCCTCAAGCTGCTGTAGCTCCAGCAAATCGTTTACCAGGCTCAATTCCCGATCGCACTGATCACGCAAAACGCTGATATAACGGGTCATGCGATCGATCTTGTTTGCTGCATCTAGCCCTTCCTGTTGATTAAGGGTCAGTTCCAACATCTTAATTGCCATTTTGATATTGGTTAAGGGCGATCGCAACTCATGGGACACCGTACTCAGAAAATCATCTTTGAGATAGTTTAACCGTTCTAATTCTTCCTTCTGACGCTCCAATACTTGAGTGCGTTCAAGCGCCCGGTTGTGTTCTTCTTGAAGGCGACGTTGGGTATCATCTCGAAAAATCAAGACGGCTCCAGTGATCAAGCCCTTCTGGTTTTGAATCGGGGCAACACTATCCGTAACGGGCAAAACCGCACCTTCTCTCGTAGTCAACAGCATAGGATTGTCGAGAAACACGATCGCGTCTTGCTGGATGGCAGTGACCGCCACATTGCCGATCGGCTGGTGGGTGTCTTCATACACTACATTAAACACTTCGGTTAATTCCCGATCGCGCGCATCTGCTTGCTGCCAACCCGTGAGCAACTCGGCAGAGCGGTTCAGAAACAGAATACAACCTTGAGTGTTCGTCACAATCATGCCGTCCCCGACGCTTTTGAGGACGGTCGCCATCAGTTGCTCTCGTTCATAACGACTGAGAGCCGTTTCAATCGCCACATACAGTTCCTTCCCCTTCACAGGCTTGAGGACATAGCCGAAGGGACAGGTGCTTTTCGCCCGATCTAAGGTGCTTTTATCAGAATGCCCCGTCACATAAATAACAGGAATTTGTAGTTGAGTCCAGATTTGTTCTGCCGCCTGCACCCCATCCATCTCACCCTGAAGCCGGATATCCATCAGCACCAAGTCTGGGCGTAGTACGCCTGCTTTTTCAACCGCCTCTGTTGCCGAACTGGCGATATCTAAAACGCCATAGCCCAAAGACTCCAGATTTTCCTGCAAATTGGCAGCAATGATATACTCATCCTCCACAATCAGGATTTGAATGGTTTCCGAGGGAGGAAAGCCCGATTGGTCGGTGTCTAATACTTTCATAATTGTCCTCTCGGAAACGTAATTGTGACGGTTGTGCCTGATTGCCTATGAATCGCCAAAGTACCCTGAAGCTGCTTCACTAGCCCCTGAACCAACGACATCCCCAGGGTGGTGGTTTGCTTCAGGTCAAAATCTTCAGGGAACCCCACTCCATTATCTTGCACAATTAGGCATAAAGATTGGTCTTGCTGTTCCTCAAGGCTTACTTGAATTTCACCCGCTTGTTGGTTGGAGAAGGCATACTTTAGGGCATTGGACACTAGCTCATTGATGATTAAGCCACAGGGGATCGCGAGGTCGATCGCAAGCGGAATGGCATTGATGTGAGTCACCAGCTTGATCTGATTGGAATGAATGTTGTAGGAGTCGAATAGGTGGGCGGTGAGATCGGAAATATAGTGAGCAATATTGATCTTTGCCAGATCATCCGAGTTGTAGAGTTTTTCGTGGACTAGCGCAATGGAGGTAATCCGGTTCTGGCTTTCTTTGAGCGTTTCGATGATCTCTGGGTTTTGCGATCGCCGCGCCTGCATTTGCAGCAACCCATCCACGATGCCCAGGTTATTTTTCACCCGGTGGTGGATTTCTTTTAGCAGCACTTCTTTTTCCTTTAGAGAGGCTTCAATTTGCTCTGCTGTTTGCTTCAGTTCGGTGATGTCATAGTTGATGCCAATCATGCGGTGCGGTATCCCTGCTTGATTACGCTCCACCCGTGCATAGGCTTTGAGGTAACGGACGGTGCCATCCGAATGCCTGATCCGAAACTCATGCTCGTAGTCTTTCTCTCCAGCTAATGCCTGTTGACTCGCGGCTTCGGCAAGGGGGCGATCGTCTGGATGTATGCAATTGACCCAATCCTCATAGATGTTGGTGAACTGATCGGGGGTGATGCCATACAGTTCACACATGCGGTCATCCCAAATGAGCCTATTCACTGTGATGTCCCAGTCCCAGGTGCCAATGGAGCCGGACTTGAGTGCCAAGGTGAGGCGATTGGAGAGGTCGCGCAGTTGATCTTCGGATTGCTTGCGCTCGGTAATATTCTGCTGCACCACCACAAAGACAGCGCCATAGTTGGGATGTTCAAACACCGACGTAGTCGCTTGACACCAAAACGTAGTACCGTCTTTTTTGACATTGTAAACTTCATAGACGGCTTCACCCTGCTCCAGAATAGTTTTAGCTAGCGCCTTGTAAAGCTCTGTGGTATTGGTGCTTCTGTCTTCGTAGTTCACGATCGCGACATGCTGACCGATCAACTCATCAGCATCGTACCCAAACATGCGATCAAATTTGGGATTGGTGTAAACAAACATGCCGTCGCTCACCTTAACCATACAAACGCCCTCCGCCATGTTCCTCACGACGATGCTTTGAAGCTCTAGCTCCACTTCAGCCTGCTTGCGAATGATTTCGTCGCGCTTCGCTTTGCTAATATCGCGTACAATCACCAGCACCTCGTCATCTCCGCAGGGGATGATTCGAGCTTCTTCAAATTGAATCTCGCCATCAATCCTGAGTTGATATTCATACACTTGTAGTGCGCGGGTTTGTAAGGCTTTCTGAACATGCGCCATGCGCTCTTGGGCTTCATCCGCTGGAAAAATAGTATGGATGTTGCTATTTGCCGTGACCAAACTTGAATTGAGCAATTTGACGTTCTCGGACTTCTGAACATCCAAATAGGTGCCATCTTGCTTCATCCGAATCAGTAAATCTGGAAGGGCTTGAATCAATGCCCGATTTCTGGTTTCGCTTTGGCGCAGGGTTTCTTCCGTATGTTTGAAGTCATTAATATCCAGCCGAATGCCATCCCACACGATCTGCCCATCGTCCAGACGGCGGGGCGTTGAACACAACCGCAACCAGCGGCTCTCCCCACTGGGTAAACGCTCTCGCACTTGCACATCAAAGACCGACAAATTCTGGGCAGAGGCTTCTGCTGCTTGAATCAGGTCGGGCAGATCCTCGGCAACCATAAGCTGAAACATGAGGCTGGAGTCTGCCAAAACTGCCGCTGGTTTGAGTCCACTCACCCGCTCCAGTCCAGCGCTCACGTAGGTGTAGCGGTAGTGCCCATCCAGTTCGCGCCTTAACTGGTAGAGGTAGCCATTGGGGATATTGTCGCCGATCGCCCGCAAAAAAGCTTCTTGCTCTTGTAATGCTTGTTCCGCTCGTTTGCGATCGCTGATATCGACCAGATAGCCAATCATCTCGGTGGGGTTGCCTGCGTCATCTCGCATCAACTGAAGTTGGTTATAAACCCAGCGGTATTCCCCATCGCCATGCAGAAAGCGGTAATCATGGGCATGGTATCCGGTGGCGAAAACCTGAGACGAATTCGCTAAGACGCGATCGCGATCCTCTGGGTGAATGTGGTTTGCCCAGAAGTGAGAGTCTGCTAAAAAGTCTTGCGGCTCATACCCAAAGAGGGTTCTGACATTCTCACTCATCGAGGTGGCTCCATAGTCACCATTTGTTTTACAGCTAAAGATCGCCACGGGAGCATGGGTCAGCAAATATTGCAGGCGATTGTTGAGCGATCGCAGGTCTTCTTTTGCCTGTTCCCGCTCCGTGATATCAACGGCAATCCCTCCCACAGAGCACTCTCCAGATGGCTCCCAAAGCGGAAACTTGTAGACTAAAAACTTGCCAAGGGTGCCATCGGCACGGGGAGCAACTTCGATCACCTCTAAAGCCTGATTCGTGTCTGTAACCTGTTGGCTATTGCGATGAAACTCTTCCGCAATCTCTGGCGTAAAGAGATCAAAAATGGTTTTGCCAATGGCATCCTGGTGGATTTGAAGTATCTGAGAGTAGTTTTGACTTTGGTAGAGAATCCGCCCCGCGACATCGGTAATCCAGGCAACGGCGGGGCTATTGTTCATAAACGCCTGAAAGCGGTTTTCACTTTCCCTGAGCGCGGCTTCTGCTCGTTTGCGTTCGGTAATATCGCGGGCAATCTTTGCCGCCCCAACGACCCGACCCGTGGCATCTTTAATCGGTGAAAGGGTGACCGCAATATTGATGTGCTGTCCATCTTTTCGCACCCGCACCGTGTCATAACTCTCCACCGGTTCGCCTTGTTTGATCTGTTCCAGACCTTGCGCCACTTCATCGGCATGGCTGGGGGGAAACAGTAGGGCGATCGGGCGATCGATCACTTCCGCCGCCGTATAGCCAAACAGCCTTTCTGCTCCCCTATTCCAGCTTGTAATCATGCCTTCCAAAGACTTGCCGATAATTGCATCACCGGATGATTCGACGATCGCTGCCAGTCGAGACACCGCTAACTCTGCCTCTTTGCGTGCGTTAATATCCGTCACCCGCACCAAATGTACAGCCTGCTCAGCCACCGTGATTGGCTTGGCAGCGATATTGCCCCAAAAGACAGTGCCCTGACAGGTCACGTATTCAATTTCTCGGCTCCAAAATCCCTGCGACTTCATTTCTGCCATGATTTCATCTAACTCAGCCTGAGAAAATTGGTAGCGTTGCAGCGTATGTCCTTCAATGCCAATCAAACGAGCTTTATCAACGGCTTGAAAGAGTTCGATCGCGCGTTGATTGCAGTCCAGGGTGAGTAAGGTTTGTGGATCAACCAGAAATAAAGCATCCGCCGATTCGTTAAAAATTGCTTCTCGTAAATCCCTGCTGTGAATGAGTTCGGTTTCGATGCGTTTGCGTTCAGCAATTTCCTGTTGCAAAGCACTATTGGCTGTATTGAGTTGGGCTGGACTGGGTAATGCCAATGCCTTTGGAATGATTTGCACTAGCGCGATCGCTGTGGTCACCGAAATCGCTGCTGTGATTAGCTTCATGCCACCTGCCAACCAATAAGTCGGATGCCACAGCGTCCAGATTTCCATCAGGTGAGTCGTACCGCAGGCAACAATAAAGGCGCTAAACAGCAGCAAGATCCAGGTGAATGGCAGATCATGCCGCCTGCGAACCACATAAAACAGCGTCAGTGGTATGGAATAGTAGGCAAGGGCAATCAGCGCATCTGAGACAATGTGCAGCCCCACCAGTTCTGGCTTCCAGAGGTAGCAATGTCCATGGGGAATAAACAAGTTCGTTTCCAAAAGCGGTTGAACTAAATTCATCATGATTCTGCCCCATCTGAAAGCCAAACGACTCAACCTTTAGTATTCCCCTTAGGATAAAAGACGATAAATTTATTTACAAAAGATTATTAGGCTTAAGCTAGTTATCGCGATCGCTCTCAAGCACCCCTAATGATAGCAGTCCAAGATTCTAACCCGAAAATCACAGAAACCGATTCTCCACAATTAAAACTCAAACTTTAGCACTGGAAGCCGTTGCAAGGACA
Source organism: Leptolyngbya sp. CALU 1928 (assembly GCF_056784215.1). Lineage (NCBI taxonomy): Bacteria > Bacillati > Cyanobacteriota > Cyanophyceae > Leptolyngbyales > Leptolyngbyaceae > Leptolyngbya > Leptolyngbya sp. CALU 1928. Next base: position 166,467 of record NZ_JBXBCE010000019.1, on the reverse strand, counting down.
CGGAATAAGGAGTGTCGAAAGAAGAAACGGGTTGAGCGGTCATTGCCATAGAGACGGACACCAAAGTCTAAGACTTTTGCTGTTCTAAGAACGTTTGATACTCAGTGATATGGATTTTTGCAGATTTTTTCCAGGTGTAGTGAGGCAGAATCGATTGGCTGTGGTGGATTAGCGATCGCGCCGTGTCGGGTTGAATCATTTGGCGCATGGCTTGGGCGATTGCGGTGGCGGAGTTTGGGTCAACCAGGATTGCCTGAGTATCATTGAGAAACTCGGTAAAAGGAGGCTGATTTGCAGTGAGAACAGGCAAGCCAGCGGCGATCGCTTCCAACACCACCAGTCCCCACCCTTCTTTTATGGAAGGAAACACAAACGCATTAGCACTGTGATACAAAGCTGGCAAGTCTACATCGGAAATCACTCCTGGCAAGATTAAGGATTCGCCAATTTTAATCTCTAGACTTTTTACCTGATCGAAAAACTCATCTCGATAGGATTGATAATCAAACAATGTTGATCCTCCAGCAATCACCAGTTGAGCAAGCGGATAATCACATAAGACATCAGCAAAAGCTTGTAATACTCGAATCGAATTTTTGCGGGGTTCAATTCCACCGATCGTTAAGTAAATCGGTGAGCCAGATAGACCCAGCTTTTCTCGAAGGGATGCGATCGCGTCTTCAGAAACTTTTTCAAAGCGTTTAGAATTTACGCCATTAAAAACTCTCGGCGCATCAATTTTATATCGTTTCTGTAACTCTACTCGCCATACATTACTCACACAAAAGCATAGATTTGGCTCTCGAATTGAATGCTCCTGACAAGCTTGCAAATAAGGGCTATTAAACTGATCGATATGATGAACTGTGCGAAAAAAATGAGAGATAATTCCCTGCTGCTTCAAACTGAGTAATGCATTCGCGCTAATACAATCTTGAGCATGATAGCAATCATAGGGCTGAGTATGCAGTAAATCATTTTTCAGATAATCAACAAATTCTTGAATCCGCTGCTGAATCAGAGCATCAATTCCACCTATTACCGGGGCGGCTGAAATCAATTTGGCATTACAGTTGAGCGATCTCTGAAATCCAGCCCCATCCTTATCCAGGGCATACACACAAACAAAATGCCCCAAATCATGCAACGCTTCTGCCAGTTCTAAAGTGTGAACGACACTACCTCTAGGCTTGGTCGAGTAGGTTAATAGGGCAATGCGAAGCGCCATCATTTTGCAACCTTTGGAGGTGAAAATCCGGTTAGTGGTTCCTGCGCCAAATCCCAAAAAGGTAGAGTTTCGCTCTTATGTTGCAGATGAAGCTGTCGGTGCGATCTGGATGTAATTTCTCCGACTACGCCACATGCCAAGTGCTGTTGTTTAAATAAGGTTTGCACAGCCTCTACATGTTCGGCGCGCACACTCAGCAAAAAGCCATAGCTGGGAAATGAAACCAACCATCGCTCTAGGGGAACACTTTTGGGGCGGGGAATCGCTTTAAGGTCAAGCAATCCGCCACAGCCAGAGGTTTCTAACAACATCAACAAGGTGCCTAAAATACCGCCCATGCTGATGTCTTTACCTGCATCACACAACCCTGATTCTGCAATTTGAGGCAAGAGTTCTAAGCTATTTCGTAAGTGCATCCGATCAGTTTCGGTGGCAGCGTTCCAAAATGGGTAGCTGGGATGGGCGTGACCTTTGAGATCAACAGCAACCAGCAGGCGATCGCCCGGTTTAGCGTTAAAACTGGTAATCAATTGGGTTGCCTGTCCTAAAATAGCGACAGACAGGGCATTATAGGTACTATGACAGTTGGTATGCCCGCCCACAATTGGCACGTTGTAGGCGATCGCGGCGGCTTGCATTCCCTCTAACAAGCGGTGGCTGAAGTTGGTCGATTGGCTCCACAGTGTATCCACCACGGCGATCGGTCTGCCGCCCATGGCATAAATGTCGCTGACGTTGACCATGACTGCACACCATCCGGCAAACCAGGGATCATCTGCCACAAATTGAGGCAACATACCTTCGGATGCCAGTAACAGGTAGCGATCGCGGTCGGGAATGGCAGCACAGTCATCACCGAGAAGAATAGGGGAAAGGGTTCGGGTGTCTGAGTGGGCAGGTGACTGCGGCTTGATTTCTGATTGCCAGCTTCGAGTGCCTAAATTGAATCGAGAGACGGCTTGAATATCTTGTTTATGTAAAATGCCCAGGGATTGCCGCAGTTGAGCGATCAGGTCTGCCAACATTAGGATGCCTCTTGGCTAAGAATTAGAGTAGGGCGTAGCTCATGGTTGGCTGGATAATAGCGTAGGTCGGCTTTCATTAAGTGATGGGGGCGATCGCGAATGCTGATTTCTTGCTGCGATGTCCAATGGAGTCGCTGAAAAAATCGTACGTTTTGCAGTTGAACGGTTGCCAGAAATTGGGTGCAACCCCAAGCGTTGGCAGTGGTGACTGCCTGGGTGATTAAGCCTTTGCCGATTTTCCAGCCTTTGCGATAGTCGGCATGGGTTCCCAGTCTGCCGCCATACCACAAGCCCGGTTCTGGTTGATAAATTCGGACTACGCCAATGACTTGCTGTGTCTCTGGGGCAATGGCAACGATGGGGTAGGCAATGTCATCTAAGGGATCGATATCGTTGCACTGAAATAGTGCTTGTTCTTCGACAAAAATGGCGTGACGCAATGCAAAGTAAGCGTCGATTTCTTCGGGTATGGTTGCAAGTTTGAATTGATAAGACATGGGAAGAAGTTTTCAGGGATCAAGGGTCGGGTGTCAGGCTGAGTAAGAAGAGGTCAAAGGAATAATGTTGGCTTAAGTTCTATGGATTGGATGTCAAGCCTTTGGGGGATGCCCCCAAACCCCCTCCGCAAGGAGTCTGGAGATGTTGGCTTCTGTCTGTCTTAACAAGTTGTTGCGTGGGTTTAATGAATCCTGGGCTGGTTGGCTTTATTTCAAATCTCACAGTTTTATAGCCGTTCCCTGTTCCCTAAAACCTGGAACCTGAAACCCTACTCAAACGTTGATAAAGCGGAACAGGCTCCACATTTGGCACAGCCTGCTTTCATGTTGCTGGAGGACATGCCTGATTGTTTGAGTAATGCGCCAATTTGGGTATAAAGGGCGAACATAAAGGCACTATCGGGGGGCAGGTGATTGGCTAAGGGAGTGCCGGAGATAGGCACAAAGGGCACGACGAAGGGGTATACGCCGATTTGAATGAGGCGATCGCTAATTTCTACCAGTTCCTCTAAAGTGTCGCCTAAGCCTGCTAGCAGGTAGGTGTTAACTTGTCCCCAGCCAAAGACTTTGACGGCGGCAGCAAAGGCTTGAAAGTAGTAATCCAGTGGCACGGAGGCTTTTCCGGGCATGATTTGGGCGCGAACGGTGGGATTGACGGCTTCCAGGTGCATTCCTAAGTTGTCTACACCCGCGTCTTGAAGGCGTTGAAACCAGACAAAATCATCTGGTGGTTCGCACTGTACTTGGATGGGAACATCGACTCGTTGGCGGATGGCTTTAGCGCAGTCGGTTAAGTAGGCGGCACCGCGATCGCGGGTGTTAGGGGTGCCTATCGTCAGGACAATTTGCTGGATGCCGTCTAAGCGCACGGCGGCTTCTGCAACTTCTGCCAGGTGTGCTGGGGTTTTGCGGGCAATGGTGCGTCCGGCTTCTAAGGATTGCCCGATCGCGCAAAATTGGCAGGCAGTATCGCGATCGCCATAGCGCATACAGGTTTGCAATACCGTCGTAGCGAGAACATTGCGGCTATGCAATAGGGCGATTTGACTATAGGGAATGCCATCGGCGGTAGTGAGGCTATAAAACTTTGGCGCATCGGGAAAGGAAACGGTTGCAATGTCCTGTTGCTCAAGTTGTAAAACTGCTTGATTGGTGGCGGGGTTGAGCGTTGCCGTGTAAGGCGATCTCGCCGCTGTTCCAGTGTAAATCGGCACCATCACCGTCGTGCCATCGATCGTCATCGCCTTGTGATCGGAAGGTCCTGCGCCGCCTTTGCGCCCGGTTGCACCCGCAGCTATCTCAGCCGAATCCGCCCATTTCAATCCGTAAGTTTGAAGCTCCGTGATTAGCTGTTGCTTGTTCATTTGCTTAGTCACCATTGGCTTAGTCACTGGTTGGTTCATCCGGGCGATCGCTCCCACCGAAACTTTCTATCAGATTCCTGAATCAGCACATCGTTAATGCTTGCCTGCCGCCGTTGCATCAATCCATTTGCCGCAAATTCCCACTGTTCATTGCCATAGGCGCGATACCAGTAGCCAGAATCATCGTGCCACTCGTACTCAAAACACACCGAAATTCGATTCTCCGTAAAGCTCCAAAGCTCTTTTTTCAGGCGATAATCCAGTTCTTTTGCCCACTTGCGTTTGAGGAAAGCTGCGATCGCGGCTCGTCCCGTAAAAAACTCAGCCCGATTTCGCCACTCTGAATCTTCGGTATAAGCCAGGGCTACCCGTTCTGGATCGCGGCTATTCCAAGCATCTTCAGCCGCCTGCACTTTGACTTTGGCGGTTTCCAGGGTGAAAGGCGGTAAGGGAGGTTTAGTTTCCATAGTAATTAGGGGTCGGGTGTCAGAAGAGAGGCTAGGGGGCAGTTGAGTTTTGAGTTTTGAGTTTTGAATTTTGAGTTAGTGCTAGAAAGCAGGGCTAGGAATCGGGGATCAGGATAGGATTATCTACTTTTTGGGTCATTGAACTGAATGAAGCCGCAGTTGTAGCCCCATTGGCTGCCTCCTGTTTCCTATTCCCCATTCCCTGTTCCCGCACTACTGTTTGAGCATCAACGTTTACTCGCAGTTGCAGCAGTTCCGGACGAGCATAGTGACCGACGGAATCCATCATCCGTTTTCGTTTGGTGATGAGGGAAAAATCGAGATCGGCGATCGCCATGCCTTCACCCTCGGTAATGGGTGGACAGAGATGCACTCCTTCAGGGCTAATGATGGCAGTGTGGCAGCCCCCGCTCAACACCTTTTGCAGCTTGTCATCGGGGGTAATTTGGGCGATTTGCTCAGGGTCAAGCCAGCCCGTGGAGTTGACCACAAAGCAGCCTGCTTCCAGCGCATGATGTCGAATCGTCACCTCCATTTGGTCGGCAAAAATTTGTCCCACCATGGAGCCAGGAAACTGAGCGCAATGGATTTGTTCATGCTGCGCCATCAATGCAAATCGCGCCAGGGGATTGTAATGCTCCCAGCAGGCAAGCGCCCCCACTTTGCCGACGGCGGTATCCAACACGGTTAGCCCGGAGCCATCGCCCTGTCCCCACACCATGCGCTCGTGATAGGTGGGGGTGATTTTGCGCCGTTTTAATAACAGCGTGCCATCGGCATCAAAGATCAGTTGGGTGTTGTAAAGTGATCCGCCTTCTCGCTCATTCACCCCCAAAACAACCACCATGCTGTGCGATCGCGCAGCTTGACTGACTGCATCCGTGACCGCACTGGGCACCGTCACCGCTTCCTCATACAGCCGCATGTGTTCCTTCCCCATCAGTACCGGCGGTTGCACAAAGGAGAAATAAGGATAGTAGGGCACAAAGGTTTCAGGAAACACGATCAGTTGAACGCCCTCCGTGGCAGCTTTGGCGATCGCTGCCAACACCTTTTCCATCGTGCCCTCTCGACTAAACAACACCGGGCTAATTTGCACCGCCGCAGCACGAACGTTACGTGAGTAGTTCATAATCTAAAATCACTCGTCCCGGAAACCTGAAACCTACTACCTGAAACCTGTTACAGCGTCCAAGTATCCAAGATGAACGCACCATCTTTCCGATGCATCAACACTAAATCCAGCACATCTAGAGGGTTGATGGGGCGAATACCCGGAAGTAGCGCAGGTTCGCCATGACCATAGAGGGCTTGTAAGGCAAAACGGCAGGCATAAATTTTGCCGCCTTCAGCCATGAATTTGGTCAGATTATTAGCGAAGTTTTGGTGACCCGGAAACGCTTCGTCACCTAGCTTGGGAAAGCCCCGCTGAATGCCCAGTGTGACTCCGGGACCATAGAGCAAAATGGACGTTTCAAACCCTTTTCGCTGTAGGCGCAATGCTTGAAGTTGGTTCACCAATCCAATAGAGCCTTCAAAGGCAACAGTATGAAAGGTGACTAAGGCTTTTTCTCCGGGTTCGGCTTTAACGTCAGGAAATACTTTTTCTTCATAATCTACAAAAAAATCACCCGACTTATGGGCAGGAGTTGTTACTTCAGGCATGAGTCTTCCTCAATTAGAATCGCAAGTTTTGGTATGTACGATCGCAGTGCAAAGTTCGGTCTGCACCATGTAGCGAATACGATGCAGATTAAGAGGCATCACCAGTGTGATTTTGTGTATTTAGATACTAAGTTCCGAAGTCTAGCAGTAGTGATAGGTTGATTGCTAAAGAGATAAATAGTTTTTCTGACTTCATTGAGTTACCTATCTAAATCGATAGGGACTGGTAGAGTGATCAGATGATAATTCTAGTGAATTACTGAATCCAGCCCTGAACGATCGCCTGATGAAGTGCTTGATAGCGAGTTTTTGCCTTTAGCTTTGTCAGTACATTATTCATATGAAATTTGACGGTGCTTTCGCTAATGTGCAGATGGGCAGCAATATCGCGATCGCGCAATCCCTCAGCCAGTAGCTTCAGTATGTCTAACTCCCGTTCTGAAAGTAAAAAGGCAGGTTGGCTCGCGTCAATATTCCAGGTTTGTCCCTGATTAATCGCCACCACCGCTTCTAACAATTGGGCGGTCGTCGTTGATAAATCCACACACCCGATAATTCCTTTGGGCACCTGGTTGGTTTGCCGAATCCACAGCACGCGTCGACCAGATTCAACCTGGGTCAGATCATCGGTGAGTAAGGCGATCGCAGGATCAGGCACATCGCTAAGGGTGAGTCCAGCTAGAAGTGCCAGATGAGTAAATGCGGCTTGCAAGAGGGGCTGATGACAGTGGATGGTCAGCCGTTGCAGGATCTCACTTTTATCAGCATCCGTTTGGTAAGGCACCTGCAAGGACAACTGAAGCGCTTTTTGATTAGCACCCATTTGAGTGTGTACCATGCCGCCTGCGTAGGTTGTCATTAACCGCAGATTGGTTAAAGTGGCATGGGTTGCCTGGTGATCGAAGGTTGAATCTACAATAGGCACGATCGCTTCCAAGGTCACTGCTTCTGGACTGTAAAGCAAGCGGCAGTAAGTGCAGCCGAGTTGGTTCAAAGCCTGGGCAGATTGGAGAAACAGATAGATCAAGGGAGCCGCCAGGGGCTGTTCAGTGCCGATGAGGGTGAGTCGGGTTGAAGTGAGCAGCGCTGCCAATTGATCAGAAAGGGATAAATCCATTAGGCTAGGGCGCACAGCCGATGAGATCTTTAACTGCTGTTGGTATTGCAACGCGGCATCTAACGAGACAGACACCGTAGTACACAGCATTTGCAGCACTTCCAAAAATTCCGGTGCCATGGCGCGGTGGCTAAAGGTAGCTAATACACCGACTACGCGATCTCGCACCGTCAATGGATATCCGGCAAACCCGCGGATATTGTTGGCGATCGCCCACTCTCGATCTTTAACCCATGCCTCATCTGCTAAATGATTACTCAAAAACGACACCCGATTTTGGGCAATCTTGCCAACCTTATAGGCACCCATCGGCACCCGCGCAAAAGAGCCATTAATGTGGGTATACAACCCTGAAGAAGCCACTAATCGCAGAACCGTTTGCTCTGGTTCGACCAGCCAAATTCGAGCAAAGGCAATGTCAAACTTCTCGACTAATCCGTTTGTAACAGAGTGAGCAATGTCATCTGGCATCAAACAACCCGCGAAGCCTTGAGCAATTTCATTGCTGCGCTGAAGATCAAATAGCAACCGAGTTGAATCAAGTAAGTCGGCAACCATGTTCGGCATTCGATGAATTGCTTAACTATCCTGTTTCTATTGAGGCTTAGTTACGCAATAGACTTTGTATCTCAAGCTACCTCTTTCTATCATCATCCTATCTATTTAGGTAGGCTACCATTCCTCATATAAGCATTGCTCCTACTGCCCTCAATAAAGCCTGTCTATAAAATTAGACTTGAAGATTTTGTAGTAAAAGATACAGGAATACGGATTCTCAAATTCTATGGTCAAAGGATCATTGAGGAGTAAGGGTCGAGGGAAAAAGAGAATTCTTGCAGATTGCAAGATGCACCTTTCAATTGAGTCATTGACGAATGAACTAATCAACATTTTTGGTTAAAAATGAGCAATCACTATTCTGTCATCATTGTAGGAGGTGGTCAGGCTGGGCTGTCGATGAGCTATTGCTTAAAGCAGCAGGGTATTGATCACATTGTGTTTGAGAAAAACCAGATTGGCTATTCCTGGCAGGCAAAACGATGGGATTCATTTTGTTTGGTGACTCCTAATTGGCAATGTAAATTGCCCGGATATACCTATCCTGGAGCCGAACCGCACGGGTTTATGCAGAAGGACGCTATCGTTGAATATATCAAAGACTACGCAAAATCATTTGATCCACCCGTGAAAGAGGGTGTGGAGGTAACGAGCGTGCGTCAGCAGCCTGCACAGGATGGGTTTGAGGTTAGCACAACCCTTGGAGATTTCACTGCCGATCAAGTGGTGATTGCATCTGGTAGTTATCATTTGCCAAAGCTGCCAAAAATTGCGGAACGGCTGCCAGACAGCATTATGCAGCTTCATTCATCCGAATACAAAAATGCTCAGTCTTTACCGGATAAAGCTGTGTTAGTGGTTGGCACCGGGCAATCGGGCTGTCAGATTGCCGAAGATTTACACTTGGCAGGGAAACAGGTGCATTTGTGCGTGGGAGGCGCACCGCGATCGCCCCGTCGCTATCGAGGAAAAGATGTAGTGGATTGGCTGGAAGAACTCGGCTATTACGATTTATCCATTGATGATCATCCCCAAAAGGAGAAAGTTCGGACAAAGGCAAATCACTATGTCACGGGGCGTGATGGAGGGCGAGAAATTGATCTGAGACAATTTGCCTTAGAGGGCATGAAACTGCATGGCAGACTCAAAATTATTACTCCTAAAAAACTTGAATTTTGGGATGATCTAAAACAGAATTTAGATCAAGCCGATGCAGTGGCAGAAAGTATCAAAAAAACGATTGATGCATTCATCGAAAAACATCAGATTCAAGCACCTGTTGATCCACCATTTCATCCAGTCTGGCAACCGGAATCAGAATCCTTAGCATTAGAATTAGAGTCGGCAAATATTGGTGCCGTGGTTTGGTGTACAGGCTACCAGGCAGATTTTAGCTGGGTCGAAATTCCAGTATTTGACGGTAAGGGCTATCCAGGGCACGATCGCGGAGTGACCACTGTGCGAGGGCTTTACTTTTTGGGTTTGCCGTGGCTGTATACCTGGGGTTCTGGGCGCTTTTCAGGGATTGCACGGGATGCAAATTATTTGGCAGATTGCATTCTGGCGCGCCGCAAAATAATACATCCTAATCAGGCACGGGCGATCGTCAATGAAGTGGCACTGGGTTCATAGTACTAGCGGGTGTCAAGGTTGGATTTGTCGTACCCACAGGGCAAGTCCACCGCTACGTCCTCGTGCTGCAATAAAGTTTTCGGTGACGAGGAAGAAGGCGAAGAAGGGTAGCTTTGAGATCGATCGTTGCTCGAATGCGATCGCCGGATCACCGCTGCGAAAGTTGCCCGAATAAAGAGCTTTCCCAAACACCGAAAACTGTGCTTGGTTGAAGTCAAATACCAACAGATTTTTCTTGCCGGGATAGCGAAACGCTCCTGTAACCCGAAACAAAATAGAGCCGACCTGAATCTGGTTGCCAATTTCACCGCTGGAACTGTTTGGGTCACTATCAGCAGGCTGAATAAAGGAAATCTGAGCTTGGGCAATTTTAGGCACATAAATACCTTTTGCAGCTCGGAGCGATTGTCCATTTACTTTTGACAGCGTTGTGAAACAGAGCCGCCAGTGTCCCAACAATGCCTCTAAGGGGTAAGCCAACCGCTGTTGTTTTGCGACTTTTTCCGCTTCTACCATTGCAGCAATCACCACTTGAGCATTAGGGCGTTTCCCATCCCCATGAAAAGCGGCAGCGGCTTGACTCAGCGTGGCAACAAAAGTGGTATCCAGCGATTGAGAAGTATTTGAAGTTGGCATTGCTATGTCAAAAAATGGAAATGGATGAATAGTTTCATTGTCTCAGATTGAAAATAGTCTCGGTTCAGTGTAAGGGTAAGTTGATTAGCGATCGCAGATTTTTGTGAAGGCGATCGCTCTTTTACGGAAAAGATTTGCGAAAGGAACTGCTGGCAGGGTTAGGGATCGCGATCGCCCTAGGAAAACACTATGGTGCGGCTGACAATCATCACGAGTTTCATCCACCCATCAGCGTCTCAGAACAACCGTGATGATCAGCGTTAAGGTTGCCGATGCAATCAGTGTAAAAGCCAACTGTACTACCCACTGCGTCGCCTGCTGATAATTGCTAAATCGCTCATTGAACCGATCCTGATCTTGAGCAAACCGCTCTTGGTCTTGAGCAAATCGCTCCTGATCTTGAGCAAGCTTATCGAGTTTCTCAATCACATCAGATAGCGTTGGTTCACGATCGCCTGATTCTGCCATGCTCTATTTTCACCCTAGCGCTTATCCACTATCATACTGCGACGGAAAATCAAGCAATACAGGTGTATCTACTAGCAGCCCTTACCCTGGAGTCGCCATTGAATGTTTCAGTCATCAAAACTCTCATCTTTGATTAACCGTTTCAGAGCATCCTTTCCCTTAAAACAAACAGTCATTCTCCGTTTACAGCAAGGAGGTATTGGGCTGAGCTTACTTGCAGGGGTGTATCTATTTGTTCCGCCGTTGTGGAATGCAATTTCAGTCAGTCTAGAACAGCGAGTCGAGCCTCTCAAGCAACGTATTGCAAATTTAGATAAACAAATCAAGACCTCTTCCACGCCTTCAACTACAGATCTTAAGGAAATTGCCATCCTGGAGAAGGGACGAATTGATACAGAGCATAGCATTCGGACAACTATTATTCAGGCAACTGTTGGTTTTCTGGGAACCATAACTGTCTTTATTGCTTGGAAACAGTGGCAAGCTGCCCAAGAAAAACAGGTCGCTGAACGATTCAGCAAAGCCGTTGAGCAACTGGGTAGTGAGAACAATATCCACGCTCGACTAGGCGGAATTTATGCCTTGGAGCAAATTGCCAAGGATGCAGAGGAGAAGTATTACTGGCAGGTGATGGAAACCCTAACTTCCTATGTGCGGGAAAGGTCGCCCTATCTACCGAAAGATGCTGAACAACTGAATTTAGGCAACCAACCATCACCCGAAACACCGGAAGAGATTCCCTCACTGACAACCGATATTCAAGCTGTGATGACCGTTCTTGCTCGACGCAAGCACCACTATGGGCATCGCCTAGAATCTCATCCGCTAGATTTAAGAAGGGTCGATTTGCGTAACCTTGAACTCCCTCCAAACACGAACATGCAAGGGGCATACCTTACGGAAGCAAATCTGCAAGAGGTATACCTTACTGAGGTAAATCTAGAAGGAGCAAACCTTGGGAAGGTAAACCTAGAAGGAGCACACCTTATTAAGGCAAATCTACAAAGGGCACACCTTGGAGAAGCAAATCTACAAAAGGCATACCTTACTAATGCAAATTTGCAAGAGGCATATCTTGAGGAGGCAAATCTGCAAGGGGCATACCTTATAAAAGCAAATTTGCAAGAGGCATACCTTGTAAAGGCAAATCTGGAAGAGGCACAGCTTCGAAAGGTAAATTTGCAAGGGGCACAGCTTATGAAGGCAAACCTGAAAGGAGCGCATCTAGGGGAAGCAAATCTGGAAGGAGCAAACCTGTGGGAAGCAAATCTAGAAGGGGCAAAATTTAAGATACTTAAGCCTAAAGTGACTAAACAGCTTAGAGAAGGTGAGGCGATCGGATTGACTTGGGAGCAAATCAACCAGGCAGCGACTTACACCAAAGAGATGCTGCCAGATTACTTGCTCCAGCAGATTCCAGAAGTGCCAACAGCAGTGACTGAAGCAATTAACCCAGCTATGTCAGCGGCTGAATCTCCTCAGCATGAGGCAGAGGTAGAGCAGAAAGGCGATTCGGCGGCATCTTAGCCAACTTATAGGTCACAGCAAAACTGGCGCTAAACAGCCGCCAAGGAATGAGCTAACTTTCCAGCAATGTAGACGGCTTGGACGGCGCGATCGTCGCCCAACATCATCAGTCCAAAAACCTTTTGCGCCAACTCCTCTAGCGACTGGGCAGGAGATCCTTGGTTGCGAGTTGCCATTAGGGTTGTGGCTTTGGGGTCTAGCACAATAAAATCGGCTTCTTTGCCAGGATTAAAGTTACCAATTTTGTCGTCTAGGGAAAGCGCTTTTGCTCCGCCCAACGTTGCAAGGTATAACGCCTTAAATGCCGACAAAGATTCACCTTGAAGTTGAGCAACTTTATAGGCTTCGTGGGCGGTGTGCAAAATCGAAAAGCTAGTTCCTGCTCCAACATCGGTTCCAAAGCCGACCTTCACGGGGTGCAGGCTAGATTTTGCTTGGGCAAGTTTAAATAAACCACTGCCCAAAAATAAGTTTGAGGTGGGACAGAAGGCGATCGCGGATTTTGCATGGGACAATCGCTCAAATTCAGCATCCGTCAGGTGAACGCCGTGGGCGAAGATCGATTTTTCGCCGACTAATCCAGCGCGATCGTACACATTTAGATATCCTTGGCTTTCTGGAAATAGTTCCGCGACCCACGCTATTTCTCTCTTATTTTCTGACAGGTGAGTCTGCATGTAGACATCTGGAAACTCTTGCAGCAGTTGGGCGGCGATATGCAGTTGTTTAGGGGTACTAGTGGGAGCAAAACGGGGCGTGACGGCATAGAGTAACCGTCCGTTTTTATGCCATTTCTCAATCAGTCGCTTGCTGTCTTCGTAGGCAGTTTCGGGAGTATCAATCAAATAATCTGGCGCATTGCGATCCATCAACACTTTGCCAGAAATCATCCGCAAATTTCGCCGACTTGCCTCCTCAAAAAACGCATCGACGGATTCTGGATGAACCGTGGCAAATACAAGGGCTGTCGTGGTTCCTTGCTTGAGTAATTCATCAAAAAACAGCGTAGCAATTTTTTCGGCGTGAGCTTTATCTTTGAACTTTTTCTCAGTCGGAAACACATATTTACTGAGCCATTCCAAAAGCTGTTCGCCATAGGCAGCAATCATTTCATACTGCGAATAGTGAATATGGGTATCAATAAACCCCGGCATAATGAGTCGATCTGAATAAGTAGTCGTTGGAATATGGGAATAACGCGATCGCAGATCGTTGTAAGTTCCAAACTCGGCGATCGCGCCGTTCTCAACAATCAATAATCCGTCAGGAATGTATCGCACACTGTCCAACTCGGAAGTGTAAAACGGATCATCGATAAAGTCTAAAAAAGCACCACGAATGGCTTGCAGCGACTGATTGTTAGATGCAGACATAGGGTTAGCGAGTAAATTAATACTAAGGTTAAAAGTAGTTTGAGCTTTGAAATTGTAGGCTATTCCGAATTAACTTAAATCGTTTACTCAACTGCCTATGTGTTCAAAAAAACAAAGGGCGCTGTTTTAGATGCGGCTTGATCTCAAATTATTCTAAAGAGTTGGCGGGGGTTGCGAATATAGACTAGAACGCGATAGCTTTGCGCTCACTTGTCAGTTCGCTGCATTTTATCCGGATTTGATGGCGGAAGTGGAGTTTGTATCCAAGTAGCACTCCTCACACACCGCTCATGAATATTGTTTCTTCGCTTCGGTTTTTAGTCTGGAGCGCGATCGCCCTGAGTCCATTAGGATTTGCCAGTACTGCCCTAGCGGCTCCCGGTTCTTTCGTGGTGCCCACCGTGCCGATTAATGCGCCGACTGGTGGGAATTTCCCATATTCGCGATCGCCCGGTTCTGCGGTGGTCATCCCCACATTGCCCAGCCAATCCCCCTTACCCCGCTATCCCACAGCAACCAGTCCCATACAGACAAATCCACCGATCACCAGTCCCGGCAAACTGCCACCTTTGCCCAATCGCCCAAATACTGCCCCGATCGCCCAACCGCCTATTTCAACTGGCAAGCTAGCCTATCGAGTGGTCGTAAGCAATGCCGATGCTGCCAAAGTGGGCACTGTTGTTCCGGGCGCATTTCGGACGACGGTCAATGGACAAAGTGTCGTGCAGGCAGGCGTGTTTCGCGAGCAAGGCAAAGCTGCTGAACTCCAACAGATTTTGAATCGCAACAATTTACAAGCGATGGTGTTGCCCATACAGGCAAATGAGATTCCCTCCAGACAACCTTCGCCTAGTATCAACCCATCCCCTAACCCGAACTCAGTGCCAATGCCTGTGCCTAAAAGCGGCATTACCGTTGTGATCGATCCGGGGCATGGCGGCGGCGATCCTGGTGCAGTCGGTATTGGTGGCTTACAGGAAAAAGAGGTGACACTAGCAGTCTCGCAGCAGGTGGTGGCGTTGCTGAAGCAGAAAGGAGTGAACGCAATATTGACGCGATCAGGTGATCAAGAAGTTGAATTAGCGCCACGAGTAGACTTTGCAGAACGGGCGAATGCCGATGTGTTTGTCAGCATTCACGCCAATGCTTTTACGGCAAGTCGGACTGATGTGAGTGGAATTGAAACCTATTACTATGCAGGTGATGGACAAGCGCTTGCCCGAACGATTCAAAGTAATTTGCTGCAAGAATTGGGTGCCCGCGATCGCGGTGTCAAACAGGCAAACTTCTACGTCATCAAGTACACGGATATGCCAGCGGCACTGGTTGAAATCGGCTTTGTCACCGGGGCAGAAGATGCGGCTCGAATGGCAAGTGCAGCGGGGCGCAGCAAAATTGCTCAAGCGATCGCCCGTGCAATTTTGCAATATGTACAATCGTAAAAAAATGCGATCGTCTACGTTGACACCGAAACTATCGAAACTTTGGTAGGGTTTCAGAGCTATCAATTGAAAATTGAACAGTCTGAACTGTTGACAACAGTAGACATAATTCATGATGATCTTTGACAGCCGTAGACATTGGATAAAATGTGGAAAGATTCCGCCTGTGCATTCATTTGAGGGTGTTATTCAGATTTCGGGCATCGCCTCTTCAGGTAAAATATTCAGATTTTTTTTGGCTAACGTATAGGAAATATACGGAAAGTTTCTGAATTCTTCCCCGGCAAGGTGTTTATATGAAAAGTTTCTGTTTAATAATAGTTAGCCTTATATCCTCCACAACTGAGCCTGTAAAGGCTTGCATCCTAGAATATGTTGTTCCCTACCCTAAGGCAGTGTTAGTGTAGAACGAGATTATGGAATAAGGCAGATGAGTGAAAGCTATAGTTTTGAAGTTCTATGTGTCGATCCTCAAAATAAGACAGTATTACAAGAACCTCAAAATGTTATTCATGCTCTGATAGCAAATTCGATATTATGGCAATCTGCGATTCTAAATGGTACTGCCCCCAACTTAGAAATTAAGGATGGAGATCTTCTAACAATCGTAAAAAAATTAGAGGTAGCATCTTCATCAGAAACTCTGCTTAAAAGAGGTTTCTCAGTAAAGTGTTCAGGTTCCTATGAAAGATTAGAAAATATCAGGCTGCCTATGTGCCAGTATCTGAAGGCTCAAGGGTTTGACTTTGTATATATTCTTCTTGATGAAGTTTCTGAGTATATTGCACAACAGATATATCCAAGCATAAACAAAGTTGAAAATCGTCTTAGAAAGTACATCATCAAGTTTTTTATAACGAAGCTTGGTCCAAATTGGTGGGAAGTGACTGCCGATGCTGAAATGAAAAAGAAGGCTAGTTCTAGACAACAAAATGAGCCAGTTTTTGGAAAAGTAATTGACAACAAAATATACCTCATAGACTTTGGTGAACTTGGCAAAATAGTCCATCAACAGTCATCAGGTTATATTAGTCGAGAAGACATCATCAAAAAAGTCTTGTCTATGGAGGACAGTGCTGATGCTGTTGGAAAATTGAAAGAAGAATTGCAAAGTAATTATACAAAGTTTTTCAAAGAAACCTTTAAGGATCAGAATTTCCAGCATCAGTGGGAAGAGGTTGAGAAGTTGCGACATAAAGTTGCACACAACAACCTATTTACTAATGAAGATCTTCAGAACTGTCAGAAGCTCTGTACATCGCTTCTTCAAATCATTGAGGATGCAAATTCAAAGGTTGAAACTATTAGTTTTAGTCTAGATGACTTGGAAACTATCAAATCTAATATTATTGAAGTAGCTAATCCATACAAAGTAATCTCTGATGATGAACTTTTGAAATATTTGAAGGAAAGACAGGACTATTACTCGCGGACTAATGGTTTTGTAGGATTAGCCAGCTTTGTCAAAAATTATCTAGGGCTACTTGGCTATGATTACTCAGCGTCATTTTCAGTAGTTACTCAACTTGAGCAGCAGAATAAGGTTGAGGTCTATTATGTTGACGGTCCAAATGGCAACCAAGTGGCAGCCGTTAAGCTTAGTGATTCAAATACTCCTACCCATGCTCTAGCAAGGGCTAACAATTCTGGTGCAGCGGATTGACCAAGTGGCTTAGGCTATATACAAAGACCTTAGCAATCGCTGACTAGAGCCGTTAGCTTCTTCATGCTGGTAGTTTTTATCAACTCAACCACCTGATTGTTTAGCTAAAAATACCGTTAAAAAATTCCAACGTTTCTTTCAACTCAGTGATGAATACATCGATCTCCTCGCGAGTATTGTAGAAGTAGAGGCTGGCACGAGCACTAGAGGAAATATTCAAAAGGCGATGTAGGGGTTGGGTGCAATGATGCCCAGAACGGATCGCCACACCTGCTTGATCCAACAAGGTAGATAGATCATTCGCATGAACATCGCCCACAGTAAACGCTGCCAACGCTGCCCGTCCGCTGCCGTCTGTTTTGGGTTTAGGTCCCAGGATTTGCAGGTTGGGGATTTGCTCAAGCTGCTGGAACAGGTAAGCCGTCAGTTCTTCTTCATAGGCGTGAATTTTGTCCATGCCGATCGCGCTCAGATAATCGATCGCCGCACCGAGGGCAATGGCTTCTGCGATCGCTGGCGTTCCCGCTTCAAATTTGTGGGGCAGTTCGGCGTAAGTGGAGTGATCAAAAAACACATCGGCAATCATTTCGCCGCCGCCCATAAACGGAGGCATCGCATTCAGCAGATCGAGTTTGCCATAGAGAAAGCCAATTCCCGTTGGCGCACACATTTTATGCCCTGAGGCCACCAGCCAATCACAATCAATATCCTGGACATCGAGCGGCAAATGGGGCGCACTTTGACAGGCATCGATCAGCACCTTCGCGCTATGACGATGTGCCTCCATACAGATTTCCTTCACCGGATTGATGCAGCCCAAGGTATTCGACACATGCACCACCGACACGAGCTTAGTTTTGTCCGACAGCAATGATTTGAACTGGTCAAAGTCAAATTCTTCTGTGTCGGTGAGTTGCACAAACTTCAGTACCGCGCCCGTTCTCTGTGCCACAAACTGCCAGGGCACTAGATTGCTGTGATGCTCCATTACCGTCAGAATAATTTCGTCACCCGGTTTTAGCGTACTCATACCCCAGCTATAGGCAACGAGGTTAATTGCTTCGCTGGCATTGCGGGTGTAGATAATTTCATTGCGGGAGGCGGCGTGGATAAAGGCGGCAATCTTATCTCGTGCGCCCTCATAGGCATCCGTTGCGCGGGAACTGAGGGTATGTGCCCCGCGATGTACGTTGGCGTTGTCGTGTTCATAGTAGTAGCGCAGGGCATCTAAGACGGCGATCGGCTTTTGGGAGGTGGCGGCATTGTCTAGATATATCAGTGGTTTCCCATTCACGTCCTGATTGAGAACAGGGAAGTCGGCATGGACGGTGGCAGCGAGGGATTTAGCTTGAGTGAAGGTCATAAGAATAAGGGGCGAGGGATTAGGGAAAGGGGTGCATAGACCTGGACACCGGATAGCTTAAATGCACGCTTGTTGTGTCTTTACGAGATCAGCTAGCCGATTTTTCAACGAGGCAACGGGAATCTGATCAATCACTTCATAGGCAAAAGCATAGACCAGCAGTTTTCGGGCGCTAACTTCATCAATGCCGCGACTTTGGAGATAAAATACTTCATCGGTGTCGAGTTGGCTAACCGTAGCTCCATGAGCGCACTTGACGTTATCAGCAACAATCTCAAGTTGAGGTTTAGTGTCGATTCGCGCTTTGGGCGACAGCAGCAGGGTATTGCTCAACTGTCCGGCGTTAGTGAGTTGAGCAGCTTTAGGCACAAACACTTTACCGTTAAAAATCCCGTGGGCGTGATCATCAACAATACATTTGTGAATCTGGCGGCTGGTACTGTGGGGCTTGGTGAAGGAAATCAGGCTATGAGTATCGCCAACCTGATCCCCTGTAATCATCGTCAGTCCATTCAATACCGTACCTGTCTGCTCACCGATTTGATAAACCTCTAAATTATGGCGAGACAGCTTGCCGCCCAAGCTAATCGCAGTGCAGGTATAGCGAGAATCTCGCGCTTGAGCTGCAATCGTTTTGCCAATGTGAAACGCTTCAGCACTATCGCGTTGAATTCGGGTATGTTTCACCTCAGCATTGTCTGCCACCACGATTTCTGTCACCGAATTGGTGAAATATATGCCTTCATGCAGTGCGACAAACTCCTCAATCAGGGTGAACTTGCTGCCAGATTCGGCAATCACCAGGCAACGAGGATGGGCGATCGCGGGTTGAGTTGCGGTTGACACATACAAAATCTGAATCGGGATATCAACAACCTGATCTTTTTCAACCCAAATCATAGCGCCATCGATAAAGCTGGCAGTGTTCAAGGTGGTAAAAACCTCTTCTGCTCCCGGCTGCTGGGCGAGGTGAGTTGAAAACTCCTTGAATTGCGCTGCCGTTGCTAGATTGGTGACCAGCACTCCATCGGGCAAACCATCCACTGCGGACAACGCGGGATCGTATACGCCATTGACAAACACCAAGCGACTGCTAACCGCTTCTGGCAGAATAAAGGGCTGAATGTGCGGAAAGCTGAGGCTGGAGGGATCATTGACCGTTTGAAAGTTGACTTGTAATAGCGATGACAAATCTGCAAATCGCCATTCTTCATCACGAGTGGAGGGGATCGCCAGTTCTTGGACTCTGGCAGTGGCGCGATCGCGAATCACGTTTAATCCAATCAGTGACTCAGGCAGTGGGGATCGAAGATGCAGCAGGGTTTGTAGATAAGCTGCGCGATCGCCTTTGATAGAAAGCCCCACGTTGCCAACTTCAGAGACAGTCGATAGTTCCATCATCGTGCTGCAATCTCCTCTTCCCGAATCCAGGTGTAGCCGCGCTCTTCCAGTTCCAGCGCCAGTTCTTTGCCACCCGTGGTCACAATCTGTCCGCCTTCCATGACATGTACATAGTCCGGCACGATGTAATCCAACAAGCGTTGATAGTGGGTAATCAATACCACTGCATTCTCAGGGGTAGTCAACTGATTCACGCCACCGGATACAATCCGAAGAGCATCAATATCTAGACCAGAATCGGTTTCATCTAAAATGGCTAGCTTTGGTTCCAGTAGCGCCATCTGCAAGATCTCGTTGCGCTTCTTCTCGCCACCGGAAAAGCCTTCATTCACACTGCGATCGAGAAACGCCGGATTCATCTTCACGACATCCAGCTTTTGCTGCACCAAGTCTTCAAAATCGAAGGTATCGAGTTCATCCAACCCCGCAAATTTGCGCTTGGAGTTATACGCCACTCGCAAAAAGTCGAGGTTGCTAACACCGGGAATTTCGATTGGATATTGGAAGGCGAGAAAGATGCCAGAACGCGATCGATCTTCTGCTTCCAACTCCAACAAATTTTGTCCTAAATAGGTGACTTCTCCACCCGTTACGGTGTAATCAGGATGCCCTGCCAAAATTTTGGAAAAGGTGCTTTTTCCTGATCCATTGGGTCCCATAATCGCGTGAATTTCGCCCGCTTTCACTTCCAGATTCAACCCCTTGAGAATCTGGATGCCCTCCACCTCAGCAGTCAAATCTTTCACCGACAAAATCACTTCACTGTTCTCTTGAATCACCATTCGACTCCCAAACTAATTTCACCCAAAATCATTTCTTAAATCTAAATAAGCTTATGTCTTTAGCAAGCGGCAGTAAGCAATTCTGTTGTTGTCGCTAGATTCTTCTTTAATGCGGTCAAAGAAACATACCGCTGATTCTGAACAAAAGCAGTGGGTCTGCCAGAAGCACTCTTTAAGTCATTTCTAATATCATGTGAAAGTCGAACGGTTTCCGGTGAATCTAGAGAAGATAAAAAGAAGACTTTAAACTTCACTCTATACCTAGAATTATTATGGGCTTTCAATTGATCAACCAACTGCTGTAGTTTCTGCTTGACTGTCGGATCTAATTCAGTTGCTTCTGCGATCGCTTCCTCTGTCAAGTCAATCTCTTCTAGTGGTTTATGCAAAATTTTTGCAATATGCCGATCAATTACGCCATTATGGTAAAAACCGACATATTCAACTCTTTGAAATGAGCGATTCGGTTGGCAAAGATAAACAGAAAAGTTTTGGTAATCACCGATTGCTGATTTAGCAGGAACAATCAGAACAGCATCGGACTTACCACTATTGACTAATCCCTCAGCTAACAGCATTTGAACTAATTCTCGCAGTAAGAATCGTTCTTGCTCACTAGGAGGAGAGAAGTCTGAGGTTAACCAAGATTCACCAGTTTCACTATTTTCAGAAGTTGCAGTAATTTCAGCGATCGCTGAGTATAAATCGTTAAAACTTGCCCAGACAGTCAAATCAGATTTTAGATCCTTAATAACTTGAGGCTCTTCATAATCAGGAGTTAAAACCAGCAGCTTTTTCTTAGCAGAATCAGGGACTTTGCATAGTGCATCCAAATGTCCCCGAAGTTGATGAGGATCAACAGCATTTTGCACCGTCTTTGTTTCAATCCAATAAGCAAATGATGCTTGCAATGCACCATCAGGAACCCGCCCTGTTTTGCCAGACTTAATCTGATTTTTTATCTGCAAAAGTGGTAGATTTGGTTCCTCACACAAAATTTGAAGGATTCTTTCTACCAATGCGAACGAAATTCGCTCGAAGACTGCAAGAATACTTGCCGTGACGCGGTTTTCTCCTTGGCTGTAGCGTGAAAATAACGGATTAGGCATACTGATGCTTAAAAACAAACTCTACATCAACAACATTCTGGCAACGTCAGGGCTTTCAGGATTTACGATCATGATTAACCTACGCTGCCTTCGAGTTTGAGGGCGAGGAGCTTATCGGCTTCGGCGGCGAATTCCATGGGTAGTTGATTGAAGACATCACGACAGAAACCGCTGATGATCATGGAAACCGCATCCTCCGCAGAAATGCCACGTTGCTTGAAATAGAACAACTGATCTTCCCCAATTTTGGAAGTGGAAGCCTCGTGTTCGACTTTGCCCTTGTCGTTTTGCACCTGAATGTAGGGAAACGTATTTGCCTGGGCATTGTCGCCAATCAACATCGAGTCGCACTGAGAATAGTTGCGCGCGCCTGTTGCCTTGGGATTGATCTTGACCAAGCCGCGATAGCTGTTTTGAGAATTGCCAGCAGAGATGCCCTTGGAAATAATGGTGCTTTTGGTGTTCTTGCCAATGTGAACCATCTTGCTGCCCGTGTCGGCTTGTTGATAGTTGTTGGTCAGCGCCACCGAGTAAAACTCACCCACGGAGTTGTCGCCCACCAGCACACAGCTTGGATATTTCCAGGTAATGGCTGATCCGGTTTCTACTTGAGTCCAGGAGATTTTGGAGTTCACGCCCTGGCATAAGCCGCGCTTAGTAACAAAGTTGAAGATACCGCCTTTGCCCTCTTTGTCTCCGGCGTACCAGTTTTGCACTGTGGAGTATTTGATGTCGGCGTTGTCCATTGCCACCAGTTCCACCACAGCCGCGTGAAGCTGATTGGTGTCATACATGGGGGCGGTGCAGCCTTCTAGATAGCTGACGGAACTACCTTCCTCAGCGACGATCAACGTTCGCTCGAACTGCCCTGAGTCGCCGTTGTTGATGCGAAAATAGGTAGACAATTCCATCGGGCATTTTGTGCCTTTGGGAATGTAGACAAAAGAGCCATCGCTAAAGACGGCTGCATTCAGTGCTGCAAAGTAATTATCGGCAACAGGGACGACGCTGCCGAGATATTTTTTGATGAGTTCAGGATGTTCGTGAACGGCTTCGGAGATGGAACAGAAGATGACCCCGACTTCTCCCAGTTTTTCTTTGAAGGTGGTGGCGATCGAAACGCTATCAAAAATCGCATCTACAGCAACATTACTGAGTCGCTTTTGCTCAGATAAAGAAATACCTAACTTTTCAAAAGTATCCAGTAGTTCGGGATCAACTTCATCCAAGCTCTTTTTCTTCTCGGTTACTTTGGGAGCCGAGTAGTAAATGATGTTTTGGTAATCGATCGCAGGGTAGCCCACCTCTGCCCAATTTGGCTCCGTCATTTTCAGCCATTGGCGATAGGCTTTCAAACGAAACTCCAGCATAAACTCAGGTTCGTTTTTCTTCTTAGAAATTAGACGAACCACGTCTTCACTTAAGCCACGAGGAATCGTATCGGATTCAATGTTGGTGATGAAGCCATACTTATAGGGCTGATTAACCAGATTTTGAACGGATGCAGTCATCGAAGTGTTCTCTCTGAGGGATCGGATGTGGGACTGAAGATTTAGATTGAAGACTGAAGACTTTGCGCTTAATCTATCAATCTTCAATCTGCTATCTAAAATTGTTAGGTCTGATTGGTCACAGCCCGAATTTCGTCAATGGAAATTTCTTGCTGGTCGCCTACAAAAGGATTATCGGCAGTGAGGAAAAGCATACAATGACACTCTTTGCGCTCCCGCATCGGCACGCAGGGGCAGTTCCAGTACACCGCCGCCGCTTCGGCTTCCTTATCTTCATAGTGACGACAAGGGCACAGTGGCGCGCCTAAATCATCTTTATGCTTGGCAAGCCCTTCGATCACAACGGCGGTGACGCTCAGATCGGAGCAAAAATAAGTACCGGTACGCTTGGCATAGGTTTCTGAAAAGTTTCTCATTGCCTCCAAACTTTTTTCGGAAGCTTGGCTAGGTTTCATTTGAGTGTTCATGAGGCAGGCAACACTATAACAAGTGGAATAATGTAACAAATGAATTCTATAATTAAAACAACATCTTTGTTGCTTAACCTTATTGTAAAACACTTTAGAAACACTTTTGTTGCTAAAGTTAGTCTATAGACTGAAATTGTGTTTCTCAGTCTTGACTCTACCCGCGAGAATGACAACCACTCAGCAGCCCTCAACCAAGCAAGATATCCTGCAAACCCTTTTAAAGCAGGGACACGCTACTGCCCAAAACTTGGCTGAATGTTTGCACATCAGTCCTCAAGCGGTGCGTCGTCACTTAAAAGATATGGAAGAGGAAGGGCTGATTGTGCATGAGGCGGTGCAGTCGGGGATGGGTCGCCCTAGTCACGCCTATGGGTTAAGCCAATCTGGGCGCGATCGCTTTCCCGATCGCTCTGACAAGTTTGCCATTTCTTTATTAGACACATTGGCAGAAACGGTAAGCAAAGAGCAGATGAAATCCATTCTGCAAAAACAGTGGGAGCGCAAGGCATTGGAATATCGCGATCGCATGGGGAACGGCTTGCTGAAAGACCGAGTGGAAAAGCTGGCTAAAATTCGCCAAGCAGAAGGCTATATGACAGAGTGCCATTCTATAGATGGGGATGGGTCGGCGGCAGAGGGCGATCGATTTGTGCTGACAGAGCATCACTGCGCCATTTCTCAAATTGCAGAATCGTTTCCCAGCGTGTGTGGGCATGAGCTAGAAATGTTTGCGGTCGCGCTGCAAGACTGCATCGTGGAGCGGACTCACTGGCTAGTCAATGGGGAACACCGCTGTGGCTACCTGATTCAGCCTAAGTAGTGATGATTTGAGCAAGACAATGGCACGCGATCGCATCACAACCTTTGAGTCAAAGCAGGGATTTAAGATTCTTCCCTCTCTTCAAGTGTTAGGTGACTAGTGATTTGAGCATTGAGCAAGCGATTTTCGCAACGTCGATTGCGACGGCGACCTTTTGCAGGAGTGGCTCTTTTAATCGCACGTTTGTCATTCACAATATGATTGAGATCTGGCACATCGTCCCAATCTTGAATATCTTCAGAAGAGGTGCGCTTCGCCATGATGTTGCAGACGGTTAATAGTTCGTCACAATCCCTTAATTTTATCGATGACATAAGACTTTATGCAACCTGGTTCTGATTTTTTAACGCCCAAAAAGTGCGCTGAAGTAGGCAAAGCACTGCTTAGGTGGCACGATAAATTCACGACGCAAGTGACCCTCTACCCTCTATGCGCCGCGATCGCAAGTGTTTAGCCAATCATTTCTGTGAAATGCTGAACGATACTAGAATCGTTGCAGTATCGCCCCAATATTTTATGCCCGACCCTTCCACTCCACCAATCGCCCGTCAAGGTAAAACGACTGAACATACATTGTCTCTGGGCGCTCGCCAGATTCCCTATACGGCAACGGCTGACTGGC
The DNA here is from genome assembly GCF_056784215.1 of Leptolyngbya sp. CALU 1928. Taxonomy (NCBI): domain Bacteria; kingdom Bacillati; phylum Cyanobacteriota; class Cyanophyceae; order Leptolyngbyales; family Leptolyngbyaceae; genus Leptolyngbya; species Leptolyngbya sp. CALU 1928. The sequence goes on along the minus strand of NZ_JBXBCE010000019.1, from coordinate 141,727 downwards.
AGACGCTCTATGAAAACGAAAAGCCGATCGCTGAGATGTTTCATGTGGCGTATCTGGCAAAAACGGATTCTGCCTCGCGGCGATCGCTCACCTTTGTCTTCAATGGCGGACCTGGCGCTGCTTCTGCCTATCTACACATGGGAGCCTTAGGACCTAAACGCATCTCATTCGGAACCCAGGGCAGTTTGCCCAAACCTCCCGTCCGCCTTGTGGATAACCTGGAAAGCTGGCTGAGCTTTACCGATTTGGTGTTTATCGACCCCATTGGCACTGGATTTAGCCGCAGTCTGCCATCGGATAAAGAACCCTCTGAAAAACCGGGTGAGAAGCTGGAAGGCAAGAACGATAAGCCTAAAGAGGCAGCATTTTGGGACGTGGAGCGCGATTTGAAATCCTTGGGAGAATTCATTCAGGGATTTTTATCACGGCAAAAGCGCTGGCTGTCTCCCATTTTCATTGCCGGGGAAAGCTACGGCGGCTTTCGAGTGGCAAAACTTGCCCGCAAACTGCAACAGGATTTTGGGGTAGGGCTTTCGGGGGCAATCTTGATTTCGCCTGCGTTGGAGTTCAGCTTGTTTGGCGCGAATGATTACAACTTGACGGGCTGGGCAACCCTGATTCCCTCGTTTGCGGCAACAGCAGCGCACCACGATCGCGCTCAGTGGACAGGCAACCCAGGCGATCTCCAAGCTCACATTGCAGCAGCAGAGCAGTTTTCCCGCAAAACTTTCATTCCCATGCTGGCGATGGGCGACACGGTGTCACTAGAAGAACGTCAGAGTACTTATCAACAGCTTGCGGATTTGATTGGCTTGCCTGTCTCGTTTGTAGAAAGACAAGCCGGACGAATCGGGATTGAAGCCTTTGCCAGAGAGCTATTGCGGGATCAGCAAAAAATTGTGGGCTTATACGATGCGGCGATGACGGCGATCGATCCCTTTCCCGATCGCTTGCAGTATGAGGGCTGTGATCCGACGTTAGATGGAGTTGATCGCCTGTTTACGGGGGCAATCAACAGCCATCTGCGAGATACCTTGGGCGTGGAAACCGACTTGACCTATCATCTGCTGAATATTGAAGTGTTTAAAGCTTGGACATTTGATCCCAAGGGCGAGTTAAAACAGGGCTTTGCGGGCGCAGTAGATGATTTGCGGGTGGGGATGACATTGAATCCCTATATGCAGGTGGCGATCAATCACGGCTTTTTTGATCTGGTCACGCCCTATTTCGCTTCAAATCATTTGGCGGATTTGATGAAGCTGAATCCAGAAGTGCGCCCCAATCTAACGCTGAAACATTACCCCGGTGGGCACATGTTTTATACCTGGGAAGCCTCGCGCCAGCAGTGGTTTGCCGAGATGCAAGGCTTTTATCAAACTGCGATCGCCCAGTAGGGGCAGGTTCAGCCAAAATTAAACGGCTCTGCCAAGGCAGCTATGAAACCTGCCCCTACTTTTCTTATAGATCTCCTAGGCTACAAGCTGTTTCACCTTTGCCATGATGCCCACTGGATCGATCCCTTGATGGGGGAACTGCTCCCACAGACCGCCACAGCCTTCTTCATGGGTGCCGAGATAGGCATATTTGGGGGTTAAGCCACGCTCCAGCAACCAGCTACCAAAGCGACTACCCAACCCAGTTTTGCGGTTAAAAGCCTCCACGACGATGACGAAGGGAGACGCGCCGATCTTCGCGATCGCCGCTTCATCCACCACATTCAACGTCGATTTGTTGATCAGCCCCACATCAATCCCTTCTTGCTTCAAACGCTCCACGGCATCCAATGCGCGATATACGGCATCCCCGACTGCAACGATATAGCCAGCGGTGCCTTCCCGAATCACTTCATCCTTACCCGGTGTGAAGGTGTAGCCCTCGCCAAACAGTTCGCCGCCTTCTGCATTTAGCAAAATCGGCGTTTTGGAGCGGGTCGAGAAGATAAACCGCAGACCGGGATCAAAGAAGACCGACTCGACGCAGGCTTTCATTTGGTTAGCATCGGCAGGAAAGTAAAGCTTGGTGTCATAGCCATCATCCAAACCATTGTCGGCAAAGAAGTTGTTGATCCCAAAGTGGCAGGTGTTGTCTGCCATGTCATCGATGCCAGAGTGGGAGAAGTGACAGAGCAGGTTGGATTTGTTCAGCCGCGCCATGGTGATTTCGGAAATGCACATTTCCAAGAAAGCGGCAAAGGTTGCAAAAATGCCTTGCTTACCCTCTTCCATGCCAAATCCAGCGGCAGCAGAAAGGTTTCCCCGCTCCATGATGCCGGAGGGTAGAAAGACTTCAGGATAGGCATCGTGGATTTTTTTCAACCCACAAGAGCCTTCCAGATCACTGTCGATTACTAGCACTTTTTCTTTGCGATCGCTCTCACTCATGCGACTCAGAACCGCAACCACCGCATCCCCAAACACGTTGCGGTTAGAATCCCATTTACTGCCAATGCCCAGGAACTGGTAAGGATTTTTGGGAGTTTCGATGCTTTTGAGGACGGCAACGGCATCGGTATGTCCGCGTTTTTCCAGGAAGGCAATCGCTTTCTCCACCGAAATCACATCATGCCCATGGGTCGAGCCTTCCAGCCCTTCAATCCCAACGCACATGGGACGCTTGTTGATCACCGCCACGGGACCCGGCGTGTTAATCGCTTCGCAAATCCGGCTATACACGCCGTCTATATCTTCGCCATCGCCTTCTAACACTTTCACGCCATGACCTGCTAGAGTCTTGGCGACGGTGAAACCGGGGAGATATTTGGAGGGATGCCCCGCGATCGTCACATCGTTATCGTCAATAATCAGCTTCACGTTCAGGTGTTGCGCCACCGCCAGCCGCGCCGCTTCTGCGTCGTTTCCTTCTTGTTGCGAACCATCGGAACCCAAGCAGAACACCGCTTTACCCGGATTTGCCAACGCCACGCCATTCACATAGGGCCACATGTGACCCAAGCGACCGGAGCTAAATTTCACGCCAGGAGTTAACCCTAGTTCGGGGTGTCCAGGCAATTTGGAATTCGCTTCGCGGTAGTGCATCAGTTGTTCAGCGGGAAGTTCTCCATGCAGCGCCGCCATCAGATATTGAGTGCCGACTCGGTGTCCCGCTTCATCAAAGAAAATCGGCACAACCTGTTCAGCGGCTCCCCGAAACAGCGCATCTAAAATCACCACTTCTGGAACCGTGTCATAGGGACCGCCTGTATGACCGCCCACACCCCGTGCTGCTCCGGTCGCTGTAAAGAAGATGATGGCATCCCGGCACAGTTGAATATTCGCTTTCAATGCCTCCCGCTGGTCATCAGTCAAAGTCGGTTTCGTCGGGTCTAGCGCTATTGACTTATAAGCACCAAGATCAATGGGAAAGCGAACGGATGTGGCTGTCATAATGTGGTTTTTCCTATATAGAGCGGTGGTGGAGAACGGAGCAGGCAAAGTTTTTGGGTAGCCTTGACCCACAAGCAGCGATCGCGACCAAGGCTAGAACTCAATGCTTTAAAGGTAATCGTTCCAATGTTTAGTGTAGTGTTTTGCAGCCCACATTCTGCGACATAACTGCAAATTCACGAAGAGGAGGCAGACGGATAGTAGAGGATTTGCATCAGGGCATTACGATACAAAACTCGTCCGGTGGCATTCAGATGGACACCATCGGTCGTTAAATTCGCTTTGAGTTCTTGCCCTTGATACAACGTTCCTAACCCTTGGTCGGTCATGATCACCTGTTCATCACTGGCGACTGATCGCAGCAGGGCATTGATTTCTTCAACTCGTGCAACAGTACCTGCCAGAAATACTTTGCGGCTGGCAGCTAGAGTGGAATAAAAGACGGGCAGGACAATAATGCGAGTTGCGGTCAGCTTGCGGGCAAGGGCGATCGCTTGCCGCATATTGGCAACAAACCGATCGTTGGTAATGTCATAACAGGCATCGTTCGTACCCATGGCAAAGACGACCTGCTGACAACGAGTTGAGGCTGCTACCAGGTTTTGCATTTGGGGCAATAACGAAACGCTGCTCATCCCGCCGATGGCGAAGTTGAAGGCGCGATCGCCCAAGGTATTGCCCAACGCAGAAGAGATAGAATCTCCAAATAGGCAAACATTGTAAGTCTGCCCTTGAGAAATGCGAGTGCGATACTGCACTTCATCTTGCCACCATTGCTTTGAGATTAAATCATCGGGTTTCGGAGCCACTCCCGCCACAGCTAGCAACTCAGGAACGATCGCCGAAGGGCTGATTTGTAACAATTGCCCCATCTGCCAGCCCACAGACAATGCAATCAGCAACAACAGGGCGTTTACCCCAAGCAACAGCCGCGTTAATGTTCGCCTTACCATGCCTATGTCCCTTGTTTTTTAGAGTGCATTAATTTGTAGAGTGGTTACTAGGTTTCAGGTTTCAGGTTTTAAAGGTGAAGGGGCTTATGGGCATAGGTTTAGGCTCTATTGCTTGTCTTCATTATTCTGGATACTGGCATACAATCCGCGATCGCGTCTCAGGCAAGCGGTTGTCTCAATTCTTGCTTAAATTCCATGACTTTTGCCAATCATCCAATGTCGCCGGAAAAAGCGTGAGAGAGAAGATTCTTCCAGCGTTAGGCAAATGGGGCGACCATGGGGACAAGTGCGGGGATTGCGAGTGTGTTGCCATTGGGTCAACAGGGTTTGCATCTCCAAGTGAGATAACGGTGTGCCATTCCGAATCGCGCTCCGGCAGGCAGTTGCGACTTGGGCGGCTTGCAAGTCCCCCCCAAAGCTTAGTTCTATCAGAGCCTCGGCACAATCCGATCGCGCCGCTAGCAGGGCAGGAGCCGATCGCGCCACCCAGGATTGATCCCCAAAGGATTCCGTCTCTACTCCAATTCGCTGTAATTGTTCCACTTGGGCGCTAGTCAATCCATTCAAAATAATCGGAGTTTCCAGCGGCACTAACTGCCAGCGATCGCACAATTGCTCATACAGCACCCGTTCATGGGCAATGTGTTGTTCAATCAGCCATACTCCCCTGGGATATTCCGCCAAAATATAGGTGTTGTGAACTTGGGCAAGCGCTTTGAGAGTAGTTAGGGGCTGGGAGCTAGCGGGTGGGAATTGATCTTGGTCGCCTTCTACTTCTTTTGATGGTTGCAAGGTGTTCCACACGCCGCCAGTTTCAGCGGTTTTGATTAAGTGTCCAATGCGATCAGAGTAGAGCGTTTCCGGCAGAGTATCAGGATTTAAGCGCAATGTGTGATCGATCGCCGCTGCAATCTGATCCCGCCAGTCATCTAAATGATGCAGGTAGATTTCTGATTTGGCAGGATGACGGTTCCAATCAATCTGCTCTGGAGGCACCTGCAAATGGACAAAGCAAACCGGATAGCGATCGCGGGGTAGGGTTCGCCGAAACGCTGCCAAAATGGTTTGTTCGATTTCTGGCAAGTTTACCAGTCGCCCATTCACCGCAACTCGCACCCAATCTGGACGACGACGATGGCAGCGATCGGGTAAGCCAAGCAGGAGATAGAGAGAAGGTACGGGGTATGGAGTATGGGTTTGGGGTACAGAGTTTTGAGTTTTGAGTTCTGAGGTTCGCCTCCCTCTTGGCTCTTCCCTTTTCCCCGACCCCTGAAACCCGAAACCTGAAACCTGATCCACCTCTTGCAAATCGCTCACCTCAACTTCCCGCAAAAGCTGGGGCAAAATTTGACGAGCAGTTTTGCCAGGAAAGAGAGTGAACCACTCGCGATCGCCCCGCTCCACTTGCCAGGTTACGTGAGGATGGCAGAGGGCGATTTGATGAATCGTAGCTTGCACCGCTTTGAGTTGGTGAGCCACAGAGGGCAAGCCTTGGCGACGAGTCGGCAGGTTGGCAAATAGGTGATTTACGGTGACGATGGTTCCCGGTGCGATCGCCATCGGTTCTATTTCAATGGGCAACCCTTGGGTATCGTAGGTAATCTGCCAGCCCTCACTTTCTTGAACTAAATCGACATCACTAAAAGGAGATCGTAACGCTGGACGGCTCGCGATCTGCAATTGGGCGAACTGTGCCAAACTATGCAATGCTTCACCGCGAAATCCGAGGCTGGTAATGTTGAACAGGTCGTGGCGATCGCGAATTTTGCTGGTACTGTGCGGAATCGCCGCCTGCTGTAAATTTTGGCAACTCATCCCAATTCCGTTATCCGCCACCCGCAACCGCCACTGCTCTGCCCAAACCGACACAGTAATTCGAGTGGCACCACTATCTAAAGCATTTTCCGTCAGTTCACGGACTGCCGCAGCAAGAGAGTCGATCACCTCTCCAGCAGCGATTAAATGAACAACCTCAGTGGGTAATGGATAAATACCAGTCATGACTCCAGTGTAAGTGAGGAGCAAAAAACTGGTTATGAAACACTCACAATCAAGGTTGCTGGCATGAAAAAACTGCCGCTGAGTCAAGCGTAACGAGAGGTTGCCAGTTAATCATCGTATAAGCTGCAACTTTGAAAATTCCAAGAAATGAAACAAGGGGCTTAAGCGCCTTGTTTCTGGAATTCACAGGCACATCAGCTTAATTCTGGTAGCCAACAAATTACAAACCCCGCACCCGTATTATTTCTAGCCAAAACGGTTAAAAATCAGGAAAATTAAAGATTGCAACAATGGGTTCTTCAGAAAAATTTGCTCTAGCCTGAGACTGAGCCTCGAAGGTTTTTTCCTCAACCGTACCCGGTTCGCCTAGGAGTTTTGGCGGACTCTCGTTATAGCTCACCAAGACTCCTCCAGCGTTTCCAGCCCGAACGGTAATCTGCTGTTTCGCTGCCCACGCTTGTTGAGCGCCTTCTGATAGCACGCCCTCAAACTCCGTTTTCCCATCCGCAACAATCCGAATCCATGATTGAGCCTTGAACGCTAAACCAATCCGAACGGGCTTATTAGAGATTACAGCGGTGGAGGGTAGCGCTGTTTTGCCCGCTACTTTGCCAACGACCGCACCCGTCGGTTTTTGGCTAGGTAATGGGGGACCATACAATTCAACCTTTTGGGGGAGTACTTGTCCGGCTCCGGGCTGTTGAGGTAAGTTGGCATAGCGAAGTGCTTGAGGAGAAGATCGGTTCAACACATAAGACAAGCCGCTCACAGCCCCCACAACGAGCAGCATATAAACAAAATATAGATGCAATGGACGTAGCTGCGCCTCCGCAGCCTTACTCCAAGTTGGTTTGGGAGATCTCAGGTCGGATTGAGCCGGAAAGGCGGTGGCTATCTCGGTGCCATCTGCCCCGATCGCATCCGCATATCGGCGAATAAACCCCTGCACATAAACAGGCTCAGGCAGTTGGGTTATATCTGCTTCTTCCATCGCCGTTAAAGTCTTCACGGGAATTAGCGTTGTGGCAGCGATCGCCTCTAGAGACAGCTTTTGCTCTTGTCGAAGGCGGCGCAAATAATCACCAATTTCAGCCAACAATTGCGTTTGTTCTTTATTTAATTGAAGAGTTTTGTCTTTCATGCTCGGCACTCCTCACCCACGCTTAGCGTTCTTTTCGATGTTAAGTCAATTTGGGATCTCAAAAAACAAATCTCAGTGTTCGTCAAAGAGCGATATTGACCGCTTTCAAGCTGGGACTGGCTGGTCGTTTTCAGTCGAATACACCCAATGGCAATCCGGTGCAACGTTTGGACGGGATGCCCTAGTTGTTGTGCGACTCGCCTAATTTGGCGGTTACGTCCTTCTTTCAAAACAATCTCTAATAATGTTCCGCGATCTGGGTGCGATTTCAGGACAGAAATGTCTGCGGGAAGAGTTCTTTGTCCTTCTAACAATACTCCCTGTTGCCATTGCCTTAAAACAGACGCAGACGGATAGCCCTCAACCCAAACTTGGTAAGTTTTGGGAATGTGATGTCGGGGATGGGTCAGATAAAAAGTTAAATCTCCGTCATTGGTGAGCAGCAGTGCCCCGGTAGATTCTGCATCCAAGCGTCCAACTGGATGAATTCCTTGTCCATACCGAAGGTTAGGGGGGAGTAAATCCAAAACAGTCTGTCTTTTTTGGGGATCGTCGCAGGTCGAAACGACAGCCCTCGGTTTGTTCATCAGCAAATAAATGCGTTGTGGACATTCAACCGGGTTGACAACGACACCATCTATAGAGATTTGAACGGCAGTTGGATCAACTTTTTGACCCAGATATGCGATCGCGCCATCTATTTCGACTCGTCCTTGTTGAATCAGTTGCTCAACTTGACGACGGGCAGCAATGCCCCATCGCGAAAGTACTTTTTGAACCCGTTCATCCATGCGTTGGCGTAGCCTTGCGTTTGCAAATTGGGCGTTTATTCTCGCAAATGCCTTTTTCTAAGGCAAGTGATACTAAGACAAGCGATAAGTATTCACACTTAAATAGTACACTGTCACCTTAACAATTCTCAGCATTATAAAGTTCATGATTTTATTTCAACTCTCTAGCACCTGTTTTTAGGGGTAAAAATACCTCTAGCCAAGCTCCGCCAGTTTCAGGATGATTGCTCGCTTTGACTGAACCTTGATGAGCTTCCACAATTTGCCGAACGATCGCTAGACCTAGCCCTGTGCCGCTGTTTGCCTGGAAAAAGTCTTGCTTCCAATTTTTTGCAGAGGGCTGTGTATTCAAGGCTGGGGTTGCGCTACCCGAAAGGGCAGAGGAGGTCAGCGTTCCATTGATTGTGAGTGCTTTCATCCCAGATTGGCGGGTACGAGAGGGATCAACTCGATAGAAGCGATCAAATACTTGAGATAGGGCACCTTCTGGAAAGCCTGAACCTGCATCGATTACTTCTAGATGAACCTGTTGGTTTGTATTATTGACTACACCTGCCTGATTGTCTTGAATCAATGAAACCTGCACTCGAATCTGCTGCTGAGCGGGGCTATATTTGATGCTGTTATCTAATAGATTTAATAAAACTCGGTATAGTCTCGCTTCATCGACTAACACTAAGAGGCGATCGCAGCCCACGTAATCTAACTGGAGTTGCTTTTCTCGCGCCAGGGGTTCTAGGCTCAGCCAAGCTGACTGCACCAAGCGAGGAAGATCAACGGGTTTTAGCGTTAAACGAGCAGAGGGCTGCATTTCAAGCTGGTTAAGGTCAAGCAGGTCTTGAACTAACCCACTGAGGCGAATGGTTTCATTCAACAACCGATCGACCCAATCGCGAGTGGGCGGCTCTAAGCGAGACTGCAACGTTTCAGCCACCAGCCGAATGGATGTTAGGGGAGTTTTTAGCTCATGGGCAACATCCGAAATCCAGCGATCGCGCTGTTGCGTCAGCATCACCACCTGTTCTCGGCTTTCTAAAAACACCCCAACACAGCCATTTGGCATGGGGGTGCCGTGACCTCGCAAAGGACAGGACTGCTTTTGCGCCAGTTTGGCATAGTCGGGATCAACCGGATGAAACACCCATTCGCTCTGACGCGGTTGTTGAGCATGGCGAGTTTCTTCAATCAGGGCATCTAATTCATAGGAGCGCACGAGTTCTAGAAGTAAACGGGGTCTTCCAGAAATATAAGGCTGCATACTCAGCAGTTCACAAGCTTTACTGTTGCAGGACAATAGCTGATTGTCTTCATCCACCTGCAAAAAACCAATAGGTGCGATTTGAACGAGTGTTTGTAGGGTTTGCAACTCGTTTTGCAGCGAAAAATGGGCTTCTTGGTAAGCCGCGATCGCCCGTGTTAGCCGAGAAGTAGAGGAAAACGCCGCGGGGTCATCCGGTCGCCATTTTTGCACAATTCGCCATAGCTTGGCATTGAGCCGCAGCCATCGCCATTCTAAAAGCGCCAGACCTATCAGTAGCCCGATTAAAATCCATAGTTCCATGGCAAACCGATAGAGTGCAGCCAAAACTAACCCCTAAATTAGGGCTATTGTTATTCTAGGTGGCTTATCGATTGCGATCGTGAACCTTAATTAGTAAGTGTCTCCGTTGCAAACACTTTAGCCAAAGCGATAGCCAAACCCACGAACCGTAACTAAATATTCTGGACTGCTGGGATCGCGCTCTAATTTTTCACGTAGCCAGCGAATATGCACATCAACGGTTTTGCTGTCGCCAATGAAGTCAATTCCCCAAATGCGTTCTAGCAGTTGCTCCCGCGACCAAACTCGACGGGGATAGCTCATAAATAATTCCAAAATTTTGAATTCTTTAGGAGAGAAATTAACCTCTTCGCCCCGCACAATGACGCGGCATTCTTGCGGATATAAAATAATCTGATCAAACTTCAGCAGGGGCTGCTCTGGCTCTGCCTGAAAGTGATGATGACGGCGCAGCAACGCTCGACAGCGAGCAATCAGTTCTCTCATGCCAAAGGGTTTAGTGAGATAGTCATCTGCGCCCACTTCTAACCCAACAACGCGATCGGTTTCACCGCCCTTAGCACTGAGCATTAAAATGGGCACATTGTTGCCTTCACGACGCACAATGCGACAGAGATCTAGCCCATTCACGTAGGGCAACATTAAGTCTAGAATGATCACATCAAATTCAGAATTGAATTGCTCTACCGCCAAGTTTTTTCCGGAACGAAGGTCAATCCCATCTTCTTGGTGCAATAAGTCAAGCGCAGCCCGTCCATCTGATGCTGCAACCACGTCGTACCCTTCTTCAGTTAAGGCAAGGGTGATAGTTTCGCGAATGAGTTCTTCATCTTCAACCACTAAAATTCGCCCAATGCGAAGTCCATTTTGAGCTTTGGCTTGGTCAGCGGTCAGCGTAAGCGACATGATGGTGCTGGCTCCTAGTTATCTAAAGAATTCTATCATTAACAGCAGTTTTGGTAAGCGCTGATACTTTCTCAATCAGAGCTTTACTGATTGAAAAGACTAATCGGAGGCAGGTAGTGGAAAAAATGATTGGGAGATACTCTAAAAGTAGTCTGATTTATGAGCGATCGCCCACCGGTTAAGTCACGAAAAAATGACGTATGAGGAAATGTGTCTTGGGCTTTTTGAAAGCCAACCTAGATGGAAAATGAATAGGTAAACATTTTTTATAATGCCTTGTGAGGAAAGGAATGACCGTCATGCCGTGGTTTGTGAAGATCGAGGAAGGGATTGTTAATAAAACACTGTTTGATCAATACGTTCCTGCTCACAAGGAATTTGTCCAAAGGCTGATTGCGAAGGGTCATCAGGCAAAGACGGGCTATTGGGGCTGTCGAGGCGGAGGCATGTTGCTATTTGAAGCTGCTTCTATGGATGAGGCGCAGGCGATCGTCGGGCAAGATCCTTTGGTGGTGAATCAGTGCGTCCATTACAAACTGTATGAATGGCGCATCGTCGTTGAATAAGAGTACTCATTTAAGGCAGTGGGCTTAAGAAGCCGTTTCTGGCAGCGGAATGAATTCTGTTTCTTGGGGTACTTTGGCAAATCGATCTGCCTGCCAGTCTTGCTTTGCCTGTTCAATGCGCTCTGGTCGGCTAGAAACAAAGTTCCACCATTTATGCCGATCGCCCAAGGGTTCACCGCCAACAATAATGCAGCGCGCTTCTGTTTCACAGGTCACTTCAATGGGGGTGTCCGGGGTTAGAATCGCCAACCGATGCGGCTCAAGGAGTTGATCATCAACCTTTAGACCTGCTGTAACGCTGTAAATGGCGCGATCGCTGTACCCATCTGGCACAATAAACTGCGTTCCAGGAGAGAGCTGCACATCCAGATAGACGATCGGGGAGAAGGTTTTGACAGGCGAGGTGTAGCCATAGGCTTGTCCGGCAATCAGCTTGAAAGATACGCCGTTGTCTTGCCAGGTGGGTAAATTGGCAGATGGATAGTGATAGAACGCAGGCTCAGTTTCTTCCTCTTCTTGGGGAAGCGCGACCCAGGTTTGAATGCCATGTAACCTTGCCTCGTGACTCCGAACATCAGCAGGCGTGCGCTCGGAATGGACAATTCCACGACCTGCCGTCATCCAGTTGACCGCCCCAGGATGAATTTCTTGAACGTTGTTTAAACTATCGCGATGCAGCAAGATTCCTTCAAACAAATAGGTGACGGTGGCTAAATTAATATGGGGATGGGGTCTGACATCGACCCCGTGATCGGGCGGAAAGACAGCGGGTCCCAAATGGTCAAAAAAGATAAAGGGTCCAACCATCTGGCGATCGCGGTGAGGAAGGATGCGCCGCACTTCAAAACCACCCAAATCCTTCATTTCCGATTCAATTATTTGAGTAATGCAATTGGGCATAACAGATTAGCTTGCTGATGTCAGCAAGAGTGAGCTATTGCCTCTTATTGTAAACTTGCTAGCTATACAACAGAAATACGTCTGTTACTCCGAACTTAAAACTCCGAACTCCAAACTCAGAGCTTAGAACTCAAAACTCAAAACTCAAAACTCAAAACTCCCCTACAGCGATACCCGCAAGAGGCGTTCTTCAATACCTGCCCAGGTGCGAGGCGAAACCCTGACAGCCGTTTGTTTGCAGCGCACCAGCAGCCAGTTGGCGTAGAGATAGCGATCGAGTTTTCGCAGTTCTTCTGTAGAAAGGCTAATCCAGGTTGGGTTTAGTTTGAGAGTGCTAAACCAGGTGTGAAACACTTGTGTGTGAAAGTCTTGCAGGACGGTTGCCGATTGGCGAATATCGGGCGATCGCAGATTCAATGCTTTTAGCTGCGTCACTAATTGCTGTAGGGTTGTTTCTTGAAATGCCTGTAGCCTGCCCAGTTCATCGGTAAAGGTTTTAGTAAATGTTTTGGTGAGTGCCTGCCCCATGGGACGAGTCGGCTGCGATCGCGTCAGGGCGATCGCCAGCGCACGAGTGGGGATCGCGGATCGAGCGGGGGTGTTGTCTTCGGTATAAGCGGATTCTAAGGTGCGAATATTTGCTAGGGTGCGCGCCAGTTCCAGCGTATTTGCCAGATTGGGATCAAGCACCCGCGCTAGATTCAACGCCCGATGGTTGACCAGCGCTAAAAATAGGGCAGTCGTGCGTTTAGCCGCAGGCGAGAGGCTTCCCCCCGCTCCATTGGTTAAATCCTCAGTCCATTGCAGCAACGCTTTCAGTTTGGGCGTATTGATGAACGTGTTTGCCTGTACTTCCATTGCCAACAGCAGAGCATCCGCGCCACTCCGCATCACTCCCGCCACGAGCAAAAACACTTCTTGCCAACGCTCATGGGTTAAATGCTCTTGCACGAGGGTTTGGGTGAGGTGGTGGTCGTCAATATACTGGGCTGCTAGATACTCCTGCAAGGTTAGGTGAGAAAAAGAGTAGACTTCCTGTGCCCGTTCCACGATGATTCCTTGCTGAATGGCGATCGCCTCCAGCACTGCTTCTCCATCTAAATGCTTGGGTGCATTCAGATTTTCCGCCAGAAAGGTACGAATTTGCTCTACAACCTCGCGCTTCGTAAAAAATAAGCGATTTGCCTCAAAGTGTTTGTAGGCAATCTCTGCCAACATCATCTCTTCCAGCGCAATACTGAGATCTTGGTAAATCGGATCGCGCTGAATTCGTCGTTCCGATGCCCACTTTTTCAACAGCACATCCAACGCTTCTCCATACAGTACCGCTCGATTTTTGGGAAAGGTTTGGGAATCATCAAACACCAAGCACAGCAGGGTGAGGAGGAGGGGCGTGTGAGCGAGTTCCTTGGTGGCAGCATATTCTGGCTGCTGCAATAAATGCCAACAGCGCTGCGCCGTATTCAATTTCACATCTTCTTCCGACTGAAACCATCGGTGAATAAACTGCTTCACCTGCTCGTGGTCAAAGTCTGCCATCGCCACATCGGTAAATCGATAAAAGTTGTTGCGGTAAGCGGCAAGGCGACAGGATGCCACAAACCGATTTTTGTCATATTGATCAACAAAATTTTGAATCTGCTGAATGGCATGGGTCATTTGTTTGGTGGGCACTTCATCCAGCCCATCCAGCAAAATCAGCAGGTTGCCTGCTTCTAGCAGTTTGGTGGTCACAATCTCTGGCGATGGAATGCCGCAAATGCGAAACTCTTGGGCGATCGCTTGCTCAATCGCAATCTCATTCGAGGAAAAATTTTTTAACTCAATCAGCACCGGGATGCACTCATGCACATAGCCATTTTCGAGACTATTGCCCTTTAGCGCTTCCAAGCCCATTTTTCGTAAAAAGGTGGATTTGCCTGCACCTGGACCACCCAATACCATCAAATATTGTTTGTCGTTGGCAACTCGTAGCCCATCGATTTTTTTTGCTTTCTTTTGAAAGCGGCGATCGCCCTGTTCGCGAAATGCCTTTTCTAGATCTTCAATCGAGTCAAATCGGCTAATGCTCTCTCGATCCAAAAATCGTACTGCTGTATAAACTGACTCTAAAGGGACTGGCTCTCGCATTCCCAGCACTTTCATCATGCCGTGACGTTTGGCATAGTTCCAGGCATATTGCTCCGATGCTTTTTGAATAATCTGTGCAGCATCATCGCTGCTTTGTGCTTCTACCCAACTGGCAAATCGGATGCCGCCTTCACATAACACACGGCTACAAATGGAGCCAATGGTTAAGGCTGCCGCCGAGATAAACATCTGCTCTAATGCCATAGGGAGATCATCCGCCGCAAATTATTTGTTCGCTGTAAAACTACTGTAGTCCACAGCCCCGATTGTCCCCACCCGATTTTGAGTGAGGCGATCGCGTTTCATTCATTACTACGGTGGACTGTTTGCAAAATATGCATGGCGCAAAAGATCAGAATCCAGTTAGCCATAATCCCGATTGTTCAGAAAGTCTGATGAATTGGCGGGAATAAGGGAGCTATCATCACAGAAGAACAATCCACATGGGTTGAATTGATGTCGCCTCATGGCAGCCTGTGATTATACCTATTTTGTCTCCGATCTTAGCAATTTCTGAAGGCGCTCCCCTCTTGGGAGATGTTCGCGTTGATATTGCGGTTGTCGTGTTGACCCTGTTGCTATCTGCTTTTTTCTCCGGCTCCGAAACGGTGATTACGGCGCTAGACAACCTCAAACTGCGATCGCTGATTAAAGAACAGGGCGATCCCGATCGACTGTTTACCCTAGTGCTTCACAAGCGGCGACGCTTCATTACCACGCTGCTTGTGGGCAATACCCTGGTTAACAATACCACCGCCATTCTCACGAGCAATCTGTTTACGCTGTGGTTGGGCAATCAGGCGATCGGGATTGCGACCTTTGTCGTCACCTTTTTGACGCTCACTTTCGGCGAAATTGTGCCGAAGTCTTTGGCAATTAATAACGTCATTCCCCTGTTTAGGATCGTGGTGCGCCCAATTTATTGGATGTCGCAGATCTTATCCATGCTTGGGATTATTTGGTTGTTTGAAACCATTACTCAGTCTGCCATTCGCACCTTTCAAGGCGGCGTAGTCCAGGAAGGCGAGTCCGTCAAAGATCTGCAATTAATGATTGAGATTTTGGGCGGTAAAGGTCATCTGGATTTGAACAAACACAACATCTTGAACAAAACCTTCATGCTCGATGAGCTTAGCGCCAGGGATATTGTCAAGCCTCGCGTTGACATGCGAACCATTTCGCGAGAGGCAACCTTGCAAGAGTTGATTGATCTTTGCCTGGAAACTGGCTATTCACGGGTGCCAGTGCAGGAAGAGTCGAAGGATGAAATTGTGGGGGTTGTCAACCTAAAACGGGCACTGCAACAGCTAAATATTCGCCGCAAGGAAGGGCAGCAAGATGGATTGGTGACGGAGGCAATGGACCCACCGGTTTATGTGCCCGATACCAAGCGCTTGACCGATTTACTGAAGGAGATGCTGCAAGGGCGGTTGCACATTGCGATCGTGGTGGATGAATATGGCGGGACAGTAGGACTAGTCACTTTAGAAGATATTTTGGAAGAATTGGTGGGTGAAATTTACGATGAAAGCGACTATCCCAATCGGGGCGCTTCCCGCAATGTTATGGTTGGTAGCCGATTGGGTAAGGGAAGACGGTAGGAAAAAGTTTTGAGTTTTAAATTTCACTCCCCTGTTTCCTCACCCTTCTGCCCTGACACTTGACACCCGGCACCTGGCACCCGACCCTTTAAGTTTTGAGTGATTATGTGTGGATATCGCGACAGAATTGATTCACTACTTGGTCAAGCTGAACGGCGCGGGATGCTTTGAAGAGTAAGCGATCGCCCCTCTTAGCGAGTCCTTTCAACCGTTCAACCAGTTGTAACGGGCTGGTAAAGCATTCAGTCGGAATTCCCGCAGCACCGGCTTTCATGGCAGCAGCTTCAAGCGGATCGGCGAGGATCAGCAGGTAATCAACTTGGAGTTGTTGAGCCGTCAACCCAACTCGTTGATGAAACTCTAGCGATCGCTCCCCCAATTCTTTCATGGTGCCCAGAACGGCAATATGTCGTTTACCAGGGGTTTGCATCAGTAAGTCCAGCGATGCCAGCATGGATTCTAGCCCCGCATTGTAGGTTTCATCCAAAACTACAACATCATTGGGCAAGTCATAGCGTTTTGCGCGTCCACTGGGAAGCTCTACAGTGATTCCTGGGGTAAGCGGCGACCAGTCTAAACCCAAGACTTTAGCCACGGTTAAGGCTGCCAGATAATTCAGGGCATTGTGGCGACCCGGCAGAGGCAAGGAGAAATCGATACCATCGACTCGCAGTGTGTTTAGATCGAGCAAGTGCCCATGAACATCTCCCCCTTCTAGCCCAAACGTCAGTGTTTTACCCTGCCAAACGGCGGCGGCGGTTTTGAGGAGTAAAGGATTGTCATGGTTGAGAATGGCGATGCTGCTAGGAGAAAGTTCGGCTAGAAGTTCGCATTTTGCCTCGGCGATCGCTTCTTCTGATCCCAACCGTTCAATGTGGGCGGTGCCAACGTTGGTAATCACGGCAATGTCAGGTTGAGCAATGTTGCACAGTAATGCAATCTCTCCTCGCCCCCGCATTCCCATTTCCACGATTGCATAGTCATGGCTGGCATCCAGTTCCAACAACGTTTTGGGGACTCCAATTTCGTTGTTGTAATTTGCCTGAGTTTTTAAAACTTGGGGTAAGCCAGGGCTGGAATGGCAGAGAACGGCAGCAATTAGCTCTTTGGTCGTGGTTTTGCCCACGGAACCCGTCACCGCAATCACGGGAATGGTGAATTGAGTGCGCCACCAGTGGGCGATCGCTTGATATGCCGCCAAGGTATCCTTGACTTGAATCAGCGGAAATGGGCACTCAGCAAGCGGCACGTCGAAATCTGCGCTTGAAAATTCGCTATCCACAATCGCAGCGATCGCGCCTTTCTCAAACGCAGTAGTCACAAACCGATGCCCATCAAATTGTTCGCCGCGCAGCGCTACAAACGCTTCCCCAGGCTTGATGGAGCGAGTATCGGTGGTGATCCCGGTTGCTAATTTTGTTAGGGCGGCAGCTTCTAACGAATTCAACAAAGTAGCGTTGAGCAAACTAACTAGCTGAGCTAGGGTTGCTTGGCATGGCATAGGGCAACAATCAAAAAAGGTCTAGCTGTTATTGAACGCCTAACCCTTCCCCATTGGCAAGTCTTTAGTCCAAAAAAGTGGAGGGAAGTTTTCTTCTTCCCACAGATCTCACCTCATTTAAGCGGGTTGCCCGATCTTGTAGGAATCATAAACAAGACAGTTTTTCTACGCACTGAAATCTTTTTTCTTTGGTGAGGGCGAACGAATCGACAAAAAAGGCTGATCGGAAAACGATCAGCCTTGTGGTTGATGGAGCGATAAAACACTCCAAGTTCACCCTATTTAGATGGTGCCTTATTTGCTTTCCGTGAAGTCGGCATCAATCACATCTTCCTCAGTACCACTACTGGAAGAACTCGATCCGGCAGCGGGATCATCGGGAGATCCTGCGCCTGGAGCAGCTGCTCCATCTGCTTGCTGGTAGATGCTGGTACCAATGGTGTAGAGGGTCTGCTGAAGTTCGGTGGTGAGGGTTTTGATGCGATCGCTATCGTCTTGGGCGATCGCCTCCCGCAGATCTTTGATCAACCCTTCGACCTTCGTTTTATCTTCAGCGGAAACCTTGTCACCTAGTTCAGCCAGTTGCTTCTCTGCTTGATAAGACAAGGAGTCTGCCTGATTTTTCAGGTCGATTTTTTCGCGGCGCTCTTTGTCGGTAGATGCGTTTTGCTCGGCTTCGCGCACCATCCGCTCGACATCATCCTTGGGTAGCGTGGAAGCCCCAGTGATGCTAATCGATTGCTCTTTGCCGGTGCCCTTATCTTTGGCAGTGACTTGCAAAATCCCGTTGGCATCAATGTCAAAGATCACTTCAATCTGAGGAACGCCACGGGGAGCCGAAGGAATGCCATCTAAGCGGAAGGTTCCCAAGCTCTTGTTGTCGTTCGACATTTCGCGCTCACCTTGCAAAACGTGAATTTCCACGTTGCTTTGACCATCCACCGCCGTTGAAAAGACTTCAGATTTTTTGGTAGGAATGGTGGTGTTGCGGGGAATGATTTTGGTCATGACACCACCTAGGGTTTCTACGCCAAGGGATAGCGGGCTAACGTCGAGCAGCAGAATGTCTTTGACTTCGCCTGCCAACACGCCAGCTTGAATCGCTGCGCCGACTGCAACCACTTCATCGGGGTTCACGGTTTGGTTGGGTTCTTTATCCAACACGCGCTTAACCAATTCCAAAATGGAGGGAATCCGGGTGGAACCGCCCACCATGACGACTTCATCGATGCTTTCTTTGCCCAACTTGGCATCCCGCAAGGAATTTTCTACCGGAATCCGGCAGCGATCGATCAAGTCGGCACAGAGTTCTTCAAATTTGCCACGGGTCAGTGTGGTGTCCAAATGTTTGGGACCATCTTGAGTGGCGGTAATGAAGGGTAGGTTGATTTCTGCTTGGGTGACGCTAGATAGCTCAATCTTGGCTTTTTCTGCGGCTTCAGTCAGGCGCTGTAGAGCCTGTTTGTCTTTGCGGAGGTCGATGCCTTCCGATTTGCGGAACTCGTCAGCTAAGTAGTCTACGATTTTTTTGTCAAAGTCGTCGCCGCCCAAATGAGTGTCGCCGGAAGTCGCCAGCACTTCAAACACGCCGTCGCCCACTTCCAAGATGGATACGTCGAAGGTGCCGCCACCCAAGTCAAACACGAGGATGGTTTCGTTGCTTTTTCTATCTAAACCGTATGCCAGGGAAGCAGCAGTGGGTTCGTTGATAATTCGCAGGACTTCTAAACCAGCGATTTTTCCGGCATCTTTGGTTGCCTGACGCTGGGAGTCATTGAAGTAAGCGGGAACAGTAATTACCGCTTGGGTGACATCTGAGCCTAGGTATTTGCTGGCATCTTCTTTCAGTTTGCGAAGCACTTCAGCGGAAATTTGCTCAGGGGCATACTGTTCACCCTTAGCGGTGCTATCAATCTTGATATTGCCGTTTACGTTTAAAACTTTGTAGGAAACTTCGGTTAGCTCGTTGGCGACTTCATCAAACCGACGACCAATGAAGCGCTTTACCGAATAGAACGTGTTTTCGGGGTTCATGACGGCTTGGCGCTTGGCAATTTGACCGACCAGGCGATCGCCATTTTTTGCAAAAGCAACTACAGAAGGCGTGGTTCGGAAGCCTTCCGCATTTGCAATGACGGTGGGCTTGCCCCCTTCCATCACCGCCACACACGAATTTGTTGTCCCTAGGTCAATTCCGACGACTTTTGCCATTGCTGCTTCCGCTCCATCAACTACTGCGAGAGATTAAAAATATCTGAGGGGCTGTTCACTGCTCACGAGTATCATTCGTAAGAAGACCGGAAATCATCGTTTATTACTCGATTCAGTCCATGGCTCAGCGCTCCTCCTTACATAGTCGTCTCAATTACGCTTTCTGATGAAGGAGTATTTACCGTACCTAGGGGGGCGGTTCGGTTGAGGAGTGAATCAAATAGACTGCTTAAGTTGAAATGGTAAAGGTTTGAACTTCTAATACAGGGACAAGCTTGAGTCCAAATTGGCTTTCAAAACTACTCTTTTTAGTTTCCAGGCTCCATAGCTCTAAAGCGCAATCGTCAGTGGGTTTTGCGGCTTGAAGATGCAGCCGTAGTTCGTGAGCGGTGGGCAAAAACTCACAGGTGATGGTTTGAATTGCTCCAATCTGACGGCGATCGAGGGCAACTGCTAGCCGCAACAAAGGACTTAGTTGATCGACGACGTGTCGATACTTTTTGCTGGTGAGATTGCGATAAGTTTCGTGCTTTTTCTTGGGGTTATTTTTGCGGTGATAGCGCGCCAAGTTTGCGATCGCTT
This sequence comes from Leptolyngbya sp. CALU 1928, assembly GCF_056784215.1. Lineage (NCBI taxonomy): Bacteria > Bacillati > Cyanobacteriota > Cyanophyceae > Leptolyngbyales > Leptolyngbyaceae > Leptolyngbya > Leptolyngbya sp. CALU 1928. Next base: position 121,500 of record NZ_JBXBCE010000019.1, on the reverse strand, counting down.
CTATTTCTGTTTCGGTGTAACCCAAAAGTTCGCCATAGCGAATCAAGTAGTAGGAATGCTTATGATGGGCAGAGTGACTGACAAAGTGTCCGCAATTATGCAAAATAGCGGCTGCCCACAGCAGTTCCCGTTCTTCATCTCCCCATTCATGCAAAACTCCTTGAGTTTGATCGAATAGGCTGAGGGCAAACGCTGCCACCCGTTCGCTGTGATCCAAATTCACCCGGTATTTTTGGGCTGTGTTAAGAATGCTACGTTTACGAATGGAGCTTTGGTAGCGCAGCCGATCTTCAATTAGCCCGTGGGTTAGCATCCAATCTACGATCACCCCTTCCCTCAGCGATCGCTGACAGATGGTAATTGCTTCGAGGTTTAGCAGGGTCATTGCCTCTTGCAAAATCAGCGCACCCGCCAAGATGATCTCAGCCCGACGATCGTTGATGCCCGGAATGTGCGATCGCTCTGCAATCGTCATGCGTCGCAAACGCTGGGTCATTTCCTGCAAATCACTCAGCGTAAAGCTGTAGCCTTGGAGTGGCGCGGGCACGATGCCCAAATGCTCCCGTGCGTGCATGATTGCCAGGGTTTCAATCGTGCCAGAAGTGCCAATGAGCCGGGGGATTTCCCCTGGTTTAAGATGGCTGAGCAATTCCTCTGTTGGACGCTCTAACATCCCACGAATATAAGCTTGCAGCGCTTCAATTTCTTTATTGCTAATGGGATCGGTCGTGACATACTCATTGGTTAGCCGAACCGCGCCAATTTTAGTGCTGCTCAAGCTGCGGGGATCATGACCATCACCCAAAATCAGTTCGGTGGAGCCGCCGCCGATGTCGATCGCAATGTGGGGCTTATTATTAAATTCAATGCCCGACAGCACCCCCAAATAAATCCGGCGCGCTTCTTCCACGCCCGAAATTAGGTTGATCCAAAGCCCTAGGTCGGATTCCACTCGCTGCAAAAACTCCCGTCCGTTGGGGGCTTCACGAACTGCACTGGTAGCAACGGCGATAATCTGCTCTGATCCCAAACTTTGAGAAATTTCTTGGCAGCGTTTGAGTGCTTCGATCGCTCGTTGCATAGCCGATTCGGTGAGTTGTCCAGTTCGGTGACATCGTTCACCTAGCCGAACCGTATCTTTTTCACTGGCGATGATAGTAAACGCAGGTAATGTAGGCTGAATGCGAACCACTACCATATGAATGGAATTGGTTCCCACATCAATTGCCGTAAGAATGCGATCGTGTTCCAAAGTCATGCCCACTAACTTGTTTTTAAAAACTGCTGGATACGGGCGATCGCGGCTTCCAACACCCGTGGCTCCTGCACCAATGCCAGTCGTATATAGCCTTCGCCTGATTTGCCAAAGCCTGCACCGGGCGATACGGCAACCCCGGTGGCTTCGACGAGTTGGGTCGCAAAGCCGATGGAGTCCTGCGTCCACGGGTCGGGCAGTTTTGCCCAAAGATACATAGTGGCGGCAGGGGTAGACACGTTCCAGCCAATGCGATGCAGCGCAGCAACCGCAGCATCTCGACGCTGCCGGAACGTTTCAACGACGGTTTGAATCGAAGCTTGGGAGCCAGTTAAAGCCGCGATCGCCCCGTTCAAAATACCGCGATATTGGTTAAAGTCGATCGCGGCTTTTACCTGCCGCAACGCCCGAATTAACTCGGCATTGCCAATCGCATACCCCACTCGAAAACCGCCCATGTTGTAGGACTTAGACATCGTGAAAAATTCGATCGACACCGTTTTTTGCGGGTCTGCCTGAAGCACAGATGGAACAGTGATTTCTGCAAAAAACAAGTCCGCGTAGGGGAAATCGTGAACCAAAACAAGAGTGTGCTGTTGGCAGAAGGCAACGGCTTTTTGAAAAAATTCTAAAGGCGCGATCGCGGTGGTGGGGTTGTGAGGATAGCTCAACACCATCATTTTTGCTTGCGCCAGTATGGTTTCTGGGATGTCTTCCAAGACTGGCAAAAAGTGATTCTCTGCCAACAGCGGCATGGGGTAGATCTGTCCACCAGCAAGGTAAACGCCGCCTGCATGGGAAGGATAGCCCGGATCTTGCAGCAGCGCAAAGTCTCCCGGATTGAGAATTGTTAAGGGCAAATGGGCAGTGCCTTCTTGAGAGCCAATCAGTGGCAGCACTTCGGTTTCGGCATCAACAGGAACCCTAAACTTTTGGGTATACCAGTGGGCGGCAGCTTGGCGAAATTCTTGTGTGCCCGAAAACAGCAAATAGCCATGGGTGCTAGGGTCGGCTAGGGAATCGGCGATCGCCCTGAGTACAGGCTCCGGCGTGGGCAAATCCGACGATCCGAGGGACAAATCGATCAGTTCCCGCCCTGCAACGCGCGCGTTCGCTTTTGCCTGATCCATGTCGGCAAACACATTGAGTTGGAGGGGCGCTAACCGCTGGGCAAACTGCATAGTCGAGGTTCTATCAGGGTTCTAGACGGATTGAATTTAGGCTAAAGCTGGCATGTTCTCAGTTAAAAATGCTTCCACCTGTTTTTTGGGAATTGCCCCTTCTACGGATGCCACCACTTCACCTGCCTGGAATAAACGAAAGGCAGGAACCCCATCCACTTTATAGGTTTTAACGGATGCTGGATTGGGATCAACTTCCATTTTGATTACCTTCAGGCGATCGCCATAATCTGCTGCGACTGTTTCCATCATCGGAGCCATCAGCCGACAAGGACCACACCAAGTTGCCCAAAAATAGACCAGCACGGGCTGTTCGGCTTGCAGCACTTCCGCCGAAAATTCAGCATCCGTAATAATCGTGACGCTACTCATACGCTTTCCCAAATAACATCAAAAACAAAGCCTTCGTATTTTGACTTGTTTTGAACCTCAAAGGCAAACCCAGTCAATATAGAAGGCTAGAAAAATGCTGCAATGATGAGTGAGGAGCGATCGCCGATGGCAGACTATTCGCTAACGTCTCACCGCCTAAAGTTGATCGAGCTTTGTTTTTAGTGCTTCTAGTTCAGCATCCACCTCAGGATTGCTCGTTTGCTGAGCCGTCACTTTGTCCGCCGGAGCGCTAGACGAAAGCTGTGCCTGGTCTTGAGCCGCACCGCCTAATAGCTGAGCTTTCATCGCTGCCAGTTCATCATCTACATCGCCACCCGATTCCAACAGGGCAAACTGGCTTTCCAAATCGGCTCCAGCCAATTCCGCTGCGGCTTGAGATTTTGCCTCCATTTGCAGCACTTTTTCTTCCATACGCTCAAAAGCTCCCATAGCGCTGCCCGTGCCCATGCGACCCACCACATTTTGCAGTTGCTCGTTGGCTTTTGCCGCCGATGCCCGTGCTTTGAGCATATCTTTTTTAGTTTTGGCTTCCGAAATCTTGCCTTCTAGCGCAATTAGATTCCGCTTCAGCGTATCGACCATGGTGCTTTGTTGGTCGAGTTGAGTTTTGAGGGAGGCAGCAGTTTCAGAATTGGTCTTTTTACGAACCAACGCTTCCCGCGCTAATCCTTCGTCGCCCTTCTGGATTGCCAACTGCGCCCGTTGCTGCCAGTTGTTTGCTTCAGTCTGAGCCTGGTTATGTTGCTGCTGACTCCGCTTTTGGCTTGCGATCGCGCTTGCCACCGCCTGACGCATTTGCACCAGGTCTTCCTGCATATCAATAATCGTTTGCTCTAGAATCTTTTCGGGGTCTTCAGCTTTACTGACGACATCGTTCAGATTTGCACGGACTACCCGGCTAACACGGTCAAACAATCCCATGACTGCCAATCCTTAATTTTATAAGAAGCCTAATCTACAGTGTAGGACTTCAAGCCGCGATCGCCCATTTACAGAGATTTTTTTTAAGGTGGAACCGCAGTATATGAGCGCGATCGCCTGCCCCGTCCCGACAGGGGATAAGATTAGGTCGTTGTGCTGGCGATCGTTCCCGTTGTAGGGGAACTAGCGCTAGCGGTAGGTTTTACCGGAATTCGTCCGGCTTGGTATGCCAACCGCCCTGCTTCTGCCGCAAGACTCATCGCCCGTGCCATCGCTGGAGAATTTTGAGCTTGGGCGATCGCGGTATTAATTAACAGTGCATCCGCCCCCATTTCCATCGCTTGAGCCGCTTCGCTGGGCACCCCAATACCCGCATCCACCACCACCGGCACCTTTATCGTTTCAATGATGATTTGAATATTGGCAGCATTATTGATCCCTTGCCCGGAGCCAATTGGAGAGCCGAGGGGCATCACGGTCACACAGCCAACTTCCTCTAACCGTTTTGCCAACAGCGGATCGGCATTGATGTAAGGCAATACGGCAAATCCTTCTTTGACCAATTGCTCTGCGGCTTGCAGAGTGCCAATCGGGTCAGGCAATAAATATTTAGCATCGGGAATCACTTCCAGCTTGACAAAGTTATTGTCTTCCTGACCCAGCAATTTTGCCATCTCACGACCCAATCGCGCCACTCGGACGGCATCTTCGGCAGTTTGACAGCCAGCAGTGTTGGGCAACATCCAGATTTTGCTCCAATCTAAAGCGTCTGCCAGACCTTCATGCCCAGGAGCGTTGGTTTGCACACGACGGACGGCGACGGTGACAATTTGGCAACCGCTTGCCGCCACGCTTTGTCGCATCTCATCAAAATTGCGATATTTTCCCGTTCCCGTCATCAGGCGCGAGTGAAAGGTGCGTCCAGCAATGATTAGGGGATCTTGGAGCGATCGCTCTGTGGGCTTATCTAGGGTATACATAGTTCAATCAGGGAATAAGTGGTCAGAGAAATAATCAAAGGACTTTCTAGTCTAAAGCGTTCGCAGCAGCTTTAAAATTGAACCTATGGATAATCTAATCACGCTCCAAGTCAACGGCGAGCCGCAAGGCTGCCCTAAAAACACATTGTTACCGATGTTCTTAGACCAACTGGGCTTAAATCCCAGACTGATTGCCGTGGAATACAACGGCGAAATATTACATCGTCAGTTTTGGGACACTACGGAAATGAAACCGGGCGATCGCCTAGAAATTGTCACCATTGTGGGAGGCGGTTGAGTTCGGAGTGTGAAGAATTTAGGGATTAGCGCGCGTTGGCAAGCAGGGCAGAGGTTCCCGCAGTCGAAAATTCTGCGATCGCGCCCATTGCCGCGCTCAACAATCGTCCGGGCTGAAAATCATCTTTAATCAGGTGCCAAAGTCGTTGAACTTCTTCAGTATGGATGCGATCGTCTTCAGTCAGGGCAATGATTAACTGCTGCCGTAAAAACGCTCCTTCCTCTGAAAGCAAAAATTGAATGCCCATTTGAGCCGAAGGCAGGAGATCAAAGTTGCCATTGGTGCGGGCGATCGCAATCAAATTTTCCAACCGCGACCACTGAAACTTGCCATCCTTAAATAACATCTCTAACAAGCGGCGACGCAGTTGAGGCGATTCTCCGGTTAACAAGCGCTTTGCCACATAAGGATAGGCAACTTCAATAATTTTGAAATTGGGGTTAATCGTTAACGCTAACCCTTCTTGAGTCACCAACGAGCGAATAATTAAAGCAAACTTGGAAGGCACCCGAAACGGATACTCATACATCAGTTCCGAAAAACTATCCGTGATGGTTCTAAAGTTGAAATCCCGCACACTTTCGCCAAAAGCTTGAGAGAAAACCGCTTCTAAGGCGGGCACAATCGGCTGAATATCAACCTCTGGGGTTAAAAAACCGAGAGTCACAAAATCTTTTGCCAGGTCTTCATAATCTCGGTTGATCAAATGAACCACCGCATCGACCAAGGTTTCTTTGGCGCGCTCATCTAGCTGATCCATCATGCCAAAGTCGATATATGCCATCCGAGCTTCCACCGACTCACCCGGCTGAATGCCGCCTATGGCACATTGGGGAGTCATGGCAAATAGATTTCCAGGATGGGGATCGGCATGAAAAAAGCCGTGTTCCAAAAGCTGTTGTAAGCCGCTAGTCACGCCAATTTCGATCAGATCATCGCTGGCTAAACCAGCTTCCCGAATGCGATCGGTATCCGTCAGCTTATAGCCGTGAATCCATTCCAGCGTCAGCACCCGACGGCTGCTGTAGCGCCAATAAATTGCAGGGACTTTCACCTTTGGATTATCGCGGAAGTTGGTCGCAAATTTTTCGGCATTCCGCCCTTCATTCAAATAGTCCACTTCTTCAAACAACTTGATGCCAAACTCATCCACAATCAGCGTCAAGTCATGCCCTAGATTCAGCGGTAGCCATGGCGCAATCCAACTAGCTGCCCACCGCATCAGATACAAATCTAAGGTCAGTATAGGCAACAAGTTAGGGCGCTGCACTTTGACAGCGACTTCTTCGCCGCTGTAAAGAAAAGCTTGATAAACTTGACCCAAACTGGCGGCGGCGACAGGCTGAGGAGAAATTTCGCTGTAAACGTCCTTCACCGATCGCCCCAACTCTTGCTCAATGATCCGAAAGGCTAGCTCAGTCGAAAAAGGTGGCAACTGATCTTGGAGTTTGGTCAGTTCTTCGAGAAAATCTTTGCGAATCAAATCAGGACGGGTAGAAAGCGCTTGCCCAACTTTAATAAAGGTTGGACCTAAACGAATTAAGGTGTGGCGTAACTGTTCTGCCCGCTTCAGGCGATTTATCTCTACTCGATTTCGCCATGAATCTATTTTTAACCCAAGGAAAAAACTTAAAAATGAAACTGCGACATTTAAGGTGCGCCAAAGTGTTAGCCAGGGGCGAAGCCGATAATATCGAGCGATCGCGATCGCGTCGTAGCGTTTCAGCAAAGCAAGGGGATTTTGACCCACCGTCTCATGAACCTCTTAAGTTAAAACAGAACCGATACAAAAGGTTCGAGGAGCAACTCAACATTCACGGTTTTGAACTAACGATGCAGAATCGCTCAACCAAGCCTTTGACATAAACTGAAAAACCACCGTTAAATAACAAGATGGTTATTTCATTTCATTAACTATAGTATAGAAAACTACAAATATTTTGAGTGCAGAGTTTAGTGCTTAAGCGACTCGTTTACTTAATAGTTCGTTGAAATTTTTTAATAAAGGCGATCGCTACAGGAATAGAAGCGATCGCCTTTATTAAAGTTTTATCGGAATGGAAGGTTCGGGAACCCTTAAAGCCCTTATCTTTTGAGCATAGGGATGTAAAAGAGGTTCGGTGCGTGTCAATTTGCAGATTAACTACTTTTGCTTGCTCTTAGCCTGACGACGTTTCAAATAGCCCATCCCCAAGCTAGCGCCTAGCATCCCTAACATTGTGGTTGGTTCTGGCACCGCCGCACTATCCCCGCTCACAATCACTTCTCCACCCGTCGCATCAGAGATTAGCGACGAAATATCGCGCACGCGGATATCTGCACCGCTAGCGATATCAGTGGCATCAACCGTGCCCTGCAAGTCTTCGCGGATGTATTGCTCTAAAGCAGACTGATAAGTGACACCGCCGAGAGTGAATTTCCGGCTGTCAGAGATGCCTGCCAGGGTCGCAAAGTTATCGCCCCCGTTGGCAGTGAAGTTGATTGTTGCCAAATCAAATAACGCTTGATTTGGATCAACCAGGAAACCGCCCTGCGCCACGTCATACAGGAATTGCCCGGTGCGATCGTTGTTGGGGTCGAGCAAAATACTGATGATTCGAGCGCCTTGTTGAGTGATTGCACCTGCTGCGGTGACGACTTGTGCAGCTTTGGTTACGTCATAGACCACTTCTAAGCCTGAGATCTGGAGAAACTGACCACCACCGCCTACTCCCGGAGTCGTTTGCCCGGAAACTGCCCGCTCCAAAATGGGCAACAGTTCGCTACCCGTAAGGTCTTTAACCACTGAAACAAAGTTGGAAAACGGCAGTACATCGAAGGTGTCAAACTCGGAGATGGTCTCGCCCGGAGCAAAACGGCGATCGTTGCGAATCCCGCCACCGTTTTGGATGCCCACCAAAATCTTGGCAGGATCTAGCCCGATCGCCGGTGCGCCATCTTGAGCAGCATCTCGAATCGCATCAGCAATCAAGCTGCCAAACAGCGTACTTTTCGCCCGAACTTCAGTCCGCACACTATTCAACGGCACATTGGCAACCCCCACAGGAGTTTGCCTCAGGTCAGCAACAAAGTCTCGCACCGGATTTTGCACTTGGCTAACTAAATCTGAACGACCCGTCAACCCATCCAGAGTGGCGTTGCGCTTTGGACCACTAGTCGGCTCCAAAATGCTGGAAACTTTGCCGTTTGCAAAATCTAGCTGCAAATTGCCCAGGTACTTATATTCACCATCCGTAGAAACGATCAATAACGGGGCAACTCCCGCAGGCAAAGCCGCCAAACTAGTAACTTGCTGACCCGTTTCGGAGTTGTAGATCAAGGGATAAGAAGGTACGGCTGTTTCACCCGTTAAAGGCAGAAGGGGATCGTCTGGGTTGGCTAAACGAGTGTCGCTACCCGCTGCCACAATCACATCTACATCCTTCAGCTTGCCCGCCAAACTCTTTTCTTCATTGATATCTTGCAAGTGAGAAACGAGAACCACCTTATCAACGCCTTGAGCAGTCAGCTTATCCACTTCTGCCTGAACCGTGCTGACCAGTACGCTAAAACCCGGTGTTGTGGATAAATCACCGATCGTACCAATATTGCCAGGGCTAGAAATGGAGCGCAGCAAGGGAGTTGTCACACCCACAACGCCAATTCTCTCTTCTACGCCGTTTACCACTTTGGTAACAACAGTGCTGGGCTGAATCAAACCTTTTAACGGGCTGCTGTCGGGAATCAGCAAGTTAGATGAAACAAAGGGACGGAATCCAGTGCCGTTGCCGTCCGGGTCGATGAACTGGGCTAAGACATCGGGTCCGAAGTCGAATTCATGGTTGCCAATACCGCCTACGTCAATGTTGAACAGTTCCAATGCCTTGGCATCATAAAACTGCTGCCCTGTAGGGAGACGAAGACTTGCTTCAAATTGAGGACCTGCCAAAAAGTTATCTCCAGCCGTGACCAATAGGTCAAAGTCCGTATTGCTGGCGTTGCGTTGGCGGTCTATTAGATTAGCAAACAAACTCACACCGCTGTAGTCGAAGTTTGGGGTTGTTGCAGTGCTGGGAGCGGTGCGGTTCAGCAGGGAAGATTCGCCATCGCTGAAGTGCAGCAAATTGAGCGTAAACGCCTGAGCCATGCTAGGCATAAAAGCACCGGTCAGGGTGAGAGTAGACGCAAACAGCCAGCGACGCAAGCGACAGCCTTGGCTGGAGTTAGAGTTTTTGGGTTGCATGATCATGGTTGGATGACTGACTGGGACAGATAAACACTGGATGAAATGCTTGTGGAAAATTATGCGAGATCAAACATTGGAGGCTGGGCGATCGCTTAGTTCAGTACATTTACTGTCTCGATCACGCTTAATTAGGACAGTTTCCGTAGACTTACTAAGATGCTTAAGACTGTAGCGATCGCGGGTTAAGAAGACTTCAAGAACTGGTAAGCAAACCTTAGAAAAATCAGCAAATTCACGTAATCTTCATCTATCTCACCAGCATTTAGTCACAGGGAGCAGTAAACAGAAAAAGCCGCTTTTATCCATCTACACAGAGACAGATTTAGCTTTTGTACAAGATGAGAGTTCGCTTCTTGCTAGATTCAGTGCGAAAATAAGCAAACGGGTCAGATTGGATAACTTATGAGTGAAGTGAAATCGGTTACGGGGCGCGGCATTCCGCTATTGGGCAATGATATTGATACCGATCGCATCATTCCGGCGCGGTTTTTGCGGTGTGTCACCTTTGATGGATTGGGTCAGAATGTGTTTGCAGACGATCGCAGTCAGCGCAACGGACAGCATCCGTTTGACTTGCCACAGTACCAGGGAGCAGAGGTGCTAGTGGTCAACGGCAACTTTGGCTGTGGCTCTTCGCGGGAACATGCGCCTCAAGCGATCGCTAAGTGGGGCATCCAGGCGATTGTCGGCGAAAGTTTTGCTGAGATTTTCTTTGGAAACTGCTTGGCAATGGGGATTCCGTGCGTCACAGCAACAGCGGATGTAGTGAAGAAACTGCAAGATGCGATCGCGGCAGATCCCCAGGTGGCAGTCACTTTAGATTTAGAAACTGGTCAGGTCGTCTGTGGTGATTTTTCTGCACCCATCACGATGAATGAAGGCGCTCGTTCTATGCTGGTGTCGGGCACTTGGGATGCCTGTGGACAGTTGGTTGCCCAAGCGGATCAAGTTCGGGCGATCGCTGCCCAGCTACCCTACATTCAATGGAGCAGCTAAATAAAACAGAAGTTCATGCTCTTGGTGATTACCAAATTCTTGCCATTTTGAGCGCAAACATTGGCAGTTCAGGTTCGCAACTGACTGATACAGGATTGTCCAAAATCTCTGGCAGGCGATTGGGTCGATAAACATGAACTTGACCATTCTTGCGGTCGATCAGCAATCCCAACCTCACCCCATTTGTCACATATTCCTCCATCTTTTCCTGTAAGCTCACCAACGTATCGCTGCTAGACCGTAATTCCACCACAAAATCAGGGGCGATCGCTGCAAAAGATGCCTGTTGTTCCGGTGCCAGAGCATTCCAGCGATCGCACAAAATCCACGCTGCATCCGGGGAGCGAATTGCGCCATTGGGTAAGGTAAAACCGGAACTGGAATCAAAGGCTTCTCCGGTCGCATCCGCTTCAGCCCAAACAAAAAGCTGTCCAAAGATTCTACCGTTGCGGTTTCCAGTATCAGCAAATGCTGGCGGCATAACGACAATTTCTCCATTCGCACTCCGCTCGATTCGCAAGTCGGGATTCGTTCGACAAAACTCATAGAACTGTTGATCGCTCATCTTCGACATGGGTGTCAGCGAAGAAAGATCAATCGGCAGTGACATCTGTTCGGATTTGATCAACAGGCTAGTCATCAGCAACCTAACTCCATCCAGAAAAGGCTTGCCTCATTGTAACGAGTCGCCAGCAGCCACGATGAAAGGTGGGCTAGGAAAACAACACTGCCGCGATCGCTGCCCAGTTGCCCTACATTCAGTGAAGCTAGTCAAGGTTAAAATCCTAATAACTTTATGTCAGCAAAATTTTATGCCAGACACCCTCGATCTCTTCATTGACCTGAACGAAGCCGGATTGGATCTAGAGCCTGAAGACTTGGAAGCATTTTCTCAACGCCTTGCTAACGAACTAAAAGATGGGTTAGCGGAGGATGCAACCTTAGTACGGTCAGCCGATGTACCCGAAGGCAGTAAGGCGGGAGAAGCCGGATTCAACCTGGGAATCCTGAAGGCAGAGGTAAACCTGAAGAATATTCTGGCAATATTTGGTTGGCTCAAAACCCGCATTGCAGGCGCAACGCTGAAAGTTGAGTATGGCGATGTCAAGCTGGAATATCGCACTCCAGAACAACTAGAAAAGCAATTGCAGGCATTAGAGAAAATCTCGCATTTGACGGTTAGAGTAGTGAAAAGCGATACCAGCAAGGGTTAATGGCAAGAGTTGCACTGCTAATTGGCACTGGGGCATATACAGAAGGCTTGAAACCATTACCTGCGGCTCCTAAAGATGTGGAGGCGATCGCAGCCGTATTACGCAATTCAGAAATGGGTGGGTTTGATGAAGTGAAAACTTTGATTAACGAACCCTACACAATAATTGCAGAAACGATTGAAATTTGGTTTCGAGAACAGCAAAAAGAAGATCTAGCATTGCTTTATATCTCTGGGCACGGCGTAAAAGATGCTCAATTGGATCTCTACTTTGCCGCCTGTAATACTCGCAAGCAAAAAGAGGAGTTAGTGCGCTCGACCGCCGTTGCTGCCAGTTTTGTCCGCGATCGCATTCGAGATAGCAAAGCTAAACGGCAGATCATTATTCTGGATTGCTGTTTTAGCGGAGCCTTTGGCGATCTGCTGTCAAAAGATGACGACACGATCAATCTCGAAACCTTGCTGGGTGCAGAGGGGCAGGTCGTCCTTACGTCTTCCAGTTCCATTCAATACTCGTTTGAGCAACGGGATGGAGAGCTTTCTCTCTACACTCGCTATCTAGTGGAAGGTATTCGTACTGGAGCCGCTGATATTGATGGAAATGGAGCCATTTCTGTCCAAGAACTGCACGACTATGCAAAGCGCAAGGTTCAGGAAGAATCGCCTGCGATGACTCCCAAAATCATTGTGTTAAAGGGTGAAGGCTATCAGATTCGGATTGCGAAAGCCCCGTTGGGTGATCCGAAAGTGAAATATCGCAAGGAAGTAGAGGCGATCATTCAGGAAGATGGAGATGAAATTGATGAGGTGTTAAGCCGTTCGCTGCTCGAAGAGTGGCAACGTAAACTCGGCTTGACCGATGCAGACATACAAACAATTGAAGCCGAAATTTTAGAACCCATTCGCCAGCGTCAAGTGAAGATCCAGCGATATAGAGACGTATTCACCCGTGCCCTTCAACACAAAAATCCGTTGGGTGAACGGGAACGCAAACGATTAAAGCAGCTTCAGCATGTTCTCGGCTTGTTGGATGAAAATGTGCAAGCGATTGAAACTGAGGTCATCCCAGAAAGTTTAGCTATTGAGAATGAAGACTTGCTACGCAAAGTTCAGGTTTTGAATGATGAGATAGATTTCATATCCAGCAAGATTGAGCAAGCAACACGTGGCTACGACCTTAATTTAGCAGCAGAATGGACGTACAGCAGACTCGACAAGCTAAAACTAGAACTTCAACCATTAGAAGCGGAAATTGCTCGTAGAGAACAAACTTCTGATCAAGTTGATGACCTCAGTTCAGAAAAAGGAATTGACTACACTCGACTGCGGGATTTGCTCAGAAAGTGCAGTTGGAGAGAGGCAGACCATGAAACTTACTTAGTGATGCTGCGCGCAATAGACAAAAAAGATGGTGACCATATCAGCAATGAGGAGCTTTTGCACTTTCCTCTTAGGGATCTCCTTACTGTTAATAGGTTGTGGATGAATTACAGCAATCGAAACTTTGGCTTTTCTATTCAAAAAGAGATTTATTTTGCTATTGGAGGTAGCGTTGAAGAGCGCCATCGTGGAGAAATATGGGAAAAGTTCGGCGATTATGTCAAGTGGAGAGTTGAAGGAATCTGGCTTGAGGATTCAGATATAAGATTTAGCACGTATGCTCCTAAAGGACACCTACCTTGGAAAATTTGGAGATCCCGTGGTTGGGTTTTAGGGGATTTAATCTCTTATGATTTTTAAGTTTGTCGTATTGATTTCATATAGTTGTACAGCACACATGAAAGCCATCGTTTTATTATTTATCCGGGACGAGTCATTTCCGCTGGCTTCACCCATTGATCAAACTCATCGCCTGTGACAAATCCTAGTTGCAGCGCGGCTTCTCTGAGGCTGATGTTTTCACGATAGGCAAGCAGCGAGATTTTGGCGGCTTTTTCGTAGCCAATGTGGGAATTCAGCGCCGTCACCAACATGAGGGAATTGTCGAGATGATCCTGAATGCGTGGCTGGTTGGGTTCTATGCCGATCGCACAGTGGTCATTAAACGAGCGACAGCCATCCGCCAAAAGCTGAATCGATTCCAGCACATTGTGCAGCATCACAGGTTTATAGACATTGAGCTGAAAGTTGCCCTGAGACCCAGCAAACGCGACGGCGTGGTCATTGCCAAACACCTGTACCGCCACCATCGTCAGCGCTTCGCACTGAGTCGGGTTGATTTTTCCTGGCATAATCGAGGAACCCGGCTCATTTTCAGGAATGTTGATTTCGCCAATGCCTGCCCGTGGTCCAGAGGCATACCAGCGGACATCGTTAGCAATTTTTATCACGGCTCCTGCCAAGGTACGCAGAGCTGCACTGACATTGACCATGGCATCGTGGGCAGAGAGGGCGGCAAACTTGTTTGGGGCAGAAACAAAGGGTTTGCCCGTTTCGATCGCGATTTTTTGGGCAGCCAGATCACCAAACTGGGGATGGGCGTTGATGCCCGTACCCACGGCAGTGCCGCCAATCGCCAGTTCGCACACGCCCGGAATAGATCGCTGAATTGTGGCGATCGCGTCATCCAGTTGCGCCACCCAGCTTGAAATTGCCTGTCCCAACGTGATCGGCGTGGCATCTTGCAAATGGGTGCGCCCCACCATGACGATGGCTTGGTAAGCTTCAGCCTTTGCTGCTAGCGTGTCTCGCAGAGCAATGACCGCAGGCATCAATTCTGCTTCCAACTGTTCCACTGTGGCAATGTGCATCGCCGTCGGAAACGTATCATTCGACGACTGGCAGCGGTTGACATGATCATTGGGATGAACGGGCTGTTTGGAGCCAATCACCCCACCCGCAAGCTGAATCGCTCGATTAGCAATCACTTCATTGGCATTCATGTTGGATTGAGTGCCCGATCCCGTTTGAAACACGACCAAAGGAAATTCCTCGTCCCACTGTCCCGCAATCACTTCATCCGCCGCCCGGACAATGAGTTTCACGGTTTCGACTGGTAATAAGCCCAGTTCACCATTGGCGATCGCCGCCGCTTTTTTCAAGATTCCCAAGGCTCGTATGACCGATCGCCCCCACTGAAACCGCTCTACCCCAATGGCGAAATGGTGCAGCGATCGCTCCGTTTGGGCACCCCACAACCGCTCCGCTGGAACCTGCACTACCCCCAAACTATCGCTCTCCTGCCTGGTTTGATTTTGATTCACGTCACTCACACTCATTTAGCTTCCTCTTCCCTTTTCCCTCTCACCTCTTCCCTTTTATTTATAAGGCCATGTTGTGATTAGAAATACTGCCACCGTTGCGATCGCCAATACTTCTTGAACCAAATTGCCCACTAGTGAACCGACCATTAGCCCAAGGGCAGCTTTAAGAGAAAGCATCAAATCCTTGGAGTACAAATACTCTCCCACAACTGCGCCGATCGCGGAACCAAGAATGATACCGATAAACGGACCTAAAGGGCCCCCGATGGGTAAGGTTGGCAAAAATCCAAATAGTCCTAACACTAGCCCAATCATCGCCCCAATTTGCCCCCATTTACTTGCGCCTGCTTGCTTTGCACCGATGTAGCCTGCCAAAAAATCAATGCCAATTCCCAGCAGCAATACGACCACCGCCACAATCAGCGCCGTGGTGCCGCTGGTGAAATTGCTGGCAAACGCCCAAATGAACGCGGCGATCGCAATCAAACTAATGCCAGGAATCCCTGGAACAATGGCACCAATGATGCCAACAACCATGACGAGAACGAGAGTCCAATAGAGATAAAGCATGGGAACAGGAGGTTAAAGGTTAGGGAAGAGGGCGGGGAAAGTTTTGAGTTTTGAGTTTTAAGTTTTGAGGTCGTCATTCGTCACTTTGCTGATTGTGTAGGCGAGTTTGTCTGCGATCGCGCTGATCCATTGTTCGTCTTGGCGGGTATAACTGCGGGGGGCATTGGCACCCAAAATCAGTACGCTTTTTTCGTCGATTGGCTGACAGATTACGCCTTGAGTGTTTTCTGGCAAATAATCAAACTCAATTTTGCCGGGATAAACCGCTAATGCGACTAAATAAATCGGTTTCTGTTTATCTAAGACACGCTGGAGGATAACTCCCGGTTTTATAGTTGCTTGTTCCGGTAAAATGCCTCGTCGCAGAAGGACTTTGCCGCCGTGCCAGACAATCAGCGATCGCGTTACCGTATTGGTTAGCAGCAGATGGGATGCCCACGCCAGCTCGGTTTGAAGTGTTTCTGACAAAGTGGGATCAAGGTCAAATACTTCTGTGCCCACTAATTCCACACTGTCGGGCGATCGCGGTTGCACTCGTTGCCAGATTAGCCCCGTCAAGATCAGCACGGCACAGACTATAATCCCTACCACGTCCGATCTCGCTTGAGCCGGAGTCAAACTGTCAGTCAGCAATCGGTTGACCAATAACAGTGTGCCTGCCACTCCCCCGACGGCAAATGGGATCAATCTTACTATCGAATTTGAATCAGATTTTGCCATTCCACACTTTAAAAGGCGCTATATTCAGAAGCTTTAATATACTGGTCTTGCCATTTACTCTAGCAAGTTCAGTCGCGCTAGTTAAAGGAAGATAACCGTGTTTGATGGGTTCAGTTCTACTTTGGTTTCGGTGTGGCTGTCAGCGTCAGGAATGCCGCAGTCGCTTAGTTCTGCCGTGGATGTATTGCAGACTACTCCTTGGGTAGTCAATGCTGCCAGTGCGGATGGTACGACCGATGCTTTATTGCAGCAATATTTAAAGGGATTAGCAGGGCAAGGCTTGCCAATTGAGGCGCAGGGTGTGTGGTTGCAATCAGGTCCGATGCTGTTGTCTAGCAATCAAGGGGCGACACCACTTCCCGCCGCATCGCTAACCAAAATTGCCACGACTCTCGTGGCTTTGGATACTTGGGGAGCGGATCATCGCTTTGAAACGGTGATTAGCACGACGGGGAAAGTGGAGCAGGGCGTAGTGAATGGCGACTTAGTGATTCAGGGCGGCGGCGATCCGCTGTTTGTGTGGGAGCAGGCTTTTTCAGTAGGCAATGCGCTGAACAAACTGGGGATCGCTAAAGTGACAGGCGATTTGGTGATTGTGGGCAATTTTCAAATGAATTTTGAAATAATGCCAGATAAGGCGGGAGAGTTGCTCAAGCAATCGTTGAATGCAAGCGCTTGGTCGGAAGACGCGATCGCCCAATATCAAAATCTGCCGCCTGGTACGCCCCGTCCTCAACTTGAGATTGCCGGAGCCGTGCGCGTCATTCCAGCAAGTTCGATGCCGCAAACTCAAGAGGTGCTGCGCCATCAGTCTTTACCGCTGGCGCAAATTTTGAAGTTGATGAATGTCTATAGCAACAACGTGATCGCCCAAACTTTAGCAGATCTAGCGGGGGGCGCGCCGATAGTTGCCCAAAAAGCGGCGGCGCTGTCAGGCGCTCCGGCTCAAGAGGTGTTGTTGTCAAACGGGTCTGGGTTAGGCGTTGAAAACCGGATTTCGCCTCGCGCCGTTTATGCCATGCTGTCAGCGGTGCAGCGCTATGCGATCGCCCGTAATTTGACGATTGCCGATCTATTTCCCATTGCTGGCAAAGATCAGGGCACCATTCAAGAGCGCCCAATCCCTGGTGCGTCGGTCGTCAAAACCGGGACGCTAAATGATGTCAGCAGCTTAGCAGGAGTGTTGCCGACTCGCGATCGCGGCTTGATTTGGTTTGTGATCATGAACCGGGGCAGCGATTTAGATGGCTTACGCGCCCAGCAAGATCAACTCCTGCAAGGCTTAACCCGGCAGTGGGGCGCGGTGGCTTCGATACCTTTGGCGATCGCCCCTCGTCGCCCAATTGATCCGGCTAGTGCGTTGTCAAAGCTGAGCGATCGTAATGAGGTGCTGCTAGCACCGCAATAACTAAGTTTTAAGGCTCGCTAACAAACTTGAGAGAGCTAAATCATAGTTGTGATATCACTCTCTCAATGTACGCATCCTCAGCGGGTCAGCTTATACGAAAGGGGCAGGTTGAAAAATTGAGGAAGAGGGCAGAAACATCGCAGTATTCAAAGCACTAGCTTGCACATTACTTAACGACATCAGGATTGACTCATCGCCTAGTATTTTAATCGATGTACTTCCAGCGTTAACTCCTGTTCCTTGCTCAATGTTGAGTTGCTCAAAGGTGAGGCCATCAGATAATCCGATGAAGTCTTGTCCCAGTGTGAAGTCATTGATGAAGCTGGAGCCACCTAGTGATAGCACAAAGGTATCAAACCCAGCATTCCCTGTGAGGATGTTGTTGCCATTGCCGCCGATCAAGACATCATTGCCAATGCCGCCACGCAGAATGTCATTGCCACTCAAACCTAGGAGAATATCGTTGCCGCCCTGACCGTTGATCACATCATTGGAGTGGTCAAATCCCATCGTGTCGTTGTCAAGGTCATTAAGGAAGGTGACGGTGTTCGATCGCAGCACTTGATCCATTACCCAATCGGAGTTGAAGACATCAAAGCTGTCTTGGATGGTGGTGTCGCCGTCGAACTGGAACAGGATGTTACCAATAGGCATTCCGGCTGAATTTAGAGTGGACAGATTATCTAGATTTTCCATTGCAAAGTTAGTCAGTTTGACCGTGGTGTCTGTAATGCCTTCAAAGGTAATGACCAGGCTGTTGCCAGTGATTGGCTCGTAGTCGGTTTGAGTCAGAATCATGTTTTTGGCAATCAGTCCTGTGCCCAGAAATTGAATAATATCGGCTTCATTGATGATGTCTTTGTAGGGCTGAGAGCCGGGACCCACTCCATCAAAGTCGGCGATCGTATCCACGCCATCACCCCGGTAGATCACAAAGCGATCGCGTCCTCCGGCTCCAAACATTTGGTCATTGCCCAAGCCTCCCTCGATGCGATCGTTGCCAAAGCCGCCGATGAGGAAATCGTCCCCAGTGCCGCCCCGCAGATAGTCGTCTCCTAGGCCCCCTTCTAGATAATCATTGCCCCATTGCCCAGCTAGATAGTCGTTGCCAGCACCGCCGATGAGATAATCGTTGCCTTCGCCACCCCGGAGGATGTCGTTGCCGCCCAAGCCCCGCAGAGTGTCGTTGCCGCCCTGACCATTAATCACATCGTTGGAGTGGTCGAAGCCGTTAGTTTTGTTGTCTAGATCATTGAGGAAGGTGACGAAGTGGGGTCGCAGCACTTGGGTTAAATTGACCTCAGCATTGATCACATCGAAGCTATCCCGAATGGACGTGTCGCCATTAAACAAGATGTTGCCCACCGTGAGAGACGCGCCAGTGTGAGTGTGGTGGTTGTCGAGGTTTTCTAGGGCGAAGTTTTGCAAAGTGACGCTGGTATTGTCGATGTCTTCAAAGCTGATCACCAGGTTGCCGCCCGTTTGGGATAGGAGCATAGTCTTGGCGACCAGAGCGGCTCCAGAGAAGACGATCGTGTCGATTTCAGAAACCAGGTAGGGGGCAGGATTCGTGCCGCGACCGACTCCGGTGAAGTCCAGGAGGCTATCGGGACCTTCGCCTCGGTTGATGTAGAACAGATCGCGACCGCCACCACCGGAGAGGATATCGCTGCCCTCGCCCCCTTTGAGCCGATCATCACCTAGCCCACCATTTAAGGTGTCGTCTCCCGCTTGACCCAACAATTGGTCGTTGCCTGATCCACCATTGAGGGTGTCGTTGCCGATACCGCCATCCAGCAGGTCGTCACCCGCTCCTCCCTCCAGGATATCGTTGCCAACCTGTCCGAAGAGTTGGTCATTGCCGTCATTACCGGAGAGGGTATCATTGCCCAAGCCGCCATCCAGGAAGTCGTTGCCTGTGCCACCCTCCAGGGAGTCATCGCCTGCTTGTCCGAAGAGTTGGTCAGCACCATCGCCCCCGGAGAGAATATCGTTGCCTGCGCCACCCTCCAGCAGGTCATTCCCGGCTTGACCATTGAGCGTGTCGTTATCATCGCCGCCAAAGAGCCGATCGTTACCCAATCCACCCTCCAGGATGTCATCTCCCGCCTGCCCGAAGAGTTGATCCTTGCCGTCACCACCGAACAGAATATCGATGCCACTGCCGCCATCGAGCAAATCATCCCCCGCTTGACCGAACAATTGGTCGTTACCCTCATTGCCGTTGAGCGTGTCGTTGCCGGTGCCGCCATCTAGGAAGTCGTCGCCTGTGCCACCATTGAGCGCGTCGTTGCCTTGATCACCCCACAGAATATCGCTGCCGTCGCCACCATTGAGCCGATCATCGCCTGCGCCGCTATAGCCGAGATCATCGCCAGCATCGCCATTCAGCGTGTCTTTGCCCAAGTTGCCATAAAGCGTGTCGTTGCCGATGCCGCCGGAAACCTGGTCATCTCCAGATTCGCCGTAGAGGGTGTCGTCACCTGCGCCGCCAGAAACGGTGTCGTTGCCGCCGCCTGCGGTGATGATGTTGGCTTTGGCATCGCCGATGAGGGTGTCGTTGAATTTGGAGCCAACGATGTTTTCGGTGTCAAAGATGCGATCGCTGCCCCCTTGTCCATCGGTAGCGCTATTGGTTTCCAGGTTAACGGTCACACCGCCGGGACTACGACGATAGCTGATGGTATCAATGCCGTTGCCGCCGTAGAATTGGTCGTTTTCACCGCCACCCACCAGCAGATCGTCACCGCCCAAGCCGAAGATAGTGTTATCGCGGCTATTGCCAATCAGCACGTCGGCAAATTGGGAGCCGGTGATGTTTTCTAGGTTGGTGAGGGTGTCAGTGTTACCGTAGCCGTCGGCGGCACTGCCGGGGTTAATGGCGAAGTTGGCTTCGAGGTCGGTGTAGTAGGCGGCGGGGTTATCGGGATTGATGGCATTGTTAGCGTTGGCTTGGCGATCGTTGCGGTAGGGTTTGTTTTCATCTAGGTTGACGACTACGCCACTGGGGGAGGTGAGGTAGCTGACCATATCGACATCGCCGCCACCACTGATGCGATCGTTGCCTGCACCGCCAAACAGAGTATCTTTGCCATCGTCACCGTTGAGGATGTCGTCGCCCTCGTTGCCGTAGAGCGTATCAATATCGGCTCCACCGTTGAGGGTGTCGTTGCCTGCGTTGCCTTCCAGGTAGTCTTTGCCTGCACCACCGTCGATCGCATCATCGCCTGCATTGCCATACATCACGTCGTTGCCAGCTTGACCCAGGAGTTGGTCGTTGCCGTCGCCGCCGAAGAGTTGGTCGTTGCCATTGCCGCCATCCAAGAAGTCGTCGCCTGCATCGCCATTCAGGATATCGTTGTCGTTTTGCCCAAACAGGGTATCTATGCCATCGCCGCCGTTGAGGGTATCGATGCCGATGCCTGCCTCGATGTAGTCGTCGCCAATGCCGCCGTCAATCGCGTCGTTGCCGTCTTGCCCAAAAAGGAGATCGTTACCTTCGTCTCCAGAGATGCGATCGTTGCCGCCTTCACCGTAGATGCGATCGTTGTCTAGTCCACCGGAGAGGGTGTCGTTGTCTTCGCCGCCATAGATCAGGTCGTTGCCAGCATCACCGTTGATGGTGTCGTCGCCATCTTCGCCCCAGAGTTCATCGTTGTCGTCACCACCCCAAAGTTTATCATCGCCGATGCCGCCGTAGAGAGTATCTCGATTATCGCCGCCAAACAAACGATCATCCCCTACATCGCCATATAAGACATCTACACCTTCATCGCCGTAGGCAGTATCGTTACCCGATCCGCCCCAAATTGTGTCATCTCCAGAACGACCATGCAACTCATCATTTCCACCTTCACCATAGAGTTCATCGTCATCTGAGTCCACACTACCAAGAGCAGCACTAGCTATGCTGAAGCTAGATCTACTCAAGATAGATGCTCCCTGAATTGTTATGTTCCAGCCACTTCCGCCATCAATGAAATCATCACCTTCTCCACCCAAAATGATGTCATTCCCTTCATCACCATAAAGGGTATCCTTCTGATCTCCACCATTGATGTAGTCCCACCCGGTTCCACCGTATATAGTATCTTCTCCAGAACCTCCATCAATTCGATCCCAGCCTGCTTCGCCATAAAGTTGATCTTTATCAGCATTGCCTTCAATGGTGTCCCAGCCATCGCCACCATATGCAACATCATCTCCATTTCCAGCTTCAATCAAATCATCATCACCTTCACCTCTTAAATCATCATTGCCATCCCAGCCTCTTAGGGTGTCCTCACCTGAACCACCATAGAGGAAGTCTGCACCATTGTCTTCATTACCGCCATCCAAGAGGTCATGACCGTCTTGCCCAAATAGACGATCGCTCCCAGCTTGTCCATAAAGTTCGTCACTGCCGCCCCAGCCATAGAGTTCATCGTTGTTATCTCCACCGTAGAGATAATCTTTTTCGCTATCTTCGCTTCCACCATCTAAAGTGTCATCGCCTGCACCACCAAACAACGTATCCGCGCCATCCTGCCCATAGAGCGTATCATTACCATTCTGACCTTCTATTCTGTCCTTACCAGCTTGACCTTGAATATAATTTCCTACATCATTCCCAATAATTTCATCACTGTTACTTCCACCAATAGCATTTTCAATTAGTGACTGAAGATTATTGTCAAATAACAGAGCATTGAAAACATGGCCTCTAGCAAACTTACCATCCCCAAGATTTGCTCTTTGAGAATTCCCACCAACATCAAGATCACTCCAGTTTCCAGGTTCTAAATTAATACGCAATCTCGTAGTATAGTTAGAAAAGTCATAAGTATCAGTACCTTTTCCATCCCAAATAGTCCGAAAAACAACATTCTCAACAGGCTGACCTTCCCCTTTGCATACTGTATCGTCTGTTATAAACATCTCACCCGTATCAGGAGAGAATTGGTAAATTGTATTAGTCGAATTAAAACCAAAATTTGCACCGTATAAATGCTGTATCGCAGCGATATCATACATCATTAGAGATTGCGGTGCGTTACCATAGGGAGCAGTATATACACTAATAGAATCACCAATATACTGACGATAGGTCATGATCGAAAACTCATTAGAGTTACGATTATTTTCCATAATTGTTGTGAAAGAACCCGCCGCTTCATGACCATGTTTTAAGCCAACAGTATGCCCGATTTCATGCATAAAAGTAATAGTTCGAGCGTAAGTTCCTATGCCAAAATTATTGTCATAATCTGGGTTTTTTCCAATCCACATATCCCCAGCCTCAGGGCTTGCTTTAGTCATCTGATAAACAAAAGCTCCAATGCCTAGAACATCCGATTCAGCAATTCGGATGGTGGCATTACGGTCATCATCTCCAGTAAGCTCCTTAAAAATCAGCCCTGATACATTAGAAAAAAGAGGGAATAATTCATTTTTGAAAACTTGTTGCTGATTAGATGCAAATGCGCGAAAAGAGGATTCGTGAATACTTCTATCTTGATACGTTGTTTCATAGTCATCAATGCTATTAGTGAAGCTATATGTAACTGTATTTGATGCCCAACGAGTTGAACCATAAGTTATTCCCTGAATATTCTGATCGTTTGGGATGCCTTGCGTCGTAGTTGGAGTTGCCTCTCCAAATGAAGCTTCTCCTTCAACAATTGCTCCATCAACATAAATAGATAAGGAGTCAGTTTCTTGTTTTAACATTTGAATTTCGTGATCACCCAAATCTACCCCACGAACGATCGCAGAAAACAACTCACCTTCATCTCCAGGAGTATCGATCGCGTTGACACTCCGATCCACAGAATGACCAAACTCTTCAACCAAAACACTCGCGATCGCCTGAGAATTGTTGGCATTTTGGCGCAAGAAATCCTGAGAAACATAGATCGTGTTGGTTAAACCCGCATAGGCAGCATTCGCCCCCGCCAGCTCCGCCCCCGTGCGAACTTCAATCTGCGGAAACGCATCAAACATCCCCGCCTGCCACGCCGACTTCAAACCGCTGTAATCATTCCCCGCCCCAAACGCCAACGCCATCTTCGAGTCAAACCCTGGATCACTGGCAAACCGCCCCACCGTCTGCTGGATCACCTGAGCCATGCGATCGCTCGTCACTGAAAAATTCGCAGATTCATCCTGCAACACTTCCCAAGAAAACGGTGCAGTACTTCCAGCCTCGGTGGAAATGGGCAAATCAAGCCCTTCATTCAGTACACTCTCGGTCGAAATATCATCAACAGATGCGTTGATTGCTTGAGATGAGTTATTCGTAGCCATGATGGTTGGTCTCCTGGGTAGATGGAATAGCTGGTTTACAGTTAGGGCGATCGCGTCTTTCTCAAGCCCACGATCGCGGTCTCGATTTCGTCGTCATTGGCTTCTCGGTTTGCACTTTCGGAAATTACGCAAGTACAGTTGTAACTTCATGAAGCGTTACAACAGAAGTCCGAGTTTTTAAGGAGTGGTTGGAGGATGGCGGGGCGATCGCCCAGGATTACCCTATAGATAGATTGAGCAATGCCAGATTGTGAATTTCTAACGGTAGAAGCGATCAACACAGGCTCGATTTTGCATGGTGACAAAAAATAGTCATCAAGAGCAAACGTCACACTTGAAGAGCAAACGTCACACTTGCGATGCTTGAGCTTTTACCGTGTATGGGTTGTAGCAAGCTAAACACAATCATGATTGTTTGTAATTCGTCTCATCGTCTCATTCACACACTGCTATAAACGTGCAAGTAAGCAGTAGAAACCCAATAAGAAACACGATCAAAGACTGAATCTTTAGCGTCTGTTTGACCTGAGAAACTCTATTTTTTCAACACAAATTATTAGAGTGGCGGTGAAGGAAAAAACACGTCTGCTTCTCTCCTAGATGCCTACATGACGCTCTACTAATTCAAGGGTGCAGTTAAGCAGATGATGATGTGGATGTCTAAAGTTCAGTGCTGACTCCTATCTTTCGGGTTTAGTTGACTTAGTACCGCAACTCAGAGGAAACACAAGAACTACACAAAAAGCATTTATTTCTTGTAAAGATTACCGGAAATAAATAAACTTTCTATGAAGCTTAGATTACTCAGTAAATACACGTGCTGTCAAGCTAGCGATCGTTAGCAATTAACATCAAGACTTCATGCATCGCGTAGAGAATATTGCGACCAAAGTGTTATGTTTTATACGGTGAAATGCGTAAGCAGTAAATACAATCTCGTCAGGGTTGCGATGGAAAGCTTGTTTGAAGAAGTTGCCAGAAAATGGGATTTAGAGAGGCTGTATACGGATCTAGCAGAGGTTGAAGGCAGAGAACTAACTACTACGAAGAAAAAACTTCTCTGCGCTTTGTTATATGGATATAGTCCTGCTGAAATCGCCAAGCACTTGTATCAAAGTTCTAGCAGTAATTCTGTGCGAGTTACTTTAAGTCGAGATCTTTATAAGCCTCTGAGGGCGCTAATAGCTCAAAAAATACATGCTACCTCAACAATGGCTTGGGGAAAAGTTAGTAGGCTTTTGGCAGAAGCAGGATATGAAAGATTGTGAGGTTAGATATCTATAGCGTTATTGCTTATCTAGCGTTATTGCCCGTCTAGATTGATCAATTAGCATCAGAGTCCACTTCAAACTAATGAGGCTAACAATCAGTCTCGCTTCCAGCCCTTATAAATCCCCGTGGAGACTATCCACAGGCGAATCGTCAGAATCGGCAAGTTCTTCCGCTGGGGGGAGCGGCGTTAGAGGGATGGATTCTACGAGCATGATTTTTCTAAAATGCCAAGTCTGAGACTGGTATCCCGTTAAAGTTAGCCTCATTAGTCAAATGGGCACCCTAGCGACAGAGGTACTCTTTGAGCGGGTCGAATGATCTTATGAGCTTAACAAACAGCGCATCACCACAGCCTGTGCAAAGCACAATCGCACTTCCTGGCTACCAGATCACGGAGCAACTCTATGCAGGCTCCCGCACTCTAGTGTATCGAGCAGTCCGAACAGCAGACCACCAACCCGTAGTGATTAAGCTACTGAAAAATGAGCATCCCAGTTTTAGTGAACTAGTCCAGTTTCGCAATCAATACATCATTACCAATCATCTAAAGATTTCCGGCATCGTTCAACCCTACAGCCTAGAACCCCACCGCAATGGCTATGCTCTAGTGATGGAAGACTGTGGCGGTGTTTCTCTCCGTCACTTTGCAAATGGGCGATCGCTGAGCTTAGAGACCTTTTTCGCGATCGCCCTCCAACTGACAGACATCCTGCACCCGTTGCACCAACAGCGCATCATTCACAAAGATATTAAACCTGCCAACATTCTGATTCACCCAGAGACGCATCAAGTAAAGCTGATTGACTTTAGCATCGCCTCATTGTTGCCGCGCGAAACCCAAGAGATCCAAAATCCCAATATCTTAGAAGGCACCCTCGCCTATTTGTCGCCAGAGCAAACCGGACGGATGAACCGGGGCATCGACTATCGCAACGATTTTTACTCTCTCGGTGTCACATTTTTTGAACTCTTGACTGGGCAGCTACCGTTTAGCTCAGACGATCCCATGGAACTGGTGCATTGTCATCTAGCGAAACAACCGCCCAACCTCTGTGATGTCAACCCAGAACTGCCCTTGATGTTGGGCGAGATCATTCGCAAGCTGATGGCAAAGACGGCTGAAAATCGTTATCAAACTGCCCTGGGCTTAAAACATGACCTGATGAAATGCCAAGAAGAGTGGTCTGTCACAGGCAACCACATATGGTTTGAACTAGGGCAACGGGATGTGAGCGATCGCTTTCTGATTCCTGAAAAACTGTATGGGCGGGAGGCAGAAGTAGAGACGTTACTAGAAGCCTTTGGACGAGTTGCCAACGGAGCCTCGGAACTAATGCTGGTGGCGGGCTTTTCGGGGATTGGCAAAACCGCCGTGGTGAATGAAGTCCACAAGCCGATCGCCCGGTGGAATGGCTACTTCATCAAAGGCAAGTATGACCAGTTCAATCGCAATATTCCCTTTAGTGCCTTTGTGCAGGCATTCCGCGACTTACTGGGGCAATTGCTCTCAGAATCGGATCGGCAACTGCAAACCTGGAAAACCAAAATTCTCGCAGCCGTGGGAGACAGCGGACAGGTAATGATTGAGGTGATTCCAGAACTAGAGCGCATCATTGGCAAACAACCTGCCGCGCCAGAGCTTTCTGGCAGCGCCGCTCAGAACCGCTTCAATTTGCTGTTCCAAAAGTTTATTCAAGTCTTTGCCACCGTAGCGCATCCATTAGTGATGTTTCTAGATGATTTGCAATGGGCGGATTCTGCCTCGCTGAACCTGATGCAGGTGTTGCTCGGTCATCACAAAACGGGACATTTGCTGTTGATTGGGGCGTACCGAGATAATGAAGTTTTCCCAGCCCATCCGCTTTTATTGACGGTGGATGCCATTGTCAAAGCGGAAGCCATTGTGAATACGCTGACGCTGAATCCGTTGAGTCCATCCGATGTGAATCAATGGGTGGCGGAGACGCTCAGTTGTTCGCTTGATCGATCGCAATTGCTGACCGAATTGGTGTATCAAAAAACCAAGGGCAACCCCTTTTTTGCGACTCAGTTTCTCAAAGCATTGCATAAGGAAGGCTACATTGCATTTGAGTCTGAAACTGGCTACTGGCAGTGCGATATGGCTCAGGTGCGATCGCTGGCGCTTACCGATGATGTGGTCGAATTCATGGCAATTCAGCTACAAAAGCTGCCAGAGTCTACTCAAAATATCCTCAAACTGGCTGCGTGTATTGGCAATCAGTTTGATCTGGAAACGCTGGCGATCGTTAGTCAGCGATCGACGGCTCAGGGGGCACTGGATTTGTGGAAGGCGCTGCAAGAGGGGCTAATTTTGCCGATTAGTGAGGTCTACAAGTTTTATCAGCCTTCCACACTTGAGGATCAAACCCTAAACCAAGAACCGTTCAACTGTACCTACAAGTTTCTGCACGATCGCGTTCAGCAAGCGGCTTATTTGCTCATTCCCGACGAGCAAAAACAGCAGACCCATCTCAGGTTTGGGCGACGGCTCCTCAAATATACTGGCACCGCAGAGTTAGAAGAAAAGATTTTTGATATTGTGAACCAACTCAATTATGGGGTTCAACTGATTGAGCAGCCAACCGAACGAGAAGCACTGGCTCGGTTAAATTTGAGGGCAGGCAAACGCGCTCAACTTGCGACTGCCTATGCCTCTGCCTATGCTTATTTTGATCAGGGCATCCAGTTGCTCACTTCAAACTGTTGGCAGAATCAATATCCGATCGCCCTAGATTTGTACGTCAGTGCGGCAGAGTCAGCGTGTCTCAACACTGATTTTGAGACGATGAAACAGTTGTGTGACTACATCTTGACGGTGGTGACTGCGATCGAGGATCAAGTCAAGATCTACGAACTGTTGATTTTCTACTATCACACCCAATCTCAGTTCCGTCAGGCGGTCGCATTAGCATTAAAAATCTTGAACCATTTGGGTGAAACTTTTCCACCTAGCCCCAATGCTCAAGATTTCCTGGATGCGCTCCACACCACCACTCAAGGGGTTCAGCAGGTTGGCTTTGAGAACTTGGCTCAATTGCCGCCCTTGCAAGATAGTCAGAAACTCGCAGCGTTGAAAATTTTGAGATCGGCTTGCTTTCCTGCCTATTTTGCTGCGCCGGAAATCCTGGGACTCCTCATCTGCCGACTGGTGGATGTGACGTTGAACTATGGACAGTCGGCTTTAACTCCTTTTGCCTTTGGGATTTTTAGTGTGTTGCTGAATGGCGGCGTAGGAGATGTTCAGACTGGCAGGCAGTTTGGAGAATTGGCGATCGCCCTAGAGCAACAGCAGCCCAATCTCCACTATCGGGCGGTCACCTACAATGCGATCTACGGTTTATCACGCCATTTCTACAAACCCGTGCGGGAGTGCCAGGAACCCTTAATTGCAGGCTATCAAAGCTTCGCCCAAAATGGAGATGCTGAAAGCTGTGCTTACTGCTTAATCAATGCGTACTTTTGTGCGATTCTGTCCGGGCAAAACCTCAAAGACATCCAAACTCAATTTGAGAAATACATTCAGCAAGTCGTTGGCTTTAAGCAAGAACAAGTCATTTATCAACTGCATATTTGGATGCAAGTGGTTCATAACTTAACTGAATCGAGCGAGAACTCTGCGCTCCTCAAAGGACAGTATTTTGATATTGAAGTTAAGCTACCCCAGCTTTATCAGGCAAGCAACTTCAACACGATCAACTACGCTCATACTGCCCAAACAATGCTTGCCTATTTGATGGGTGAGTATGAGCGATCGCTGGCAAATGCGGCAGCAACAGAACCCCACCTCGGAGCTAGCACCGGAAAGTTTTTTGTGTCTGCCCACAATTTCTATTATTCGCTTTGTCTCACCGCTTTATATCCCCACGCTTCTGAATCGGTGCAGATTCAATCTCTAGAAAAGCTACAGAGCAACCAGCAAAAAATGGAAACTTGGGCAAACCACTGTCCAGAAAACTTTTTGCATCGATATTTGTTAGTGGAAGCTGAGATTTGCCGAATTAAACAGGACTCTTTCGCTGCGATCGCTCACTACGATCGCGCCATTTTAACCGCCAAAGCCAGCGAATACATTCATGAAGCCGCATTGGCAAATGAACTCGCCGCTAAATTCTATCTCGACTGGGGCAAAGAGCGGATTGCTCAAGATTACATCACAGAAGCATACTACGGCTATGCCCATTGGGGTGCCAAAGCTAAGGTCGCAGATTTAGAGACTCGATATCCTCAACTGCTTGCCCCCATTCTTCAACAAGCGCCCTCTGCCCTCTCGATCAACGAAACTATCTTCGCATCGGGCACCACTACATCCACCAGTTCCTCTAACATCTCAGATGCCCTCGATTTGTCGGTGATTCTCAAAGCGTCCCAAACGTTGTCCAGCGAAATCGAATTCAATAAACTGCTTGCGACCTTGCTGCGACTCGTGATTGAGAATGCCGGAGCTGATAAGTGTGTGCTGCTGCTGCAAGATAATTCGCACTGTAGAGTGGGAGACGCTTGCCTGTTTGTCAATGGACTGGCGACTATCGGAGCAGAACCCGTCGTACTACAGAGAATTGCAGTTGAAGAAAGCCAGGACATTCCTCTCAAGCTGATTTATCGGGTCAAAAATTGCCTAGAACCCGTCGTGTTGATGAATGTCACTGCTCATCCTGAATTTGCCAATGATCCTTACTTCCTACGGCAACAACCCAAGAGTATTTTGTGCAGTCCAATTTTGCATCAAGGAAAGTTGCTGGGCATTGTGTATCTGGAAAACAATTTGATCAGCGGTGCATTTACGGGCGATCGCGTTCATATTCTCAATCTGCTCTGCGCCCAAGCCACCATTTCTCTCGAAAATGCTCGCCTTTATCAACAAGCTCAACAGGCTTTACAGGACTTGCAACAGGCTCAAATTCAAATTGTCCAAAGCGAAAAAATGTCTGCATTGGGTAATTTAGTCGCTGGGGTTGCTCACGAAATTAACAATCCTGTTGGTTTTATTGCTGGCAATTTGCAACCTGCCCTTGATTATGTCAAGGATATGTTTACGTTGGTTGATTTATATCAGCAGGAATGTCCTCGTCCCACTGCCGCACTTCAAGCGAAGATTGAGGCGATCGACTTAGAGTATATGCGCGAGGATTTACCCAAATTAGTTGGCTCGATGAAACTGGGAGTTGATCGAATTCGCGATATCAGCACCAGCCTCCGCACCTTTTCGAGAGCCGATAAAGACTATAAAGTTCCCTTCAATATTCATGATGGGATTAACAGTACAATTTTGATTCTTAAACATCGCCTCAAAGCCAATGAATCTCGCCCTGAAATCAAAGTTGTCACCAGTTATGGCAATATTCCCCTCATTCAATGTTTTCCTGGACAACTCAATCAAGTGTTTATGAATATTTTGGCAAATGCGATCGATGCCATTGAAGAAACTACTCATAAACTTAGTTTTGAGCAGATCGTAGCCAATCCGAAGCAAATTGAAGTGCAAACAAGCTTGGATGAATTAAAAAATCAGGTTTGCATTCAAATCCGAGATAACGGGATTAGTATGTCAGAAGAAGTAAAGCAACAGGTATTTAATCACTTATTCACTACTAAAGCAGTGGGTCAAGGCACTGGATTAGGATTGGCGATCGCTCGTCAAATTGTGGTAGAAAAACATAGTGGTGCGATCGTGGTCAACTCCACCTTGGGCGTAGGCACTGAATTTATAATTACACTCCCTCTGAACACCGTAGAACTAGCCATCCAGAGCCATTAATGTTGCTAGGGCGTACTGCTTTTAGCATTGCGATGAATCATAGCATGGCAGTTTGGGCAGACAGGGCGTAAATCTTCCACAGGGTCAACTTCGTACTCTTCTGCAATTTCTGAAATCGGGCGCAGATGATGCACATGAATAAAGCGATCGCCCCGACTCAACCCCCTCTTCGCTAACCAACACTCTGCCGCTCATCAACTATATGCATCTAACCCTAGTGAACTGGAAGGAGGAAATTTAACGGCTCAAATCAGCGGCGGCAAATAACCTTGAACTCAGCATCAGTGGATTTCAAGCGTCCACTGCGTTTTAATTGTTATGTCGCGCTTTCCATCGGTACTACTGCAATCGTCTAGGTTTAAGCACACTACGGGATGAAGATTCGCCTTGCACCTCGATAGCTATCAATATCAAGCACAATTTCAACTAGACTTTCAACACACCGACCTCGATATTCTGAGTCGTTTAGTAGGCGATCGGCATTACCAATTGTGACTACAGGTAATGATTTTGAGGTATTTTCTTCACGCATGACTTGTTCTAGAGAATCTTTTCCTTTCATGCTGCGATTGGCTGTAAGCAAAATCATCTGATTCTCCTGAGCCAAGCGCCAAACGACCCCATCATCACTGTCGATCGATAGATCCATTTCTGTAAACATAACAAATCGGATCGGGACAATATCAAGCCAGCCTTGACTGGCGATCGCACCAAAGAACACCAGGGCATGACCTTTGAGATTGTGATCAATCAGAAAAATCATACGTTGGAATTACGTTTCGCTTTGATTGCTCGAAGCTTCTCCCAAGCGGCTTCGGTTCCGGGCTTGGGAGGTTGTGCTGCAATTCGGGCAATTAACTCACGATTTTGCTCTTCATAGTACTGCCGGAGTTCTTCAGCTTCCCTAAGAACTTGCTGATACTCAGCTTCTACCTCGGTACGATTTGCCTCAATGTACGATAGAGCAGCATTAATTTGTTTCTCTGTAAGATCAAATAGTCCCCGGATAAACTTAGGTGGATACTGGGCAGTCACATAATCCATCACATCGTAGAGGGTGATGCGTGTGCCTGCGATCGCCAAACCACGCTCAGTGCGAATAATATCTGTCTCTTCAATTGATGCCTGCGACATAACTTTCGTCTTCTAATGACTAAAATCTATCATATGCCATACAAAAAACAGGGTAGACAATAATCAACCCCGCCGCCCCGACTCACCCCATCTCCGCTAAGCTACACTCCGCCGCTCATCAACCATCTGAAATCTACCCTAAACTGGACTGGAAGGAGGAGATTTAACGGTTGCGGTCAGCGGCTGTTCAAGACTTAAACTCAATGCAGCAAATTCCTTCAGTCCACTGCACCGCAATTGTTGTTATGTGGCAACATTTGTTGGTTACTTCTGAATACACAGCACATTACTTTAATACTTGCTTCTAGTTGCTAGAAAATAGCTGTATTTTATCTAATCTTTTTATCTAATCTAATTAGTGTAGAGAAGCACATCATAAATTAAATTAATGCTATTGTAGTCGATCTCGACCTATAATAGTAAGGCTATGGCTCTAAAGTGAGTATCCTTTTGGAGCCTGTGAGGCAGAATACCTCAACGGTATGGGAAAAGCGACATGAACAAGGAATATCTCTCTAATCAGTTCTTTAGTACTAGAGAATCGAATGGTGATGTGGAAGCTTCTATGTCTTCTGAGGATCGAAGAAATTTATTGTTGGAAAAAGTGTCTCGCGAAGCTAAGTCAAGACTCGCGTATCATGACTTGCTTAAGCAAGGTGCAATTTTCCGTAAATATTTAGAGTCTTCATCTGAGAAAGAGCATATCAAGGTTGAGGATATAGACAAACATTTCTTGAAGGGCTTCTTGTCGTATGCAAATCGCTTATATGCTACAGGTGAAATCAGTGAGTCAGCCTATATATCTTTAGTCACTCAAGCTGCTGAATCTTATGCTGAGCGATTAGTAGAGTTGAAACTGGCAAAAGCTTTGGAAAAATATGAGCTTTATCTTGAGAAAGCTGGTCTTCGCTGGTTTTTATAAGAGATTTGTGGAAGATCTTTAACTTGCTAAATTCTTAGCTTAGTAGCAGTTCGTTTAGCTATTAATTGATTGAAAGTATGGCATCTGAACAATCGCAAGAAGGACAGGAGACAGAGTCCATTTCCGGAAATAATGAAGAGGGCAAAGGAAGTGTATCTTCTCCTATCGAAGGCAGTAAACAGCAAAGTAAAAGTTCGGGTATTTCAAGCCAGGAACAAGATGATGATGATGACGAATCGTTATCACCGTCAATAGCGGATATACTACCTCCGGAGATGCTTGAAGGATTACCCTCTAAAGAGAAAAAACAAATAGTAAGTAGTTTGTCAATTATGGCAATGCAAGGTAGCGCTCGGCAGAGTTCTCCTTTAGCAAAACAACTCAAGCCTGAGCATATTACCCAAATTATTGAAAACTCAGAGAAAGAAAGTCAAAGAGAGTTTGAGAAAAGCAAAATTGGCGAGAACACCAAGAGATGGGGCATGGGCGCAATTTTATCTCTTGTGGTTGTCGTTTTTGTTTATGCAGGTGTAACTAAGGACAAAGACTTATCTGAGAAGGTTGTTCTGGCGGGTATTTCTGTCATAGGCGGGTTTGGAGCAGGCTACGCCGTTGCTAAGGACAAGTAGTTGCTTACGCCATATAACTATATAATTCATCGGACTGTTTCCGCATAATAACCATCAGATCGGAGATTGTCAGGATTTTTTCTGTGTATTTTCAAGAGTCAGGGATTATCAGGACTCTTTCCGCATAGCACGCGATTTTGGGTGGATAGTTGGAATCTTGCCGACTATTTTCAGATTTCAAATGGGTGTGGCGGTCAGCGATCGCATTACCCTAGAGATGCGATCGCTGTAAAATGTGTGGAAATCAGTTTGTGGGATTCAGGCGATCGCCTACTGCGTGAACTAGGCAGATTCCTAGCAATGACTCTTAATTGAAGAGGCTCTATGACAGTCATAACACCGATTAAGACTATTGCGCTCTCTCCTGGCAGTCACCTGTTAATTCCTAATGTGACTTGGGAGCAGTACGAAGACTTGCTGGCAGAATTGGGGGAAGAACGCCGTATTCCCCGAATCAACTATTGCAATGGAACGTTAGAACTGATGTCGCCGTTACCCGCCCATGAGCGCCCTCACCGAATTATTTCCGACATTATTAAACTGCTGTTAGATTCGCAGGGGCGGGAGTGGGAAGATTTTGGCTCCACCACATTTAAGAAACTGAAGCGAGCAGGATTAGAGCCGGATACTTGTTTCTACATTCAAAATGCGGAACGGGTGCGCGATCTCCAGCGGATGGATATGACCCAAGACCCGCCGCCCGATTTGGCAATCGAAGCGGATGTCACCTCTAAAACAACCCTGGAAGCTTATGCAGTGCTGCAAGTGCCGGAAATCTGGATTTATGACAACGGCAAGCTGAAGATTCATCTGTTGCAAAACGGCGAGTATCAGGAATCTGCCATTAGCCCGACCTTTCCCGATATGGCGATCGCCGAAATCATTCCTCAATTAGTACAGCAGGCATTTCAGCAGGGAACCAGCACAATGCTGCGAAACCTGAGAAAACAAATGGCAGAGGAGGCGTGAATCAGGGAGTTCAATCTTCTGTTCATGGTTCCAGAGCAAAAGGCAGGGCAAACAGACAGCAGAATTACCAAAGGCTTTTTAGCGTTGTGATGATTTCAACTCTAAAATTCAAGGATGGTTATTGGCTTGGGGTAAGAGATGGCATCAACGGCATCAGATACGATCGCAGCGCAACTAGCACAGGCACAGCAGCACTATCAATCAGGACAACTGGCAGAGGCAGAAGCGACTTATCGCCAAATTGTCCAGCAAGATTCGCGGCAGGTGGAGGCGCTGTTTTGGTTAGCATTGCTGGCAGATCAGGCGGGTAGAACTCAGGACAGCGTCAATTACTACGAGCAAGTGCTGGCGATTCAGCCTGGTTCTGCTGAGGCGCACGGCAACTTGGGATCGGTGCTGTTGAAGCTGGGCAAGGTGGAGGCGGCGATCTCCAATCATCGGCGCGCGCTAGCACTCATGCCAGATAACGCCAAGGCTCACTATAATTTGGCGATCGCCCTCTACGAACTGAAGCAAGATCAAGAGGCAATTGCGCTCTATCAACAGGCGATCGCCTTGCAGCCGGACTATGCCAATGCTCACCATAACTTGGGCATGGCACTTTATCGGCAGAGCAAACCAGAGGAGGCGATCGCCTGCTATCGCCAAGCGGTGCAGCTAGAGCCGAATCACGCCAGCGCGCATAATAGTTTGGCTGTGGCGCTCTATCAGCAAAATAAACTGGATGAGGCGATTGAGCATTATCAGCAGGCGATCGCAATCTATCCCGGTTATGTCAACGCTCACGACAATTTAGGGATTGCGCTGAAACAACAGGGCAAGTTAGAGGACGCGGCGATTCACTTTCAGCAGGCGATCGCTGGCAATCCTAGTTATGCCAACGCCTACATCAACTTGGGCAACACTATGCGCGAGTTGGGCAGATTCAACGAAGCGATCGCTTATTGCCAGGAATCGATTCGCCTTCAGCCCACCAACGCCGATGCTCACAACACCTATGGCTGTGTGCTGGTGGATCTAGCGCGGTTTGAAGACGCGATCGCTTGTTTTGAAGATGCTGTGCGGTTGCGCCCCGACTTTGCCGATGCTCACCTCAACATGGGGATTATCCTGCTGCAAATTGGCGAATTTCGGCGTGGCTTTGAAGAATATCACTGGCGCTGGAAAACCAAGCAGTGTCCCGATCTACGATACACGCAAGCGCTTTGGACGGGGGAAAGCTTGCACGGCAAAGTAATTTTGCTGACGGCGGAACAGGGGTTTGGTGACACTATCCAGTTTGCTCGCTATGCGCCCATGGTGGCAGCCCGTGGCGGCGAAGTGATCATTGCCTGTCAAAAACCGCTGCTGCGCTTGCTGTCAACTGTTCCTGGTGTGAGCCGTTGCGTCGATCGCGATAAAGACAACATCGACATCCACACCCACGCGCCCTTGCTGGAACTGCCCTACATTCTTGGCACCACCACCGACACCATTCCTGCCAACGTGCCCTACCTTTCACCGCCCAGTCACTCAGCCATCCAGCTAGACGTGCCGCCCGATACCCGACTCAAAATTGGCATCGTCTGGGCAACGAACCCCAGCAATTCTACCTCTGGCAAGCGTTCCTGCTCCCTCAGCCATTTTCTCTCATTGCTAGAAGTCCCTGGAATTGCGCTCTACAGCTTGCAAAAAGAACAGCCCGCCACCGATCGCGCCCTGCTACAAAACACCCCACGACTCCAAGATCTTCAAGACCAACTCACCGATTTTGCCGATACTGCCTGCGCGATCGCCCAGCTAGACCTGATCATCACCGTCGATACCGCCGTTGCCCATCTTGCCGGAGCCTTGGGCAAACCCACCTGGACTCTTCTACCCCATGTTGCCGACTGGCGCTGGATGCGCGATCGCGATGACAACCCCTGGTATCCCACCATGCGCCTCTTCCGCCAAAACCAACCCGGAGCCTGGGAAGAACTCTTCACCCAAGTCGCCGCCGCCCTCCAGCAAGAACTAACCCAACTAAAGTTTTTAGAGCAACCGGTAGTTAGAAATCAAAATTTAGAAGTCAAAAATCAACCCCATTCTCCAATCATCACTTCTCACTCCTCAAACCCTGAAACCCGAGGCCCGAAACCCGAAACCCAAATCTCCTCTTCCCCTCTCCTTTCCCTCTCCGGATTCAACCGCATCAAGCAATGTCGCCACGGCATGATGTTGTTTAATGTCAGTGACTTGGGCATCGGGCGATCGCTCGATTTATATGGTGAATGGATTGAAGGGGCAGTCAGCTTGTTTCAATCCTTGGTGCATCTGGGCGACACCGTTGTGGAAGTGGGCACCGACATTGGAGCGCACACGATATTTTTTGCTAAAACAGTTGGGTTGCAGGGAAAGGTGATTGCGATCGAGCCGCAGCGAATTCCGTTTCAGATGCTCTGTGCCAATTTAGCGCTCAACAGCATTACCAATACCCACAGCTACCCAATCGCGTTGGCAGAAACCGCTGGCTTTTTGCCCGTGAGCGCGATCGCTCCCTCCACCCAGACAATGCTGGTAGCCAACAGCCCCCCAGAACAGGTGCAAATTGCCACCCTCGACAGCTTTGGCATTGCCCAATGCCGCTTACTCAAGCTAGATGTGGCAGGCATGACCCTATCAGTACTCAAAGGAGCCAGCCAAACGCTCCAACGGTGTCAGCCAGCCCTCTATTTAATCGGCGCTCCATTAGACCCCGCGATCGTGGATTATCTGGATACCCTTGGCTACGACCTCTATTGGCACCGTCCCCCACTCTACAACGCCAATAACTTCAGCCAAAATTCCCGCAACGTTTTTGATAGAAAAGCACAAAGTAATAGGCTGGGTTTCCATCGCACCCAAAATATTACGGTTAACGGACTAGAGCGGGTTTGATATTCAACATTTTTCTCGGCTCAACTGTCACAACGATCAAGACTGTTTCAACATTTTTCTACAAGATTCTGACTAACTGTCACAACGGTTAAGATTGTTTCAAGATTTTCCTACAAAATTTGGATGTGATTCG
This sequence comes from Leptolyngbya sp. CALU 1928, assembly GCF_056784215.1. NCBI lineage: Bacteria > Bacillati > Cyanobacteriota > Cyanophyceae > Leptolyngbyales > Leptolyngbyaceae > Leptolyngbya > Leptolyngbya sp. CALU 1928. The sequence continues at coordinate 84,119 of NZ_JBXBCE010000019.1, read as the reverse complement.
ATGATGTGATTCGATCGATGTTCAGGGGCATAATTCATTACAACCATGAACAAGGCGTAGGAGTGAGACACATGAAGAAATCTTTGGCTAAGAAAATAGGAACCCCAGCGCTGGCTTTTGCCGTACTGGGGTTTTTAATGGCTGGTGCTGCCACGGCTCAGACTAACCCAACCCAAAACGACCCTCGCAATAACCTGAATAGTGGCTTATCTGACTTAGAGCCGACCGATGCCTTAGAAGCCGATACTGCTGGACTAGATCAGGTTACCTCCGTTTCCCAGCTTACTGATGTCAGACCGACTGATTGGGCATTTCAAGCATTGCAATCCTTGGTAGAGCGCTATGGGTGTATTGTCGGCTACCCGGATAGAACCTTTCGAGGCAATCGCGCCTTGAGCCGCTATGAATTTGCAGCGGGATTAAATGCTTGCCTCGATAAAATCCAAGAACTGATCGCGGCTGGAACCGCAAATTTGGCAACCAGGGAAGACCTGGAAAAGCTCAAAAAAATGATGGAAGACTTTTCCGTGGAGCTAGCAGCCCTGCGGGGACGAACTGAATCTTTGGAAGTGCGAACTGCAACTTTAGAGAAACAGCAGTTTTCAACCACAACTAAGCTATCGGGGCAGGTTATTTTTGGAGTCCAGGGAAAAAATAGCCCAGATATTGAACTGGCAGGATTTAACTTTAATGACAATTCTGACCAGATCAACGTGATTAGCAACGTCCAACTCAGCCTGTATACGGCTTTCAGTGAACGCAGCTTGCTATTTACAGGGTTGCAAGCAGGCAGCGGCAGAAGTTTTTCTCAACTGCTGACTAATAATACGCTTCTAGGCTATGAGGGGGATTCGGCAAGTGCCGTTCAAATCAGCGACCTCACCTTCCGGCAACTGATTGGCAACAACTTTGCCGTCATTGTGGGGGCAGATGGACTCAACATGATCAACGTGTTTCGGGGCGCAAACCGAATTGAAAGCGCTGGACAAGGACCGATTTCCTTCCTAGCTCAACGCAATCCCATTTTGAATCTTGGCTCCAGTGGCGGGAATGGCGATAACGCAGGTGCTGGCTTTGACTGGCAAATTGGCAGTCGCTTTTCATTGCAAGGGGTTTACTTTTCAAACCGATCCAGCGATCCAGCGAATGGTGGATTGTTTGGGGGGCAAAATGGTGGCTCAACGGTGGGTGCTCAATTGACGATCGCCCCGACTGACACCATCGACATTGCCCTGCACTACGCCAATTCCTACTCACCTTCTGGCTTTTTGGGCACGGGTGCTGGAGATGATCAGGTGGCATTGCCCACAGCGATCAACCCCTTTACGCGCGCCCCCATTCAAACCAACGCTCTTGGAGCAACCGCTTCATGGCGCGTGGCACCCTGGTTTACCCTAGGTGGCTGGGTTGGCTACACCAACTCCGAGCTAAAAGGCTTTTCTAGAAATGTCGAAACCTTCAACTGGATGGCATTCCTCAACTTCCCCGATCTGCTGGCTCCAGGAAACCTAGGCGGCATCTACGTCGGGCAACCCCCTGCCATTACCAGTAGCGATTTGCCCATTGGCAGAAACGTGCCAGATTTCGTGAATCGGGGGAACGTGTTTGCCGCAGGACCGGGCGACCAACCGGGAAGAACCACTCACGTAGAAGCTTTTTACCGGTATCGGGTGAATGATAACATCAGCGTCACACCGGGCGTACTGATCATTTTTAACCCGAACAATAATCCCAACAACGACACAATTACTGTCGGGGTTTTACGAACCACATTTACATTTTAAGTTGGGGAACTTTTTCCGGAACGGATAGTTCTAAAACAACTACGGGTACTCTTAACTACCTGTACTTCATGATCCAGTTTGTTCCTGTTGCGATGGGTGCCGGTTTAATTACTATTCATTCGCCAATTGATTTAAAAGGAAATTTGTCGTGATGATTCAATTCACTCGATTCGCCACCTGTGTGGGCATCGTGGCTGGAAGTCTTGCAGTTGCAGCATCTGCCCATGCTGATATTCCGATTACGGGCGGACAGGTCAGTGGGGATGCCGCCTTTTTCACCCAATTGAATTCCGGAAATGCAAACACCCTGAATCGTACAGGTTCGCCCGTGCTATTTGATACAGTGGTTCAAACCTTGCAAATTGTCACCCCAAATGGCACCACGACAACTTCTCGCTTCATCCCAAACGCTAGCCGATTTACTGATACCAACGGCAATAGTCGTCCTGATAGCGGTGATCAGGGTCGTCTAGAAGGGGCGTTATCAGGCGTTGCCTTTTCCAGAGTGGGTAGCCCAGTTTTCTTCCAAAATATTCCTACGGCACTCAATTTTACCCTGACTGCTTTTACGCCCAATTCCTTTGGAACGGGTTCTTTGATTAGTCCGAATCAAACGGGCACGGCTCCGCTCGTTTTCATTCCTGGAGTCAGCGTTCAGTTAGCGGATGCTTCCAGCGGGACTTATAATTCCAAGACTGGATTGTTGGAAGTCGGTCCCTTTGCCGCTAATTTAACGGGTGATTTTATTGGGCTACCTTCCGATCTGCAATTGCGTCCTGCAGCGACGGAAGTGACTCTGGTGCCTGTGTTTCTAGGACGACGGATTAAGTTTGACTTTGAAGGGAAAAATGCCCTGGTGGAAGATGCGGCTTATGGAACTGATCCTGCAACGGGTCGCAGGGTTTTAGATTTTACTGGGGCGGTGACGGATTTCAAAATTCAAAGTGCGGGTACTCCGGGTAGTTCAGAGTTTAAGATTGAGGGATCTGGAACCTTAGATATCTCCTTGACTGGACCGTTTGATATCAAGAAAGATAGTTTGAACTTGAATACGGTGACGGGTCAGGTCGATTACCGAATAAAAGGAGAAGGACCGGGGTTTGTCGCGTTTACAGGTGGAAATTCGATTACTTACGCAGGCACTTCTCGGCGAGATACGGATTTCAAATTTGAGCAGGGAAACCGCAGTTTTGAGGGTAAGAGTGGTGGGGATACGTTCTTTACGGTGAGCGATCGCCGCGACAATATCAACTTCACTCGCTTTGTAGTCATTCCAGTCGTTGGCGTGACCACAACCGCAGGGGCAGCGGTGATTACGCCTTCCAGCAGCAGTACAACGTCTACCTCTACGTCTACGTCTACAAGCTCTAGTACCACTGTTTTTTCGACAACGGTCTTCAATAGCTCATCGATCACGATTTTCCCTGGCTATCGCAACTTATTGACAGTGACGAGGGGCGAGAATGACGACGATGAGGGTGATGCTCGGAACTATGGTCGCAATACGTCTTACTATATCTACCAGCAAAAAGGAACGACTGAGGTGGTAGTGGAGCGGCGGGGCGATCGCATTCTTCTAGTTGATCGCACCGAAGTTCGGGGGCGCAAGCTGAAGAAAAAAGGCAAGGTCGTTGCAGCGTATCAAGTGGTCGGATTGCCCAGCCGTGTCTTTCCGGGCATGACCGGACTACGGGAAATTCCTGCGGATACGGTGGAGTCGTCCTCTGCTGAGCTAGAGCCTACAGCACTAGAGGCAGCAGTTACCAGTAGTGACTCAAGTAGTGCGACAAATCCCGCGATCGCGCCTGAGTAACTCTCCAGAAAAACTGGATTAAACAAGGACAGGTAGATCGTAACTGCCTGTCCTTTTGTTTATCTTCCATACCCAGATCCCTTAGGGACTTGAATCTCTAGTGATTATGATTCAGACAATTCAACTCTCTCAGCCGCAAACAATTTGTATGGAATGAACGGCGATGAATCCAATTCGCAAACTGGGTCGCTGGATGGCTACCGATGCCGAGGGCTATCTGATCAATGAATGCAGTTGGGAACAGATTCAACCACCCTGGCTCAATTTAGTCTGTGATCTGCGCGATGCCTATGTGCAACAATTCGGCGATCGCCTTCACAGCCTTTATCTGCGTGGCTCCGTGCCGCGAGGACTAGCGATTCCAGCGGTATCAGACCTGGATAGTATCGCCCTGCTTCTGGGTGAGTTTGAACCCGATCATCTGGAGGCTTCACTCAAACCGCTGCGAACGTCCCTGACGCAACGTTATCCCTTTTGTCTCAAGGTTGAAACAGCCCTCGTTTCGGCGTTAGAAATCCAAGCACCCACATCGCAGTGGCAAGCGACCCTCCAGACCCAAGGATTGTGTATTTATGGGGAAGATGTGCGATCGCACTTACCCCGATTTAAGCCTGGAGCGGCACTGATCAGTCATGCCTTTGATTTGGCTGATGATCTGGCTGACACGCAGACTTTTTTGCGCCAGGTATCTGCCAATTATCCTCACGATGACGCGCACATCAAAGCCCAGTGCGGTTGGATTGCCCGACGGATGGTACGGACTGGGTTTGAACTGGTAATGGCAACTGAAGGCACCTTTACCCGCGATCTTTACCCCTGCTACGAAAGCTTTGCCCGCTATTTTCCAGCCCAAGAACCGCTGATGCGAAAAGCATTAGAGTTAGCCGTTCAACCCTCTGATAACCGCGAGGGGCTTTTGATGTTTCTCAGTCACTTCGGCGCATGGTTGGTCGAGACGGTTGATGCTACTCTGGAACGCCCGGATTAAGCGACACTGCTGCCTCGTCTACTAACAACACCCCTTCTGTTACTAAGCGCGTCAAGAGTGGCACCACATCTGCCTCTAGGTCTAGATCCGGTGCCCAATCTGCCATTTCCAAAATGCTGAAGCCATCTGGCTCAAACAACTTGGGCAGCAACGCATCCGGCAACCCTTTGAGGGTAATTTGCTTAGTGCCGATCGCAATTTGATGGCGTTGATTGCCCAATTGGGTCAACTGCATCTGTAAAAATGGTGGGCGGACAAAACGTGTTTCTAGCCCTTGATGGAAAATATCAACCCCCAATTGGGCAGGCAGCGAGAAAGGCGCGATCGGTTGCACCTGGTGTGCCAAATGTGCCTGATAGCGTTGCCTCAAATCAGGTTTTTGCAGGCAGTCCTGTAGATGGTGACTGAGGGTTGCTAAAGCTTGCTCCAGGCTCTGGGGTTGACCATTGCTCACAAAGGGCAAATTTTGTCGCCATGCAGGTTGGTTTTGCAGTTCACCCACAACCCAGAGCAGCCAGTCAATACCCGTCTGGCAATGGATGCCCAGGGTGAGATGTAAGGAGGGTCGATCGCCCGCGATCGCATAGTGCCAGTGTCCGCGTGGAACATACAGCACATCTCCTGGTTTGAGGGTGCATTGCAGATAGGGTGGGGCTTCGGGCGGCAATTGATCCGGTGGAAAGGTGAGGGGAGAGGGCACCGTTTCTTGGAAAACAAACCAATCCTTTTCGCCATCAATTTGCAAAACCAACACGTCATGGGTGTCGTAATGATTGTCAAACCCCTGTTGCTGGGCGGGAGAACAGTATAAATTGACCTGTGCCTGATGCCCTGTTTCGAGACGGAGGGCAGTAGTCATAGCAGAGACTGCTGGCACCAACTCATCAATCCCGTTAATAGTCAGCGTGGCACCTTCCTGGATGCGATCGTGCAAAGTCGTGCGATCGCATCCAAGAAGGGATTTTCCATCCAGGGAAAAGTGCACGGTGGAATCTTCAAGCCGATGAAAGTTCAGCAGATGATTTAAATCATTCCAGGTAAACATCGACTGAAATTTTTGCCCCCTTTCATCTGGGATGTAAACAGCCTGCTGCGTCCAATCCTGGCTCAAAAACTGATCAACCGGATAAGGGGCAAGAATCTCTTTGAGCGCTTTCATAAGTACCTGGGCATAAAAAAGTACCTGGGCATAAAAAATTACTCCATACCAACCCCCGGCTGTCGCCGTCCCCCTTGCCAAGGGGGACTACAGGGGGTGTATCTAATTGTGTCCAACTACTTCATAACAATTGTGAAAAACCATCAAGCTTTGCCCGATTGGGGAGTTGGAGGAGTGGAAGAGGGGAGAGTGGGGAGTCAATAGGGTGGATTTTCAAATTTGACTCTGAGTAGGTCTTTCACTGAAGTGGAAGAGGGGAGAGTGGGGGAGTCAATAGGGTGGATTATCTATGCACCCATCCACCTATCCACCCCACCCATTCACCCACTACCTATGCACCCATTACTTCTTATGCACCCATCACCCATCAAGAATGCCGCTGAGATGCACTAGAAGCCAATCCGAACACGGACTCCACCTGCATCATTATTGCGGTTTGGGTAGCGCACTGGAATTTGTGGGACTCCATAGATAGGGCGAACTACAGGGAAAGGTTGTTGCACCCGAATCGGAGTCCGATAGCGGATGGGTTGCTGCACCCGAATCGGAGTCCGATAGCGGATGGGTTGCTGCACCCGAATCGGAACTACGCGCCGTCCATTGTCGTTATTTCGCCCGTTGTCGTTGTTCCGCCTATTGTCATTGTTCCGTCTGTTGTCATTTCTGTCTGCGATCAGCACCGGCTGTGAGGCGCTTTGGCTCAGATTGACTACATCCATCTCGATCGCTGATTGACGATTGGGTTGGTTAGAAGGTGATGCACTGACTGCCGCTTGAGAAACCATCGGGAACAAGAATGCGGACTTGATCCCTAAAAAGAGGCACATGAGGAGTTTCGGATTCACAATCTTCCTCCAATTGAGTAATTTGATCAACTAGTTGGACTGCGGCGGTGTCTCTATGGTTCAACTAGAAAGGAGAAATACATCAAAAGAAGCAACTGCACCAATCTTTGAGATGAAAGCTGGCAATTGCGAGATGCTTGGCAACTGTGAGTTAGGATTGAGCAATTTCATCCAGCGCCATGGTTCTCAAGAGTTTTATCCATCGGAATTTGTAGCGTCGTTGTTCCGTCAGAATTATCCGCTGGTGTCGTCTCGGTTGTTTTTATCTTGAAGATGGATGATTCTGCCTAATACCCTGTCTCTTGCCATTTTTGGATCTGGTGGATGACCTGCTGATGTGCTTTGTGGTAGCGCTGGAGCCGTTGCAGGTCTTTATCAGATACATTTTTTAACCGGGTCAGCGTCATATTGTCTTCTAGGTCATAGCGTTTGACGCGGGTGGCGAGGGGATTGGTCAAAACGCGATCAAGGAATTGGTCATAGGTTTCTGCGGGGCGACGGGTCAGGCAATCCAGCGCCATGATAATGTCGGGTGGAAAGCCCTCAGCGGCAAGCTGATCAAGCGTCCAATCAGAGTCTTCCACCACGTCATGGAGGACCGCAACAATTTGTTCCTCAATGGTTTGTCCCCGCATCATCAACCGAATGGGATGCAAGATATAAGGGGCGTGTGCCTTATCTAGCTGATTTTGATGAGCGATCGCCGCGATCGCCACTGCCTTTGCCAACAGTTGATTCAGCGAAATTTCCACGCGATCGCCCCTGTGAAGTTCATTGTTAGGCGGTGCATTCAGTGCAGTCGAACGCACCGACAATTAGCCATTTTGCTTAGGCATAGGAGCAGGTTTTACGGTCAAGTTAACCGATTGCCCATTCCGCTTCACTGTCATTTGGAGCGGGTTACCAATTTGGGCTGATTCAACTTGCTGCTGCACTTGCTTAGATGCTTGGACAGCAGTGCCATTAAGCGTTTCAATCACATCACCCGCTTTTAAGCCACCCTCTGCCGCTGGCGAATTAGGCTGCACCGCCAACACAATCACGCCTTGGTCTTGGTCAACCTGCACCGCCCCCTCACGGCGATTAATTTGCTCCCGCAGTTCGGGACTCAGTTCTGCCATTTGAATCCCTAGGTAGGGATGATCCACTTTGCCCGTTGCAACCAGTTGGTCTGCAACCCGTTGAGCAGTCGCAATAGGAACCGCAAAGCCGATCCCCGATGCGCCTTGAATGATTGCCGTATTCATCCCTACCACTTCACCGCTGGAGTTAATCAACGGTCCGCCAGAGTTGCCAGGATTGATGGCGGTGTCAGTTTGAATAAAGTTAACGCGGGAAGACCCACCGAAGTCTGCGCCCGATCGCCCAGTGGCGCTAATGATGCCTTGAGTAACGGTGTTGTCAAGCCCAAGAGGATTACCGATCGCAATGGCGGCTTGCCCTGGCAGTAGGCGATCAGAGTTGCCTAATTTTACAGTGGGCAACCCAGAAGCATCGATTTTAATCACCGCTACATCAGTCGTTTCATCTGAGCCAACCACTTCGCCTTTAAACCGTCGCCCATCTTTCAAAACAACGCTGACCGTGTCTGCACCCGCCACCACATGGGCATTCGTGAAAATGCGTCCATCTGCTGACGTGATAAAGCCCGACCCTGTGCCCCGTTGCACTCGTTGGGGTTGCTCCTGTCGCCCTTGACCAAACAGTGAGCCAAAATCTGGGTTATTCAGGGGTTGTTCAACTGCACGACTGGAATCGATCCGAACGACAGCAGGACCCACTTGCGCCACAATATCGGCTACGTAGTCGAGTTCATTGGAATTGATCGGATTAATGGAGCGGGGTGCTTCAGTTTGCACAACCTGCTTAGGTTCGGCGGAGGCAGATTGTTCAATCCCGCTATTCCCAACCAGAGAGTTGGTACATCCAGTGCTAGCCGCGATCGCGGCGAATGCGACTAACGACAACGGCAGCTTTAAAGAGGAGTTCATGGGGTTTTAGTCCTAGACCATATTCAAGGTGACTTTTTTAATTTAGCGCCCTCATATGAAGTTGGGATGTAATTCATATCAACGCAGCATCGCGCTTATTGCAGCCCAATTAATCTGTATCCTTTATAGAAGCATTGACTCAGATTGAGCAAGCATTAACTCAAACTGATTGGGTCTTCCGAATAAGTTTGAGACTTTAAAAAAGCTTGCCCAATTTTTTGCAGCACTCTAGTCCGATGGGTGTGATTTTTTGTTGGACTCTCCATCAAATGGCTGAACGCCTGTTTCTGGATAGGAATTGTCGTCAGGACCAAAAATGCGAGAGATTGCAGCAGAGAAATATTGGATAATGTTATCAAGTAATTTTGGCATACTCATGATCGCCTCCAGTGAAGTTAGGTGAAGTGGATGATCTAGCCTGCTATAGTTAGCGATCGCGCTTTCTGTGTTGTACGATCGCCTTGCTTCTTTATTATGATGACTTCCTAAGAAGATATACTTTTTCGCATTAATTGTTTAGGTTAATGTTGCAATTTCTAATCTTTCAAAGAGGGGTATGAATTTTGCAAGAATTGCTAAATGCCCGAATGACTTCTGCGAATTGTTGATTGCGCTCCATTAATACCATGTGTCCTCCTGGCGCTAAGATTTTCAGTTCTGCTTGGGGGATTTCTGCACTCATGCGCTCGCTGGCAAACGGGCGGGTGGCAATATCAGACTTGCCGACCACCACCAGCGTGGGAACGGAGATTTGAGGTAGGGTTGCTGTTTCATCAAACTTAAACATTGCCAGCACTCCTCGCGCCAGTATGCCTGGAGATGCTTTAATTCCAACGAGAGCAGAGAAATTGAGTTGTCCCCGCGTTTCTTTGCCCGTGAATCCAGAAATTTCAGTTGTTAATAGTACTGAACCGTTTAAATAATTCAACCAACTGGTAAGCCGTAGCACGGGAGAAAACGCAATCGCTAAGTGAAGCAATGGTTCTAGTAAAGGTTTTTGCAATGCCAGCAACAGTTTATTGAAAATAGAGGTTTTAAGCGGATTTGTATAAGTTCCATCAACCAAGACTAAGCCAGCCACTCGTTGTCCCAAATGTTCTGGAAACAATCGACAGAAGGTCAGCAGGATCATTGCTCCGATGCTGTGCCCGACTAGAATGACAGGCTGATCGCCTGCCAACATCAATACAGCTTCTAGATCGCGAGCAAATTTCTCTAGAGAGTAATCTCTATTCTCTGGCTTTTTGGATTTGCCTAAACCTGGCAGATCCCACACGATCACGCGAAACTGATCCGTGAGTTGCTTTTTGGCATAATACCAAGTGGTGCTATCGGGTCTCCCCAGCCGTGGGTCAATATCAAGGTTGGAGCGTGATCGCGTCCGTAGAATTCGACCTGGATCTCGCTGCCATCGGGTCGGAGCAACCGTTGAACGCGATCACTATGGGTTGGTTTAGGTTCATCCTCCCCTGGGCGATGAAACAACAAGATAGGTATAAAGCCCAAAAATGACCAAACCAATATGGCGGCACTGAAAATCAACCAACGGGTATCAATCAGGTTGCCTTCATACCATTGATAGAGAATGTAACCGCCGCCACCCAACAAAGCGATCGCTAGTAGGCTTAAGAGCAAGCGCGACAGAAAATCCAGAGGCATGAACATAGCCATTTCACTCTAAACGAATGCACTGAGAATAAAGCAGAGATCGCCACGAGAGTAACTCTCTGAGGTTAGAATAATCTCCTTTAGAATAAACAGTGTTTTAGGATAAATTTTGCCGCAGTCGTTCCGCTAGAGTTTGAACATGGGGTTGCTTCAGTAGGGATAAATGATTCCCTGGGACTTGATGAAGCTGAAGATCTTGAGCCAGTGCATCCCAACCCAAGTAGGATCGTGTTTACCTGAATCAGGTTGTTCAGCCGCTTTAAACAGCGTGATCCGGTTGGGGTAAGGCTGCGGCACATATCGATACGTTGCCTAAATATGAGCATAGACAATTCGCAGCATGGATGCGATCGCAGACTCATCCAGTAGTCGCAGCCGCGACTCTTCAGGAACAAGACTGGCGATTGTAGACCATTGCCAGCGAGACAGCCAAGCGTTCCAAGATTGAAGTCGATGGGGCACGATCTCGCCATAGTCTAGCAGAAACGGCAGTGAGGTTGTGTTATGCAGAGTCTCAAGGATAAGAGCAAGCTGGGCGATCGTTTATAAACTCAAAAGTATCGTTATAAACTCAAAACTTTTGCCCCATCTGCTCAGCAGCTTCTCAGGATTGTAAACTAGAGTAAAGATAGAATTCCGAAGTTGAGAGTTAAAACCAATGGGACTTTTTGGATTTGGCAAGAAGCTGAGCCTGCCGACTGCGACAGAAGCATTATCGGGTCGCACTGAGGAAATGCCCCTCAAGAATCGTCATTTTGTCAACGGCAATCCGCTCAAGCCGCCTTTTCCTGATGGGCTGGAGACTGCCGTATTTGGCATGGGTTGTTTTTGGGGAGCCGAGCGCAAATTTTGGCAGCAGCCCGGTGTTTTTAGCACGTCAGTGGGTTATGCCGCTGGAATTACGCCCAATCCCACCTACAATGAAGTGTGTAGTGGGATGACGGGGCATAACGAAGTGGTTCTGGTGGTTTACGACCCCAAAGTTATTTCCTATGAGCAACTGTTAAAGGTGTTTTGGGAGAGCCACAACCCCACTCAAGGGATGCGCCAGGGAAATGATGCTGGAACACAATACCGCTCTGGTATCTACACCTATTCAGATGAGCAGCGCCAGCTAGCAGAAACAACCCGAAAAGCCTACCAACCGATGTTAAGTCAGGCAGGTTACGGGGACATTACAACCGAAATCTTGGATGCGCCTCCGTTTTACTATGCAGAAGAGTATCACCAGCAGTATCTTGCCAAAAATCCCGGTGGATATTGCGGGCTAGGCGGCACGAAAGTTTCTTGCCCGATTGGGGTGGCAGAAGTAGCGGGTTGATTTCTGAAGATTTAGGAGCGATCGCTCGATTGACTTTATCGATTAGTCTTTGAGCGATCGCAAGTACTATCTGATTCATCATCCATCGCTTTTTAGCAGTCAACACAGATAGAAAATCTAATTGAGTTGTTGATCATTTCCAAGGTGTGGAAACTCATGCATTGACGCTTGCTTTTTTTCGTAGAACTGAATCGCAACATAGCCGAGTGATTGGAGCAGTGCGGCATTGCTGGCGATCCCGACTGCTGCTCCTAATAGAGGAATCACTTCAACCACACTGAGTCCTGCTTTGAGCACGCTTGAACCGCCCATAGAAAGCCCCCACAACGCTAAAACTTCTCCCCGGCGGGCAGGGTCACTGAGCGAAAAACCATAAATGGCTGCAATCCGATATACCATTTTTGCTTGAAGAGCAGTCACAGCCGCAATATCGAGCGCGAGAAGCATTATGGCAAACGGCGGCAGAATATTGGTGATCAATCCAATTCTGGCGGCTCTAAATGCACTATCCGCAACAACCCGCTGCGCCAACTGCTCAGGCGTGTCTAGAGGATATTTCTGTTGCAGATCCATCACGTCTTGTGCGACCATTTCTGCGTTTACCTGACCTAAAGCTGCCATCAGCCAACTAACCCCTGGCAATTTAGTCGCATACTTTACGAGAGGGTTTTCTGCGATCGGGGTGACGATGTTCCCAATAGTTTCCGTTCCCTGCTCAACCATATCGTGTAGAGGAGAGGCGATCGCGTTTTCTATGTTGCTGGCGGCTGACGCGATCGTCTCTTGAAGCTGTTTCCAATTATCGGTTTCGGTTTGATTAGTCATTACGCTAGCAGGATTCCAAAAATGTCATCAAATCGGAAGATATTCCATCTTATGAGAAACCCAAACAAATGCCGTCTACCCTAAGACGGCATCTAGAGAAGCGCTGAAACCATCAACCTTGTCATATATCTTTACGATGCTCTAGCAACTTTTCAGTAGAACGATTATAATCAAGGTGTTAAAGTATGGATGAGAATAAGATCGGCTGTAGTGTTTGTGTCTAATATTGACGAGTTTTTCCGTTTTGTATTGACAGGCTTCTCTCCGAAATCTCACTCTCTGCAACCTTTTCGATTTTGGAGACAATATGTCAATTTACGTAGGCAATTTATCTTACGACGTTTCTGAGGCTGACTTGACTGCTGTATTTGCAGAATACGGTTCAGTTAAGCGCGTTCAGCTACCTACTGATCGGGAAACTGGTCGGATGCGTGGCTTCGGTTTCGTTGAAATGGGTACTGATGCTGAAGAGCAAGCCGCCATTGATGCACTAGACGGTGCAGAATGGATGGGTCGGGACCTGAAAGTTAACAAAGCAAAACCCCGTGAAGATAGAGGCGGCTCTTTCGGCGGCGGTGGCGGCGGTCGTCGCAGCAACAGCTTCTCTCGTAGCTACTAGTTCTTATAGACTAGAACGGCAATGAGGCTATCAAGTTAAAGAGGTTACTAGATTTTCTCTTTTTCTCGAAGGCGAAGTTAATTAATGGAAAAGCTCAGGAATAAACACCCTGAGCTTTTTCTATGAGCAGTACTCTGGTATAAACAGTTGTCCACATGCCAGCGCTCTACATTCTGCAAATACAGCATGGTTAAGAAACAGCTTTACAAACACGATACTGCTAGCTACGTCATTGAACATGAAGTGTCTCAACAGAAAGAAGAAAAGTTCAAGCAATGGCAACATAGAATTACTCAGGCGGCTAGTCAGTTTGATGGCTATTTAGGAACAACGGTTTGTCCTCCGGTAGAGCAGGGCGGGAAGTGGTACATCATTGTTCACTTCGACTCGTCTGATAGCCTGACTAGCTGGCTCGAATCAGATATACGCTACAATCTCGTTGAAATTGGTAAGCAAGTTTTTCTAAGCTCTAAGATTACTCACTTCCAAACAGGGCTAGAACGGTGGTTTGTCAAGCAAGAGACAAACCCTTCTGCCTGGAAGCAAATTTTGGCAACCCTGCTAGGACTTTATCCCACGGTTATGCTGTTGAATCTGTTGCAATCTTCCTTGCAGTGGACAAATTCCTGGGCATTTGCGGATGTCATGTTGTTGAGCAATTTTCTTTCTTGCTGCTTGTTGACCTGGCTGGTGATGCCTTTTGTAGCATGGTTGCTCAAAGCTTGGTTACAACCTAAAAATCGAAATTTGGCTAAAATTAACTGGATTGGTGCAGCGCTTGTTCTAGCAGCGTTGGCACTGATGCGCTCGATTTTTGTTCACTCAGCTTAGAAGTGGATGAATATCACTTTACTAGATTGGTCATTCTCCCCAGAGCAAGCGATCGCGCTTCAGCAAAAACTTCGTAGCCAAGTGATTGTGACCGATCAACTCGGTGAAGTGCGCTATGTGGCAGGGGTAGATGTGGGCTTTGAAGCGGAGGGAACCATTACCCGTGCCGCTGTTGCCGTATTGAATCTAGATGATTTGCAGGTGTGCGATCGCGCGATCGCCCGTCGCCCCACAACTTTTCCGTATATTCCAGGTTTGCTTTCTTTTCGCGAAATTCCGGCGGTGGTAGATGCGCTGGCAAAGCTAACGACTCTACCCGACCTGATTCTGTGTGATGGTCAGGGGACGGCTCATCCGCGTCGTTTGGGGATTGCATGCCATTTAGGATTAATCATCAATTTGCCCACAATTGGCGTTGCCAAATCTTTATTAGTGGGCAAACATGCAGATTTAGCAGATGAAAAAGGCAGCTATCAACCGCTGCTCCACAAAGGTGAAACAATTGGCGTTGCCTTACGAACACGGGTTGGCACTAAGCCTGTTTATATATCTCCGGGGCATCGGATTAGCTTGGACACTGCGATCGCCTACGTCATGCGTTGCACCACTAAATATCGCTTACCCGAAACAACCCGCCATGCTCATAAACTGGCATCGGGACCTGCAATCGACGCGATCGCGGCTTCACCTGATCTACCCGATCAGCTTTCTCTTTTTTGAGCTATCGATTGAAGCAAGCAGCGATTCGTTAAAGTGAACTCATCGGTAAATCTTCTAATCCTAATCAACTCGTGAATCTACCTTCTTTTATCTGGCTTTGGCGAATTGCAGCATGGTCCATGGGTTTGTCTTGGCTTGCTTATTTCCTGCTGGGAGTTTCTGGGCTGTGGATGCGATCGCTGAGACAAAATGAGCAGATCCGCCCAGACTGGTTACGTCCAGTACATTTTTTGCTGGGGTTAACTTTAGCCCTTTTAGTACTGGTGCTACTGGCGATCGGCATTGTTGGCACTTTAGGCGAATATGGCAGCCTAGGGCATTCCGTGCATCTCATATCGGGGTTAGCCGTCGTCTATCTCGTGTTTCTATCTGCCTGGAGTGCCGTGCAAATTAGCACCGAGCGCTTATGGGCGAGGCAATTGCACGTTGGCATTAATGCAGTCTTGTTAGCAGGGTTTATCGGCGTGTCAGTCACAGGCTGGACAGTGGTGCAGAAGTATCTGCCCTGAAGCATAGATTTGGGTGTAGGTTGTAAGGAATTGGAATGGAGTAAGCAGGATAGTGAAATCGGCTCAGACATCACAAGAGACTCAATCTAGTTCATTGCCAGACACTTTTCCGGCAACGTTTTGGCTCTCGCCGTTAATTCGCATAACGTTACTGGGGTTATATGTGGCTTTGACAGCGCCTTTACCTTTATTGCCGCAGACAGACGGAGTTGCCGTTTCCCCTACATGGCTGTGGTTGGGCATTGGCTTAGGCTTTATCGCGCTGTATGGAGCGTTGTCAGAGCGGGTTGTGGTAGCTGAAACTGAGATTCAGGTGACCTATCCAGCCTGGATGCCGCGATTTGTGCGGAAAGGGTGGGTGCTGCCGTGGGCGGAGGTAAAAGCCCTAAAACCTCGGTCTACCGGGCAAGGGGGAATTGTATATTACTTCTTGAGTCAAACTGGGCAGGCATACCTGCTGCCCATGCGAGTTGCAGGCTTCTCGCGTCTAGTGCGCGTGGTGCAGGAAAAAACGGGCATTGACACGAGTGATGTGCGCCCATTGTCGCAACCATGGATGTATTTGACGTTGTTAGGGTTGACGGTGCTATTGCTGCTGGTCGATAGTTGGACAATTTGGACCGCTTTGTCGCTCACGGCATGATTTCCTCTGCTCAACCTGCCCAAATTCGCGTAGACCGGGTGAGTTTCGCCCCGCAACTGTTCAAATCTGCCAAATTAGGGCGCAGGGATCAATCCAATCTGCCTGCTTACTACTCGCTGCGGGATGTGTCGTTTGAGGTGGCTCAAGGCGATCACATTGCCATTGTGGGTGCCGCTGGAGCAGGCAAAACAACTCTATTGCGACTGCTGAACCGCCTGATTTCTCCGACTCAGGGATCGCTTTATTTCAACGATCGCCCTTACACTCAAATTTCACCCGTTTCCCTGCGACAACAAATTCTCTTGCTACCCCAAGAATCTAAACTGCTGGGGATGACCGTGCAAGAGGCATTAGCCTACCCATTGCAACTGCGGGGCGTTTCGCCGCTCGCGATCACAGCCCAAGTCAGCGAATGGCGCGATCGCCTCCAAATTCCATCTGAGTGGCTGTCTCGCACTGAACAGCAGCTATCTCTTGGGCAACGGCAATGGGTGGCGATCGCCCGTGCATTGATTGCTCAACCTAAAATTCTTTTGCTGGATGAACCGACTGCCTCCTTGGATATTACTCAGCGTCAGCAATTTTTATCCGTTTTGGAGCAATCCGGCTATGCAACCACTGTTGTAATGGTGACCCATCAATTTGATCTCGCTCAAGCTTGGTGTACCCGTGTTTTACATTTTCAGCAAGGGCAGTTAATCACTAATCAATCCGCGAATCAGATCAACTGGCAGATGATTGAAGAGACTTTGCAGCAAGCTGCGATCGCTCAGGAAGAAGAATGGGCTTAAACAATCAAAAGTTTAGGCAATGAAAAAGGCTCTCCTATTTGGATTTGGAGAGCCATCGCTCGATCAAAAAATTAGAACAGAACATTACCGTTTTAGGAAGTTAGCGCGACTTTATCCAACTCTTAACAACAGAGCCTCTGACCGAACGCATGAAAGAAACTTCAGTGAAACCGCTCAGACGGCTTCTTGGTTCTTTTCGCTCGTGCGGATGCGAATAATTTGATCAACTGGAGTCACAAAGATCTTGCCATCGCCGATCTCACCCGTCCGAGCCGCCACAATAATCTTATCGATTACCATGTCAACCTGCTCATCTTCAACCACAATTTCAACCTTGAGCTTTTGCAAAAACTCAACCGTATACTCTGATCCGCGATAGCGCTCAGTTTGTCCCTTTTGGCGACCAAAGCCTCTCACTTCAGAAACCGTCATGCCGACGATGCCTGCATTGACAAGCGCAATTTTTACTTCATCAAGCTTAAACGGGCGAATAATAGCCTCGACTTTTTTCAACTCCTTCACTCCTTATTTTTATGGGATGCTTTGTTATTTAGCATGTCACTTTCTATCACCGTCTAGAGCGAGTATTTTGTAACAAAAACTACAGTCTGCCGTCTGGCGATCGCACACTTTACCAAATACCTGCCTAATCGCTAGATACTAAAGATATTTCAAGCATTCATGGAAATGAAAATCTCTAACGGGAAGGCAATAACGGGCGCACAATCAAAAATCCGGTGCCAAACGCCGTCACAATAATCATGCAAATCACCAAAACCAGCCACCAAGCACCGATTTCTTTTGCTTCCGCTTGAGTAGTCGAAGGAGATTGACTAGGCTGTCCCGTAAACAACTTTCCAGGAATTCCGGTAAGCTGTTTCAGGGCATTTTTGGCAGGGGTTACAGCAGATGGCTGATTCAACTGAACGGGTTGTGCCAGGGTTTCTGTCGTTAATGAAGTCTCGGCAACTAGACTTGAAAAATTGTCTGTGTTTGAAGGGGCTACCTGCAAATTAGTATCTGCAAGCTGACGAAGATACAGGGCTGACTGAACCACTCGCTCAATTTCCAGCCGCAACTGCTGATTTCTTTGAACCAGATCCTCGTTTTGACCTTTCAGAGAATTGAGAGAAGTTTGAGTAGACTGCAACTCACTGGCGACTTCTCGATAGACCGAGATCGGGACGGATGGACTACGTGCCGCCCCTAGTTTTGAGACAGGCGCAGATGTTTTAGCAAGTTGCATCATCGGTTTAGTATTAACGTTAGAAGTCATAGGAAAGCAGTGTTTGTGGATACAGTAAAAAATGATTGCCCACACGATAAACGCAAACTCAAAAAGTGACCGTTTTTCTTGTAAGGGAAGAGGAGAGGGCAGAGTTCTAAGTTTTGAGTTCTAACTTTCTCCTTTTCCTCTTTCCTTAAAATCTGATTCCTAGTCCTATTTCTGAATTACAATCATGAGTCAATTTTCTACCGAGTCGATGATCCCATCTGAGTCTGAATTATCCAGTCAATCTTTCAGCCAAGCTCCCGAACCAAAGTATGGAGAGCGGTTGATTGAGTCCGGACAGTTAATTACCTTTCCAAATCCACGCATTGGCAGACGCTATGAAATTCAGCTTGTGTTGCCTGAATTCACCTGCAAATGTCCTTTTTCGGGCTATCCCGATTTTGCGACGATTTACCTGACCTATGTTCCGAATCAAAAGGTGGTGGAGCTAAAGGCGATTAAGCTGTATATCAACAGCTACCGCGATCGCTATATTTCCCACGAAGAATCGATTAACCAAATCTTGGATGATTTTGTGGCTGCCTGTGATCCGCTGGAAGTGAAAATTAAAGGCGATTATAATCCACGGGGCAATGTGCATACGGTGATTGAGGTGGAGCATCGTCACCCATCGATCCAGGCATAATTTGACTCCGCGTAAATTTGATCGAACAAAATAAGACTGGTGTTGTTGATAAATGTAAAGGTTGGGCACACTGAATAGTAAGGAGATGCAATACCGCGATCGCTCCCTTCCAGTATCCATGAATGAATCATTTAAATCGCCGGTCGCCCTTTCTAATCCTGCTTCTGCCGAAGATTTGTTGCTGAAGCTTCCCCCAGAAGCGCGGCGATGGGCTGAGAGCTTGCCTTGGGCACAGCGCCGCTATGTGTTGTCGTTGTGCCATCTGATGGGTGCTGCTGCGCCAGAAACACGAGCAAAATTTTTAGATGACTATACCGCCGATGGCTTAGTGTCTAAAGTTCTGGAAGACCGGGATACCAAGCAAAAAGTCAAAGAATACTTAAAGGAATTTAAGGTTAAAACTGACCTGGATACCAACTCGTTACGGCATTATATTCGTCAATTCTATATTCACTCGGCGCAAGATATGCGGACTCAGCCGCAGCTTTATCTAGAGTCGGCGTTGCGGTTGGTGATGAGTACGGAGGAACGCAACAATGTGTTCTCGTATATTTTGGGGTTTGAGTTGATTAAGATGATGTTTCGGATGAGTTGGTATCAGCAGGAAAAGCTATATCGCTTGCAGCGGAACCAGGAAGAGTTTTTGCAGACTTACATTAAGCCGATTCAACACGCTCATCGGATTAATCAAATTGTGGTGCCTAAAGATGAAAATCTATTTTTCGCGCGGCGCGATTATTATGTGAAGAAGCCGATTATGTCTGAGAAAAAGTTGGTGGAGTTGGCGATCGCCACTTTCCCAACGGATGTCACCACGAACATGGGCTTTTCGATCATTCGCCATTCTCAGTCCCTCATATTCGACTATCACTATATTTTTGAACTAGATCAAGACGCAATTTATCTGCAATGACCCATCTTTCTACCGACTTGATTGCTGAACTGACCCAACTCTACCAAACCTACGAAACCGCCCTTTGCACCAATGACTTAGCAACCTTGGACGCGCTGTTTTGGGAATCACCGGATGTGGTGCGATTTGGTGCTACTGAAAACCTGTATGGAATTGACGAAATCCGACAGTTTCGCCAAAATCGCCCCACTCAAGATCTAGCGCGAGAAATTTCCCATTTGACAGTGGTGCCCTTTGGCGACGACACGGCAGCGATTACCTTAGAATTTCGGCGCACTATCAAGGGCGTGGCGAGATCGGGCAGGCAAAGCCAGTTTTGGCGGAAGTTCCCCCAGGGATGGCGGATTGTGTCGGCTCATGTGTCGCTGTTGCCCCTTTAGTGGAATGGGATCGCGGTATCGAAAGGCGACCTTAAAGTTCACGCTGCATCATCAGTGCTTCATCATCTTCTTTCTCACCTGTATATGCGAAGCCCTGCTTCTGATAAAACGTCCCAGGATTTTCCTCTCCAGGGTAACAGCTTGTCAATAAAACCTTTGCGCCGGGGCGCGTTTTGACGTGTTCGATCAACAATTCCAAAGCGCGTCGCCCAAATCCGCACTTTTGAAAACGAGCATCAATCATAAACCGCCAAAGATAATAGGATGCCTTGACCGGATCATCTTCCAGCATCACAAAGCCGACTGGTGTTTCGTCGGCATAAATTGCTCGAAACCAAGCAACCTCTGGATAAAAATGGGCTTCAGCAAGAGACTCGGCATTGGAGGCAACGAATTTTTCTTGTTCGTCAGTTACTTTCAAATCGAGGATATCTTCAAGATTTTCTTGAGTAATTTCCTGTAGCGTAATAATTGCGCTTGGCAATACCATTCGATTTCTTCCAGTAAAAGTCGTTCACTACTTTAACTGATGGATTCAGTACACCTAAGTATTTAAACACGATTTTCATTGATAGGCTAAGCCAGACATAAACTCCCTTAACCTGCTTTGCACTTGCATAATAGAAAGCGGTGGAGATGCTTAGGAGAGGGTTTGTATGAGTCAGCGCGATCGCCCATTAATTCAACGGTCAAAGCGACAACTCAGTCAAGGATTTGGATGGATGGTCGTAGTAGGGGCGATCGCGTTGACGGGATGCAATGCCCAGCAGCCTAACCCTGCGCCCACAGAATCACCAGTCGTCCAATCTCCCGATCCCACTTCCACGGGATTGGTGCCTAATCCCAGCCCTACTGAGACGCTACCGAGTGTTAGCCCAACGCCCTCTTTAACTCCGTCTCCAACAGTAGAAAAGCCGGAATCCGTTAAGGCTGTGGAAACTAACTTATCGGGGTTAGTTAGCAAAGCTGGCAACTTAACCATTCAATCCGTAGACTGTCCCGCTAATTTGGCAGCACCCACTCAACCTGGAACTATTGCTGTCCCAGTGCCAAAAACGTTTGACTGTCAAATTAATTCGGATGCGGGTGTTTTTACCGTCCAAGTAGAGCCAACCAGTGATCCCAGTAAATTTCGGTGGGGTACTAAGGGAATGCTGCTACTCTCTAAATTGAATGACTTTATTCAAAAAAGCGCTGAGAGCAAAGCGATTGGCAAGGTGACTGTAGATTGTGGCGGCAAAATTCGACCTGCGAAGACTGGAGAAACCTTTGATTGTAAGGTTATCGATACGAAAGGGACGCTTCGCATGGTGAAAGTGACGGTGCGCGATGAAGTAGGGAATGTGTTTATTACCCCGCTTTAATCTACTGATCGAAAACTCTGCGTTACTAAGTGTCAGCAGGAGTAAGCGCGATCGCCCTTCTCGGTGTAAAAGCGCGATTGCGGTTTTGATTGAGGCGATCGTGTTTTAAACTTGTAGACCGACCTTAGATGTCTGAGCCAAATTCATAGCGGTTGATGAACAGACCAATGACAGCATCATGCAACCAAATGGACTTAGAGGCGTAATGCCTCCGGCAGGTTACGCCAATATAGGCTCCCCAAGCAGGAGCCCCTGCGTCAGCGTCGTAGGCGATGGCAAACCGATTCAAAGCAGGCTTCCATCTTTAATCGGCATCGTCCATTTTTGAGAGCTATTGCTTTTGGTACGCTCTCCTGGGATATTCGCTCAACACTCGCACCCCTTTTGCCAATCGCTTTGAGTGCCGCAAGTCTTGAAAATCCTACGGATTCGCTTCTTCACTGACCCAGTCGCTCATGAGTTTGTCCGTTTCAGCTAAACTGAGCGGCATAATCCCACAGCTACCGTCTAAAACTTAAACCCAGTCATACTTCCACAGGCTTCTATCTGACAGATCGCTTTTAAGCGGGGGAGGGTGACAAAGAATGCTGGCAACCAGCCATACTAAGTTGATGGGCGATCGCGACCCAGTCTCCTAATCGCTCATACTCCAGCACCTCAAATCCCACGGATTGCAGGGCTGCAACCACTTCAGGCTCTTGATCGGCGGTGAAGCCAGCGGTAATCAGAAGTCCGTTTGGGCGCAGTGCATGGCGATACTCGGCGGCAAGGGTGATGTGGATGCGTCCGAGAATATTTGCCACGATTAGATCCAGGTCAGAGGCTTGAACCGTGGAAACTTCCTGAGTGAGTGTGCCATTCATCCAGTGTCCTAAATGACTACCGTCGCCCAAACTGGCGCACTCTACCATCACTTGAGCCTCCACTTGATTATCCTGAATGGTTGCTTGGGTCACCTGCACCGCGATCGCGTCATTATCCAGCGCCAACACTTGCGCCCCTAGCTTCGCGATCGCCACGCTCAAAATGCCTGACCCACAGCCCAAATCCAGCGCGTTCATGCCAGCCATCACGTATCGCTCTAGCAAACGTACACTCAAAATCGTCGCGGGATGCAAGCCACTCCCAAAGGCGAGACTTGGCTTCAGCCGCAACAGAATTTCATTGGGACTGGATTGATAAACAGCATTATTTGCCAGCACCACAAATCGCTGCCCAATTCGGTGAATCGGGGAATTTTGAGAGGCTGGCGATTTAGTTTCTACCAGCGCGGTTTCTAATTCTGTGGTTAACCCAGTGCGATGAAGCGGCGAGAGGAGTTGGGCGATCGCCTCCACCCGAGATCGAGCTTGGCGATCGTGTGGCAGATAAAACCGCAGCGTAAAGCTCCAATCAGCATCGTCCTTAGCGTCATAGTTAGCAATATCAAGACCTTCGGTACCCTGAGCTTCCGCCAGCAATGTGCAAACCCAATCCACGGCTTCAGCGGTGGTATCTAGACTCAACTCGATCCATGCCATTCTGGGTTTTCCACACAATCAACCCTTCCCATCCTACCGGAGACCATCCATAGACAGAAAAATTCGGCAACCGTGCTTTTGCTAAACCACCGATTGCCCAAAACTCCCATCAGACGGGCGATCGCTCCAGTGCAGCTATAATGAAAGCAATTGTCCCCTCATAATTAGGAGACCCTATGCCCACCCGTATGGCTCAAGACATGGGAAGAATTCTGACGACCTTAACGATTACCAACCGTGCTGACCAAGTTTTAGCAAAGAATGGCGCAATTTCCCCAGAACAAATTCGCTCCGTTACCCTCGACGACGTTTTGATTGACACCGGAGCGACAACCTTGTGCTTGCCAAAAGATGTGGTGGCGCAACTGGGGCTGGAATTGCAAAAAGAAGTGGATGTGGCAACCGCAATGGGGATTGGCAAGGCACGGATTTTTCAGGATGCCAAAATTTCGTTGTGTGATCGCGAAGGCACCTTTGAATGCTTGGAACTCCCTGGCGGCAGAAATGCGCTGTTAGGTGTGATTCCCCTAGAAGCCTTAGGAATTGAACTGGATTTGCAGAACCAAAAGCTCAAAGTACTACCCATTAGTCCCACCGATACTTATTTGACAATCATGTGATGGGATGTGAATGAATACAGGTATGAATCCAGAACAATGGCAACAGTGGTTAGAAGTTCAACAGCGTCAAACTGTCGCGTTGGAGCGCATCGCCGCATCGCTGGAACGGTTAGCCCCAACGAACCAGTCAGCGCCCAACTATCAAAAAACGCTAGAAGAGTTTCGCGGTTTTGACTGGGCGGTGATTGGGGCCAGCGTGGTGCAGTCTGACCCGTCTGGAGCCGCGATCGTGGAATGGAATGGGCAGCAGTTCACCCGGCGATCGCCCACAAACAAATTTGGGGAAGCAATCTGGTTTAGCCGCAGTGTGGGCAAAGATGACGATGGCCACACGCGCTATGAACGCCTAATCACCTTCAAAAAGGCAGGCGAAGTCGAACCGATTCCCGATCGCGTCAATCGAGCAATTTCCCATCCGTAAAAGGACATCGATTGCTTGAAGGCGGCAGTAGTTCTACAAACCTGAGAGCGTAACCGCAGATGCTTAAACCAAACATTGGAGTAGGGATTGTTAGTCTGATTGTTCTCAGTCAATCTGCCTCAGCTATTGCAGTCACGGTTCAAGACATACCCAATCCCAGACGGATGAACAGTTGGGTGGCGGATACCGCAAATTTGTTAACGCCGCAAACAGAAGCCCAAATCAATCGCATCATTACGGAACTGGAAGCAGAGAACAGTAGTGAAATTGCTGTGGTGACTGTGCCCACTACTCAGCCTTCTGCCTCTTCAAAAGCATTTGCCACACAACTATTTAACACCTGGAAGATTGGTAAGCAGGGTAAAAACAATGGCGTGTTGTTTTTGATCTCTAAGGGCGATCGCCGCACCGAAATTGAAACGGGCACGGGTCTAACAACGTTGCTACCCAGTTCCCAAGTAGAAATAATTTTGACGCAAACAGTTACCCCTCAATATAAACAGGGCAAGTTTGATGAGGGTACGGTTGCAGGGACGAGAGCGATCGCGACGGCTCTTGGCGGCAATCCACCACCCACGTCAGCCCTATCCGCTTGGACGCAAGCCTGGAATCTATTGCCGTTGATTGCGGGAGGTCTATCTGTGAGTATTGGCATTTTCTCGGTCTTTTCCATTATTTACAAGATTATTCAAGAGATTAGAAATTCCACCCCAGAAACCAGCCCCAGAGAAGACAATGACCACAGTTCGTGGGATTTGGATGACACCTCCCACAGTTCCAGTCGCTACAGTTCTAGCAGCTATAGTGCATCTGACTCGGATACCAGTAGCAGCAGTGACTTTGGTGGAGGCAGCAGCGACGGTGGCGGATCAGGCGATAGCTGGTAAGGATTTGATGAGTTCATCGTTTAGGGGTGGATGATTCCCTCTAGTTGCGAATACACTCGTGAGGGAATCCTAGTGAAAAAAGCATGAGGCAACCTAGTTTATGACTCAATCCACTCCGACTGCGGCATTAATCGACGGCATTAAGTTTGGGACAGATGGTTGGCGGGGTGTGATTGCGGCAGAGTTTACGTTTGAACGGGTGTGTTATGTGGCAGCGATCGCGGCACAAGTCCTAGCCGAAAACTATAGCGGCGAAACCAACAACAGCCGCACGATTGTGGTGGGCTACGATCGCCGTTTTTTGTCAGAAGAATTTGCAGCAGCGGTCGCAGAGTCCGTCCAACAGGCTGGATTTGACGTGCTGCTATCCGATGGCTATGCGCCCACTCCTGCCTTTAGCTGGGCGGCAAAACAGCAGAATGCTCTCGGAGCCTTGGTAATCACCGCCAGCCACAATCCTGGAAAATATTCTGGATTGAAAGTCAAAGGAGCGTTTGGCGGATCGGTTTCACCCGCAGTCACCCAGCAAATTGAAACACGGTTGCCCGACGGCTTCACACCCGCTGCCACTCCTGGTAGCCTGACCACTTTTAATCCTTGGACAAGCTACTGCGAAGGGCTGCGAACGAAGGTAGATATTGCCATGATTCGCGAGGCGATTGAAACCGGTGAACTGACGGTGTTTGCGGATGTCATGCACGGTGCCGCAGCGGGTGGCTTGGAACAACTGTTGGGCACTGCCATTCGAGAAGTGAACAGCGATCGCGATCCATTATTTGGCGGAGGCGCACCGGAACCACTGCCCAAGTACATGGCGGAACTGTTTCACCAAGTTCACGCCTATCGGCAACAGCATCCAACTGGGCTAGCAGTGGCTCTAGTATTTGATGGCGACAGCGATCGGATTGCGGCAGTCGATGGACAAGGAAACTTTCTCAGTTCCCAAATTCTCATTCCTATCTTGATGGAGCATCTCGTGGTTCATCGCGGCTTTACGGGTGAATTCATCAAAACCATCAGCGGTTCAGACCTAATGCCCAAAGTGGCGGCATTACATAACTTATCCGTCTACGAAACACCGATTGGCTACAAATATATTGCCGATCGCATGTTAGAAACCCCCGTGCTGATTGGCGGCGAGGAGTCTGGGGGCATCGGCTATGGCAACCACATTCCTGAACGAGATGCCCTGCTGTCGGCGCTGTATGTCCTAGAAGCGATCGTCAAGTTTAACGCCGACCTCAGCGATATTTATCGTGATCTACAAACCCGCGCCGATTTCTTTGCCAGCTACGATCGCATCGATCTGCCTTTGTCTGGTATGGAAGCACGGGCACGATTGCTGAACCAACTCGAAAGCCAACCCCTCACCGAAATCGCTGGACAAAAAGTAGTGGATGTCCTGGCGATCGATGGCTACAAATTCCGATTGGAAGACGGACGCTGGCTATTAATTCGCTTCAGCGGCACAGAACCCGTTTTGCGGTTGTATTCCGAAGCAAAAACCCTGGAACAAGTCCACGAAACCCTTGATTGGGCGAGAGAATGGGCAAATAAAGCATAGATAAGGGATAGGAAATGGCGATCGCAACAAGTTAGTTAATGGATAGTCAGACTGTTGATACGCTCGAGATTCTGCTGTCAGGAGAATTTGCTAATTACGAGATCAATTTAAAGAATAAATATGAAGCAAATAGACGTAGAGGAGGGTGCAAAACGCTAGGGTAATGCATCAGATTATTGTTGGAAAGGTGGCGAGATCATGCCAACCCCAAGGACGCTCAGTCAGCCCTGCTCGTTGAGCGGCAGTTGTCTTGAATCGACGTGCCGCCAAATCCAATTGAAATAACTCACCACTAACCTTATCGTCACCTTGGTTTGCTCCCAGACCTTGCCGAACTTGTTCTGTCTACGGTGCCACCGCCCCGTCTGCTGCCTGACGATGCCATTGGTGCGCTCAAGTCGTTGCGTCCTATCCTTGCCAATGTAGTGCACTATTTCAGGCGGCAGCACTCGCTCATACCCTCCCCAATCATCGCTATTCCAAAATTTGCAAGCGGTTTTGCCTTCTGTGATAACTAGTCGTCCCTGAAAAACCTAATGAACCCTTTCAGGGCAAGAATTTTAGCCTAAAAAGAGTGGTTTGAAATCGCAAGAAACTGTGCAAAGCCTTGCAAATTCTGGGAAAATCACTAAATTTGAGGCTCCCTCAAATCCCTATTTTCTGGAACTACTCAAATTCGAGTCCACCGAAATTGACCGCTGGAACTCTTCTGATATGCCAGTTGATGGTTGGGTACCCCAAAATCAAGGGAGTTCTTCAGGTTTGACTAACTAGTCGTCCCTGAAGAACTGGGATTAAGTGATCGCCTGAGAGGGAATCAGGGGATGAGTCAAAAAGAAGCGAAATAGTTTACGCAAATTGAAGCCGCAGCCAACGAGCAAGGCATTGATCCGGTCGCCGATTGTGCCCTGCAAAAAGTTGCGCCCTAAAGCATGGTCTTGTTTGCTATGCCCAATCACAGGTTCAATCGCACTGCGGCGTTTAAGCGCGCGTTTGAGTGCGCCCGTCAATTTTAGGGTAGTGGACTAGACCAGTGGATCTAGTCAGACTTCTAAACCAAACTCGTAGCGGTTGATGAACAAACCAATGACTACATCATGCAACCAGATCGACTTAGAAAAACAAATCGTTTTGCGAGCTAAGCGTTTAATCCTTGTGCGCAAAGTTAAATGCTTGCGCTCATACGCCTTCGGCGGAGCGAAGCTCTACGTCTGAGTATGACGTTTACCAACCGTGTGAAAAGCCGGATCGACATGTCGTAATGCCTCCGGCAGGCTACGCCAACATAAGCTCCCCAACTGTCGGTGTAGAACTGCATGATGCCAAAGGGTTCTAACAACGCTTTGAGTCGGAGAAATGCACTATCTTGGTGGTTAGAAAGTACATACGCTAACACTTCTCCCGTGTCATGGTCTATCGCGTGCCACAACCACCGTTGTTGTTGGTTTTGAACCTACAAAACTCCACATTTCGTCTGCCTCAACCTCTAAATCCTGCCACTGGCACAGGCAAACGATCGCTTGAGTCGGTTCAAGTTGGGCTAAGCGTTTCTCATTGACTGCTTTGAGATGACGATCTTTTTTTTAACGTTTCAGTCACGGTGGTGCGACTAATTTTGAGGACTCGCGCTGTGTCACGAGTGCCGCTGCCGTTCATTGCCATGTCCACAATCTGTTGCTTTACTTGGGGCAGATACCCTCGATAGGCATACGCTCGAATAAAGGTGCAACGGGAACACTCGGAGTTACGACATTTATAGCGTTGCTTTCCCTCACCCGATTGCCCATGCTTGACGACATCACTACTTCCACAACTGGGGCAAAGAACGGGTTCAAGTACCATGTCAGAAACTTTTAGGCAAACGACCTTTTTAGTTTCTCTCATTTCCCCAGGTCTAGTCCACTACCGGGCGGCAGCTGGTGTCTCGCATTGACTGCCTTTCTCTTCACCTTTAGTCCAGACTAAAATTATCGAGCGTGATGCGAACTATGTTCTGGCACTCAAAGACAATCAAGGCAATTTGTTTGCCGATGTGCAGCAAATTTTTGCGCATGCCCAGTCATGCAACCATGCAACTTTGCTGACATTGAGCATACATTTGACCAAACTATCGCTAAAGGACATGGACGGGTTGAGATTCGGCGCTGTTGGACGATGGGACAGGGGGAGTATTTGGTCGATGCCGATAAATGGGAGAAGTTCACCAGCATTGGCATGATTCAGGCAGAGCGTCGTCTTCCAGGAAAAGTTGAACGTGAAACACGCTACTACATCACTAGCCTGACCAGGGATGCCGCACGATTATCTCAAGCTGTTCGCAGTCATTGGTTGGTGGAAAATGCCCTGCATTGGGTATTAGACCTTGCTTTTGTGGAAGATACTTGTCGTGTTCGTAAAGACTTTGCACCCGAGAATTTGGCAGTTGTTCGGCATATTGCCCTCAACTTGCTCGCTCAAGAAACCTCACTTAAGTTAGGGGTCAGGAATAAACGATTGCAAGCAGGCTGGGATTAAGACTACTTACTCAAGATTTTGCTTGAATTAAGATGCGTTCGCCCTGGGGATAAGGTAATTCTGACTTCGGGTAAAATCTTGCTGAGTTACTATGATGCGCGATGGGCGACTAAAAATTAGGCTGAGACAAGCTGCTCGAAGTGCAATGGGTTGGGACTG
Source organism: Leptolyngbya sp. CALU 1928 (assembly GCF_056784215.1). Classification (NCBI taxonomy): domain Bacteria; kingdom Bacillati; phylum Cyanobacteriota; class Cyanophyceae; order Leptolyngbyales; family Leptolyngbyaceae; genus Leptolyngbya; species Leptolyngbya sp. CALU 1928. The sequence continues at coordinate 55,351 of NZ_JBXBCE010000019.1, read as the reverse complement.
TGACGATTAAGCCATCGACAGACGGTGTGAGCTAACAGCTTTTGAGCCGACTGGTCAAGTGCCACACATCCCGCGCCCAAACTTTTTCAATTGAGAATCGTTCAACAAGCTGCCCAATCACCGTTTCAATGAGTCGTCGCACCCGCATCAGTAACTTCACCCAAGCAGGGTTTCGCTCATCGTACATATTTGAGCGCAACGCCGTTTCTAGCTGGATACCGACTGCTTGGAGTTGATGCTGGAGGGAGTGCGAGAGATACCCTTTGTCCCCAATCAGGAGACCACGAACCGTGCACACGATGTCCCAGAGCGCCTCTCGTTCACTGCCATTAGCCGGAGTGGGGCTAAACCCAGTAATCACCCCGGTGGAACTGATGAGTAAATGACCATGAAACCCATAGTAGGTCTGCTTCTTTGCCGCACAGTAGCCATAAGCGGCTTCCCCTTGGAAACTTTGACATCGCGGGGCACGGCTGAAGCCGCACAAAGGGATGGGAATGCCATCGATCCGGTGAACGGCATCGGCAAATGCACCCAGTTGTGCGGCTAAACGTTGCTGAAGCCGTTCTTTGTATTGCCACAAGTTCGCGGCTTGCCGCACAAAGGCAGACCGACTGCCCAACTTGGGAAACAGACCCAGCCAGTGCCGCCGAAAGTATTGCCAAATCGCTTGGTCTGCATCCATCCCTTGGTACTCTGCCACAATTTCCATCGTCAGTACTTCGCTGTCTGCTAAAGCAGGAGCAAATCCTTTTTCTCGAATCGGCTGCCCTTGGGTGACCTCCTTGAGCAAGTCATCTACACAGCAAAAAACAGCGATGATAAACTCTTCAGTAGTAAACATAGTCCCACTCCAGCTAGATAAGTTGTACTTCTAGCATTATCCAGTGGGACTTTCCTTGCAAGAACTTAGTTGCACATCGCGTTATGATAGAATCATGTACCGTAACGGACGCATAGCTCAGTTGGTTAGAGCACCACGTTGACATCGTGGGGGTCACTGGTTCGAGTCCAGTTGTGTCCATACTTGTTGTTGTACAGTGACTAATTAAATGTCATCGGTGCCATATTAGTGTCGTCGGTGCCAAATTCTAGTCATCATGACAGATTAATGTCGTAGAAATACTAGTGACAAATTAATGTCGCCAAGATGTCAACGTGGTGCTCTCTTTCAACCCGCTTTAAAGTTTTTTAACCGTAGTTTGAGTTGCAGGATTTCTAATCGTTGCAACCGCCTTTCAACCTGCCCTAATTGGGACAGGTGATTGCGACCGGACATAGTGGTTAAAGGCTACTCGCTCAACAACTTTCAGCCTGCCTCAGAACAAACAGGTGATTGCGACGGCCGGCTCGTATTCAATGTCAAAGGTGTAGCCTTCTTTCAGCCTGCCTCAGAACAAACAGGTGATTGCGACTGAAGGTTTGACTCGTGATCCTCACGAGGTGACAACAAGGCTAGAAGGAAGACTGGAGCAAGTTCATAGCCCTTAATCCTCGCAAGAAAAAGACCCGCTTTTGGGGCTTAAGCTGCATCAGTTGTTGTGCCCAAGTTGACCAACAATTGAACGAATCAATCCATAACTGACCATACAAACCAATCCAGAAATCACTGTGTCGTTTTTGAGTGCGTCCGGGTTCAGAGACTCGACCCACATAATGCTGGACTTGCTTACGACGAATCCGCTGACCGTTATCCGTCGCCAGAGTGTAAGCAATGGCAATCAACAGCACGATCGCCAAGAAGCGCTGACCTGTCAGTTGAGTGTCTTCGAGGTGGTAACCGCCAGACTTAAAATCTCGAAACATGGGTTCAATTGAGAACCTTTTTGGGTAACACTCCAAAGCCACTTCAAGACTCTCAAGGTTGGTGAGTAGATCCCAAACTTCGTTGGCTTGATGACCCCGATAGGCTCGTTTCCATCGAGTCACCAAATTGAAGCGACCAAACCCCTGTTGCTGAGTGACTTGCACTTGCACCTCATACACGGCGATGCCCGGAAACTGAGCTAACTCATCAAGCCGGGTATACCCAGCCTTGGGAAATGGCTCAACCGTTGTACTCTTGGGCAGTCTCAGGACAAAGTGGACGCGTTGTTGGCGCAACCAATCAGCCAGTGCCACACTATGAAACTCTCGGTCACCAAGCACTGTCTGAGTGGAAATCGGAGCGATTGTATCTGAGTCTGGACACAACAGTGGTGTGGAATTGTTTCTGTATCGTCTGGGTTGGGGTGGTGTATCGGGGAAGAACCATCCCGGTTGCTTGGCGCGTCGTGGCACAATCGAGCAGCACGGTACGATTATGGACTATTCAACGGGTGCTGCGGCAAGCGGCACGACTGATGCCTGATGGAGTCGCCATTGTGTTGCTAGCAGACCGAGGTTTTGCCGATGGCAAGTTGATGAAGTACTTACGGGAGACTTTGAACTGGCATTTTCGCATCCGCATCAAACGCTCGTTCCAGTTTCAACTTCAGGGTCAATGGCACAAGGTTTCATCGGTGCAACTGCAAACAGGACAAGCCTACTTCACCCCCCGTGTGTCGATTGGTAAAACCAACCCCTACCCCAACGTTTACTTGGCGTTTGCTCATGACAAGTTGAGTGATGAAGATTGGGTGATTGTCAGTGACGAACCGACCACGCTGCAAACTTTTGCCCAATACCGATTGCGGTTTCAAGTGGAAGAATCTTTTTTGGACCTAAAATCGAATGGCTTCCACCTGGAAGCCTCCCGGTTGCGAGACAAGTTTGCCCTGACTCAACTGTGTGGTGTGATTGCCTTGACGATGCTGTTTTTGGTTTTACAGGGGACTCAGGTGGTGGCATCGGGCAAGCGTCGTTTAGTGGACACTCACTGGAATCGTGGAATGAGTTATCTCAAGTTAGGCTGGAATTGGATTCGTTTAGCCATCACCAAGCAATGGACAATTCATCTTACTTGAATCATCTGAAATTCCTGCGCGGTCGTGCTGGTTGACTCAGGAATACGATTCAAGGAAGCTGGGTGTCATTAGTTCACCTTTACTAAATCCAGCCCATGCCACAGCGTCCCACACCAGAACCCATCTTAATTCCCCTAAAATCCAACTCAGCTAGCTCTTCTCAAACAGTTGAAATCGCGGAACCCCAATGAACCTCAGGCTGTTACGGGTTGAGGAGTTTCTGCAAGCGCGATCGCAGAATGAATTCGGGAAGTGGTCATCACCAGTACTGCCAATAACAAAGTTTGCCATAAGTGTAATGGCAACGCTAGCCACCACTTAGTCAGGCTCTTCAATCTCGTCTAAATTGTGTCTCTCTATCAACGTCTGCTGCTCAGGCTGTGACAACCACAGATCTAGAGCCTCATTAAATAACTCAGAAATACTCATATTTTTTAAGGCTGCCAGGGTTTTAACCAGAGTAGCCACATCTTCGTCAGTGAAGACCCTAAACTCTGGTTTTCGCTTGGCACTCATCCTGAATCCTATTAAATCGCAACTTTCACATTGTCTTATACGAAACTCCTCTAATGTGGCATTGTGGCATTATGGCAAATTTCAAAAGAGCTTAGACATGATTACCCTTACCCCCGATGAGGTCGCCCTCATCAAATCCATCCTGACTGCCCTTAGAGGAATTAAGGTTCGCGACATTGATAAAGCCTTGGTCATCCTCAGTAAAAATAACCCACTGCAATAGGAGAACACCCATGCTCGTTTTGAATGAGGCTCAAGCGCTAGTGATTGAAAGCCTGCTCAACAAAATGCTGGTCAATGACACCTACTCGGTTGCTCAACTTGAAGAAGCGATCGGTTGGTTTCAGCGAGAAGGTGATCGGGTTTCTTGTCCCTTTGAACAAGTGTGGAGCAAAAACCTGGCGCAAGAAATTGTCCGAGAGTTACGCAATCAACCTTGATCATTCCCTGCCAAATTCCGTTTTTCATCTTTGGTATCTGGCACCAACATCATTTACACCCGAGGTTACACGATCGCATGTCTGATCCATCCCTCTCACAGATTGGCTCTCTGATTGATCCACATCTAAAAACGCCTGTGCCAGACCTGCCTGCCCATTTTCCTGATGTGGAAATGCCCCGCTTCCTCTATGGCGATCGCCTGCAATGGATCGCCAATGGGGAATCCACAGATTGGGGCATTGCGATCGGCAGATTCTACGCCTTCGCTCCTCACTCCTGCCGTTGGGACTGGTGCTACCTCCTCTGGCTCGATTCAGCCTCTCCCAGTTCTGTCTGGAAACAAGCTATCGTCGCCTGGGAGAACGCCCTTGAGCCTATGGAAGAATCCACCCCAGGACTATGAATGGTTGTCCCCTCAACTCAGGTGAAGCCTCACTCTACTGACGCAGAGTACAATTTGTACTCTGCGTCAGTAAGCGTAGTCAGACAAAAAGTATTACCTTGTCTACTTTCTGATCACTATATTTTAGATAGCAATTCAAAAGCTTTTTGAGCTATCATTTCTGCCCGTTGCGATGTTACTTTTTGGTAGCGCAAAGTTGTCTGAATATTTTGATGCCCCATTAATGCTCTCAATTCTTCAATGCCCATCAGCCCCACTCGTTCTGTCGCAAAAGTGTGGCGTAAGTCATGAATCCGAACCCCTTTAAGCAAAGGTTCCTGGGAAATGAGGTCAGCCCAACATTGATGTACCATCCGATAGCTCAAACGGCTAACTTCCAAGGTAAAAGGCTGTTGAGCCGTAAAAAGGGCAGAACAACCAGGATGCCTCTGATAACGGAAGTAGCGTTCTAAAGCCTGTGCGGCATCCTCGCTAAAGAAACACCAACGCTGCTTATTGCCTTTGCCAATCACTTGAAACTTCCGCTGTTCCAAATTTAAGTCTTGTCGGTCAAGAGCCAAAATTTCAGCAATTCTTGCGCCTGTTCGATGCAGCAGATGTACCAGCGCATTCATCCGAAAATCGCAGGCCACAACACGGTACAACGTGGCGAGTTGTTCAGGAATTAGGTAACGAATGACCGCATCGGTATGATGCTCACCTTTTGTTTGGTCTAGTTTTCGGCGTTTCAGTTGGGCGATCGGGTTGGATTTCAGATAGCCCTGCTCAACCGCAAAATTGAACAATGCCTGAATAATCGCCTGATGTCGATGATGGATCGTGTAGGAAATTTCAGTCAGGCTGTTGAGATACTCCTGTAACGTTTGCCGAGTCAAGATTTCAATCGGCGATCGCCCATATTCCTGGAGCAAGGGCATCAAGGTTGATTCATAGGAACGTCGGGTACTAGTGGGTCATTTGGCATGAGTATTGCCATATTTAGAGGGACGATTTCTAGAAATTGGGGAAGCCGTACAAGCACCTGAACCACCCAACTGATGCTGCCGTCGGATTCGTGCTCTCTGTCGTCGCGCAGACCGTTTGCCACTCCACTCAAAGGGAGTTGGATGCTGATTCCAAGCTTGAGCAACTGCTTCAAACCAATCCATAATTTGCTGAGGGGTTTGGGGATGTTGCCCAGATAAGGCTCGTCGTTTCAAAATCCGTTGGATGGATTCTGCCATATTGAGCCAACTTCCGCCCAAAGGAGTGTAAAGGGGTAAGATGCCATGAGCGCATAGCCAGAGGACAAACTCAGGTGTTTTATGTCCTGCCAGATTGTCGCAAATTAACAGCATTCTTAAGGGCGGCAGTGGTTGGGGCAATGTAAATTTGATGCTCAGATTTTCGCGCCATCGTTGCCATAATAAACGCGTATCCGTTGCACTCGTTGCAGCAATCGGGGCAGGTAGAGATTGGACAATCTCTGCTAATTCTTGTTTCAACCAAGGATGTAATACCTGATTGGTACAGCTTTGTACCCCTTTGACTCGGACTTTCCCGTCCCTGGGATGAAAGAGTGTTAACAGCTTGGCAGTCCCATCTTTGACATACTCATGCGAATAAGTTGCTGGATGTTCCTGGGGTTGCCAACTCTCGCCTGGGTAAGGAACCGTGGTAAACGGACCTGCTTCATCTTCACACCAAACGGCTAATCCCATTGCCTCTGCGACGGTATAGGCTTGCTCAATTAATGCTTTTTTGCTTCACCATCCGGGTCTACCACTGTCACCACTCCCGATTTTCGTTTTCGCACCACTTTCCCGGTTTCACACCAACTCCGGTTCTTCTGCCAACTCCATCCTGACTCTTTCAACACCTTGTGTAAGGTGTAGGTACTCACCCGCGATAACTCTGGTTCCTGCTCTCGAATGCTCCGCTGTAGAGTACTCAAGCTCCAGGTTGCCGTTCCATCGGTTAGTCGTTCCGGTTTGCGTTGCACTGCCTGAAGGATTTTGGAGCGTTGTTCACTCCCATACACAACTTCAGGGCCTCCTCCATGTCGGAAGTTCAGTGCTGTAATCCCTTCTTGGTTGAACCGTGCCACTAATTGGGCAACTGCATCTCCAGAGCGTCGTCCGACTCTTCGAGCTGCATCCGTGTAATCGCAACCCTCTGCTACCGCCAGTAATAGTTTGGCGCGGGTAACTCGACTGGCGCTTTCACTTTGCGACCGACTCACTTTTTCTAAATATTGCTGCTCTTCTGGAGTGAGACTCCGAAGGGGATGTTTTTGATGACGAGTCATAGCCTCACCTCACGCTAGAATGTCATCATTTTCGAGCCTTTAGAGAATGGCAGCAACCGTAGCAAATGACCCACTAGTACTCAACCACATTAAGTTTGGTGGGGCAAGACAGGGTAAGAGTGTTGCAATTTCACCCGTGCATCTGCGGCTGAGAAGCGCCAATCGATTGTGGTTTTTTGAGCATTGCGTTGTTCCTCCCATAGGGCGATCTCATGAATCAACGTTTCTTGGTCTGGAATGCGGCGATCCAAACACTGACGTGATAACACGGATATTTCAATTTCGACCTGGTTTAACCAGCTAACGTGCTTAGGCGTGTAATGAAACTCCAACTTGGACAAGATACGTCGCGCTTCTGTGGCAGGAAACACTTCATATAAGGCTGCCGGATTGTGAATGTTGAGATTATCCACGACTAATCGGATTAACTCAGCCTCTTGATGATGAGTATCTACTAGCCTTTGCATCTGATGAGCAAAATCTGATTTGGTGCGTCGCTCAGTCACCTCCACATGCCGCCAACCGGCTAAAGGGTCGAGGCAAACAAACAAATTGACCACTCCATTACGTTCGTACTCGTAGTCTACCCGTTTGGGTTGACCTGGCTTAGCTGCAATCGGTTGACGAGTTTCACCGACCAATGGGTAAGGACGCTCATCAAAGCAGACAACTGGGCGTTTTGGGTCATAAGGTTGGGCATATAGTTCGAGTAAATCTTCCATACGATAGACATAGGCGGCATCAATTTTAGGAATGCACCATTGTTGATTCAGCCAGAGCTTAATTTTGTTTTTTTAGAGTACGGCGCACAGTTTCATCTGAAATCTCATTGACGAACTCCAAGCGAACTAACTCATCTGCTAGGAGTTTCATTGTCCACTTGGCTCGACCATTGGGAGCATCGCTACAGGCGGTTGCAACCAGATAGACTTCTGCGTTGCTATCCAATTTGCGTCTTGCTCCTGGAATTGGACGGTTACGCAGGGCAAACTCAACTCCTTGTTCAACGAACTTGGCTCGGATGCGTTCAACCGTATTGACGTGGACGTGTAATGCTTGAGCAATGGTTTGGTCTGATTGATTTTCATCACTGAGCAATAGAATATGTGCTCGTGTTAGGGTTCTTGCTGATTGTTTTCCTTGGCGAATCAAGCTCTTTAGCTCTTCCCGTTCTGTTTCGCTCAAGCTGACAATGTACTTCTTTGTCATACTTACTACCTGTTTTAGCAGTAGTTTATCCTGTCAAGAAGCTACCCACCATAGTTACTGTGGTGGACTACTAGGCACGAGCTAGGTAAGCAGCGATCGCCACATCTCTGGCTTTTTCCTCCAATTTCCCAGTCAGAGGTTGCTTGGCTGATTCAATCGCGATATCCAGCTTGGTTGCCTGACTCCGAATACTGTCAACGAGCCTGCCGTAGCTCCAGCGGTGAACACTAGCGCGGTACTGCTTGGCATGTTTCTTCTGTCCCTCTAGATAGCCTGGACATTTCCGCTCTGCTTTGGTTTTAATTTCTGTTTCTACAATTTCTCGGATATCTCTCAGTTTTGGGACTGTAATGCTTCCAGCCTTGTAGGTTATAGCGATCGCCACGATGGCTTTTGCCAGTAATCGGTCCACGTATTGCCCTAACTCAAATTCTCCAAATTGATTCGGTGCTGATCGTTTTTGAGATTTATGATATTGATGCGCGGTTTTCTGTTGTTCAGAACGTCTTCGATTCAGGAGGCTGTAGTTCTCACCCAGCAATTGTCGAATGCCATACTTAGCCACGACTTGATTCGAGTTAGCATCCCAAACAGCGATTGTCGCAGGGTTTTCTAGACCGAGGCATAGCCCTATAAGAATATGAGATTGCCCTTGATAGAGGGGGTTGCTAGGGCGATCGAAAGGTGTGTTAATCCGAGATAGCGTGGAACTTAGGCGCTTCACGTAAGCTTCCTGGGTTTTTAGAAGGTCGCTCTTACTCTCCATCTGAGTCAGGACTTACGCAAAGAGAGGGTAAGGCAAAATAAGAGATCGGCGCGTGGCTGATAGTGGCGGCACTGCACCCTATCAGCGCGTGGATGAACTGGTCTGGAGTCGCCAAGAGTTAGAGCAAGGTTAAACTGGTCAAAATTCGAGGGTTTCCCAAAGACAAAAAAGTGAAGCTATTCCGAGTCACTGTTTCCACCAACAGGACGGAGCTTGTTGTCACGAACGACTTATCTCAAGCCTCCACCGATGCCGTACAAGATGCGTGTGGCATCCGTTGGAAGATTGAGGAGTTTCACAGAGAACTCAAGCAGTTGACTGGCGTAGAAGCCTGTCGATGCCGCAAAGCGCGAATTCAACGTAATCCTATCGCCTGTGCCTTGCTTGTTTGGTGTCGTCTGAAGACGATCGCCTACCAGTCAGGCAGAATGGTTTATCAGATCAAGTATGGAATGCTCTCAGATTACTTGGTTGCCCAACTCAAGCATCCCTCTGTTCAAATGACTCTTGCGTAAGTCCTGCTCAAAATGGGTCAGTCTATGCCTGGTATTCCAGCAGATTATCTAGATGCGATTCGTAAGGGCGAGCAGCAGGGGCAATCCACCCTTAAGTTTTGCCCCCACTGTTGGATGCCGGGAACACCACCCGATTCAATGTGGACATATCCGCTTGCCAAGTACTGTTTTGTCTGTGCAAGCCAGTTGCGTGATCGCTGCGAGAATTGCGATGAGGCGATCTCTTCACTTAAATTTCGCTTTTGCCCTTACTGTTAAACATATTTGAATTAAAGCTAAATGGGGCTGATCTCTAAGTGAGCAGTCATAAGACATTATTGGAAATAATGAAGAACTCTAAAACAATGTCAAGAGAACCCTTCTAGCAATATCAATCTCAAACCGCTTTAAGTTGACGATGGGTCAGACGCAAGTTGTGCAGTCCGCAGGCAGTTTCCATCCCATCATCGGCATAGTAGTCGGTTCGATTGCGAAACTGATGCACCACAATATTGCAGCGTTTGATGCCCCCAATCTGATGTTCGATTTCGACTCGTTCGCTAGAAATCTCCCGGTTTTGTTGTTTCTCTTCGTCGCTTAACTTTTGGTTTCGAGGCTTTTTCTTGGGTTGTTTAATTTTGGTATGACATAGTCTCTATCGCTTCGTAAAAAAATGGATCATTTGTTAATATATGTAAACAAGATAAGGTTCTCTCTTCATGTTTTCTTCCGCAAATGTAAGGTTCTCTCTTCATGTTTTCTTCCGCAAATGATCGTTCTATCTCTGTCTTGCTTCCTGCGGTTGAGTCCGAATGGGTTACCGCTGACCAAGAGTTAGGGCAAGCATTTCAAGAGAATCGAATTCTGCGAGAGCAAATTTTGCAACACGCCCAACTGATGCAGTTGTTGACCCATCAGCTTGCGACACCTTTAACGGCGTTAAACGGCGCGGTTCATATACTAGGTGAGCCATCGCTAACCCTAGACCAGCGTCAGGAGTTCTTGGAATTTACTCAGCAAAAGCTGCATGCCTTGACCACTTTGTTACGTGACTTAATGGCACTACGGAGTGTGGAGACTGGCAAGATCGCTATTCAGCCGATGAGTTTTTGTCTTCAAACCCTGGTTAAGGAGGTAATAGCAGGATTTTCACCTCATCCAGTTAGGGAGCAATGTGCCGCTGAGCTGCCTCAGGTTTGGGGCGATCGCTGGCAGGTGTCTCAAGTCTTAGTCAATTTTTTATCCAACGCGATCAAATACTCACCCAATGGTCACAGGATCGATCTGGGTGCAACAGTCAAGCAATCCGGTTGGGTCGAAATTTGGGTGCAAGATTACGGGTTAGGTGTTCCCGAAGCGGATCAGCCGCACCTATTTAATCGGTTTTATCGGGTCAAGCATGGCGATCGCCAAAATATCGAGGGCACCGGATTAGGGCTGTCTTTGTGTAAGCTTTTAGTTGAAAACCAGGGTGGGCAGATTGGCTTTGAATCGGTACATGGCGAAGGCAGCCGCTTTTACTTCACTTTGCCAATTGCCCCACCTTCTACTTAATCCCCACCTTTGCTTGATAAGGGGGAATCCTCACCATTTTTGATCACTGGTGTTAGGCTGGCGTTGACAATTCGGAGATTACAGCCATGGACAGTGGTCAGTTTCCAGCAAACCAAACCGTGGATACCGCGATCTCAGCCGTCACTGTATATACCGATCAGGCATTGGTCACCCGACGAGGCACCGTCTCCCTGACTGGGCAAGAGCGATCGCTGACCCTGACCAACTTACCCATCCTTTTGAAACCGGAGTCGGTGCGGGTAAAAGGAACGGGAACGGTTTCGGTGCGTCTATTGGGGGTACAAACTGAACGAATTTATGCCACAGAGCCGGTTGGCGATCGCGTGGCTCAATTAACCAGCCAAATCCAGCAGCTAGAAGACCAGCGACGCACCTTACAAGATGGGCTGGCAGCGTTAGAATTACGGCGCAATTTTATTCAAAGCTTGAGTGAAAAATCCGTTGATCGCTTTTCTCGTGGCTTAGCTGAGCAGCGAGTCAACTTAGCCCAAACCGCCGAACTTTTGGAATTTGTAGGACAGCAGCACAGCGATTTGGCAAGGGCGATCGCCCAGCAAAATCAAGCACTGCGAGAACTCGACAAACAGTTAAAGGCTCTACAACAGCAGCTTCAGCAGATCAAAACGCCTCGCCCCAAAGAGAGCTACAGCATTATTGTCAGCATTTTACCCAACGGGGAAGGCGAATTTCACTTAGAGGTTTCTTACACCGTCGATCGCGCTAGTTGGCAACCCCTCTATGATTTGCGCGTAGACACCCAAACCAAACTGCTGCAACTCGATTACCTGGCAGAGGTGACGCAAAACACCGGCGAAGACTGGACAGATGTCGCCCTGATTTTGTCCACTGCCAAACCAGGTTTGGGCACCCTACCACCTAAACTCGATCCCTGGTATGTAGACGTTCCCCTGCCGCCACCCATGCCTGCCGCTGCGCCCATGATGATGCAACGAGCGAAGGTAGGTCGTGCAGAATCGAATGGCATTGAATTCATGGATGAGTTTGACGGCTCTAACTTTTCAGACTTTGGGGATGCTGGTTTCGGTGGTGCCTTTGCAGCAACCGTCGTGGCAGCGACCACTGGCAGTGATGGCGGTATCGTCACCTTTCAGATTGATGGAAATAATAATATTCCGGGCGATCGCTCCCCTCACAAAATCACCATTTTCAGCCACAGCTATCCTTGCAAAATGGAATATATTGCCATTCCGAAACTGGTTAGCTTTGCTTACCTGCAAGCCGTGGTCACTAATCCTGGAACGGGTGCAACTCTGCTTCCTGGTCAGGCAAACATCTTTCGCGATGAGATGTTTGTGGGCACAACCCCACTCGCTAATGTGTCACCCGGCCAAGAATTCAAGCTGAATCTTAGTATTGATGAAGGGTTGAAACTAGAGCGGGAGTTAGTCGATCGCAAAGTAGACAAACGCTTTATGCAAGACAAGCGCCTAATCACTTACGCCTATCGATTGCTAGTGACCAATCTGCGCGACCAAGAAGCCACCCTACAACTCACCGAGCAACTGCCCGTTAGCCGCAATGAACGCATCAAAATTCGCTTAACCCGTAGCAGTCCCCCAATCGAACTGGGTGAATTGGGAAAGTTAGCATGGGTGATACTGCTGAAGCCAAAAGCCACGCAAGAAATCACTTATCAATTCACCGTGGAGCATTCTCGCGAGATTACAGAAGTTGTTGGACTGGATGTATAGCACCTATGAAATTACCAAATCTAGATTCTGAAACCATTGATCGCGTTCTGGAAATGGCATGGGAAGACCGCACCACTTTTGAGGCGATCGCCCTTCAGTTTGGCTTACAGGAAAAGCAGGTGATTGCTCTAATGCGGCGTGAGATGAAGCCTTCCAGCTTTAGGATGTGGCGCAGACGAGTAACGGGGCGCAAAACCAAGCATCTAAAAGAGCGCGATTTTTTAGCCGGACGATTTAAATCAGCAAACCAGAATAGCTAATTGGATAATTGGCGAGGGGCAAATCATTCTGCAAAATTGCCAAACATCTCTTTTATTGAGATGATAAATTAGTTAAAATGACGTTCGTTTAACTGGAGATTTTATCGCGAATGACCCAAGTAGTTCTTGGCGAGAATGAAGGAATTGATTCTGCCCTGCGGAGATTTAAGCGCCAGGTTTCTAAGGCAGGAATTTTGGCAGATTTGAGATCCCATCGGCATTTTGAAACCCCCATTGAAAAGCAGAAGCGTAAGGCAATTATGGCTCGGCGTAAAAGACGTTATAACTAGCCATCGATTTACATTGCGGCACCCATAAAAATATTTGCTTGAGACAGTTGCCATTTACCTGACAAGAACTTGTCAAAACTGGTAGCTGTCTTTGATCACGTTAATTTTCCTTTAGATTTTCAGAGCAGTAAAGGAGTTAGGGAACTCTTAGGTAATTCGATGCGTCCTTAGCGACAGTGCCAGTGTCTATTTTTAGCGCATTTTTTTCCAGGCTCTTCGGACAAAGTGGTGCAGTTGCTAATTTATTCTTTACCGAGTTCACCCCATGCTTAGGTATTATGCTCAGCTTTCTCGACAATTGCGACGCTGGGGATACTTTGGCATTTCAATCGCGATCGCGATCGTGCTAACGGTGGGTCAACCGATGGTCGCGCAAGCCCTTTCTTGGGGCGATTTGATTTTGCGAGGCATTCAGGTGATTCAACTGTCTAGCTTGTCCGATCGACAAGAAGTTGAAATTGGTCAGCAAATCAATCAACAGCTAACGCGAGGACAAGTCCGCATTCTGCAAAATCCCCAAGTGAATGAATATGTGAATCAGATTGGGCAACGGCTGGCGGCATCTAGCACTCGCCCCAATATTCCGTATCGCTTTCAGGTGGTGGACGATCGCGGGGTGAATGCATTTGCCACCATGGGCGGTTTTGTCTATCTCAACCGGGGGCTATTAACACTAGCAAGCAATGAGGCAGAGCTTGCTAGTGTGATAGCGCACGAAATTGGTCATATTGCTGGGCGGCATTCTGTAGCTCAAATGAGGAAAATGGCAGTTGCGAATGGATTGGTTGGCGCAGCAGGTTTGAATCGGAATACGGCTGTCAATATTGGAGTTGAACTAGCATTTCGCCGCCCCAATAGCCGCCAAGATGAGTATGCAGCAGATACGATGGGCTTGCAGACTTTAGCAAAAACTGGCTATGCCCAATCTGCCATGGTCGATTTTATGTCTAAGCTACTTCAGTCGCGATCGGTGCCCACGTTTTTAAGTACTCACCCTGCAACGGGTGAACGCATCAGTCGATTACAGCAATCAATTAACCCTGCAAGCCGGTATGGAGAGGGGCTGGATGGTGTGACCTATCGCAGTCGATTGAGATCGCTAGGCTAAACGCATTACAACCCCTCACTATTTTTTCGGAGTAGCCAATAGGTCGGCATTTCACCTTTGCCTTTTACGTCAACAATGCCGCGAGGTTCAAATTGATACTGGTCTTTTAAGCGTTGATAGGTTGCTTCGGTGACTTGAATTTTGCCGGGGATGCCGTGAGATTCCATGCGGTTCGCAATGTTCACGGTGTCACCCCAGAGGTCGTAGGTAAATTTCTTTTTGCCAATGACTCCAGCAATCACGGAGCCTGTGTTAATCCCTATCCGGACGGCGATCGCGTGTCCTTCATAGGTACGAAACTGGTTGATTTCTTGCTGAATATCCAGTGCCATATTAGCGATCGCTTCAGCATGATCTGCGCGGGGACTGGGTAGCCCTCCTACTGCCAGATAAGCATCCCCAATCGTTTTAATTTTCTCAATCCCGTGCTTCTCGCATAGGTCATCAAATACTAGAAAAATCCGATTGAGCAATCCCACTAAATCTGCGGCAGAAATATTTGCAGACAAATTGGTAAAGCTGACAATATCGGCAAACAGGACAGTCACTTCGTCGTAGCTTTCGGCAATCAAAGCTTTGCTATTCCGTTCTTGAAACAGATTAAGCCGCTGCTTAAGTTGATCGGCGATCGCTTGAGGCAACACATTCAGCAGCAGTTTCTCTGAGCGTTCTTGTTCAATTGCCAAGGCTTCTTCGGATTGCTTGCGGAGGGTAATATCTTCAACCACACCTAAAATGCCGATCACGTTGTAGTAAGAATCATGAATCGGAATTTTGCTGATGTCGAGCCAGGATTTCTTGCCATCTAGTGATTGCACTTTGGGGGCAATAAAGTGGAGTTGGGGCGTATCAGTTTCAATGATGTGGCGATCCTGGGCACGAAATTGTTCGGCGATCGCAGCATCGGGCAATAGGTCAAAATCCGTTTTGCCGACAATTTCATCAGGGTCATCCAGTTGAGCCGCTTCTGCCCAATTTTGATTACAGCCCAAAAACACCAGATTGGTATCTTTCCAAAATACCTGCTGAGGAATGTTATCTAAAATCAAGCGAAGATACTGCTCTTTTTCCTGAAGGGCAGCTTCGGCACGTTTGCGATCGCTGATATCGAACCCGACCGACAAAATTTCGTTAATCTCACCTTGATCATCCAAAATCGCCTTAATCGACCACTTAACCCAAACGTTTTCTCCGGTGCTGCGAGAGTTTTCAGATTCTGCATCCTGGTAATGTTCTGGGGTCTGGCACAGTTGCTCAATCCAAAGTTGCAGATTTTCCCAAGAGTCTGCTTGGGCAGGAACTAGAGTTCCAATAATATTTTGTCCTAGAATTTCTGCTTCTGTATAGCCAAAAAATTCTTGCCCATAACGGTTTAGGAAAGTAATATACCCGTCTGTGTTCCAGCGCAAAATAATGGTGTTAGCCGACTCTACTAAATCGCGATATTTCTTTTGGCTTTCGGCGATCGCGGCTTCTGCCCGTTTGCGATCAGTAATGTCCTTCGTCACCGCTAGGAGGCAAGGTTCCCCTTCTAGCTCAATGATTTCGGCAGAAAGCAGAGCCGTCATCACGTCGCCATTTTTTTTGCGGAGTTGAATTTCTAAGTCTTTGATCGCGGCTTGCTCGGCAATCAGACGGTGCAGTTCTATGCGATCGTTATGGCTTGCCCAAGCCCCCAGATCAAACACCGTTTGACCCAGCACTTCAGCATGGGTATATCCAGAGGCTTCTAAAAAACTTTCGTTAACATCAATAAAGTGTCCGGTTCTGAGGGAACTGATAGTAATGAAATCGGGAGAGGCACGAAAGGCTTTGGCGAATTTTTCTTGAGAAATATTGAGGGCGTTTTCGGTGTGGCGACGGGCTTGGGCAACAATTCCTAACGCAATCAAATCGGCGATCGAACGGGCAAAACTTTGTTCTTCTACAGTCCAATGGTGACTTTTGCCGACCTGTTCTAAGCAAATGACTCCAATGGTTTGCCCCCCAGAGCGAATGGGCGTGTCTAACAAAGACGTGACTCCGGTTGTTTTTAGATAGTCTCCAACAAATTCTTGAGTGCGAGGATCGGTGTAAACGTCATCAGCAGTGAGAGTGACTTCTTCTTCTAATGCGCTGAAATAGATTGGAAAGTCAGCCGCCGCAAATTGGATGCCCGCAGTGTGTTGGTTGGGCGATCGCTGATACAAATCCAGACATTGCAGCATCGTATGAGTATCATCAAACCGCCACACACTGGCGCGTTCTACGTCTAAGGTGCGTGTGGTAGCTTCGGTGATTTGTTGGAGGGCAGCCTCAAGATTGCCCTCGTTCAACACCGTACTTTTTGCCAGTTCGAGTAAAACACGGTTTTGTTTACGCAGTTGGCGATCGCTGTGGCGGAGTGCCTCTTCAGCTTGCAGCCGTTCTGCTTCCCGCTGTTTCTGTTCACTGATATCCCTCGCTACCCAAATAACCGTTTCTTGAGATAGAGAAGACACATTTGCAGAAAACCAAACCTCCTGGGTTCCTGCAACTAAGCAGTATTCTACATTGACCACTTGCCCAGTCTGCAAGGCTTGCCGAATTGCTTGCATTACCTTATCGGCTTGCTCTTCTGGCATTAACTCATCAGCCGTCTTACCAATTTGCTCTGGGATGGGGCTAATCAGTTGTGTTGGATGAGTGGAGACAATTTTTAGAAACCGCCCATCCTGGTCATAAACAATAACAAGGTCATTCATGGCGGCAAACAAGGCTCTGAGTTCGGCTTCTGCTGCTGCTAACGAAGCAGTGCGCTCTTGCACGCGCTGCTCTAAACTTGCATTGGTTTGCTCTAGGGTGGCAAATGATTCTTGCAATTGTTGTGCCATGCGATTAAAGGAGTTTGCCAGAGTTTCGAGTTCGGCAATCCCTTTGGTCTGCACATTTTGATGAAGCTGTCCGTTGGCGAGGGCTTCCGAGGCGCGGCTAAGCTGCAAAATTTGGTGAGCAATCCAGCGAGAAGTGGGAATGCCAAATAAAGTTGCTACCGCTAGGGCGATCGCGCAGCCTAGTAGGGTGTTGCGCGTATTTGCATGAATCTGTCCCATAAAGTCGGTTTCGGGCACCACTACCACGATCAGAAAATCCAAGCCATAAGCATCTTTCCAGGGCATCACTAATAAAAATTGGCGCTGATCTTGCAAACGAAATTCCAGCTTTTCAGTTTGGTTGATTTTTTCCAGACTACCAAAGGTGTCGATTAAGAAATCGGTGCTGTCGCGAATCAGCGGATCAGCGCTATCAATAGCCCTAAGACGAACTGCTTTGCCGTTAACGATACGAAATGGTTTCTCAGTTTTGGATGAGGTAGCAACCAGTTTTCCAGATCGCTCTAAAATAAAGGTTTCTCCAGTTTTGCTGACTTGAATGCTTGCCAAGAAGTCGCTAATCTGGGTCAAAATTTGGTCTACGCCTATTACCCCCAGCAATTTTCCATCTTTGCCATAGAGGGGATGGTTAGCGCTAATAGACATCACCTCTGGTTTATCATCCCAGTTGTAGATGGAACTCCAGGCGGGTTTGGCAATTTTTACACCATCCGCATACCATCCTTCATTCAAGGGATTATAGTCTGGAGTAATTTTGATCATTTTGGCGCGATCGCCCTGGGGTGTGGTGGTAAACGTATATTGCTGGTTCTTCGTCCGAGCAGATTTCTCGTTAATCACCAGTTCTCCGCTATCGAGCCGCTCAACCCCAATAAAATCGCCTTTAGGATTGGCATAGCTGATGTAGCCCACATTAAATATTTTCATCTGTCGCCAAAAATATTTTCCGGCAACCTCAAAATTTTGTAGATTCAACAGCCCCAGTTCAATCGCATCCGTATTGGTGCGGTTCAGTTGAATCGGGGTCGCCAAATAATTATTTAAGTGCTGATGAATCCGGCTACCCGATTCAGTGCGAACCTGGGTCGCTACTTCATTCACTGCTTTCTGCCCATTTTGGTGAGACAGAAAGCCAACTGCGACAACGGCTCCGACCACCTGAATCACCAAGGGCACAGCCATGACCAAACCGAGCGGAACCTTTTTCACAGCATTCGATTGAGAATTCGCCGAAGAATGGGACACCGCAGGCAGCTTATTTAAGACCATTGTAGAGGTATCCACCATGCTAAGGGCGAAGAGAGCTAAACCAGCAGTAGCGCGATCGCTTTCAATAATTCTTCATAAAGGGCTTCCTTGCATCATAGAGTTAAAGCGATCTCTCTTCCACTAAGCTCAACCCGGATCGCCCTAATTTATGCAACACCGCTCTTTCGTGATGTAAACAGTGTTTCTTTTTAGCGTAAAAAAATGTATTATGCTGACGAATAAATATTAGATCAATGAGCATTTTATAACTCATGCTGACACATAATCTGTGTTCTCTTGCCTCTGGATTCAGCATATTGGCAGTATTGGCAGGCACTTTCGAGGGGCTTCCTGCGATCGCCGTTATGCCAACAGAAGCGGACAGGATCATGACAGATGAATTGCGCTTGAAAATTATTGGATGTGGAATTCCTCAGGTCACTCGAATTCAAATCGGGGCTGAGGAGCGATGCACATTAGACCTCCCTGGTGAAAAGCGGTATCTCTACGATGCTGGGACAAAAAAACTGATTGACGTTTCGACGGGCACTCCCACACCTCCAGCTAGCACCAGTGGCACTGAGTCTACGGATTTCTCCAGTGAGATCAGAAAGCGTCCCCAATTTTCTCTAGTCTATGGCGATGTTGTGGATGGAACCATTACTGCCAATTCCCCAATGCAGCAAGTTTCAACCGGAGCGTTTGGACAGGTTGCCGTCCAAGGTCGATCCAATACGTTCACTTTTGCCGCTCAACAAGGGGATCAAGTGGTTGTTAAAACAACTACTCAAGGTAGTCTCAAACCTTTTTTGGCGCTGATTGCTCCCAATGGAACACAAGTTGCCAGTGATTCAGATGGAAATTTGAGATATACGACGACAACAGTAGGCACGCACAAGATTGTGGTTTTAGGCGATCGGGATACCCTCGGTGCTTATACCTTGAGTTTGGCAGGAACTCCATCTAGCACAGGCTCCTCGCAAACCGGGGTGAGTGCTGCCAATAGTCGTACCTTCGCCGTTCGTGCGCCCTTCAATGACCTGGAGCGATCGCGCATAATCGATGCGGTCTACCGAAATTGGAGCTCCAGAGCCAGAGTGCAACGAGTAAACAACATCACTGTCTCGAACCCGAACTACCGATACAAGAATGGTACTTATGGCGTTCTCCTCAACGTTGCTTGGATCAATTCCCAGACAGGTCGGACAACCAGCAATTCTGTGATAGCAACGATTGATACCATTAACGAAATTGGATACACATACTCGGCCAATAACCAGTGGCAAAAATGGACTTGGACGGGACAAAAACTATAAGCAAGTCTGATCGCAAGTTTGAAGAGAAGGGGCGAGCGGATTTCTTAGGCATGAAGGGGGGCGATCGCGTTTCTGTAGTTTTAGCCGCGATCGCTACACTCCCAATCAAAGCGGCTGATAGATGTGTTTGGAGTACTGTCTCCACCCAAAACTCAAGCAGTCTAAGAAACTAACTCAACGGCTCGTTTTGCGATCGCTTCTGGCGTAATGCCGTTGAGCGCCATCAGTTCGGTAGCACTAGCAGTAGTTTCGCCCCGTTTCCAGGCAAAGGTGTCGCGGGTAGCAGTGCTGCGGAGCATGACGGGTTCTAGCATGGCGCTGGCTCCACCAGTCACGCCGATGAGGGCATCCCCGCCAAATAGGCGATCGAATCTGGCATCATCCAAAAAGCCACCGTCGGGTTCAGAACACATGTCCCACGCCACATCTGAAGGGCGATAGAGCCGACGCGGACTGACGATCGCCACGATTCGCACACCCAAGCCTTGGGCTTCTAGCTGTTTAGCCGCTTCAAATACTGGGTTCAGAATCATGTCGCCAATCACCGCAAACACGATGGTTTTGCTCCCTTGGCTTTCGTGCAAGGCGATCGCGCCGTCTTTGAGTGCCTGCCGTGTTTGCTCGAAGGTGGTGCGAATCGGCAAGGGCGATTTACTTGCGGTGATCACAATCCCTTTATTTTGCGTCGTCAATCCCCAGTCATAGCAGACCTGAACACTGTTGGCATCGGGCGGAAACACGGGAAACACATTCCCATTTCGCATCATGGCAGCGAGGTACGCTTCGATTTCGGGGCGTTGATGCGTCCAGCCGTTGCGCCCTTGCTCCAAAGCTCCAGCGGTAAACAAGGTTATGGTGGATGGCGTAGGGCGGCGCAATTCTGCCATTGCCTGGATCACCGTTTGCCAAATGGGTAAGCCATTGATTGCAAAAGATTCGTAGGAACACCAGAGCGTCCGGCACCCAAACAAGGCTAACCCGGCTGCCAATCCGGCACAAGCATCTTCGCTCAGCGGTTCATACACTTGCCCGATTGGATTCTGGTTATACAGCGGATCTGCCGTGGGGTGAATGATTTTGAGCGCTTGGTTAATATTGGCAATGCCAGAAGCCTCGTTGCCGTCGGCATTGGTCACCAAGTAGCTTGGATCGGTTTGCCCCACGTAGCCCACCAGTTTACCCATGGCGGTAGTGGAAATCTTGGATTCTCCGCCCACTGCAAATTCTTCTAGGGGAAGTTGACCTAGATCGGGCAGCGATCGCTCAAATTCAGTCACCACGGTTTTGCTAGCGGGTCCGCCCCCGGCTCTCTCGCAGTTGGTTCGCACCAAATCCCAGGCTTCCGTAGTCAGGGCACGGGTTTGGAGCGCACTGATAATGTCAGGATTCTCTAACGTGTGGTGGGCATACAGGTTGTGAGATTTGGCACCCCGCGCATGAACTCCGGCACCCTTCAGTTGCTTAATAATGAAAACCGTGAGGGTGCCGTTCAGCGCCGACTCTGCCGCTTTTGCCACGCCCTCCAGAACCGCTTGAGTAAACGCCAATCGCTGTTTGAAGGAAAAAATTGTGCTGTCTACAAAATCGCCCGGTTGATTTTGGTCATCAAACTGTTTGGCATCCACCAGCACCACTTTCTCAAAGCCATTGCCGCCCCAATAGTCCATCATGCGATCGCTCGACAGCGTAGACACCATGCTGTGATGCTCTTGAGAGAAGCCATTCCACACCAGCACAGGCAAAAAGTTCGTGGCATGGGGAAAAGCAGTATGGAAATGCGCCATGGAACTGACGATGTAGGGTTCGCCCAACCCACCATCGCCCACGGTGAAAGGAAACAGCTTGTCAGGATGGAGCAATGCACCCGCCATGGCAAAATGCTGCCCTTGACCCAACGGTCCCGCTGGAGCCAGCAATCCTGGGATTTGCCCCGATAGGTGACCCAGCAATCCATGCCGCTCTCGGTAGCGATCTCGCAATTGCTGCACCGTTTCAATCCCCATATCTTCCAAGGAGCGATCTAGAAACATGGCGCTGTAGAAACCGGGCGCGTGATGCCCCACTTCTGTGACAAAGTTTTTGTGCCCCAACATCACCAAGGCAGCGTAAGCTTCTGCTTGGCTAGCAAACCCGCCGGGATGCCCCGATGCTTTGCTGGCAGTCACTTGCAGCGTCAGGTAGCGCAGCGCATCCGCATACAGCAAAGTCTGATAAACCGCACAGGGATCATTCGGCGCAGTGATGGCAGTTTTGCCGTCTAGAATCGCGGGCATGATGCCATAGCGAGCGAATTCAGGATAGGAATCGGCAAAATATTGAATTCCCTCACAAAAGGCTGGAGCGGACTTGGGATTTGAAGTAACTGCCGTCATGCTTGAGATACCTGGTGCAACGATGAAAGGGCGAAATCGCTCAATACTTTATCCTACACAGCCATCTGCACAAAAAATTGACAGGCTTGATACTGATCGTTGCAGGCTAGCGATTGAGTTTTGGCAATGGAGATTTAGGTTTCAGGTTTCAGGTTTCGGGTTTCACGGTTCGATATCCCGCACGTCCTCCGCACTTAAAACTCAAAATCAGCTTTCTCTCCAGCCAAGACGCTATTGGCATTTTAACCTCGCGAACTGACAAGTCAGCGCAAGCGATCGCCCACTTACCCATTACTGACGACTCTCTCGAAAGCCTTACTGCGAGCTAAGAGTATTGCTATTTCTAAAAAGCTGGTGACAAGACTCGAACTTGCGACCGGCGGTTTACAAAACCGCTGCTCTACCAACTGAGCTACACCAGCATTTCCCCCGATAAATACAATAGCAAATTCTGTATCCATTCAGATAAAGTATCTACATTATTGTGTTGAGATAGGTATTGATTTCGATCGTTAGTCAACGCATTTTCTGCCAGTATGTTTTGAAAACGCTTTGGGATTGCATCTGATTGAAGCGTTTATCTAGCTTTCTTCGCAAATTTGTGACTTCTATTTTTTTAGAATCGCTTAAAATTATGCCATCATGATGCTCAAATCGATTAAGCCATCGCTCAGTTCATTGCATTTTTCTAAAGGCTATGCCGTGCCGAAACGAATATCTTTTCTTTTGCTATTAGTCACTCTGGGGCTGTGGGGATCTGCTCAACCTGGGTCTGCCCAAGCATTAGTTCCTCACACATTGCGCTTAGATAACGCCAAATTGGAGCAACAAGGCGTTGGGCTAGCACAAGAAGCCTCTCAGCTAGCGCAGTTTCAACAATATGAGCTTGCTCTACAGCGGGCAAAGTTAGCGACGCAGTTGGCTCCTAAAAGCCCGGAAGTCTGGTCTTTGTTAGGGGGGCTTTATCTCCAAACAAATGCGTTAGATCAGGGTATTACTTCGCTCAAAAAATCTCAATCGTTGAATGGAACCGGTAAAAATTCAGCGATTTTGTTTGCGTTGGGGTCTGCTTATTTTCAAAAGGGAAATTATTTGACTGCGGTAGATTACTTAAAACAGGGACTCAAGATCAAGCCGAATGTGCCTGGTGCATTGTTTGATTTGGGTAATGCCTATTTAATGTTGCGGCAGTTTCCTGAGGCGATCGCTCAATATAATCAAGCAGTTGCCCAAGATAAACGCTTTTGGCCCGCCATCAACAATATTGGTTTAATTAAGTATGAAGTAGGCGATCGAGAAGCCGCGTTACAACAGTGGCAAAAAGCCGTAGATTTGGATCCAAAAGCCGCAGAACCTCGACTGGCGATCGCGGCGGCTCTTTATGCTCAGGGAAAGCGTGACCAAGGCTTATCTACAGGAGACGCAGCCCTTCGGTTAGATAGTCGCTATGCTGATCTGAAATTTTTAAAAGAAAATTTATGGGGCGATCGGTTGCTGACAGACACTCGCAAGCTGCTAGAAACGCCCCAAATTCGAGCAACCTTGGCGCAACTTGAGGAAAAAAATCCTAGAAGTCAGCGTCCGTCTCCTCGATAGTTCCTATTCCCTGTTCCTTCTATGCGATTGAAACCCCGTCAAAGAGTGCAGGGTGCATTCCCTTTAGCCAAGCGATCGCCCAAAAAAGCGCGCCACCTATTTAAAAAGCAATTGTTTTGGTTGCTAATTGTTCTCCTAGTGTTGTGGGTTAGTTATCGAGAGATCAATAACTATTTTGTGGAACCCCAAGCCATTTTTGTTCTAGGAGGTGCCACTGGGCGCGAAAACTTTGCCGCAGAATTTGCACGGCAGCATCCAGAATTGCCCGTTTGGGTTTCGGGCGGCAGCAATCCTGAGTATACCTATGGCGTTTTTTCAGATGCCGGAATGAATCTTAAGAAACTACATATCGACCGAGAAGCCGTTGATACGGTAACCAACTTTACAACGCTCGTGGATGAGCTTAAAGCTAAAGGTATTCACAGCGTTTATCTCATCACTTCCGACTATCACATGCGTCGGGCTAGAACCATTGGCGAAATTGTTTTTGGAAGTCGAGGAATTTATATTAGACCGATCGCCGTCCGGTCTAACCAAGCGGCTGAACCCTGGCAGAAAGCAGTTCGAGATGGCGGTAGAGCAGTGCTTTGGCTCACCACTGGCTATAGCGGCGCAACCCTGAAACAACGGTTTAGCCCCAATTAAAGGTGCAAAAAATATAGCTTGGTCAGGCAAAAGCCCCAGACATTAAGTAAGATCCCAACTGATTGGTTCTGTCAGGCAGTTTCTTGAACCAATACATAAGGTTGCACAATTAAAGCCTGAAATCGTTTGGATTGATTTTGATTCCAAATACTGAGTTGTGATGGGGAAGGCTTCTGAATCAGTGCCTCATCAATCCAGCGCTGGATACGGGGAGTATCATCGGTCGCGATCGCCATGCCTACCTCAACCAAGTCCAGTCCTAAAGCAACCAAAATCACTAAATCGCGACGAGCATGAGGAGCCAGCCAATCCCATTCTGCCTCATCAAGCATTTCAGTTAGTTCTGCTCGAATATCACTCATGTTTTAACCCACACCCTTTCGGCTCAAAGTTTTATCGATTGATAGGACTCAAAGAGTCTTGTATTCATAATCACAACTTAAGCTAACTTCATAATTTTCTGCAACTGTAAAGTATTTGGTACTTTTACGGGTTCAACTTGGACGCTTCTAGTGTGCTGTTAAGATTTGTAAAATTTGAGTTCGGTGATTTAACGCTTGCACGGACCCTAAGATTATTGACATTCTAGACATATCAGATCATCAATCCTGCATCTACTAAGCATCTACTAAATCTATGCGTCATCTTACTATTGGGCTGTCCTTAGTCGTCATGCTCTTTTCAGCCGCTGAGCCTTCTTTTGCGGGAGGGGATGGAGTACCCAAGCGGCGGGTTGGAGGTGGCACCCGCTGGACTCAGCCAAAGCTCAAGCAGTCTCCTTCGGCTCATTCTAAACTGAGCGCGATGACATTTGCCTCTAGAAACAATTTACCGATCGCGTTGAGGTTAAAAGCAATCTATAGCTAGAAAACTCAGGTAAGCTACCAGATAATTTTGTCTTTTAGTTTCTGAAGCAGCTTCGGACCTACGCCAGAAATCTGATCAACGTCTGCCAAGGAGGAAAATCGCTTCTGCTGACGAGCGGCAATCATTCGCTTTGCTAAGCCCGGTCCTACTCCTGGCAAGGTTTCAAGTTCTGCTTGAGAAGCGCTGTTTAAGTTAATTCGGTGGTTTGCCTGCCCAAGAGCCGCACTGGTTTGTTTTACTTTTTGAGTCGATTTAGGCTTAACCCCTAATGATGCTTGCGGTTGAACAGATTTCACTGCGGGTGATGCACCAGAAGACGGTAACTTTCTGGGCTGTGGGCTGGGCGCAATTCGTGAAATATTCGCAACGCTTTCTACACGATTCCCTCCAGCGATCGCAGTCGTGACTGGACACTTTTTCGATTGGGCATCGGCTTTATTTTGGATTGCCGGGGGAATTCCCATAATGGCATTTGTGTAAAGGCGCTCAAATTCTCGCTGATAGTGGGCTGCGACAACGGGATTATGAATGACCAGCACCGTCTCATCATTGCCACCGTTCGCGGCATTCGTCCAGTTATGAGATCCTGTCACGACAGTTTGCTGATCTACAATGCCAAATTTGTGATGCAGTAGATCACCCGGCGGCATCCTTGGCGCTCCTACCGTTGCGATCGCGGGCTTCCACGGGCGATTATTCGCTTCATACTTACAATCCTCTGCCAATGTGATCCCCATCATGTCCAACGCTTCGCTATAGGATCGGTAAGCAAACCCAGGATCAATCAACGCTTTAATTTCTATCTGTCGCTGATGGGTTGTTTCTAGTAAATCAACCAACTGCTGATCAGAAAAGACAAACAGCGCCATAGACACTGATTTATTAGCACTGCTTACTGTTTGACCAATCAGCCCATTGCTAGTTTGCTGCCAAGGCACGGAACGAGCGCTGGGAGAAAAATGCACCTCAATTTTCGTGTTGCCCACCATCACTGAGCGTGCCGGACGGAACGGCTTTTTTACTCCAAACAGGCTATTCGTCTGCCCCCCTGGACCGTCTCCCCACATGAGGTTGAATTCTTCCATAAACGCTGCCGCCAGCGTAGGACTCTGAATTTTCAGCAGATTATTCGCATTACCGCGACTGTGGGGCGATTTGAAATCTCCATGAACATCACTAATGGTGAAGTTGGCAGAGGTGACAATTATCGTTTGACCATCCACCACCATAAATTTATGGTGCATCAAGTTACTGCCCTTGGAGCCATCCGCTGTATCGTCGATGCGAGGCACGTTCGCCTGATCTATCACAATCAAGGCATCTCGGCTTTTGATTTCATCTGGGCTAAGCTGTCCATCACCATTTTGGTCAATCATGCGACGGTTTTCTTCAACGCGATCGCGATCGCGTTTCTCCATTCCATTCAGTTCTTCAGCCGTAAAAGAACTCAGCGGGCGCGCATAGGTATTTTCCAAAATCAGCCGCACTTGCACCCCAGCTTTTTGCCGTTCTGCCAACGCCTGAGCAATTCCTGGCAGTCGAAATTCTTGAACTGCCACATCCACCGTTGACCGCGCCGAAGAAATAGCATCAATTATAAGCTGCTCTAAATTGTCTCCATCCCGTGAGATCGGACGATAAGGCTCGGTATAACTAGAAGCGGGTTCGTGATTGGTATAAACCTGAATTTGCGGATCTTGCGGTAAAGGACTAGGGCGGAGAATCTGCGCCTCTTCCGACTGGCAAGCCGAGAGACTCATGCCCAAAAAAGCAACCCAACAGATAGAGAAGTGCCGAATGGAACGAAGATGCACGGCTATAAAAGTATGAAGAACAGATGAAGCAATCATCATTTTTAGGATGCCCAGTCGTCCAAAAAGATTACCAATTGTTTGCAGCATCTCATTGAAAATGGCTGACTGAAATAATGGGTCACAAGCCTCATCCTTCTAGAAAGGCTTTACCAAAGATTCTGGTACAATCAAGGCAAGTCGCCATAGGGCATTGGGAAGCTGTAAACAAACATGGAGAGAAGGTAAGACTACTTCGGTAGCCCATCTCAGTGAAGTGTTAAGCACTCCTCGCTTCTTTAGGATGAGGAAGTATGTCAAATAAATCCCCTTATACGCAAGAATGATTGAAGCGACGCGATTCCTGTAAGGCATCCTGCGAAACGCTTCGCGGACGTTTTACGAATTGCAGCTATCCTTGTTAAGCCTTTTACTTACTTTTTGACTGATGGGATCAACGCGAGCACGGATTGCAATTGACGCGATGGGCGGGGATCATGCCCCCAGTGAAATCGTTGCTGGAGCCTTAAGAGCGCAGGCTGAACTCGGTGTTGAAGTACTTTTGGTCGGTGACCCAAAGCAGATTGCAGCCTCAACGCCGAATGCTTCCAATCTGTCTTCCTTGGAAATTGTTCCAGCCGAAGGCACGATTGAAATGGGGGAGGAACCCCTAGGTGCCCTCCGGCGAAAGCCAAAAGCTTCGATTAACGTAGCGATGGAGTTAGTGAAACAGAAACGAGCCGATGCTGTTGTTTCAGCAGGGCACTCTGGTGCTGCCATGGCTGCCGCGCTCCTTCGGTTAGGGCGCTTGAAAGGAATCGATCGCCCTGCGATCGGGGCAGTCTTTCCCACTATGATTCAGGGAAAGCCTGTGATCATTTTGGATGTAGGGGCTAATGTAGACTGCCGCCCCAAGTTTTTGGAGCAGTTTGCCACCATGGGTTCTGTCTATTCTCAGTACGTGCTGGGCGTGTCAGATCCCCAAGTTGGATTGCTGAATATCGGTGAAGAGTCGTCGAAAGGAAACGACCTAGCCCTGCGAACCCATCAGCTTTTGCAGGAAAATCGGGCAATTTCCTTTATTGGTAATGCCGAGGGGCGCGATGTTCTGTCGGGTCATTTTGATGTGATTGTTTGCGATGGATTTGTGGGAAATGTGCTGCTGAAATTTGCAGAAGCAGTCGGCGAAGTGGCGCTGCAAATTTTGCGAGAAGAACTGCCCCAAGGGCTGCATGGTAAGTTGGGTACTTCTTTGTTAAAGCCAAACCTGAAGCGGATTAAACAGCGCATGGATCATGCCGAACACGGCGGTGGTCTACTATTGGGAGTCGCTGGGGTCTGTATTATCAGTCATGGTAGTTCTCAAGCTCCATCGATTTTTAACGCGGTGCGGTTGGCGCGAGAAGCGTTTGAAAACCAGGTTTTGGAGCGAATTCAAGCAAACTATGTCGAGGCTGATCCATTGCCAACGGTGAGCAGTTCGCCAGTGGACAGCTAGTTTTATAGGGGTTAAGTGGCTTATTCCCGTGATGAGTGGAGCAAAGATTTGAAACAACTAGGGGTCGGAATTGCGCTGACGGGTAGCGGCTCGGCGGTTCCAGCAGTTTCGCTGAATAATGACCAACTGAGTCAAATTGTGGAAACGTCAGATGAATGGATTGCGAGCCGCACTGGCATTCGGAATCGGCGATTAGCTTCCACCACAGAGTCTTTGGCAGGCTTGGCAGCTCAGGCAGGAGAACGGGCGATCGCAATGGCAGGGTTGTCTGCCACCGATATCGATCTAATCGTGTTAGCAACTTCGACCCCCGATGATTTGTTTGGGACTGCCTGTTTAGTTCAAGCAGAACTAGGGGCAACCCGTGCCGTGGCGTTTGATATTACGGCTGCCTGTTCTGGCTTCGTGTTTGGGTTGGTGACAGCGGCTCAGTTCATTCGGGCGGGCGCTTACCAAAATGTGCTGTTGATTGGAGCCGATGTTCTCTCTCGCTGGGTCGATTGGAGCGATCGCCGGACTTGTGTACTGTTTGGCGACGGAGCCGGAGCGGTGGTGATTCAAGCCAATGAGTGCGATCGCCTGTTGGGGTTTGAACTGCGTAGCGACGGCACCCAAAATAAATATCTCAATCTGGCGTATCAGCCGCAAGCCAAAGAATTGACGGATCAAGTGGCGATCGGTCAGGGCACCTTTCACCCGATTACCATGAATGGGCAAGAAGTCTATCGTTTTGCCGTGCGCCGTGTACCCGAAGTCATTGAAAAAGCCTTGTTTCGGGCTGAAATGACGGCTCAAGATGTGGATTGGTTATTGCTTCATCAGGCAAACCAACGAATTTTAGATGCGGTGGCAAATCGGCTCAATATTCCGCCTGAAAAAGTCATTAGCAACTTGGCTGAGTATGGCAACACCTCGGCTGCTTCCATTCCCCTCGTCTTGGATGAAGCCGTGCGGCAAGGCAAAGTCAAACCGGGCGATACCCTAGTCACCTCTGGCTTTGGAGCCGGATTGACTTGGGGAGCCGCCGTTTTTCAGTGGGGTCGATAAAATGACAAAAAACGCATGGGTGTTTCCTGGGCAAGGATCTCAAGTCGTTGGCATGGGTAAAGATCTGCTGGAGTTGCCGGAAGTAAAGCTCACTTTGCAACAAGCTGATGACATTTTGGGCTGGTCAGTCGCGGAAATTTGCCAAAGCGCTGAAGATAAACTGTCCCGCACGCTATATACTCAGCCCTGCCTTTATGTCGTGGAATGTCTTTTGGCAGACCAAATGAGAGCCAAAGGACATCATCCCGCTTTAGTGGCAGGACACAGCTTGGGTGAATATGTGGCGCTCTATGTGGCGGACGTATTTAGTTTTTCAGCAGGGTTGCAACTGGTCAAACGTCGAGCCGAACTGATGGATAGCGCCTCGGATGGCATGATGGCGGCGTTAATTGGATTCGATCGCGATCAGCTACTCCAACAAATTCAGCACACTCCCAATGTGGTATTGGCAAACGACAATAGTGCGGCGCAAGTAGTGATTTCGGGAACTGTTGCAGCCGTTGAAACTGTATTAAACACAGTCAAATCAAAACGCGCCGTTAAGCTCAACGTCAGCGGTGCCTTTCACTCACCTTTGATGGCAGACGCAGCAGCAGAATTTCAAACGGTGCTGGAGCAATCTAGCTTCAACGACGCGAAAGTGCCGATTTTGTCGAATGTTGATCCCACTCCTGCCACAGATGCCGCTTCATTAAAACAACGATTGATTCAACAAATGACTGGCTCAGTTCGCTGGCGAGAAATTTCCCTCCAGTTACCCGAATTAGGAATTGAAACGGTGATAGAGATTGGTCCCGGAAAAGTGTTGACTGGCTTGATTAAACGCACCTGCCCCGATTTAACGTTAAACAACGTGAGCAGTCTTACCGAAATTCCCATAGCAGTAGACAGCACACTCTGAATGAAGCATAGTAAACAGGTTTCAGGTTTCGGGTGTCAGGTTTTAGAACATCCTTCATGCAAGAAAGAAAGGTTTCAAATCGTCAACGATCGCCTCACCTCTACTTTTTATTTGTTGGTTTCCTATGGGTAAAGATCGCGAACCCTTGATCAGTCTGGCGCTCTATCGTTTGTTTAAGTGGGCTATCGTCAGCCCGACGCTGCATACTTATTTCCGGGGGCGAATTTATGGGGCTGAAAATGTGCCTCAGACGGGCAAGCTGATCGTGGTGAGCAACCATGCCAGCGACTTTGACCCCATGTTCTTGTCGAATGCTGTGCAGCGTCCTGTTGCTTATATGGCAAAGGAAGAACTATTTCAGATTCCCATCCTAAAGCAGGCGATCGCGCTCTATGGTGCCTATCCGGTTAAACGGGGTTCTGCTGATCGCAGCGCCATTCGAGCCGCGATCGCGTCGTTAGACCAGGGCTGGGCAGCCGGAGTGTTCATCACAGGCACCCGCACCCCTGATGGACGTGTCACCGATCCCAAACTGGGAGCCGCCCTCATTGCCGCCAAAGCCAACGCGCCCCTGCTTCCTGTGGGCTTGTGGGGAACTCACGCGATCGCCTCAAAAGGGTCTTCCATTCCCCGCTCTGTTCCCATCACCATTCGCATCGGCGAAGTCATCCCACCACCCATCTCCAGCGATCGCGAAGAACTCGAAGCCGTGACCCAACAGTGTGCAACGGTGATTAATGGCATGTTGGATTTGGGTCGATAGGAAAGTTCAGAGCTAGGAAAGTCCAGAGTTCAGAGCTTGCCATTCGTCCCCCGCCATTCGTGTTAATTTCGTTATCCTAAAAGGGTCACTTGCCAAGAGTTAGAAGTTTTTCTTGTTATGACTGATCAACGTACCCGTATCTGTATTTTGGGTGGAGGCTTTGGAGGTCTTTATACGGCTCTACGCTTGAGTCAATTACCCTGGACAAAGCAAGAAAGACCGGAAATTATGCTGGTTGATCGCAGCGATCGCTTTTTGTTTTCACCGCTGCTGTATGAATTGATGACGGGTGAACTGCAAACCTGGGAAATTGCGCCCCCCTTTGCGGAATTGCTGGCAGGAACGGGAGTGCGGTTTCATCAGGCAACCGTTACCAACATTGATCTGGAGGCACAGCAAGTTCAGCTTCAAGATGGCGTGGATCTGACCTACGATCGCCTTGTGTTGGCGCTGGGGGGAGAGACGCCGTTAAATCAAGTATCTGGTGCCGCTGAGTATGCGTTGCCCTTCCGCACGGTAGCAGATGCCCATCGCCTAGAAGAACGGCTGCGGGTGTTGGAAGAATCGGATGCAGAAAAAATTCGAGTGGCGATCGTCGGGGGCGGCTACTCTGGCGTGGAATTGGCGTGTAAATTGGCGGATCGACTCGGAGATCGCGGTCGGCTGCGTCTGGTAGAGCTATCCGATCAACTGCTGCGAACCTCGCCTGAATTTAATCGCACCAGTGCCTCTAAAGCCTTGCAAGACCGATCTGTTTGGCTCGATTTGGAAACCGCGATCGAGGAAATTACTGCCGACACCATTTCGCTCAACTACAAAGATGTCGTAGATACCATTCCTGTAGATGCTGTCTTATGGACAGTGGGCACCCGCGTAGCGGAAGTGATTAATGCGTTGCCCCTAAAGAAAAGCGATCGCGGCAAAATAGTTTTAACGACCACCCTGCAAGTCATTGATCACCCCAATGTTTTTGCCTTAGGCGATTTAGCAGACTGCAAAGATGCCGAGGGGCAACAGGTGCCGCCAACCGCGCAAGCCGCCTTTCAGCAGGCTGACTATTTGGGCTGGAATCTATGGGCATCCCTGACCGGGCGACCACTCCTACCTTTCCGCTATCAATACTTGGGCGAAATGATGACCTTGGGCACCGACAATGCCACGCTCACAGGCATGGGAATTAAGCTCGATGGTTCGCTCGCTGTCGTTGCTCGACGCTTAGCCTATCTCTACCGAATGCCCACCTTGGATCATCAACTTCGAGTTGGGCTGAATTGGATGACTCAGCCGCTCGTTTCTGCGATCGCACGGTTTACCCATTGACATCCTCTATGCCCAACCCTTCAGTGATAGAAGCAGCAACCCAAGCCTCACGACTTAGGTTGACTGCTTCCTAAGCACATTCGACGAAACAGTGCTGCCCCGTCAGTGCGCGTTCACAGACCGCTTGATCTCGCTATACTCAACGGCTTCTTAGCCCGTAAACACGATGGAGAACTAGGACTAAAAACGCTCTGGCGCGGGCTGGGAAAGCTCCACCCATTGATCGAAGGCGCACAACCCTCGACTCAGCCCTAAGCCCTGTAACTATTCTAACGACCGCTGCCTAATGGATAGCTCTACAGGGTGAGGTCGTTTATAGGGCTATGTTCCTAGAATAGTAGGATTTCCAGTGTCATACAATCCGGCGATACAGCCAATCATCAGCGTTGCCAAAGTCGCAGCCCAGAGAGCCTTCCAGCCAAGTTCAGTAATATCGCGACGGCGCGACGGCACTAAACTAACCAAGCCGCCGACAAAAATACCCAGGGAGGGCAAATGGGCAAATCCACACAGAGCATAGCTGACAACCAACAACGCACGAGGACTCAGAACTCCCTGACTTGCCAACGCTGCAAGCTGCTGATAGGAAGGCACTTCTGTTAGAAGGAGCCGCTGCCCAATCAAAACGGAGGACTGCCATAGTTCTTGCCATTGCAAAGAAACTCCCGTTAGAAAGGTGAGCGGTAGAAACAATGCGCCTAAGATATTTTGCAGGGTGACAATTTGAAAGACCCGACCGATTCCTCGAATAAACGGTTGAGAACTGGTTGCCAAAGATGCCAGGTTTGCAAAAAATAGGTTGACTAATGCCACCAATCCCAACACGGCGATTAGGAGCGCTGCGATCGCTGCTGCTAATTTCACCCCATCCATTGCACCCAGAACCACACTTTCCATCAGATTCAGTGGCGCAGGCGGGTTGTAGTCTTGCGACTTCACATTTTGTTGATCAGTCTCCTCACCATCCTCAAACTCCATCGCTTCTGGGAAATCTGCTTCCGTTTCAGGGGGGTGAGAGCGTTCTTGTAGCGATTTTCCCATCGTGTCTGGCACCTCCGTTTCCGGCACCACAATTTTGGAAATGACGAAACAGGCAGGAATTGCCATAATCGAGGCTGAAATTAGATGCCCTGTGATATTTGGGAAAACGGGCTGCAAGAAGCCCGCATATAGCGCCAAAACCGTGGAAGCGATGCTGCCAAAACAGGAGGTCAAAATGGCACAGAGTTCGCTGCGGGTCATCCGCGCTAGATAGGGACGCACCAAAATAGTTGCTTCAATGCCCACGAAGATATTGCTGGCACCGCTGAGGGCTTCGGCACCGCTGAGGTTCATGGTGCGGCGAAACATTCGGGCAAATCCATTTACCAACGGCTGAATCAAGCCCAGGGTATAAAGCAGCGCCATTAATGCTGAAAAGAAAATGACGCTGGGCAATGCCCGAAACGCGAAGATATAGCCCAGACTGATGAAATCGCCGCTGGAGCCGTTGGACAGGAGGCGATCGCCCGGAACCGGCACATAGGGCGGCGTAACGGCACGGGCAATCCACCGACCTGCCAACAAAGGACTAGCCGGAACGCTGGTTGGGTCAGGCACCAATAACGACCCAAAGATAAAGCGGGAGCCTGCTTCTGTTGCTTGCAGAATAGAATTTACGCCATCGCTTAATAATTCCATGAGGCTGCGCGTAGCAGGAATGAGAAAGACTAGCAACCCTAGAATAAGCTGTAGTCCAATTCCCCAAAAAATGGTTCGCCAAGGAATAATGCGGCGGTTCTCTGAGGTGAGCCATGCAATGCCACAGAGCGCGAAAATTCCAGTAAATGATAAAAAATTTAGCCCAGACATGAGGATTTTGGGTGAACAAACTGCCTGAAATCAGCGTAGGTGATAAAGTCTGCCTGGGAATGTAGCCAAGTAAGATAGTGCTCTAACCGCACAAGCATCGGTTTTCCAGAGCGGCGTTTCACATAGCTGGGTAACCCATAGGCAGAGAGGTCGGTAAACTCCCACGGGTGAAAGTATAAGCTCAAATAGCGATCGCAGTTTAGCGTTAACAAGCTGGCAAGTTGATAAAACGGCAGCGGAAAGTTTTTGAAGCTCAACCAAAATAGGGGAAACCGAATCAGTGGCGTGACCGATACGGGAACATGCAAAAGCCGCCGCGAGTAGTAAGCAGTGCGCGGCGTAAAAAAATTATTGTATCGCCCTGGAAGATAAGTCGGATTCATGGATGAATTATAGGCATATCCGGCGCTTTCAATCGCCTGATCATTCACTTTTTGCAAGCGCGCCATCCGAAACCCGGTGATCGGCGCTTGAATAATCTGTTCTAGCGCCTGTTTGGATGCTGTCAAGTCTGCAACTTCAAAGGACGAATGATAGAAGCCGTGAGACGCGATTTCGTGGGTTTGGGCGATCTCTCGAATCAACGGTTGATGGTGCAGGGCAAAGTGGGCAGTCGTGAAAAAGGTCGCTCGGATGTTCAGCCGCTCCAATAGGCGCAAAACTGGCTCTAAGCCTTGGAGCGACACCCGAAATTTTTCTGGTTCATCCAAGGTTTGACCATATTCTTCAGGAATATCAAACTCTTCCACATCAAAACTGAGCAGCACCACTTTATTCATAGCGACCTGTCAGATCATTCCAGCGAATTTTGAACAGGTCGCGCAGCATCTTAAGGGAATCTGCCAGCAAATTCACTTTGGATAGTTTGGTGGCGTGGTTGCTGGAGACATATGCCGGAATTTCTGCGATCGCATAATCCAGTTTTTTCGCCAAATAGATTAGCTCCACATCAAAGGAAAAGCCGATCAATTCCTGTCGAGCAAATATTTCCTGGGCAGCCTTGACTCTAAAGCCCTTTAAACCAGCTTGCATATCCACATAAGGCAAGTTCAAAATTTGTTTAGATAGGCTATTAAACACTTTTCCGGCAATTTTTCGAGAGAGCTTGAGTCCCTGGTTGCCTTCAGGCATCAGACTGCGGCAGCCAATCACCACATCGTGTTGCGCCAATTTCGCCATGAGTCTATCCAGATGATCCAAGGAATAGGCAAGATCGCCATCTAAAAAGCAAACGTATTCGGCATCGGCTAGATAAATTCCCATTTTGACGGCGTGTCCTTTGCCACCGCGATCGCCATAGGACAACAGTTGAATTTGCTCAGTCTGCGAATCTGCAATCCGTTGTTCTAAAATCTTTTGGGTGAGATCGCTGGAGCCGTCATTTACAAAAATAAAATAGTAATCAGCGTGACTTTTGCAATACTCCCGCACGGCATCAAATGTTGCGCCAATTCCAGCTTGCTCATTGTATACAGGCATAATGATCGCCGCCTGATGAAGCTGCCGAACGGGGGCGATCGCAATACCAGAGGAAACGCTTTCAGCCAATTCCGCTGTTGCGGCTGAAGTCGTGGCTGCCTCACCGATCAACGCCAATTCTACCTTTCGCTGTGGGGTCGGCACCTCGCGATCGCGGCTAACCTGCCCCCACCTCCACCTAGAGCTTAACGACTTCCTAGGCAACCGACTCATGCTTATTCTCCTCAACACCACACACCTAGCAAACACAATCTCTACCATACAAGACAGTCGAAAATCGACCCATCCCTTGAAAAGATTTAGACTTCCGTTCAAAAAGCTTGTCTAGCCTAATGAAGTCAAATTCCCTGCTGTTTTGCTTTCCGCTTGAAGGTTGTTTTTTCTAAAGATGCGAGTAACTCCTGCCGTAAAGATGCCCAAGCTACAAGAGCCTCTGGTGGTGAAGCTGCGCCCTTTTGCAACAGCACTACTCCATCCTCCAGTTGCAGCAATCCATAGGTTTTCTGAGTCAGCATTTCATCCATCCGGGCAATGATCATGCCTAGACGTTGGTGTTCTACCTTAAAAAAGGGCTGGTACTGATTCAAGCGCCACAGATCCGCCACAGCATATTCCATCAGTTGGATTTGCCCTTGCTCATCTTTTAGCTGGAGGTTGGGAAATCGAGTCACTTCACGCCGGGTGGATAGGGGTGGAATCAGATAAGTCGTAGCGGCGACACTGGCATCTGCCGGAATTATCCGGCTCACATCGCGCAGCACTTGACTATGTTCCCACTGGCGCGGCAGGGTGATATGCAGCCAAGGGTTAAAGGATTCGGGCAGCAAAAAATAGAATGCTTGATTCGGGTTAGAAAGCGTCACTGAGATGATGGACAGGATGATGCACACCACCCAAAATCGGCGAAAGGTGGGGGTTAACTGGCGAGTGCGATAGGTGAAGCCGAGAGTTTGCCAGAGCGATCGCGTCCCCGACAGGTCAGGCAGGGGACGTTTTGAAGGAGATGCCCACCATAAAATTGCGCCATAAAACATACCCGGCACAACTGCAACTGAATATCGCAGAGTAATCATTAAGGCAGACAAGCCCGATTGCATGAGTAACGTTAACAAAGGCACTCCAGCAATCACCCAGCTTGCCGGAGACAGGGCAGGCACAAATGCCAAAGGCAACCAATGACCGAGGAGATAAAGCAGTCTGCGATCGAAGGGAATGAGTAAACTTTTCAGCACTTCTACCGGATGAGTCAACATTCCCCACAGCACTTGCAGCGTCGTGGGCGACTCGACCCCTGGCACATACTGACCAAAGCGACCTCCCATGTAGGGGGGTGGGGTATCGCCGGAAAAGTGAAGGGAAACTACGCTGGTAATCAGTGCCACGTAGACAAAGCTAACGCCACAAAGCGCCACTCCAACCCAGGGATGGCGACGACTCAGCAGCAAATACAACCCAATCCCAAATAAAATAAATCCGGTATCTTCCCGAATGCCTAAAGTGAGCGCGACCATTAGCCAAAAGAGCCACCAGCGCTGCTTTTCCATTGCCAGCAATGCGCTAAACACAAACAGCGGAATCTGGCAGTGTTCATAAAAATTGGCAAAAGTCGGACCAATTACGGCATGTGCGCCAAAATAACTGGCTGTAATCAGCAACGATAAAGTCGGTTCCAAATAATGCCGCGCTAAAGCATACAGCACCATGCCACCTGCTGCCATCAAGCCGACCTGTAAAAAAATTAGGGTGACTGGAGATGGAAACAGGGCATAGATCGGTAGCCACAGCAGAAAATTGGGGACAAAATGTTGTCCTAGATGGTTGAAGTTAACGGGCGGAATCTCATTGTTAAACACGCCTGCCGCTGAATGTTCGCCGGTGAGAGAGCTTTGAAACCAGCGTCCATGCAGGTTGTTCCAAAAAATTTGGTTAAATAGCCCGTGATCATAGGACGCATAAAAGGTGTAGTACCGATGGAGGGAAAAAATCAGCAGGAAACTGCAAAAAGCAGCGGTTAAAATCAGCAGTCCCTTGATCTCTTTGTGATGGGTGTATCTTGAGTGTTTCCAGTCGGAGAGCTTTTCTTTGAGTGGGGTTAGATGCGCCATATTGAGTGACTATTTTATCTTCAGAGGGAAGTGTGTTTAATAGGTTGGGCGATTCCCGTAGGGAGTCCTGCGGAAAGCTTCGCTAACGTTTCACGCATCGCTCAATCATTGGGTTTCAGCATTGGCACATAGGTAGGGCGAAGTGCTTTCCACTGGGCTAAGGCTTCGGGTTGGGATGGTTTTTGGTGCTGCATCAACACAATGCCATCCTGAAAAGCTTGAATGCCATACTGATTTTGCTCCAATAAATCGTCAATTTTAGCGGGCAAAATTTCCATGTAGCCACGCTCTTGCCCAAAAGCAGGCTGATACTGCTGCAACTGCCAAAAATCCGCCACAATATATTCCACGTTTTCCACTTGATTTTGGTCATTGCGAAATTGCAAAAAGGGCATTCTCAGGGCGGCTCGACGACCCGATAGCGGCGGTACTAGATAGGTTGTTGCCGAAATGCTGGCATCAGGAGGCACTTTCGCCAGGAGCGATCGCGCCTCTGCTACATGGCTCCACTGCCGAGTCAGGGGCACATGCACCCAAGGTTGAAATGAATCTGGGATGAGAAAATAAAACACGCGGTGAGGGCTTTTCAACAGCACGACCAAGAGCGACAGCATGATAAACCCTAACCAAATCTTTTTGAATCGGGGTCTAAAAACTTGAGGATGGACTGACCACCACAAAATCGCCCCATAAAACAATCCGGGCACTAGGGTGATTGCGTAGCGAATGTATACCGAGAACCGGGAATCTCCCCCTTGCAAAAGCAACTGTGCCAAAGGAGCGCTCACCATTGTCCAAGCGCTGGACGAAATCAGCGGCACAAACGCAAGAGAAAGGGTTTGTGCCAACATATAGGACACTTTCAGATCAAACGACGAGAGAACATGAGTAATCAG
Organism: Leptolyngbya sp. CALU 1928; assembly: GCF_056784215.1. Classification (NCBI taxonomy): domain Bacteria; kingdom Bacillati; phylum Cyanobacteriota; class Cyanophyceae; order Leptolyngbyales; family Leptolyngbyaceae; genus Leptolyngbya; species Leptolyngbya sp. CALU 1928. The sequence goes on along the minus strand of NZ_JBXBCE010000019.1, from coordinate 16,799 downwards.
CCGCAATGGATTGCTGAGAATGCCGCCCAAAATCTCAAACGTGGACGCTTCGTTCCCGCTAGCAAAATGCCCAAATCGTTCTATCATGAAGCGCTGGGAAATATCCCTGGAAAACAGCGGCATAAAAATATTGGTGGCTGCCATCACATAAGCAAAGCCTAGAGTACAAAGAGCGACTCCAGCGATCGGAAACCGCCGACTCAACACCAAATACAACCCAATCCCAAACAATAAAATGCCAGTATCTTCTCGCACCAATAGTGTTAAACCTGCCATCAGCCAAAAGAGCCACCACCAGCGCTTTTCTAAGGCTAAGAACAGGGTGAACAGCAGCAGCGGAATCTGGCTTAAATCGTGAAAATTAGAGAAAGTCGGTCCAATGACAGCAACCGAGGTGTAGTAGCTGGCGGTAATCCACTGGGCGAGTGTAGGCTGCAAATACTGTCGCGCCAGGGCATATAGCACCAATCCCGCGATCGCCACCTGCGCGACTTGAATGACAACCAGGGTTGCTGCGTGGGGAAACAGGGCATAAATTGGTAGCCACAGCAGCAAGATCGGGTCGAAATGTTGCCCTAATCGGTGATAAAACACGGTAGGGATTTGTTGATCGATCACCACGGCTCCCGACAGGACTGAAGACAGGGAACTTTGAAAAAAATTTCCGTGAATCCCATTCCAGAAAAGCTGGTTAAAAATTCCCTGGTCGTAGGATGCATATAAGGTCAGGTGGCGATGCATTGCCAACAGCAGCATTACCACAAAGAAAAATGCTGCTAGCCCCAGCACGGGTCTTAGTTCTAGCCACATTTCTAAACGGCGCTTTGCCCACATTTCTTTGAATCGCTGTAACTGAAGCATGGATGCAGGCAATGATGAAATCAATTAGAACGACAGGATACCACGCGTTTATAACTCGGCGATCGCTCACTCAGGATTTACCGCTAACGCAGTAGCCACAATAGGCTTAGCTGGCGCTTTGCACTCGAACGATCGCTCTTGTCGATGAGTGTGTCTATGCAACTGAGATCGGGCTTGGGAGAGAAGACGGGCGATTTCTAAGGGATGGCAAGCCAAACGCGCTTTCTGCGGATGGAAAACTAGATTAGCAAGACCGAAACTATCGCTATATTGAAGGAAATTATTCAGCGTTCCCTGAAAGTACAAATTCCATTTTCTCAACTGCTTAAAAATGATGCAAATTACTTTGAGTGCCCAGCAAAGCAAAATTCTTGAGTCTCTCTCTCAGCAGGGTGGATACAGATCCCTCGAAAATGCCATTGATATAGCGTTAGTACTCCTCGCCGATGAGGTCGCCCAGCAACATCCTGAGGAAACCCCAGATTATCTTGCTTGGGTCGAACAAACTCGCCGCAAAATTGATGCAGGGATACAAGCTGCAGAGCAAGGTGAAGTCTTAGACGCAGATGATGTACTTGCTCAACTCCGGCAGAAGGTCAATACAGCCAGAGTTACTTCTGCATGAAGAACCTGCGGATTACGATCGCAGCTAGCCAAGATCTGGATGAGATTTCCGACTGTTTTCTGGCACAGAGCTTTTCTGGCACAGAGCATTGATGCTGGCGATCGCTTCGTTACAGTTTTCAACCAAAAATGCACTCACTTAGCGCGTTATCCCTACATCGGTAAGTCTTATGCCCATATCAGGACAGGGTTACGCGGATTATTGCTGATGAATTACATCATCTTCTATCGTGTGCTTGGCGATGATGTCGAAATCCTCCGAGTCGTTAACGGTTATCGCAACTTGCAGGATGTCTTCCCGGAGTAAGGCGATCGCTCACCCAGTTTATCGCAGGGGTCAGGGGACACCTGTAAGGGCGGGTTTCACCAGCAACCCTACGAGTCACCTGCGATCGCTGCACAAACCCCGCCTCTATGTGGAAAAAATTATCTCTTAAAAATTTCTAACTCTGTTGCACAAGATGAAGAGGCGACTGCAAGCATCATCAGCCCATTACACTGAAATGAGTCCCCGTTCGTTGGAAAGTACACAACTATGACGATTCGTGAGGAACTAATCCGCGAAATTGAGCAGGCACCCGATGATGTGCTGCAAGCGTTGTTGACTCTATTAAGGCTGACCCAGATGCCTCAATCCAAGCCTTCAGTGCTGGTTCAGTCGTCTGAGAGCCGTGCAGGGTCGCCAAAGCATTATCCGCTGCGGGGCTTACCCTTAGTGGTTGCGGAAGACTTTGATGCCCCAATGACAGATTTGTGGGACGCATTAGGGTCATGATTTTGTTGGATACGCATATTTGGCTGTGGCTACTGCATGACCCTAGCCGTCTATCGGATGCGGCGAATCAACGGATTGCGATGCAAGAATCGCCAGATGGTTTGTTGATTTCGGCGATTTCAGTTTGGGAAGTGGCAGTGAAGGTGGGTATCGGAAAGTTGACGCTACCATTGCCGATCGCAGACTGGTATGAACAAGCGAGAACCCATTCAAACACAGTGATTGAGCCGTTGAATCCGCTGGATGCGATCGCCAGTACGCAACTACCCGAAGAGTTTCATAAAGATCCGGCGGATCGCATTTTGATCGCGATCGCACAACGCTACAGCATTCCACTGGTGACTTGTGATAGCAAGATTTTGAGCTACCCCCATGTGAAAACAGTTTGGTAAAAGGGGCAGGGTTTGTCCATTGATTGCGATCGAGATTGCATTTTAATTGGCTAGCGAAACCTGCCTCGATTAGCCTCCCAGGCTCAATCAGGCATATTCAGTGAAGTGAACGGTTGAGCAATCACCGCTCTGTTAGCAGCTTATTGATCCAGGGAATTCTAGCTATAGCAATACCGTGCAAAGTTAGTTTTTGACATAATTAGGTGCTACCAAAATGATGCCTTTGTTTTTTCAAGCGCCAGATTTAAATTCTATTAATTTTTTCTCGTCAGAGCTTATTGGCGATCTATCACAGGTAATACTTATAGATCTGGCTAAAGTTTTGCGTGAAATTGCAAAGCAAGACTTTCTAAACTGGATCATTAATATTAAAAAAGTAAATGAAGGAAAAGCTCTTCTTGATATGGAGGAGTACCAAGAAGCAATTAGGCTTTTTAAGGAAGTTATTAGAAAAGAACCAAAGCATCATGAAGCTTGGTTTATGAGGAGTCTGTGCCTTTTACTATTGGGTGAGTTAGAGCAGTCGATTCGCTCTTTTGACCAGACGATAAAAAGAAGAGAGTCTCATCAGGCTTATCACTATAAAGCGATCGCTCAGATTTTACTTCAAGACTATGAGTCTGCTTTGCAAAGCCTAGAGAAAGCAATTCAGCTAAACCCTAGGATTTCCGAAATATGGTTTGATAAAGCCAGAATCCTTGAGTAACTCGCCAAATATTCTGAAGCAATAGATATTTATAATCAAGCACTTGCTATTAAGCCTGATAATCATTCGGCAGCTATCCGTGCTGATCTTCTAAAAGGCTGCTTTGAGGAAACTTTGGATATCTTGATTGGAAAAAGCTCTGCTCTGATACAGAAATCAAGGTATGAAGCTGCTGCTGCATATATTAGTAGAGCAATTGAAATAGATGCTGAAAATGCTGAGGTCTGGAATCTAAGAGGAGACGTTTTAAGATGGAATTCTGATCATCAAGATGCTATTTATTCATACCAGACAGCAATCGACATTAACTCACAGCTAAGTCAATCGCATTACGGAAAAGGGATGTCATTTTATCACTTGGGGCGTTATGGACTTGCTTATAAAGCATTAAAGCAATCTGTGAATTTAAACGAAAATTTTAGCGATGCATACTTCCATCTAGGAATGACTTCATACCAACTGAAATATTGGGATAAAGCAAATGAGGCGTTTACTAGATTTTGTGAACTGAACCCAGATGCTGTTAGAGGATTGCTGCATAAAGGGCACACGTATCGAAAACGTGGGGACTTTTCTAATACTTTAAAGGCATTAAATACTTACCAAGAAGTTTTAAGAAAAGATCCTGCAAATCTCCAAGCCTTGACCTGTATAGGCAATGTTCATCTTACTCTAAACGAAGAGAATTCTGCTTTAGAGGCGTTCTCTAAAGTGGCAACTCTAAATCCTAATGACCAATTTGCAACATCAATGGTTTGGAGACTATATCAAAGATGTGAAGAAAGAAGGCTTAAACATGAGGGAGAACTTGAGTATAAAAGAGAAAGACGACAAAAGAAGTTGGAAGAAAGGAGGCGAGAAAAGGAATTAAAAGAGATGTTTGAGGATAGGGAACGCTCAAAACGTAAGTGGTTTGGATTATTTTAGCTTTAAGAATTGAAATATATGGCAATGTGGGATTGCCAAGTTGCTTCAAAAGTAGCCAGCAGAGATACATGCGAGGTTTAGTAAACTCGTTGACAAACGCTAGGAGAAGCGCGATCGCAAAGCTATTGAGTCTGGCAGTATAAAGCAATGTCCAGCTAAGCGGCTTTCCGTTTATCCCTCGTCCTTTCCTTTGGCTAAGGTTGCGATCGCGTCTCCTAAAGCGGTAGTTAAACTTTTACGAGTTTGAATGTGGTTTGCTTGTTCGGTTTGGAGTGCTTGCGTCAGGCGATCGCACTCGATCAAGGATTGCGTCAAGCGCGATCGTAACGCTGCTTCAGTTTTCAAGTCACTGACCGCTGCTTGAATTTCGGGAGTCCTGCCGGTGCCGCTTTCATCTGGCTGCATTCGGGCTTTAAGCTGCTGAATTTCTTGCTGGAGCGTGCCGATGGCTTGCTGGGTGAGCTTTGCTTCAACCCGTCGCTGTTGGGCTTCTGTTTCATAGCGCTGCTGCCAATTGATCGCGCTAGCATAAGCCTCTTCTCGCTCTTGGCGCATCTCTATTAACTGCTGCTTTAGCGCTTTAATTTCGTCTAGCCATTGCGTTACATTTTCGGTCATCGGCTTAGCACCATTCTATTTAGCACCATTACATATTTAAGAGCGTAGTCAAAAACTTGGGAGCAGGCAAAATAATCAGCAATAGCAATGCCAGAGAAACAATCCCCCACAAATCGCGGCGATTATCCAACTCAGTCACATCGTTGAGGGCAGGTTCATCCACAGCAGGGATTAGAAACAAGAGAACTGCCCAAAGTAATAGATGTCGATGCCAAAAGGACAAAATCAGTAAAAATAAACGGGCAATTTGACCGACTATTGCGCCCATTCGTTGCCCCAACATCGCATGGACAACGTGTCCGCCGTCGAGTTGCCCCACAGGCATCAGGTTAAATGCAGTCACGATTAACCCTAAACTGCTGGCAACCCCAACCGGATGCATTTTCAGGGCAGTATTCGCCGTCAAAGCGCCACCCAAAATCAGCTTGCTCAATAGGGTTAACAACAGCGAAAATCTCGGATCAAATGCCTGAAAGTTGAACAGTTCGGGCGTTGAGGGTAAGGCGATGACGGTAGAGTGTGCCAATCCCCACATCAGCAAAGGCAGGGCGATCGCAAAACCAACTAAAGGACCTGAAATGCCTACATCAAACAGCGCTCTACGGTTTGGAATGGGCGAACGAATTTGAATAAATGCCCCAAAAGTGCCAAACGGAAACCAGGGCAGCGGCAGGACGGGAATAAAGTAAGGAAGCGTGGTGCGAATTTGATGGCGACGAGCCGCGAGATAATGGGCGAGTTCGTGGATTCCCAAAATAGTTAAGAGGGCGATCGCATAGGGAACCCCTTGGGCGATCGCGGTTAGAAATCCTTGCCCAGACTTGCTGAATACATCCGAATTTCCGCTAATTTGTGACCAAGCAAGACAAGCCGTAAAAAAAGTTGCTGCCAGCAAACTTAAGGCGAGGACTGGACGGTTGATTGTACTTTGCCCACTTTGGGCGCTTTTAGCATAGGGATTGGTCACCAAGGCAAAAAATGGCTTACCGTTGCTCCCTTCTTGAAAGACGACTAGAAAGCGATCGCCAAATTTCTCCTCCACATTGCCCCGAACCGTTTGATATGCCACTTCGGGCTGGCTTTTTAAATGTCCCCGACAAATTACAGCTTGAGGACGATACTCTAAATTTTGTAGATAATAGATTGACCAAGGAAAACAGGCTTGTAAATGTCGCTCCTCTGATTGGTCAATCGGACGAAGAGCAGAGGATTCTTTCGGCAAGTCGCTCTTCTCCGACAGAGAAGTATCCAACTCGCGGCTTGCGGGAGAACTGGTTTCAGAAGTGGGGATTCGTCCCCATTGAATCAAAAAGAAATAAAGTGTTAGACACACGACTAAAGGAATGAATATTAAGTAAAAGGGCGGCGTTTTTTTGTCATTCGCGAGCGTCCAGCCAATCCAAATGGAGGCAGGCATCATGGCAACTAGCCACAATAACCAGGTTGGGGTTCGAGATACGCTAGAAACCCCTCGCACGATAAAGTAAGTCGTTAGCCCTAGCAAAAAGAGCAAAAATAGAGGGTTCATGAGTCTAAAATGTATGCGGCTGAGAAGCCTACACTCCTAGCCAAGGTGAGACAAAAACAATGACCCGCGCGATCGCAGTCTTAAAAAATCGCAGAATTCAATTAGTTTAGAGTTGGATCGCTCAAAGATAAAATATTTATTCGACCCGCGCAGACATTGAATTATAACAATTTACTCAGAATCAACGGATACTCAACCCATCCTCTCTAGTGATCCCAGTTGACTGTTCAACATCGCCCTTTGTCAAACTGAAACCGTGTCTTTAACCTTTCCACCCATCCCAGAACCATCTATCTCAGAACCCCTCGTTCCAGAACTGGCTCAACGCCAACAATCCGATAAGTTACCTAAACTTCTTTTCGATGGCAAGAACGATGCCGTCTCGTCCAGTGTTTTTTCTTTCTCCCCCAACCGAGACACTTTAGGAGGCACCGCTTATTTCATTGCAGAAGAGTTCAACACTTTAATCGATTGTCCCGCTTGGAACGACATAAACCAACACTTTTTGCAACAGCAAGGCGGAGTGCAATGGCTCGTTTTGACCCATCGGGGCGCGATCGGTAAAGCCAAAGAAATTCAGCAAACCTTTGGCTGTAACATTCTTATCCAAGAGCAAGAAGCTTACCTATTGCCAGGATTAACCGTCACAGCTTTTCATCAAGGCTTTCAGCTAACCCCCCAAAGTCGCGCGATTTGGACGGCGGGACACTCTCCCGGCTCCTCCTGTTTATACTACGGCGGATTTGACGGCATCTTGTTTACTGGCAGGCATCTATTACCTACGCCCCAAGCGTCTATCATGCCAATCAAAACTGCCAAAACATTTCACTGGCGCAGGCAACTCCAAAACATCGAGAAACTGGTAGCAGAGTTCACCCCGGAAACCTTGCACTACCTTTGCCCTGGAGCCAACATTGGATTTTTGCGGGGTAAAACTTATATTGACCAAGCCTATCGGCACTTGAGCGAAATCAATACCGCGATCGCAAATCCCTCGTTAAAATAGAATACCCAGACTTTTAGAGGAAGGTTCCAGATTTATACTCGTCCCCTTGCTCGCTTGATTGAGCAGCTTCAACATTTACCAGGCATCGGTCCTAAAAGTGCCCAGCGGTTAGCGCTTTATATTCTCAAGCGTCCTGAGGAAGAAGTGAAAGCACTCGCGATCGCCCTAATGGAAGCCAAAACTCAGGTCGGTTTTTGCTCAGTTTGCTTTCACCTATCCGCCGATCCCGTCTGTGAAATTTGTAGATCGCCGAACCGAGATAGCAACGTGCTTTGCGTTGTATCAGATTCTAAAGATGTCATTGCCCTAGAAAAAACCCGCGAATATCGAGGGAAGTATCACGTGTTGGGTGGAACCATTTCACCCATGGATGGCATTGGACCCGATCAGCTTCACATTCAACCCTTAGTGCGCCGAGTCAGTCAGCAAAAAATCGACGAAGTAATCATCGCCATCAGTCCCAGCGTGGAAGGAGAAACCACGACCCTGTATGTAGGGCAACTGCTGAAACCGTTCACCAAAGTAACCCGCATTGCCTTTGGCTTGCCTATGGGTGGAGATCTAGAATATGCCGACGAAGTCACCCTAGCACGGGCACTAGAAGGGCGGCGAGAACTCGATTAAACTCCATTAAATGGGCAGCGATCGCCCCTCAAACGTCCGCATAGATTGCCCTTACCCTAGCCCACAGAAGAGAGAATCAGAAATACCTCAAAGTCTTTCTCCTTAGGGAGTAGACCAAAGGGCGTGCGAAGCAGGGTTGGAATGAGGGAAAAATTAGTTCCCATTAAGCTACTTCATTCTTTGCTTGATAAAGTTGAGAATTTGACCCATCTGCTTCTTCATGCCGTCGATTTCTGCCTGCATAGTAGCGATCTTTGCATTTAAAGCTTGAATATCGGCACTAGAACTTGAGGCGGTTGCAGCGGGCGCTGTTGGCGCAACGGGTGCCACTCCTGCGGGGGGACGGCGCTTTGCCTTTGCCATTGCGGTTTTAATCGCCGTAATTAGCTGCGGCTGATCAAACGGTTTTTGGACAAATTCAAAATATTCAAACGGTTCTTGCAGCTTTTCAGTGACTTCTTCCTTGCGCCCTGACATTAGCACCAACGGAATGGCTTGTAGTGCCGGTTGGGTTTGAATATTTTGGAACACTTCCCAGCCGCTCATTTTGGGCAGCAGAAAATCCAACATAATCAGGTTGGGGCGCTCTTGTTGAATCAAATTCAGTCCCTGAACGCCATCCTTGGCTTCAAGTACTTCAAAGTTACCTTTGGGTAACATGTCGCGAACCATCGTGCGGATAACGTTGCTGTCGTCGATAACCAGGATTTTGTGAGCCACAGCTTAACTCCTTGGTGGTCTGGGGAATGGTAAAAAGAGGAAAAATTTCTAATGTCTTATGAGAATAATGTATTTGAATAACCCAATTAAGCAGGCTGCTATTAAAAGGGCGATCGCATCAATCTAACTCTCAGTATTGTACTCATGCTGCACAATTACGCCATAGCTGAATCAATAGCTTAGCCTTTGGGCGACTGAATAATCTTTCCAATTGGAAGGATTATAGACGGCAATAACGACAGCCGCATGGCGAATAGAAATAATCTGGCGATCGCCCATCCACTTTTCCCTTACCTGCTTTTGAATAGAACGCCTTAAAATCGTTATCATATCGGTCTTGATGGATTATTTATTCGCGAGTCACTGTTAGTATTCCCGCCTTTATGCCTGTTGAAACGAACTCATCCGAAATTTTCTCGAACCAGGACGATCTCGCAAACGCTGACTTGTCGGGTCGCGCTCAACTAGTGAACCTCCCAGATTGGTTGCGTCGCCCAGTAGGAAAAGCCAGCGAACTCTCTACGGTGCAACGCATTATTAAGCAGCGGCAGATTCATACCATTTGTGAAGAGGGTCGGTGTCCGAATCGAGCAGAATGCTATGCCCAAGGCACTGCCACCTTTTTGTTGATGGGACCCACCTGCACGCGATCGTGTGCTTTTTGTCAGGTAGACAAGGGTCACGCTCCCATGCCGCTTGATTTAGAAGAACCAGGGAAAGTTGCGGAGGCAGTGAGCTTACTCGGACTCAAGTATGTGGTGTTAACCTCTGTTGCGCGAGATGATTTACCGGATCAGGGCGCAGATTGGTTTGTGCAGACGATGGATGCAATTCGTCAAAAGAATCCTGATGCCCAAATCGAGGTGCTGACTCCAGATTTTTGGGGCGGCAAGGAAGAAAAGTTTTCCTCGGAGACTCTTCAGCAGCAGCGAGTGGAAACCGTGGTTAAGGCTAAGCCTGCTTGCTATAACCACAATATTGAAACCGTGGAACGACTCCAGGGAAAGGTGCGGCGCGGTGCCAAATATCAGCGATCGCTGCGAGTATTGCAACTCGTTAAAGCAGTGAATCCCTCCATTCCCACCAAATCAGGCTTGATGCTTGGACATGGCGAAACTGAAGATGAAATTTTGGCAACCCTCCAAGATTTGCGCGCGATTGGCTGCGATCGCCTGACTCTTGGTCAATATATGCGCCCCTCCCTAGAACACCTACCCGTTCAAAAATATTGGACACCCGATGAATTTACCCAGCTTGGCGCGATCTCTCGTGAAATGGGCTTTTCCCATGTGCGATCGGCTCCCTTAGTCCGCAGTTCCTATCATGCAGGAGACAAAAGTTAGGAGTTAAGGGGGATACGGGGGATTCTGTCAATTCAACTTCAATCACTGCTATTCTCAAAAAGCCGACCACGATTTCTGTGGAAAGCTTCGCAAACGTCTCATGAATTGCCTTATTCTTGCCTGATGAAAATTGCAACTTGGAATGTCAACTCCATCCGTACCCGGCTGCCCCACACAACCGACTGGCTAAAAAATACTTCAGTAGACGTACTGTGTTTGCAAGAAACGAAGGTGGTGGATGAGAAATTTCCCCGCGATGCTTTTACCGAAATTGGCTATCACGCCGAATTTTTTGGGCAGCCCAGCTATAACGGTGTTGCGATATTAAGCCGGGAACCATTGAGCGATGTTAGCCGAGGGTTTGCGCCCATTTTGGGCGACCGCGTTGCCGAGTTTGACGAACAGAAGCGGGTGATCACCGGGATTATTGGCGATTTGCGCGTGGTGAATTTGTACGTGCCCAATGGTTCAGCCGTGGGTAGCGAAAAGTATATTTACAAGCTGCGCTGGCTGGAAGTGCTGCACGATTATTTGAAAACGTTGATGCTGGAGCCTAATCACCTTCTAGTGTGTGGCGATTTCAATATTGCCTTAGAAGACATCGATATTCATGATCCAACCGGGCGGGTGAATCAGGTGATGGCAACAGATCTAGAACGAGTGGCGCTGCAAGTGATTTTGCGGTTGGGCTTGGCGGATGTGTTTCGCAAGTTTGTCAAAGACGGGGGACACTTTAGCTGGTGGGATTATCGCTCGGCGGCGTTTCGGCGTGACTTGGGCTGGCGGATTGATCACATTTACCTATCGCCTGACCTCTATGAAAAAGCGATCGCCTGCACGATCGACAAAGCTCCCCGCAAATTAGAACAACCCAGCGACCACACACCAGTCATCGTTGAAATCTAGCCTTTTACGCAACCAACGAACCACACAACTGTTCTTCCAGTGCCAGTTCCATGGCGGCAGTGTCTCGAATCGCTTGCTGCATAACTTGACGAACAGGCATTCCCTGTTCATGCGCCTTCAACCAGCGCTGAGCTTCGTTGCCGTCTCGCAAAATCTTTTTTAGGGGCGGTAAAAAGCAGCTAAAGCCTTGTTTTTTGGCGGTATCCCACACTTCTTGGTAAAGCTGTTCGATCCAATCTTTGGCGATGATTGGGCGACCATCCTGCCAGTGGCGTAGTTCAGCCTCTAAGCTAAGTTTGCCCGCAGCGAGTTCATTGGCATCGGTGATGGTGATCAGGTCTTCGCTAGAAAGCTGGCTCATTTGCAACGGATCAAGACCGGGATTGGCGATCGCCTGCAATAGTCGGGCTTCCAGGAGTGCTGTAATTGCCAGTAGGGAAAGCGGATCTACTACTAGATCACAGATTCGTAGTTCTACCCGATTCAGGTTGTAGGGGCGGCGATCGCCATTGGGTCGCACCGAACTCCACAAATGACGCACGTTTTGCATGGTGCCTGCCGCGAGTTGCTGTTCCGTCCAGCGGACAAAGTGAGCATGGCTTTCAAACAGCGGCACATGGGCAGGCGTTTTAGGAAACAGGCTCCAGCGGGTGGAGTGATAGCCTGTTGCGGCTCCATTCAGAAACGGCGATGAGGCAGTCAGAGCCAAAACTAGGGGTGCTTCCACTCGCACCAATCGACAGGCACGCATCAGCATTTCCAGATCGGAAATACCGATATTAATATGAATGCTGGCAGTGACAACCTTGGTGCCGTAGGTCTGCTCAATGTAGGTATGGTAGGGATTGCCAGGATCGGAGCGCATGAAGCCATCGCTGCCGCCCAACGACAAAGTGCTACCCGGCAGTAGCGTGTAGTCGCCCAACTGTTTTAAATAGTTACGAAGCTTAAATCGGGGCTGCAATAGGTCACACAACAGCCGCTCATAGCGATGACAGGGCGGCGTGGTATATTCCACATTGCGGCTATCGGGTTCACGTACAAACCCATCTAATGCCGCCACGATTTTATCTGAAAGCCCAACGGCATCGCCCTCAGGGGTGCTGGTGTAAATCTCAACTTCAAAGCCTTTAGATAGCACAGTGATTCCTCCCTGAACGCGATCGCTTCCACTCTAGTATCAGGGAAAAGGTGAATCAGTGATTCAACCAAAAGCATGAAACTAGACAAGCAGAAGTGCGAAGCGTCGATGCTTCAAGTGGTAAGGGGAGTGGAGCTAGTGATCAGAGAAGTGGGTGAGCCTAAGCCATCGTTGAGTTCTTCTAGACGTTGCTCATGGTCTGGGGTAGAGGATGGCATGATTTCATCTTCAATTTGCAGGCGATCGCAGGGAATGGTATCTGCTAAAATCGCGCTTGCCATCATGCCACAGTGAATTTCTAGCAGCGAATCTGGCAGAGTCTCAAAAATCAAGCGCTGCCCTGGAAACACAACCCGCTCAAAATACCAGTTTGGAATATTAGTAATCCGAGCAATTTGCATACGGCTCGTGGCATTAACATAGCAGCAAGTAATTGCACCGCGCTGATCAGAAGGTAAGGGATCAAAAATCTGAGCCATATTGGGTAGATTGCGCTAAAGGGTTTTTAAAATATGCTCCACCTTAACATCAGCGATCGCGACTAGTTGTAAATCCAATCACCAACCATCAACAGAATTATGTTTTTTAAGGAATTCGTCCTTGGCTCTCTAAGTTCCTTTCTAGAGATTCAGTTCTTGACCAAATGTAAAGCTAGCTGAATGAAAAAACAGTTCAACAATTCCCGCTAATCTGTCCAGGTCACTAAAGTCAGTGGTATCGTAAAGTTGTGTGACATAAACTCAGAAATTATTCTTTTCAAAAATCTCATCGCAAAGTGACCGCTATGGAAAGTCGGATTCTCTACGTTCGTCTCCCCTGCAATCCAATTTTCCCCATTGGCGTTGTTTACCTGGCAGATCATGTCCACAAGCAGTTTCCTGCGGTACAGCAGCGCATCTTTGACTTGGGCACGGTGCCTCCGCTCGATTACGCCAGTGCTTTAGATGATTGTATCGACGGATTTCGACCCACGCTGATCGTGTTTTCTTGGCGAGATATTCAGATCTATGCGCCTGTAGGGGGGCGCGGCGGCAATCCGCTGCAATATACCTTTGAATTCTTTTACTCGCTTAATCCCTTCGTCAAATTGCGAGGCGCGTTTGGGCTAACTCGGATCGCTACGGGATACTATGGCGAGCTGTGGCGCAACCTAGGCTTGATTAAGCGCGGCACCAAACGGGCAAAGAAATATCAACCCAACGCCCAAGTAGTCGTAGGCGGCGGTGCAGTCAGCGTGTTTTATGAGCAGCTTGGGAAAAGCCTACCCAAAGGTTCGATTGTTTCTGTCGGTGAAGGCGAAGCGCTACTCGAACGGATTGTACGCGGCGAAAGTTTGGCTCAAGAGCGCTGCTACATTGTGGGAGAGGCTGCTCCTCGCGATCGCCTGATTCATGAAGTTCCAGCGGCGATCGAGAAAACAGCTTGCAACTATAGCTACATCGAAACGATTTGGACAGAGTTTAATTACTACTTAGAAGCGGAAGATTTTTATGTAGGGGTGCAAACCAAGCGCGGCTGTCCTCATAACTGCTGCTACTGCATCTACACGGTAATCGAAGGCAAGCAAGTCCGGATCAATCCATCGGATGAAGTGGTCGCCGAAATGCGTCAGTTGTATGATCGCGGCATTCGCAACTTCTGGTTCACCGATGCCCAACTGATCCCTGCTCGTAAATATATTGATGACGTGGTGGAATTGCTGCAAAAGGTATTGGATGCAGGCATGAAAGATATTCACTGGGCGGCTTACATTCGTGCCGATAACCTCACGCCCCATCTTTGCGATCTGATGGTGAAAACGGGCATGAACTACTTTGAAATCGGTATCACCAGCGGCTCTCAGGAACTCGTTCGTAAAATGAGAATGGGCTATAACCTCCGCACTGTCCTGCAAAACTGCCGCGATTTGAAAGCTGCCGGGTTCAATGATCTGGTGTCAGTCAACTATTCGTTTAATGTGATCGATGAAACCTTTGATACGATTCGTCAAACGATCGCCTATCATCGCGAACTCGAAAGTATTTTGGGTGCAGATAAGGTAGAGCCTGCCATTTTCTTCATTGGTTTACAGCCGCATACCCATCTCGAAGAATATGCCTTCAAAAATGATATTCTGCGTCCCGGCTATGACCCAATGAACGTCAAGCCTTGGACGGTGCATAAGCTCCTCTGGAACCCTCAACCTCTTGGCTCCTTTTTTGGCAACGTCTGCTTGGAAGCATGGAGACGCAACCCCAATGATTTTGGGCGCGAGGTGATGAATATTTTGGAAGAGCGTTTGGGACGGGCGGATTTGGAAGAGGCGCTATCGGCTCCGATTGAGCAAAAAACCAAGGAATTATTACTGTCAGTTTAGGAAACTCTTTTTACCATGCTTGAAGGTTCAATCCTCTATCAGTTGCGGGCAGCGCACCTATCGGGACAAGGAAGCCAGCGATCGCTGAATTTTGGTGTGTATTACAAAAATACCTTGGTGGCGCTCTGCCATGCGTTAGAGGATTGCATTCTCACCTGTAGCAGTGAACCGCTGGTGATTACGGCGTTTCAGCGGGGCAAGTGGTACTTGGAAGAAGCCGATCGCTATGCTGAACTGGCTGCGAGATCGCGGCAAGTGGTGATCATGGCAGCACCCGACAGCGGCTTTGCCGAGCATTCTACTAGCCAGCGTCAGAATGTGGAGTTGGTCAGCCTGAATGCCGATGATCCGGTGGCAGAGGAGTGGCATTTGATGATCCTGGCTCCCACCTACTCGGCAATGGTGCTGTGTCAGGAGCTATCCGCAGCCGACTACGGCAAGCAAGGCGTTCCCACGGTGGATCTAGAGCGCAAGTTTTACGGCTTCTGGACGTTTGAAGCCAACTTGGTGCAGGAGTCAATGGAACTGGCGATCGCTCACCTTCGCACTTACAATCCGACGCTGGCTGACACGCTAACTGACCACATTCAAGCGATCGTCGCTACGTCAGTCGAACAGCGCGATCCGCTGGAAGCGATTGTCTCTCGTGTGGTGGATTATTTGCAGGAAAGCCATACCAGCACGCCTACCCATCACAGGGTTGAGCAACCCCAAATTTTGGACAGTAACCTGCTATCCAACGAGGTGCAGGCTTTCTTGCGAATGGCTCAACTGACAGATCAAGCGGATACCCTAAATCCAAATGCTGCTGCTGAAGTGGCTACCCTGGTTGAAGCGATGGGGCAATTTCTAGATCTCCCAGTATGGCAGTTAAATCGCCTGAAACTGGCGAGTCTACTTCACCGTTTAGCTCCGTTGCAATCGTCTACATCCATGCTCACGAGTAGCAGCTTTGGACGCTACCCTGAGGAGCAATCTATCGATGCGCCCTGTTGCCCCCTTGTGCCCGGTGCCCAAGTACTTCGCACTATGCCGCAGCTACGGGCGATCGCCACCATCATTACCCACCTGAGCGAACAGTGGGATGGCTCCGGGCAACCCGGCGGTTTGGCTGGCGATGAAATCCCTTTAGAATCTCGCATCTTGGGTTTAGTAGCTGCTTTTCAACAGCAGGTCGCCGATCAACGCGCTCAGTCAGATGAGAGCAGTTTGTCGGAGTGTCTGGCGATCGCCTTGGCTCAATGCCACAAAGAACAAAGCCAGCGTTGGGACCCGAAACTGGTTGATACTCTAACCCTGCTGGTGTCTGGGCTGCAACAGGGACTCAGCCTACCCGTGAGTCTACCCAAAATCTCCGCCGGACTCTGGTTGTTAGATTCCCACGACGAAGCCCTGATTTCTCGCTCTTAGTTCATTTCACTGATGTTCTTATGTCTCTCAATCTTCAATCTTCCGCAACTCAATCTTCAGACGTAAAATACCTTCCGGGTACCGACTTAGAAGAAGCTGACCTGTCGGGGAAAGATCTCCAAGGCGTGAATTTAACTGGCGCGCGACTCATGGGTGCCAATCTGAAGCACACCAAGCTGACCGGAGCCTCTCTAGAAGGTGCAAACTTGTTGGGTTGCCAACTGATCAAAGCGGATTTGCGGGCAACGCTGATGGGTGCAAACTTGATGCAGGCTGACTTGACTGAAGCCGACTTACGCGGGGCAAATCTGCGGGGCGCAAACCTGATGCGATCTCGTCTCACCAAAGCCACCCTCGCCGGATCATTCCTCAGCGGCGCAAACCTAATGGGCTGTAATTTGCAAGGAGCCGACCTGCGCGGCGCTGACCTACGCGGTGCCAATCTCAGCAGTGCCAACCTGCACGGTGCGAACATGATGGAGGCTGACCTTCAAGGCGCGATCGTCAGTGAGGCGAATCTGGAAGAAGCGAACTTGACAGGCGCAAATCTAGCAGGCGCGAATCTGGCAGGCGCGAATCTTCTCTGTGCTGATGTGGAGAATGCCAACTTAGCAGGCACAAGTCTGGCAGGCGCGTGTTTAACCGGAACTGGCTTGGAACCCAAAATGTCCAAAGGTAAATAGGCGGGAAAACCGCGATCGCTGAAGGCCATAACACTAAAAGATATCACCGAAACTATGCGCTTCAACGATACCAATCACCCACCGCAGATAAACCCCGACTCCAACCGATAACCTCTCGGTAGTTGGCGTACATCAGGGTTGTTAAACAGCATTTCTATCGACATCATCTAATGCCAATT
>NZ_JBXBCE010000018.1:0-533734 GCF_056784215.1 Leptolyngbya sp. CALU 1928 | reverse complement strand
CTGAGCAGCTCGTACCACCGTTTCGCATCACTGCGCTTCGTCACATAGAGAATGAACGGCCGCGGCGCGTGCCGCAGGATTCGAGTACCTCCAAGTCCTTTCCGTCGAGATTATCCTCTCGGTGCACCCAGTACTGCGGCTCGGTCGAAGATGGGATCGAGGTGATCATTTCCAACTTGTCCTGGGGTTGGGACCGGTTAGGATCAATCGTTGTCATAGTGTCGGGGTCATAGTCGCCGACATCAGCAAAGTTCTGAACGGTGCGTTCTTGAGGGCAAAGCGGCTAGAACTCCGCCGGACGCCTGACAGGCATCCGAAGGCTGGGGCGGAATCCGTCGCCCCGATCCGCTCAACTGTACGAACGGCGCTTCGTCGATGATCAGATAGGTGAAGGAGTCCGTCCGAACCCGCCATAGAGCGCGGGCACCACCTAACGCCGCCTCGGTGAGCAAGAGACCATCCCTTGGCGACCCTCTATGGTGGCTTGCATGTTCGTCCGCTCCTCGGCACTGATGCCGGCGTGCCAGGCAAGCGATGGCACTTCGCGGCGGGGAAAGCGCCGCTTAGCATCTGCCGCATCTGCCTCCGCCGCGCGCATCCAGCACAGTGCCGGTGGTCGGCACGGACGCAAAGCCACAGGCCTCCCTCCAGCCCTCGAGCGAGCACCGGCGCCGGTGCAAGCTCTCCGCGAGATCCGGTGGGCAACGCGACGACGAGCGTCTGACCGGGAGGAAGAAGCAAAGCACCGCGCACCGCTTCGCGCTGCCCAGGGACACCGTAGCCGTCGGAACCCGCTCTAGCTTCACCAAGGAATCGGGTCGATTGGAACGCCGCCAGTCGAGCCCGGCATCGTTCGGCCAGCAGTACTTCGAAGACGGGATCGTCGCTCTGGGTCAGCCAAGAAGGCCGCCAAGGTCCGCTTCCATCAGGAAATAGCCCTTCGCCCTCGCTACGGAGCGCGGACGCCCAAGGACGCCCACGCGGCGCGATCCGGCGACATCCCCACTGGAGGGGACTCGCAACTGCGCTCGCTGGCCCGCGCGAAAGAGACTCGCGGCGCACACACTGGGGTGAAAAGCGCCATCCGCATGAACCGCGCTCCCAAGCCGACCTGTTGCTGGTGCTGCTCTTCCAGGATCCGCGCCAGGCGATCGAAGAGTCCGTCCTCTAAGCCCCCTCTGCTCTTCTGGTGTCCATTGATGGGGAAGCAAAGGCCTCCAATGACGCCCAAATCGAGAGTGATCCAAGAGCCGCTTGGCCATTTCCCCTGGCCACTGCTGGCCAAAGAAGATTGTACCTACGTATGTCTAGTCGAATTGCAGGAGACGTTATTCCCATATTCAATGTGCGGCTAGTCCGTCCTCAAGAATAAGCTCTGCTTCTTCCCGGGCCAAGCACTGACCGAAGACGCGCCCGGTATTGACCAAGGCGTCGATTGTCGCTCCGCGCGGCGTTCTTCGGCCCGCGCGAGTTTTTTTGATTACTTCAGGGGCGACCGTAAGCCGCTGTGTTCTGCTGCACCGCGCGCCTCGCGCATTACAGAGGCGAGCCCAGTGTGCCAGTTCGGGAAGCTTCAACAAGCGCAAGCGCTTGCCATCCGCGAGCGTCAGATTTAGATCCGACGGAGTTCGTCTTGGGTGGGGTCAGCGTGTAAGGACGCTCCAGCAACTCGAGTAGCGCATGGTCGCTAACGGGAGCCAGTCCGCTGTCCAGCCAGATCCGCGTGAAACGGGGAGGGCCGAATTCCCGCGACGCCGCATCGCCCAAGCAGCGGCCTGAGTGTATCTTCGGTGCTGGGCGCAAGTGGCTTGTGGCTTCTTTTTGTGTCAGCTTTCTGAAAATGAAGCTTGAACAAATAAAATGCCGTCCGCAAGTGAATTGACGTAACCGGGAGCAAAGCGCCACATCCGTCAAGTCCTAAAACAGTTAATTTTTACTCAATACACTATCCAAAATTAAAAACTTACTTAGCAGCTTTCTTTTGTAGCGTTTCTTGACTAAGAGATTGCTTTCAGACTTAGGACGTGTTCAATATATGCATTGTCAAGATGGCACAACAACGAGTCAGGGAGAAGGCTATATTCTTGAAGTTTTCGCCGATCCTTATCGCTCTACTTTGGTTGCGAACCATGCACTTTATCTCAATGTTCAAGACTAATATGTTAAAGTGGTATGTTTTCCGACCAAACGCCGTATTTTAATTTAGTTCAAGATCATCCAGGCAACTGAAGTTCTTCCCTTATACAATATGCTCATTTGGCGCAGCATATTTGCAATTTAAATGCGGCGGCTTTGGAAGCTGTAGTTGCAGATGTATACTATTTCTCGATGGATATGCAAATAGATGATGAGGAACATTTTCCCCTTTAGGGAGCCTAATCGTGATACTGCCCTAAAAGTGGCACAATCAATAATCTGGCAATAGCTAGATCCATTGAAAACTAATTTTTCTGATTTCTGATACCTTTTCAGTCTCAGGCAACCTGTTCTCATACTCAGGCTAGGGTAGGCGTTTTTTCAACTCCCCACGGATTGGTAGAAACGCCTGGATTGGTGTCTGTAGGCACTCTGGCAAATGTTAAAACCGTTACGCCTGACCAGTTGAAAGCAACCGGGGCGCAGATTGGTGTTAGCAAATACTTATCGTCTTTCACTTACAGCCCGGTGAACAGATAACGTCGCACAAGCGGGTGGCTTGCATCGCTTCATGGCATGGAGTGGCACGATGCTAACGGATTCCGGCGGATTTCCAGGTGTTTAGCCTGAGTGAGATGCGACCGATCGCTGAAGAGGGCGTACGTTTCGATCGCCGCGCGCGATGGGCAAATGATTTTTTTGTCGCCTGAACGGTCGATTGAAATTCAAAATTCCTTAGGTGCTGATGTGATTATGGCTTTTGATGAATGTCCGCCCTATCCAGCAACTCGCGAGAGTGTGCAGGTGGCAACAGAGCGCACCTTTCGCTGGCTGAAGCGGTGTATGGTTGCCCATCAGCGATCGGATCAAGCGCTGTTTGGCATTGTTCAGGGTGGAGTCTATCCTGATTTGCGCGAGTTTGCTGCGAAACAACTGGCAGATTTAGATTTGCCGGGTTTTGCGATTGGGGGAGTTAGCGTTGGTGAACCGCCGGAACTCATCCAACACATTGTTCAGGCAACTGCGCCCTTGCTGCCTGCAAACAAACCTCGGTATTTAATGGGAGTAGGCACCCATCGTGAAATGGTGCAAGCGATCGCCGCTGGTATTGATTTATTTGATTGTGTGATTCCAACCCGACTAGCGCGACATGGCAATGCGATCGTCCGAGGAGAGCGGTGGAATCTGAAAAACGCTCGCTTTCGAGAAGATTTCACGCCTTTAGATGAAGCTTGTCCCTGCTATACCTGCCAGAACTTCAGCCATGCCTACATCAGCCATTTGCTCAGATCTCAGGAGATGTTAGCCTACACGCTTCTCTCAATTCACAACATTACGGAATTGATCCAGTTTACCCAACGGATTCGTCAGTCCATCATTCAAGGACGCTTTGTTGAAGAATTTGGACAGTGGTTAACAGATAGTGATTAACAGACTATAAATCTACACTCTCCTCAGATTATAATAAGCCAATTCGTAAATATTAGAGAAAATTAGCAATGGATCATACTCACTTCTTTGCTTCTAGAATCGGCTGAATAGCTTTCGCTGGTGGCATTCGAGGCAGTTTGACTATAAACGTTGAGCCGTGATAGTCGATCGCAAGTATTTTATCAAGCAAGCATTTAGAGTTACGACCTTCAATGCTGCTGTCCACTAGAAAGGCGTGGCGCAGGAGGACGAACGTTCGGTTTGCTGCTGCCTGTAGCGTTACGCTTTACGCCTTTGTGGGAAGAAGGTTGAGCAGCACGAGACTTTGACTGTCCGCCTCTGCTCTGACTTTGGCGATTTTGACGACCATTTTGAATGGGTTCAGGTTTTGCGTGGAGGTCTGGCTCAAAACCAGTCACGATCTCTCTCGGCAATTGTTGCTTAATCAACCGTTCAATCGCCCCTAGGAGTTGATGCTCATCAACACACACGAGGGATGAAGCTTCCCCATCGGCTCCAGCGCGCCCCGTCCGCCCAATGCGGTGAATGTAGTCTTCTGGTGAATTGGGTAGCTCATAATTCACCACATGGGGTAAATCAGTAATGTCAATCCCACGAGCGGCAATATCTGTAGCAACCAACACTTGCAAACTGGCATCCTTAAATTTTGCTAGGGCACGAGTTCGGGCGGCTTGGCTTTTGTTACCATGAATTGCCATGGCGGGAATACGATCTTCAGTGAGTTGCTTCACCAAGCGATCTGCCCCATGTTTAGTACGAGTAAATACCAACACTTGAAACCAATTGTGCTGACGAATCAAATGGGTGAGTAAGTCTCGCTTGCGTTCGCGATCGACGAGATACACTTTCTGTGACACAGTGTCGGCAGTAACATTGCGCCGTTCCATTTCAATCAGGGTTGGCTGGTTTAGCAGGCTAGAAGCAAACGCCTTAATTTCAGGGGAAAACGTGGCGAAGAACAGCAGATTTTGCCGCTGTTTTGGTAAAAGGGCAAGAATGCGCCGAATATCTCGAATAAAACCCATATCCAACATGCGATCCGCTTCATCCAGCACGAAAATTTCAACCCGCGATAAATCTACGATGCCCTGCTGCAGATGATCAAGCAGTCGCCCAGTGGTAGTAAGTAAAATGTCCACACGGCTTCTCAATTGACGCACTTGTGGAGTCATGCCAACGCCACCAAAAATCGTCATTGAATTTAGTTTCAAATATTTGCCGTATGCCTGCACGCTTTCTTCAACTTGGGCTGCGAGTTCACGGGTTGGTGTCAAAATCAGCGATCGAATGGGTGTGCGACCAATAGGGGCATTTTTGTTAGCACTATTTACCGCCGACTTATTTGCCGACAACAGATGCAGAATGGGATAACTTGGGCGCTGACGGTGTTTTTTATGGGTTTAACGGTAGTTTTGAGTGCAAATTTAATTCCGATTCAATAACTACCTAGAGGGCTGTGTGCTACCTGTGTATGGGTTTTAAGCAGAGAAGAAGTCCATTGTCTGGGCGATCGCTCCTTACTATGACGATCGCTTTTGTTATTTCACTAATTTTCCTGACCCTCACTCAATTGCTGTCTTCTGCCCAACCGTCTTCACTGTCTCAACTTCCCACGGCTCGAATTCATCCCTTACCGCCCGGACTAGCTCAATGGCAAGATTCACAGCAATCAGGGGATTACTTTGACCAAGTTCAGACGGTAGTTGTCAATTACTTGATTTGGTCAACGTTTCCAGTAACGGTTTATGTAGAACCCCCTACCCTTGCGGAACAGGCGTATCCTTTCATAGCAAACCGAGCGAGGATCTGGGGCACTGCTATAGAAAAAGCAGTACAGGAATGGAACTTGTATCTCCCCCTCCAAATAGTTGAACACGTTAAAGATGCGGATATTCAGATTATGCGATCATCGCTACCGCTGAGGTTTGAGCGCACCAATCAAGATAGCGAAAATCGCAAACTTCCGATTCGCCGTGCCCGATCTGCCGAAACTCGCTTTGAACTATACGCCAAAAAGCCAACTGTTGGGACATTTGATCAGCCTTCAACTTTGTCCCATCGGGTTGCCGTTTATATCCGCCCCGATCAAGCTTCCGAGTATTTGCAAGCTGCTGCTAGGCATGAAATCGGTCATGCGCTCGGCATTTGGGGACACAGTCCTCAACAAACTGATGCCCTCTACTTCTCCCAAGTTCGCAACCCTGCTAAGATTTCTGCGAGGGATCTCAACACCCTAAAACGTGTGTATCAACAACCTACTCGCTTGGGCTGGGATCTAGCAAACTAAATCCCTTGCGATTGCTCCTTTGACGTACCTGAATGCACTGGAACCCTGCTAAAATGCATGAGGCAGCGATCGCTTCCAGTCTTTGCACCGCTGCTAGTCTAGATTTTTACACCTTTATCCGCCTAAGACTGACGCTGCCCACGGCGGTAGGCGGTTTTACTAGCGGAGTCTTATGTCGTTTTCCACTCTTGGTTTATCTGATGAAATTGTTCGCGCTACTACTGAGCGCGGTTACACCACTCCTACACCGATTCAAATGCAGGCAATTCCTGTGGTGTTGGCAGGTGGTGATCTGCTAGCGGGTGCCCAAACGGGTACGGGTAAAACTGCTGGCTTTACCTTGCCCATTCTGCATCTGTTGTCGGCAAATAAGTCGGCGGTAAATAGTGCTAACAAAAATGCCCCTATTGGTCGCACACCCATTCGATCGCTGATTTTGACACCAACCCGTGAACTCGCAGCCCAAGTTGAAGAAAGCGTGCAGGCATACGGCAAATATTTGAAACTAAATTCAATGACGATTTTTGGTGGCGTTGGCATGACTCCACAAGTGCGTCAATTGAGAAGCCGTGTGGACATTTTAGTTGCTACCCCTGGGCGATTGCTTGATCATGTGCAGCAGGGCACCGTAGATTTATCGCGGGTTGAAATTTTAGTGCTAGATGAAGCCGATCGCATGTTGGATATGGGTTTTATTCGAGATATTCGGCGCATTCTTGCCCTTTTACCAAAACAGCGGCAAAATCTGCTGTTCTCCGCCACGTTTTCCCCTGAAATTAAGGCGTTTGCTTCTAGCCTGCTAAACCAGCCAACCCTGATTGAAATGGAACGGCGCAATGTTACTGCCGACACTGTGTCACAGAAAGTGTATCTCGTCGATCGCGAACGCAAGCGAGACTTACTCACCCATTTGATTCGTCAGCACAATTGGTTTCAAGTGTTGGTATTTACTCGTACTAAACATGGGGCAGATCGCTTGGTGAAGCAACTCACTGAAGATCGTATTCCCGCCATGGCAATTCATGGTAACAAAAGCCAAGCCGCCCGAACTCGTGCCCTAGCAAAATTTAAGGATGCCAGTTTGCAAGTGTTGGTTGCTACAGATATTGCCGCTCGTGGGATTGACATTACTGATTTACCCCATGTGGTGAATTATGAGCTACCCAATTCACCAGAAGACTACATTCACCGCATTGGGCGGACGGGGCGCGCTGGAGCCGATGGGGAAGCTTCATCCCTCGTGTGTGTTGATGAGCATCAACTCCTAGGGGCGATTGAACGGTTGATTAAGCAACAATTGCCGAGAGAGATCGTGACTGGTTTTGAGCCAGACCTCCACGCAAAACCTGAACCCATTCAAAATGGTCGTCAAAATCGCCAAAGTCAGAGCAGAGGCGGACAGTCAAAGTCTCGTGCTGCTCAACCTTCTTCCCACAAAGGCGTAAAGCGTAACGGTACAGGCAGCAGCAAACCGAACGTTCGTCCTCCTGCGCCACGCCTTTCTAGTGGACAGCAGCATTGAAGGTCGTAACTCTAAATGCTTGCTTGATAAAATACTTGCGATCGACTATCACGGCTCAACGTTTATAGTCAAACTGCCTCTAATGCCACCAGCGAAAGCTATTCAGCCGATTCTAGAAGCAAAGAAGTGAGTATGATCCATTGCTAATTTTCTCTAATATTTACGAATTGGCTTATTATAATCTGAGGAGAGTGTAGATTTATAGTCTGTTAATCACTATCTGTTAACCACTGTCCAAATTCTTCAACAAAGCGTCCTTGAATGATGGACTGACGAATCCGTTGGGTAAACTGGATCAATTCCGTAATGTTGTGAATTGAGAGAAGCGTGTAGGCTAACATCTCCTGAGATCTGAGCAAATGGCTGATGTAGGCATGGCTGAAGTTCTGGCAGGTATAGCAGGGACAAGCTTCATCTAAAGGCGTGAAATCTTCTCGAAAGCGAGCGTTTTTCAGATTCCACCGCTCTCCTCGGACGATCGCATTGCCATGTCGCGCTAGTCGGGTTGGAATCACACAATCAAATAAATCAATACCAGCGGCGATCGCTTGCACCATTTCACGATGGGTGCCTACTCCCATTAAATACCGAGGTTTGTTTGCAGGCAGCAAGGGCGCAGTTGCCTGAACAATGTGTTGGATGAGTTCCGGCGGTTCACCAACGCTAACTCCCCCAATCGCAAAACCCGGCAAATCTAAATCTGCCAGTTGTTTCGCAGCAAACTCGCGCAAATCAGGATAGACTCCACCCTGAACAATGCCAAACAGCGCTTGATCCGATCGCTGATGGGCAACCATACACCGCTTCAGCCAGCGAAAGGTGCGCTCTGTTGCCACCTGCACACTCTCGCGAGTTGCTGGATAGGGCGGACATTCATCAAAAGCCATAATCACATCAGCACCTAAGGAATTTTGAATTTCAATCGACCGTTCAGGCGACAAAAAAATCATTTGCCCATCGCGCGGCGATCGAAAATGTACGCCCTCTTCAGCGATCGTTCGCATCTCACTCAGGCTAAACACCTGAAATCCGCCGGAATCCGTTAGCATCGGACCATTCCATGCCATGAAGCGATGCAAGCCACCCGCTTGTGCGACGATCGCTTCACCGGGCTGTAAGTGAAGATGATAAGTATTTGCTAACACCATCTGCGCCCCGGTTGCTTTCAACTGGTCAGGCGTAACGGTTTTAACATTTGCCAGAGTGCCTACAGGCATGAATCGAGGCGTTTCTACCAATCCGTGGGGAGTTGAAAAAACGCCTACCCTAGCCTGAGTATGAGAACAGGTTGCCTGAGACTGAAAAGAAAATTTAGTATTCAATAAAAATTAAGTCTTCAACGGGATTAAGCGATCGCCACAGATTATTCATTGTGCCACTTTTAGGGCAGTATCACGATTAGGCTCCCTAAAGGGGAAAATGTTCCTCATCATCTATTTGCATATCCCATCCAGCAGACAATACATCTGCAACTACAGCTTCCAAAGCCGCCGCATTTAAATTGCAAATATGCTGCTCCAACAGCGGATTTGATAAGGGAACAATCTTGAGTTGCCGACTATCTTGAACTAAATTAAAATACGGCGTTTGGTCGGAAGATAGCCCAATCTCAAGATAATCAAAGCTTTGAACATTGAGATAAAGTGCATGGTTCGCAACCAAAGTAGAGCGATAAGGATCGGCGAAAACTTCAAGAATATAGCCTTCTCCCTGACTCGTTGTTGTGCCATCTTGACAATGCATATATTGAACACGTCCTAAGTCTGAAAGCAATCTCTGCATGTCTTGAATATTAACAATGATGCCACTATCAACAATGCAAGGGGCAAGGGGACGCTGACTACTGGAAGATTGTTCATAACTCATGGAGAGAAAGCCTTTGAACTGAATAAGCCGAGCATGTTGACAAACCTGGCATTTATATCTACTTAAACAGAATCCAAAAATCCTTTGGCAGGTATAAACCAAAGGATTAATAACGGTTAGTCAAGAAACGCTACAAAAGAAAGCTGCTAAGTAAGTTTTTAATTTTGGATAGTGTATTGAGTAAAAATTAACTGTTTTAGGACTTGACGAGTGGTAGGCAATAGATGTAAGGAGGAAGAATCGAGCGGAGATTGAAGCTAAAGAGCAGGTATGCCTTAATTTTATCCCAACTTTTTTAGGTCACAGCGAATGAATTGATTAATTTCACCTAGACAAAGTGATTAAATAAAAGCATTTTGCATATCTATGGTCAGTCACTAAACCTTGCCACTAGATGTAGATAAATCCAATCTTGAATGTTGAGCAACTGGATTTATTCAAGTTGAAAACTAGGGTTTTATGATTGTCGGCTGCTGTTTTGCAGCATTGCCCACATGATGCGATCGCACATGCCCGTTTCTCTCAGCTTGTGCTGCTGCTGAAATTCCATCACCGCTTCATAAGTCTCATCTTCAAAAAAGCCATCCCGCGCGATCGCGTAGCCGCAAATGTTCAACAGCCCTTGCAGTTCATAGACATCAGAGCCAGATAAACCTTTACGCAGCACCCGACTACCCGGTTTCACGCCAAGCTTGAGGGCAGCCCAGGTTTTAGGTCCAATCACCGCATCCACCCGAAACCCATGGCGGCGCTGAAAAATCATGACACAATCTTCGGTGCGGCTGTCATAGGCTCCTGTAACAGTCAGCTTGAAACCAAACGCTTTCAACAATTCTTGCAGTTCAATCACTTCGTCTCCCACATCCCAAGGACGCAAAATTGTACCCGTTGTAGCGGTATCCAAAGTGGCGTAAATCGGGTTGAGGCGGTTGTGAATTAAGTCGGGGATTGACATAGAGCAGTGCAGGGTTGCTTACTTTCCACACCATACACCGCTCTTCCTAGCAAGTCGAGTTAACGATCGCCCATTGCCTGATCATTCGCCTGAATCACTTGACTCACGGATATGGGAGTCACTCGCGACCCACGTTCATTCGATTGATAGCCCCATTGTTGCTGACCATTGGAAACGATCGCCAGCCAGTTATTTTCGTCGCGACAGCCCCCCAGCAAAACGCAAGAACGAGTGGGCTGCTGTTTCACATCCAAAAAGCGGAGGGCTTCAGTCCGAGCGGCACGTCCATTTCGTTTGAGGATATCTTGGGAGATCGCGTCAGCAACTTGAGTAGGCAAAATGGGGCGGCGATCCATCACAAGCTGCGTCCCTGTTTGATTGGTGCGATAAGACCAGTTCATGGTGCCCGTGCTAACCTTGACTTCCCAGCCTTCAATCGGTTGATATAGCATTGGGCAAATGCTGCCAAAGCCAAAGGAGCAGCTATTCCCCCACGTTTGCGGTTTTGCTGCGGCAATTTTTACAGCTTGCGATCGCGCCCATTTTGTCGCATCTTGGATCACCGCCGTTTGAACTGCCGCAGGCAATTGAGCGCTGGTGCCGTTCACTTTCGGATCAAGCGCAATTTGCGACCCGGTTTTGTCAATATGATACGTCCAGGTTTGCCCACGCACGGCGACTAACACTTCCCAGCCTTCAATCGGGCGATACTCAAATGTGCAAACTTCGCCAAAGTTAAATGCACAGGCGTTGCCAAAGGTTTTGGCAGTGGCTTGAGTAATCTTGATGTTGGTAGGAGGCAATCCAGCCCGACTCGCAGCAGCGGTCAAAATCTGATTCTGAAGGGGAACGGGTAGGGCAATCGTGGCGACATTTTTGGGATTGATCACAATCTTGGAACCCGTTTTATCCACGCGATAGTTCCAAGTCTGATTATTTCCCTGCACCAGAACATCCCAGCCAGATACGGGGTTGTATTCTTTGGTGCAAACTTCGCCAAAATTGAAGATGCAAGGATTGCTAAAAGTCCCTGCTTTTACCTGAGATACTTTGAGCGTGGCGGGTGGAAGATTGGTGCGTTTGTAGGCATCTTGCAAGACCCCGCTGATGAATGCGCTCGGCATGGGAAGTTCACGAGCAGCAGTTTGAGCGAGCGGCACTGTACTGGGATTGGGCAACTCAGCCGCGATCGCGGGGGTATTGGCAGCCGAACACATCATTAAGTTCGTTACAGCCATAGTCAATGGAACAATAGATTTGAGAGATAGGCAATGATCCAAAACGGCGGCAAGATCGGTAGATTTCATAGCAATAACCTTAGAATGTCGAATAAAGCAGGGACACACGACAGCACTGATGCTATTTTTCTCCACTGGCGATCGCGCGTCATCAGGAAGGTTTGAACGACTCAAAAAGCAACGGAGGGTAAGCGAAAAATCCGCTAAGCTGAAAAAGCAGTCATCACCGCGATTGAGAGCCGCCATCGCCCGCTCGTCGATTGCTGATTACATTTCGTTTTTAGATCTCAGCAAATTTTTTTCGACTTCTGAATCTCTATCCTTTTAGCCTCGTCCTTCATGCCTCGTCTTTCTAGTACTATCGAAGCTATTCTTTACCTCAAAGCACAGCCGTTAACCGTGGCAGAAATTGCTGAGTATGCGGGATGCGATCGCCCTGCGGCAAAAGAAGGATTGCTAGAACTGATGGAAGACTACGCTCATCGGGATAGCGCTTTAGAAGTGACAGAAACCCCCAGTGGCTACAGCTTGCAACTGCGCGACACTTTTCACAGTTTGATTCAAACCTTGCTGCCAGCCGACGTGGGATTGGGTGCCTTGCGAACCTTAGCCGCGATCGCGCTTAAAGGTAAAATCTCTCAAACTGACTTAGTTGAAATTCGGGGATCAAACGTGTATCAGCATGTTCAAGAACTCGTTGAGCTTGGCTTTGTCCGCAAACGAAAACAATCGGATGGGCGATCGTTTTGGCTTCAGGTCACCGAAAAATTTCATCAGTATTTTCAACTAAATTCTGACCAAACTTTAGAGATAACCCAATACTTAAACAAGAATGAGGCTTCTTCACCCGGTATAGATGAAACTCTGAGTTGAAAATGCCAGAATAGTGACAACGAATCCTACTAAGTCTTCAATGATCTTCAATTCTGATAGCGCAAACTTTGTGAATTCTGATGCTGAAGCCCAAGAAGTGAACCCACTTTTGCAATATCTTCAGCACCAGCCGCCGGAAGTATTGGCTCAAGTGGCAAAGTCGGTTAGCCCAGAAGTTAAGCAAATTATCACTCACAATGTCCAAGGCTTATTGGGAATGCTGCCCCCAGAAGGCTTCAATGTCAAAATCACCACCGATCGCGAAAACTTGGCAGGTCTAATGGTGTCCGCAATGATGACAGGCTATTTCTTACGCCAAATGGAACAGCGGATGGATATGGAATCTCTTTTAGGAGATTCGCTGCCATCTGATAAGCAGTGAGCAGGTTTCGGGTTCCAGGTTTTGGGCTGAACGTGAAGCCACTTCTGTAGCTTAGGCTAGTCAGTGAACTGGCAAGAGTTTTCTTCCCCTCGTCCGCCTTCTCTAATTCTGCTGTTCTTTAGGAAAGGCTTTTGGCTGAATCTGCACTTGTCGAGTTTGACCGTTGCGAATAATTTCTAGCGATAAGTTTCCGCCAATTTTGCTGACTTCTACCTTTGCTTGCACTTCTGCCGCAGATTTTATTGGTTGACCGTCCACTTTTTGAATGACATCACCCTGCTGGATACCTGCATTGGCAGCCGGAGAGTTATCCATTACTCGCACAATCAACACCCCTTGATCTCTGCTGATTGTGAGCTTTAGGTTATCGTTTTCATTGATTTCTTTTCGTAGGGTGGGGGTAAGATCGACCATTTGCACGCCGAGAAAGGGATGCTCCACCTTGCCTTTGCTAATGAGTTGTTCGGCAACTCGCTGGGCAGTTTCGATCGGAATGGCAAACCCCAATCCTTGAGCGTCTGCACGAATTGCAGTATTCACTCCAATCACTTCACCTAGATCGTTTAAGAGTGGACCACCGGAATTACCGGGATTGATCGCGGCATCGGTTTGAATGAAGCTAACGCGCTTATCGGGTACGCCCACTTGGGAACTCGATCGCCCGATCGCGCTGATAATGCCTGCCGTGACGGTGTTATCTAAGCCCAATGGATTGCCGATCGCGATCGCCCACTGCCCCGGAGCAATTCCTTCTGATTTGCCCAACTTTACCACCGGCAGATTATTGGCTCTGATCTTCACTACTGCCACATCGGTGACCGAATCTACCCCCATGACGCGCCCTTCAAAGGTACGCCCATCTCTCAGCGTTACTTCCACGGTTTTGGAGCCAGATACGACATGGGCGTTGGTAATGATTTGCCCATTTTGAGACAAGATGAACCCAGAACCGGTGCCGCGTTCAACCCGCTCTTTGGGTTCGGCGGGAGAGTTGCCACCAAAAAAACGCCGGAAAAAGGGCGATCGCAATGCGTCTGGCAAATCACTCGTCAGGGTGCGAGATGAATCAATCCGCACGACAGCGGGTCCCACCCGTTCTACTGCTACTGCAATAAAGTTTGAATTAGTCAGGGCAGATTTGGCGAGTAGCTTATTCGTGCTTATCATGGGCTTAACCACGGCAGAAGGCTCAGCAGCGTTGGGCTTCTCCGGTGCTTGATTGATCAAATATTGACTGCCAATGATGCCTGCCCCACTGCCCAAGGCGAGTAACGATACATAAGTCGCCAGTTGTTTGAACGATAGCTTCATAGGTCAGTGAGGTTGATTAGTAGCAGTAGTCCTACCCTACTTTACTTCAATTGAAATAGGCAGCGCCTTTTGAGAGGAGAAGTTGCTGAGGGCGATCGCCTAATCTGTCGATTAACCTAGAAACAGATACGAATTGCTCTGTTGATTTAACTGCTGTTGCTTTATGTCCTCTCGTTCATCACGATTTTGCCATTCGGTCGGGTCAATTTTTTTGCTGGTTGCCCTTGGCTGGGAATCTAGCCTTGCTGCCGATGGGGTTAGCCAAACGATTGGGCAATTCTCCGGGGGAGAAACACCGCCTAACTCCTGCCCAACTCCAGCCCTGTCTCGCTTGAAGCGTCATACGATCGCTCCGGGTGAAACCATAGAGGCGATCGCCCAAAAATATAGCCTAATTCCTGCAACTCTGCTCGGTTTCAATCCGGTTTTGCGGGGTGGAAAAGCGCCTGTTGGTGCGGCAATTGTGGTGCCGCCCTTTAACGGCATTCGGGTTGAGTTGGAGGCGGGGAAAACTTGGCGTGAGGTGGCGAAGGCATACAAAGTCCGCCCGGATGTGTTGTTTGAGGTGAATGGCTGCCAGCGATCGCCCAGAGTCGTTTTTATTCCGGGGGTCAATTGGTCGCCTGTGGGAACCGCTGCTCAAACCTTGCCTCGTCAATCGAGAACCATTTTGTCTGGCTATCCCTTACCTGCTGCCCCGTCGGACTCGGCAGTGTTGCTCAATTATGGCTATGGCGTGCAGCCGGAAACAGGGAAGGTGGGCTTTCATAGTGGCGTAGATTTGGCAGCACCGCTGAATACTGCCGTGCGATCTGTGGGCACCGGAACGGTTGCCTTTGCTGGAGTTCAAGGCGCTTTGGGTAACTTAGTGGTCATTAACCATGCGGAAGGGTTGCAAACTCGCTATGCTCAGCTAGGAAAAACTGCTGTAAAAGTAGGGCAGCGAGTCAACAAGGGACAAACGATTGGCACGGTAGGGTTTTCGGGTCGCCCCAGTTCTCAGCAGCCCCATCTTCATTTTGAAGTGCGATCGCGCTCTAACCTGGGTTGGGTGGCGGAAGATCCCCAAGCAATTTTGCTGAAAAATGCTCGACGCGCTGAGAATCGCTAGGTTGAGGCTTTATCAGATATCTACTTTCCTAATCAGACATTTACTCTGCGTCTTATGGATTATCAACGGTTTATTAATCAACTTCCTGAACAGTTTCACCAGTGGGGTAAGGAAACTGTTCATCCTAAGTCAGATCAATTCCAGGATTCATTGGACTTCATTACCGGGATGACCACTGCCAACGTGATGCAACTGCTCAATTTTGCAGTGGAATGCATGGATGAGGGTGAAGTGTACTGTGAAATTGGCACCTATCGCGGTTCAACTTTAATTGGAGCGTTACTGAACCAGCGCGATCGCATGGCGTATGCGGTCGATAATTTTTCTGAGTTTGATACGGATGGAGTCTGCTTAGAAGCGCTGCTTAATAATATTAGCCATTTTGGATTGGAAGAACAGGTTTACTTTTGTAATCAAGACTTTCAGAACTTTTTACTGGAGCTACGAGAGCTTGATAGC
Organism: Leptolyngbya sp. CALU 1928; assembly: GCF_056784215.1. Taxonomy (NCBI): domain Bacteria; kingdom Bacillati; phylum Cyanobacteriota; class Cyanophyceae; order Leptolyngbyales; family Leptolyngbyaceae; genus Leptolyngbya; species Leptolyngbya sp. CALU 1928. The sequence goes on along the minus strand of NZ_JBXBCE010000018.1, from coordinate 518,142 downwards.
GAAGACAAAATTGGAGTCTATTTTTATGATGGGGCGCATGATTATCGCTCTACTCTTTTAGGATTGCTATTAGTCAAACCTTTTCTAGCGGATCATGCCCTAATCATTTTAGATGATGCGAATTGGGGCACTGTGCAGCAAGCCTGTTGGGATTTTTTGGCTGCTACGCCAGAGGCAACAGTATCACTGGAATTATTTACTCCTGTTGCTCGACATTCTACCTTTTGGAATGGGATTCAAATCCTCAGTTGGAATCGTTATAAGACTCATAATTATTCTGCTGATGACTTTGATCAAAATCGCCATCCAAAGGTCATTCAATCGATTTATAACTTGCAACTACTAGAACAAAAGCAACAGTCCTTAGAAACGGTTTACCAAGAAGCAAAAGCTTATCATCAGATCAAGCAGTTTAGTAGCGCTGAAAAGAAGTATCAAGAATATTTGCTATGGCGAGATGAGGATGCCGAAGCTTGGCGAAGTTTAGGGATGCTTTATTATGAACATGATGCTTATTTAGACTGTTTTAATGCGCTTCAAAAAGCGATCGCGCTCGATTCAGCTAGTGAGGTTTCTTACTATTTTATTGGATGTGTATTAGAACGCTTAGAGCGACCCAATCAAGCGATCGCGGCTTACCAAAAAGCACTTTCGCTTAACTCCAATCTTGTTGATGCTTATAACAACTTAGGAAATCTGTTTGCCCTGCAAGATCAATCCGATCAAGCAGAAATGATTTACCAACAGGCGATCGCACTCTATCCTAACTTTTTTGGCACCTATCTTAATTTAGGCAATTTGTATCTCGATCAAGGGCAGCTTTCGGACGCTATAACAACCTATCAAAAAGCCCTTCAGCTTCAACCCAATCATTTAGATGTGCAGCATAATCTAAATATTGCCCTGCAAGCTCAAAATAATCCAACTCAGTTTCATCAGCAAGCAGCAGAACGGTTTGCTCAACTAGGGCGCACTGCTACAGCGATCAATCACTATCAAGCCTTAATGGTGCTGCCATCTAGCCAGCCTCACTATTACTCTGAATTAGCTGAATTATTGTGGACGCTCAATCGAAATTCTGAAGCCATTGAAGTGTTAAAGCAGGGTGTTCTTTTGCATGAAAATTCAGAGCAGCTACACTATGAATTGATAATTAAGCTAATGCGATCAAATCAGCACCAAGCGGCAATTGCATCAGCAGAAATTGCCATAAAAAAACTATCAGAAAGCTACCTATTTAAACTGCTTAATGCTCTACTGCTTCCTTTGGCGTATGACTCGCCGGAAGAAATTGAGTTTTATCGCGATCGCTTCACTGTAGCCCTACAAAATTTAATTGAAGAAACGGTATTAGAAACCGCGAACCAACAGGAAAATGCGCTGATAGGAAGCCAATGCTTTACGAGTTTTCAGTTGACCTATCAAGCCCAAAGTATGCTTGAACTTCAGCAGCAGTATGGGCGTTTGATTCAGAAAATTATGGCGGCTAATTATCCTGAATGGGTGCAGCCTTTATCAATGCCAGCAATTGAAACCAAAATTCGGATTGGCTATGCATCTCATTATTTTCATGCCTACAGTGGAACACTATGGCTAACCGGATGGTTGAAGTATTGTAATCATCAAAACTTTGAAATTTTTTGCTATTACACAGGAGATTCACCGGATTTAATTACTGAACAATTTCAATCCTGGAGCGATCGCTTTCATCATATTCCTAACCATTTAGACGCGGTTTGCCAACAAATTTTGTCTGACCAACTGCATGTTCTGGTATTTCCTGAAATTGGCATGGACCCGCTGACTGTGCAAATGGCGGCACTGCGACTGGCACCGATTCAATGCACTGCTTGGGGACATCCGGTTACATCGGGTCTATCCACGATTGACTATTACATTTCCAGCGAAGCAATGGAGCCAGCAAACGCTCAAGCCCATTACTCGGAAACCCTGGTTTGTTTGCCAAAATTAGGGATTGCTTACCCTCCGCCACAGGTGCCACTGCTGACGAAAATGCGGGCTGACTTTCAACTGCGAGAAGATGCGATCGCCTATCTCTGCTGTCAGGCTCCATTCAAATATTTGCCACAGCACGATGCTTTATTAGTCGAGATTGCGCGTCAAGTGCCTCATGCCCAATTTGTGTTTATCCGATCAGATATTTTGCAGCCTCGTTTACATCGAGCGTTTGCTGCTGTCAAGCTTAATAGCGACGATTACTGTATCTTTTTACCTTCGCTAGAGCGCAACGACTACCTCATGTTGAATCTACTTTCTGATGTTTATTTGGATACGCTAGGTTTCACAGGCGGCAATACTACACTGGACGCGATCGCCTGTGGATTACCGATAGTCACCTGTCCTGGGGAATTCATGCGGGGTCGGCTTTCCACTGGCATCTTGCAAACCCTTGGGGTAACCCACACGATCGCGGCTAATGAAGCCGACTACATCAATATTGCCGTCAGATTAGCACAGGAGCCAGTTTGGAGGAGCGAAATTTCAACTGCAATGCAGGCACAGTGTTCGCAGGTATTTGATGACCCAACTTGCGTTACTGCCCTAGAAGAATTTTATTGCCGAGTGGTTGGGGAACGGTTGGAGGCAACTACCAAAAATCGGTGACATTGTAGCCAAATTCTGCCATCATCTGGCGTAATAACGGCATACTTAGCCCAATGACATTGGTGTGACATCCTTCTAGTTTCTCGACAAAAAAACTGCCTTTTCCTTCCAACGCAAAGCACCCGGCACAATACATCGGTTCACCCGTGGCAACATAATCTTCAATCTGGCGATCGCTGATGTTAGCAAAATGCACCTGCGTCACCTGACAGCGAACCAATGTTTTAAGGGACGTTTCAGAAGATTTTGTTCCAAGCAGCAGTTCAATCAGGGTATGTCCGGTGTAGAGTTCGCCGATGTGACCGCGCATTGCTTGCCAACGGGCGATCGCCTCTGCTGCACTGTCCGGCTTCCCATAAATCTCCCCATGAATCGCCAAAACCGAATCACAACCCAAAATCAGCATTGGCGTTGATGCCCCAGCCTTGGCTAATTGTGTCGCCACTGTATCCGCTTTACGCAATGCCAAAGTCCGCACCAGCAAATCAGCATCAGCACTAGTGATCTGAGATTCATCAAAATCACTTGCCTGCACGATCGGGTCAATTCCTGCAATTTGCAGCAATCGTCGTCGCGCTGGAGAAGCCGAAGCTAAAACAAATCGTGGAATTCCCATGAAAAGAGTTCTAAGTTTTGAAATTTAAGTTAGGAATTGGAAAATTTTGAATTAAGAAATTTAAGAAAGTTTTACTTCTCTCTTTTCTCGCCCTTGCCACCCAACACCTGACACCTAATTAATAGACTGAAAACGATCGCACTGTTTTTTCGATCATCTCTTTCATCCGTTCCCAGCGATCTTCGGTAGTAGAAGCGTTAATGGTGTAGAGTTTGCCCCGACTGACGGCGACGCTAGCCAGATTGTGACGAGCCTTATCACCGACCTTCACTGCATATTCCAGCAGATAGTAAGTTTTATCCCCGATTTCTCGCGCTTCGGCGTTGACCAATTCTGCTTCTCTGCCAGAGCCGGGAGGCGCGATCGCGCTTTTAGAAAGCTTATAGCCGACTTGAGTCGGATCGCCCAAATCTTTGAGCGATTTGCCAGTGGTCACTGGATTGATGACAACGCTAACATTTTCTGTCTGCTCAATAATGTCGTGGAATACAACATCCGGTCCATCTGACACTTTTACTTGGAGCCAACCGTTAGGATACAAAAACTGGTAACCATCCAAACTGTCTACAAAGCTTTTGAACCCAGTCGCGCTAGATACGCATCCTTGCAAACTCAGACTGATGACGACCATCAGCATTACCACTGTCCGCTTAAGCATCTCTCCAACTCCGCTGCTAGCCAATTATATTTTTTGTCTAGGCAAATGATTTCACTGCCTTGGTCAATTTTCCTATTCTCCCATCTCTTGTAACGAAAGATAAAATATGCTGAGAACTCTTGGTCTCTTGTTCACAACAACCATTGCCATTTTGCTGATATGGCAGAGTGGCACACGCGCTCAATCTACGTTCAACTTGCAGAGTGATATTAACCAATTGCGATCGCAGGTGCAGCAGTTGCGATCAGAAATAAGTCAACTGCGCCAGGGCAATGCCATTCCATCCAATCCAACCCCGGCGATTCCTCGCTCAACGCGCACTTCCACCCTGAGCGATCGCCAACTTATTGATCGGTTAGCGACGCTGGCGATCGAAGCGAAAGATCGGCTTAATGCACTGGAATCACGAGTTTCCAAGCTAGAGGCTCGCTTCAAGGAAGGCAGATAGCCTTTCCGATGGCAGGACGGTTTTTTGAAGCGGCAAAATAAAGAAAAACAGGTTTGAGAAGCTGCCTGGAGTCCGCGATAGCGGTTTATTCATGTCGCACTCTGCATCCCGCACTAAGCCTAATCCAGCTTCAAAGCGTTGACTGGAACCTCATCCCAAGATTGAACCTGACGCATACTTGCCGTCCATCCTTCTGATCGCTGCTGATCCGTTAGATTCTGTTTAAACGATTCATGGCAATCTTGCGCTTGGTTTTCATCGCAACACGCAATACAGGTGTGGAGGATTCCGCACGGATCAATTTGTTCATTCACCCAAATTTGCATGGCACCATCTCCCAACAGACTAAGCCTTTAAATCTTCACACATAAATCAAAATCAGACTTGATTTTTAACTGTAAATATCAAATTTTGCAAAGCAAAAATGTTTTTGGCTTAAATCAGATGAATAGAACTTATACAGCGGTTTGCAGACTCATGAGGGACAGTAGCAGCAGTGGGCAAACCAGTTTCGCAAATGCTTCGGATTCATTAAATCCATCGCCGTTGCAATCAGCGTATCGACCCGTTTCGAGGTCGTCGGCGAGAACTGCCTTAAGAAGGCTTTTAACTGCGACCACCAGTGTTCTATGGGGTTAAATTCCGGGGAGTAAGGAGACAGGTACAGCACCCTTGCGCCAACCGCTTCAATTAGAGGTGCTATCGCGTCTACTTTGTGGGTCGGCAGATTGTCCATGACCACAACAGCCCCTTGCCAGAGTTGGGGCACAAGACACTGGGAGACATAGACTTCAAAGGCAGCCGCGTCCATCGAAGCATCCATTGTCATTACAGCCAGGACTTTTGAGACCGAGATCGCACCAATGACACTCACCTTACTACCGCGATAAAAGGGTTTGAAGTCGTAAGCTCGTGCTCCAGACCTTGCACGGGCATGCGTTCGCATCAGTCCCAGCAAAACTCCCATCTCATCAAGAAACACTAAGTCCTTGAGGTCTACCCCCTTGACTTGGGTCCAATACTCCCCTCTTAAGCGTTGTACGCGTTCGCTCGTCGCTTGGTGGGCGCGGAGTGTTTTTTTTGGCGTGGTAAATCTAGTCGCTGGAATGTCCGACACATGGTGCTTTGGCTTACCCATAGTCCAGTCGCATCAAACAATAACTCACAGTATTCTGCCAAGGTCGCATCGGTCTGTTGCTCGAAGATCGCCATCAACTGATCTTGATGCTCCATCACCGCACTCACCGACCCACCCTGCTTGCGTGGCACCACATGACCTTCTGTCCGCTTCTGAGTGACCCACCGCTCGACACAGTTTTTGCTGACACAGAAGCGCTGCGCTACTTTTCTGAAAGAGCTATCTCCTTGTTCAATCGCACTGACAACTCGTTCTCGCAAGTCGATGGAATACGGCTTCATTCGTTACCTTCTTTTGCACCACTTTAGTGTCCCCTATCTGAACGCAAACCGCTGTATTTCATCGTTTTGAATCATCTCTTCATAGGGCTTTATCCTTTTTGATCAACAAGCCGGGAAAACTAGAGAAGCGATTAAAATCAGGGTGTAGTTAAGAAGATTTATGCAAACTCATTTAAACAAAGCAAATCCCATTTTTAGCTCTACGATCGAATCTATTCTTTCCTCTAAACAAGTTTCTCGCCGTCAATATCTGCAACTCACATCCATGCTGCTATCCAATCAGCAAGTCACCGAACTCGACCGATTCAACATCAATAGAGTTTTAGAAAAAGTAGAGTTGGGGCAGGTGGATGTCATTGATTAGATAGTACAGGTTTCAGGTTTCAGGTTTCAGGTTTCGGGTTTCAGGTTTCGGGTTTTATTACTTGTCCTTAATTCTCTACTCCTCGAATGGGGCACGCTTGTGCAAGTTTAGTGCCGCAGGCTCGACAGTATTGGGCATCTGCATCGTGAAACGCTAAGGCACAACCGGGGCAAATGATTTCTATCTTGTTAGCCGTTTTGACTAAGCGGCGAATTAGATCGCCCAGTTGCCAGGGAATTAGAGCAATGCCAGTGAGAATCATCAAAATGGTGAGGAATCGACCCAGTTCAGTCACGGGAGTGACATCGCCAAAGCCTACGGTCGTCATGGTGGCGATCGAAAAATAGACCGCATCCAAAAAGGTACCAAATTTTTCAGGATTTCTAAGATGTTCTGCCTGATAAATCAATCCTGAAAACACAAAAATAATAATAGACAGAGTGAGTAAGATGCGAGTGACGATCGCGCTGTCTTCCCGGCTGACGTAGCCTACAATCGTTTTGCCTTCCAGAAACCGAATCAGGCGCAATATCCGAAACCAGCGAAACACTCGGATAAACCGAATATCAAACACGCCAATAAATAGGGGCAAAATTGCCAGCAAATCAATGATGGCATAGAGGCTAAAGCAGTACTGCTGTTTGTTTTCTGCACACCATAGCCGCACTAAGTATTCCACCGCAAACAGATAGAGGATTGCCTGATCCGCAGTTTCTAGCAGCGATCGCACCGAGTCTGGCAGGGGATAGGTTTCTGCCACAAAAATGCTAGACGACACCAACACCAATCCAGTGATTCCCAGGTTCAACCCCTTACCAAGAGGCGTTTCAAAATCTTCTAGGTAAAAGCCAACTTGTTGCCGCAACTGCATAGAAATTAGGGTTGAAATGGTAACTTGAGAAGAATTGAAAAAAGCCTGATATGCCAACTTTACACTCCGTACCCTCCACCCCGCATTCCCAGTGACCCAATCTAAAGCTTCATCCAGTAAAGCGATTTTGGCGTTATTGCTGCTGGCATTTATCTGGGGCTACAACTGGATACAGATGAAAATTGCCGTGCAATATGCTTCTCCATTTACGTTTGCAGGCCTCCGTAATGGGCTGGGCGGTTTGGTGTTGCTGGGGGTAATGATTGGTTTGAGAAAACCCTTGAAGCCCCAAGCGATCGCAGGCTCTTTTTGGTTGGGTGTCCTGCAATCCTCTGGAGTGTATGGCTTGGCAAATTGGGCACTGGTCAGCGGCGGTGCCGGGAAAACGGCGGTTCTAGTCTACACCATGCCCTTTTGGGTGCTGCTGTTTGCGTGGTTTTGGCTAGGGGAACGGATTCACAAGCTGCAATGGGTGGCGATCGCCCTCAGCCTGACTGGGTTTCTGTTCATTCTCAATCCGCTGCACATGACCGGAACCCTACTGAGTACAATGCTGGCAGTGACGGCGGGAATTAGCTGGGGTGCGGGGGCGATCGTTGCCAAAAAAATGCAGCAGACGATGACACTCGATTTACTATCACTGACCACTTGGCAAACTCTGTTTGGCGCAATTCCCTTAGCGATCGCGGCGTTGATTGTGCCGTCTGAGCCGATCGTTTGGTCACCGGAACTGATCGGCGCATTAGTCTATAACGTGATTCCTGCCACCGCGATCGCCCAATTTCTCTGGCTCTATGCCCTGACTAATTTATCCGCTGGCACGGCGGGACTAGGCACTCTCCTCAATCCGGCTCTGGGTGTGCTGTTTGCCTGGATGCAACTGGGCGAAGTTCCCACCCAGAGTGAACTGATTGGCATGATGTTGATTTTCGTGGCTCTGTTGATGAATGCCCTGCAAGCTGTGGAGCGATCGCGCTTAGCTGCATCCCAGCGATAACCAGACTTGTCCTAACTCCAACGATTTATTCTAACCTTCACAGGCTCAACCCTAATTCAGCCAGCAGCACCACAAGGCGATCCAAATTTTGCCGGACGGCATCGGCTGAAGTTTGTAACTCCGACTGCTCTTGCGAGGTTAATTCCAGTTCCAACACACTTTCAATGCCCTGAAAGCCCAGACGACAGGGCACCCCCAGGAAAATATCCTTGAGTTGGTATTGTCCTTGTAAGTAAGCGGCAACGGGCAATATGCGCGGCTGGTTGAAAATGATCGACTCGACCATCACTGCAACTGCCGAAGCGGGAGCATAGTAGGCACCGCCTGTTTTCAGCAGTTCGACCACTTCTGCGCCGCCGTTGCGAGTACGATTAACAATTCCGGCGATCGCGGCTTCATCCAAAAATCGATCAATCGGGATGCCGTTCACCGTGGAATAGCGGGGCAATGGCACCATCAAATCCCCATGACTGCCCAAGACCATGGCATTGATGTCATTAATCGACACGCCCAATTCCATCGCAATAAAAGTTTGAAACCGAGAAGAATCCAGTACTCCCGCCATGCCCATGACTTTGTGAGTCGGTAAGCCGCTTGCTTTCCAGGCAACGTAGGTCATCACGTCGAGGGGATTGGTGACGACCAGCAAAATCGCATTCGGTGAATGTTCCATCACCTTGCGGGTCACATCCAGCACGATTTTACCGTTGGTCAACAGCAGATCATCCCGGCTCATTCCAGGGCGGCGCGGCAATCCGGCAGTAATCACCACCACATCACACTGGGCTGTGTCGGCAAAGTTGTTGGTGCCCACGATCTGGCGATCGTGGTGTTCTACGCCCCGCGCTTCCATTAAATCCAGCGCCACACCCTGCGGACGACCTTCCACCACATCCAGCAGCATGACATCGGCAATATTTTTTTCAGCCAGCCGTTGCGCCAAGGTTGCGCCCACGTTGCCAGCGCCAATTACCGCCACACGAGCGGTAGAACTAGGAACTTGAGAGGGACGAAGAGCCATCCCGTAAAGGTGAGAATCTGGATGATCAGAACTGGGAGTCATGGCGGTGAAATGCAGTCAGCAAAAAGAACTTGGCAAGATTTGAAAAGATCCTGAGCTTAAATTATGCTGCACTAGGCTGACAAAGTTGACGAAAGCCAGATTTTGATCGCCTTTGCACTTAAGTTCTCAATGTTTCTTTAAACAACCTGGTTAAGATCGAGGAATAACAGTTGATGATCGACATGGATATTCGTGCAGAAAAGCCAGGAGATGAGAATGCGATTCACCAAGTGAACAGGGACGCATTTGGGCGAGAGGCTGAAGCAGTTCTAGTCGATCAGCTAAGAGGTATTGCCTCTACGGTTTCGTTTGTGGCTGTTCAGTCTGGTCACATTGTGGGACATCTATTTTTTAGTCCAGTAACCGTAAACGGGCAATGTTCTAGCGATTTGGTGATACTTGGATTAGCACCCGTCGCCGTTCTACCCAAGTATCAGCGGCAAGGAATCGGCTCTTTATTAATCCAACGGGGTTTAGAGGCATGTCGCCAGTCCGGGTGTGATGCGGTGGTGGTGTTAGGCGATCGCAAGTATTATTCGCGGTTCGGGTTTGTGGCTGCCAGTACCCAGGGCTTGCGATGTGAGTATGATGTACCCGATGAAGCGTTTATGGTGTTGGAGTTGAACCGTGCAGCCTTGCAAGATTGCAGCGGAACTGTGCAATATCGGTCAGAATTTAAAGTGTGCGAGTAGCGATCGCTAAATAAAACCACTCATGAGTGCCTTATGACTGTTAGTGTGCATTTTTTGCCTGATGATGTGACGATTGAAGCGGCAGTCGGTGAACCTTTTTTAGAGGTTGCTAACCGCGCTGGAGTAACGATTCCCACAGGATGTTTGATGGGATCGTGCCATGCTTGCGAAGTGGAACTGGATGACGGGCGCAGCATTTGCAGTTGCATCAGCAGCGTCCCCCTAGGGCGATCGCACCTGACCGTCACCTTATTTTCTGACCCAACTTGGTGAACTAGGCAAAAGAGATCGCCCTTGAAAGCGACCCAGATTCTCAAACAACGAGCGTTGGAAGAAACAGAGGCGTGATTCTTCAACCCAATAGTTATTGGAGGTTTGTCTTCAAAGCGGGTAGCGAGAATCGAACTCGCAACTAAAGCTTGGGAAGCTTTCATTTTGCCACTAAACTATACCCGCAGAAAAAAGCTTTGAATTAAGCAACCTATATAGTAGCCCATAATTTTCATAAGTATTCATGTTCAACTAAAGTAAGCTTTGACCCATAAACAAGCAACTAGAGCGATCGCACAACCTATAATGACCCACTCTTCTACTCAACCTTGGCACGGACAACTGCACCTCAACTTTGCCCGACAGGGGGATGCGACGCGTCTCACCTCCGAGCAAGTAAAAGCGCCCCTTAAGGTACAGCGACCGTTTTATCCCGAAGGAGGAACAGTCTGTCATAGCGTGATTTTGCATACGGCTGGCGGCATTGTGGGCGGCGATCGCCTGTCTTTTGATATTTACCTACAGCCGCAAGCGCAGGCATTGATCACCACTGCTGCCGCGACCAAACTCTATCGCTCCACTGGATTAGAAGCCCAACAAACTATACAGATCCACTTGGCAGAAGGAGCTTGCTTAGAATGGCTTCCCCAAGAAACCATTGTGTTTGACCAGGCAATTTACCGTCAGGATATGCGGATTGATTTAGCGCCGGGTGCCTGTTGGCTGGGGTGGGATATGACTCGCTTTGGACGCACAGCGCGAAACGAAAAGTTTGTTAAAGGAAACTGGCGATCGCGTACCGAGGTCTGGCAAAACGATCGCCCCTTGTGGATCGATCGCCAATGGCTTCCGGGCAGTGAGGAAACCTTTCATAGTCCCCATGGGTTAGCGGGAAGCCCTATTGTGGGCAGTTTCGCTTTTGTTGGGCAGTCCGTGGAGCCTGAACTGGTCGAAAAAGCGATCTCGCTTTGGCAAGGCACCTCTGGCGAAATCGGTGTCACTCGTTTGCTGTGTGGGCTACTGTGTCGTTATCGCGGCAGTTCTACAATGGAAGCGCGGCAGTGGCTAATGGCAGTCTGGCAACTGGTGCGATCAACCCATCTCCAGCGCTCTGCCTGCACGCCTCGCGTTTGGCAACTTTAATTCAGGTGTTGATGATTTATATTCATATTTGGACGTGAGGAATAGAACGTACTATGCAATTAACTCCGCAAGAAAAAGATAAGCTGCTGATTTTTACGGCGGCACTGCTGGCAGAACGGCGGAAAGAACGAGGCGTAAAGCTGAATTACCCCGAAGCGATCGCCTATATTACCGCCGCAATCCTCGAAGGCGCACGGGATGGACGTACTGTATCGGATCTAATGAGCTATGGGACTACTTTGCTAACTCAAGCCGATGTCATGGACGGCATTGCCAGCATGATTCATGATGTGCAAGTGGAGGCGACCTTTCCCGATGGCACCAAATTGGTGACAGTGCATAACCCCATTCGGTAAGCGCCCTTATGTTGAAAAGCGATCGCCTGCTGCTATTGTCCTGTGACCTGGAACATTTAGACTGGCTAGAAAACAATCCCAGCAAACTAGAGCAGCACTTAGGCATCTCAATTCCTGAGCATTGGACGGAGTTTCCTGAAGTGATCCCTTACTCCTACAACGCATTGAAATTAGATCCATCGTTGGCGGGGTGGTGGATATATTTGTTTATTCACGCTGCCGACAAGATTTTGATTGGGTTTGGCGGATTTAAGGGCAAGCCAGACGACTCAGGCATGGTAGAAATTGGCTATGAAATTATACCTGCCTACCAAAATCAAGGACTGGCAACTGAAACGGCTCTCAAGCTGATTGACTATGCCTTTACTCATCCATTCGTGAAAGTCGTTCAAGCTCACACTCTGGCAGCGCCCAATGCCTCCACACGAGTGCTAGAAAAAGTCGGCATGAAACAGGTAGAAGCCTTTCACGACCCTGAAGATGGGGATTTGTGGCGCTGGCAATTAAACCGAAACGATGATTAAAAGGAGTGACTCATGATTCCCGGTGAACTGTTGATTGAAAATGGCGAAATTGAACTGAATGTGGGACGACCCACCGTAACGCTGATGGTGGCAAATACGGGCGATCGCCCCATTCAAATTGGCTCCCACTTCCACTTTTATGAAGTCAACGAAGCCTTGCAGTGCGATCGTAGCCAAGCGTTTGGAATGCGCCTTAACATTCCTGCTGGAACTGCCGTTCGGTTTGAACCGGGCGATGAAAAAGAAGTGACGTTAGTGGCGTTAGCAGGCTCCCGTGAAGTTTACGGCTTAAATAACAAAGTGGATGGTCATTTAGACAGTAAGCCGAAGAAGGAAAAAGGAAAAAAGAAGAAGTAGTCGCGATACGTTTAATCGAAATTACGATCTTGCTACTGATTGTGCTACTGCCAGTTTTACCGTAAAAGAAGGGCGATCGATCTTTTGTTACGGTAGCCTAATATGGAAATATTCTGAATCCACTTTTACAGCCAAAGATGGAAACTATTCGTCAGGTAATTGAGGTTAAGAGCGATCGCAAGGTAGAAATTACCTTGCCTAATACGATTCAGCCAGGATTGGTTGAGATAGTCGTTGTAGTTCAATCAATGCCACAGACTGATCTTGAAACAACACCTTCATCCAATAACCTGTTTGGCTTTTTGCCCCAACGTATTGATCCACTCCAGTTTCAACACCAGTTAAGAGATGAATGGAACAGATAGCCGTTATCTACTTGATACCAACATCTTCATCTACTATTTCAATGGTGATCCGGTCGTTCAACCAATCGTAGAAGACATTCTTACAGGAAATGTTTCGGGATTTTATTGTCCTGTTAGTTGGGTCGAACTCCTCTGCTACCCTAACTTGACAGAAGAAGAGGCGGAACAAATTCGAGCGTTTTTGAGATCGCTGACCTGTGTTACCCCTACAGAAAGCATCCTGGATCAATCTGCTCAAATTCGTCGGGATTATCGAACCGCCTTACCCGATGCCCTGATTGCGGCTTGTGCGTTAGCCATGAAAAGCACTCTGGTTACACGAAACATTCAAGACTTCCAACAAATCAACGGCTTGAGCATTGTCAACCCCTTCAATTCATGAAGGAATACTGGAAACTATTGCGATCATGATTGGGGTTGCCAGTGGGATGGGAAGCAGCCAGAGTTGTTTTGAAGCGCTGACCATTACAGGCGCACAAATTTTCACCTATAAACTTTTCAAGGTTTGGGGGCGATTCCCTCTGGGATCGTGGAACGAATCGCTGGGGTCGCTGTAGGGCTGGTAGCTGCCGCTTTCGGTTTGCTCAAGTGTTGGTAGCTGAGGCGAGAAATTTTTTGAACTAACTCGTAGGCGGCATCGTCGTTAAACCCGCGCTTGATGAAAACGGCGGTTGCGTAGCGTTTGCCGTTGGGCATATCAATCAGCCCCACATCCCCCACTAGCGTGCCGATGTCGCCAGTTTTATGGGCAATCGTTGCCCCTTCTCCCAGTCCTTGAGGGAGTTGGCTGTTGTTGACGGTACGACGCATGATGTCGAGCAGTCGATCGCGCGATCGCAGCGACACCAAATCACCTTGACTGACTCTCACCATCAAACTTGTGAGATCTTTGGGGCTTGAGGTATTGGTTCCCTGTAAATCGGGCAACAGTTTATTTAAGGTAGTGGTAGAAAGCCCCCAAGATTTGAACCGTTGATTGAGGGCTGGCATTCCACCGAGCCGTGCAATCAACATATTGGTGGCGGTGTTGTCGCTGATGGTAATCATCCGGGTGGCAACGTCCAGCGCCGTAAATTGGCTTCCCACTGGCAAATACTGGAGATCTCCAGACCCACCTCCGACCAGATCTTGACGCATCACAAGCTTTTCATCTAACCGAATTTTTCCACCATCTAAATCCTGAAAAAATGCAATCAGAATCGGCACCTTGATCATACTGGCGGCTGAAAAGCTGGCTGATCCGCTCACATCCAAGTAGTCGTTATTGTCTAAATCAACCAGAAAAACGCCAGGTTTGAATTTAGGATTTTGCTGGATCAAGGTTTGCAGACCCGCTTTGAGCGGCAGCATTTCTTGGGCAAGTCTCACTTCAGAAGCTGGGTTTTCTGGAGGGCTGGGTGCAGTTGCTTGCTTGACTGTTTGCAGACCCGCCGCAAAGGGCGCGTTGGTTGGGTTCCAGGCAGACAAAACGGTTCCAGCCAGCACGCCAACGCCAACGCTTAAAATCAGCATTCGCGCGGCATAGAGGGCGATCGCCATACTGCGCGATCGGGGAACAAAATTAATGGGTTCTTGTTTTCGTCGCTGTTTTCGGGAGCGAGAGCCGCCACGACTCTCCTTCTGCCCTTGTAATAGTGTGGTTTGTTGGAGCGAGGTTTGTTGCTGTAAGAGTGTTGGATGATTTGCCTGAAGTTGGGTATCGTGCCCTTTGGTCAACCCACGATTTTGAGAGGACTGCCTGCCCAAACCAAAAGCTCGAATGGAGTTTTTACCATTGCTTGTATAGGTGCTGCCGATCTGGTGAGACTCGGTTGAATGGGGTGAAGGCGATCGCTGTCTTTTGAGATCGCTGGGAGTCATGCGCCGCTGCGATGCTGATGATTTGCCGTTTCCATAGGATGTTGGAGTACTGGAGGCAGATAGGTCAAACGAGGAGGGCGATCGATTCAGGGCTTTACCATCTGTTTGTTGCCTTTTCTCTCTAGTACTGTCCGATCGCCGTCTAGATTGCTTCCCAAATAACCACCCAAACGGCTCAAAGCTAGCTTTTTTGGGCTTAACGGAACTTACCTTGCCCCGTTGGTAGACATCTTTTTGGCTAGGGGATGTAGATCCATTGGGATTAAGCGAACTAGATGCTGCGAGCTTATCCATCCAGGGAGGCTGAGCGGTTTCTTGTGCAGGTTTTTGGGCATGAGTAGACGACTGCTGCCGATTGAACAGTCTAAATCCAGTTCTACGCCGCTTTTTTGATGACGCTCCCAACTCTGGCATCTTCAATCCTCTATCTCCCGTTCATGGCAAACGTTAGCAGAATTGTCGGAAACTGTCGAGCCAAAATCTCCCCTAGTTTTAGCAGCCATGATTTGCCTATAGGAACCCGACAGCAGGAACTTGAACCAACCTACAGGATCGCTGCTATCAGTAATCAGCAGAGAAGCAGGTATTTTGGTTGGCATCTCTCATGAAAAGGCTTTTCTAGCTTAATCTGGTTTCATCTGCTGATTGATTTCATCCCGTTGTATTGCACACTGTAAAGAAACGCGATCGCACCCCCATTTATATTTAGCCAATCATGTTGAGCCAATTCTTTGGAAAACCGCGTATTTTCTGGCGCACTCCCCTAACTTCTGTTTTGTTTACCTTTGCACTAATTACCCTAGTGGGCTGGTTTGGGTTCGTCAATCCAGCCGCTGCTTATCCGTCTTCTCATACTGAGGTTATGGCAATGTCTGGCAGTTTATTTTCGTTTTCTGGGAGCCGCCCCAATAATTTAGGATTGACGGATGGAAAGTTGGCGGATTGTCCCAATTCTCCGAATTGTGTGAGCAGTCAGAGCCAAGATGATGAGCATCGAATCGAGCCGCTGCGCTATGAAGGCACCCCCGCAGAAGCGATCGCAAAACTTAAAACAACGATCGAATCTTTGCCCCGAACCAAAATTATCCAAACGACTGACAATTACTTGTATGCCGAGTTTACCAGCGCCCTCATGGGGTTTGTGGATGATGTGGAATTTTACGTCAATCCCGCTCAGCCCGTAATTGAAGTGCGATCGGCATCGCGGTTAGGCGAGTCAGATTTGGGCGTAAATCGTCAGCGAATTGAGGCAATTCGGAGCGCGATCGCTGGATTAGCCTGAAGATATTGATATAAATTAATCCCATCAATTTTTTGATGTGAACATACCTGTGCCCCGCAGTAGGTCTAGGAACGTGAACACCGCTGGCGAATGTAACCCGTTGGAGAGGATTGCTGAACCAATGATGCGTTCAAGGGGAATCGGGAGCGATCGCACCTGAATACCGTTGGGAATGGGGATTGCCGCAAACCGGGGTAGAACAGCGGCTCCTAGCCCTTGAGAAACCATGCTGACAATTGTGGAATCTTCCTTAATTTCGTGGGCAACCTTAAAGGATTGCTGCCACTGTGTCCAGTGATCCCGCACCGCAGAGGTACATTCGGCGTAGTTATAGAGAATGAAGGAATATTGAGCGAGATCCTGCCAGGTTAACCGCTGAGGAATGGGTTGATCAGAGGGCGGCAACAGCACCACAAATTCATCGCGGGCAATTTCCCAGGTTTCTAAGTCATCCGACGATCGCGGCAGGGGCACCAAGCCAATATCCACCCGTCCTTCCCGCAGTGCCAGTTCTACCCCGGTTGGATCATCTTCCGTCAACGTGACTTTGACATTAGGAAACCGCTGGCAAAACCGAGCGATCAACGGTGGCAGCAGATGAGTGGCGGCACTGCGAAACGAAGCGATGCGAATTCGTCCACCGCTGAGGTTTTTCTCTAGATCAATTTCGTGGTCGATGCGATCGCGCAATTGCAAAATCTGATGAGCATGAACCAGAATGCGCTCACCTACGGGCGTAAGCCGTGCCCCAAACCGACCCCGCGCCAGTAAAGAGGTGCCCAGTTCGTCTTCCAATGCCGCGATCGCTCGACTCACCGCCGATTGAGAAATCTCTAGTTGAAGAGCAGCCTCAGAAAAACTGTGATGCTCCGCTATGGTTGCCAAAATTTGCAACTGAAAAATAGTTATCGACTGCATCTATTCGTTTTCTGCATAGATGTAACTCGCGAAAGGCTTTGTTTATGTCTAATTACTCAGGCTATGCTGACTCTACAACTGTTAAGTTATTTGAATCTAACAGGGAGCGGCGGAAAACCAACGTGAGTGAGATAAGTTCCACTATTTGCATGGTTTTGTCTGTTTAGCCCAAACGATTCACAACTTGCACTTATTAGAATTGAGACTGAGCGATATGTTTGAGTTGATACCCTACCAAAAATTCCGCGACACGCCCAAGGTTCGTTTTTTTGACATTACCATTTCCGACTCCAATGCCCGCGATTTGGTATTTCATGATGGTCCGGCAGTGAGTCCCAACAGTGCTTCCGATGGTAGCTGGCAGTTTTATCTCCATCCCAAACAAGAAGATAATTTGTTGGCGCTATCCGGCGGACGCACCTTTTACCTAGTGAATTTTGACTGGGAGTATCCCTTTCACATTGTTCGGTTAGAGTCGGGCGGCGATATTCTCCGCATTCCTCCTGGCACCTTCCATCGTTCCGTTTCTGATCCTGATGGTTCATTGGTGTTGAATCAAGCGCTTCGTAAAGCTGAAGCAAAAGTCGAAAATGAGTTTCGAGTTTACAATAGCGCAGACATCCCTCGATTGCTGTGGGTCACCTCCAAAGCCGCGCCGCCGCCAAAACTCCACGGATTTGATCGGGCTGAGCTAAGGGTGGCTTAATCGCAGTTTGAGAAAATGAACGGATCAATATCCTCTTGTCTAAAATTTTGGGGTAGAGCCTCGATAGATACGATCGGCTTGTTCTGGGGGTAGCCAACTAATATCGCCGGGTGCTTTTTTAGGACTGCCATTTGTGTGCCCATTGCTGGTTGTTGTGCTTGGGTTCGGGGTACGACTATGGGCAGCGATCGCGGGCGAAGAGATAGTTTCCGGATCTGCGTTCGACTGGTAAGGCAAATCACAGGCAACTGGAGGAGCTTGGGTATAAAGATATTGCCCAGGTTTAGAAGGCTCGATCTGGCTTTGGGGGGAAATGTACCGATGAGTGACTGGATCATATGCCAGCACTTCACCCGTTTCAATTAGATAAACCCATCCATAAATCTGGAGCTTGCCCTGATACATCCGCGATCGCACCACTGGATAGGTTTTTAGATTTTCGATTTGAGTGAGAACATTCTCAGAGATCGTAATCTCCAGCATTTCATCTTTGGAATAGCCTTTATAGTTTTCTTGCACTAAACGGCGCGTTGCTTCGGCATGTTTTAGCCACTCGTAAACCAACGGCATCTCTTCTTGGAGGGAGCCAAGTTGCAGCAACCCTTTCATCGCGCCACAGTGAGAATGACCACAGACGATGATATCTTTGATGCCCAAAGCGTGGATCGCATACTCCACCGCTGCACCTTCGCCGCCATTCGCCGCCCCAAACGGTGGAATGATGTTGCCAGCGTTGCGAATTACAAACAGTTCGCCCGGTTCTGTTTGCATAATGAGACTGGGAACAATCCGCGAATCGGAGCAGGTAATGAAGAGAACTTTGGGTTTTTGTCCCTGAGTAAGTTCTTCAAATCGCTCTTGATAAGCAGAAAAGAATTCTGTTTTAAACTCGTGTAGACCTTGGATTATATTTTTCATCGGGTGTTTCCAGCGATCGGAGAAATATACTAAGCCGTCCAATAAGTTCTCCGGAAGAAGCATCACTTGCTTCGTTCTACTTAGGCGGCTTTAAAATTTTCCTTGATTTTGGTTGAGATAGTTAGACAAATCTAGATCGATTCAATAAAAGTAAATTGATTCAATAAAAGACTTTGAATTGTTAAATGGTCTTTTGCAAGGGTTTTTATGGGTAGAGGCTCTCAAAGGATCAGGCAGTATCTCGTATCAGAGCTTAACAAAGCTTTACGGAAAATGCTGGGAAATTCAATGAAATAGAAGCGCTTCCAAAGCCTACTTGCAGAATGGCATCAGCAAATTTCCAGAATTTATTCTATTAAAGAAGTGATAAGCGCATCTTTATGTTGAAAGTTTTAAGTATTTTCTCTACCCCCTTCCTTGAAAAAGAAAGACTAGCTTTGTTCTAAGTCTTACCTCTCACTCCTTCTGAAATTGTTGAATAGCGAATTCACAACTTTAGGCTTATGAGGCAAGGATGCTAATCAGTTCATTCAATCTGTTACTAGAGAAAGGATACACCGTTATGAATCTGAAAACGTTGTCTGTTTTAACCGTTGGAACAATGCTGGCAACCTTTACTGCAAGTGCTGTAAATGCTAAACCCATGCCTGCCGACCAATTCCATTGGAGCAGCGCTGTTGCCCCCGATGGAAATTTTCTTTACAACGGCAAAAAGCATACCTTAACGAGTGAAAAAGCGGGTGACGCGTTTGCCTTTGCAGACAAGTGCATGAGTAAGAACACGCCAGTAAGAGTTCGTGGATTTTTGAATTCCATGGGCAAGGAAGATTGGAGCAAGGCTGAAGTGTTGTGTGGCACGTTAAGTGTGGGCGGCGATGTCCGCATTGCGTACAACGAGGGTGGCGAAATCAAAGTGTTTGGTCCGATCTACAAGCCCGAAAAGAACAATGTTTTAGCTGGCTGTAAACCTTATAGCAATAGCGGTAGCCGAGTTTGGAGTAGCTGCGGCATGATTGTGCCGAACGATCGCACTTCTACGGTGTATGTGGGCGATGGCAAGAATGCTGGAAAAATCATGGAAACCGCAAACTTGGGTTCAGGAATTGAAACTGTTAAACCCATCCTCAATCCTGAAGTGGACGTAATGCGTGAGAAGATTTTCCGCGAGCGCCTGGTTTCGGGTTACTACACCAACTAACCTGCCTCTTCGGTGATTCTCAAATGCTCACACTCTAAAAAACGCTCCAGCAATTAAGCGTTATGGACAAGATGAAGGCTATCCTTCTTGATGTTCCATAACGCTTTTACATTGTTTATGGCAGAAGATTTTTTATGCCTGTGAACGTCCTTGAATGTAGTCTGCCACCAAGTTGCGAAGGTCTTGGATGCTGGCAGTCAGGGTATGAATACTCTCTTGATTGAGATGTCCTTGTCGAGTGTTTGCCTCAATCTGTCGGGCATTTGCTGCCTGTTGCTCATTTATTCTCTCAAGGGTTGCATTAATCCGGCTAAACTCGTTGTCATGTCTCACGCTGGCGGTGGCGAGTTCGAGCATGATGGACTCAATGCGATCGAGGCGGCTACCATTTTCATTACTTTGGGGCATTCCTTTACCTCCTCGAGTGGCTCTCCTCGACTTACCCACAATGAAATGATAGGCTCTCTGTTTGGAATTTTAACGCTCAAGGTTTTAAAAGTGTCGTCGCGCCCCAGCTAAGTGCAACGCTATCATGGCTAAGTGCTGCATCGTAAATTTAGCAAAAACTATTAACTCTTGATAAGTAGCATAGAAGGGTAATCTTTATTAAATTCCCATGAGCATTAAATTTCCATGAGCGCAGAGTTGAATCCAACGGGGCGGTATGTCAGAGTGCCAATGGCGCGGCGTGTAGCAGCGTTTGCGATCGATTTTGGCGCGGCGGCACTGCCCAGTTTGCTTTTGGGAAGCAGCCTTTATATGCCTGCGTTCATCATTTTGTGGGCAGTATTGCGGGTAGTGTTGGTGGTGCAAAACCGGGGGCAAAGCTTGGGACGCTGGGCGATGGACATGAAGGTGGTGAATCCTCGATTTCGGGTGATTCCAGGTTTAGTGGATTTAGGTAAGCGGGAGGCGATAACGGGATTTGGCGGTTTGCTCGTTCTGATTGGGCTTGCCACGCTTAGCCCAACTAATGGCTTTCTGCTAGTCGCCCCAATTCCCTTATTGGTGGATTGCAGCTTTGCGTTTACGGACACGAACAATCGGCAGGCATTTCACGATCGCGTTGCCCACACGATTATTGTTCAAAGCGGTCGCGGTTACTCGCTGGATATTAAAATTAAGCAAATATTTGCCGAAGCTAAGCGTCGTGTGAAATAATGGACATTCGTGTCGAAATTTTGTCTCAATCGCTGAGTTGTTAGGATTATGGCTAAGGGTAAGGACGTACGAATCATTATTACGCTGGAGTGCACTGAGTGCCGCACTAATCCGGATAAGCGTTCTCCGGGTGTGTCTCGCTACACTACCAAGAAAAACCGCCGCAACACCACGGCACGGTTAGAACTGAAGAAATTTTGTCCTCACTGCAATCAGCACACGGCACACAAAGAAATTAAGTAGAAGCGTCTGTCTGTTGATTGGGCGATCGCTCGATCAACAGAATAGATTGCAATGCTGTTTCTATTCCACTGAATCACCCACACTTTCCATTGACTATTCACACCTATGACCTACCTTCGCCGTCGCGTTTCTCCCATCAAGCCTGAAGATCCCATCGATTACAAAGATGTAGATTTGCTGCGTAAGTTCATCACGGAGCGAGGAAAGATTTTGCCTCGCCGCATTACCGGGCTAACCGCCAAACAACAGCGTAATTTGACTGAAGCTATTAAACGAGCGCGAATTGTAGCGCTTCTACCCTTTATTAACGCCGAAGGGTAAAGTCGTTCAAGGTAGACTGTCGCTGTTTACTCAAAGCAGTGAGATTGCTGGGCGTTCCATTTACGGTAGACTGTGCAGGTTTTTGTCTTTTGAAGGCTCGAATCCTGACAGTCGTTTTTTCTGGCTATCATTTTTCCTAGTGATGAATGGTGCGATTAGACGTTTTTACTGGTTGCAGCTTGCTTTTTAACCGATGGAGAAGGGAACCCTCGTAGAATTTCGGGTCAACAGCGATCGCCGTCTCGCAGTGATCGAGCGTCCAGAAGGCAAAAAACACTGGATTGCGATCGACGAACGCGCCCAATCTCATACGCTCCATCCTCGCCAAATTGAGTACAAAGTTACTGGAGAAAGCTACAAGCCGTCTAGCATTCCAGGTTTTTTAAAGCAGGTCGAGCCTTACTTAGATCTGTCTAATTTAGAAGTTGCCTGGGAACTGTTAGTCGAAGATCGGGAAACAACTGATCCAGCAGAAATGGCGCTGCTGCTGTTCTCTGAGCAAAGTCCGCTGCTTTGCTACGCGGCTCACTGGCTACTGTCGGAAGATAAGCTGTACTTTAAATCGAAAGGCGATCGCTACGAGCCACGTCCTAAGCTTCAGGTGGCAGAACTAAAGCACCAGATGGAGATGGAAGAACAGCGCCAGCAGGAACTGCAAGGATACTTCACCCGGTTGCAGCAAGCGCTGGAGCATGAATCAGTAGAGTGGCAAAGCAGCGATCGCTTGCGTTTGGAGGCGTTGGAACGTTATGCCACCTTGGGCGATGAAGCCACTCAGCGGACGACGGCCCTTGAAACCTTGATACACTTAAAGCGATCGGAGAGTCCGCAGGCAGCCTTTCAACTCCTAGTAGATTTGGAAGTGTGGACTCCCCACGAAAATCTGTCTCTGCGCCGTAGTCAAGTTCCGATTCAATTTCCGCAAAAGGTTTTGGAAGTGGCGCATGATCGCTTAAGTTCTCCTCTGTCTGATGCTCATGGCGATCGCCTAGATTTAACTCACCTCAAGGTTTATACCATCGATGATGAAAGCACCCAGGAAATTGATGATGGGCTGAGCTTAGAATATTTACCCGAAGGGAAACAGCGGCTCTGGATTCACATTGCCGATCCGACTCACTGGCTCACCCCTGGAGATGAACTGGATTTAGAAGCCCGTCGCCGCAGCACCACGGTCTATCTACCCACGGGCATGATCCCCATGTTTCCCTCGGAACTGGCAACAGGACCCATGAGTTTGGTGCAAGGGCAGGTATGCAATGCCCTCAGCTTTGGCGTGATCTTAGACGAGCAGGGCGCGATTCAGGATTACAGCATTCATCCCAGCCAGATTAAAACGACCTATCGCCTCACCTACGAAGATGTGGATGAAATGCTGGAGTTGGGCGGAGTTCAAGAGGAGTCGGAGCTAGAGGCGATCGCTATTTGGGCGAAACAACGGCAAACCTGGCGGCAGTCCCAAGGGGCAATCAGCATTCACATGCCAGAATCCTCGATCAAGGTCAGAGAAGGTGAAATTAGTATTGACGTTCTGCAAGACTCGATCGCACGGCAGTTAGTCGCTGAGATGATGATTCTGGCAGGAGAAACTGCCGCCCGTTACGGACAAACTCACAGCTTGCCAATTCCTTTCCGCCACCAACCTCAACCCGAATTGCCACCGGAACAGGAATTGATGCAGCTACCCGCAGGGCCTGTGCGGTTCTGTGCCATTCGCCGCTGTATGCCCCGCAGTGAAATGAGCATTACCCCAGCACGTCATGCCAGTTTAGGGCTGGAAACTTATACCCAGGCGACTTCCCCCATTCGTCGCTACACCGACCTCTTGACCCATTTTCAGCTAAAAGCCCATTTGCGGGGCGAACCGCTGCCCTTTTCGGCAGAGCAGGTGCAAGAAATAACCATGACTCTGAGCAGCACGTTGTACGAAGCGGTTTCGGTTGAGCGGCAAACGAATCGTTACTGGGGACTGGAATTTCTGCGGCGATCGCCCGACGAAGTCTGGCACGCTCTGATGCTGCGCTGGCTGCGGGAACACGAAAACCTGGGTCTGGTGCTGCTAGAAGATTTAGGGCTAGAAATGGCGATGCGGTTTACGCGATCGATTGAACTTGGCGATCATCTGCAACTGCGCGTGAGCCATGTTGATCCTCGCCATGACACAATCAATTTTGAGGAAGTGATCCTGTGAGTCAGCCACTCAGCGAATCGGAGTATGCCGCCCAACTTGAGCAGGCGCTCGCCGTGCTGAAGCAGGATTTACCGACTTTGTTTTCCCAAGACATTTCTTACGACATCTATAGTCAGGATATTTTCTTTCGTGATCCGGTCAATAGCTTTAAGGGTAAGTTCAATTATCGAATTATTTTCTGGACACTCCGATTTCACGGACAGTTGTTTTTCACAGAATTATATTTCGATGTCCATCAAGTTTGCCCAGCCAGTGAAAATACTATTCGGGCTGACTGGACGGTCAGAGGAACCTTGCGTCTGCCCTGGAAGCCCAAGTTATTATTCAACGGCTACTCGATTTACACCTTGAATGCAGACGCGTTGATTTATCAACATATCGACACCTGGGATCGCCCACCGGGTGAGATTTTGGCTCAGTTTTGGCAAAAGGGGTAACTTTAGACGACGGGATGGTAATAAAACGCGGCACCCAAGATCGCGTAAGTTGCTAGCAGCAGCATTCCTTCCAGCCAGTTGGAGCGACCATCTAGGCTGATCAAGTTAGCAGTAATCACCGCGATCGCGATCGCCACCACCTCAAACAAATTAAAATTCAGATCCATCGGTTGCCCAATCACTTGCCCCACAATCACCAGCAGGGGTGCCACCAGCAGAGCCACTAGCAGGCTGGAACCCATCGCCACAGAAACCGACAAATCCATATTATTTTTCAAGGCGCACCGCACCGCCGTCACGTATTCAGCGGCACCACCCACCAAGGGCAGCAAAATCACCCCGGTAAACAAGGGAGTCAATCCTAATCCCGCTGTCGCTTCTTCTACGGCTCCAACAAAAATTTCTGAGATAAACGCTACTCCAATTGTGGCAACCAACAAAACGCCCATCCACAGCCACAGATTCGGTTTTTCGTGCCCCTCTCCGTCCGTTACCCCTTCTCCCTCTAACTCCACCACACTCACTTCATAGAGATAGCTGTGAGTTTTTAGGGAAAATAGCAAGGTGAACGCATAGACCGCAATCATCACCGCCGCTACAAATATAGATAATCCAGTAATCGAACTCGGCTCCACCACATTTGAGGTTGAAATCACCATGGCAGGCAACACGATCGCAATCACTGCCAGCGTCATCGTCGAGCCATTCATTCGGGCAACTACAGGCTTAAACTCCTGTTCTTTGTACCGCAAGCCTCCCAGAAACATCGATAGCCCCATCACCAGCAGCAGATTGCTAACAATGGTTCCCGTGATGCTGGCTTTGACGATATCTACTAAGCCGGCTCTCAGGGCAACCAGGGCAATAATCAATTCCGTTGCGTTGCCAAACACGGCATTTAGCAAACCACCGATGGTTGGACCGAGCGTGACCGCCAACTCTTCAGTAGCCGTGCTGAGCCAAATCGCTAAAGGCACGATCGCCACCGCTGACAGTCCAAACACCAGCAGGGCATCCCATTCCAGTTTTTCAGCCGCGATCGCGATCGGGATAAAAATCAGTAAGCCAAGAGAAATCAGATTTTTGATAGACATAGGAGCAAGGAGCAGGGTTTAAGAACTAGATTAAACTCTATAAAGCTAAGCGATCGCCCACTCTGATGGGCGATCGCCAAATCGAAAAACCAATCCTAAAACTACAGTTTTACGTCCGGCTGAACTGGAGCCACAGCAGCGGCTTTTTCAAACGCGGGTTTCTTTACGCCCACCAACACAGATTGCAGCATCGGTGTTTTTGCTACTGATTGAGTCGCTAAGGTAAACAACGGATTTGCTAAAATTCCGGCGAGAGACGTGGCAATTAAAGTCAATAGCAACCCAACCTGTAATGGGCGCATCCCTGGAATATTCCAGCGAATCTCAGGATAGTTTTTCACCGATTCAGACATTTCCTGCGGCTCTTTCACTACCATCGCTTTGACCACGCGAATGTAGTAGTAAATCGAAATTACACTGGTGACTAAGCCTAAAATGACCAACCCGTAAGCCCCTGCTTGCCAGCCAGCCCAGAATAGGTAAATTTTCCCAAAGAAGCCGACAAAGGGAGGAATACCCCCCAAAGATAGGAGGCAAATGCTGAGGGCAAGCGTCAGTAACGGATCTTTTTGATACAACCCGCCGTATTCGCTGATCTGATCGGTGCCTGTTCGCAAGGAGAACAAAATTACGCCAATGAATGCGCCCAAATTCATGAATAGGTATGCCATCAAGTAAAACACCATGCTGGCATAGCCATCTTCCGTGCCCACGACCAGCCCAATCATCACAAACCCGGCTTGACCGATGGAAGAATAGGCAAGCAGTCGCTTCATGCTGGTTTGGGCGAGAGCGACCACATTCCCCAAAATCATACTCAGCACCGCCAAAGTGGTGAGGACAAATTGCCATTGGTCAGTCAGCAGCGGAAAGGCAGTTACTAGCAGGCGAATTGCTAGGGCGAATCCGGCAGTTTTCGACCCCACCGAGAGGAATGCGACTACGGGAGTTGGAGAGCCTTCATAGACATCGGGAGTCCACTGGTGAAAGGGCACGGCGGCAATTTTGAAGGCGATTCCGGCAATCACAAATACTAAGGCGATCACCATGCCAATTGATTCGCCCAAGCCTGCGGCTTCAATTTGAGTTGCGATCGCGCTCAAATTGGTTTCACCGCCCGACAAGCCATAGAGCAACGAACTGCCATAGAGAAAAATTGCGGTGCTAGAAGCGCCAATCAATAAATACTTCAGCGCCGCTTCATTGGAACGAGGATCGCGCTTTGTATAGCCTGTAAGTAGATAAGACGAAATACTCAAGGTTTCTAATGCAACGAAAATCATCACCAATTCGTTTGACCCAGAGAGAAACATGCCGCCTAAGGTTGCCGTCAGCAGAATGGTGATAAATTCTGCCAGAGCCGTTCCCGATTGCGCGATGTATCGCACCGACATCAAAATAGTGACGGCGGCGGACAGCGCAATAATTCCACGAAAAACCACGCTCAGGGCATCGCCGTTGAAGCTGCCCAAAAATGAAATCGGATTGGTAATATCCCATTGGAAGTAGAGGGCACCCACCGCGCTAAGCAATCCAGCGATCGCCACATAAGGAGTCCATTGGGAGGAAGCGGCTCGTCCCACGATGAGATCGCCAACGATCACCACAAGTAACGTAATGATGACAATTAGCTCAGGGAGAATCACTCCAGTATTCAGTTGAGCAGCAAGCGTGGCAAAATCCATGGGGCGTTATCCGAGTGAAAGATTTACAAACGACTACTTTACGAAGCAAGCAAAACAAATATTATGGCTTACTGTAACAGCCCAATAAAGTTCAGCATTCATCAGGCACTTATAACTTACAGTGAATTCTACCCTGTCAGGTTCCCTGTAGATTGTTTGTCAGACTTTGGTTTGCTCATCACTTCCATTGCCCATACTCTATAGACGATCAACTCTCTCATTACAAAAGCCCCCCATTACAAAAGTAACCTGCTGTGCAACTAAGATTCAGCCCACCCTGCGGGAAGCAATCTACGTCCCCAGCCCTTGCTAAACACGCCCTACGGTTTACTCAAAAGCAGGAGAAGGAGAGCAAGAGGCTCTCAAAAGCTCTCTCTCTGGGAGAGTGATTTAGGGTAAGGGGAATCAGGAATAGTTGCACATCGCGTAAAGTAGCTGAAATAAACTAGTCAAAAAACTTGATGATTTGCGATCGCGCTTTTGACAACTGTGCTTAAAGCATTACTGTTCAGGGAACACCATCACCTAAAAACATCTTTATAAATATTCTAAAAAGTGGCAAAAATTCATGACAGTCAATCATTATTAGTTATAAGGGAAAAGAAAGATTAGTTATAAGTGAAAGGAAAGAGGCGCTAACCTAGACTGTTATAAGCCCTTGTCTGCTCCGCTGGAGTGCCCTACTCGTCTAGTTCCATTGATTAAAAAGCCCATGTCAACCCTGGTTATTGTTGAATCTCCAACCAAAGCTCGAACCATCCGCAACTACTTGCCAGCAGGCTACCGGGTAGAGGCATCCATGGGACACGTGCGCGATCTTCCCCAGTCTGCAAGTGAAATTCCCGCGAGTGTCAAAGGGCAAAAATGGGCGCAGTTGGGTGTGAACGTAGAGTCCAACTTTGAGCCACTATATGTCGTTCCTCAAGACAAAAAGAAAATTGTCAAGGAACTCAAAGACGCACTCAAAAACGTGGACGAGTTGATTCTGGCGACAGACGAAGACCGCGAGGGAGAAAGCATTAGCTGGCACTTGTTGCAATTGCTTCAGCCGAAAGTGCCGATTAAGCGTATGGTGTTTCATGAAATTACCCAAGAGGCAATTCAGGAAGCGATTCAAAATTGCCGCCAGGTGGATGAGCGGCTGGTGAGAGCGCAGGAAACCCGCCGGATTCTAGATCGGTTAGTGGGCTACACCCTGTCGCCATTGCTGTGGAAAAAAATTGCCTTTGGGCTATCGGCAGGGCGAGTCCAGTCTGTGGCAGTACGGCTGCTGGTGCGGCGAGAACGGCAGCGCCGAGCTTTTCGCAAAGGGGCATATTGGGATTTAAAGGCGATCCTAGAAGCCAATGGCGCAACGGCAGCAGCGAAAGGAAAGTTTGAAGCGCGACTAGTCAGTTTAAGCGGAGTCAAAGTTGCTACGGGCAGCGATTTTGATGAATCAACTGGGCAAATTATTCAGGGACGCACGGTCGTGTTGCTGAATGAAGCTGAGGCAACCTCTTTGCGGGAGCGGATTCGAGATCGCCCTTGGACAGTCACCAACTTAGAAGAGCGCCCGGTAACTCGCAAGCCCTCGCCGCCTTTCACTACCTCCACTTTGCAGCAGGAAGCAAACCGCAAGCTCGGTTTATCCGCACGGGACACGATGCGGGTTGCCCAAAGCTTGTATGAGCAAGGCTACATCACTTATATGCGGACGGACTCAGTGAGCTTATCAAAGCAGGCGATCGCGGCGGCTCGTGACTGCGTTCAAGAGAAGTACGGCACAGAATACCTCAGCCCAGAACCGCGCCAGTATTCCACCAAATCGAAAGGTGCCCAAGAAGCCCACGAGGCGATTCGTCCCGCTGGAAGCAGCTTCCGCACTCCCCAACAAACAGGCTTAAAAGATCGGGAATTTCGCCTATATGACTTGGTTTGGAAGCGCACCGTTGCCTCTCAGATGGCAGAAGCGCGGCAAACCAATATCACCATGCAAATTCAAGTTGAGGATGCGGGCTTTCGGTCTAGCGGCAAGCGGATCGATTTTCCGGGTTTCTTCCGCGCTTATGTAGAAGGTTCCGATGATCCTGATGCGGCGATAGAAGGACAAGAAGTAATTTTGCCGAACTTGCAAGTGGGGGATACTCCAGCCTGCACTGATTTGGAAGCAATCAGCCACGAAACCCAACCCCCTGCTCGATTTACCGAAGCATCTTTGGTGAAAACCTTAGAAAGTGAAGGCATTGGTCGCCCCAGCACCTACGCCAGCATCATTGGCACCATCATCGATCGCGGCTATGCCCACATGGTCGGCAATGCCCTAGTGCCCACCTTTACCGCCTTTGCCGTTACCACCCTATTAGAAAAACACTTTCCCGATCTGGTTGATCCCAGCTTCACGGCTCGAATGGAGCGCACCTTAGACGACATCTCCACAGGGGAAGTGCAGTGGTTGCCTTATCTGAAAGAGTTTTATGGCGGCAAAGACGGGCTAGAAACTCAAGTAAAAGAGCGAGAAAGCCAAATTGATCCCACTGAAGCACGCACGGTAGTGTTGGAAAATTTGGATGCAAAAGTGCGGATTGGTCGCTATGGGGCGTTTATCGAAGTTGAACGGGAAGAAGGTTCTGTCAAAGCGTCCATTCCTAAAGATTTGACTCCTTCAGATCTTGACCCAGAGCAGGTAGAAACCCTGTTGCGGCAGAAGACTGAAGGTCCCGACAAAATCGGCTTGCATCCCGAAACAGGCGAACCCATTTATGCTCTGATCGGTGCCTATGGTCCTTATGTGCAATTGGGGGACGTGAGCGACGACAATCCCAAACCTAAACGGGCTTCCCTTCCCAAAGGAGTGACCACCGAAACGGTGACGCTCGACTCTGCCGTTGGCTTGCTTGCTTTACCCCGTTTATTAGGTGCCCATCCTGAAACGGGGGGCAAACTTCAAGCCGGATTGGGGCGCTTCGGTCCCTATATCGTTCATGACCAAGGCAAAGATGGCAAAGACTATCGATCGCTGAAGGCAGGGGATGATGTATTAACCATTGACCTAGAACGGGCGCTGGCACTGATCGCAGAACCAAAAGGTGGACGAGGAAAACGAGCCGCTGCTAAGCCAATTCGTGAGTTGGGTGCCCATCCTGCCGATGGGGAACCCGTAAATATCTATGATGGTCCTTATGGTCCTTACATCAAGCATGGCAAGGTGAATGCGTCTCTGCCAGAGGGGCAAACCGTGGAAGCGATCGCCATGGATATTGCCGTAGAAGCGTTGAATGCCAAAGCAGGCACCAAAAAAGGCACCAAAAAAACAGCGCGATCGTCCAAAGCCACGGGTGGAAAAGCTGCGACCAGTAAAGCTACGACCAAAACAACCAAGAAAAATACAGCAACCAAGTCCACAGTGGCTAAATCTACTGCTGCCAAATCTACCGCGACTAAATCCACAGCAACTAAATCTAAGGCAAAATCTACTGCGGCAAAGCCCGAAGTTGAAGAAACCATTCCAGAAGCATCTACTGAGGCAACTGTGAATGCTGCGACCAAACGGGCAAGCACTGCTAAAACGGCTGCAAAACGCACAACTACCAAGCGCACTACTGCCACTGCTTAGGTCGGTTCAACCGCAATTTCTGCGGGATTAGTGTGCTAACTTCTCTATTTTTGCGTATTGTGGGTTAGATGGTGTTTGCCACACCCAATTAGACCTTATTTCCAGGAGGATTCATGGTACTTCGCGACCATTTGCAAGCCGTAGTTGAGCAAAAACATCTGCTCACCCATCCCTTCTATCTCGCTTGGACAGAAGGTAAACTCACCCGCGACCATTTGAAGCATTACGCCATTCAGTATTTTCAAAATGTATTGGCGTTTCCCACCTACGTCAGCGCTGTGCATTTCAATACTCCGCATGTGGGAACCTCGATCGCTCTTCGCCAAGAAATTCTAGAAAATCTGATCGAAGAAGAACGTGGTAGCCAAAACCACCCCGAACTGTGGCGCAGATTTGCTCTCGCTCTGGGTGCCACTGATGCAGAGCTAGCCAACACCGAAGTATTACCCACGACAAAAAATTTGATAGATACCTTTCGTCACCTTTGTCTTACCTCGCCGTTTTATGTGGGCTTGGCAGCACTTTATGCCTATGAGTCGCAGATCCCAGCGGTGGCAACTACTAAAATCGATGGGTTGAAACGGTTCTATGGCATGACTGATGCCAATGACTATCGCTTTTTCACGGTTCATCAAGCCGCTGATGAAGCCCATGCCGCAGCCGAACTAAAAATGATTGAAGACTATGCCGATACACCCGAAAAACAAGCGGAGGCGCTAAGAGTTGCGGCTCTGGCGGCGGATGCTTTATGGCAATTTTTGGATGGAGTGTATGACGAGTATTGCAGTGACTTGAAGTTAGAGACTGCTTGCGTCTAAGTAAGACTTGAGGCTAGGAATTAGATAGGCAAATCCGATGTAGGGGGCATCTTCGCAGGTGCCCTTAATTCTTATCAGCAGACACAGGACCAGTTCTTACAGAATCCTCCCTATTTAGGTTGCTCAAAAAGTTCTCGTTGACTGGCTCTGAGGGCAGATTCAATTTGCACTTCGCAGGTGACGCGATCTGCGATAGTGTTCCTGGTATAAAAATCGAGTGGAGAGGAAAGCTGATTCGTGTTAGAGAGATAAGGCACAGACTGAAGCTTGCTGACATCTACCTGACTAAAATCGCAGGTGTAAGCGCCTGCAAATCGGGCTTGATTGTCAAAAACGCGAATGTTGTAGCCATAGCTGCGGGCGATCGCGCTGAACCGATTCACAAATTCATAGCGCTGCAAATAATCCAGCAAACTCCATTGCTGACGATTGACAACCAAATCGACCCGACCTGGTGTTTCAACATTGCCGGGATAAGCAATCCAGTTCTCTAGAAGTTTATTGCCAAATTGGGGATTATGGGCGACCTGCGCCTGAGTCCACCAGAGGCTTGGTCGCGTGAGTCGCGTGAGTGCAATGGTTTGAGAGGTAACCACGCCAGCAGGGATTGCCCCCGTTTTTAAAAACTTGACATCCAACGGAGTCAAATCGGGTCGTAAGGGATTAGATGGTAGGGGCACGGGTGGTAACTGAGGTGCTTCCACCGCGATCGCGTTTTGTCCCATTAGCATCACGATCGCCCCTAACTCTAAGCAGACTGAATCCATCCAAATTCGTTTCACAAGTCAGTACTTCAAAAAGCTGCTAAGGCATCACTGCAAGCTTACAACATGGATCGATTGTCTTACCAGTTAGGATTAATTGATGATTAGCAGCGCTACCTGCACGTTCCAGTGACCTGCTAAAACAGAAGAACGGTGTAGCGAGCCAGCCATACTCAATTTAAGACTGATGAGGACGTGCAATATCTTATGACAGATACTATTTTTTTGGCGGGTGCAAGTCGCGGCGTTGGACAAGAAATCGCTAAGTGTTTAAGGAAGCAGCAGATTAAAATTAGGGCAATGGTAAGGTCTGAAAGTACCCGCACCGAGCTAGAAGCCTTGGGCATCGAAGTCGTAATTGGCGATGCACTTAACCTGGCAGAGGTAGAACAGGCGATGGGTGGCGAAGCGCTTGCTGCGGTCATTAGCACCATTGGCGGCAAGCCAACGGATGGCGAACGGGCAGACTTTAAAGGCAATCGAAATTTGATTGATGCCGCTGTGAAGGCTGGAGCCAAAAAGTTTTTATTGGTCACCTCCATTGGCAGTGGCAATAGCTCTCCGGCGCTGCCGCTGCAAGCCTTAGAAACCCTTAGTTCTGTGCTGGCAGAAAAAGAACAGGCAGAAAATCACCTGATTGCCAGCGGTTTGACCTATACGATTATTCGACCCGGTGGGTTAACATCCGATCCGCCCGCCACAGGGCAAGGCATTCTGACCGAAAATCCTTTAGTGGCTGGTGTGATTCATCGGGCAGATGTGGCGGCTCTAGTCTGTCAATGTCTGATATCTGACCGGGCGAACGGTAAGATCTTGTCGGCAGTGGATCGCAATTCAATTTATGGAAAGCCCATATTTGAAGAATTCCAGTTGGATTAAGGGCATCTCGATGAAAAGATTGGCTGGAACGACATGAACTTGATGGTTTTTTTGATGCGATCGTCCTGGAAAATGGTGGCGATCGCCATTGTGACCGGGTTTCTCAGCGGGGGCAGTAGTGCGGCGTTGATTGCCCTGATCAGCCGAGCCATGAGCCAAGGAACCACTGGCTCATTAGATACTCTGGCGATCGCCTTCGTGGGTTTGGCACTGATAGCCCTGACTTCCAGCATTATTTCTCAGGTGATGCTGATTCGACTAGCGCAACAAGCCGTATTTCAGCTTCGGCTGAGCCTCTGCCGCCAGATTTTAGCAACCGAACTGTCACAGTTGGAAAAATTGGGCAATGCCCGATTGCTGGCCACCCTGACGGATGATGTCCAAGCGGTATCCGATGCGGTGCGGTTGATGCCCTTTTTATGTATCGATCTGGCGATCGTCGTGGGTGGACTGGCTTATATCATCTGGCTTTCCTGGCAAGTATTTCTATTGGTCTGCCTATTAACGGTTGTCGCCTTGGGAAGCTGTCAGTGGTTGCTGAAACGGGGGGAAACTTGGCTAGAACGAGCGCGAGACGAACAAGACGCTCTGTTCAAGCACTTTCGTACCGTCACCGATGGCACCAAGGAACTCAAGCTGCACTACCGCAGGCGACAGGCATTTCTTCAGGAAGATTTGCAGCAGTCCGCCGCCACGTTTCGCCGCAACAGCGTTAGAGGGCTAACCCTGTTTGCCATGACCTCTAGCTGGGGCAAGCTGATCTTTTTCTTTGCGATCGGTTTTGTGCTGTTTGGCTTGCCTAAACTGATGATCATTAGCCCTCAAACCTTGGCAGGCTACGTGCTGACTTTCACCTATTTGATGCTGCCCATGGATGGATTGATCAATTCCCTGCCTGTGATCAGCCGCGCTGGAATTGCGCTGAAGAAAATCGAAGCTCTTGACATATCCCTGACAGAATGGACAGAAGCCACTTCCACCCCCGATCGCATTCAGCAGCAGTGGCAAGAACTCCGGTTACAAGGGGTAACCCACGCGTATCAAACTGAGCAAGAGGATAGTAGTTTTGGCGTGGGTCCGATTGACCTAACCCTTTATCCAGGAGAGTTGGTGTTTATTGTTGGTGGCAACGGCAGCGGTAAATCCACTTTAGCAAAGCTGTTGCTGGGGCTGTATGTGCCTCAATCCGGCGAAATTCGCTTTGATGGACAGCGGATTGATGATCACAATCGTGAATGGTATCGCCAGCATTTTGCGGTAGTGTTTGCCGATTTCTTTTTGTTCGATCGCCTATTGGGACTCGATCGCTCCGATCTGGATGCCGCCGCCCAAGAGTATCTGCGACGCTTAAAGCTGGATCATAAAGTGAGTGTGAAAAACGGCAGCCTTTCCACTACCGCCCTTTCCCAAGGACAGCGTAAACGGTTGACCCTGCTGACTGCATACCTGGAACAGCGACCCATTTTTCTGTTTGACGAATGGGCAGCCGATCAAGACCCCGTGTTTAAAGATGTGTTCTACACCGAACTGCTGCCTCAACTGCGGGAACAAGGCAAAACGATTCTTTGCATCAGCCACGATGACCACTATTTTCATCTTGCCGATCGCATTATCAAGCTCGACTATGGACAAATTGAGTACGACAAGTCCCTAAAATCACTGCCATAAGATGAAGCTTCATAACGTTCTGGTTGAGCAGCAGCAGATCAACCAGAACGATAGACGAGACGAAAAAACACTCAACTTTCCGCTCCAACCGGGTTGTTATACCGTTTTTTACGATCGACTCTCCGTACATCGATCGACTTCAGATTTATACAGAGCCGTGGAGTTGTTGCTGAAACTGAACTTCCTCCTGACTTAAATTCTGAACTTTAGTTTGCCAGTCGTCCGCCCGGTGAGTAATCTGTCAATTCTAATGTCCGATCCTCAATGTCGCCGACAAGTGTGCCATGCGCCTCAGCCGTCACCTTCTTGATCTCCGCCCACTCTTGATCAACCATGAACGCCGCCCACCGCTCCTTCATCGTTTTCGTGTCAGTCCACTCAAGTAGATAGACCAACTCAGTGCGGTTATCGTGCCGAGATTCCCATGTTGCCACAATTTTGAAGCCGTATCGCGTCATGATCCGCATCGCATGATCGCGGAACCGTTCGTGGAACGCCGTTTTATTACTGTCGAAGATTTCGTAGATACGCAATTGATGGATGACGCTGCCTGTCGCTTTGCCCCCTTTGCTGGAAGTTTGTGAGAGTCCAACAGTGGTGCTCATTACAACAATGAACAAGATAACTAGAGCAACACGCAGAAATGTCTTGGTGTGAATCATGGATAATCCTCTACTTGGCATAGTTGACGTGTTTTGGATAATCCGTACTGACAGTCACCTGCTGCCAAGCATCCAAATCTGTTTTGACCGATTCCAGTTTTTCTTGAATCAAGCTCATGGCATCGGTGCCTAATGCCAGCCGCATGGGTGGATGAGGACTTTCCACGGCTTGAATAATGGCTTGCGCTGCTTTCTCTGGATTGCCAGGTTGCTGACCATCCATCTCTTTGAACCACTGCAACGAAGCAGCGCTCACGGTCGCATAGGCATCAATAGATTGTTCAACTCCTGCCAGAGAGCGTCCGTTGAAGTCTGTGCGAAATGCCCCAGGTTCAATTAAAGTCACTTTAATTCCAAAGGATTCGACTTCTTTAGCTAGGGCTTCAGATGCGCCTTCCAGGGCAAATTTAGCGCCACAGTAGAGACTGCTGCCGCCAAACCCCACTAATCCTGCTGTAGATGACATATTGACAATGTGACCGCTGCCTTGGTGACGCATCAAAGGCAAGACCGATTGCATCAGCCGGACTGCCCCAAAGAAGTTTGTTTCAAAAAATTGGTGAATAGCCACATCACTGACTTCTTCGAGGGCGGCAATGAGTCCATGTCCGGCATTATTGACCAGCACATCAATTCGACCAAAGGTGGCGATCGCGGTATCAATCGCTGCTTGTACGTCTTGGGGCGATGTTACATCCAGACGTACAGCCTTTGCGGTTTCTGGATAGTGTTCAGTCAATGTGCGAAGTTGCTCTGGTTTGCGAGCAGTCG
This sequence comes from Leptolyngbya sp. CALU 1928, assembly GCF_056784215.1. Classification (NCBI taxonomy): domain Bacteria; kingdom Bacillati; phylum Cyanobacteriota; class Cyanophyceae; order Leptolyngbyales; family Leptolyngbyaceae; genus Leptolyngbya; species Leptolyngbya sp. CALU 1928. Next base: position 482,203 of record NZ_JBXBCE010000018.1, on the reverse strand, counting down.
CAATCAGGGAGTCGCCCTTCTCTAACACCGCTTCTGCTAGGGCGCGTCCGAACCCGGTCGAACAGCCTGTGATCAACCAAACTTTAGGAGCAACACGATTTTTATTTGAGTTCATTTGCTTTCTCCAATATCAGAACGATGAGATGCGTCTCATATCTCTTACGGTAGGAGACAGCTATGTGACTGTCCAATATATATATGGCTATGATTAATAGGTTATAGATATAAGTGTGATGGAACTACGACACCTGCACTATTTCATCGCAGTGGCTGAGGAACTGCACTTTAGTCGAGCAGCAGAGCGGTTGCACATTTCCCAACCTCCGCTCAGTCAGCAGATTCGCAGTTTGGAAGAGGAACTCGGAGTCAAGCTGTTTGAACGAACGAAGCGGCAAGTGCATCTGACCGAAGCAGGCAAAGTGTTTTTAGAGCGCGCCTATCTGGTGTTAGCGCAACTTGAACAGGCGATCGACGTGACCCAACAGATCGGGCGGGGTGAGGTAGGACGGTTGGCGATCGGCTTCGTTGACTCTGCAATGTATACGTTACTACCAAAGATTGTAAGGATCTTTCGAGCACAGTTTCCGGCGGTAGAACTGCGATTGCATGAACTGACGACGGCTCAACAGATTCAAGCGCTGCATCTCAAACAGGTTGATATCGGTATTGTTCGTTCTGCCATCAGCGAACCAGGTTTGAGTGTGGAGTGCCTTTTGCCAGAATCATTGGTCTTGGCATTGCCAGAAACCCATCCGTTGTCTGCCCAGACTCAAGTGTCGCTCTCCACATTGGCAGATGAATCATTCATCCTATTTCCTGCCAAAATGGGACCTATCTTTTACGAGCAGATTATTACCATTTGTCAACAAGCTGGATTTCGTCCGAAAGTGGCTCAAGAGGCAGTTCAGATGCAAACGATCATCGGCTTAGTTGCAGCAGGACTGGGCATTGCGATTGTTCCTGCCTCCTTGCAAAACTTCCACAGAAGCGGAGTCGTTTACAGACCCTTCCAAGAACAAATCCCTAATACTGGACTTTATCTGACTTGGCGGCAGCATGATTCCTCTCCAGTCATCAGCGCATTTCTCAGCTTGGCACGGAGGACGACAGAATGGGAGCCAAATCGAGACGATACGTGGGCATTTAGGGAGCGATCGCCTCACCGAATAGCGCCTTCATAGTACTGTCTTAGTAGTAATCTGAATTTTCATAGCGACAGCATGACTCGTATCCTGACAAAAGCAGGCAAAACTTCATCCAGTCCCTATACTCTCTTGCAATAATTTTCCCGGATCCCTTACTTTGGATTAGGAAACCAATAAAGGGTTTACTTTAAACTGCGCGACCTCTTTGATTGGTACTCTATCCTTATCCATTAGGAGGCTCCCCTTTGTTTTCTGAGCAACCCGCTCCCTCTCAGCCTGTTGTCCAAGTTCAGCCCCAACAAGTTGATGTTGCTACCCCGCACCTGGCTCCTAAGGCTTCAACTCCGTCAAACTTGGCTTCTCCAGAGTCACTGCCAGCGCGATTAACCTCCCCACCCGCAACGCTGTCTGCGCCAGCCCCTAAGCCTGCTTCTGCGAATGCTACAGTTGATTGGATAGAGTCGGCGAAAGCCCAACGACGGCAGGAAGTAGCGCAGACACTACTACAGATTACCAGTCAAGCACGCGCCCAAAAGCAAGCCCAGCAGAATCAGGAAGCCGCGCAAGAATCGGCAAAATATGGCGAAGCGGGTGACTATGAGAAAGCCCGCCAAGCGATTAACAAGCCGCTCTTACCCGCTCAAATTCGGGCGAATTTGTTGCGTAAGCTAGGCGCAAAAGAAATGGCAAAAACTGGAAAATTATCCGCAGGCGCGATCGCCAAAAAACCAGGGATAAATCAACCTGCGCCCGGTTCTTCTCAACCGCCGATCAGCGGTTCTTTCTCAGGCGTGTCGTCAGGGTACACACCTCCACCCATAGGCTACTCTACCCAAGCGCTGATTCCGTCTAATCAAGCCGCGCTTCAGTTGCCGATTAGTCAACTGCTGGGCAAAACAGGCTTGAATTTGATTTTGCCATTGACAATCCCTGCGGCAATTACGTCTGCCTTTGGTTGGCGAACTCATCCCATTACCGGAGAAGCTCGATTCCATCGCGGTATTGATTTAGGAGCCGCCTATGGCAGCCCGATTGTTGCGGCAAAAAGTGGTCGGATTTATCTTGCTGATATGTATGGCGGTTATGGGTTAACCGTGATTGTGCAGCACAACGCGATGCAGCAAACCCTGTACGCACATATGTCGCAGTTATTCGTAAAACCGGGAGAATGGGTGCGGCAGGGGCAGTTGATTGGTCAGGTGGGCAGCACAGGGGCTTCGACGGGACCACATTTGCACTTTGAGTTTTTGCAGCAAACGGCTCAAGGTTGGAGTGCGCTTGATCCGGCGGAGATATTCCAGCAGGCGATCGCCATGGCTCAGAGCCAGAATACCCAACCTACGGCAAAAGGCTTGGGCGATCAGATCAACCTGTCCGCTTCTGGCGTAGTAGACATTTCGGCTATGACTCCAGCGTTGGGAGATCAACTCGACGGAAAGTTGCTTTCTAGTGTGATTCAGCCGACTTCTTTCAATGTAATGGGGCTGTTGCTACCATTCACTTTGATCCCCCAAGCTGCTGTCCCAGAATTGGGCTGGTTATCTCCCTTTGTCAATGACTTCCTCGCGGTTCAGTTTGATCCACTTTTGCAACTTCCTATCTTGTCGGAACCGCCTCAGTCTGTCAGGTTTCAAGCGATCACGGCTTTAACAGAGTTGCCGAAAACCACCCAAATGCCACCAGCGAAGGCATTTGAGACAGGAACCATCCAGGTAGCAACTACTAAACCGCTGGCAGATTTAACGATCGCGGCTACAATCCCAGGAATCGTCCATTTAGAAGCGCTGTATCAACCTCGCCCTCAACAACTCTCCACAATTCTGCCAACTGGCTCTTTCCAGGGCACTGCGTCTAGGGTTGCAGCCAAAACCCGGTTTGCCCCAACCCCGCTGAAGCTCTCGGACAATCGCGTTAAAATCTTGCCGTCTAAACTGCCGCTTTCCGTAGATCATCGGTGAAGTCTGAACTGTAGAAGCGATCGCCCAATCTGAACCATCGACTGAAACCATTGAATACTTTGGAGTTTTTCTCCTTACAGTTCGTATAGCTCACTGGGATAAGCTTTCGTTTTCGCTCTCATCGGTGCTGTATTCTAAGTATTTATAGCTTTGCCCTAAGAGCTTTTTTATCGCTTAACTACTATTTCAACAAACTTCTTATCTATGAAGCTATCGATTTTTCACACCCCTGAACTGGCTCCGACCAAAACGGATGCGGATTGTGCGATCGCGGTTGATGTATTGAGAGCCACCAGCACGATGGTTACGGCTCTGGGCGCAGGAGCAGAAGCCGTTCAAGTGTTTAGTGATCTGGATAAGCTTTTAGAAACGAGCGATCGCTGGGCACCCGATAAGCGGATTCGGGCAGGAGAACGGGGCGGCGCAATGGTAGAAGGCTTTGATTTTGGTAACTCTCCGCTTGCCTGCACTCCAGAGCGAGTAGCGGGTCGGCGGTTGTTTATCAGCACCACCAATGGCACCCGCGCCCTGAAACAAGTGGAATCTGCTCCAATCGTGCTGGCAGCAGCCCTGATTAATCGCCAAGCGATCGTCCAATATTTGTTAGAGCAGCAGCCCGAAACGGTGTGGATTGTGGCTTCAGGCTGGGAAGGCAGTTTTTCCCTGGAAGATACAGTCTGTGCAGGGGCGATCGCCCATAGTCTACAAGCTGCGCTCAATTGTTCACTCGATAAACTGGCTGGCAACGATGAAGTGATTGGAGCCGTTAGCCTCTATCGCCAATGGCAAGATTCGTTACTCGACCTGCTGCATCATGCCAGCCACGGAAAGCGTCTTTTGCGGTTAGAGTGCCATGATGATCTAAAATATTGCGCTCAAACTGATACTTCAGCCGTGGTGCCGATTCAGCGAGAACCCGGAGTGTTGGTGAGTCAAAAACAGTTCGCGATCGCCCACTAAACTGCTGAATTGCAACTGATAAAATAAATGCCTTGGTGGATATTGAATCTACCAAGGCATTTCTAATGATTAAAAGGAAAGGAATAGAAAAACTTAATAAGTTTCTACGTGCCAGCGACCTTCTTTCTTCAATTGACGCTGATACTCTTTCAGGTTCACCCCATTTTGAGATGCAACTGCCCCAAGAGCCTCATCAATTCCATCCTCCATTCCTTTCAAACCACACATATAAACGTGAGTTTTAGGGCTTTTTAGCTTTTCCCAAATTTCCTCAGCGTGTTCTGCCACCCGGTGCTGAATATACATTCTGCCGCCTTCAGGGTTTTTCTGTTCTCGGCTAATGGCATAAGTTAAGCGGAAATTATCAGGATACTGCTCCTGCATTTCTTCAAGCTCTTGCTTGTAAAGCACGTTTGGAGTCGTAGCCACTCCGAAAATCAACCAGGCAAGCCCCTTAAACTGATATTCAGGATTGAGCGCTCGCTCACCCTCTTTAAACATCCGCCATAAATAGGCACGGAAAGGCGCAATTCCGGTGCCTGTTGCCAGCATGATGATATTGGCATCAGGATCATCGGGCAGCAGCATTTCTTTGCCCGTTGGACCACTAATCTTGACCTCATCTCCCGGCTTCATGTTGCAAATGTGAGTTGAGCAAACTCCATACACGGTTTCGCTCGTTTCAGGGTGCTTATACTCAAGCTGACGAACGCATAAAGAAACTGTCTTTCTATCGAGATCATCGCCATGACGGGTTGATCCAATTGAATAAAGCCGCAGTTTCTCAGGTTTGCCGTTTTTATCCGTGCCGGGGGGAATAATCCCAATGCTCTGTCCTTCAAGATATTGGAGATCGCCACCAGAAATATCAAACTTCACGTGTTGACAGATGCCAATGCCGCCTTCTTCAACCAAAGGCTCATTGGAAATGCATTTACCAATAAAAGGAGCATTCGGACGATAGATATTAACTGGAATGTCCTTCTTCGCAGCTTTCGCTTGAATCATGGGCTTACTCTCATTTGCGGATGGTGGATTTCCCTCACCAGTTTCGCTGGTCACCTCGCTTTTTTTCTGTTCTGGAGTAACGTTTCCGTTACCTTCATTCACCCCATTGATCGGTTGAATGCTGATAATTTTGCCGCCCATGCGGGTGACTCGCTGCATTACTTCATTCATTCGGCTGTAGGGAACAGTGATGAATGTGCTGCCACTTTGGCGAATTGCATAGTTTGCTTTGTCAGATTCTTGATTCTGGCGCAGACCCGCTATTTCATATCGATACATGCGACTTCCAAATTGAGTATTTGATGCTGCGCCTACTGCGCTTGGGTTTTGCATTTTGCCTGGATCTCCGATTCACCTAACTTATTATTGTGCTGCAACATGCCGTTTTTAACCAATGCTGGAGATCGCGGCTCCTCTCCAAAACCGTTAGGGTAGATATTAGCTGACTTTAAGCTACCTGACTTTAAGCGCGCTCCACTCAAAAAACATTTGAGTCACACTATTGGGTTTCAACCAATGACCTGTAGTCTTAAAAATGCTTCCCTTTACTGTTGTACCAGGGGCTACAAACAGGGGAGAGCCGAGGGAGTACTCGATCAGATTCGCGGTTGGGAACCATCGAAATACGGTGCAAAGTGGCTATTGACCTATCGCACCTGAGGAGTAGAAGCAATACTAGAAATCAATTGCACGATCTTCTGTTGCGCGATCGCAGCGTCATCATTGAGAAAAATGATCGGTTTCCACAAGCTAAGGAGACAATGCACTCAATTTTTTATGATTGAAAAAATAGGAACCAAGGATTAATCAATGATCGAAATTATTCATGCAGATCTTTATACGCCTCATCATGCAAAGGCAGTAGTGCAATTGATGAATGAGTATGCACTTGATCCGATGGGGGGTGGTAAAGGTCTATCCGAATATGTCAAAGCAAACCTTCCAATAGAACTTGCAAAGAGAAAAACAGTGCATGTCATTCTTGCATTTGTTGATGCTGAACCCGCCGGACTCATCGTTTGCCTAGAAGGGTTTTCTACCTTTGCGTGTAAGCCATTACTCAACATCCATGATGTTATCGTTGCCCAACCTCATCGCGGCAAAGGCTTGTCGAAACTGATGTTGCAAAAGGCAGAAGCGATCGCGCTTGATTTAGGCTGTTGTAAGCTCACTTTAGAAGTACTCGAAGGGAACCAGGTTGCCCAGTTAGCATACAAGGCTTTTGGATTCAGTGGCTATGAGCTAGATCCGCAGATGGGCAAGGCACTTTTCTGGGAGAAAAAACTTTGTGCTTTTCCAGAGCAAGATCAACAGCCTATTTCAACCATGCCTTAAACCAACATTAAGGATAGGCTGGAGATAGTGCTGCATCAGTTTGGCTAGCACTAGCACCGGAGTAGACCAAGCCGCGCTGCATATCCAGCGTGATGATCTCGCCTTCCCGAATCGCGGAGGTCGCATCCTTCACGCCGACGATCACTGGAATTCCCAGCCTCAAGCCAATCACGGCAGCATGGCTGGTTAAGCTACCATCTTCCGTAATAATTCCAGAGGCTTTTCGCACCGCTTCCATCAAATCAGCGCTAGTGCCAGAAGCCACTAAAATCTCTCCAGTGTTAAAAGTGCTTGCCTCAAAGCCATTGTGCAAAATTCTTGCCCGACCACTAACCGACCCACCTTGCCCAATGCCGATCCCTTTACCCCGCACCGCTGTCACGACTTCCACTTTCACTAAATCGGTGGAGCCAGAGACACCCTGAAGGGTTCCCGCCGTCATCACGACCAGATCGCCTTCTTGCAGCAGTTGGTTTTCTTGGGCAACGCTAACGGCTGCTTGAAAGGTTTGCCCAGTAGAGGGAAGATCTAACACTAACAAGGGTTTTACGCCCCAAACGAGTTGCAGTTGTCGCGCCACATCGACATGGGGAGTGATTGCCAAAATCGGCTTTTGAGGACGAAACTTAGACACATTCCGCGCCGTTGCGCCACTTTTGGTGAGGGTCATAATGGCTGCCGCATCGAGTTGTCCGGCAATCCGCGCCACTGCTTGACTGATAGCATTGGGGATCGATCGCCCGCTGTCGGTGATTTGTCGAATGGGTGGCTCTTGCTCCATCCGCAGGGCAATCTGCGCCATGGTTTTAACTGCTTCAATGGGATATTTGCCCACCGCCGTTTCATTCGATAGCATGATCGCATCAGTGCCGTCTAAAATTGCGTTTGCAATATCTGAAACTTCGGCACGAGTCGGGCGGGGACTATGTACCATGCTGTCGAGCATTTGGGTGGCGGTAATCACTGGAATTCCACGACGATTTGCCGTGGCAATCAGGCGCTTTTGCAAAATGGGCACATCTTCAGCAGGCAGTTCTACGCCAAGATCCCCCCGTGCCACCATGACCCCATCGCTGATGGAGAGGATGGATTCCATTTCTTCGATCGCCTCGTGTTTCTCAATCTTGACGATCACCGGCACTTGCTTGCCCGCCGCAGAAATTAGCTCTTTAATTTCCAGCACATCTTGCGGATTGCGGACAAAGCTGAGCGCCACCCAATCGACTCCTTGGTCTAAGCCAAAGGTGAGGTCTTTGCGGTCTTTATCGGTAATTGCCTTAATGGACAAATACACACCGGGAAAGTTTACGCCTTTGTTGTTGGACAGTACGCCACCCACTATCACCTGACAGTGCAGCTCTCCGGCAGATCGCTTTACTTCTTCCACCCGCATTTCCACTCTGCCGTCATCTAGCAGAATCGTGGCACCGACCGGCACTTCATCGGCGAGAGGCTCATAGGTAACGCAATTCATGGTTTGGTTGCCCATCATCAAATTGCTGGTGAGAATGTAGCGATCGCCCGTTTTCAAGACAATGGAGCCATCTTCAAAGCGTCCTAGTCGGATTTTTGGACCTTGCAAATCCTGCAAGATGCCCACGGGTTGATTTAACTCAAAGGAAATTTGTCGAATTAACCGAACGCTGCGCTGGTGGTCGTCGTGGCTGCCATGAGAAAAATTGAGTCGGAGAGTGGTTGCACCAGCCTCAATCAGCGATCGCAGCACTTCTGGGCTACTTGTCGCGGGACCAATCGTTGCAACAATCTTCGTTCGGCGCTGGGATGCTTGCAATTGCATGGATGACTGTAAGGGTAAGGATTACTTAAAACTCAAAGACTGTCACTTTGGAACATTGGGTTAAAACGTTCCCCCGGCTCATACTCTATTCCGTACTTTTTTTAAGTCTCCGGTTGCTTTTTAGTTGAAAAACTCAGTCAGAGCATTCAGAGAAGATTTAACAGAGCTTGAGAGCAAAAAATGAAACCAACGAAATCTAGGAAATTTGACTGAAAATGGAAGCAGTAGCAGAAAAGGTATGCAGGAAAGCATTTGAAGCCAGCAAAGGGATACTATCACGTTATTGGTCTATCCATGGGGCAATTCAATTTGCCATTCTTGCAGGGCGATCGCGATTCCATGACATAGCTCTGGGGAAAGCTCCTGGCTAGTCTGTAATTCTGCGAGATGCTGATGGGTTTGTTGAGGCTGAATCTGCTTTAGCGCCGCGATCGCGTGGAGCCTAACGCCTGCATCGTGACTTGCCAAAAGCTGAATCAATGGCTTGATCGCGATAGGTTGCTGAAGCTGACCGAGTGCCAGCGCGATCGCTTTCTGAATTAAGGGATCGTGAGCATTGGTTAAAGACTGGATGAGGGCTTGAGCGGCTGAGTTTTGCAGCGTGGGATCAGTCCACCGTCCCAAAGCGATCGCAATTTCTTGATTCACCTCAGCCGCTTGACGACTCGGATTATCCAGCAAATTTTGCAGGGCGTTGAATGCCGAGGGGGTGCCAATTCGTGCCAGCGCTCGAACGCTCTCAATTTGCAGGGTCGCAGGCGTGTTGGCGGCGACGATCGCACGGCTGAGGGCATCGATCCCTGCATCGGTGCCAACTCGTCCAAGGGCGATCGCGGCTTGCTGACAAACACCGATATTCAAATCCCACAGGCGATCGACGAAGCGGTTCACTAGACCTAAAGTCTCGGTTAAATCTTTGCGGACGGCTAACCCGGTGATCGCCGCGCGGCGCACGGGCGCAGCCGGATCGGTGAGGGCTTGAATTAAGACTGGCGGCACTTGGGAATCGTGAAAGCTACTGAGTGCCTCAATTGCCAGCGCTCGAATTGTGGCGTTTTCATCTTGTGCCACCGTGAGTAAGGGCGAGATCGTGGCAGAGTGGCGAATTTGCGTGAGGGCTTGAACGGCAAGCAAGCGGGTCTCGGATGCATCTAACAGAGTGGCTAACGGCGCGATCGCGTCCGTGCCAAAGGTTGCCAACACCTCCGATGCCATGGTGCTAAGGTCATCTTCGTCAGAATTCAACAGTTCCACTAGTGCTTGAATCGCAGCAGGATGATTGGCATTCCCTAAAAGGCGCACTGCAAACCAACGAGTGTCGAGTTCCTCGTCTTCGTCCTCGACTAGCCTAATCAATGGCAAGATTGCCGCCTCTCCAAAGCCAGGAAATATTTTGGCAATATCCCAGCGTTCTTGAAAGTCGCCCGATCGCAGCACCGCGATCGCAAGACTGATCAACCTATCCGTTTCATCGGGCGATAGCTGAGTCCAATCGCCTGCATGATAATGCTGTTGTAGCGCTTGGGTTACGGCAGTCCAGTCACCCTGCTGAGCCATGTCTTGTAACTGACTAACCCAACTCACCATAACAGCGACCTAATTACTTTCCTAAAAAGCTAAAGGCCCGAAACTTGTGCGCCTGTATTTCAATACGTTTTGCAAGGCGATCGCAGACTAAGTGACAGAGTTCAAAAATCAGTTCATCTTCCACTTTGTAATACGCCAGCGTTCCCTCGCTGCGTCGGCTTAATATACCTGCTTGCACCATGACCTTCAAATGCTTAGACACATTCGCCTGACTGGTATCCATTGCCTCAACTAAATCCTGTACGCATCGCTCCCCATCTCGAAGCAAGTTCAATATTCTGAGACGGGTTGGTTCACCCAAAACGCTGAAGTAAGCAGCCAGTTGTTGAACAACTTCTGGCGGAACCGGCTGGGAAGAGTTCATGGGCAATTATGAAATGTGTGAGAAGCGTTGATCCCCAGATTTTAACGAGTCACCCGAAACACCGCAAGGGAGGAGAACAACCTTAATTAAACTTCATTAGAATTTTACGGGTATTCATTTATCCCAAAGTCATTGAGTTATTACGGATTCACCCGCATTAATGGCTGATTATATTCCACTGGCTCTCCATCCTGAACCAATATTTCAATAATCTCCCCCGATACTTCTGCCTCAATTTCATTCATCAGCTTCATCGCTTCAATAATGCACACGGTTTGCCCCGACCGAATGCGATCGCCCGGTTCCACAAACGGCAGTTCGTCCGGTGCAGGGGCGCGATAGAACGTTCCAACCATGGGAGACAAAATTTCGAGATGGCGGCGATCGCTGGTGGGTGGCAAAGAGCCGCTCGGTGAGGGTGGTGATGGCGCAACATCTGAAGATTTAACATCTCCGCCTGCCATTGCCGATGGCGAAGATGAGAACACAAGATTAGGGGTGTCCATCGGGGTCGCCCCGGTCAAAAGCTGTTCATCTCCGCGCAACCCTCGGCGGATAATCAACTCGAAATCGGAGCTTTTTAGCGTTAACTCTGCAATATCCGTCTGGTTAATCGCGGCTAACAGTTCACGAAGTTCATTCAAATTCAGCGACACAGTGCGTGCAAACCTCTTAGATAGGGGCTAGAAATGATCAAAACTAGAAATTGCAATTCACCTTATTCACGCCCCAAATAACTATCTGTGCGAGTGTCAATTTTGATCCGTTCGCCCGTGGTAATAAACAGAGGCACCATGATTTGGGCACCTGTTTCGACAATGGCAGGTTTGCTGCCACCCGTAGCGGTATCCCCCTTGAAACCTGGATCAGTTTGAGTAATTTCTAACACTACAGAATTGGGCAGTTCCACTTCCATAATTTTCTCACCCCAGCGAACCACGTTGACTTCCATGCCTTCTTTGAGATATTTAACGCGATCGCCAATTTGGGCAACACTTAACTGAGTTTCTTCATAGCTTTCCATATCCATAAAGACAAAGCTATCGCCATCTTTATAGGTATATTGCATCGTTGCTTTCTCCAAATTAGCTTGAGGAAGCGTTTCGCCTGCCCGAAACGTTTTTTCAACCACACTACCCGTTTGCACATTCTTCAGCTTTGTACGAACAAAAGCGGCTCCTTTTCCTGGCTTCACATGGAGAAACTCCACTACTCGCCAGACATTACCGTCCAGTTCAATACTCACGCCGGGTCGAAAATCATTACTGGAAATCATTGGTCTAGCGCTTTAGCAAATAATGATTGGCAATTCATTTTACCGCTCAGATGAGCGTAATCAATCAATCCAGCTAAACGAACCTGAGCAAAACCAATTTATCCCCGCGATCGCCAGAACGATAGCCAAACATCCATCAGCATTTTCAGCGTCGCCCTATGGCAAGATAATAGGGTGAGACAGCTAGTCTAAGCGCTCAACCGTTGTGCCAATTTAGCGAGCAGTAGACATGCAATACCCTGGAATAAATCTCCTAAAACACTGGTTAAAAATGGGGCTAAACCTATTCTTGCTAGTCACCTTTGCGATCGGGCTAAGCGCCGCGAAGCCAATTCAAATTAGTCGCCTCCCCGCAGGGAACGCCATTACCGACGGCAGTGCCCTGTTGCGGGATGCTTTGCCCATCGACAACCCTGCCATTCGAGATTTGCAAGAAAGCCTGGAAGATATTACTGGAAAACTACGCTCACAGAGTCGGTGGGGCGCGATTACCGGCGATATTAGCCGCGCTACGCGCATTGCTAGCGATAAACAGGCGGCAATTTTGGCAAGTATTCCTAGCGACAAACAGCCTAGCGCGATCGCCTTGCTCGATCAGATCAAAACCGCTTTGCCTGATTTGCAAGCCGCAAATGAAGCAAAAGATCGAGTGCGGGTGATGGCTGAACGAGCCAAAGTTCTAGATTTTGTTGGGAAAATTGAAGAACTCATGGTGCAGCAGTTTCCCTATGAAGTGCCTGAAGCCTACAGCAATTTACCCCAGCTAAAAGGACGAGCGAAGGTAGAATTCACCACCAACAAAGGCAAAATTATTTCCGTAATCGATGGCTACAGCGCCCCAGTTACGGCAGGTAACTTCATTGATCTGGTGCAGCGGGGGTTTTATGACGGACTGCCCTTTACCCGTGCAGAAGAATCCTACGTGCTGCAAGTGGGCGATCCCGCCGGATCGGAAGTGGGTTTTGTCGATCCCAAAACTAAGCAATACCGGGCGATTCCCTTGGAAGTCAAAGTCAAGGCTGATCCGGTGCCAGTCTACGGCATCACATTAGAAGATGCCGGCCGATTCCGCGAACAGCCTGTTTTGCCGTTCTCTGCCTATGGCGCAATGGCGTTGGCGCGCCCGGACACCGACCCGAACGGCGGTTCATCCCAGTTTTTCTTCTTTCTGTTTGATTCGGAGCTAACCCCTGCTGGAGCAAATTTGCTAGATGGGCGCTACGCCATTTTTGGCTTTGTGGTGGAAGGGAAAGAGGTGCTGGATGAGCTTAAGGCAGGCGATAAGATCGAGTCTGCCAGGGTGATTGAAGGCTTAGACAAGTTTCAGGAGCCTACTTGAGTCCATAATCTACAATCAGCGTTTTGACGTTGTGAGTAGCAACAAAGTCTGCGACGGTTTCAATCCCGGCTTGGTTGAGCAGACCGAGGCAGCCAATGGTTCCCGATCCACCCGGAATCATGCGATCGGCATCACGATGAATGCCAATGCCGCTGCGGGCTGTGGTAAATTTCGGGGTCACTGGAATAAATGTTTTCCCCATAGCAAACGGCAATCCTGCACCCCGATCAACTTGCCCGATCGCATAAATTCCTTGAGGTAATGGTTCCCGCGAACCCGCTTTCGATTCACTGCCCACCCGAAAAGCCTGCTTTCGAGGCTTGCCAGACACCGCTTGAAGTCGTTCTAGCACTTCGCCGCCGCGCACCAAATCCACATTGAGAATGCGCTCTCCAGTCTCCGTAAATTTAGAACTTAGGGTGACCCGCAACGCGGCTTCTTTAGGATGCACCCAGCTTATTTTCGTGTTTGGAGTGTCTGCATAGGCTAAAGATGCTAACGGTAGTATTCCAATGAAACCGATTGCGATCGCCCCAATTAGTCTCTTCATTTTCATCCCCTTGTAAACTCCAACCGTGAATAAAAATCCGCAGCACAATTTTTGCTCTTGACATACTCCAAGCAAGCCAAAAACAGAAGGTCTTGGGATGGGTCTATGGGTGAAAAACCCATGAACCAGCAAAACCTAGAAGAACCCTGTTATCGAGAAAAAGCTTAATAGCGACCGACTACATTTAGGGTCGATGCCGTTGAGGTTGGCTACAGTCCGTCTCTGCAACTTTCCGTAGAAACAGTGGGTTATCTTGCCGATAAACTACTACTATTTATCGAACAAGACGGTGAGTTTTATGCCGTGCTTATCTAAGTAGAGACTTCATCCTTCGTCATCCGACATTTGTCCTTCCTTTCTCGCCTAAAATTGGTGGGAGAAGCGATTCAGGATAAGCCGACCGTGGGATTCAAAATTGGTTTGTTGGGGTTAGGAACTGTGGGGACTGGAACGGCACAAATTCTGCTAGACCCGGTGCAGCGTCATCCATTGGTGCAAGAGTTAGAACTGTATCGAGTAGGGGTGCGATCGCTCGATAAGCCCCGTAATGTGGATTTACCAGCCGATCGATTTACGACTGACCTGGAAAGTATCGTCACTGATCCAGCGGTGGATATTGTGGTGGAAGTGATTGGTGGGTTAGAGCCTGCGCGATCGCTGATGTTGACCGCGATCGCCCATGGAAAGCATGTGGTGACGGCAAACAAAGCCGCGATCGCCCGTTTTGGTGATGAAATTTTTACTGCCGCCACAAAAGCGGGGGTTTATGTATTGCTAGAGGCGGCGGTGGGCGGCGGCATTCCTGTCATTGAGCCACTCAAGCAATCTCTCTGCGCTAACCGGATTGATACAGTGATGGGCATTGTCAACGGCACCACCAACTATATCCTGACGCGGATGCAAACTGAAGGCAGCGACTTTGCTGATATTCTGGTCGATGCTCAACAGTTAGGGTATGCCGAAGCCGACCCTACCGCCGATGTAGACGGACTCGATGCTGCCGACAAAATTGCGATTTTGGCATCTCTGGCGTTTGGCGGACGGATCAAACTGCCAGAAGTGCATTGTGAAGGCATTCGCCAAGTGAGCGGGGCAGACATTGCCTATGCCGACAAACTGGGGTTTGTGATTAAGCTATTGGCAGTGGCGAAACGCAACCCTCAAGCATCCCTAGATGATCCCGAACAACTACAAGTGCGTGTGCATCCAACGATGGTTCCCAAAGATCATCCGCTTGCCAGCGTTAATCATGTCAACAACGCAATTTTGATTGAAGGCGATCCCGTTGGGCAGGTGATGTTTTTTGGTCCTGGTGCGGGAGCCGGTCCTACTGCCAGCGCGGTTGTGTCGGATATTTTGAATATTGCTGCAATTTTAAAAGTGGGGCTTGGCAGTCAAACCTCGCAAGATGGCAAGGCATTGCTTGATCCGCTGTTAGCTTGTTCGCATCAACACTATTGCGCGATCGCCCCCATGGATGAGTTGATCACTCGTTTCTATGCCCGATTTTCTACTAACGATACTCCTGGCGTAATTGGCAAGCTAGGCACCTGCTTTGGCGATCATAACGTCAGCCTAGAATCAGTCGTGCAAACCGATGTTCACGGCGAATCTGCCGAAATTGTGGTCGTCACTCACAATGTGCGCGAAGGCAACTTCAACCAAGCGTTAGCCGAAATTCGCGCCATGGCATCGGTCAACCGCGTTGCCAGCGTCTTGAGAGTGTTGTAAGCGACCCAGTTTTTGCTTTTTAGTAATGGACACCGCTGCACCCGATATCCCTGAGACTTAAACAAGCAATTGGTCATGCCATTTCAAGAGAGAGTTGGACGATCGCGGCTGCCAGTTTTTTTGGGTGCGATCGCATTTTATACCTGTATTCCTTTGCCGATTCATTGGCGTTTGCAATTTCATGGAATTGCAGCGTGGGCACCTGTGATTGGCTTGCTGATTGGAGGGTTATTAGGATTATCCGATTCTGGGTTGCAAGGGTTGGGAATGCCAATTTTGGTTCGCAGTGCGCTGATTGTAGTCGCTTGGATTGGCATTACGGGCGGGCTGCATTTAGACGGGGCAATGGATGCTGCTGATGGGTTAGCCGTTCTTGATCCCACTCGACGATTAGAGGTGATGGCAGACAGCCGAACCGGTGCTTTTGGGGCAATGGTCGCTGTGGCAATTGTGCTGTTGAAAACGACTGCTTTAGCTAGCCTAGAAACCGATCGCTGGATTTACTTGATGGCGGCAGCAGGCTGGGGGCGCTGGGGACAACTGGTGGCGATCGCTCGATATCCTTACCTCAGGCTTGAAGGGAAAGGCGCTTTGCACAAAGTCGCCATTCAATCTAGTTGGCAAGCTTTGCCTAGTTTGCTGTTGCTGTTGGGCGGCTGCGGACTTTGGGGCGGGCTAAATTCTCCGCAGTGGGGTGAGGCAATTGGTATGTCGCTGGCGGGTAGTGCGATCGCGGTTCTAACGGGAGCCTGGTTTAACCACAAGCTGGGTGGTCATACAGGCGACACCTACGGAGCCGTGGTGGAATGGACTGAAACACTATTGTTGTGTGTGCTAACAACAATGGGCTAAAACATACAACTTGCAATGGATTCGGGTGCGTTTCATAAAGCTCAACTCACCCTACGCGATCGCGTTTTATTTGGGAGAGGGTTGTGGTGCCGCTTGAGATTGCTGGGGGGTGGATGGGGGAACAGGTGCAGCAGATCCTTTAGGCGCAATGGCAGGTGCAGAGGTTGGAATAGTAGGCGCAGCAGTGGGTGGAGTGGTTGGACTAACCACAGGCATGGGGGCTGACTTCTCGCCCAAAATGCTGGCATTTCCAGGAACGTAGTAAACCCCAGAGACGGCGGCGATCATCAGGGTTGCCAGGGTGCCGACAAAAAGAGCTTTCCAGCCTAATTCAGAAATATCTTTGCGGCGAGAAGGAATCAGGGCAATCGTGCCGCCGACAAAAATCCCTACAGAAGCGAGGTGGGCAAAACCAGATAAAGCATAGCTGACAACCAACACGGCGCGATCGCTCAGGGAACCATCGGCGGCGGCAGCGGCTAATGCTTGATAGGGTGGAATCGCCGTTTCGAGTAAGCGTCGTCCAATAATCACGGAAGACAGCCAGAGTTCATTCCAGTCGAGGGAAACTCCAGTGAGAAAGGTGAATGGAAGGAATAGAAAACCGAGAATGTTCGCTAAGGTCACGACTTTAAACACATCCCCGATCGGACTGGGTAACGTCGCCAGCCAAAAAAAGATTTGGTTGAACAAATAGACTAAGCCCAAAATTAAGATCAGGACAGCGGCGATCGAGACTGCCATTTTTACCCCATCCAATGCCCCAATAATTGCCGCATCCAAGGGACTAATGCGCTCAATTGGTTCTCCACCGACGGTTTCCTGAGAAATGGGTTCTTCAACGTTGTCTGATTCGCTGGCTGTGCGGCTTAAAGGCTGTTCGCCTCGTAGGAGCCGAGCAATTTCCTCATCCTCAGCAGTGACAGGCACTTCTGCCACCGGAGTTCGATGGGCATCCTCTAGTAACTGCCGTTTGCTAGTTGGAGATCGCAGTTTGGAGGCTTTCGGCTCTTTGGGGATGCCACCCAAGGTCAGCGGCACCTCTGTTTCCGGCACCAGAATTTTGGACAAGACAAAGCAGGCAGGAATCGCCATGATCGACGCAGACACTAAATGCCCCAAAATATTCGGAAAAACGGGTTTGAGAAAACTCACGTAAATTGCCAACGTGGAAGAAGCAGCCGTGCCAAAACAGCAAGATAGAATCGCACACAGTTCGCTGCGAGTCATTTTGGCGAGAAACGGCTTAACCACGATCGCCGCTTCAATCCCCACAAAAATATTGGCGGCACCACTCAACGCTTCTGCTCCACTTAATCGCATGGTTGAGTAGAAAATTTTGGCGAACACATTGGTCAGCACCTGAATCACACCAATGTTATAGAGCAGCGCCATCAAGCCAGAGAAGAAAATTACCGTGGGCAGCGCTCGAAAGGCAAAGATATAGCCCAAATTTACATCAGGTGGCTTATCTGGCTTAGGCACAATATTTTGCCCAAACACAAACCGCGCCCCCGCATCCGCCGCATCAAACACCACGTTGAGCAAGTCGCTAAACGCTTTGAGCGCATCTCTTGTAGGCGGAAACAAAAAAACCGCTGACCCTAAGGCAAGCTGCAATAGAATTCCCATAATCATCACCCGCCAGGGAAAGTAGCGCAGACGGCGGTTTTCTGAAAACAACCAGGCGACAAAGCACAGCCCAAAAATGCCAAGAAACGAGATCAAATTCAGAATAGACATAGGCTCGGCACTCGATGAGGGAAACGGTGAACAATCGATAGCGGTTTGGCAGTTTACAAGGCGCGATCGTGGATGAAACCAGTATGTGTACTGCTTATGCACTTAGCTAGAGACTTGCGCCCCAATAAATATCGCCTGTCATAACGCAGCAATTCTATAAAGTGACTACATATCTGAACATCTGCCCCAACCCGTTGGTCTTTTATTTACCTGTAAATGCCTTCATTGACCAAGAAATCAACCTAAAGATAGAGGCAAATATCCTTAAGACAATACTCAACAATTTCTACCTTGGCACAGGTGAAAGGACTACATTCAACCGAATGTTACAAAAAAAGTCATAGCTTCAAACTTAATCATCTTATTGAAGTGCGATCGCCTTTGCCATACCGCCCCCTGTTTTCTTACCATCCTTTTTTCTAAAAGGTTGATAATAGGCGAGTCAACCTGTAGACTTCTGGCTATTTTTATGGAAGCGTTTGAGCTAATCCCGCCTGAGTGGACCCAATTGGCGGTTCATGCCGCAACATTTCAGTGTCCTAATTGTCATGCCAGCAGCAAATCAGCAAATCAGGTTTGGATCAATCGCCGATCGCCCGTTTTTACGGAAGACCACCACCGCAAGTGGCAAGAATTTTATCAGTGCCATTGTGAAACGGTTTGGTGGGGCTGGAGCAGCGATCGCCCTCCTTCTGAACTGGCAAGCCAAGAACGAGAACTCCCTCCCCCTCGCCTTTTCAACCCTTTTGAAGAATAAAATTGGCATCTAACAAAAACATTTTTTTTACCAGTGCCCAGCGCGATCGCCAATCGTTCAGTGCTGATAGTTTTACGGGCAGTCAAATCCAATTATTTTTTCAAGCGTTAGTGCATGGTAGATCTAGGGAAAGCTGAGAAGTATTCTGACTTTTTTATTCCTTTACAAACCAGCTTGCTTGAACATTGTCATTTCACACATACCCACTCGTATAGGCATTAGAATTGACGGAAATTGGGTGGAAGCCATTACAACATAGCTAAAACTGGAAGACTTATGAAAGCAGTCATTCTTGCAGGCGGACTAGGTACCCGGCTCAGTGAAGAAACTTCGGTCAAACCAAAGCCCATGGTAGAAGTGGGTGGGCAGCCGATCCTCTGGCATATTCTGAAGATTTATTCTTCTCATGGCGTGAATGATTTCGTCATTTGCTGCGGCTACAAGGGCTACATGATTAAAGAGTATTTTGCCAACTACTTTCTTCGCATGTCTGATGTCACTTTTGACATGCGCTTTAACCAGATGAATATCCATGCCGGCAAAGCAGAGCCTTGGCGCGTCACTTTGGTAGATACCGGGGAAGATACTTTGACTGGCGGACGGTTGAAGCGAGTGCGGGAACACATTGGCAATGAAACATTTTGCTTTACCTATGGAGACGGAGTAAGCGATGTCAACATTACCAAGCTGATTGAATTTCACAAACAGCAAGGAACCCTCGCCACCCTCACCGCCGTGCAGCCTCCGGGACGATTTGGCGCGATCGCCCTAGGTCACGAACAAACCAAAATCAACACCTTTCACGAAAAACCCGATGGCGATGGTGCTTACATCAACGGCGGATATTTTGTTTTAGAGCCTAGCGTGATTGATTACATCGCCGATGACCTCACCACCTGGGAGCAAGAACCTCTGCAAAAACTGGCTCATTTAGGGCAAGTCTCCGCTTTTCGACACCATGGTTTCTGGCAACCCATGGACACCTTAAAAGACAGGAACGATCTAGAACGCCACTGGCAAAACGGCACAGCCCCCTGGAAAGTTTGGTAAGTGAGGTTTATCCCCTTTCGTTCATACGACTGTCCCCTGAAACCTAAAACCTGTCACCTCACAAGGATCTCAATGGAATTTTGGTCTAACAAAAAGGTTCTCATTACCGGACACACCGGATTTAAAGGGAGTTGGCTTTCTCTGTGGCTGCAACGCTTGGGTGCCAGTGTAATTGGCTACTCGCTCCCCGCCCCGACTCAACCCAATCTGTTTGAGGTTGCTACCATTAAGCAGGGACTCACCAGCATCGTTGGCGATGTTCGGGATCTGGCAGCCTTGCAGGCAGTCATGACGGAACATCAGCCAGATATTGTGTTTCACATGGCAGCCCAGCCCTTGGTGCGATACTCTTACGAAAATCCGGTAGAAACCTATGCCACCAACGTCATGGGGACGGTGAACCTTTTAGAATCAGTTCGTCATAGTTCAAGTGTGCGCGTTGTCGTGGTGATTACTACTGATAAGTGCTACGAGAATCGAGAATGGGTTTGGGGCTATCGGGAGAATGAACCCATGGGAGGGCGAGATCCCTATTCCAGCAGTAAGGGCTGTGCAGAATTAGTGACAGAAGCCTATCGCTCATCGTTTTTTGCCCCGCAATCGGATCTGGCTCAGCCTGCGGCGATCGCCAGTGTGCGGGCAGGCAATGTGATTGGGGGTGGCGATTGGGCAAGCGATCGCCTGATTCCTGACATCATGCGGGCCATCCAAGCAGAGCAGCCCGTGCTAATTCGCAACCCTCATGCTACACGCCCCTGGCAGCACGTTTTGGAACCTCTGGGCGGCTATATGCTTTTGGCAGAGCGCTTATGGCAAGACGGAGCCGCCTATGCGGAAGGCTGGAACTTTGGACCCAATGATGAAGATGTTAAACCCGTCTCCTGGATTGTGGACTATTTGACCCAGCGGTGGGGTGAGGGCGCAACCTGGAAACTGGATGCAGGCGATCATCCCCATGAAGCAAACTATCTGAAGCTCGATTGCTCGAAGGCAAAAGCGCGGTTAGGCTGGCATCCTCGCCTATCTTTAGACACCACTCTAGAATGGATCGTGGAATTCTATCAGGCGTATCGTCAACATCAAGACATGGCAAAAGTCGTGGAAGCGCAAATTCTTCGCTATCAGGCGTTGCAGTCAACTGAGGCAGCTATTCCCGCTATGTCTCCAGTCTCTTTCGTTCACCCCAATCATGCCTGATTTGGAGCGCTTATGATCTTCACTGAAACCGGATTAAAAGGGGCATTCATCGTTGATCTCGATCGCAAATCGGACGATCGCGGTTACTTCGCCCGGATGTTCTGCGGCAACGAGTTTGAGCAGCATGGCTTGAAACCCATTATTGCCCAGTGCAACCTCTCGTTTAATCATCACAAAGGCACCCTGCGGGGGATGCACTACCAGATTGCACCCGCCACGGAAACGAAACTCATTCGCTGCATTCGGGGTGCAATTTATGATGTCATCGTCGATCTGCGTCCCGATTCGCCCAGCTATCTTCAGCATGTGGGCGTGGAACTAACTCCCGAAAATGGGCGATCGCTGTACGTACCGGAATTATTTGCCCACGGCTATCAAACCCTAACGGATGATACGGAAGTCATGTATGCCGTCAGCGAATTTTATACGCCCAACTGTGAACGGGGTGCCCGATACAACGATCCCGCCTTTGAGATTGAGTGGCGTTTGCCAATTACGACGATCTCAGAAAAAGATGCTTCCTGGGCATCCTACGAACCTATTGCGATTGGAGTTCCATCATGATTATTGTTGATACTGCCCTCAAAGCACGGGCTGAAGCCGGAAACCCAGTTCGAGTGGGTATGGTCGGGTCAGGGTTTATGGGTTGGGGGATTGCCAATCAAATTATCAACTCGGTGCCTGGGATGGAGTTGGTGGCGGTGGCGAGTCGGCATTTGAGCAATGCCAAACGCTCTTACGATGAGGCGGGCGTTGAGGATGTCCGAGAAGTGAAGACGGTGGCAGAGTTGGAAGACGCGATCGCCCAAGGAACCGCCGCCATCACCGAAGATGCCATGCTGCTCTGTCAGGCTGAGGGAATTGATGCCCTGATTGAGGTGACAGGAACGATCGACTTCGCGGCAAAAGTCGTGTTGGAGGCGATCGCCCACGGCAAACATATTGTGTTGATGAACGCTGAACTAGATGGCACCATTGGCGCGATTTTGAAAACCTATGCTGACAAAGCAGGCGTGATTCTCTCTGGTTGCGATGGCGATCAGCCCGGTGTGGAAATGAATCTCTATCGCTATGTCAAAAGCATTGGCATGACTCCCTTGCTCTGCGGCAACATTAAAGGCTTGCAAGATGCCTATCGCAACCCCACAACCCAAGAAGGATTTGCCAAAAAATGGGGACAAAACCCCCACATGGTCACCAGTTTTGCCGATGGCACCAAAATCTCCTTTGAGCAGGCGATCGTTGCCAACGCCACAGGCATGACCATCGCCAAGCGGGGCATGTTGGGCTACGACTTCACAGATCATGTGGATCAGATGACCCACCTGTACGATGTCGATCAACTGAAAGCTTTGGGCGGCATTGTGGATTATGTGGTCGGCGCAAAACCGGGTCCCGGTGTGTTTGTCTTTGCCACCCAAGATGACCCCAAACACTGCCATTACCTCAACTACTACAAGTTAGGTGAAGGTCCCTTGTATAGCTTCTACACGCCCTACCATCTCTGCCATTTTGAAGTGCCGCTGTCCGTGGCGCGGGTGGTTTTATTTAAAGATGCCGTGCTGGCTCCATTAGGTGCGCCCAGAGTGGAAGTAGTAGCGACGGCAAAAACTGATCTGAAAGTAGGTGAAACAATCGACTGCATTGGCGGCTACATGACCTATGGGCAATGTGAGACGGCTCAAATTACCCAAGCGCAAAATTTGTTTCCGATTGGATTGGCAGAAGGATGCCGCCTGAAACGCGCCGTCGCTAAAGATCAGGTTCTCACCTACGACGATGTGGAACTGCCAGAAAATCGCTTGTGCGATCGCCTGCGGGCTGAACAAAACGCCCACTTTTCGCAGGCTCGTGAACTGGTAATTGTCTAAATCCTAGCTTTGTTAACCATGGGTTATCACCGTTAAGGTCAAGCGCTCAGAGTCAGGAAGAACAAATCTGGTTAAGAGGACTTGATTATGTCCGAACGGCTTCTAGTAAACGAGAAAAGTAGAAACTGGTTTTGGTCATCGCGTTACGCTCAATCTTCCAGCCTTGACTTTCCAAAATTTTCACGACTTGAGCTTCACTATGCAAGTAAGCGCGAGTAGCTTTGCTGGGTCCTGGAAAGAAATCTCCAATCTTTTTCAGGACAGTATAAAAAATAGTTTTGGGTGCAAAACTGAGAATTAAGCGCGACTCTGCTAATGAACTCAGATGTTGAATCATTTCTGCGGCTTTGGCTTGAGGATAGTGAATCAATACATCTAAGCAAACGACCGTGTGGTAGCGTCCGGTTAATCCTTCTAAGTCCTGCACGGCAAAGGTGAGATTTTCGAGCGATAGTGCCGCCGCTCGCTCTTTTGCCTCTCCCACCATTTTCTCGGAAATATCGCTGGCAAAGATTTTTGCTCCGGCTTCTGCCAAAGGAAGACTCAGGCTACCCACTCCGCAGCCGGCATCGCAAATGGTTAAGTCTTTTAGGTTATCGTCTGCTTTTAGCCATGCCAAGACGGTATCCACAGTTTGCTGATGTCCGGTGCGGATGTCTAGCTGAACTTTGTTCACTGCGCCGTCGCCATAAATTCTGCGCCAGCGATCGAATCCGGTGGCGTTGAAGTATTCGCGAACAATTTTTTTGTCGTCAACTGCGGTCATGGTATTTGTTGATGTCGTGAGATGGCAATCAGTTGATCGTACAGGAGTTACAGCCCAGTTTCGAGTAAGAACCGAAAATTCAAAAGCGCAAAGTGCCGCTGATGCTAACAGGACTCAAAACTTTCCAACCTTTCCCATTGCAGTTCTCCCGATTTGGATTGATGCCAGCGCAATAGGTGAGCGGGTTGCCCAATGTAATCGATGGATAGACCGATCGCCCGTCGGGGTGCAATTGTTGCAAGGGCAATCGCCTGCTCAACATCACAAATATCCCATTTCACCAGGTTTTGTACACCGACCAGTAGCGGTAAGGTGGTGCCCGACAGGGTGCCATCCAATAATCGAGCGGTGCCATGAATCACTTCAATTTGGCGCGTGTCCCAGGGATAAATACCGTCGGGCAAGCCGAGGGGAGATAGGGCATCGCTGACTAGAAAGACTCCCTGCTCGTACTGAGACGATCGCAGCAAAATGTCTATCATGATGGGTGAAACATGTTGTCCGTCAGCAATTAAGCCACACTGCACTTGAGGATGGGCGATCGCGGCTCCTAGCAAACCCGGCTCTCGATGGTGTAAGGGCGGCATCGCGTTAAAGGCATGAGTCACCAGGGTTGCACCTTGATTGAAGGCGTGTTGTGCCTGAGCCGCCGTTGCCAGAGAATGCCCCAGGCTTACGGTGATGCCCAGCGATCGCAAATAAGGGATCACCTTGCCTGTTTCATCTAGTTCAGGAGCCAACGTCATCACCTTAACGACGCTGGCATAATCCCCTAGCACTCGTTTCACAGCCTCCAACGTCAGCGGCAGCAGATACTCTGCTGGGTGAGCGCCCCGTTTAGCCGGATTCAGAAACGGACCTTCTAAATGAGCACCTAAGATGTGGAAATTAGATGCAGCAAGGATGGAGAGCGATCGCTGGATATTATCCACCGAGGTTGTCACCAGGGTTGGCAAGTAACCATCAACGCCCTGCTGCCAAAGAAATTGATTAATGGCTGCTAGCTTGTGAGCCGTGCAAGAACTCAGGTCAGGAAACGCCAGCCCCAAGGCTCCATTAATTTGCAGATCAATTCCACCGAGGGAAATCCAGTCACCGAGCAGATCGATAAAGGCATCGGAAGGACAGATACATGACTGCGGTTGCACAGAAATAATAGCGTCATCCTGAATCGTCAGTTGTTGTAAGCCAACGTAGCCGGGAATACGAGCGTTTGTAAGAATGAAAGGATTAGCCATGGAGCAAGCAAGCAATGAGGAATGGCAAGGGGCGTGAGAAAGTTACGACATTTCTGAGCAAAGTTCCGCCATTCAACGTAATTTAGCTGTGATTGTAGCGATTTGTATACCAATGGTAGCTCTAGTGGGAACTCTGAAGTTGGGGATTAGAACTGGAATACTCGAAAATTCAAGATAGGAGATTCAGTGTTGCCCACGTAAAGAGCAGTAGCAAATATTTTCCCAAAATCTTTTGTAAACCAGGCGATCGCCTTCAGCACAATTCCTCCTTGCGTTAAACGATATGTCACACCGAACCATAAATTAAGGTTAGGAGCGATAAAGATTTTGAATCGGTTTACATTTATATCTATAGATAGATTTCTTTTTCACTAATTGCCAATTTTCGGGTAAAGAATGGTTGATGAACGAGCCGCAGACACAGCATAACCAGGGCACTATTTTAATTGTGGATGATGTGCCAGATAACGTAGACCTACTTCGCACTTTGCTAACCCATCGTGGGTTTAAGACTCAATCAGCCTCAAATGGAGCGATCGCGCTAGAACTAGCAGAATCTACCTTACCTGATCTGGTGTTATTAGATATTTGTATGCCTCAGATGGATGGCTACCAGGTCTGCGAACAACTCAAAGCTAATGTTGCGACCAGAGACATTCCAATTATTTTTGTGAGTGCCCTA
The DNA here is from genome assembly GCF_056784215.1 of Leptolyngbya sp. CALU 1928. Taxonomy (NCBI): domain Bacteria; kingdom Bacillati; phylum Cyanobacteriota; class Cyanophyceae; order Leptolyngbyales; family Leptolyngbyaceae; genus Leptolyngbya; species Leptolyngbya sp. CALU 1928. Next base: position 456,996 of record NZ_JBXBCE010000018.1, on the reverse strand, counting down.
GATGAACTGCCAGACAAGATCAAAGCATTCAAATTAGGCGGAGTGGATTACATTACGAAACCGTTTCACAGCATGGAAATGGTTGCCCGGATTGAGTTGCATTTGTCTTTGCGACGGCTCCAACAGCAGCTTGAACAGCAAAATCAACGACTCCGTGCAGAGGTGCGCGATCGCCGTGCGGCGGAAACTGCCCTACAACTTGCAAATCAAGAACTCCAGCGGCTTGCCCACTTGGATGGATTAACTCAAGTTGCAAATCGTCGTGGGTTTGACAATTGTTTAGCCTATGAATGGCGCAGATTATCGCGAGAGCAACAACCCCTTGCCTTGGTATTGTGTGATGTAGATTGTTTCAAGCGGTTTAACGACACCTATGGTCATCAAGCAGGCGATGAATGTTTATGTCAAATTGCTAGCGCCATTGGGTTGGCAACCAAACGCCCCGGTGATTTAGTCGCACGCTATGGCGGAGAAGAGTTTGCGGTGATTCTGCCAAACACACCGACGCAAGGTGCCTTGAAAGTGGCTAGCAATATTCAACGCGCGATCGCCGACTTAAAAATTGCCCACCAAGAGTCATTCGTCAGCCGATTTGTCACCATGAGCCTTGGCGTTGCGGTCATTACGCCCCTGTTAGATGTCTCGTCAATTCATCTCGTTACCGCCGCAGACCGGGCACTCTATCGGGCAAAAGCGGAAGGACGCGATCGCATTGTTTTGGAAGAAAGTATTTTTAAGGGTAGCCTTCCGTTTCGGAACAAATCCATTGTTTTAGAACACGCAAGGGAACCATGGGACGAATGAGGAATAATCAAGGTGAAGGTAGAGTTGCGATCGCGCGATCGCAATGAAAATCGTTCGCTCTTGGATTCGCCTTTTAGACTATTCGCCTTTTTAATGTGCCTCATGAAGTTTTCTTTCTCACGGTTTCAAACTCTATTCACCTTTGCTTACTATTTGCTTCCACTCCTGCTAATTGGCTGCCTCTGTTCAACATCCGCAGTGCTTGCAAGCCCCTTAACCGATCGCATTGCCGCTTTTCCTGAATGGAACAATAAACCTATTGTACAACCGGTTGAAGGCGACTTAATTTACCCAGATTGGATGGTGGGCACTTGGACAATGACCAGCACATTGAAAGCCATGGTTGCACCGTTAGCGCCAGAAGTCATCACTCCTGGCTTCGATGGCAATCGAGATTTTTTGAATATGCCTGTGACGTGTCCAGTGCGGTTTTTGCCTACCAATATTTTGGAACGAAATAAAGCGGTTATTCCATTCTTATCTCTACCGACAAAATCTCTGACAAAAGTAGCGGTTGTGTCCGATCGCGCGTTTAATGGGCTGAGTCTTGCCAAAACCTACTTGGGCGATCGTGTCGTTCGCGTTTGGGTAGATTCACGCGACCCCAATCGCATGACTACCAAATTTCGAGATAATCGCAAGTTGTTTTCTTTCGCTACAGGGCGCACTGTTGAACAACCCGATCCAGATCATTTCATTGCTTCAGAGCTATTTCAGCAGTTTTTTCAAGCGCCTGAAACACCCTACAAAAATCAGGTTGAAACAACTACAGCCTATACCCATCAGCCCGATGGGAGTGTGACTGCTGACCAATTTACAGCGGTTTATCTCAATCCGCCCCATCCGAAGGCTTTTGTGGCAGGCGATCGCCCAGTTGCACTCTATCGCTACACGCTGAAATTTACGAAATAACGGCATTCCTGCACCCAGGCTTGGCGTGACATTTAACTATGCCATGTTGTTTTCGATCGCCCAACGAGCTAACTCTGTGCGGTTATGCAATCCAGTTTTGCCTAGCATATTGCTAACATGGCTTTCAATCGTTCGTTGGCTGACTTTGAGTTGATCCGCAATTTCGCGATTTGCCATCCCTCGCGCCACAAACTGAACCACCTTTAGCTCTGTGGGGGTAAGTTCCACATCAAAAGGCACCTGAATTTTAGGGGCTGATTCATTCCCTTTCCCCGGACGTTCAGACATCCGCGTTGCCTGTTTCAGCGAAGATTCAACTTGCGCAACCAATTCTTCTGGCTCAAACGGTTTGACCATATACACGTCGGCACCCGTATTCAGCCCTTTTACCCGATCTTGGCTTTGCCCTTTTGCTGAAAGAAAAAGGACTGGAATCCAGCTAGTGCGAGGATCGTCGCGAACATGGCGCACTAGGGAGTAGCCATCCATTTCGGGCATCATCACGTCGCAAATAATCATGTCTGGCGTATCTTGCTCTAAAACTTCTAGGGCTTCACGACCATTCTCTGCGGTAATGACTTCGTAGCCCCGAAACTCTAGGTAGTCTTTAACTAACAAAATTAGGTTAGGGTCATCATCAATTAACAGCAGTCGTCTGTGATTTCCTACGCTGGTTTCTTTCATGCCGTGCAACTCACCTATTCCTGAATGAACTCGCTGGTAATCTGTAGAATTTCTAACAACCCTTTTGTTGCCAGATCCCTTCCTTGAAAAAGGGCTGCTCCCTGCCGAGCGACTTAGGAATACCTAACACTATTCTAGGTAGACCTATGATAACCGCTGCACTTTATATAAATCTTATATATCAGTAATACGTAAACGTTCTATTTTTCAATGCTACACTGCCACATTTTAATCACTTGACCTTGAATATCTTGATTTAACCAGGGAGTATTGGAGGCAGATGATTGTAGGGAGTGAGCGTTTACTCTCCAAGCCTGCTGGGGATTAAACAGGATCATTTCTGCGGGTTGATCGGTCGCTTGGGTGCCTAAAGGATTGATCGTGATCGCAGGAGGTTTTTGCTGTAGACAAATTGCGGGACGAGTGCTTAAGGCTGACCAAAGCTCGATCGCCGTCCACAAACCGGACTCAACAAACCGATGCCAGAGTAACGGCAGCGCTAGTTCTAGCCCGATCGCACCCGGAGGAGCTTCGGCAAAAGGGACTGTTTTTTCTTCATAGGTGTAGGGAGTGTGATCAATGGCGATCGCGTCAATCACACCCTGCTGCACCGCGTCGATCAGTGCCGCCTGATCGGCTGGAGTGCCCAAGGGCGGAGCAAGTCGCAAGTTGGAATCATAGCTGGCAATCATTTGAGTATTCAGCAGTAAATGCATCCAGGACGTGCTGGCAGTGATCGGTAAGCCCCGCTCTTTTGCCTTACGAATTACCTCCACGCCCCGAGCGGTCGAAATTCGCATCAAATGCACCGGAGTGCCAATAGCTTCGATGCACTCCAGTAGGGCAGAAAGAGCGGCAGTTTCGGCGATCGCTGGGATTCCAGGTAACCCAATTTGGATAGAATCCACTCCTTCGCGCATAACCCCATTGCCTGCTAACTCTTGATCCCATGCCCACAGCATGATGGGCTTGCCGAATGGATGTAGATATTCCAATAAGCGTCGCACCATCATTGATTGCAGCGGTTTTCCATCGGTAAAACCCGCAATATTTGCCGTTGCTAGTTCTGCCAATTCAGTAATTTGTTGCCCCTTCACCTCTAGAGTCAGCGCCGCCCAAGGCTGTAGTAATGGCACAGAAGGGCTAAAATTCAACGCTTTAGACTGGTCATGCAGCCATGCAATGCTGGCAAGATTGTCGAGAGCCGGAGCGGTATCGGGCAAAATGGCAACGCGAGTGAACCCCCCTGCTGTTGCTGCCTGCATCAAAGAGTTTAAGGTTTCTCGCTCTTCAAAACCGGGTTCTCCAGAGTGGCTGTAGAGGTCAACCAGTCCAGGTGCCAAGATTAAGCCAGAACTCTCGTAAATGGCAGCGTTGGATGGATAATCGGCGATCGCATCCTCTACCGCCATCACCACGCCATCAATAATTAAAACGTCAGCAATCCGATCGGTTTGGGAACTTGGATCAATCACTCGAACTTGTTTTAGAAGTTCACTCATTCATACCTCAACATTCTATAAAGCTCCCGCTGCGGTCTTATCCAACACACCACCCTCCAAGTGTGCCGTAATGTTCATCGCCATCATGATTGGCGGTTGATCTACGGCATAGTCAATCACGCTGACGGCTCCATTCCCTTGTTTGAAGCTCCAGAAGCGATCGGGCGTTAAGCCCAACACATAGCAAAGAATCGCTTTGTTAACAGCATCATGGGCAACGACAAGGGTTGTACCGGGCTTAGGTTGGCTCATCGCCGTTTGGACAATTGCGTTCCAAGCAGCCGTGGCACGATCCCAGACTTGCTGGAGGTTTTCGCCCTCTGGCATTTGCACAACTTCCGGCGTTTGCTGCCAGCGTTGCAGTTCTCCTGAAAATTCCTGTTCAATCTCGGCTTCTAGTTTGCCTTCCCACAATCCATGGCTAATTTCTTTTAGATTGTCCTCAAAACCCAACTTCACATCCGGATGATGCTGCAAGATAATCTCTGCGGTTTCCTTGGGGCGCAACATCGGGCTAGCGATCGCCTGATCAATGGGAATGGCTTTAAGAAATTCTGCGGCTTGGTTAGACTGCGATCGCCCATTCTCATTCAGCGGCACATCAATCTGTCCTTGAAAGCGTTTCTGGCGGTTCCACTCGGTTTCGCCATGACGCACCAGCAGGATGCGAGTGTGATACCCCTTCCTCGGCTGGGGAATCGGTTCGCCTAAATGAGCGGTTTGGTTCAGCGACTCCACCTGCACCAAATTGCCCCAGCCTCCGGCAAAGTTAAGGACGCTAATGCCGCAATTGGACTGTTGCACTGCCTGATAGCCACTGGCATCTAGCCCGATCGCGGTGCCAATGAGTGCCCGATTAATGCCACTATGGGCAACGAGTAGCACCGTTTGATTGGCATGATTGGGGAGAAACTCTTGCCAAAACTGCTGAGCGCGATCAAACAACTCCACTACCGGAAAATAGTCCCGCGACTCGCCACCTTCTTGGGGAATCAGCATTCGCAGTTCGTGAGGGCAATTCTTCCACTGTTCATACTCATTGGGATACTTTTCCTCCACATCGCCAAATAGCATCCCTTCCCAGAGCATCAAATTGATCTCTTTCAAGCTGTCAACCGTTTGTAAGGGCGTTTTTGGCGTAGTTTTCAAGTGAGACAATACAATCTCGGCGGTGTCTTTTGCGCGGCGGAGAGTGCTGCTATAAACCGCATCAAACGAAATTTCGCTAAGGGCATCTCCCACTTGATGCGCCATTGCCTGCCCTTGAGCGGTCAGGGTTGATTCATCCAAATAGCCTTGGACTCGACGTTCAACATTGAAGCTGCTTTGACCATGACGAACCAAAATGACGCGAGTAACCATAGAAGAAATAGGAGATAGGGGACAGGGATTTCAGCAGTTGTAAGCAATCTGCGATCGCTGAGACAGATGCATTCTACCCTGTTCCTAACGCCCTACTTGAAGCTAGCCATTTTTCGGCGTGTGTTGAGCGGAGTCGAAACGTGCGATTCGCCATTTCCTGTACCCTAGATCCATAGCAATCTGAGGATTTCATGACGATTAAGCGGGTGATTCTGGTAACGCTGACGGTGTTGGCAGTCTTTCTGATGGGGCAAGATTTGCTGAATAGCTGGAATCAGCCCCAAATCCAAAGCCGTTTGGAACTATATCAAACCAATTTATTGTTGCGGGCGACAGCGCTACAAGAGAATGATCCAAACATGGATGCGGCTCGGAAAGCATTGTTGGGTGCAGAGCCAACCAAAAACGCTTTGGAGCAATATGAAGATGTGCAGCAGCAGGTACAAAAAACTCTCAAACAAACGCAATCCCTGTTAGCCAGTGATTCCAGCGGTAAAGCTCAGCCAGAATCGTTAGAGCAAACTGAACGCAAGCTGACTCGCTTAGTGGCAGAACTAGATTTAAAACTGGGGATTTTGCGATCGCAGCAGGGAGAAACGGCGCTGGCTGAAAAAGAATGGGACAAGGTGATTCAGCAGGCAGAAGTAGACTCTGGATTAAACCCTTTAGCAGCAACGGCAGAAGTTCTACAAGGGCTGTGGGCTAAGTCACCTCAGTTGCTTCCTGATGCCGAACCTCAGATTCAAAAAAACCTGGATGGCTGGTTTCGCGATCGCGCTTTAACCCAGCTATACACCCTGCAACAGCGTTCCTCTGATTTGCAGGCACTAGAAATTTCCGAACAACAAGCCGCCGAAAAAGCCTTAACCAGTTTGGCGATCGTGGGTGGTCTTCCGGTGTTAAGCGGCGTGATTGGCATGGGTCTTCTGATCTTTGTAATTGGACAATGGGTTTTGCAGCGCAAACAAGCCATTCTCTCTGTTGAAACCTTACAACCTTGGATAACTCCTTGGGATGGCGAAACTATCTGGCAGGTGCTAATTCTGGGCTTTTTTATGGTGGGGCAAATTGCCTTGCCGATTTTGCTGGCAGTATTGCAACGGGCAACCGGACTGAATCCCGCTGGTTTTGGAGAACAGGGTAAGGCTCTATATATTCTGTTTAATTACGTGCTGTTGGCAGCGGGTGGATTGGGTGTACTGTATTGGTCGATCAAATCCTATTTGCCGTTGCCAGAAGATTGGTTTCACATTAGCTTGAAAGGCAATTGGTTTTGGTGGGGGTTGGGCGGCTATTTTGCAGCATTGCCCCTAGTCGTTGTGGTGTCGCTGGTGAACCAAAAAATTTGGCAGGGTCGCGGCGGCAGCAATCCCATTTTGCCGATCGCCCTTGAAGGGAAGAACAGCTTTGCCTTAGCCATCTTCTTTATCACCGCCGCGATCGCTGCCCCCATTTTTGAAGAGATTTTATTTCGAGGCTTTTTGCTACCGTCTTTAACGCGCTATTTCCCAGTGTGGGGCGCAATCGTTCTCAGTAGTTTTCTGTTTGCTGTTGCCCATCTCAGCCTCTCAGAAGTGTTGCCACTGATGACTTTGGGCATGGTGTTAGGCTTTGTCTATTCGCGATCGCGCAATTTACTGTCATCCATGCTGCTCCATAGTCTATGGAATAGCGGCACGTTGCTTAGCCTGGTTGTGCTTGGCTCAGGTCAAGGTTGATTAGAAAGTAGCCGTAAAATTCCTAGCTCCAATCATCCCGCTTGGAGGTTTGCCCTCGATAAACTTGGGCGATCGCGTGGATTTTACGAGTTTTTTCAAACAGGGCTGCTTCGGTTAAACCCCATTGCTCCAGTACTTTGGCTAGGTCGGCTTGAATATCTCTTGCACCCGGAAAGCCTTGATAGCGAATGCGGAGGCGCGCCAGTTCCACTAAGTTATGGTCGGTGGGATCACTTGCCGCCAAAAGAGTATCAACCGTTTGGCGATCAAGCCGCCATTGCGGATGCTGTTGGTCTTTGAGTTCGGCTGCTTGGCTCATAGTTTCATCCTTCCTGCATAAAGTTTTATTGTGAAATAGACGATGGTAGACACGATCGCCATTAGACAAGGTATATTACTTTCCCAATTCCCACAAAGTACAGTCCTAACAAAATTAAAATAGCGTTGCTGAATCAGGCTCACAATTCCGAAAGCTTTTTCCATGATGAGAGCAGATCTTAGGATTTTCCGGTTCTCTCTTCTAATTGCAGGGAGCTAAGGGTAAAACAATTCATAACAGCAGGTTTTATAAATTTGTAGTTGTAACCCAATTGTTGCAGTAGACTGACTACAGAAAATTGTGGATGCTTCAATTTTTTCGATTGATTTAGGAGTGATGCAAGGCGGATGGCAACAGCACTGAGATCTCAACGACCGAACCCACGCGATTCTCGTAGCGATCGCTTCACAAATCGCCAAGCCGCACCGCGCCACCAAGCTTCTCCCCAGTCTGCTTATGGTGTTCCTTCAGTTGCTCACAGCAAAAAATCTCCTAAACCTACTTCAGCAGCGGTTTCCGTTCTGCCTGTTCCATCCAACGTTCGCAAACTTCCCCCTGCGCCTCCTCTACCTAACTGGTTACGCCTACTCATGCAGGCTCAGCGCGGCTCTTTAATCGTCACTTTTGCGTTGATTGTCACTACTTTAGTGGTGTATGGCGGCACTGTTTATATGCAGCAGCTTTGGAGCAAAGAATATCGCAAGCTAAAAACCATGCAGCGTAGTGAACGCCAAATGTTAGCAGCAAGTGAAGTGTTAAAAAATCAAATTATTCAGCAGGCAGAAAGCCCTAACTCAGGATTGGTTGCCAAAACTCCGCAGCACACACTAGTTTTAGAGTCGTCTCCAATTCGCACTGTCAAACCAGCGGCAATTCCTGCGGTGATTAAGGCTGAGGCATCACCTAACGAACCGCCTTTAGGTTATTAGGATGCTTTGCAATGAGTAGTCCCTCTTCCTTCCAAACGCCGCGTTCTCGAAATCGGCTAAACGCTAAACAAGCTAGATCGTTAGGGTGGGCAAATTCGCTAAACTTTCGAGCTGCATTGGTATGGTTTTTTTTAATCACGGCGATAGGCTGCTTAGTGATTAACTTGTTTTATGTCCAAATTGTGCAAGGAAGTCTGCTGCGTGGGATTGCTCAAAGCCACCAGGTAACTCAAATTCGCCCTTTTATGCCTCGCCGCAACATTGTTGATCGAGGTGGGAATATTTTGGCGCTCGATCGCCCTGTTTTTTCCCTTTTTGCTCACCCGAAGCTATTTAAACTCTCCAAAGAAGAAGTTGCCGAAAAGCTTTCTCCAATCATGGATCGTTCGGTTGCCAGCTTAGTCAAACAGTTTAACGAAGGGGAAACAGGCGTTCGGATTGAATACTCGCTGATCGAAGATATTTCTAATCGTATTATTGATTTACAGCTAGATGGCTTAGAGCTAATTCCCCATCAACAGCGGCTCTATCCTTATAAAGAAGTGGCTGCCGATATCGTCGGCTTTGTTGATGGCGAACATATTGGGCAGGCTGGTTTAGAGCTTAGTCAGCAAAACATTTTGACTCGCCCTAGCCAAGAAATTCGACTTCGACAAATGGGAGATGGCTCTCTCATGCCTGACCAGATCCCAACCGGCTTTCTGAACCAAGATGATTTGCAGCTACGGCTCACTTTAGATACTCGTTTGCAACGAGCGGTGCAGCCAATCCTACAAAAGCAAGTCACCAAGGTTGGTGCTAAAAAAGGCACGGTGATTGTGATGGATGCTTATACAGGAGAGCTCTTGACCTTGGCATCTTATCCATCCTATGACCCCAACGAATATTACAAAGCAAAATCAGAGCGTTATAAAACTTGGGCAATTACCGATCTATATGAACCGGGTTCTACGTTTAAACCGATTAATGTAGCGATCGCCCTTGAAAACAAAACCATCAAACCTGATACCTACATCAGTAACCCAAGTGCTATTTCTGTTGATGACTGGCCAATCACCGGCGGCAGCGGCGGCAGTGAAACCGTCACCGACATTGTGATCAATTCCTACAACGTTGGCATGGTGCATATTGTCGATACATTAAAGCCAGAAGTTTACTATGCATGGCTCCGGCGATTAGGCATGGGCGGAGTCGTCGGGGTCGATCTGCCCTCCGAAAGTCCTGGACAGTTTAAATCCCGCAAACAATTTGTCGAGAGCCGGATTGATCGAGCCGTGACAGCCTTTGGGCAAGGGTTCTCCCTCACGCCAATGAAGTTAGTACAACTTAATGCCACACTCGCAAATGGTGGCAAATTAGTCACTCCCCATGTGATTCAAGGATTGTTTGATAGCAAAGGAAGACTCTATTGGCGACCTGGACTGCCCCCGCAGCGGCAAGTGTTTTCTCCAGCAACCACTAAAGCGATTTTACCGATGATGGAAGGCGTGGTAACGCAAGGAACCGGAAAAGCGGCACGACTTCCGGGCTACCACGTCGCTGGCAAAACCGGAACCTCGCAAAAAGCAAATGGGTTTGGCGGCTATTCGGAAAGCGCTTATGTTACTAGCTTTGTTTCGATTTTTCCGGCTGACAAACCTCGATATGTCATCCTTGCGGTAATCGATGAACCAGCGGGGGGCGGCTATGGCGGTACGATCGCTGCTCCTGTAGTCAAAGAAGTGTTACAAGCACTCACTGCCCTAGAAAATATTCCGCCCAGTGTTCCGGGTGAAGTTGGAGCAGAATCAGAGAGCGGCACAGACTAAAACTGACTAATTCACAAGATCGCGCGGGGCTTCACTGCCGTTATGGAACTGGCATCGTTGCTGCTTGCTGCCTGCTGAGCTTCTCCAGTTAACTGAGTTATTTCATATGTCCTCTGAAGTATTGCCCTCGGAACGATGGAAGTCTCTGGCTTTTTAAAGGCAGCATCGCCCTGTGCAGAATCTATATAGTCCAAACGCACTGTGCGATCGCCCACTCTGTAAACTAAATAACCCCCTGATTGCTGAACCAGGGGGTTATTTGAAAGCACTATAGCAATGGCATTAGACTCAATGAAGCTTATTTGACTAAGATTGCATCTGCCTTTACATTGCCCAGGTAGTTGCCAATCGGTACATTAGGATGACGCTGATAAGGCACCACATCGTCCCCAAAGTAGCGAATATACTCGGCGCTTTCCACCATCGCGTTCACCGTTGCCTCCAGCCCTTGATTTGTCAACAACTCCAGATATTGGTGGATCTCAGCTTGAGTAGCAGGGGCACGACCCAATAGATGCCGGCACAAGAATTCAATTACCTTCGCTTCGGGATAGGGCATATAGAAACGACGGCAGTAAATCTTTGAACTGGCTAAGGCTTTGACAAATTCTCGAACACAGATGTCTCCAGTGTGGAATTTGCGATCAAGATCGGCTTTCCTAAACTGGTCTGGTACTTGCTCACCATCTATATCCATAATCTGGGTATAGATGGCATTCAGCACTAACTCTGTTTCTGCCCATCCCATCCCAGGATTCATTCGATAAATCCGGGCTGATTTGCCAGTAGAAACATCCGCAGTAGAGTCTAGGGACTGTACTGAAGCGTTGAGAGAGGAGCGACCCAACCCGATAAATGCTGCCCTTGCTTGATCTTGCTGACGAGTTTGCGCCGCAATGTCTGCTATCGCTTTACCCATCATCGGCATCTTCGACCCATCCATCCGAGCTTTCACCGTTTCAAAGCTCGGCACCACTAAGTCTTTGTTTTGCTTAGTCAGTGTGTTGTAAAGCTTTTGAGTGTTAGGGAAGTTGGCAGCAGGTAAAGTCAAGTAGCGGTTATAGGGAACGACATCTTCCCCAAACGCTTGACTATACTCCATGCTGCCTACGAGCGCACTGACAAAGCTTTTCAACCCTTGCGTCGCCAAGATTTGGTTATATTTGCGGATCTCAGCTTGATCCAAAGGTGCGCGTCCTAGAAAGTGCTTGGTGCCTAGCTCAATCACTTTTGTGTTGGGATAAGGCGTGTAAAACTCTTTCAAGTAAAGATTAGAGGTTCCTAATCCTTCAATGAACTCTTTCAGGTTGATTTCGCCATTGCCCAGTCTACTTTCTAAAACGCTAAATTCATTTTGGACAATATATGGCGCAACATCCCGTTCAAATACTTGTCGATACGCTGCGCCTATGACTAGCTTCAAGTTTGCTTTATCGGCTAGATTCGTCAACTTAAAGATTTTCGTTTGTTCGCGTTTCTTGCTAACCCCTTGATTAATCCGGAATTGAATGTCTGGTTCAGTCCGCAATTCTGTCGCCGCTGCCAATTCTACAAAGCGTGGCGTTTCTTCTGGTGTTGCTCTGCTGCCCTTATCGGCAATCGAACCCACTCGATTGCCCCGTAAAGACAGCCCTGCTGGAGTGACGTAGCGTTCATAGGGAACCGTATCTTCACCAAACACTTCTGAGTATTCTTGGCTGTCTATGATGGCATCAATTAGGGCATAAAAGCCTTTCTTGGCGCAAATATCGAAGTAGGCGTTGATTTCCTGACGACCATAGGTTGGGCGACCCAAAAGGCGACGATGGATATACTCTACAGATTTGGTGACATAAAGAGAAGTCCAGTAGAGGCTACGGAAGAGGTTAGATTTTGCCAAACGACGAATAAATTCGCGCATGGTGATTTCGCCGCTTTCCAGCTTAATTTCATCAACTTTGAGACGCTGCCCGTCGTATACTGCCCGTCCAAATACTTGCAGGTAGGCAGCTTGAATAATCGCTTGCGTTGAGCTTTCAGAAAATTTAACGCTAATGCCTTTGGTATTACCGCGATCGCGCCCTTTGGCAAAACTCCCGGTATAGCTAGGATTTTGGTCAAACTTGAAAACCTTGGGACCCAAAGAGCCAGGAGCCACACCCCGCGCTGCGGGATTGCTCAACTGGTTATTAATCCCAGCACCCCGATTAATTAAAATGCGACGGGTATCTTTACCAAACGGAGCCGGACTGGTACTGGGATTCCTGGTTTCTTTTGGAAAGATCGCACCAAACTGAATTTCTAGCGGATCGTTACCAGAGCCATAAACGTGTTGATCAGGCAAGGGGCGATCGTAGTTTGCAAACGTCGTGAGGAATTGAGGGATTTTGCGGAAGGGCGCACTGTATTTGAACAAGTCTTGTTGAGGACCCCAGTTGCGACACTCTTGTGCTTCTTGACCCAGACCACGCAAGTAAGGGACGGTTTCTTCACCAAAGTAATCCGCATATTCTTTGGAATCGACGAGCGCATCTACTAAGGCAGGTAAACCGCCATCAGAAACGATGGAAAAGTACTTTTGAACTTCCTCACGGGAACTAGGACCACGACCCAAAACATGACGGAAAGCCAACTCTAAGGCACGGCTGTTGATGTAAGGCTGGTAGAAATTTTTGCGATAAAGCGGCGATTTTGCTAAGCGACGAATAAACTCCTTCATGGAGATTTCGCCATTTTTCACCTTAGACTCTAAGTCAGAAATGCTAAGCGAGTAAGCACGAGTAATATCCCGCTCAAATACTTGCCGATAAGCTGCCTTCACCACATCATTCTTTTCCGTGGCAGATAGCCCAGGCTTCATCGCATATTTAGACCGTTTTTCAGCCGCATTCGCATAGATCTGAGGAAGCTGTAGCCCTTGAAGATCGGTAGAAGAGCGCTGGCGTACTTGAGTAGAAGGAGTAGCCCCTTTAAACTCAGTAATTAATACATCAAAATATTGACGGACGATCGCCTCTGCTTCAGCATCATCGCGAAAATAGCTCAATCCGGCGGCTTTCATTTTCTGTAAAGCTACCGTAGTCGCTTCGCCAGAGCAAGCTCGCTCAATAATTTCTCTTAACCCACGAGTGTTTACAGCAATGATATTGGGATCGCCCGCAACGATCGCGTAAGTAACATAGCGTAAAAACCAGCTTAAGTCGCGCAGAGACTTAGCCATGTTGCTCGGACCATAGCGAGCAATATTAATCGGTCGAAAGTTGGCAGGAGTCGAACCGCCATCGGAGGTACCCGTAAAAATAGAGCGAATACCGTCTAAAAAACTGGGGGTATTCTTGGTATCGCCATAAGTAACAGTGCCTAACTTCATCCCCTCTTCAGTGGTTAGAGCAGTTCCGGCGATCGTCATCACTGGAGCCTCTACTGGCTTCTCAAGAAATGCCATCGGCGAACCACCTGTAAAAATGCTATTGGCAGCACGCGACACAATGATGTCTGAATTGCGAGTGAGCATTTCTGCAATTTCTAGACGCTTTAAGCCAGAACTAAAATAAGTAGATAGCGCGTCTAGTTCCCCTTTCGCTGGAAAGCGATCTTGCTGCTCAGCCTGGGAAATTGTAGCGACCGCCAGAGTTTGGTAAAGGTTGGGGCGCGCAACCGAGCTTCCACCGCTTGCTTTAACACTCATTGGATTTCAAAAGCTCCCTTTACGGATTGTTACTGTTTTAAACGTGAGCAAAACCTTACGTGCCAATCACTAAGACAACATTGATTAAAACAAAGCTGTTTATCAACCAAGCGTTAAGTCTTTAAGACCAGAGGCATCAAGCAATGAGTTCACTTGATTTTTAGGTTAAAACGATTCAGATTCAACTAGCTTTTATTAAAAAGTGTATGGAACCCAATTCGCTTGATTTATCGACCAATCATAGAGGATGGGGGTAACTCGGCTGAGAAACTAGAAACCTTTTGTTACAAAGCTAAACCAATCGACTTTTAGAGGATTTGAGAACGCCTGAACTGATGCGATCAAATACGATTTACTCCTTGTTGGACATTCTTGTTGGACATTAAATTGGACATTAAGTATTATTACCATGTGTGATATTATTGCGGATGGCTTAAGCATCTAAAGCGAATCTAGAAGCATTGAGCCAATAGCGTTTCTCAAAAAATGTTCGCCGATCCCAGGCTAAACCATTGAAGAGTCACATCCAAAATGAGTGAAGTACCCGAACTGAATTATTCGCCAGCAGAACCTAACGATTCTATGCAGGAGTATTACCAACTTCAGCAAGAGTTGTTATTGACCACTATTATTTTGACGGGAATCATCTTTGTTTTTGTTTGGTACTTCTATTCCTTAAACATTGCTCTAAATTATTTGCTAGGAGCATGCACAGGTGTGGTTTACTTGAAGGTGTTGGCTCGAAACGTTGGGCAGTTTGGTAGAGAAAAAAGCCAAATCGGAAAGTCTCAACTTGTAATTTTCATTGGGTTGATTATCATTGCAACCCAGTGGAAACAGCTTCAGGTTTTGCCAATTTTCCTAGGTTTTTTGACATACAAGGGTGCCCTCATCGTCTACATGCTGCGAACACTGATGCCTTCTAACTCTGGTTAGGCAGGCAGACTAGCAACTTTACTACTGAAACCCTTTGGGAATCTGGCTGGAGTCCGATGCTAAGTTTTATTGCTACTCCTGATTTCCCACTTGCCAGCCTAGAGGTTGGTCAACATTTTTACTGGGAAATTGGCAATCTCAAGGTTCACGGTCAGGTTTTTCTTGTCTCTTGGTTTGTTATTTCACTGCTAGTGATTGCCTCAATCTTAGCAACTCGTAATATTCAACGGATTCCATCCGGAATGCAGAATTTTATGGAGTATGCCCTAGATTTTGTGCGTGACCTAGCTAAAAACCAACTGGGGGAAAAGGAATATCGTCCGTGGGTGCCGTTTATTGGCACTCTCTTCTTATTTATCTTTGTGTCGAATTGGTCGGGTGCGCTCATTCCATGGAAGCTGATAAAGCTGCCAGAGGGTGAGTTGGCAGCTCCTACAAACGATATCAATACCACTGTTGCACTCGCGCTGCTGGTATCGCTGGCATATTTTTATGCCGGTTTTAGCAGAAAAGGTTTAGGCTACTTCGCTAAGTATGTTCAGCCGACTCCTGTACTCCTGCCGATCGCGATTTTGGAAGACTTCACCAAGCCTCTCTCACTCAGCTTCCGTCTGTTTGGGAACATTTTGGCGGATGAGTTGGTAGTTGGGGTTTTGGTGCTTCTAGTGCCCTTATTTGTTCCACTGCCTGTCATGCTGCTAGGGCTTTTCACCAGCGCAATTCAAGCGCTTGTGTTTGCGACTTTAGCAGGTGCTTATATTCACGAAGCACTAGAAGGACATGGGGAAGAGCATGAAGAGCATTGATCGCTTCTTCCTGCTCAAGCCTTTTTGGATGTCGGACTTTTAATTCTAGATTCAGGTTTACCTGAATTTTGCAAAAAGTCTCACATTCATAGTTCTGCGATTGTTTATCATTCTGTTCATTAATCAAGAGGAAACGTCATGGTAGATCCAACGGTTGCGTCCGCTTCTGTTCTGGCTGCGGCTCTGTCAATTGGTCTGGCTTCAGTTGGTCCTGGAATTGGTCAAGGTAATGCATCAGGACAAGCAGTTGAAGGGATTGCACGTCAGCCCGAAGCGGAAGGCAAGATTCGTGGCACTCTGCTTTTAACTTTGGCGTTTATGGAATCTCTCACCATCTACGGCTTGGTTATTGCATTGGTCTTGCTATTTGCAAACCCATTTATTGGTTGATAGTGAATTAAATAGGAGTGGGTAGAGGCGTTCTTGCGTCTCTACCTTTTCACTGGGAGGGTTGTAGATTTGCAGTTTATTGCGTTTTCTACCGATCTTCCAACACTTTGGATTTTATTTTTTCACTGATCATGCAGTGTTGCGGTAGCAGTTTTTGGGAAGAAAACCATGTTTGATTTTGATGCAACATTGCCATTAATGGCAGTGCAATTCTTACTTCTAATGGTTGTTTTGAATGCCATCTTCTACAAGCCTCTAACTAAGGCGATCGAGGAGCGTGGTGATTACATTCGACGTAATCAGGTTGAAGCTCAGGAGCGTTTGTCGAAAGCAGAAACGTTGGCAAAGCAATATGAGCAGGATTTAGCCGAAACCCGTCGGCAGTCTCAGGCGCTGATTACAGCGGCTCAAGCAGATGCCCAGCAGATTGTTGCTGGTAAAATTGCTGAGGCTCAAGAAGAAGCCCGCAATCAAAAAGAACAAACTCAGAAAGAGTTAGATCAGCAAAAGCAAGAGGCGATGCGATCGCTGGAGCAAGAAGTTGACTCGCTCAGTCATCAGATTTTGGATAAAATCTTGGGCGCTCCAGTTGCCTAGTAGATTCCAGTGGGGCTGAACGAGAGTTTTTGCAGCTAGATAAGTGAATGTACTGCACAGGCATACAAGATGGGAATGGCGCAGTTATGAGTATGTTGGGAATAGGATGGTTGATTGCAGAAGCGGCTGTAGAAGCTCCTGAAGAGGGTGGATTTGCCGCCAGCATTTTGGAAGCTAACCTGGTCAACCTTTTGATCGTCATCGGTCTTTTGGTTTACTTTGGGCGCGGTTTTCTAGGAAAGATTTTGAGCGAACGCCGTAGCGACATAGAAGCTGCGTTGAAGGACGCTGAAGAGCGCAGACAGAAAGCATCGGCGGCTCTTGCGGAGGAACAGCAAAAGTTAGCTCAAGCTCAGCAAGAAGCCGCTCGAATCCGCTCCAGTGCGGAGGATCGTGCGGTTGCTCTCAAGGCTTCTTTGTTAGCGGATGCAGAAGTTGAAGTTCAGCGGATGCGAGAAGGGTTGAGCCAAGATTTAAACGCGGAGCGCGATCGCGCGATCGCTGAACTGCGGCAGCGAGTATCTACTCTAGCTCTGCAAAAAGCTGAATCTGAGCTACCCTCTCGTATGACCGATGAGCTTCAAACTAATATGATTAATCGCAGCATTGCCATGATTGGAGGTGCCTAATGAAAGACGGAGGTATGATTAGAGGTGAAATTCTAGAGCGTTATGCTCAAGCTCTAATGTCGCTCGCTCAACAGAGTAACATTGTTGAACAAGTGGGTCATGACATCAGTTCAATTTCTGCAATCCTTAAAAACTCTGAAGATTTAAAGGAATTTTTTGCCAGCCCAATTTATAAGCTGGAACAAAAGAAAGCAGTCTTATCCCAAGTGTTTGGGGATGGGTTGCATTCTTACACTCGAAATTTTTTGATGCTGCTGGTCGATCGCCGTCGCATCATGTTTTTGTCAGGAATCTGTAGCGAATTTCAAGCGTTGCTGAGAAAGCTGAACCAAGTCGTTCTTGCTGAAGTGACCACCGTGCGGGAACTGACCGACGACCAAACCCAAGCTTTAAAAGATAAAGTTATTGCTTTGACAGGGGCACACCAAGTTGAGCTAGAGGTCAATCTTGATCCAGAACTGATCGGTGGCGTGGTGATAAAAATTGGTTCTCAAGTCATTGATGCCAGTATCCGTGGGCAGTTGCGGCGCATTTCTCTTCGCTTAGGCGGTGTGGCTTAATTCACCCTTTGCAATTTAACTTTCTAACCCTCATTCCACAGCGAGTAATCATATGGTAAGCATTCGACCAGACGAAATTAGCAGCATTATTCGGCAGCAAATCGAGCAGTATGATCAGGGCATCAAAGCCTCTAATGTTGGAACCGTTTTGTCAGTAGGTGACGGGATCGCCCGTATCTACGGACTGGATCAGGTCATGGCAAACGAGCTACTTGAGTTTGCAGATGGCTCAATTGGTATCGCACTGAATCTAGAAGAAGATGATGTGGGTGCCGTTTTGATGAGCGGCGGACGCGGCATCGAAGAAGGAAGCGTTGTCAAGTCAACGGGCAAAATTGCTCAAGTTCCGGTAGGGGATGCATTGATTGGGCGCGTAGTCGATGCTTTGGGTCGCCCCCTAGATGGTAAGGGCGAGATTGCCTTTTCCGAGATGCGCTTGATTGAATCTCCGGCTCCTGGCATTATTGCGCGTAAGTCGGTTTGCGAACCGATGCAAACGGGGATCACCGCGATCGATTCTATGATTCCCATTGGTCGAGGACAACGAGAGCTGATTATTGGCGATCGCCAAACGGGGAAAACCACAATCGCGCTCGACACTATCTTGAACCAGAAGGGTGAAGATGTGGTTTGTGTGTATGTGGCGATCGGTCAAAAAGCTTCAACCGTTGCTAACATTGCCAACGTCTTCCGCGAACAAGGTGCAATGGAGTACACCATTATCGTGGCTGCCAATGCCAACGATCCCGCATCACTCCAGTTTCTAGCTCCTTACACCGGCGCAAGCTTAGCTGAATACTTTATGTATAAAGGCAAGCATACCCTTGTGATCTACGATGATTTGTCGAAGCAAGCGCAGGCATACCGCCAAATGTCTTTGCTGCTCCGTCGTCCACCCGGTCGGGAAGCGTATCCTGGCGATGTGTTTTATCTCCACTCTCGCTTATTGGAGCGTGCCGCTAAACTCAGTGATGCCTTAGGTGGCGGCAGTATGACAGCATTGCCCATTGTGGAAACTCAAGCGGGTGACGTATCTGCTTACATTCCAACCAATGTAATTTCGATTACAGATGGTCAGATTTTCTTATCTTCTGACTTATTTAACTCAGGCTTACGTCCTGCGGTAAACCCTGGTATTTCAGTATCACGGGTTGGCTCAGCCGCACAAACGAAGGCAATGAAAAAGGTCGCTGGAAAAGTGAAACTGGAGCTAGCGCAGTTTGATGATCTGCAAGCCTTTGCCCAGTTTGCTTCGGACTTAGATAAAGCAACTCAAAATCAGCTAGCGCGGGGTCAGCGTCTGCGGGAAATTCTCAAGCAACCCCAGTTCTCGCCGCTCTCGGTTGGGGAGCAAGTGGCTGCCATTTATGCAGGAATCAATGGCTATCTGGATGATCTTCCAGTTGAGAAAGTCACCGTTTTCCTAAAAGGCTTGCGGGAATATTTGGCGGGTAGTGCGCCGAAGTATGGCGACATCATTCGCGAAAAGAAAGAGCTAACTGCGGATGCAGAGGAAGCACTGAAGGGCGCGATCGCGGAGTTTAAGAAAACCTTCGCAGCCACTGCTTAGGTTGTGTCATAAGTTTTGAGTTATGAGTTCTCAGTAGTCATCATTGACATTAGGACTCATAACTTAATTCACTCTTTAATTGCTCTGAGTCATTCAAAACTCGCAACTTAAAACTTAAAACTTCCCAAGTTATGGCAAATCTTAAAATCATTCGCGATCGCATTCAGTCGGTCAAAAACACCAAAAAAATTACCGAAGCGATGCGACTTGTAGCAGCAGCGAAAGTGCGTCGCGCCCAAGAGCAAGTACTCGCGACTCGTCCTTTTGCCGATCGTTTGGCTCAAGTACTCTATGGCTTGCAGATTCGACTAAAATTTCAAAACGACACTAGCTCACCACTGCTGCAAAAACGAACTGTGAAAACCGTTGGATTACTAGTCGTTACGGGCGATCGCGGTTTGTGCGGCGGCTACAACGGCAACGTGATTCGGCGGGCTGAAAACCGGATTAAAGAGCTTAAAGCAGAAGGACTAGACTACCAACTTGTATTAGTAGGTCGCAAAGCTACTCAATACTTCCAACGCCGAGATCAGCCTATTGCACAAACGTTTACCGGCTTAGAGCAAGTACCAACCGCATCAGAATCCTCTCAGATTGCTGATGTATTGCTGGAGCTTTTTCTCTCTGAAACGGTTGATCGGGTTGAGCTAATTTACACCCGCTTTGTGTCCCTAATTAGTTCTCGCCCCGTCATTCAAACCCTGCTGCCCCTCGATCCTCAAGGCTTTGAAGATCCAGATGACGAAATCTTTCGCCTTACTAGTCGCGGTGGACAGTTTGAAGTGTCACGCGAACAGGTTGATATGACGGGGCGCGAGTTTCCGAGGGATATGATTTTTGAGCAGGAGCCTTCACAGATTTTAGAGACTCTGTTGCCGCTCTACCTCAATAATCAGCTACTAAGAGCATTACAAGAATCTGCTGCAAGCGAACTCTCTGCTCGGATGACCGCGATGAGTAGTGCGAGTGATAATGCGAAACAACTGATTAGCACCTTAACCCGCTCCTATAACAAAGCTCGCCAAGCTGCAATCACCCAAGAAATTCTTGAGGTAGTTGGCGGCGCTGAAGCGCTTAAGTAACTAGAACGCGTAGATCTTTGAAGTCAATAAACTCAAAAAGGTGCCTATCAAGTCTTAGGCACCTTTTTAGTAAAATGATTGTTTTACTTAATCAGTGAAAGTAGCGATCGCAAGTCCTGTCCACACCTGAAAGCAGATACTAGTTTTTACCGGCAGCCGCAGGAACTTTAGCAGACAGCGGCAAGTTCCCATCAGGAGTAACAGACTCTCCTTCAATAAAGGAACGCAGCATCCACGCCATTTCTTCATGCTGCTCCATCAAACCAGTCAGAAAATCTGCTGTGCCTTGATCATGAAAATCGTCGCCGCACTGGTCAATTTGCTCCCGTAAGCTGCGAATAACCGTTTCATGATCGTCTACTAACTTTGCCACCATTTCAGTTGCATTGGGGATAACTCCAGGGCGTTCCTCAATGGACGCTAGCTGAATAAATTCTGCGGCAGTGCCAGCGGGAAAACCGCCTAAGATGCGAACTCGTTCCGCGATGCTATCTGATGAGGTCGATAGGGCTTGATATTGTTCATCCAACATCATATGTAGGGTACGAAACTGGGGACCTACTACATCCCAATGGTATTTTTTGGTTTTGATCAATAGTAAGTACACATTTGACAGGCTGCTGTTTAGCAAACCAATCACGCCTTCGCGTTCTTTATCTGTAAGACCAATATTTAGCTTGCGCATGGGTTTCTAATCGTTAACTCTACTCACCAGTTCACCAATTTTGCTGAAGAAGAGCATCCATCCAAAGGAAGGGATTGCGATCGCGCCTTTGAGCCTCTTTGTCTTTGCGGTTCTTTGCCTATGACTATATTTGCTTATGAGTATAAAAGGCTCAGCCACGCTTCCAAATCTACTTCGTGATGCAGATCTAGCAATTCTTGAAATTCTGGATGATTTTTATCAAGAGATTGCACCGGAAACTTAATCCCTTGTAAGGAAAGTAATTCTGAGAAGCGATCGCTTGTCACAATCAAAGTCTCTGCCCAATCATCTCGCCACTGCTTTGATGAAGCAATCCGATTGTTTGCTTGTCCATCAATATCCTCATCCAGGATAGGTTCTTCAATCAGATGATTTCCGCAACAATTAAGCTTTACTTCTAGCATCTTTTGAGTTTCAACTAGACTGCTATTAGTGGCTTGCACCCAGGTTTGAATCATCCAGCTAACCCGCTGTTTAATCAACACAAAATAAGCATCTTCACTCAGCCGAGTGGAAGAACGAGGTGCTTTTGTCAAAAATAGAGCCGACATCCGAGGAGATGCCCACACCCTTGAATAATCTGGATAAGGACCAATCGGTTCATCTAAAGTTGCAAACTCGATCGCACGTTCCCGTTGTTGAATGGGGTGAAGTAGATCATTAAGGCGAAGAATAGGACGATAGCGGTTGGCAGGTTGAGAAGCCATAGTCATACATTGAAGCGTTCTAATTGCAAAAAACTTTTTCAGACTGTTCAATATGAGCATAAAGGCTGTATGTGGATAGAATGTGACTACCCACGGCAAGTTTCATGACTGGTAGTTTTAACCAGCCCTAATGCTAAGGAATTAAAAATTTTTAATTACAGAAACGCATATTTCGTAGCTGCGAAGTACAATGGGAGCCGTCGATAATGCCTCTTAACGCAACGCACGAGACTGGAGTCAAACGAGGGGCAGAAATCAGATACCAGCCTTGTATTTCATGCAAGCGAGAAAGGCTGTACAGTGAGAAAAATAGCCGCGCGGCTGAGTTTCTGAAATCTAGAGAACCTGTCTTTTGGCTACAATCCTGGTCATTGAAGATGAAGTCAATATTGCGTCCCTTCTAAAAACCTGTGTGGAAAGCGAAGGGTACTCCTGTTATGTTGCCCATGATGGCAAAAGCGGACTAGCCGCATTTAGACGACTAGAGCCTGACTTGATCATTCTAGATTTGATGTTGCCAGAAATGAATGGATTGGAAGTTTGCACTCAAATTCGGCAGTCTGGCGTTAGCAAAGATCCCTATGTGATGATGTTGACGGCAAAAGGGGAGGAAATCGATCGCATTATTGGGTTTTCAACCGGGGCAGATGACTATCTACCAAAACCCTTTAGCCCCACGGAACTACTCGTGCGAATTCGGGCTTTATTACGGCGAACCATGCGCCATCAAGCAACTCTAAAAATTGAAACACCCCATTTACAAATTGATTTAGAACGGCGATCGGTGTTCTTAAAAGCGGTTAGAAATAACGAAATCGCAGTTCATCTCAGCGCCTTAGAGTTTGACGTGTTGGCAACCTTGGCGAATCGTCCGGGGCGAGTATGGACGCGGACTCAACTGCTCGATAACGTTTGGGGAGGAGATTTTACGGGAGATGAGCGCATTGTCGATTCCTACATCAAGCGATTGAGACATAAATTAGGGCAAGGGAATGCTGAGACCTATTCATTCATCAGAACTATTTCCGGCGTTGGCTACGCCTTTGAAGATCCTTAGAAAGTCTATTCATCCATTGCATGTCCGTCCATCGCTGTGGCTGCGATTGTTGTCTACCCATACCTTGGTGATGTTGATAGGCATTGGGGCGATCGCTTTAATTAGCAATCTGTGTCGCGTTAACCTCTCAGATGCCCTAGTTGCCGCCATGGTTAGCGGAATCAGCGTCATCACCATCAGCATTCTCGTTAGCACCACCATTTCCCGACCGCTGCAAAGGATGGAAACCGCGATTCATTCTTTTCAAACAGGCGACTTAGCCATGCGAATCCCTGCTTGTTCCATTCCCGAAATTCATCGCTTAGGTATGAGCTTTAACAATTTGGCGGCAAGTCTTGAAGGCGTGGAGCAACGCCGTCGCGAGTTAACCAGTGACCTCGCCCACGAACTGCGAACCCCTGTTACCGTGATTCATGGCTATTTGGAGATGTTGAATACGGGCAAAATTGCATTCCATCCTGATATTGGCAGGCAAATGGTGCAGGAAACCGATCGCATTCAACGATTAGTCAATAATGTTCTAGAACTCTCAAAACTGGAAGCGGGCTATCTACCTTTAAACCTTCAGGTGTTAGAGCCATTGCATATCCTCAACCAAGTCGCGACTACCTTTGAAGCAGAATGTCTGAGAGCAAACTGTCAACTCCAGTTACACTATCCCTCCACGTTACCAACCGTTTTCGCCGATCCCGATCGCCTCACTCAAATCTTGGTCAATCTGGTGAATAATGCCATAACCTATAGTCCACAAGGAAGCGTGACATTGGGTGCTTGGGAACGTGATGCGATGCTGTGGATTGCGGTTAGTGATACAGGCATTGGCATTGCTGCACAGGACTTGCCTTATATTTTTGAGCGATTTTGGCGAACTGATCAATCTCGTGCCCTCAAAATTGGCAGTACTGGCATTGGGTTAGCGATCGCAAAACGACTAGTTGAACTTCAGGGTGGATACATCGAAGTAGAAAGCGCATTAGGAAAAGGGAGTTGCTTTCGCTTTTCAATCCCGCTTTATCTTTAAACTGCCAATCCACGTCACTCCTGATAGAAATTGCTACAGCGCTGATTGCGATCTACGGGTATGTAAGATAGTTATCATCCTCTGGGCTGAGGGATGAGCCTAGAATCTCTGCGTACAATGAAGTAGTACGTGTAACAAACTCTTAATACACTAAATCCTTTAACTAGCACCTTTTACTAGCAATGGAAGACAGAATGATGAATATCCTCCTAGTTGAGGATGATGAAGTGGATGTGATGAATGTGCAACGGGCGTTCAAGCGCAACAATATTACGAATCCGCTATACATTGCCAGTAACGGACTTGAGGCGCTTGCAATGCTTCGTGGAGAGAACCAAAATCACCCTATGCTACCTCCAGTTCGCAGGCTGGTTTTGCTCGATCTAAACATGCCTCGTATGGGCGGACTAGAGTTCTTGCAAGAGCTACGCGCCGATGATAAATTACGGTCTACTCCAGTGGTAGTATTGACAACCTCCAATCAGGACCCCGATCGCATTGAGGCATATAATCTCAACGTGGCGGGCTACATTCTCAAACCTGTCACATTTACCAGCTTTGCAGAACTAATGGCAACGTTGAATAAATATTGGGCGCTGTGTGAATTGCCTAATTGATCACCGATCCAAATCTCCTTCCATTGTTGGATGATTGCTGCTCAAACATTGTCTTGTTTGTTATGGAAGAAACTTTAAAAATTTTAGTGGTTGATGATGATGTCGTTGATCGCATGGCAGTCCGTCGCGCTCTGAAAACGGCTGGAGTTGAGATGACTCTAACAGAGGCAGTGGACTGTAGGAGCGCGATCGCTGAGTTGAAGAATACTGCATTTGACTGCATTTTTTTAGATTATCTGCTCCCCGATCGAGATGGACTCGCTCTAGTAAAAGACTTGCGGCAAGACAACGTTCGCACACCTATCATTGTGCTAACCGGGCAGGGAGATGAGCAAATCGCAGTCGATCTGATGAAAGCAGGCGCAACCGACTATTTACCTAAATCAAAAGTCTCTCCCGATCGCCTATCTCGCATTTTACGAAACGCAGTGCGGCTTTATCGCCTAGAGCAAGAAGCAGAGACGGCAAAGCAGCAACAGGAGCAACTCTCTCGCCAACGAGAAGATTTTGTTTATCGATTAACTCATGATTTGCGAACGCCCCTAGTTGCCGCCGATCGCATGTTGACATTGTTTAAGCAAGACGCATTTGGTGAAGTTTCGCCTGAGATGACCGAAGCGATCGCCATGATGATTCACAGCAACCAGAATTTGCTGCACATGGTCAACACCATTCTGGAGGTGTATCGTCATGATGCAGGACACAAAACCCTGAGCTTTTCTGCCTGCGACTTGCAGTCAGTTCTCCAAGCGATTGTTACAGAGCTACTCCCCTTAGCCGAAGAAAAGGGTTTGTCGCTGACGATGCAGGTTAATTCAGAAGGAACAGGGCACCCAATGACGGTCATGGGCGATTGCTTAGAACTGCGTCGTTTGTTTACCAACCTAATTGGCAACGCTATCAAGTTTACCGATACAGGCTCAATTGATATCTGTCTGACTGGTTCCAGTGGAGATGCGCCTCCACACTCATTATTAACCCAGCCTTGGGTTGCAGTTGAGGTCAAAGATACTGGCTCCGGCATCGCCTTGGAAGATCAAGAAATCTTATTTGAACGATTCCGTCAGGGAGAAAACAAACGCTCTGGCAGTGGCTTGGGGCTTTATCTCGCGCGCCGCATTGTTGAAGCTCACCAAGGCGCGATCACAGCCCAATCAGAGCTAGGGAAAGGCAGCATCTTCACCGTCTGCTTGCCAAGCGCCCGTGAGGTTAGTGGAGGAGTTTGAGGTTTGTTCGCGTAGCGTCTCCGCAGGAGATATTTTGAGTCTCAAGTGCTTATCAACGAAGACGTAGATATCATTCACCTCTTCACCCGTCTCTCTCCTCCACCCTTTCCATCAAAGCATTGGTGTCCTTAAGAACAAGCGGATTCCGAAAAAATGACCCCGTTTGTGGCGGCAGTGTTGGCTCAGAAACAACTTCTACAAAGCTTTTAACCACGCCCGTAAAGGGAATCGCCAAGATAATCCCTAGCAATCCACCAATTTTGGCTCCTAGCAACAAGGCAATGAAAATAAACACAGGCGATAACCCCGTTAACTTGCCCATTAACCTGGGCGTGATGAAGTTATCTTTAACCTGTTGGATGATTAGAGAAACTATCAAAACTTTTATCCCCAGCCACCAATCAATAAACAAAACAATTAGAACTACCGTACCAATGCCTAAGGTTGCCCCCACAAATGGAATCACTTCCATGATTCCAATAAACACGGCAAATAACAGGAAAAAAGGGACTTGTAAAAACCAAAAGGCAATCGTTAAAGCCACTGCCATGAAGGTGCCTAAGAGCAGTTGTCCTGTGCCAAAGCGCTGGAGGTTTGTGCGTAAGCTGACGGTGAGTTCTTGCTGAATGCTGGGGTTGAGCACAGAGGTAAATGCGTTCCAAAGGCGATCGCCATCAATCAGCATATAAAACGAAATCACCAAAATTAAGGTGAAATCCACAAAGCGATTAACGGTGCCTAAGACAATGCTGACTCCTCTGGTTGCGGTAGATTCGGCGATCGCCTGAGTCCGACTTAGAACCTGCGAAGTTAATAATTGAACATTAATGGGGAAACCGTGCTCATCGCTCCATATTTGAAAGCCTGTTAATTTATCCTGAGCCTGAGCAAGCAAGTTTGGTAAGCCCGTAATAAACTGCACCCCTTGATTAATCACCGGCGGCAGCAAGGTAACCAACAGCAGCACAACGAGCAAAACGCTGACTAAATAGACAATTGCTGCGGCAACAGTTCTAGGCAGCAGTTTTTTAAGAGCGTCTACTGGGTAGTTCAGCAGAAAAGCAATTAAGGCGGCAGTCAGCAAAATACTAATTAAGCCACCCACATAGCTCAGGGCTTGGGTAGTCAACCAGCCTGCAACCAGCACCAGAGACCAAGTAATCAAAACACTTTGGAAAGAAGACACAGGAATCGGGGTGGGGTGAAGTAATCTTTCCTATATTCCTCTAAAGTCTCGTTTATGAATACCCTATCTTTCTATATTTAAAAGTAAAAAAAGCACTTGAAGATCAAATGCTCTTAAATCCACTCAGCTAAGTTTCAACCTAGATCACGCCAGGACCTCTGCCACGAGAGTCGTGATCGCTGGTCAACTTACCATCTTCATCCGTTTCATTGACTTCTTTTAACTCTTGAGTGCGATCGCGCAGTTCTTCTTCTTCAGCCTGTTTTGCATCACCTGGCACTTCATAATACATTTCAGGCTCGATCGCATAGTTATTTAACAAACCTTCTTGGTCAACGGTGAAGCCACCTGTGGTATCAAGACTGTCCTTGCCTTCTTCTTCAGGTAATTCCTTATAGTTATCGCCTTCGCGCTCCATCCGAGCAGCAGTTTCGGCGGGAACAATACCCCGATCATAAGTATTAGAATCAGCGTTTTGGTTTGCCATAATTAGTAATATCCAAATGGTATAGTCATGAATTGATAACAGCTTATAGCGGGTTATTGAAGTAACTCATCTACCATAAGTAGCAACTAAATCAGTTCTCTACCATCTTTCGGAGGAAACCTTTTAAAGAAAATCAAGTGCCCTTAAAAAAAGCCCAAGCAGTTAAAATGCTTAGGCTTTGGCGGTGACTTATTGAGCTATGCAATATTCACAAAAGCTATCGAAAGTGATTAGTCAATTGCTCTTTTGACATCATCTTTAACGTTTTCAACAGTATGTCTAGCTTTCGATTCAACTTGCTTTGCTTTCCCAGCAGCTTCATCTTCAGGATTACCTGTCACCTTGCCAGAAAGCTCTTGAGCCTTGCCTTCAACATTTTTTGCAACGGCTTTTAATCTATCTTCAGCGCTCATGGTTTTATCCCTTTTTGGTGTTGTGTATCTTTAGTGTTGTGTAGAAGAGGTATTGTTTGAACTCTTCCACAATCACTTCCATAGCTAATAATTTATGTTACATCTCTGATATATTCCTCTATCTAAAGACGTGCTTATTGATAGTCTTCAATCTTTCTAAATTAAAGAAGAATTTAGAAGACTGTTGCTTTTGCATCTAGCTAATTAAGCCCGATCTCAATGCAAGTACAGCAGCTTGAGTGCGATCGTCTGCACAGAGTTTACTCAGAATATTGCGGACATGGGTTTTGACCGTGCCTAGAGAAATAAACAACGTTTCACCGATCGCGTTATTACTCTGACCTTCCACAATCAACTGCAAAATCTCTAGTTCGCGATCGGTGAGTTGTACGTTGTCCATAATTTCTTCATATGCCGACTCAACCGCCTCAATCTTGATCATTTTGGGTTGGGTTGGATCAGTCATCGGTTTACGCATCTGGCGCAGCACAATATTAGCGATCGTTGGGTCAATCCAAGAATTGCCCTCTGATGTAGATTGGATGGCTTCCACCAACTGGTCGATGTTGATATCCTTCATACAGTAAGAATTGGCTCCAGCCCCAAAAGCGGCTAACACAGAGTCTTCACTGTCATACATCGTCAGAATCAAGATCTTAGTTGAAAAATTGTTAGTCTCTACTTGGAATTGCTTAAACTGGCGAGTTAGCTCAATGCCATCCATATCCGGCAAACCGATGTCTACTACTGCAACATCAGGTTGTTTATCTTGCAGCAGCATCAATCCTTGTTTGGCGTTGCCCGCTTCTCCTATAACCCGAATGCAATTATGGCGTTGTAAGGCAGTTCGCAAGCCTAACCGGGTCAGGTCATGATCTTCAATTAACACAATCCCAATATCAGCCATTTGTCTCTTATTAATGCTTCACGTTTAATGATGGGTGGCTCACCGTCTGCCCATTACTGCACCCTGAGACTTATGCAAATTCTCACAATCAGTTCGCTCAAGCGCCTGAACTAAACACTTAAGCACCTTGTTCTCTGAGTAAGTGCATTAGTCCTGAAATAACTGGAGGAATTATTGGCAAGTTCATCCATTAGGTATATGCAGTTTGCCATATAGCGGCTTATATTTGCAGGAAATCTAGTGCGCCTGCAAGAAATCTTTTCAAGCAGTGAGTTAAGGTAAGCCTACCTTTTAGTTTTTGTTTGTTTTTTTTAACTCCAAAATTATAAAACTAAGGTAACGTGCAGTTTTTTTTGAAACATCTGCCAAGACTCTCATTAGGGAAGAGCTGCGAGAGCTAGATTGCCTTCCTTCTTGAAGAGAGCGGAACAGTGGGCAAATCAGTGGCAGAGTATGTAAATTAGGTCGCTTGCAACAGGATTTTGCGTTTGGGCTTTGCCTCATGAATGAATCTAACTCTGGGGAGGCGTTGGGTATCGCGGCTTCTAATTCATATGATTCTGCCCAACATTCTAACAGGCGCTATCAGCAGCTATTGGATGCGCTGCCGCAAATGATGTGGATTGCCAATGCCCAGGGTGCGATCAATTATCTCAATGTTGCCTGGACAGAAACCTTGGGTGTTGCGATCGCCGATTCGTTAGAGTGGCGCTTGTTTGACTGGATTCATCCGGACGATCGCGCGATCGCGTTTCGGCAATGGCAACAGTCCATCAGCACTGAACAAGGGTTTGAAGTAGAACTGCGCTTTCGGGAAGTTGATGGCGCACATCGGCGGTTTGTGGTGAAAGGTCGCCCTATTTTGGATGACGCAAACGCAGTGGTGGAATGGGTGGGCACCTGCACCCCTGCCAGTCAAGCGAGGCGAGTTGAAACCGAGCTAGAGCAGGAGCGAGAACTGCAAACGGTGATTACTCGCAATATGGCAGAAGGGATTTGTTTAGTGCGATTGGGCGACGGACTGATTGTGTATGCCAATCCCAAGTTTGAGCAGATGTTTGGCTATGCCCCAGGAGAGCTAAACGGTCAGCCAGTTTCCATTGTGAACTGTGCTCAGAGTGTGGCAGCAGCAGAAGCCGTTCGAGATTGGATCTTTGAGCAATTGAAAAGCCACGGCGAAGCCACTTATACCGTCCACAACATCAAAAAGGACGGCACCCCTTTTTGGTGTGAAGCCACCACCACCGTTTTTGAGCATCCTGATCATGGCACCGTGTTGGTAGCCGTGCAGCAAGATATCACTGATCGCCTTCAGGCAGAGCAAGAATTACAAGAAAAAGAACGGCGATTTCGTGCCATTTTCGACCAAACGTTTCAGTTCGTTTGGCTGCTAGAACCAGATGGCAGGCTGAGTGAGGCAAACCAAACGGCTTTAAAGTTTGGCGATGTGAAGACCTCAGTGATTGGGCAGATGTTTTGGGAAACTCCTTGGTGGCAAGCGTCCCACGATGTTCGAGTGCAGTTACGTGAGGCGATCGCCCGTGCCGCAACTGGAGAATTTGTCCGATATGAAGTAGAACTGTCTGGAGCCGATGGCAAAATTGTGATCTGCGATTTTTCAATTAAACCCTTACGAGATGAAAATGGGCAAATTGTTCTGCTGATCCCCGAAGGACGCGACATTACCCAGCGTAAGCAAGCCGAAGCTGAAATTCATCAACTGAATGCCGACTTAGAAGATCGGGTAGCGCGACGAACGGCTCAAATGGCGCAGTTGAACAGGGCGCTTGTCCAAACTGCCACCCTGCTAGAAGAACGCAACCGTGAACTGGATCAGTTTGCCCACATTGCCTCTCACGATTTGAAAGCTCCCCTCAGAGCAATTTCTAACCTTGCCGAGTGGATTGAAGAGGACTTGCAGGGGCAACTCCCCGCAGAAAATCAGCAGCAAATGGGGCTATTGCGCCAACGGGCACTGCGAATGGAAGCGTTAATTAGTGGCTTACTAGATTATTCTCGTGTGGGGCGCACTGAAGCCGCGATCGAATCCGTTTCTGTCAGTGCCCTGCTGGAAGAGGTGATCGATTCCCTTGATCCACCCGCTAATTTTGCGATCGCGCTTGCTGCCGATTTGCCCACCCTGCCAGCGCGACAACTCCTATTGCGTCAAGTATTTGCCAACTTGATTAGCAACGCTATCAAACATCACGATCGCACGGATGGGCACATTACAATCACTGCCCACGATCGCGCCGCATTTTACGAATTTACCGTTACGGATGATGGACCCGGTATTGCCGCCGAGTATCACGATCGCATTTTCGTCATTTTTCAAACTTGTGCGGCTCGTGATTCCAAAGAAAACACGGGTGTAGGCTTGTCCATTGTCAAAAAAATTGTTGAAGCCGAAGGCGGACAAATTCGGGTGGAATCTCAACTGGGGCAAGGCACTACTTTTCGATTCACCTGGCTCAAACAGCCCAAAGATGCGACCCTAGAACTGTGAATATCCCAATGAAACGCACTCCACTCAAAAAATTGTGGGTCAGTTGGTCTAAGTTACCGATTCGTCATCGCGGTGCGATCGTCGTTGCCATTCCTGCAATTTGCCTGGTGATCACGGTGATCTCATGGGCATGGTCGCGGCAAGTCTTAATCGGTGTCCGGCGAGAGATTGAATCTACGGATGAAGTACTCAGGGAAAGCTATAAGTTGCTGATTGAACAAATTAATGTAGAAACGGGTGTGCGTGGCTATGTGTCTACCCGAGATCGCTCTTTTCTAGTGCCCTATCAGCAATCTTTGGTTGACTATCAAACCCCTCTCGTGCGGCTACAACAATTACAGCAAAAAAAGCCAGGGCGGTTAGTAGAAGTCAACACAATTCAACAACTAGTGCAGCGCAACCTAGACATTTCGCAACAGGTGATTGCTGCCACCAATGCTCAGCAAACGTCTACCGCCGCAGGGTTTCCTACCCAGCGTTTGCTCTATCAGGGCAAAATCAACATGGATGCTCTACGCGCTTCCATGTCAACCCTACAGCGGAGCGAACAAATTTATAAAGATAATTTACTGAAGCGGCGAGAAACCATTCAGGAAGTGAGTTCTGTGGCAATTTGGTTCACTGCGGCAATTAGTGGATTAGGATTTGTTGCATCCCTTTATTTGTTTCGCCAACTGGATCGAGAATTACGCGATCGCGAAGAACGTTTGAGTGAGAGCCGCTTATTGTTAACTGCCATTGTTTCCAATGTGGTGGATGGGGTGATTATCCTGAATGAAGATAGCCGAATTGAAACCTTTAACCCTACGGCATGTGAAATGTTTGGCTATTCACCTAACGAAGTGATTGGGCGTGAAGTTGAGCAGTTATTAGTTGAGGCTCAGTCTCTCACCCGCAACCAACACACCAACGCCAAACAAAGCGTCATGGATAGTCCGCTTGTGCAAACGGGGCGCGCTTGGCAAACCTCCGGAATTCGGAAAGATGGAACAACCTTTCCGATCGCCATTTCGGTGAGTGATATGCAATTAGACGATCACCGACTGCTTGCCATCATCCGCGACATGACTGAGGTTCATGCATCCCAGGAAAAACTTCAGTTCCGTGCCGATGAATTAACTCGAATCACAACGGTTCTGGCACAAACCAATGTCACCTTGGAAGATCGCAATCGTGAGTTAGAACAGTTTGCCTATGTTGCCTCCCACGATTTGAAGGCACCCCTAAGAGCGATCGCTAATCTCTCGGAATGGATTGAAGAAGATCTGCAAGGGCAACTTCCCGCTGAAAACCAGCGCCAAATGGGGCTATTGCGGGGGCGAGTTCATCGGATGGAAGCATTAATCAATGGGTTGCTGGAGTACTCCCGCGTGGGGCGCACCCAAGCTCCGCTAGAACAAGTCTCTGTGAAAATGCTGCTCGAAGAAGTAATCGATTCTCTCGCGCCGCCTGCCACCTTCAAGATCGCGATCGCGCCCAACCTGCCGACGTTCATTACCAGAGTGATGCTGTTGCGACAAGTCTTTGCCAACCTAATCAGCAACGCCATCAAACACCACGATCGCCCCGATGGACAGATCACCATTTCTGTTCAAGAACAGGGTTTATTTTACGAATTTTCTGTGGCAGACGATGGACCCGGCATTGATGCAAACTATCACACTAAAGTGTTTGTGATTTTTCAAACTCTAGAAGCCCGCGACACCAAGGAAAGTACTGGAATCGGCTTGGCGATCGTGAAAAGAATCGTTGAAGCCGAGGGTGGCAATATTTGGATTACTTCCCAGGAAGGTAGCGGTGCCACATTCCACTTCACCTGGCTAAAAGAATCCTCTCGTCATGGCTGAAAAATATAGCTGAAAAATCGTAGCGAACAACTCCACAAGCTAATCGTCATTTAAGCCGTACCCTTCAAAACTTGAGAAGCTCTACCAGCAAAGGGCTTAAGCCCCCTGCTCATGCCGTTTAACGGTCGCTAAGCATGCAAAGCGTCTCGAAAAAACCTGTAAAAAAGCCTCTGTCACTACAACAGAGGCTTTTAAGAAAAACGAATCTAATCTTTAGAGAGCATTACCACGAGGTAAGACTTCTTCAGGGAAGATAAAGTTTTCGTGAATCTGGTCTTGAGGAGCCATCCAAGCGCGAATGCCTTCATTGAGCAGAATGTTCTTAGTGTAGAACGTTTCAAACTCAGGGTCTTCTGCGGCTCGGATTTCCTGAGAAACAAAGTCATACGCTCTCAAATTGAGCGCTAGACCAATGATGCCAATCGATGCCATCCACAATCCGGTGACGGGCACAAACAACATGAAGAAGTGCAGCCAGCGCTTGTTGGAGAATGCAATCCCAAAGATCTGCGACCAAAAGCGGTTCGCCGTCACCATGGAGTAGGTTTCTTCGGCTTGGGTAGGGGAGAAGGCGGTGAAGGTATTGGAGCCTTCGCCATCTTCAAACAAGGTGTTTTCCACCGTCGCTCCATGGATGGCACAGAGCAATGCTCCGCCCAAAATCCCGGCAACGCCCATCATGTGAAAGGGGTTGAGGGTGAAGTTATGGAACCCTTGGACGAACAGGATAAACCGGAAGATGCCAGCAACGCCTAGGCTGGGGGCAAAGAACCAGCTTGATTGTCCTAAGGGATAGATTAGAAAGACGGAGACGAAGACGGCAATCGGACCGGTGAAGGCGATCGCGTTGTAAGGGCGAATGCCGACCAACCGAGCGATTTCGATTTGGCGTAGGCAGAAGCCAATCAGAGCAAATGCGCCGTGGAGGGCAACAAATGCCCACAAGCCGCCGAGTTGGAACCAGCGGGTCAGGTCGCCTTGAGCTTCGGGTCCCCACAAGAACAACAGGGAATGCCCTAGGCTATCGGCAGGAGTGGAAACGGCTGCGGTCAGAAAGTTGCAGCCTTCAAGATAGGATGATGCCAGTCCGTGGGTATACCAGGAGGTGACGAAGGTGGTGCCGGTTAGCCATCCGCCAATTGCCATGTAGGCGCAGGGGAAGAGCAGTAAGCCAGACCAGCCGATAAAGACAAAGCGATCGCGTTTCAGCCAGTCGTCAAGAGCATCAAACAGCCCTTGTTTTGCAGGCGCGCGCCCCAGTGCTACGGTCATACGGTAAAACTCCAGATTGGATAAAAGTGCTTAAGAATATCTCTAGCCCTATACCAAATAAGCTCAATCAAAAAGATTCAGAGCTGCTACAGTATGAGCAGAGTTTACGTTTCTTTACTATCTATCAATTATACAAATTAGTCCATAAATTTCCTAGGTAAATTCTCAACGAATATATAGCTAAGTATTTATGCTTAATAGCCTGTTGCGACGATTATGGGAGCGATCGCATAGGGGTCGCGATCGCCATAAAAATAAAAGTTTGATTACGCTACCTGACTCCACCCGCGATCGCCGAGTTTGCAATTCCTATCACCGCGCCTGAATTATCGCTCACCATTCTCTGCCTATGAGAAAACTTGAATTTAATTTGGCAACCGTCGGCAGCCATCAAAAGTCAGCCGTGTTGATGGGGTGAGTCAAGCGTTCAAATTTTTAAGTCCCGTATATCAAAGATAGAGTCGCTACGAATCCAGCCCTTCACTCCCGATCTCTGAAATTGCACCCGATACCAAGTGAATCCTTCGTCATCACAGGTTTTTGCCAGGATGGTTACCCAATCGCCCGGATAGCCAATATGGCGAACATAGGCAGTATGGCTTGCCCCATCTCGAACACTAATCGAAGTTCCTTTAAAACCCAGCAAAGAGCCAACATTACCGGTATTCATGCGGGCAAATTGGCAGTTTTGAGCAAATCCAGGAAATGCAGCGATCAGTAAAGTACCCAGTGCCAATCCTAGATACTTCAAACTGTTCTGTAAATTCATCACTGTTCTGACCGTGCGGGTTGAAAGTTGCGCGCTTCATTCAGGGGGTCTATTTTTCCGCCAGCGATACCGAAAATCGGTGTACTATCCGTTGTTGCTGCCGCTAGGTTCTTCAATCGACCTAATTGTGATATTGGTTTAAACGGGTGAAGCCCAACAGAAAGGCTGTCAGGCTGTCAGGGTATGTCAAAATAAATTTTAGCAACTAAGGGTTTACAGAAATCCTACGCCAAGCCAGCGAGAAAAACACCTTACTTCTTCCCTCCTTTTTGGAAAAAACTGATAAATGAAACGTAATCAGTTGTGAAATTCCAGTGAGAACTATCCGATCTAAATCGGCTAAAAAACGTGATCTTCAATCACGAAAAGTAGAGCAATATGAGAAAAACTTACAACAGCTTGTCTACTTTCTCAACTAGGGGCGTAGTGGCTTTTAAAGGGGAGACACAGGCTCAAAAGCCGTTGGTTTAAAGAGTGTTTGCAAGTCCTCTCTGTGTCTATTTAAAAAATAGCATCAACGACTAAACAGACCACTCGCTTTAACTGAAGTTAACCCATCCATAAATAACAATACAAACAGCAATATTTGGATACAAATTAAGAGGTTAGGGTTCGCACGGTGTATCTACTCAAAGGCTTGTTGTTGAAATGTCAATAGTTGTTTGATGCCCAGTTCTGCTAGATCTAAGATTTGATTAAGCTGCCTTCGGCTATAGGAACCTGCCTCTGCTGTGCCTTGCACTTCAATCAGGTGTAGATTTTCGTTCATAACTACATTAAAGTCTGTGTCAGCCGCAACGTCTTCTTCATACTTCAAATCGAGCAAAGGTTCGTTGTCGAGTAAGCCGACGGAAATGGCGGCGACTTGATGAATCAAGGGCGATCGCTCTAGCTCTCCAGTTTGTATCAGTGTGGCGATCGCGTCTTTGAGTGCCACAAACCCGCCCGTAATTGCCATGGTTCGGGTTCCAGCGTCCGCTTGCAGCACGTCTGTATCGATGATGATAGTGCGCTCTCCCAAGGCATCCATATCCAGCGTCGATCGCAGGCTTCGCCCTACTAATCGCTGAATTTCCTGGGTTCGCCCCGACAGGCGCATAAATTCGCGCTCTTGGCGATCGCTGGTTGCAGTCGGCAACATTCGATATTCTGCCGTCAGCCAGCCTTGCCCCTTACCCGTTAAGAACTTGGGAACTTTAGATTGAATTGTCGCCGTGCAGAGTACCTGAGTATCCCCACACCGTGCCAACACAGACCCCGCCGCAAATCGGGTAAACTGTCGCTCGAAACTGACTGGACGGAGTTGATTTGCTTGCCGACCGTCGGGGCGCTGCCAAGCCATGCCTGTTACCTCAAGAATCTCACAGCCAAGGATAGCAGGTGTCGGGCGTCAGAGGGCAGGTGACAGGGGGGCGGGTGCGTGGAAGAATAAGGAGCAAAGTGTGGAGGGCTTGTGTTGTAAGCGGATGGAGTTTTTGTGAAGAACGTGACTAATCCAGAACTTTAGATTTGAAGCATTTTGCTCCTGAAACCTAAAAGCTGAAACCTAAAACCTGCTTTAGGGCACAATCAGTACAGGGCAAGGAGACAGGTTAATCACTCGATTAGTCACACTGTCTGCTGCGCCTTCTTCGGTTAGCCCAATGCCACGACAGCCCATGACAATCAGGTCGGCTTCAATTTCATCCGCCACATCGCAAATAGTGAAAGCAGGTTTACCCTCCCGTTCCAGCAGTTCCGATTGAATGCCCTGCTGAGAGAACATATTTTTTGCGCTTTCTAGCAGTTCCGCGATCGCCTCTGGCGACGACATCACTTCTGAAGCACCTGCTTCTGCCTCTTCCACAACCGACAAAATAATCAAGCGGCTCTTGTGAAAACTGACAATTTTTGCCACAGTTTCGGCTGCTTGCCGCGATTCACGACTCTGATCAATCGGAAAAAGTACAGTCTCAAACATTCCCGTTATCTCCAAAAAAGTAAAGAGGTGAAAAGTTAGAAAGAATGGGTAGAGGGTAAATAGGGCAATTTTTATCTGACACTGGACACCCGAACCCTGACACCTTGTCCCCTAATCCTTGACTTCCTCCGCTGAGTGTCCCAAATCATGAAAAAATATGGATTGAGCAGAAGACTGATTCAGGAGGTTGGTTCGGTGTCCAAAAAGACTTTAGCAAACTTATCGTCCGCTGATTTATCTGGCAAGCGCGTTTTGGTTCGCGTAGATTTCAACGTGCCTGTGGATGATCACGGCAAGATTACAGATGACACGCGCATCCGTGCGGCTCTGCCTACTATTCAATATCTCACTTCTAACGGTGCAAAAGTAATTCTAGCGAGTCATTTTGGTCGTCCGAAGGGCGATGATTTTGCGGCACGGGTGACGGACAAATTTCGGCTAACTCCTGTGGGCGATCGCCTTTCTGAAGTGTTGGGCAAACCTGTGGTCAAAACCGATGACTGCATTGGTGATGACGTTGCAGCAAAAGTGGCGGCACTGAACAATGGCGATGTGTTGCTCTTAGAAAACGTTCGCTTCCATCCTGAAGAAGAGAAAAACACCCCAGAATTTGCCAAACAGCTTGCCTCTGTTGCTGATTTATATGTGAATGATGCCTTTGGGACAGCTCACCGCGCCCATGCTTCCACGGAAGGCGTAACCCACTATCTGAAGCCATCGGTGGCTGGGCTTTTGATTGAAAAAGAACTGAAGTATTTGCAAGCGGCGGTAGATGCTCCGGTTCGTCCTTTGGCAGCGATCATTGGCGGCTCCAAAGTCTCCAGCAAAATCACGGTGATTGAAGCGCTGCTCGATAAGGTAGACAAGCTATTTATCGGCGGCGGCATGATTTTCACCTTCTACAAAGCTCGTGGTTTGAGTGTGGGTAAATCGTTGGTGGAGGAAGAGTTTTTGGAATTGGCGAGAACTCTTGAAATAAAAGCCAAGGAAAAAGGCGTGGAACTGCTTCTGCCAACTGATGTGATAGTTGCTGACAAGTTTGCGCCCGATGCAGAGTCCCAGACGGTGAGCGTGGACAGCATTCCCGATGGCTGGATGGGGTTGGATATCGGACCCGATTCGGTGAAGGTATTCCAAGCTGCGCTAGGAGACGTGAAGACGGTGATTTGGAATGGTCCCATGGGCGTGTTTGAGTTTCCTAAGTTTGCCGTGGGCACAGACGCGATCGCGCACACATTGGCAGGCTTGACCAAAACTGGAACCACTACCATCATTGGCGGCGGCGACTCGGTTGCAGCGGTTGAAAAAGCCGGCTTAGCCGATCAAATGAGCCATATTTCTACGGGCGGGGGTGCCAGCTTAGAACTGCTGGAAGGCAAGGAATTACCTGGAATTGCAGCCTTAGATAATGCATAACGTAAGACTGACTAGCATTTTTTGATCCTAAAAAAGGGGATGCTGTCTATGGAACATCCCCTTTCAACCAAACGCAATTTGGCTTTAAGAACTAATCGAGGTATCCCATTAGGGCTGCTGGCTCAGGAT
The DNA here is from genome assembly GCF_056784215.1 of Leptolyngbya sp. CALU 1928. NCBI lineage: Bacteria > Bacillati > Cyanobacteriota > Cyanophyceae > Leptolyngbyales > Leptolyngbyaceae > Leptolyngbya > Leptolyngbya sp. CALU 1928. The sequence goes on along the minus strand of NZ_JBXBCE010000018.1, from coordinate 418,495 downwards.
CAACGTTTTGATTGGAGGCAATGGGACGACCACCCGGCAGCAGAGAGCCTTGCATCAAATCAGGGTTGCTTGCCATCACCGGGCGGTTCATTAACATCAGCCCTTCTACCATTTTGATGTCGCTATTGAAAATTGGGCGATCGCCCGGAAGCATGTCATATACGGTTAAGCTACTCGTTGCGATCGGGCGACCATTCATAAAAGAACCTGCTAAATCTAGATGGCTAGCTTCAATCGGGCGAATGCCAGCAGAAGAAATTGTTTCAGCAATATCAAATTCACTAGACATCAATGGACCATCCGCAGCGACGTGATCGTGATGTATCGTGATCGCCGATTGACTGCTTGCCTTATCTTGAGCGGAAGGAGCTTGCAACTTAACCATATCATCAGCACTCATAACATCTTCACCAGTTACTTTAAGGGTATCCGTCTCAACTGCCTGCTCATTAGTCCCGGTTGATTTGGGCGCTACAGCTTTCGTCGAGCGGGAAGCCTTCTGAGTTGTTGCCTTTGTTCCGCCATCATTTGCTCCAGCCGTATTGTCAGTAGTCATAGCCAGTAATTCCTAATGAGCAGTCAACACCAAACAAATTGTTAAAACCTATTCAACTCTAAAATTTGTCTAAGAGTCTTAAGAGAATAGTATCGGAAATCAGGGACCAAGCTGACTTGCAAATCAACCAGGATTTCTTTTGAGAACTATCGAATCTACTAATTTTTCACTTGCCTCACTTGTAGCGGTAGATGAGAGATGCAGAAACAAGCTTTTAATGACTTTGCTCTGCATCCAATACCTATAACTAAACCTGGGCAGCGATCTTTGCTTGACCCGCAGTCAAACGCTCATAGGTTGCACGCATCTTTAACCCTGTCAACACTTGAAACAATCCAGTTCCATTCGTAGAGCCGGGATAATCGCGGTGTTTTAATAGCAACTCTGTAAGCTCACCGTTGTATTTAGCTGAGGTATTGCTTAAATGCTGCTCAATGTAGATCACCTCTTCTAAGCGATCGAATTGACCATCCACTTCCAACACAGAAACACTATGTCCATAATAAGCATCAGGACCGTAGTGCATCCGAATACCAGGATAAGAACAAGTCAGCTTACGCCCACAAGGTATCCAGTCAATTGTAGAGCCTTCATCAAACAGGTAAGAGGGTTCAAAACCTTCAACTTCGTCGCGCTGAATCATTTGCACCCGGAGGACTTTCCGCTCTTGATCATCCTTAATGAGTTGAGTCGGCAGAACTTGAATCACCACATCTGCAAACTCTTTCTGAGGATCAATATAGGCAGTGAAATCAGGGCGACGCGAGTTGATTGCTGCTAATACATCCTCGTAAGTGTGACCTCTTTCAGACATATCGCGCTGGATCTTCCAGGCAATTTTCACCTCATCGCTGATATCGAGGTAGACACTAAAATCTAACAAACCCCGCACACGCTCATCATATAAAGGGTGAAGCCCTTCGATCACCACAATATGATTGGGTTCAACCATTTCGGGCGCATCAAGGCAGCCAGTTTCATGATTATAAATAGGCTTATTAATAGATTTGCCGTCTTTCAGATCTTTAATTTGCTCATACATCAAATCAAAGTTGTTCGCTTTGGGGTTCAAAGCAGTGATACCCGTTTGCTTGCGCTGCACTCGATCCAGACTGTGGTAATCGTCTAAGCAGATCACCGTGATGAACTCTTCTCCAAACAGGTCTGCTAATCGGCGCAGAAAGGTGGACTTTCCGCATCCTGAATCTCCTGCAACGCCAATCATTACCACGCGGTCTGGCTTACTGGTCATAGTTTCCTCTAACAAAAGGGTTATCTACTAAAGATTCGTCTAATGCAAAGTTTGCAAATTAGAGCGATTCTTGCTATCTAATAAAATGCGATCGCTCATTACGAAGATCTAACAGCCAGCCAGATGCGAATCTTTCAGGCAAGTCTTTCTGACGATTAAGTATTTAATACTACCGTTAAGTTTATCTTACCAAAATGGGATCACCCCTACAACACTACTTATTAGAAAATTTATTGCTAAGTTCTACTTTTTATCAAAAGAGCAGTTCAATGAATCTGATGAATTTTGAAACTCATCTAGAATTTAGCAGTGCTTCCATAGAGCCTATTTGACATCTAATTTGCTGTTAGCTGTTTGAGTATCAAGCGAATGAAACAAAGATTAACTTTGGCAGCAGCCTTGTCCAGGGTTCTCTCAAAGTTCTTGCCTAAACTCTTACAGCGTTCCATCGAATCATTGGATCGCTCAATCACCCAACGGGTTACCACGACCACAAATCCTGTTTTCCCTTGTGCGACTTTCTCAACCTTGGTGGGATTGGGAGCCAATTCAAATTCAATCTTTCACTGCCCCCCCGGTCATCACTGACGTTGGCGCGGATGCAGTGCGTGAAACAGGAAAATCCTAGGGTCTCGACCGCAGTTGCCAGCCTCGTTCCTGAAGAGACTCGGCTGCGGCTACTGAATGAGGCTGAGATCGCACCCATGTTGCGAATTGTCTACACATTTTTAGGACTACCGAACCCCGAAACCAAGCGATGAAAGTTGCGCTTAAAGTAGCCTAGGAAAATCTTCTTGGTTGATTAGAAAGCGCTGGTAGACTGAGACCTTACGAAATCGGTGAATTTCAGGAGCACAAGGCTTCAGAGGCATTAGATGGATTTTCTCGAACCGGAAATTGCTAGTTTAGAAGATGAAAAAGAGTAAAAGCGGATAGATTATGGGACATTGACCTGATTAAAAAACTCAATTAAGATCCTTGGGTCTGAGAAAATGTGATTAGATCAAAAAAAGTAGAGAACCAGCGTGGCAAAAGAAAGGAAGAGTAATAAAGAATCCAAAAAGCCAAAAGCGGAATCTGATGGATCAAAAAAGCAAAAGAAAGATCCAAAAAGACATGATGGACCATCAATATAGCTGTGTATAGGTTAGGACTTTGACGCACAATATTGAGTCCTGCGGGAATATGTCATACCCATTCAATTGGAAAAGACGGCAGATCGAACTTTCCCCAATATCCCCTTGATAAAGAGAGGTGCCAAAGGCGGCAGGGTCGAATTACTTGTTCGGTATCACCAGTACGCGATCGCATTCCTTAGCTAAAGTCTATTTTTGACAACAGGCGACTGCCCATGCTGATTTCTTAAAGCTACCTCAAGTGGAGCCTTGAGAAATCGGAGTCTCAATCTGAAATTCTGCCCTTGTCCGGGTGCAGAAAAGCATTCCAGAGACCTATGATGTTGCTCGGTAACGATCTGGTAGCTAACCGATAATCCCATGCCCGTACCTTTACTAACCTCTTTGGTAGTAAAAGAGGGATCAATCAGTCGTTGTTGTACAGTATCGGGAGTTCCAGTGCCATTGTCTGCAATTGAAACGACTAGACGATCAGGAGATTTTTTCGGTGTTGATCGTGATGCAAGAGTTGGAAGAGTGTTGAGGTCAGAGCTTTTTAATGCAGACGTTGATAGTGAGAACTGAGAACTGGAATTACAAGTTAGATTGTGTCAAAGGTCAGAAGTTAAGCTCTAATGAGCTACTGAGCTTGAGACAAAATCATGATGACCTTTCAACCCGAACTGCTTGACCAATTGCTTCAAGGCTCTGAGAAACCAGAAGGTTTACTGGGAGATGGTCGCATTCTCAAACAATTGACTCAAGCCTTGGTGGAACGCTGCCTGGAGGCAGAAATGAAAACGCATCTAGATGAACATCGCGCTTATCCTCTCGATGTCCGATCTCTTTGAGCAGGTCATCGGTGATGGCGTAAACCGCTATAACTTCAGCAATCATTTTTATTCTCTCCAGGTGCAACAAGACCTTGGAGAGATGTTATTTGTTTTCCGTCTGCTGCCGCTTCTAACTGGCAACTTGAGTTATTAGCGCCCTATGCAGTCTTGTAACTGAATGGTATTTACCTCGCTATCAAACCGTTGGAAGCGTCCTACTAAGGTAGCAGGTTGATTTGTCTGTAATGCTGCAACGGCGGCATCTTGATTTTTTGCCATCGTACACAAAACCGTCATTCGATTTGCTTTTTCTGCGGGAACGTTAGCAGTGCTCGGTTGAATGCTGTCGAACGATACCGTGTAGGAACCATCACTCTCTTTGATGCCTAGCACTTTTCCATTCAGCCGAAAAGTTTTACCGATAAAATTCAATCGCAGGCGGGCAGGATTATCTGCCGACTCCTTAACCTGTTTAGCTAGGGTGCCTGCCTCGATCTCAATGGCAGTAGAATCATCCTTTACAGGTGGAACGGTTGCCGCGTTCTGTTTGGGCAGCAATTGATTGAGCGCAGCACACAGGTGTTTCTTTACAGTTTCCCTGCGTGCGGTCACGCCACTTGGAAGGGTGAAGACCATTTCAACGTTTAACAGAGTGCCGTCCATTGATGCAAACACATCGATCGGCAAAGCCCGCTGAAACATCGTTGCAGGATTTTCAGCGTTCAGCGTTCCCGCATTCACATCAACGCTGATTGTCTTGATGCCATCACGGGCTAAGATGGGTCGCAGTTGGGACAAGGCTTTCTCTACCGTTCCCCCCTCCACTTGAACCCGCGCAGCAAAGGCAGCACCGTTGAGAAAGTCGCCTTTTTTCTGAAAGCTTTCCTCGCAGGTCGCGGCAATAGCGGGACTTCCTAAGCACAGAAAAGCGAGAGATAAGACAAGCGATCGCATAGTTTAAACGGGACGAGAATACAAAAGTTGTCTAGCCCAGTATGAATCAGCCGACCCCAATGTGGCAAGCGATACAAACATACGATGAAGCGACTTACCAACCATAATTCAGCGTGTTACCTGAATAGATTCTACGGTTGTCGCCATGCTTTCTGTCCAATCGGAGGATAGCCAAAGAATTCAAATATCTTCATCATTGAAGTAAGCGATCGCAGAGGTTATCCGATTGAAAGTATTTCAAACCCTTCAGCCAGAGCAACGCCGTAATCTGGTGATTTTGTTTGCATCTGGGCTGTTGTTTTGGGCAAGTTTGGCATCCCTGCTGCCAACCCTGTCTCCCTATATCAAGCAGGGAGGAGCCAGCGATCGCGAAGTGGGTGTTGTCATGGGAGCCTTTGCCATTGGGTTGCTGGTTTTTCGCCCTTGGTTAGGACGCAGAGCCGATCAAAAAAGCCGTACTGGAGTGCTGATGATTGGGCTGGTGGCTGTGGCGATCGCCCCTCTAGGCTACCTGATGACTCAATCCATTCCTCTATTATTTACCATTCGTGCTTTTCATGGCTTGAGCATTGCCGCATTCACCACGGCTTTTAGTGCGTTAGTGACGGATCTGGCTCCTCCTCACAATCGGGGCGAAGTGCTGGGTTACATGACCTTAGTGAATCCGATTGGAGTAGCATTAGGACCCGCGATCGGGGGATTTTTACAGGCATGGGCAGGCTACACGCCCTTGTTTTTGTTCTCTGCGGGATTGGGCTTTGGCGGAATTTTGTGTGCCACCCAAATTAAAGCGCCTCCGGTTGCACTAATTCCGTCTGTTGCTTCTCAACAGGTTCACGCGATTCCCTTTTGGAAATTTTTGTGGAATCCTCGTCTACGAGTTCCTGCCTTGGTGCTGTCTTTAATTGGCATTGCGTTTGGTACTTTAGTCGTATTTGTGCCGCTTTACATTCAAGAAACAGGTGTGAATTTAAATGCTGGTTTGTTTTATACCGCTGCGGCGATCGCCAGTTTTGGGGTGAGGCTGCTAACGGGTCGCGCCTCCGATCGCCATGGACGGGGACGCTTTATTACCATTAGCCTACTGCTTTATACCGTCGCCATGCTGCTACTGTGGCGTGCCCACAGTGCGCCTGAGTTTCTCTTGGCTGGTTTTTTGGAAGGAGCCGGTAGCGGCATTTTCATTCCAATGATGATTGTACTGACGGCGGATCGCTCGGAACCTCATGAACGCGGTCGCGTATTTGGGCTGTGCTTAGCTGGATTTGACTGTGGCATGGCGATCGCCGGTCCGATGATGGGTTACTTTGCAGAGGAGATCGGCTATCGGGGACTATTTGGAGTTGCCGCAGGTATTTCATCCCTGGCAATCATCAGCTTTGTCGCCTTGTGCAGCAAAGATTTTGCCCACTCGCTTAAATATTCCCTGGGACGTGGTCGCGATGTTTACGCGCTGCCAAATCAGTAACCTGCTCGTATCCCTAACTGCCTATTATCGTCCGCCCTCATACATGGCTTTGGGGATAAATAACACATGACCAGAAGGCTGTTGCAGGGTTACCCCTTGATCTGACCACTCCACTCTAGATTGGCGGATCGAATCGGTTTGTTCCAGTAATCCGTAAAACGACATATCGACAAAATGTCCGTAAGATGGCGTACCACTCGTCTTCCCCACGTAAATGCCATAGCGAGGTTGAACATTTAAGGGAAAACCACGCCAGTCCGTATCGCTTTCATATACGGTCAGGTACATAGAAGCATTAGGCTTTTCCCAGGTTTTTATCACTTTGAACGATGGGCGAGTCAGCCCAAAAAGCGCGATCGCACCGATCAAAAAACTTGTGACTAAAACGCTGCCAACCCACGCCAATTGTTTGAACAGAAGGCGATTCACAGTAAGTCTCTTCCTATTCCTTAATCTGCTGCTGCCATTTTTCTAAGGCTGCCCGATGCACTTCCCGCCAAGGAATATGTTGCTGATGGGCGATTTGGGCACAGTCATCATATTCGGGCTGTACGTTAGTTGGAGCGCGATCGCGTCCTTCTGCCCAAGCAATTTTTACTCGCACTGTGCCATAGTCTGTTTGCACAGCCTGGATTTCTCGCGGTAAGATTTGGCGCTGTTGCTGCGATCGCCGAATTCCCAACGTCGTGGTTTCACGAAAAATCATTGCTTCACAAGCATCCTCATCTCCAGCCCGACAGATCACCGTCAGCAGCGTTCCCAACCGAGATTTTTTCATTGCGATCGCTTGAGTGAACACATCCAATGCTCCCATCGCCAGCAATTGCTCCATCACATAAGCGATCGCTTGAGGATTTAAATCATCAATTTGAGTTTCTAAAACAGTGATGATTTCAGTAGAAGGGAAGGTTTTAGGGGCTAGGTGTCGAGTTTCAGCAGAAAAAGCAGAGTGAAGGTTTGAGGTTTGAGGTTTGAGGTTTGAGGTTCCCTGTTCCCCGACCCATAGCCGCAACACATTCGCGATAGGCAAATTTTGAGTCCCTGCCCCCAAACCTACTTTATGCAGAGTCATTGTGGGAGGGGAACCAAAGTGAGTCGCTAACGTTGTGGCGATCGCGGCTCCGGTGGGGGTGACCAGTTCGCGATCGATATCGTTGTAATAAATCGGAACTTGGCGCATTTCAAACAGTTTCAGCACTGCCGGAGTGGGTACGGGCATTCGTCCATGAGCGGCTCGAATCGTGCCTCCACCCGTGGGTAAAGCGGAACAGTGCAGTTCTTCGATTCCTAGCCAATCCAAACCTAAGCAAGTACCCACAATATCGACGATCGCGTCCGTTGCGCCCACCTCATGAAAATGTACCTGCTCGATTGGCACTCCATGCACGGCGGCTTCTGCGGCTGCCAATTGCCGAAACACCGCCAAACTCCAAGCTTTTGCCTGGGCAGGTAGCTGCGCCGCCAGAATTAGCCGTTCAATTTCTGGTAGGTGGCGAATGGGGGGATGCGGATGGGCTGAATCCTCGATGAGAGAATGGCTATGAGCATGAGAATGGCTATGAGCATGAGAATGATTGTGAGGCTGGTCTGCAATTAAATTCTTGGAAACGCTCCCTTCTGTAGCAGAATGGACGTGATGAGGATGTGAATCAAACGTCGCAAACTCATCTGGGTTCACCACGGCCCCTGATTCAAACACTAGATCGACATGAAATTTTGTCGCCCGTTGCCCATTGCGATCAACCGATTCCGTCCACAGTTTGTATTCCTGTGAAATTCCCAAGTGCCCCAGTTGCTCAATTAAATAGGCTATCGGCACACCCAAATCTACAAGCGCACCCAGGCACATATCTCCAGCAATTCCTGTCGGGCATTGTAAGTAAGCAATTTTGGTCATTGGCGTTTTAGACAAGTTTGGTTCTCGTAGCGTTTCCACGGGGAATATTCTAAGTTTTTAAGTCTGAATTATTTAATCTGCACTTTTCTATCATGGCAACTCTTCATACGCTTCATCCTAAGAATCCTCAAGCCCGAACAGTAAACCTTATTATCAAAGCGCTAAAAGATGGGGCAGTGCTGCTGTATCCGACAGATACGGTGTATGCGATCGGGTGCGATTTGAACTCTAAAAGTGCAATACAACGGGTTAGGCAAATTAAACAACTTTCCAATGATAAACCTCTGACATTTTTGTGTTCATCTTTGTCGAATATTGCCCAGTATGCGATCGTCAGTGACGAAGCCTACAGAATTATGCGGCGATTGATTCCTGGCCCTTATACCTTCCTGTTACCGACTACCAAGCTGGTTCCTAAGCTAGTGATGAGTCCCAAGCGCCGCACCACAGGAATTCGCGTGCCCGATCGCCCCATTTGTCAGGCACTTCTAGAGGGCTTGGGCAACCCAATTATTTCGACCTCTGCCCATGTTGTAGAAGACGGTTCTGATCGCAACCAAAACGCGATCGAGTATCCATCCCGCTTAGATTTATTCGACTGTTTAGATAAACTGGTGGACGTGATTGTGGACGATGAGCAAGAACCGGGCTATGAGGTATCCACAATTTTAGATTTGAGCAGTGAGGAACCTGCGCTAGTTCGTAAGGGTCTTGGATGGGAAGCCGCAGAACTGTGGACTAGTACCGGACGCTGATGAAACCCTGCAAATTTAGGATTTCCGAGACTCCCATAACAGAATGAACTTTTTTCATCTATCTATCGTCATAAATATCCGGATAGCTACCCCCAAACTAGCTAGTGCATAGCAGGCTTCGTTGAGGAGCCGATCAGTCTAAAGCAGCTTGTCAACTGTTTACTGTCAAAAGTGGATTCGCGCCATCCAAGAGAAATGGCGAGGATTATCTTGCCTACTTCTCTTGTGTTTGAGAGCTTTGCAGCGACATGCACCCACTTAACAAGGAAGTTCATTTCTTTTTGTGTGTCGCCTGATAAGAAGTGCCACAGACTCACCCAAAGCGAACCCGTAATTCACAAATCTGAGTGTGTAGATAGTTATGACAGTTGCCGAGCAAAACGTCAAAAAACAAGAGCAGCGGAAACCTAAGGCTTCTTCTGTCTTAACAACTCCCCTAAGTGTGCATTACCAAGCCATGAATATTGAGTCTCCTCCCCCTTGTGCGCGATCGGTTTCTACTTATTCTGCCCAATCAGAGCCTCGTGCGATCTCCGATCAGTCCCAATCGATCCAACGCAATCATCCAAATGGTTCTATCGCTCCGCCAACAGCCGTTCATTTTCTCGATCAGCCTGCGCTCGTTCAAATATTAGCGCAAGAATTTCGAGAAGAAGTCAGTAAACTCAATGGTAGTGTAGAGAGCTTAGCCGGACGGATTGCGGCTGAAGTTGAGCGAGTTTGCCAAAAAAGTGGACGGATTCAAGCCTCTGGGCAAGCGCAGTCTTGGCAGCTTTCTTTAGCTCGTCATCGCTTACAAAAATGTATTAACTATTATCAGCTTGGCTCCCAACGGGGGCGGACTGAACTGCACAGCACCTTAGCTTCGATAGTCTATCGCTATGTGGCTCCGGCTCGAATGCAGCTTGGTTTTCAGGCACGATACACCCTAATTGAAGATTTTTTGCAAGGATTTTATACCGAGTCACTCAAAGCATTTCGGCGTGAGAATGTGTTGCCAGAAACCTATCAACCTCGGAGCCGACTGGAACTTGCAGAGTATATGGCATTTACGGAACAATACGCGAAGCGTCGTATTTCCTTACCTGCCGGACAAAATCAGCAGCTAATTGTGCTGCGATCGCAGCGTTTTGGGCAACGTCAACCCATCGAAGTCTCGGTAGATATCGAACAAGCGCTAGAGTCAGCGCGGGGTGAAGACGCAGAAATGCATAACCGGATGCCCATCGTGCAGCAGCTACGGGAACGGATGGTGTCTGATACGGTCGATTCTTCCGAGGCAGTATTGCGCGATCGCGTGATTTCCGAACTGGTTCAGTATTTAGAATCGGAAGATCAAACTGACTGCGTAGATTATCTTGTGCTGAAACTACAAGATATGTCAGCCCCCGAAATTGACGATATTTTGGGACTCACCCCCCGTCAACGCGACTACTTGCAGCAGCGCTTCAAATATCATGTCGAAAAATTTACCCTTTCCCGTAATTGGAAACTGGTGCATCAATGGCTGGGCGCAGACCTTGATCAAAACTTGGGCATGGCAACTTCTCAATGGGATAGTTTTCTCGATCGCCTCACCCCCGAACAACGCCAGATGTTGCAACTAAAGCAAGCTCAGATGGACGATGCTGAAATTGCCAAGACTCTTAAACTTACTGCTAAACAGTTTCAGAAGCGATGGGGAAGTCTGCTAGAAATGGCTCGTCAAGCGCGAAACGACGCTTAAAGCAATCCAAATAAGGAGATTCAAAAGTATCAGGTGTTGAAAGTTAAACCTTCAACACCTGATTTTTTATGAAGCTGCATCCTTGTGATTTGCGTCAATCAAAAGGTGCATTCATCTCACTCAATAACACGCTTAAGGTCAATTGAAACCATTGTCTAGACTCACTTTCAAACATAGAGAACTCTAAGAAGATAAAGATATAAGCCTCTAGATAGAAAGTTGATTGATATGAGTTCCCAGTTTCGACACACCATTCGGTTTCACGGCAGCACTCATCCTCAAGGGCGCTACCAGCTTCAAATTTCTGAAATAGATCGCAATGGTTGTCCTCGTTGCCAAGCACAATGGAACTTTCCCACGTTAAAAACGCTGGGGATTTTTTTGAAAAAATATTTTCCTAATAGCGAAGCCTTAATTTCTAACAACGGGCAGGCTGTTTTAGGGTTCGATATTGCATTGTCAATGGTAGGAATCTAACTCTAGCGTGCAGATCCTAACCACTCTGTTTACAAGTCATCACCCCTTCTTTCTGGGCATCTGCGCCAGTTTTGCCACTCATTGCTCGTACTGCGATCGCAGGCTGATACCCAGGATAGCAACGCACCAGTACCGTATCTTCAGCACGAGTCACGTAAAGTACATACACTGGTTTTCCTCCCAGTTTTGCAGGAATGAGTGCCGGGGGAGCGGCTGCCGTCGCAATTAGAGTTTGCTGATCGAGTGATATGTCTGGCATTTGGGATAAAGCAGTCTTTGTGCCCAGCGGGTGTAGACAAACCAGCGCCACTGCAACAGCAGCAACTAAGACAGCAAACAATTTAGTTGATAGTTTAGTCACTTTGCTTTTCATCCATTCATCCATTTTTAGGTTGTTTGTATCACGAGTTATACCTCGACTGAAAGAGGTCTTGCTCACCACATTATTATTCAAGCGAAGAAGCAATAGAGGTCAAATCATAAAAAATCCCCCACCCAGTAAGGTAGGGGATTTTTTTCATGAATTGCCTACAGAGCTAATTTGGCACTAGCCAAATTTCGCGGCTGTTGAGGCAATGACAAAGGCAGCGTAAGTTAAGACGTAACCCACCGTAAAGTGAGCTAAACCTACAACCCGACCTTGAACAATAGACATTGCCACAGGCTTATCTTTCCAACGAATCAAGTTCGCCAAAGGAGTGCGCTCATGTGCCCAAACCAAGGTTTCGATCAGCTCTTGCCAATAGCCTCTCCAAGAGATCAAGAACATAAAGCCTGTTGCCCAAACCAGGTGTCCAAAGAGGAACATCCATGACCAGACTGCCAGGTTATTCATGCCGTATGGGTTGTAGCCGTTGATTAATGGACCTGAGTAGAGCCACAGGTAATCACGGAGCCAGCCCATTAGATAGGTTGAACCCTCATTGAAAGACGCAGCATTACCAGACCAAAGCGCTAAATGCTTCCAGTGCCAGTAAAAAGTAACCCAGCCCAAGGTGTTCAACATCCAGAACATCGCGAGGTAGAACGAATCCCAAGCTGAGATATCGCACGTACCGCCACGACCCGGACCATCGCACGGGAAGGCGTAGCCAAAGTCTTTCTTATCGGGCATTAACTTAGAACCACGAGCATCTAACGCACCTTTGACCAAGATCAATGTGGTGGTGTGAAGACCCAACGCGATCGCATGGTGAACCAAGAAATCGCCAGGACCAATGCTAAGGAACAAAGAGTTGGTGCCGCTGTTAATTGCATCCAACCAACCAGGTAGCCATACGTTACCGTAATTAGGCCATGCGGTGGTCGCAATACTATCAGGATTTGACAGCAGCGTGTTCATGCCATACAGCAGCTTACCGTGAGAGGCTTGAATGAACTGTGCAAACACAGGCTCAACCAAGATTTGCTTCTCAGGGGTGCCGAAGGCAACGACTACATCGTTATGAACGTACAGACCCAAGGTGTGGAAGCCAAGGAAAAGGGACACCCAACTCAAGTGGGAGATAATCGCCTCCTTGTGATCCAGCACCCGTGCCAACACATTGCCCTTGTTTTGCTCAGGATCGTAATCCCGAACTAAGAAGATCGCACCGTGAGCAAAAGCCCCCACCATCAGGAATCCAGCAATGTACTGGTGGTGAGTGTAGAGCGCTGCCGTAGTGGTGAAATCCTTCGCGATAAAGGCATAGGGAGGCATCGCATACATGTGCTGTGCCACCAAGGATGTGATCACACCCAACGCTGCCAGATGCCAACCTAGTTGAAAGTGCAAGGAGTTGTTGTAGGTTTCATAAATGCCTTGGTGAGGCATGTTGAATGGACCTTCAACGGGTTTACCAAAGAATGTTTTAGCATCCATCATCTCTTTGATGCTATGACCAATCCCAAAGTTCGTGCGGTACATGTGTCCCGCGATGATAAATAGGACTGCGATCGCTAGATGATGGTGCGCCATATCCGTCAACCAGAGAGACTCGGTTTGGGGATGAAAGCCACCTAAGAAAGTCAGGATAGCTGTTCCAGATCCTTGAGCCGTACCAAATAGATGGCTAGCTGTATCAGGATTTTCGGCATAAACACCCCAGTTGCCCGTAAAGAACGGAGCCAATCCAGCCGGGTGAGGCAATGTCGATAGGAAATTATCCCAACCCACATGCTGACCACGAGCTTCAGGAATCGCCACATGGATCAAATGACCTGCCCAAGCTAGAGAGCTAACCCCAAACAGACCAGCCAAGTGGTGGTTAAGGCGAGACTCAGCGTTCTTGAACCAAGCCAAACTAGGACGAAACTTAGGCTGCAAGTGAAGCCAACCTGCAAACAAGAACAAAGAAGACAGGATCAGTAGAAAGATCGCTCCACTGTACAAGTCGCCATTGGTTCGCATTCCAATGGTGTACCACCAGTGGTACACACCAGAGTAAGCAATATTTACAGGGTAAGAAGCCCCACCCTGAGAAAATGCTTCAACTGCGGCTTTGCCGAATTGAGGGTCCCAAATCGCATGGGCGATGGGACGGATATTCAGAGGATCTTTGATCCACTGTTCAAAGTTGCCTTGCCACGCTACGTGGAACAGACTGCCAGAAGTCCATAGAAAGATGATGGCGATATGACCAAAGTGGGAAGCGAAGATCTTTTGGTAAAGATTTTCTTCCGTCATACCGTCATGACTTTCAAAGTCATGGGCTGTTGCAATTCCGTACCAGATCCGACGAGTAGTCGGATCTTGAGCGAGGTCTTGGCTAAATTTTGGAAATTTGGTTGCCATTTTAATGTGTTCTCCTCGCTTAGCCAAGTGCAAGTGTGCGAGCCAGGAAGAATGCCCAGGTGGTCACAATTCCGCCTAATAAGTAGTGAGCAACCCCAACTGCTCGACCCTGAATAATACTCAGAGCGCGAGGTTGAATTGCAGGAGCTACCTTTAGCTTGTTGTGTGCCCAAACAATCGACTCAATCAATTCTTGCCAGTAGCCGCGACCACTAAACAAGAACATTAGGCTGAATGCCCATACAAAGTGAGCACCCAAAAATAGAAGACCGTAAGCAGACAGAGCAGATCCATAGGATGTGATCACCTGTGCCGCTTGTGCCCAGAGGAAGTCACGCAACCAACCGTTGATAGTAATAGCGCTTTGAGCAAAATTACCACCCGCGATATGGGCTACGGAACCATCCGCGTTAAGGGTTCCCCACACATCCGATTGCATCTTCCAACTGAAGTGGAAAATCACAATGGAGATGCAGTTATACATCCAAAACAAACCAAGAAAAACGTGATCCCAGCCTGAAACTTGGCAGGTACCACCGCGTCCAGGTCCATCGCAAGGGAACCGGAATCCAAGGTTTGCCTTATCGGGAACTAGGCGAGAGCTACGAGCAAACAGCACACCCTTCAGCAAAATCAACACGGTGACGTGGATGGTGAAGGCATGAATATGGTGAACCATGAAGTCTGCTGTGCCTAGCGCGATCGGCATCATCGCAATCTTACCGCCTACCGCAACGATGCCGCCGCCAAATGCGTAGCTAGCAGGAGCTAGAGCATTTGGAGCAGTAGCGCCGGGGGCAAGGGTATGAAGGTTTTGAACCCACTGAGCAAAGATAGGCTGCAACTGAATTGCGGTATCAGAGAACATATCTTGGGGGCGACCCAATGCACGCATGGTGTCATTGTGGACATACAAACCAAAGCTATGGAAGCCCAAGAAAATGCAGACCCAGTTGAGATGAGAGATGATGGCATCTCGGTGACGAAGCACGTTATCCAGCACATTGCCACGATTCACAGCAGGGTCGTAATCACGCACCATAAAGATGGCACCGTGAGCGGCTCCGCCAACAATCAGGAAGGCTCCAATCCACATGTGGTGCGTGAACAGAGATATCTGAGTTGCGTAGTCTGTCGCCATATAAGGATAGGGCGGCATAGCGTACATATGCTGGGCAACAATGATGGTCACGGAGCCAGCCATTGCCAAATTAATTGCTAACTGGGCGTGCCAAGAGGTCGTCAGTACTTCATAGAGACCTTTATGTCCTTCACCTGTGATGATGATGGGATCTTTATGAGCTTCTAAGATCTCTTTGATGCTGTGACCGATACCCCAGTTGGTACGGTACATGTGACCTGCCACAATGAACATCACTGCGATCGCTAAGTGATGGTGAGCAGTATCAGTCAGCCAAAGTCCACCAGTAACAGGGTTCAAGCCTCCCTTAAAGGTAAGGAAGTCTGAATAAGCACCCCAGTTTAAAGTGAAGAAAGGCGTTAATCCTTGAGCAAAGCTCGGATAGATATCTGCCATCAGCTTGGAGTTCAGGATGAACTCATGAGGCAGAGGAATATCTTTTGCAGCAACGCCTCTATCTAATAGCTCGTTGATTGGCAAGGAAACATGGATCTGGTGACCTGCCCAGCCCAATGATCCCAAACCAAACAAACCTGCTAGGTGATGGTTAAGCATTGACTCGACGTTTTGGAACCACTCCAGCTTGGGTGCAGCCTTGTGGTAGTGAAACCACCCTGCAAACAGCATCAAGCCTGCCATTACTAGACCACCGATCGCGGTGCAGTAAAGCTGGAAGCTATTGGTGAAGCCAGAAGCTCGCCACAGATAAAACAGTCCAGAAGTAATCTGGATTCCGTGGAAGCCACCGCCAACATCAGCATTCAAAATTTCTTGACCCACGATTGGCCACACAACTTGAGCGCTAGGTTTAATAACGGTCGGGTTGGTCAACCAAGCTTCATAGTTTGAAAATTTTGCGCCATGAAAATACATGCCACTCAGCCAGATGAAAACAACGGCTAAATGACCAAAGTGAGCGCTAAAGATCTTACGGGATACGTCTTCTAAATCGGAAGTATGGCTATCAAAGTCGTGAGCGAGAGCGTGAAGATTCCAAATCCAGGTGGTGGTTTTGGGTCCTCTGGCAAGGGTGCGGTCAAAGTGTCCTGGTTGTGACCACTTCTCGAAAGAAGTAGGAACCGGATTTCTATCGACAACAACTCTTACTTTTGCTTCTCGCTGTGGGGTAATTGTCATTGAGACTCTCCTCTCTCTAGACAAGGCAACGAGGAATCCCCCCTTCATTAGGTTTGCTCTGATGGCTAAGTTGATTTATCTACTTAATTTCACCAAACATTGAGAACGTCAGCAACACAGATCTAATAAAGACAGGATTGAGGAAGTTCAGATGCATGGCTTTTGGGATAGAACAACTCGGCATCACTTCGAGAGATTCGAGGGAATCAGAGCGACTTTTGCTAGTTGAACTTTAGAGAAGTCCAAAAAGCAGAGTGGAAGCCTAAATCGGGGTTCTCATCGTGACATTATAGGATCGCTGAGCAGTCTGATTGGTAGAGGTTAACAATAATTAAAAACCGCTCAATCGCGGATACAGCCTAGGTTACGCATCCAGGAATAACCACGAAAGTCAAGCCCTGTCGTAACAATATCAAGCAGGCGAAACACTCTGAAACACTGTAAAACGCATTGCCGCAAGGGTTTAAGCGATTCTAAATTACAAAAATATTTGCAACATCAAGTTTGGTCTATACCTAGAGTAAGAACTTTATATCCAGCCTTGAGTCGTATGATGGGAAGGGCTTTGAGGAGAGTGTGAAAGTTTTAAGGTAGATAGTCAATCTGCTTAAACTCACTCTTTAGCGTTACTAAAGTTTGCTTAGATTTACAGAGCGCGCCAAACTTACAGGTTAGCGATCGTAAACTTCAACCATTAAAACTTTTTATTAAGCAACAAACAGCGATCGCTTTTCCTCCTCGTCCTGTGATACCAATCTGTAGTGGGTCGATTAATTGAATCGTAAGATATCTACAATTAGATAGTCTGTCTTAGATTCCGCTATAGTTCCCTAGGAAAAGCCGCAAGGAGTAGAGTGCTGGTGTTTGGAATTAACTGGGGCAGATTTGACTGGGTTGGTGCGAACTGGGGCAGAGTTGCTAACGCTTTAGCGGCTTTGCTGTTGGTGGTGCTGATTGCGCTAAATGCGATCGCCCCGCCTAGTGCATTAGCAGCCCGAACCAAAAAAGCTGCCCCTAACACAGCCAAAACAGCAAAAGCAGCAGGCAAACTTATGGAAGTTGCTCCTCCTGGCGCAATTCAAAATCTAAGACCTGCCTTAGATGGCTATCAACCGCAAGTTTTCATCCTGAGTCCTAAACCAAACCAAGTCCTAAGCGATGACAAAGTTTCGGTACAGTTTCAGGTCAAAGATTTGCCCATCTTCAAAAATGCTGCCTTAGGATTAGGCACTCATCTACATGTATTGCTCGATAACCAGACCTATCAAGCGGTTTACGATACGAGCAAGCCGCTTATCTTTGACAATCTTGCCCCCGGAACCCATACCATTCGAGCCTTTGCCTCTCGTCCTTGGCATGAAAGCTTTAAAAACGAGGGTGCTTTCGCTCAGACCACGTTTCACGTTTTCACCAAAACTCAAGACAATAGCCCAAGCTCTACCTTGCCCTTGCTAACTTACAGCCGACCGCAGGGCACCTATGGCGCAGAGCCGATTATGGTGGATTTTTATCTCACCAATGCGCCTTTACACTTGATTGCCCGCGAGACCCCCAAAGATGACATTACCGATTGGCGAATTCGCTGCACTGTCAACGGCGATAGCTTCATTTTGGATCAATGGCAGCCTATTTATCTCAAAGGGTTTAAACCCGGCAAAAATTGGGTGCAGCTAGAATTGTTAGATGAAAATGGCGATCCAGTGAAAAACACGTTTAACAATACGGCGCGGGTGATTACTTATGAACCCGGCGGCAAGGATACCTTATCTAAGCTAGTGCGAGGGGAGATTCTGGCGGCAGATGCCCAGGGAATTGTAGATCCAAACTACAAAACTCCTACACCCATGCGATCGCCCATGGCAGAACCCATTGCCCCGATCGCCAAACCAACGCCCACACCGATCAAAACTCCCGCACCTCAAACCAAAGCTGCAAAAGAGTTAGTCAAACCGTCTCCAACCACGCCGTTAGTCACGCCTTCCACAGTGCCCACGGTCAAGGCAACGCCCATACCTGAGCAGGAGCCAATCCTCAAAGACTCTACCCAATCGAAGTCAGGCAATCCTGCCCAATCGATCAGTCCTGCTGAACCCGGTAAAGCGGTTGCACCTCGTTTAATTGCGCCTGAGCCATCCGTAAAATTGACAGAAGAACCTACTTCCTCAAACGAGTCTGAGAAAGCGCGATCGCCGCTTTTACCGAAGGATGTTGCGGAGCAAAAAGATATGCGATCGCAGGTGGCTGAAAAAACTGCTCAATTGAAATCAGAATTTATGTTTCAGTTGAATCAATTGCGGCAACGATTGCGTCGGGATAGTTCTACACCAAACAGTCCTACACCAGCACAACCCCAAATCCCTTTATCTCCAGAGGTTCCTGTGATGGAAACACCCTCGATGAAAATGGAGCAGCAAGCAGAACCCCTGGAAGTTCCAGAATAATAAACCTGGATCAGGCTGCCCATATTGGTTCTTTTAGGATGGCGTTGATCTCCAAGCGTGATGCTTCCAATCAACTTGGATGTTGACTGAAGCGGTTTTGTAAGAACCCAACTAGCAAACGAACTTTAGTCGAGAGATGGCGATTAACGGGATAGATCACCGAAAGAGTGAGTTCAGGCGGGTGATAATCGGGCAAAACAACCTCTAACGTTCCTTGTTGAAGTTCGGCTTCAATCATAAAGCGAGGCAGGAGCGCAATTCCTAAGCCACGAACAGCAGCATCTCTGAGAACCTCTCCATTATTTGAGCAAAGCACTCCAGACACCGAAAGGGTATGTGCGCCATCCGCTCCATGCAGAGTCCATTGATTTTCAGCGGCAAGTTGACCGTAATGCAGACAGGAATGCTGATGCAGTTCATTGGGGTGAGCCGGAATTCCATGCTCTGCCAAGTAGCTTGATGCGGCACACAACACCCGTGGAGCCGGAGCGAGTGGATGCACAATTAAGCTGGCAACCGTTTGAGGGACTGCAATCCGAATAGTGAGATCAAAGCCTTCCTCAATGGGATCGATAAAGCGATCGCTGAGGGTCAGTTGCACCTGCAAATCAGGGTATTGCATCAGAAAGTCAGCTAAAGCCGGAGCCAAATGCAGCGTGCCGAAAGACATGGGCGCATTCACTCGCAGTCTGCCGCGTGGCTCCTCTTGCAATTGGGTCAGCGATCGCTCAGCTTCCTCAAGACTTGCCAAAATTTCCACACACCGCGCACAAAACGCCAGCCCCGTCTCCGTAGGAGTCACCACCCGTGTACTGCGATGCAAAAGCTGCACGCCTAAATCATTTTCCAGCGCAATCACCAGTTTATTGACTGCCGATCGCGACAGCCCCATTTCCCGCGCCGCCGCCGCAAACCCTGAGAAAGCAACGACTTGCGTGAAGGCACGAATTTGTTCAAACTTGTCCATAGTTCAACATTGTCATCTTTATAGATACAATATGTCAATTAAATAGCATATTGTCTTTTTAATAGATTCAATTCATAATAAAAGGGTTGATATTAGTTGTGCCATCCGTTAGGAGGTCTACAAAATGATTACAATTCGTCCGGCTCAAGCACGAGGTGCGGTGAACATTGGCTGGCTGGATAGTCGGCACACGTTTTCCTTTGGAGAGTATTACGACCCGAACCACATGGGTTTTGCAACCCTGCGAGTGATTAATGAAGATAAAGTTACCCCTGGAAAAGGGTTTCCTACCCACGGACATCGGGATATGGAAATTATTACCTATGTGCTAGAAGGCGCATTGGAACACAAAGACAGCATTGGTACGGGATCAATCATCCGACCTGGCGATGTGCAGCGGATGTCTGCTGGAACGGGCATTCGTCACAGTGAGTTTAATGCGTCCAACACCGAGCCAGTTCACCTTTTGCAAATTTGGATGTTACCAGAGCAAGCAGGGATTGAACCCAGCTATGAGCAAAAGACGTTTGCTGAATCTGAAAAGCGTGGCAAGCTCCGGCTGGTTGGCTCTCGCGATGGACGGGATGGCTCGATTACGATTCACCAAAATGTGAACCTGTATGCCACGGCGTTAGGAGAAGGCGAAACGGTCAGCCATACTTTGGCAGAGGGACGGGTTGCCTGGTTGCAAGTGGCACGGGGTACGGTGCAATTAAACGATCGCACCCTTGCAGCGGGTGATGGAGCAGCGATCGCCCAAGAATCGGTGCTCAGTCTCCAGGCGATCGCCCCGGCTGAAGTGTTGCTGTTTGATATGGCAGCGTAGGTTAATCACTTGACGAAGGCTTGCCTAAAACTCACGACGGGAAAACACTAGAGTGGCGATCGCCAATAGCAAAATGATGTAAAGCACCCCGTAGCCTGCATTAAGCAGCAGGGTATTCAACGGCGGCAATACTCCATAAACTGCCTGATTTTTCAAGTCGAGTCGCGATAAGTCGGGCAGGATTAGATATAAATTTCGGGTGACAGCCGTAATGGTGGCATCCTTACCCTGCGCGCCTAGGGTGACCAAATTAGCGCTAAAGCTGCCCATGAGAAAAACCATAAAGGTGAGTAGCGTGGCAAGCAGAGAGCCTGTGAATACCCCAAAGACAATCGCGATCGCGGTAATCAGAGACAACTGCAACCACAAGAACACAGAAGAAACCAAAAGACTCGCTAGGGGGTAAGCGACTTGGTTAAACGCAAGCAGCGCCATGAAAATAGCTGTCATTGCCGCTACCAGCACCGCTATCACTGCCGTTAAACCTAAATGCTTACCCACAATAAACTCGGTACGGCTAATTGGCTTTGCCATCAGCACTAACACGGTGCGCTTTTCAATCTCTTTGTTCACCAAGCCTGTGCCCACAAAAATAGCCACTACTAACCCCAGCAGGTGCATGGCTGCTAAACCCACATCTAAAATAATTTTGTTTTCTGTCGCGGCGGCAACTTCGGGCAGTAATCGAAAACAGGCAACTAAAAATAGAGCAAATAGCCCAATGAGATATAAAACGCGATCGCGAATGACTTCTCGAAACACATTCGATGCCATCACAAATAGTCTGCCAATGTTCATCTGAATTAACCCCTCACAACCCTTTCAGTTTTTCAATTTACTGTGCCATACCCGGCTGTCCTTTAATGGGTTTTGTTACTGAACCACAAGACACGGTTGCGGCATCACCCTGAGTATTTGGAGCAACACGCCCCCCAATTGCTGGTGTTTGCCAGGGTGCTGTGATATCGGCTGGCACCCCTTGAGAAATCTGACAGGTTTTTGCCAGGTGATACCCCAAGTTATCGGAAGACGGACCTTTCCATACTGCAAACAGTTGCACATTATACTCACCCGATAAAACCCGTCCTTCCACTTGCCAATAGGCATTCTCTGCTTTGGGCGGGAGTCGGTCAATAATTTGCTCATTCAAATCGTTGATGCGATCGTCAAAATTCAATAGCCATCGTTCAACCTGCGACCAAGATTGTCCTTGCAATGATTCTTTCAGGGATGCTTCAGCTTGCCTCAAAATATCAATGCCTTGAGAATCAGCATCCTCATTGGATTGTGTCTTAACGACGAAAGAACTGTTCGTTAAATTATCTGCCTGAAAGCTGGGATATTGTGCCAACCAGACCTGAGTTGAATAACAGAGCTGAATCCAGCAGCTTAGCAACAGGTTAAACAACACCATAATAATTAAATCTTGCCGAACGGGAGGATCGGGCACTTTATAAGCGGGACCTGATTTAATAAATTTTGGCAGTGCTGCGATAATGGCAGAAACAATAGGCCAACTGACCACCATAATGCCAGGTAAATTTTCTGGAGTTGCAAATAAGAAGAAGCAGATTAATGCACCCGTAATCCAAGGAGCAATAAAGATTTTTTCGATAGTGAGAAACTCTTTAATTTTCTTTTCTTCGTGCATTAACCAATGAATACCTGGAATGAGCAAAAGCCATCCGCAAAACGCGATAAATGATTGAATAGATGACCGGGTTGGGAGAGACATCGCCCAAGAGAAAACGCTTAGCCAGATTAGTGTTTTTGCAGAATCCCACTTTTTAGGAATAATCAGCTTGAAAATATCTTGAAAGATTTTACCAAGCTCTTCAAAAAGTGTTTTAATTGCCAGAAAATTAAAGGCAAACAATCCCAAAGGCGCAACGAGTAGTAGAGCGATCGCCAGTAGCACCAAGGGCACTAAGGCTGGTGGAATTAAGGAGATAAACGGTCTCAAAAAATCAAGCATTTTGATCTAAACGCTAGCGGGTTTTTTCAACCGAACGAATAATTAGCAAAAACAATATCGCACTGAAGCTATAAGCATTGGCAACTAGAACGGCATACGCTCGACTATTCGACTTGAACAGGATACTTTGCTGGCGTAAACGCGATGTGCGGGAGTCCTCTCTATTAATCAGAATGTCTTCCGCCTTAATTTTTCCTAATAAAAGGTCTAAAAGTTCTAAACTTTTAAGCTCTAAAAGAAAGACACTCATAAAAACAATTAATCCTGAAAGCGCTAGCAAAGGCGCAATACTGGGTGTCCAAGGATTGATAAAAAACCGTTCAAAAAAAAAGTAGCTAATAAGTTGCTCTTTCAATGGCTGTGGTAAAAGTGTTTGCAAATTGAAAAAGATTAACCAGCCGATAAAGGTAGAAAACAGATTGACCGATGCCGCATAGCGAACACTTGTTTTATAGTCAAACCCAAGCCGCCTAAAGTAAACGATCGCTTCTAGGGCGATCGCAATCAATAAAAACAACCCTTGAAACGCGATCGCCCGCAGCGGCAAAACTCCAAAATTCATACAACAGCCCCCACTTTGGAAAAGATTCCCCCTGCTCTGCATCCTATTCTATGCAGTTAGTGGAAGAGGGGAACTCTGAGTTTTATAGCCAACGGCAAAAATGGCAAGTGGCAGATAGAGTTGATCCGTCAGTTCCTAAAGAAAAAGCGCCGAAGCCGTTAGCGTATTCGGAAGATGCCCTATGGGTACTGAAATCTATTTTGAGCAGCATGGGGAATGAGAGTGGTTGACAAAATCGGAAAATTTCTATTTCTCAACCGATGCTCAACAGCTTTTAGGCATTGACCCAACCCAGGTATCCATATCCTTTCATTGCTTAGGCTGCTTGAATAAATGTCGTCTCAATTATTGCCGGGTTAATCATTCAAGTTTCGCTTCCTGTCATTTTAAGTTCATCTCTCAAACACGATACCGACATATGGCTTTGCGAGTATGAATCCACAGGTGAATGAACTGCGGTAGACATCAGCCACCATTTCAAAATCAAGAGATTGGTTGTGTTGGCTAAGGTTAATCCTTTTTAGAAAGGTGCCTTGGGTTTGATGTCTACCTTTTTATTTGGAAAAATTTGTTTGGGAGGCGTGCATGATAAAACGCCTAAACAAAGCGGTGAGTGAATTCGCAGGTTAAATCAATCCGTCCTTTACGCAGCATGGCAGGGTCGAGGCGATCGGTGGTGTTGCAGGTCATGAGAATCACAAGTTTTTGATCCGATTGCAGTCCAATTTCGTCGATTACGCTGCGGTAAAGCGTGCCGTCGAGCAAGCTCAGGATATGTTCGGTTTTGTTGCTATATTGCGCGACTTCCATAGAGCGATCTTGAGCAAGGTTATCAGCTTCGTTGATAATCAAGCAGATCCGTTCTAGGTAGGGAGGTGGGGCAAAATTTTGAACGGCATCGTGATCCAAAATAAAGGTAACGTAGCCAAGGGACACCAAAATTTCTTTGGCGATCGCCTGCGTCCACACCGTTTTGCCTGTGCCCGGTTCCCCACTCACCAGCACGGCCAATTGATCTTGATCCAAAATCGCTTGCTGCACTACATCTGTAAAGGCTTGAATATCTGGGGGAAAGCTGCGAATCGAAAACTGCGACTGAATCTGTCCTACGCGGCTTTGATATCCACTGAGCATGACTGCTAACCCATGGGTTACTTTGCGAACTAAGGGTTTGAGATCTCTTGCTAGCAGGGTCAGGCGGCGTTCTTTCCCCACATTGTCGATTTGTAGCCACATTTCCGGGTCTTCCCAGTAGCCAAAGGCAGTGTTGATGACATCTAACCGTTCCCAGTTTGTAAATTGCTCAATCGGAAAGTAAAAAAAGCGATCGAGGTAGTGTTGAGTGATGAGGGTAGGTCGTCCTAAAAACTTGAGAATCTTGAGGATAATAATTTCTCGCAGCCGGCTAAAAACATGATCGATCGCGATCGCATCCCGACTAATCATTGGTTTGATCGGCGTTTCCACGCTTAACACATCGGTAAAACGATGGTCGGGGTAAGGCGGATCAGGGGTGATGTAGTTCCAAAAGTCATCCAGGTGATACCGCGCCTCAGTGGAAAACAAATTCATCACATTTGCCCACCAAGCAAACTCATTGCGTCCGGCAATATTTGCCAAGTTGCTGTTGAGACTAAACCATTTGTGGGCAAGCTCAGGCGTGTCTCGTAGCACCAAATCTGCCAAAAATTTAGGATCGATCTGTCGATAGTAAGGTCGCCATCCTGCGCTTAAAAGTCCCTGCGCTTGCGGCTGTCTGGAGTTATAAGGATCAAATTGATCGAAATAGGTCATAGCGATGAGGGTCGAAGCATGGGGAAATGCAGCAGAAGAAATGACTGGAGGATTACACACGCAATCACTGTGGAGCAACGGTTACACAAATCCAAAATAGGCTGGCTGAGAATTGAAGCGATCGCAAAAACACAACCGTTCACCCATGATAACCAGTGAATCTGGAAATCGCTCGGTTTTATATTACATTTGTAGTACGATAGAGCGCTTGAACTGGCAAGCCAAACAAAAGCAAAGATTCGACTTTCGACTTTATCCTTTTTTTAACAGAGGTGCTGCTTGCAACAAGGTTTGGGTATAAAGATGCTGAGGGTTGGAGAAGATGTCATGGGTTTGCCCAATTTCAACGATTTTTCCAGCTTGCATCACGGCAATGCGATCGCAAAAATAGCGTGCCACCCAGAGATCGTGCGTAATAAAGAGATAGGTCAGGTCAAAGTCTTGCTTGAGTTCTTGCATCAAGTCCAACACTTGCGCCTGCACGGTAGCATCCAGCATACTCACGGGTTCATCGCAAATCACAAGTTGGGGACGAGTGATGAGGGCGCGGGCGATCGCCACGCGCTGCTGTTGCCCCCCGGAAAGCTCCGATGGATAGCAGGAGTAGTAGGCAGTTGCAGGAGTTAATTGCACCCGCTCTAGCATCTCTAGCACCGCTTTTTTGGCGGCGATCGGGGTGGCTAACTGATGAATCAATAGCGGGTCGGCAATGCTTTGTCCCACCGTCATCTTCGGATTGAGGCAAGCACGCGGATCTTGAAAGACCATTTGCATCTGTCGCCGCTGCTGCTGCATATTTGTACGATTCAAGTCAGGCAAATTGCGTCCTAAAAACTCAACTCGTCCAGAGCTAGGGCGCACAAGCTGCAAAATTGTCCGAGATAGGGTGCTTTTGCCACAGCCCGATTCGCCTACTAATCCTAAGGTTTCGCCGGGATAAATCTCCAGGGTAATGTCATCTACGGCTTTCAAGGTTTGCTCTTGACCAGACAATCGGGCAAACAAATTGGATTCTAGACTGTAGTGTTTCTTGAGATTTTGAAGACGAAGAAGTGGGGGAGAGGAGTGAAGGGGAGAATGGGAAACAGGGTTGATCGCTTGCACATGCAGGGCTGCTTGCAACAGCGATCGCGTGTAGTCATGTTGAGGATGGGTGAGGATGGATTGGGTGTCGCCTGTTTCAACAAATTTGCCCCTGTGCATGACGGCAATGCGATCGCAGTATTCCCCAACTAGGGCTAAATCGTGGGAAATCAGCAGCAGCGCCATATCTCGCTCACGGCACAGGCGCGTTAGCTCCTGCAATATTTGAGCCGATACCGTCACATCCAAGCTTGTAGTGGGTTCATCTGCCACAATTAGTTTGGGATTCAGCAGCAGTGCCAAGGCGATCGCTACTCGCTGCCGCATTCCGCCGCTGAATTCATGGGGATATTGCGCCCAGCGATTGGCAGGAATTTTCACTGCTTCGAGCACGGCGATCGCTCGATCTTTTGCCTGCGATCGCGATAAGTTTGGCTGGTGAGCTTGCAGGGTTTCTACACAGTGATCGCCAATCGTCATCAGCGCATCTAGCCGCGTCATTGGGTCTTGAAACACCAGCGCCACAGACTCACCTCGAAAGCGCCGTAATGCTGCGGGCGCAAGATCTAACACCGATTGTCCGGCAAACTGAATACTGCCTTGGGTCACGCTTCCCGCTGGCAGCAACCGCAGCAATGCGCGTCCTAAAGTGGATTTGCCGCAGCCCGATTCGCCCACCAACCCCAAGCGATCGCCTGCTCGCAACGCAAAGGAGACTTCATCGACTGACCAAATCGGCTGTTTTTTCCCATCGCCCAATTGCCCTTGCCGAGTGGGATAGGCAATGCTCAATTGGTCAACCTGAAGTAATGCGTCAGTCATATCGATAATTTAAATTTAGTGGGTGAGTGGGAGGTATGGCGTTGGTATTAGCCCTTGACATTGGGTGCTGCTATCAGCATACGAGCATTCAGTTTTTAAAACTGAGCCACTTTATTCGTTGCCTGATGTTCTCATCGCCCTTTTCTCGTTGACCCTTGCTCTTAATAGCGAATTCTGGGGTCGATATAGGCGTTGATGATGTCGGTGAGGATGCTGGACAGGGCGACGATCGCGGCGAAGAACACTACGATTCCTTGAACCGTGGGGTAATCTCGCTGGGCGATCGCACGATACAGCCGATTGGCTAGCCCAGGCCACGAGAACGTGACTTCTGTGAGAATTGCGCCGCCTAACAAGGCTGAAATGGTGAGTCCCAAAATGGTAATCACGGGAATCAGCGCATTTTTAAACGCGTGGGAGACTAAAATGCGAGATTCCGAAATGCCTCTCGCTCTGGCGGCTTCAATATAGTCAGCCTTGAGGGTTTGCTGCAAATTCACCCGCACAATCCGTTCAAAAATGCCGCTAATCAAAATCCCCAGGGTGAAACAGGGCAAAGCCAGATAATAGAGCGCCGTGAAAAACTGACTGAGATTCGCGTGAAGCAAGCTATCCAAAAGGTACAAGCCCGTAGGGCCATCGGGTGCGGCAATCGTTACCGGAAAGCGAGTGCCCAAGGGAAACCAGTTAAGCTGCACGGCAAAGATCAATTGCAGCAGCATTCCTAGCCAAAACATGGGAACAGAATAGGTGAGAATGCCAAACAGTCTGCCCCCCAAGTCTAGGGAGGTATTGGGGCGGGACGCGGTAATTATGCCAACGGAAACGCCCACCATAAGGGCGATCGCTAAGCTACACAGCGCTAATTCTACGGTTGCCGGGAAAAACTTTTGGATAATTTCCCACACAGATTGCCCTTGAGTGGTGAGGGAGTTGCCTAAATCTAGGCGCAGCAAAGATCCCATGTAACCCAAATATTGCATCCATAAAGGCTGTCCTAAACCTAGCTGCTGCCGCAGTTCATCTTTAGCGGTTTGGGGTGCCCGTGGTCCCAATAACGCGTCTACTGGATCGCCTGGGGTGGCTCTCATCAGCAAAAATACCAAAGTCGCAATCAGCCACAGCATCAATGGAGCCAGCAGCAAGCGAGTCAAAATGTAGTAGCGCAGGGAGCTAGAGCGAGACATAGATTAGAGTTTGGGTTGGGAAGCTAAGGGGATACTTTACCGCACTCCGTACTAACTAGATTTGAGCGTCAAGAACTTTTCCATAGCGGCAATCATTTGGGGAGGCCAGCGGCGGGTTTTGGTCAGCCATTCGATATTTTTGTAGCGCGAATCGACTCCCACAGCGGCGACCCATTCGCTTTCGGCTTCTCCCTGTCTGCCCTGTGCCCACAATGCGGCGGTTAAGGCAGCGCGCATATCGGCAAATTTGGGATATTTACGAACTAGGTTTCGCATGGTGCGAATGGCTTCATCGGTTTGCTCGGTTTGGTAGAGCGCCAGTGCATAGTTGGCACGGGCAAAAGCATAGTCTGGAGCTAAATCGCACGCTTGTTTAAAGTCAGCGATCGCGGTTTCCCACTGTCCTAATCCTGCTTCGGCATTGCCGCGATTGTTAAACGCCAGCGGATCTTTTGGGTCTAGTTCCAGCACATGATTATAGTCGGCGATCGCTTGCTCCCACTTGCCCAACCCTTCCAGCGCTGCCCCCCGATTTAGGTACGGATCGGGTGAATCGGGTGCCAGTTCAATCGATTTATTGTAGTCCGAGATCGCGCCTTCCAGCTTGTTTTGGCTCACTCGTGCATTGCCTCGATTGCTCCAAACGGCGGGATTTTGGGGAAAGCGATCCAGCATTTGCGTCCAGTAGGTTTCTGCCGTAGCAAAATCGCCCTGATTGGTGGCATCCAGCGCCTTTTGGTACAAAGCATCCAAATCTTGCAGCAAATCTAATGCAGAAGGCTCCACAATTTTGGAGGGTGCGGGAGATGTCAGAGAATCCTGGGGCGCAGCGATCGCAGAGGGGACTAACCCAACCGTCATCACAACAATCAGTAGGCTAAAAAAAGCGGCAAGAAGGCGAATCATAGGGTTTCAGGTTTCAGGTTTCGGGTTTCGGGTTTTGGGTTTCGGGTTTCAGGCAATGTTCTTTCTGACCCCTGATACCTGCCTCCTAGTTTAAAGGATTGAAAGCTGGGCATCGGGAGGAGTATAGCCAAGGTGTTTCCAGGCGGCGGCGGTGGCGATGCGTCCGCGAGGGGTGCGGTTGAGGTAACCAATTTGCAGTAGATAGGGTTCATAGACTTCTTCGATCGTTTGGGCATCTTCACCCGTGGCAGCGGCGATCGTTTCTAAGCCAACGGGACCACCGTTGAAGTTTTCAATCATCACGGTTAGCAGGCGGCGATCGGTCCAATCTAAGCCGAGGGGATCGATGTTGTAGCGTTCTAGGGCTTCAGCAGCGATCGCTTCGGTTAGGTCGCCCAACTCTTTTACCTGCACATAGTCCCGCACCCGTTTGAGTAAGCGATTGGCAATGCGAGGGGTGCCGCGCGATCGCCGAGCAATTTCGGTTGCGCCCTCATCAGTCACCGACATCTTCAAAATACCTGCTGTTCGCAGCACGATTTGCAGCAGTTCATCCAGTTCGTAAAAGCGCAGTCGTTGAATTAACCCAAAGCGATCGCGCAGGGGTGAAGTGAGTGCGCCAACGCGGGTAGTAGCCCCAACCAGGGTGAAGTGTTTTAGTGGAATGGAGCGTGTCCGGGCGCTAGACCCCTTGCCCAAAGTTACATCCAGCCGAAAATCTTCCATTGCCGCATAGAGAATTTCCTCCGTTACTTTGGGCAACCGATGAATTTCGTCAATAAACAGCACATCTCCTGGCTGCAAGCCCAAGAGCAATCCCGCAATATCTCGCGGACGCTCTAAGGCAGGAGCCGTCGTCATCTTGCAGCCCACGCCCATCTCTTCTGCCAAAATTAGGGAGAGCGTTGTTTTTCCTAAACCAGGCGGTCCGTACAACAGCAGATGATCCAGGGTTTCCTTGCGGGCTTTGGCAGCCTGGATGGCAATATCCAACACCTCCTTCAAATCTTTTTGCCCAATGTATTCCGACAAACGGCGAGGACGCAGACGTTCTTCCTGCTGACTACGCTCCTCTAGTTTCGCCTCCGGTTCCAAAAGCGGCTCTTTAGCAGTACTGGAATGCGCCGCTAAAGATGCCTTGGGCAATGAAGTGGTAGTAACCGATTTTCTAGCAAGCCATAATCCGGGTGATCATGTGTTGGCTCAAGGGCTTAAAGGTGACCCAACCTATGTGATTGTGCAAGAAGACAAATCGATCGCGAGCTTTGGTTTGAATGCCATTTGCACTCACTTGGGTTGCGTGGTTCCTTGGAACCCCAACGAAAACAAGTTTATGTGTCCCTGTCACGGGTCTCAATACAACAGTGAAGGAAAAGTAGTGCGTGGTCCAGCCCCCCTCTCTTTGGCACTCGTTCACGCTGCTGTTGACGAAGATAAGATTGCGTTCACCCCTTGGACTGAAACCGATTTTCGGACGGATGAAGATCCCTGGTGGGCATAAAACGGTGAGTGGGCTTAGATAGTCTGAGCCACAACTTTGAGCCGTAACCGTTGCTTTTTAACTACAACCCGCTAAACCTTTTGGTGAAGCCGCCATTCTGCCGATTCCCCTGCTAACGCTGATAAATATGAGAACTCGTTTTTTTACTAACACTCGTCTGCTTGGAACTAATTTGCTAAGACGATCTTCCTTGGTGGCGATCGCGGCGATTACCATCTTCTTAACAAGCAGTCTGGCTCTTCCTCAAACTGCCGCCGCCTACCCTGTGTATGCCCAACAAGGGTACGAAAATCCTCGTGAAGCGACCGGGCGCATTGTGTGTGCCAACTGCCACTTAGCCCAAAAGCCAACTGAAGTAGAGATTCCCCAATCGGTTAAACCTGACACGGTGTTTAAGGCGATCGTCAAAATTCCCTACGACACCACCGTTCAACAAGTCGTTGCAGGTGGAGAAAAAGGTCCGCTTAACGTCGGTGCCGTGCTGATGTTGCCGGAAGGGTTTACCCTGGCACCGGAAGATCGCATTCCTGAAGATCTTAAAGAAGAAGTGCAGGATGTTTACTTCCAGCCTTATAGCGACACTCGGCAAAATATGATTGTGGTGGGTCCTCTACCCGGTGAGCAATATCAGGAAATTGTGTTTCCTATCCTGTCACCCAATCCTAACCAAGATAAATCAATCCACTTTGGCAAGTATTCTGTGCATGTGGGCGGCAATCGCGGTCGTGGACAGATTTACCCTACAGGTGAAAAGAGCAACAATGCAGTTTACAACGCTTCTTTGGCTGGCAAAATTACTCAAGTTGCCAAGGCAGAAGATGGTGGCTATGCCGTGACGATTAAGGCTGCTGATGGCAAGTCTGCTGTAGATATGATTCCTGCGGGACCTGAATTGCTGATTGCTGAAGGGCAAGAGGTTGCTTCGGGCGATGCCTTGACTGGTAACCCCAACGTCGGCGGTTTTGGTCAAGTGGATGCCGAGATTGTTCTACAAGATCCAAATCGCATTCTTGGATTACTGGCATTCTTTGCGATTGTTACTGTCACTCAAATCATGCTGGTCTTGAAGAAGAAGCAAGTGGAACGAGTGCAAGAGGCTGAAATGGAATTCTGATTTTCCAGTCTCTTTGAATAGCTATAAAACAGGGGATCTGATATCAGATCCCCTGTTTTATAGTTTCCCTTTTAAATGAAAATGATGGCGCGATCGCTGGATACAATCAATCCGCGATCGCCCTTGTAGTTCAAGCTCTTAGAAGAGCATAGGCTTTACCCACTTTGGAACTTCAGCAGGCAGAGCCGTAAGCAAAAAAGGCCATAAAACCTGAAACCCGTTCAATCAGTGCAAAAAGTGGCGAGTTCCGGTGAGCATCATGACGATGCCCAGTTCATTGGCAGCGGCGATCGAATCTTGATCGCGCAGGCTGCCGCCCGGTTGGACGATCGCCTGAATCCCTGCCGCCGCCGCCGTGCGGACGGAATCATCAAATGGGAAAAACCCATCGCTGGCAAGTATGGCGGCTTGCGTCTTTTCGCCTGCTTGCTCTAAGGCAATTTTAACCGAGCCGACCCGGTTCATTTGTCCCGCGCCGACTCCCACTGTGGCGCGATCGCGCGTGACCACGATCGCGTTTGATTTTACATGTTTGCAAATCTTCCAGGCAAACAGCAGTTCTTCTAACTGGGCAGCAGTGGGCTGTTTTTCCGTTGCAACCGTCCAGGTTTCAGGATCAACTGTCTGGTTGTCACTGGATTGAGCCAAAAAACCACCTGCGATCGCTTTCACTACATAGTCTGCACCCTGCGCCAAATCGGGCAACACCAACACCCGCACCTTAGACTTCGCCGCCAAAATCTCCTGTGCCTCCGGTTCACAGCCAGGAGCCACTACACATTCCAAAAAGGTTTTGGTCAACAACAGCGCCGTCGCGCCATCAATCGGACGGTTCAATGCAACAATACCGCCAAACGCGGAAACCGAATCCGCATTAAATGCCTTTTCGTAAGCTTCCGCGATCGTATGCCCCAAAGCCGCCCCACAGGGATTTGTATGTTTCAAAATAGCGGCAGCAGGAAGACTTTGCGACTCTATAAACTCAGCAATCAATCGCCGTGCCGCTTCCAAATCAACTAGGTTGTTATAGCTCAGTTCTTTGCCTTGTAGTTTGGTCGCCGCTGCCCAACCGCTGGCGATCGCCCCAGTTTGATACCAGGCAGCCGATTGATGAGGATTTTCACCGTAGCGGAGGGACTGAAGCGCCTGTCCAGTAAGGGTGAAATTGGAGGAAAGATCGGGTGCTGGCAGTTGCTCACCAAGATCGACGGGGGTCTGGGCTGCAAGGTAAGTGGAAATTGCCTGGTCATAGTCGCCTGTATGCTGAAATGCCTGTAGCGCAGCCTTTTGACGAAACTCTAATGACACTTCACCCTTATTTTGGCGAATTTCTTGTAAATAGAGATCATATTGGCTGGGGTTACAAAGAACGGTCAGATGGGCGTAGTTTTTTGCCGAAGCTCTGAGCATTGCTGGACCGCCAATATCAATTTGCTCGATCGCCTCTGCCAATGACACATCAGGACGGGCGATCGTCGCGGCAAACGGATATAAATTCACCACCACCAGATCAATCGGTCGAATCCCTTGGGCTTCCAGGTCTGATAGATCGGCTGGCACATCCCGCCGCGCTAGAATGCCGCCATGAATGCGAGGATGCAAGGTTTTGACCCGTCCGCCCAAAATTTCAGGGGAACCCGTGTAATCCGACACTTTCGTCACGGGTAACCCTGCTGCTTGCAAAGTTTTTGCCGTGCCGCCACTGCTGATCAGATCAAACCTAAATTCTTCCACCAGAGAACGGGCAAACTCTACCAACCCCGTTTTATCTGATACGCTCAGCAGCGCTAGACGTGTCATGCTCAAAACTCCCACTCAATCTTTCCCTTGAGTGTAGCTGAGAGCGTGTCTGGGTTTAAAGACAGGTTTCGGGTTTCAGGTTTTAGGAGTTATTTCTGTTCCATTTGGCGTTTCATTTGGTCGCGGGCGGTCTGCAAAATAGTGAGGAGTTCTGCTTTCTGTTGATTATCGAGCCGCAGAAAGGTAGAAAATTGCTGGCGTAAGGTTTCAGCACGGGCGGCATCAGGGCGTTTCAGCTTGGTTGGATCAAGCCCACTTGAAATGATGGATTCTAGTTGGTCAAAGGCAAAGTCACTAATGGTTGAGAGGGCTTTTTGCTGCTGAGTGTTCAACCGAATAGTGTTTCCCAGATCACTCATTTCAGAGGATTTGCTCGCTTCAGGAGTGGGGACGGAAATCGGCTGAGCGATCGCGCCCACACTAGACAGACAGCAGAGTCCAGCAGCGATCGCGCTAGCAGAACCAGAGATAACCACAGAGGCTTTTAGTTTCATCGTTTGGAGATAATGAAGATTGGGACGACTGGAGCATAACGAATAGAGCTTGACTACATCTCAAAGGAGCAGATCAACCTAAGATGCATTGTACCCACTGTCTGGCATTGCGGAACCCTAGGGGGAATGATGTGAGTAGATGTGAGCGCTCGCTATCTCTTTCTCTGCAATAAGTCAGTAAGAAATTACGCAAGTCAAGTGGAATTTTCACAATAGGAAAAAACTGTTCAAGCACCTTGAATATCGGCACTGTAAGGACATTTGAGAAGTTCAGCCTCATTGAGTGCGCGGGGACTGTTTGACACAATTGTGAGTTCTTTTCGCCAAGTGCTGTCAGCGCTACCGGACAAGTCCACTGGCAAAAATACCCGCTACGGGATGGAAGATGCAGCCTTGAGCGCGTTTAGCGTGTTCTTCACCCAGACCCCGTCATTTCTGGCGTACCAGTGCATGATGGAAGCCAACAAAGGGTACAGCAATGCCCAAAGCCTGTTTAGGGTTCACAAGATCCCCAGCGACAACCAGATTCGGGATGTGCTCAACGCTGTAAAACCAGAGCAGGTGTTTGCTGTCTTCGACAAAATCTTGCAAGTGTTGGAACAGCAAGCTGTTGGGTGCTTTGCGAAGTGCCTCTAATTGCGGTTGGCATTGCGAAGAATCCAATAGCTGATTGCTAAAGCCAAAATTGCAGATGCCAAAGCAATCAGATCAATACCTGCTGTTTTCTCTAAATCCAAAATGATGATTTTACGAGATACCGCAATCAAGGAAGTTACGATCACTAATTCTGATTGAATGGTATGGCTTTTTAAATAAGCCGTGATATTTTCAAGAATTTCTAAAGCAATTAAGACGTTTAAAAACAAGCCAAAAACCTTGGTTAGGGTGGTGCTAAAACGTCCAAAGGGTGTCGTTGCGAATAAATCAGTGGCAAGAAAAACCATTAGGTCGAGAATTGCTGCAATCACAACCAAAACCATCGCAACCGACAAAATTTTAGCGACGACTCCTTCAAATTCCTCAATGGTTTCTACAAATGCTTCGTTTTGAAATCCATCTTTTAAGCGTTTCGTAAATCGTTGCAAAAATCGCATGATAATCTCTGTAGGCACATGAAGCGAGAATACTCAATTCATTGTCTGGGCGCAATTAATTGTTGTGATGGTAACAATTGGTATTCAACTATCCCTCACACTAGAGATCGTTAGCGTGTTTAAGCGTAATATTTTCAAATTCCGATCCTTCTGCAAATTAGACTCTGTAAAACTATGACTCTGGGAACCAGTTTAAGTAATCTACTACAGCCGATCGCCGATTGGTTTGGCAGTTTGGGCGTGCCTGAGCCGATTGTGCATTGGGGGCATCCTGCCATGATGGGCATTGTAGTGGTGGTTTTGGGTAGCTATGTTGCCTATGCGGGTTGGCAAGGGCGACTGACTGACGACAAAGACATTGCCCTAAAAAATCGCGCGGATCATCGCAAACTAGCGCCGCTAATGACCTTGTTTATTACGTTGGGCTACACGGGCGGTATTTTGTCTCTTGTGATGCAGGGAGAACCGATTATGGAAAGCCCTCATTTTTGGACAGGCTCCGCAGCCGTGTTACTACTCTGGAGCAACGGGCTAATTTCCCTCTCTGGTTTTGGCGGCGATAAACCAGCGCTGCGAATGACCCATGCTTATATTGGCACCTTGATTATGGTGCTGCTGGTTGTTCATGCTGCCTTTGGCTTGAAGCTCGGACTCTCAATTTGATTTTCTCAATTTAATTGTGTCGATGGGCACTCTAACGAGAACCTCAGGGATTGGCTTGAGGTTTTTTGTTGCGCTTAAGGTGCGTTTATGGGTTCTGTTCAGGCGATTGCGGGGTGTTTGGCATACATTTTAGGATTACTCGCGACGGCGCATCCTTGGGGCGGATGGGTGCTGTTGATCGGGTTCATTGGCGCAGGTTGGATGATTCGCCGAGTTTGGCGAGGGGCACCCAAATTTCAAGTGTGGCTGATGGCAGGGGCGATCGCCCTCGCGGCGACGTTCTATTTTCAAGCCCGGATTCCTTATCCGGCAGCCAATGACATCAGCCGACTTGCCACACCCGACTCGTCGCTCAATGTGCTGGTGGAAGGACGAGTCACCAGTCTACCGCGCCTCACCCGCAGCCAAAAATCGCAGTTTTGGTTAGAGGTAAAACGCATCGTCCCGATTGGCGACGGCAAACCCGTCAGCGGTAGGCTCTATGTCACCGTGCCGCCTGACCAGGCACTAGACCTGCATCCGGGGCAAATCGTTGGCGTAGATGGGGCGCTCTACTTGCCTAAACCTGCTGCAAATCCTGGCGGTTTTGACTTTAAGGATTATTTGCAGCAAGAGGGCAGCTTTGCGGGATTGCGCGGCAAACAGGTGAGTGTGTTAAAACCTGCGACAGGCTGGGGCTTGTGGCAAGTGCAGCAGCGAATTGCGCGATCGCAACTTTCAGGGGCTGGCAATCCTGAAGGCGCGTTGATTAGCTCAATGGTGTTGGGCAGTAAAGCGGTGGATCTGCCCTACGACGTGAAGGATGCCTTTGTGCGCGTCGGTCTTGCTCATGCGTTAGCGGCATCTGGGTTTCAAACCTCGCTGATTTTGGGTGTGGTGCTAGCGTTGACTCACCGATATTCTGAACGGGTACAGTTTGTGGCAGGAACGGTTTCCCTTGCCAGTTTTGTCGGGCTGGCAGGATTGCAGCCTGCGGTGTTACGGGCGGCGATCATGGGGTTCGGCAGTTTAATTGCGCTGGTGATGGGTCGGAAAGTGAAGCCAGTGGGTTCTATGCTGCTGACGGCAACGCTTTTGCTGGTGATCAATCCCCAATGGATTTGGAATTTGGGCTTTCAACTGAGTTTTCTCGCCACGCTGGGATTGTTGGTGACCGTGCCGCCCTTGACGAAAAAATTGGACTGGTTGCCTAGCGCGATCGCCCCTCTGATCGCCGTTCCCATTGCTGCCTATTTGTGGACGCTGCCGCTCCAGCTTGGGGCGTTTGGTGTACTCTCGCCTTACAGCATTCCGGTTAACATTCTCACATCCCCGTTTATTTCGCTGATTAGCTTAGGAGGCATGGTCAGTGCGCTGGCATCACTGGTTTGGTCACCCGCCGGAAGTGCGCTGGCGTGGCTGCTGAAATATCCCACTCAATGGTTAATCGCGATCGTCAATGGGTTTGCTCAACTTCCCGGCAACGGGTTCGCGGTAGGCACAATTTCGACGCTGACGGTGATTGGGCTGTATGCGCTGCTGGGATTGGCGACCGTGCATCCTTTTTGGCAGCGACGCTGGAGAATGGCACTGGCGCTGGGTGTATTTGTGACGCTAATTCCCCTAGGGATGGGAGCCAATCTGATGCAGGTGACGGTGCTGGCAACCGATCGCGATCCGGTGATGGTGATTCGCGATCGCGGTCGAATTGCAATTGTCAACAGCAATGATGAAAAAACGGTGCAATTTACAGTGCTGCCATTTCTGCAAAAAGCAGGCGTGAACCAAATTAACCTGGCGATCGCGCTCCGTGCCGCCGCTCCCATGAGTGGCTGGCAAACGCTAGTCGAAAAAATCCCGATCAAAACCTTGGTGGCATCCTCAACCCTGCCGCCCGGTCGCAACGCACCCTCCAAGCTATTGCCGTTCAATCAAGGGGTGCAGTTGGGCGCGATCCAGGTAAAAGTCCTTCAAGCAGAACCTAATCTAGTCGCTCAACTTACCCTTGGCGATCAAATCTGGCTTTGGCTGGGGAGTTTGAATATCAATGAACAGGAAGCCCTGCTTAAAACCAATGTCCCCGCTGCCCAAGTGATTCTTTGGTCAGGCGCGTCTCTCAGTCCGGCACTGATCGAAAAGGTGCGCCCCAAAGCCGCGATCGCTTTCGGTAAAAGCGTCTACCCAGAAACCATTGCCTACCTTAAACAGCAAAATATTCCCCTCTATCAAACCGATCAAGATGGCGGCGTTCAATGGACCCGCGATCGCGGCTTCCAAACCACCATCGACTCAAATGCACCGTCTTTATAACCATCGGTCAAGTTCAATATGACCTATAAAAGTGAACGGAAAAATGTAGGTGATGAGTCGGATTACATGATTGTCCAATTCAAGCATCTATCTGTTCAAATGACTCTTGCGTAAGTCCTGTTAGTTTTAATTGCAGCAGCCTACTGATTGGGTAAAGTGACTAAAAACATCAATCGTCATTTCCTGTAGCTATTCGGAGCAATTCTTCTGGCTGGCAAATCAAAAAATCAGGATTTTCTGCCGCCAATGCTTGACTAGAATTAAAGCCCCAAGTGACGGAGATGATTGGGATGCCTAGTTTTCGAGCGGCTTCAATGTCGCGGGTTTCATCACCCACATAAACAAGATCAGCTAGATTTAACTGCTGCCGCTTGACCACCCGCTGGATTACCTTGTCTTTACCAAAAAGTGTTAAGCCACATTCCACAAAGTCAAAGATATCTAATAAGTTTTGGGCGGTCAGAAATGCTACTACATTTTCACGGGAGTTAGACGTGACAATTCCTAAGCGATTGCCCTGCTGGTGCAGCGATCGCAGAACTACCTCCATTCCCGGAAAGATTTGCAAATGAGGGATTTCACGGTGTAACTCTTTTCGTAAACGGC
Organism: Leptolyngbya sp. CALU 1928; assembly: GCF_056784215.1. NCBI lineage: Bacteria > Bacillati > Cyanobacteriota > Cyanophyceae > Leptolyngbyales > Leptolyngbyaceae > Leptolyngbya > Leptolyngbya sp. CALU 1928. Next base: position 380,287 of record NZ_JBXBCE010000018.1, on the reverse strand, counting down.
GCACCAAAAAGGGAATCTTGAAGGGAGGCAGCTTAGATTGCTTAATGATCTCCTTAGAACTAAGGTTTTTGAGTTGGGTAACATCCCCTGCCTGAGTCACAGGGTAGCCAAATTCAGCAGCAAGCTTGTTGCTAATGCTCCAAACTGCTTCAAAAGAGTCTGCGATCGTTCCATCAAAGTCAAAAATGATTACTTTCACAGTAAAAAAAATGAATTGTTCAATCAAGTTGCAAAAATGTCATGAATATTTGATAAATCTTCCTTAAGAACAGTATCTTCCCTAAAACAGTTAGCTATGATACAGAAAGAAAGAAAAACGTTCATCTCTTCTGGTGATACAGATCACATGAATTCGGTTCAGACGAGACGGAAGTAGGGACTTTTCCCGAAGGAACGCGCCTCACTCACCCTACAGAATCATTCCTTGCGAGGCGAACCATGAAACTTACTTATCGCGGTGCCAGTTACGAATACAACCCTGCTTCCTTAGAAGTGAGGGAAACTGATATCTTGAGACACCATCAAAACGCTCACCAACGCTGCCAAACTTTGGCGGAGTCGAACTATTCTCTAATCTACCGTGGGGCTACCTACACAACCGCTCAAGTGGCTCAGTCGTTAGCTTCTGTAATAGTCTCTGGGACTCCTCAACTCTTGACTTATCGAGGTGTGCAGTATATCAGGAATGCTAATGGAATAGTAGAATTTGCCAGACCTGCAAAAGCATCGTTGGCTCCTAAATCCATTACTCCTGCCTTTGTAGAAGCAAGCGCAGTACATCACGAAAATCTTCGCCGTAATATGCAGCGCCGGCTTGAGATTGCCAACGAACAAGGAAACCAAAATCTGGTCAGTCAACTAGAGGCTGAATCTAGACAGCTTGCTCTTTAATATCTGGTTTTGTAGAGCATCGCTGATAGGGTTCTACATCATTGGAGGAGTGAACGATTAACTTGTGTTTTCCTTGCAACTATCCAAGGGTGGTGTAGCGAATCCACACCACCTTTTAATTTTTACCGCAGTGGGAAGACCCAAAGAAGGGAAGCAAACCCCACTAAATATGGTCGTCATTTGAGTTGCAGTTTTGAAAAGTTCAAGAAGCTCTATGAAGCAAGGGGCTTAAGCCCTTTGTTTGTGCGTCTATCAGTTTGGCTTTAGCTTTGTTAGTTGTGGGTCTATATCAATCTAGCCCTAGTTCGCGTTTAAGTAAGCTGATGGATTTGGAGACGATAAAGTTTTCACAGCAGATCAGTTGAGGACGACGAATCAGTTCCTCGCGCACGGAGGCGATCGCATCCTTCACCATGGCGCAACTTGCCTGATCGCTGATAATCGTTTGGGCACTGCGGGCGATCGCGGCTAACTTATAAGCATCACTGACTTGCCCCGTCATTACCAGCAAATCATCGCCGCGCAGGCTGTGAATAATTACATTGGCAACGCTGACCGTTTCCGCACTCAGGCTAACAACGCCCAGACAACTCCCTTTGGGTAAACTTCGGATTACCTTAATTTCAGATTCAAAGTCATAAATATCCACAGGGATGACACGCACCGATTTAGGAGCCGCGATTTCTTCGGCTTGAGAAATGAAGTAGCGACTGGTGACCACTGTACCAGAGCGAGTTTGATCTAACGTTTGCTCTAATTCCTCTAGCGGCACTAGCTGAATCGGAATGTTTAGCGCCCGTTCCAAATCCCGTACAATCACTTCGCCTGCTTCGATATCATGAGCAGGGGCAGTGACTAATACTTGGGCACTACAGCGAAGCCGCCAATCAATTTCGCCCAACAATAGTTCCCTCGCTTGGTTGAGAGAACAGCCCAATTTCAGTAAATCATCCAGGCTGCTCTGCACGACTTTGTAAGCTTCAGGATTTTGATCCAGCAAGGGGGATTTAACTTTTGCCCCACCATCTTGAGCAGGATCGCGCACGTAGATTCCAGAGCCAGCTTGAGCATCGACGACTCCGGCTTCTTCTAACTGGCGATAGACTTTGCTGATTGTGTTGCGATGTAAGCCGGTTTGCATTGCCAATTGGCGCGTGCTAGGCAGGCGATGCCCCGGTGGAAACTGGCGGGAAGCGATCGCAAACAAAATTTGGTTGTAAAGCTGATTCGATGCAGAAATATCACTATCCTGCTGGATTTGAAACTGTACCATTATTGAGTCTCCAGGTCACCTCAATGCTTGAAGAGGCTTACAGATCTTGGCTTGTATCCATAATTGTGCGTTTGTATTCAGGAAACTGGCACACACATCTTAAGCTTACTTTACAATTTATGCCGCGTCTGATTTGTTGCATCAGGTTCTAGCCAATAGGTTCTAGCCGATGGTTTAGCCTTAGCCTTAGCCTTATTACTGAAAAAGTTTTGCTTATCCGGAATAGTGACGATAAACTGCTTTTCTGATTGACAGCCTGCGATAAATTTCAGACGCTAGCGATAGCGAGTGAGCGATCTCAAGGGAACTAGATGGCAGACATTAAATCGGCTTGGGTGCACGTGCCCAATGGAGCGTTACAGATTGATACCTATCTTGCTGAACCCATTACCGAGGAAATTGTTCCCGGAGTGATTGTCATTCAAGAAATCTTTGGGGTAAATGCTCACATTCGAGATGTGACTGAACGGCTTGCACGACAGGGCTATCGGGCGATCGCACCCGCCATTTTTCAGCGCACTGCCCCCGGTTTTGAAGTGGGCTACAGCATGAATGAAACCATTTTGGGACGACAGCACAAAGATCTGACGACTGCTGATCAGCTATTAAGCGACATCCAGGCAGCGATCAACTACTTAAAAGCCATGCCCACCGTCAAACAAACAGGTTTTGGCGCGATCGGGTTTTGCTTTGGGGGGCATGTTGCCTATCTCGCTGCGACCCTGCCCGATATTCAAGCGACCGCATCCTTTTATGGCGCAGGCATTGCCACGATGACTCCCGGTGGCGGAGATCCTACGATCGCCCGTACTGCTGACATTAAAGGCACCCTCTATGCCTTCTTTGGCGATCGCGATCCCCTGATTCCCAATGAACAAACGGAGCAAATAGAAACCGCACTGCAAGTACACAATACTTCCCATCAGGTGTTTCGCTATCCAGCAGGACATGGTTTTTTCTGCGATCGCCGCTCAGACTACAATCCCCAAGCTGCCGCAGACTCCTGGAATCAAGTGCGGCAGTTGTTCAAGCACCTATGACTAACCGCCAATTCGCCCTCCCTGTCGATTCGGTCAAGGCATTAATCTAAAATAATAGGCGGATGTATGAGTCAACACGATAAAATCAACGTCTGACAATCAATTCCACCAACTCTGCTAGCGTCATTTTTGGTTCTAGCTTCCTCTTCAGTTCCCTTTAGCTACCTCCCCCTCTGTCACCGTTATGTTTGAAGCACTCTCTGAACGTTTAGAAGGAGCCTGGAAAAAGCTTCGCGGTCAAGACAAAATTTCTGAATCGAATATTCAAGAAGCGGTGCGGGAAGTTCGCCGTGCCTTGTTGGAAGCCGATGTTAACCTCCAAGTTGTCAAAGACTTTGTGGCAGAGGTGGAAACCAAAGCCCAAGGTGCAGAGGTGATTTCAGGCGTTCGCCCTGATCAGCAATTTATTGAAATTGTTTACAACGAACTGCTGCAAACCATGGGAGAAACGAATGCTCCTTTGGCTGAAGCCGACACTGCCCCCACAATCATTCTGATGGCGGGTTTGCAGGGAACTGGAAAAACCACGGCGGCGGCTAAGTTAGCCTTGCATCTCCGCAAAGTGAACCGGAGTACTCTGCTCGTGGCGACGGATGTTTATCGTCCCGCTGCGATCGATCAGTTGATCACCCTGGGTAAGCAGATCGATGTACCTGTGTTTGACCTGGGCAAAGATGCAAATCCGGTTGAAATTGCCCGACAAGGGGTTGAGAAGGCAAAAGCCGACGGCATCAACACCGTAATTATTGATACGGCAGGTCGGCTGCAAATCGATGCCGCCATGATGGCAGAGCTTGTTCAAATCAAAAACCTCGTGCAGCCCCACGAAGTTTTGCTGGTAGTGGATGCCATGACCGGGCAAGAAGCCGCTAACCTGACTCGCACCTTTCATGACCAAATTGGCATCACCGGAGCCATTCTCACCAAGATGGATGGCGATACGCGGGGTGGAGCAGCGCTCTCAGTCCGACAAATTTCTGGACAGCCGATTAAGTTTATTGGTACGGGCGAGAAGGTTGAGGCGTTGCAGCCTTTCTATCCCGATCGCATGGCATCTCGCATTTTGGGCATGGGCGACGTGCTGACCTTAGTGGAGAAAGCACGGGAAGAAGTCGATCTGGTTGAAGCGGAAAAAATGCAGGAGAAAATCCTCACTGCAAAATTCGACTTTACCGATTTTCTTAAACAAACCCGCTTGCTGAAAAATATGGGTTCTCTGGGCGGCATCATGAAAATGATTCCAGGGATGAACAAGCTCAGCAGTGACCAGCTTGAGAAAGGTGAAACTGAACTCAAGCGCGCCGAAGCCATGATTGGCTCCATGACCGTGATGGAACGCAAAGATCCCGATCTACTCTCCAGTTCTCCTAGTCGTCGCCGCCGCATTGCTCGTGGTTCTGGGCATACAGAAAAAGATGTGGGGGAACTGGTCAGCAAATTCCAGCAAATGCGAACCATGATGCAGCAGCTAGGACAGGGCAATTTCCCGGGCGGTATGGGTGGCTTGCCGGGAATGGGCGGAATGCCAGGGATGGGCGGCGGTCGTCCTCAGCCCGGTTGGAGAGGTGGCGGCGGTGGCGCTCCAGCGAAGAAAAAGAAGGAGAAAAAGAAGAAAGGCTTTGGCACCCTGTAGACCGATTTGGCGGGCGATCGCGCTATCTATAAAATGCTTTTTCAGGAGTTCGACACCGAAAATCTGGGTAAGGTTTTAGGGAATGTTCACGGCTCTCGTGGCGCGGATGAGCGATCGGCAATTCCTAGCATATGCATTAAGGTGCTGGCGGAGCTATTTCGGGCGATGAGTACGCGATGGAAACAAAAACTCTGAACTCCGTTCTCTCCTACACCGCCGTAGATAAAGGGTGTGGAGTATACTCATCGAGTAATCAGCGCAATGGTTTTAATCTATGAGCCTAACCACACCTACCGATTTACTCGATCGCCTGAACTGGCGATATGCCACCAAAAAGTTTGATCCCACTAAAACAATTCCCGCAGATATTTGGGCGGCTTTAGAAGAATCCCTAGTCCTGACTCCATCTTCCTATGGGCTGCAACCCTGGAAGTTTTTGATTATCACGAATCCAGATCTGAAAGCCCAACTCCAGCCCTTGTCTTGGAATCAGGCACAGGTGAGCGAATGCTCTCATTATGTAGTGTTCACGATTAAAAAGAATCTCACGGCTGAGCATGTCGATCACTTTGTAGCACGCACGGCGGAAGTGCGACAGGCTGAGCCAGAGTCATTAGCAGGCTATCGAAAAGTGATGGTCAGTGATGTGGTGTATGGTGCCCGCAGCCTTAGCGTCAATGAATGGGCAACCCGACAAGCCTACATTGCGTTAGGCAATTTTATGACCTGTGCAGCGTTGCTAGGCGTGGATACTTGCCCAATGGAAGGAATTGAACCTGCCAATTATGACAAGGTATTAGGACTGCCTGAAAAAGGGTATGCGACGGTTGTTGCGTGTGCAGCAGGCTATCGAGCCGAAGACGATAAATATGCGACTTTAGCAAAGGTAAGATTTGAGAAATCTGAGGTGATTGAAACGTTGTAGTGCGATTGCGGCAGTTTCGTCGCTTGAGCCAACCCTGGGATACGCTATATCTTTCCAGCAAATACTCGTTCGGCAGGTCCGGTCATATACAGGTGGTTGTCCGTTGCTGACCATTCAATCACGAGGCAGCCACCGGGAAGCTCAACGGTGGCACGGCGATCGCAGCGATCGGTTAGCACGGCTGCCACCAATGCTGCACACGCACCCGTTCCACAGGCTAAGGTGATTCCTGCACCCCGTTCCCAGACCCGCATTTTCAAATAATCCGATCGCACTACCTGAATAAATTCAGCATTAATTTTTTTGGGGAAGACAGGATGACATTCGATATGTGGACCCACTGTTTCTAACTCAATAGCGGCGACATCTGGAACAAAGGTGACACAGTGAGGATTGCCCATATTAACGCAGGTCACCTCCCAGGTTTTCCCGGCTGCTTCTAAGGACTGATTAACGACGGGTTGATCAGGCTGTCCTAATGTCGTTGGAATTTTTGCTGCCTGTAAGATCGGTTCGCCCATGTCTACGGTGACCAAACCATCGTCAGTCAATTTTGGCGTAATTAGACCGCCCAACGTATGAATGGTATAAGACCTTGGTTCGGTAACTCCTTCCAAATCTGCAATGAAACGGGCAAGGCAGCGAATGCCATTTCCGCACATTTCCGGCTCTGAGCCATCGGAGTTGAAAATCCGCATGGTGTAATCGGTGCCATTTTGACCCGGCAACGCAAAGATCACGCCATCTGCACCAATGCCAAAATGGCGATCGCACCACGTCGCGGCTTGGGTTGGCGTAAGGCATGGTTCATTGGATAGGCGATTATCAATCAGAATAAAATCGTTGCCTAATCCGTGGTATTTAGTGAACTCAATTTGCATAATGATTTTATAGATGTCTAAAGAGAGTGCAGTAGTCGAAGAAAAATAAGCTATAAGTCGTGAGGATAGAAAAGCTGTTAGGGTTGAAAATCCAGCATGATGCTGTGACTCTAGATCAGGCTGATGACTTAAAAATTCACCTTTCCTTCATAGGGCACCAGAAATGACTACAGAACTTGAGACAGGGCTTCCCAGTATTCGCCAAATTCAAAACATGATTCGAGAGGGCAACGAAGTCGAGCTAAAGCTGGTTACAGGCGACTTATTAGCCGGAAAAATTAGCTGGCAAGACAATCATTGTATCTCGCTAACGGATCAGTATGACCAGCCCACTATTGTCTGGCGGCAAGCGATCGTTTATCTCAAACCACGCCTGTAGAATGCAGGGTGCAAAATCTTAAGTGCTGAGTATGAAGCGGTTGACAATCGGCACGACTCACGGATAGCCATGCACCCGTAATATACATTTTTAATGGTAGTAAGGAATACAATATTAGAGGCGCTTCATTTCCAATGAATGCCTAAATGGGGTACTTTCTCTGACAAAATTCCTATGAATGTTCTTGCTGAGTGGCATCATCATTTCGTTGAAACCAATCGCATTCGTTTACATTGCGTTACTCAAGGAGAAGGGGAACTGGTTGTTCTGCTGCATGGGTTCCCAGAATTTTGGTATTCTTGGCGGCATCAAATTCCTGCCTTAGCACGCCACTTTAAAGTCGTCGTGCCTGATCTGCGCGGCTATAACGAATCTGATAAGCCTGCCACTGGCTATGATCTTGAAACCCTGACGGCAGATATTCGCGGTTTAATTGAAAGTCTTGGCTATACTCGTGCTCATGTCGTGGGGCATGATTGGGGTGGCGCGATCGCTTGGAACCTTGCTCAAAAGTTTCCGCAATACTTAAACCGACTCGCTATTTTGAGCGCTGCCCCCGCTCCAAAATTAGTCCAAGAACTGATTAGCAATGTGGATCAAGTTCGCCGCAGTTGGTATGTGTTTGCCTTTCAAATTCCCGGCATTCCAGAGTGGCTGATTCAGCAAAACCTATCAGAATTTGTTAAAAATATTTTGCGAGAGCAAGCGGTTCGCAAAGGAGCTTTCTCTAAAGAAGACGCTCAAATTTATCAATCGGCTCTGGCTAAACCAGGTGCGCTTTCTGCGGCAATTAACTACTATCGACAACTGCTGCTCCCTTGGAATTGGCTGCGCGACTGGACTCCCAAACCGGTCACTGTGCCAACATTGGTTTTGTGGGGGGAAGAAGATTCGTTGTTTAGCCCCAGTTTGACCAAAGGATTAGATCGGCTGATTAGCGCCCCTTTTAGGCTCACCTTGATTCCCCACTGCGGACACTGGATTCAACAGGAAGCGCCGCAAACGGTAAACCGGGAGTTGCTCACTTTTCTCCGGCAAAGTGGTCAAGAATTAAACGGTGAAGCTATTAGTTGAAAATAGGTTAGGCACGACGTTGACGACGGCGCAGATAACGGAACCCTGCTCCGGCTATCATCACACCCGCGATCGCCGTAGGTTCTGGTACAGCAGCACTCGCTTCTGTTTCAACCACTCTGCCAAACAGAAATGCTTGATTAGTCCCGCCTTCTTCAGAAATAAACTCATTCACCGCCGTTCCAGTGGGCGTTGGGCTAAATCCTAAAAGCTCTAACGTATAAACTTTCTGACTTACAGTGAAAGAGTTGCTGGAAGTTGTGGCAGCAAAGGAGATTCTGTCTGAACATCCATCTGCATTATTGGGTGAGTAGGGGCAAGGATTTAGGGCGTTATTCGTTTCATCAATTGCTAGATTGAATAAAAATGTTTGTGCAGGAACCGGCAGAGTTCCACCAAAATCTAAATTAAGCGTTAATCCAATCGAGGTCGGTACAAATCCATAGATGGGATTGTTAAAGTGGCGTAATGTACCTAGATTGAAAACCGTGCCAAACGATGCGGTTCCAGTTTTTCCAGCAAAACCTAACCCGCTTTGGTTCCCAATGCCGCTGGCAAACGCACCTCTGCCCCAACGAATTTGGTTTTCTGCCCCTACTGTCTGATAGGCAATTTCAGGATTCGCGATCGCGTCCCACGCACCAGAAGTATTAAAGCTAAACGCCTGAACGGGGGCTGTCACACTCAATACAAGCGCAGCGATAGAAGTTACCTGTCCAACCGTTTCTATGGCAAACCGCATTTTAAACACCTGTGAAAACCGGATACAAGACGCTGTGGATGTCGCTGCCGTCAGAACTCTTCCCAGAAAGCATCTCTAAGCGTCGGACATATGCATCGACTAAAAAGTTCAAACTGCTGAATTTACCAACAGTATATTCACTGCCGAGGTTCGTCAGCTTGAGTTCATCGTTTCTTTAACGTTGCAATTTCTCTAACAGGGTTCATTGGCGATTAGTATTACGACAACAACTGCTGCAAAAACTGGTGTAGGAGGGCGATCGCGATCGCAGGTTGTTCTAAAGACAGCAATACGCCCGCATTGGGCACCTTCACAAAAGCTTTAATATAGGTCGAATTGAGACTCGAAATCCGTTGACCCAAATCGGCGTTGATAAATTGAGCAGATTCGCCCCACAAAATCATCGTCGGCGTTGTCAGTTGAGGAACATACGTGGCTAGATCAAAATATAGATCGCCCCGGAGAAAGGCAAGAGCAGCCGATTGAGCGTTAGGTTGCTGAGCGGATGCTAGATAGGCAGCCACCATTTCCTGAGAAACTCGGCTGGGATCGGCAAACAAAAACCGTTCTAAAAAGCTACGCACTGCCAATTCATTCATTGCCCCTAGGCTATAAATTAGTTGATCCAACAGGGGCATCCCGATCGCCTGTAAAGGCAATCGTCGTCCCGCATCTTGCCCTAAATCGGCAAACCCCGACGGACATACTAAAAACAGCGCCTTAACCAAATCAGGGCGTTGTACCGCAAGACGCACCGCGATCGCTCCCGTTAAAGAGGATGCGACTACAATGGCAGGGCGATCGACGTTCAGGGCGCGATCGCGGCTACAAGTCTTCTCCAAAAACTCTGTGAGCGTGATCAGGTAATCTTCTACCCGATAATCTCGCACCGGATGGGCAGACTCGCCCCAGCCAATCAGATCCGGAACCATCACCCGATAAGTATCCAAAAATGCTGGATATACCTTTGACCATTCATAGGCAGAAGCACCGCCGCCAAAATTATGTAAAAAGATTAACGGTTGCACCTTGGACGATGGTGGCAACCAGGGATCGCCTACTGGAGCGTAATACACCATTCTGCCCAAGGATGTTTCAAGACTCTGCTGCCCCATGCCGGGCGGATGAAACTGAAGCATAATCAATCTGCCGATTTAAATAAACTGAACTAAATTCACCATACGCAGAATTTCACCGTAAAATCGATCAGAAAATTTAAAAGCTTTTACCTCGTCAGGGAGACTGATATGAAAACCTCTCAGCATAAGTACATTTCAATCCTTCCCCTAGCGATTTTGCTTGCCCTCGCAGCATTTCCCAGACTTCAGGGCAGTGTTTTGTTGCGACCTGTATTTGCCCAATCTGCTCCTTCAGCCCCTTTGCCGCCAGGCTCCGTGCCAGCAGACACCATCGTTCGGGTGGCAGGCTCAACCAGCATGGCGGCGATCACCCAAACGTTAAAGCAAGGGTTTGAGCAGCAATATCCAGGAGCCAAAGTGAACGGGGCGATCGCGCCAACAAATGATGCTTTGCAAGCATTGAAGGATGGCAAAATTGATGTTGCGGCTAGCGGTCGTCCACTAACCAAGGAAGAAAAAGCAGCGGGATTGGTAGCGGTGCCAGTGGCTCGACATAAGATTGCGCTGTTTGTGAAAGAAGAGAATCCGTTTAGAGGAACTCTGACGATTGAGCAGTTTGCCCAGATTTTTCGAGGCGAGATCACTAATTGGGCAGATGTGGATGGCACTGATGCCCCTGTGCGGCTGGTGGATCGCCCTGCAACGAGCGATACTCGACAGGCATTCTTGAACTATGACGTATTTCAATCGGCACCGTTTAAGGCAGGGGAATCCGCAATCACGGTTACAAAAGATCAAACCGCCGCCGTAATTGCAGAATTGGGAAATGATGGGGTGGGCTATGCGATCGCCGAACAAGTCTTGGATCGACCGGGCATTCGGATTGTTTCGCTGTATGACACATTCCCCGATAATCCCAAATACCCCTTTTCTCAACCGCTGTCATATGTCTATAAAGAACCGCCGAATCCAGCAGTGCAAGCCTTTTTAGGCTATGCAGCAACTCCAGAAACGGCGGCTCAAATTGAGAAGGCAAGAGTTCAAGCCGCTACGCTGCCGGAAACAGGCACAGGTGTTGCTGTTCCTGATAATTCCCAGACCACCCCGTCCGATTCCGCTAATCAACAGAATGGGCGCGATGGCAATGATTTTGGGTGGCTATGGTGGCTATTGCTACCCCTTTTAGGCATACCAATCCTGGCATGGTGGCTCAAAGATCGGATGGGCGCAGCGGCAGTAGCGCCGATTACCACAGCAGGTGAACCGCCCCAAAACAGCCGCATTATATTGACTCCCCGAAACTGTCAGGATGCTTATGTTTATTGGGAAGTGCCTGAAGCTGCCAAAAAAGCGCTCCAAAAACAGGGAGGAAACCAACTTCTGTTGCGGCTTTATGATGTGACTGGCATTGATATCAAACATCAGCCACCCCACAGTATGCGTCAGTTTGAGTGCCGTGAAGGAATGCAAGATACTCACCTACCGATCGCCTTAGATGATCGCGATTATTTGGTGGAACTGGGCTATGTCACCGATGATGATCGCTGGCTGTCTTTAGCCCATTCTGCCCCCGTGCGAGTGCCGCCATGCAGTCCTGGAGGACAAGGCTTAGGAATGGGCGCGATCGCAACCGCAGGCATACCGTTAGCAGGAGCTACAGCCGCGATCGCCCAAGGACGAGACAGGGAAGATCCTGCTGTTCGGCAGCCGGTTTATAGCAGTGCCGACTGCCGAATTATCCTAGCTCCCCGCAATTGTCGCGATGTTTATGCGTATTGGGAACTGGCTCAAACCACACAAATGAATCTACGGCGAGGGGGGCATGAGAAATTAGCCATTCGCCTGTGTGATGTGACGAATATCGACCCCGATCGCCAACCGCCCCATAGTATTCGGCAATTTGAATTTGATGCTCGTGCCCAAGATGTTCACTTGCCGATCGCAGTAGACAATCGAGACTACCTAGTGGAATTGGGCTATCCTATCGCTGGCAACCGCTGGGTTAAGCTAGGGCGTTCTGAACCCGTGCGTGTGCCCCAATGTAGCCCCACTGCCAAGACTCAACTGACAGGCAGCGATTTTTTTGAGGAAGCCGCTTTGCAGAATCGTGCGCCCATCCAACTCCCTCAAGATTTCAGCCAAATTATCTTGGCACCCCATGGAGGCTCCAACGCCTATGTTTCATGGACTTTAACAGATCTGCAAAGACAATCTGCTCTAAGTCAAGGGGGGCAAAAAATGGCGCTGCGTCTCTATGATGTGACGAATATCAACTTGGATTACCAACCGCCTTACGGCGTTTATGAGTATGAATGCAGTGAAGCTGACTGCGATCGCCATTTATCAATTCCAGCGGGCGATCGCGACTATTTAATTGAGATAGGCTATGTCACCAATGAAGGACGCTGGCTAAAACTAGCGCGTTCTGAGGCGGTTCACATTCCCACAACCTAAGCCTTGTTTGATAGCGACGGGCAAAGGACACGGGAATAGGTAAAGGGGTAAAGGAGTGCCTTAGCGGTTACTTCTTTACCCCTTTTACCCCTTAGATTAAAACTGACAGCCTACTACTGATGCGGCGCGTTGAGAAAGCGACCCGCAAATTTCACTACGTCACCCAGATCGGTGTCTCCATCGCGATCGCCATCTAGAAAAGCGCTTAGGAGAGGATTTCCACCCCGACTCCCTGGAGTGGGCGCACCCATATTGAAAAAATTCATCACAATGGGTAATACCGAAGGCAACATACTTTGAATCATGCTGGCGTTCATGCCAGTTTTTTGAGAAATTCCATTAATTAGCTGTTGTTGCATTTCAGCAGGAATCATAGACTGTAGCGCTGACATATCGAAATTGCCGCCAGATGCCTGTCCCATCATGCCGCCTAATGGGTTTGTGCCTGCAAATTGACTCATCATCCCAGCCAATTGAGATGTTCCACCTGCTGCGGTTGCTTGCTGCTGCAAGACTGGACGCAAAGCACTGCCAACTGCCGATATCAAAGATTGTGTAGCTGAGGGATCTAGCCCATTTTTGCCAGCAAATTGCTGAACTGCATTTGTCATAGAGCTTAACCCCTCAATGCTTGCCTGTTGATTCGGGTTGTTTACCGCACTAAGTACGTCGAAGAAAAGTCCCATAGTCTTATTCCTTTTAGTGTCAAATCATTTCAGCTTGATCAAAACTGAGTGAGAACCATCGGTAGCTATTGTGTCGGATGCCGGAAAAGCTGACAAGCGATCGCCGATACCCATGAATATCCCCTAAACAGGAATTTGTCTATTAACTTAATCTTCTTTCAACAAAATAATTGGACAAACTGGGCAAGAAAACCATAGAAAACCTTAGCGGCAATCACCAAGGTTGCTATAAACGCCGCCACTGGTATAGCAGCTTAAAGTTTGGACTGGTCTTCTTGAAGTGGAGCTTGCCCTACTAGAAGTGCTAGAAAATCTAGAAGAGCTAGAAGAGTCATAATGTTGAAGGTTCACCCTTTCCCTAAATTTACGACCCCATTCAGCACATTCTGCCTCTCTTTCAGGGCTGCTTCCTGTTTGAATCATTCTGCAAGAGCCAGGAATGCCAGCGACTTTCGATACGGGAAAGTTGTAGGCATTGAGTTCTTCAGGTTTACCGGCTAGAGCCGAAGTTGAATGCAAAGTAACTGCCGCAGCCGATGTAAACACAGCGACAAATCCCATCAAGGCGTGTAGAGGTTTCATAGGATTTAGGTAAGAGAAGGTTTGGGTGAGAAAAGATATGAGTCTAGACTGCCCACTTAATTCCCTTGCGCTTACGGCTATGTCTAAAGTTCCGCAATCCTACGAGCTATCGATGGAGATACTGATTTACACGGAGAACGGATTTATTGAGTTACAGGCTGCGATAAGTTAAGCAAGTTAAACTAGCAGCGGAAATTGCCTAGTAGATGCGGCGGAGCTAGCTTTGGGCGCCACTTTTGGGAAACTTGACTATCTCTATCCACCCCGGATCTAGACAGTTGCAAGAACGGAGGCAAACTGCTGTAGAACTTGTTTTAAGTATTGCCCAGTGTAGGAATTTGGGTTTTCTGCCACGGTTTCGGGAGTGCCAACTGCAATCAGTTCTCCACCGCGATCGCCGCCTTCGGGTCCTAAATCAATCAGCCAGTCAGAACATCGAATCACATCCAAGTTGTGTTCAATGACTAAAATAGAGTTGCCCTTATCTACCAAGCGCTGCATGACATCGAGCAATTTATGAACATCGTAGAACGATAAGCCTGTGGTGGGTTCGTCGATTAGGTAAAGGGTTTTGCCTGTTGCCCTGCGCGATAATTCCGTTGCCAGTTTTACCCGCTGCGCCTCCCCGCCCGATAAGGTAGGAGCGGTTTGTCCTAGCCGCATGTAGCCCAATCCCACATCTGCCAAAGTTTGCAGACGGTTAAAAGCTTGGGGAATGTTTTTAAAGAACTCCGCCGCCTCTTCCACGGTCATATTCAGCACATCTGCAATGGATTTCCCCTTAAATTTCACCTGCAACGTTTCGCGGTTATAGCGTGCCCCTTTGCAGACTTCACATTGCACGTACACATCCGGCAAAAAGTTCATTTCAATCACGTTTACGCCTTGCCCAGCGCAGGCTTCACAGCGACCGCCTTTGACATTAAACGAAAATTGCCCCGGCTTATAGCCCCGTGCTTTGGCTTCGATTGTTTCGGCAAACACATCTCGAATCACGTCAAACACACCAGTATAAGTGGCAGGGTTGGAGCGAGGAGTGCGACCGATGGGTGATTGGTCAATCACAATCACCTTATCCAAAGCGCTTAACCCATCAATTCCATCCATGTCTTTGGGAAACGGAATTTTACTGCCGAAGTGATGTTGCAGCGCGGGATGAAGCAATTCGTTGATCAAGGTTGATTTACCAGAACCGGATACGCCTGTGACGCTGACCAGTTCGCCTAGGGGGATTTCAACATCAATATTTTTGAGGTTGTTGCGGTGGGCATTGCGGATTTTGAGCGATCGCCCATTCCCAATACGACGTTCTGTGGGCGTATTAATCACCTCGCGCCCTGACAGATACGCTCCGGTTAACGATTCTGAGGCAGCCAATAAATTCTCAAAGCTCCCTTCGGCAATAATTCTGCCGCCATGTACGCCTGCTCCAGGTCCAATATCGACCAAGTGATCGGCAGCGCGAATAGTTTCTTCATCGTGTTCCACCACGATCAGCGTATTGCCCAGATCGCGCAGACGCACCAGCGTTTTTAAGAGGCGGGCATTATCTCGCTGGTGCAGCCCAATACTGGGTTCATCTAGCACATACAGCACCCCTGTTAACCCGGAACCTATTTGGGTAGCCAGCCGAATTCGTTGAGCTTCACCACCAGATAAGGTCATTGCAGCGCGATCGAGGGTGAGATAATCCAGCCCCACATCGAGTAAAAACTGAAGTCGAGCTTTGATTTCTCGCAGCACCAAATCGGCGATCTGTGCCTGCCGCGGAGTCAAGTTCATTTGATTAACGCGATTGAGGCACTCACGAATGGAAACGCCCGTTAAATCGGTGATGCGATATTGCCCAATCCGAACCGCGATCGCTTCCGGGCGCAGACGCTTGCCACCGCAAACTTCACAGGGTTGATCAACAAGATACTGCTCTAGTTTTTGCTTATAGGTATCAGAGTTAGCTTCTTGATACTGGCGCTCCAACATCGGCAAAGCACCCTCATATCGGCGGCTGTAGCCTTTGTTCTCCCGATATCGAGAGTCCACATCAATCCAGATGGGTTCTTTGGAACCATGGAGCAGCACATGCTGTTGCTCGTCTGTAAGATTCTTCCACGGCGTTTGAATATCAAAGCCAAAGGCTGCTGCAACGCTGCACAGCAAAGAAAGATAGTAAGTATTGTCTTTGTCTGACCAAGGGGCGATCGCGGCATAGACGGGCAGTTCTGGCTTGGGAATCACCAATTCTGCGGAAAATTTGCGATGCATTCCCAACCCGTGACAAGCAGGACAGGCACCATAGGGCGAGTTAAAAGAAAACAATCGCGGTGAAAGCTCTTCCATCACTGCACCATGTTCGGGGCAGGCGAAATTTTCAGAGAAGACTAGAGAGATAGGGGCTAGAGGTTCCAAGCTAGGAGGATCACCATAGTTACCCCCTTTTTCAGCCACCTTGAGGGATTGCCCCGCCGGAAACGCTACTACATTGCTGCCCTCATCTTTCTTCTCTTTTCCCTCTTCTTTGTTTCCTGCTCTCCCATCTGCCAACACATCAATAATGGCAATGCCTTCAGAGTGTTTCAGGCAAGTATTGAGAGAATCTACTAGACGTTCTTGGATTCCCTCTTTTTTGACTAGGCGATCGACCACGATTTCAATCGTGTGCGCCTGATTTTTATCCAGTTCAATTGAGTCTTCCAGTTCGCGAACTTCACCATTAATTCGGACGCGAACAAAGCCCTCTGAGCTAAGGCTAGACAGCAGTTTTCGGTGGGTGCCCTTTTTGCCGCGAACCACAGGAGCTAGAATTTGAAAGCGTGTGAGATCGGGCAAATCCATCACGCGATCGCTCATCTGATCAATACTTTGGGGTGCAATTGAGCGATCGCAATGGGGACAATGCGGCTCGCCAGCACGTCCATACAGCAAGCGCGTGTAGTCATAAATTTCGGTGACGGTGCCCACACTGGATCGTGGGTTATGAGACGTAGATTTTTGATCAATCGAAATGGCAGGACTCAGCCCCTCGATCGCATCCACATCAGGCTTATCCACCTGACCCAAAAACTGACGGGCATAGGCACTCAGCGATTCAACATAGCGACGCTGCCCCTCCGCAAAAATCGTGTCGAATGCAAGGGATGACTTGCCTGAACCCGAAACCCCAGTAAAGACAATCAGGCGATCGCGAGGCAACTCTAGATCAATGTTTTTTAGATTGTGCTGCCGTGCCCCCCGAATCCGAATCGTATTGAGGGGAGAGGGGAAAACAGGGCTATGACCGTTTTGAGAATGAACGGCTGGATCGTCTGAACTATTCCGGCGTTTAGGCATAGAAACCGAAGGACACATTCCTTAATGATTTATAGATTCTATCGTCTCTAATCGATACTGCACCTTTTTAGCTGGAATCAATCCTGCTTCAATACGGTTAGCTTGATCAAATTTGTCTGCTTAGATTAAGACATCGACTTACGCTAATCGTCCGAGCTTTAATACTTATGATAATTGTCGATTTAGTTGACTTTATTTAATAGTTGTGTAGATATTCAAAAGAAAAAATCTTGTCTTGTCGTCAGTCCAATGATAGAAACATAACTATAGGACATTTTTACTATTTTCTCATCAAAGAAAGATTGATTGCTACCTAAAGTTGATACTTTAGGTAGAGCATAGGGTTAACTGAAAAAAGCTAAGTTCGCAAGAAGTAATTAATAAAAACATGTCTAATTCAAGTGAGACAGTCAGTTTAACAGAATTATCCGATGAAGCCCTTTTAGAAATTTGCAGAGCCGCTGAGGTGATTGCTTGTGAGTGTCCTGGCTATTTGGCACGTTTGCTACGGCAAGTACGGACATTCCGCGTTTACACGACTAGTTGTATTGAGCAGTTTCCATCGGATACGGACACTCATCTTTGGCTAGCAGAGCAAGCAGCACGGGTTGAAGACATCCTTCTACAAACAATGATTGAGCTAATGCAGAGAGAGAACCTAATTGATAGTGAGCAAAAGGTTTCACTGGATAAATTATCCGAACGGGCGCGCGCCACAATGCTAAAACAGGTTGGCATGTCCTAACGCAGCCCCCACCTGCTGCAAAAATTCACTGCCCGAAAACTAACGGCCCAAAAACTAACGGCCCAAAAACAATGGCAATTATGAGTCAATTTTGCTTATCCTAAAGGGGTAGAGAATGGGGTTTCTTATTTGAAATTTGATTGACCTGTTAAATCTTTGATTAGGGGAAAACAAGCAATGGGGTTGGGAGATATCGTCCAAAAAGCGATGTATTTGGGAGTTGGGCTAGCCTCTCTAGCGGGAGAGAAAGCGACCGAAAAATTGGCTGAACTGCGATCGCAAGCCCAAAAGCTTGCTGATGAAATGGTGGCACGCGGCGAAATGAACACCGAAGAAGCCCGTCGCTTTGTTGATGAGATGGTCAATAAAGCGCAAAATCCTTCGGTGGAAAGTTCTATTCCTAACCCTTCAGCCGAGCCTCGTAAAATTGAGATTTTGGATGAGGATGAATCTGCCGCCCAAGATGATGTGGATGAAATGCGTCGTCGAGTAGAAGCGTTACAAGAAGAGCTAAAACATCTACGAAACAATTGACTATTCGACTTTACGAGGCTTTTTACAGGGTAGATTCTAGGGTATGATGGCTGCATCCATTTTTGCAGCGGTCTAGCTTGCATAGTTGAATACTGTCTAGCCCATGCATTTGAGGATGCGCCCTATTCCTCCGGTATTCTCTAACGTAATTGAAATAGGTCATTATGGAAAGTTGGTCGCAGGAATTCTCTGAAATGATGCAGACTTTGGTAGAAGGGGTTGAGCAGTTGGTCACTGACTTGACCCAGCAAATGGACAAGGCGATCGATTCTTTTATCGATACATCAGAAGAGATTGCCGAGCAGTTGCAAAACACATTTGAGCGTGAAATTGGGACACCCATTAACGATTTTTTTGACCCCATCATAGATGCCTATGAACTTGAAATTGAGCCTCACCTAGATGATTTTTTTGATCCTCTTTTAGAAGCGTATCTTGGGTTTGAGATTGCGGTTGAAGAAACGACTCAACCCTTTACCCACACGGTAGAACCGATGTTGAATGATCACGGCGCTTGTGTAGGCTGCCGCAACTATCATGGTCAGGCATACAACGGGGTGATGCTGGTTTGTGGAATGCATCCTTCGGGTTGGGAAGAGGAAAAATGCCCCGATTGGCAGTCAACTTGGAAAGAATAGGGAGCCTTGCTGAATCTAAAATGAAGCGTTTGGGAGCAGTCTCTTGTGAATTCCCTTCATCGTCGTTAAGGTTTACTTGTCTTCAGCACTGCTCTGAGTAGCTCTATGGTTCAAACCTATATTTCGGAACTTTTTTGAAAGATTAACTAAAAGAGCAACAATGGCAATCGTAATTGCAGGCGAACGTAGCGGAGTGGGTAAAACCACTGTTACGCTAGCGCTTTTGGCGGCGCTCTGTCGGCGCGATCCGGCGCGAGTCCAGTCGTTTAAAGTTGGACCCGACTATATCGATCCGATGTTTCATCAGTTTGTCACGGGGCGCGCCTGTCGCAATCTTGATCCAGTTCTCACTTCAGAAGCTTATGTAGTTGAGTGCTTCCAGCGCCACTGTCAATCTGCCGACTTTGCACTGGTAGAAGGGGTGATGGGATTATTTGATGGCGTAACGGGCAAAGATGATTGGGCAAGCACAGCACATATCGCACGATTATTAGGATTACCGATCGCGCTAGTGCTTAATTGCAGCAGCACTTCCCGTTCCATTGCCGCGATCGCCCATGGCTTTACTAGCTTTGATCCTCGGTTAACCTTTGCAGGAGTCATCTTAAATCGGGTCGGCAGCGATCGCCATCTTCAACTCCTCCAAGATGCGATCGCACCTCTCAACCTGCCCATTCTCGGAGTTCTGCGACGACAAGACGAAATCACCATTCCCGATCGCCACCTCGGACTCATCCCCACCGCCGAACTTCCTCAACTAAAAACCGTCATCGATCATCTTGCCCACCTCGGCGAAACCTGCTTCAACTGGGACATCCTCTCCCCTCGCCTTCAGGCTCCTTCTCCCTCTCCCCCTCCCCCTTTCCCCCTCTCCCCCTCATCCCGCCACCCCGACACCCCGACACCCCGCCTTGCCATTGCCCGCGATCGCGCCTTCAGCTTCTACTATGCCGACAACCTCGATCTGCTCCAAGCGGCTGGATTTGAACTGGTGGAATGGAGTCCGATTTGCGATCGCGTCCTCCCCGAAAACATCCACGGTTTCTACTTTGGCGGCGGTTTTCCAGAAGTATTTGCAGCGGCATTAAGCGACAATCAAACGATACGGCAAGCAGTGAAAACGGCGATCGTCGCCGGAATGCCCACTTATGCCGAGTGTGGGGGATTGATGTATTTGTGCGATCGCATCATTGATTTTGAATCGCAGGCATATTCTATGGTGGGAATCTTGCCAACAGACGCGCAAATGGGTAAGCGACTGACCTTGGGCTATCGACAGGCAACCGTACAGCGATCGACCGCCTTGATTGATGCCGGTGAAATCATTTGGGGACACGAATTCCATCGCTCCTACTTAACCGCCGAGCCAGAACAACCGATATTTGCAATGCAAAACTATGACGGCATGCTACATCAAACCGAAGGATGGCAACCGCTTCAAGTTCATGCATCCTATCTACATCTACATTTTGGCGGAAAGCCTAGGCTGATCCAGCGATTGTTGCACCAGTGTCAGCACTATCAAGCGGGGTTCAAGTAATCGACTCTAGTTCAACAATCCAATATCCACAAAGCGATCAACTCACTGAATCACTGTGTCTTGTTCCAGTGAGTTGATCGGATAACAATACACTTGATCAGTCGGTAGGATGGGCTTTCAACCAATAGCCCAATCTTAGAACTGGGTGCGTTTGATCAACTTTCAGCCCAACGAAGATGTCAAACCTCTATTCCTAAACTATGCTAATGTCTAAGATGATATCGGTTCTGATGGGGAGCAGCCATCAGACGCAAGGGGGAAAGTTCGGTGTGAATCCGGCACTGTCCCGCAACTGTAAAGGAAGCAATGAGTGATGAGCGTTAGATTTTGAGCCTGTTGATTTAACTCAAAACTGAGAACTCAAAACTCAAAACTTTCTCTAGTCAGAATGCCCGCCGATCGCGGTTAACGTTCACCCCTATCTGCGAGGTACAGATTGTGTCTAAAAGCTTTTTTCGGTTTCAATGGGCTGACAGCAAGTCGCATCACAGCAGCAAATAGCTTATGGCAACCCTAGCCGATTGCCTTTAACGGATGGCTGAAATTTGACGGCGTTTTAGCCATTGCAATTCTGATAGTGAACTCATAAATGAAAATCATGGTCTAACGGCTGATGTTCTCATGTCCATGTTCATGGGAGATCTAAGGAGAGCGATCGCCCTGTTTAGACCGATCGCGCATCAAACATCAAAGCTGTAGCAATCTAACTTGAAGTGATCGCACGTCCCTAAATAGGGATAGTCAATCAGCGATGCGGGTAATTCCTTGAGCTTATTCATAAGAGATTTATTTGAATGGAAATTACGGTTAAAAAGTCAGATTTTGTTTTAATTCCCTACGTAAAAAGCAATGATTTACTCGCAACTTATCAAATTCTTAATACAGTCGTCCCCTATTTTCTTTTATGGTTTTTAGCCGTTAAAGCCGCAGCTATTTCCGTTTTATTGCTGCCGCCCATTATGGTTTTGATCACACTTTTTTCAGTGCGATGTTTTTCTTTAATGCATGATTGCGGACACTATTCGCTTTTTCGTGCAAAACGGGCTAATCGGTTGGTCGGCTTTATCTTGGGTGTGATCAACGCAATCCCTCAATATCCTTGGTCAAGGGGACATGCCTATCATCATAAAACAAACGGCGATTGGGAGCGGTATCGTGGACCCTCTGCCTTGCTCTCAACTGAAGAATTCGCCAAACTGAGTCCATTGGCTCAGCGGCGGTATGAGTTCTTAAGACACCCATTGATGGTTTTTCCGGGTGGTTTTTTCTACCTGGCGATTAAGTCAAGACTGGCTCTAATCGTGGGAACTTATGATTTTCTCCGTCATGTATTGACTTGCTTGAAAAGCAACCCCGGCATGGGTTTCGCAAAAATTATCTCTTCTCACAAATCTAGAAGTTGGTATACAGCGGCTGAGTTTTGGGATTTGCTTTTCAATAACATTTGCGTAGTCAGCAGTTGGATTTTCTTCGGTTACCTACTGGGATTTGGGTTCTTTCTAAGCGTTTACTCAATCACGCTGACGGGCGCGGCGGCAATCTTTATCTGTGTCTTTTTTGTGCAGCACAACTTTGATGGCTCTTATGCCCACAAAACCGAAGACTGGGACTACTTACAGGGCGCGATCGCGGGCAGTAGCTATCTAGAGTTGCCAGCAGTGCTCAAATGGTTTGCCGCAGATATTGGATATCATAATATCCATCATCTTTCCGAAAGAATTCCTAACTACAATCTTGAGGCTTGCCATAATCAGAATAGACACTTACTCACTCAGGTAAAAAAGTTGCGAATAATCGATATTCCTGATTGTTTCAAATTTATCCTGTGGGATTCTGCCTCAAGTCGTTTAGTTTCGATCGCATCATTTCGTCAAACTGTCCAACCCATCGGAGATGCAGAACAAAGTATTCCAAACAAAATTGAGATAGCAAAAGCGATCGTCCAAAAGGTTGAGGTTTTATCTAAATGAACTTATTTGTTGCTGTACTTGGCCTTCTCCTCGCACTACTGATAGCAGGCATCGTGCTCTATCTCTTTACGGCTCGTCGCTATCAATCCTCTGACTCGGTTGCCAACTCTTACGATGAATGGACTGAAGATGGGATTCTGGAGTTCTATTGGGGTGATCATATTCACCTGGGTCACTACGGTTCGCCGCCGCAACGCAAGGATTTTCTAACGGCTAAATCTGACTTTGTACATGAAATGGTGAGCTGGGGCGGGTTAGCTCAGCTTCCCCCTGGCACTACTATTTTAGACGTGGGATGCGGGATTGGCGGCAGCAGCCGTATTTTAGCGCGAGACTATGGCTTTGCCGTCACCGCAATCACCATCAGCCCCCAGCAAGTGAAGCGAGCACAAGAACTGACACCAACCGAACTAGATGTGCAATTTCAAGTAGATGATGCGATGTCGCTGTCCTTCCCAGATGCCAGTTTTGATGTAGTCTGGTCGATCGAAGCAGGACCTCATATGCCCGACAAAGCCATTTTTGCCAGAGAGTTGATGCGAGTGGTTAAGCCGGGTGGCGTGCTGGTGGTCGCGGATTGGAATCAGCGAGATGACCGCCATAAGCCGCTGAATTTTTGGGAAAAACCCGTAATGCGGCAACTGTTGGATCAGTGGTCTCATCCTGCCTTTGCCAGCATTGAAGGATTTGCTGAACTGCTGGAGGCAACGGGATTTGTCGAGGGAGACGTAATCACCGCAGACTGGACAGAACAAACTCTGCCCTCCTGGATCGATTCTATCTGGCAGGGCATTGCTCGACCGAGTGGCCTGGTGCGATTTGGTTTAGGGGGGTTCGTTAAATCGCTGCGAGAAGTGCCAACTCTACTGCTGATGCGATTGGCATTTGGTGCAGGTCTTTGTCGGTTCGGGATGTTTCGCGCAGTTCGCAGCAAGGTGGAAACAATAGATGGGCTGCGGGAGAAAGCCTATGCGAATGCGAAACACATTTAAGTATTAAACGAGCATTTCTGGTGATTATGACGGCACGAATGGTGCAGAGCGCGATCTCCCACCTCGTGTTGGGCTTGATGTTTGGCTATGCCACGGGTGCGATTGTCAATATCTTGCTGCAACTCAGTTCTGACCAACAAGTACAGCAGTTTGTTATCTGGACATTTAGTAGTTTTGGCGGGGGTACTGGGGCGCAACTGCCCCTAATGGCGGGTAGAATTGCCTTGGGTAGCACGATCGCATTCACGACCACGATGATTCTACATATCATGTCACTGAATGAAGCTCAGGGGAGCAACCCTCCGGAGTCGATCGCGATGAATAGTTGATTTTAAATAATATGCATCGCGGGAATAGAGGGCAGACACAAGAGATTTCCTTTACAAATTTCATCCCCAGATTCAGGAATGCCCACAATTTTTCTCAGCAGTTTTTTCCTCAGTTTCTTTTAACCGCTTTAGAATCAAAAAGAATTGTTTTTTGCTGGCTGCATGACCTATTGCCTTGGAATTATTACTAACACGGGTTTGATTATGGCAGCCGACTCTCGCACTAATGCTGGAGTAGACTACGTTTCAACTCATCCAAAATTATTCGATTTTTCTCAAATTGGCGATCGCGTGATCGTGCTTTGCACCGCAGGAAACCTGTCAATGACCCAGGCAGTCCTCAACCTGCTGCGCCGAGATATTGATACCCAAGCCGAAGTGAATCTTCATACCTTGGATAGCCTCTATGAAATTGCCCGGTATATCGGCGGAAAAGTTCGGCAAATTCGCGAACAAGATCGTCAATGGCTCGAAAAAGATCGCATCGATTTCCAATGCAGCTTTTTGCTAGGAGGGCAAATCAAGGGCGAAGCCCCAGGGCTATTTTTGATCTATAGCCAAGGAAACTGCATTCAGGCTTCCAAAGATACGCCGTTCTTGCAAATTGGGGAAGCAAAGTATGGTAAACCCATTCTTGATCGCATCCTCAACTTTGAAATTTCGCTAGAAGCCGCTGCCAAATGCGCGCTACTTTCTATCGATTCCACTATGAAATCCAACATTTCAGTCGGACCGCCGATTAACCTAGTGATGTATGAAAAAGATTCCTTCAAAATCCGCTACGAGCTAAAACTAGAAGTAACGGCACCTTACCTGTCACAAATGCGTCGTTCATGGGAAATTTCCCTAAATGAAGCCTTTGGTCGGATGCCTGATGTTGATTGGGAACAATACCTTGAGTTTCCTACTGGGAAGGGCTAGTGGCTTTCCTATTAAGCTGACATACCTCTAAATTGCATAAAAAAGGGGCTTAAGCCCCTTGTCTACAGATTGCCTACAGGGCTTCTCAGTTTTTGCAGACCGTCACGGCCTACGCTTAGTTTGGCAGATGGAACAGCGATCGCACTCTCACGCCGATGATTGTTCCTAGCAGAGTGCAACTGATCCATACCCAGCCATGCAAACTGGTCGAAGCGATCGCGGCAGTCGTTTGCTGACAGTAGGGTGTATTTTCGGCTTGAGCAGGCTGCAACGGTATCGCAGAGACTACCAATCCTGCTGTCACACAGGTGATAACGGCACGGCAAAAAGCAAGGCGCGATCTCTGACTAAGCGCGATCGTCAAGGCTGGTAGACGTTTAGATGGAGTCTGCGTTGCACAATGCAGAGGCTTGAAATCATTAGACACCATGGCACAAATCAAGATAGGCAAAAATCTGTCCTACCAGACTAATGCAGGATTGCAAATTTGGAACAAAAAGTAATCGGACAGCAAAGCTGAATTGAATATGTTCTAGCGTAGCGGTACGCAGTGCGATTCGATTTCTAGAAAATAGAGTATTCCAAATAAAAAAGGGATAGCGAACTATTCCAGTTGTTGTTCTTACAGTCAGGAAAGAAAAGAAAATCAACCCAATGCTTTTAAGTAATCGCGATCTCGCCTTGTCGTTAGCCTGAGTTCACCCTAATGTTGGTTTCTTTGTAGCAATTAGCAAGAGCGCGATTGCACTATTTACTGAACAGATGGAGTTGTTAAATCAAGATTCGCAGCAAAATTTTAGAAGATTTCTGCTGGCTATGGGCAAGGGAGATCGTTCTACTTATCCTGCGGCGAAGGAGGCGATCGCTTTATTCTAGACAGTACCGCTGCTATTCATCCAAGCGATGTTCTAGACATTAGGGCATGCTTTATTTCTTCATTAGTAACTTTATATCCAGTTTTTTTCGTTAGAACTACCCGAATTTTACTAATCACTTCCTCGTTTAATAAAGCGTCTGTTATGTTTTCAGGACTTAGCGCCCAGATCTTTTGCCATGCTTTTTCGAGTAGATGCTTTTTAGACATTCCATGTTTAGAAATTAGATAAAAATACTCTGCTTCTTTTTCATCTAATCCATCTAATAAATCAACAGTAAAAATTAAATCGTGTGAAAGTTTCTCACCTGTCGAAATTCTGTACAGCCTCCAAACCGCACCGTTTGTAAGAATAACCCACTTAATTCCAGCATAAGCACCGTATGCCGTTGCTTGATAAATATGATTCTCTTTCAAAGAACTACGAATAGCTTTAGCTTCTAAAATAAGAAAATCTTCACTACTTACTGAAAGAACATAATCAGCTTTTCTACCATTGATTTTTTGCTCTGTTTTTATATCATCTATTTGATAACCTAATACCTTTGTAAGAACTAAGTCAATTAAAAGGCGTGTATCGCTCTCATTGTCTCCTTTGTTGTAAG
Source organism: Leptolyngbya sp. CALU 1928 (assembly GCF_056784215.1). NCBI lineage: Bacteria > Bacillati > Cyanobacteriota > Cyanophyceae > Leptolyngbyales > Leptolyngbyaceae > Leptolyngbya > Leptolyngbya sp. CALU 1928. The sequence goes on along the minus strand of NZ_JBXBCE010000018.1, from coordinate 354,173 downwards.
AATTTTCCAACAGCGGAATAATCTCTTTTGTCGAAATTCTGATGTTTTTAATTTTTTCTTGAATAACTTCCTTTCTAGACTTTCGCTTTACAGTTTGTTCTAAATTTGAAGATGAAGACTCAGCTTCTCTATCGATTGCTTCTGCATCTTCCTCTTCTGCGAGTAAATCCTGTATATCACCTGGTTCCTGAAGTTCTTCAATCTTAAAAACAGTGTCACAACGCTTGCACCGAACTAGCCTACCTAAAGATTCAGGGTTTATTTGGTAGTCTTGTAGACATTCCAGATTAGTACAGATTGTTTTCATATTTTTTGATTAGATGAAGCGTTGACCTTAGAGTTTCTAGATTATTTTGAGACTCACACAATCAATGGAAAAATTTTTGTGAAATTGAATGTGCATTGAGTATTGTTTTAAACAAACACTCTGGGGACAGTTCACTATACCCAGAGTGTTTTTATGTTGATAGGTAACTGGATTAACCCAAGGCTTCCAGGTAATCAACGGACGCGGTTGCGGCGTTTGGGTTGGCGCAGTTTTTGCAGCGCTTTTGCTTCAATCTGGCGAACTCGTTCACGAGATAACTCTAGTGCCCGACCAATTTCAGCTAAGGAGTAGGGTTGCCCATCGCCCAAGCCAAAGCGCATTTGGATGACATCCCGTTCACGGGTGGTCAGGTCTGCTAGTAGCTGCTGGAGATCACGGCGAAGCGCCTCCCGCATTAGGGTATCTTCGGGCGTGATTTCATCGGTTTCCAGCAGATCGCCCAGTTCCGTATCTTTTTCCTTGCCGACCTTGGTTTCCAAAGAAATGGAGCGAGGCACCCGCAGCAACACTTCCCGCACTTGGGCTGCAGTCATATCCAGTTCAAGGGCGATGTCTTCAATGCTGGCTGTCCGTCCTTTCTCTTGAGAAATTTTGCGCTGCGCTTTTTTGATTTTGTTCAGCTTTTCGGTAATGTGGACAGGCAGGCGAATCGTGCGGCTTTGGGTGGCGATCGCGCGGGTAATGCCTTGACGAATCCACCAGTAGGCGTATGTGCTAAAGCGATATCCTTTGGTAGGGTCAAATTTTTCGACAGCGCGTTCTAACCCCAAAGTACCTTCTTGAATCAGGTCTAGCAGTTCCAAGCCACGATTCTGATATTTTTTAGCAACGGAGACGACTAAGCGCAAGTTTGCCTTAATCATATGTTCTTTAGCACGACTGCCTTCAGCCTGGATGCGCTCTAGCTCATCAACTGGCAGGTTTGAGATCGCTGCCCAATGACGTTTTCCGGCTGCTAAACTCGGCTTTAGTTCTGTAATATCGATGCCGCTTTCGGTTGCCCAGCGTTCTAAGGAAGGTCGATGTCCGAGTTGAGAAGCAAGGCGATCGTGGGTTTCTACCAATTTGACGTACTGCTGAATCGCTCCCGTTTCTTGGTTTACTGCTGCTGCTGCACGCAACTCTAGTAAAGCCATGTAGCGCTGAACTCGCTGGGCTTCTGAGACTTCTTCGTCTCGCCCTAATAAGCGAACCCGCCCAATCTCTTGGAGATATAAACGAACAAGGTCTGTTGTACGGTGAGAGGCGGCTCGATAAAAACTGTCAGATTCAACAGTATCGATGTCCAAGTCTATCAGGGCTTCAACAGGATGATCTTCAGCGTTAGGGCTACTCGGCTGAAAACGTCGCGAATAGACTTGTTGTTCGTCATAGTCTGCTTCAGCGTAGAAAGTTGTTGCTGGCATAGTCTCGTCTCGGTTGCTCCAGATAAGAATTAGCTTCAGTCAGATATAAAAGTAGTGTTCCCTTCAGGGGGGACTGATGAACACGGCTTAGGGTTCCGTAATGATCCCTTTTTGAAGCTGTCAACATAAACAGTCAGAATTATGCGATCGCTCAGTCTTATAACCAGTCGTAGATTGCTGCACCCAATACTTACAAAGGCAGAACTTGTCTAATGTCAAAGAAGGTTAACTTTTCTAACAGTTTCCGCGTTTCGGTTAGGATGGAGAGCCATCACCCAAAAGGTCGTGACCTGAATTAAGGCATACGCTAACCTACATTACCCTCTTGCTTCTTTCCTGACTTTGAAAGCGTAATCCGGCATCTTTACCAAGGCTTTGAATCCTGGTTTGTTTGATTAGGAAACCGTGAAGGACGAGGAAAAAGACTTGTATTTAGACGGGGAAGGAGTTTTAAGAGTTGAATTTTGAGTTTTTATGCGCCATTAGCCCCTCGCTATTCCCTGTTTTTAGCAATTTTCGGGTTTGCGATCGCGCAGCATTAAAGCCTCAAGTGCGGCTTGGGGGGTGATGTTTCCTTGCAGCAATTGATCAACCTGGTGAGAAATGGGCAAAGCAATCTGCTGCTGGCTAGCAAGACGCATGAGAACTTGGGTGGTGTTGATGCCCTCAGCGGTGCCTTGCAAAGATGCCAACACATCGGATAGGGATTTCCCCTGAGCCAAGCCGTAACCTACTTGATAGTTGCGGCTGAGGGCGCTATTGCAGGTAGCAAGCAGGTCGCCTAATCCCGATAGACCGTAAAAAGTTTCGGATTTAGCGCCCCAATCGGTGCCGATGCGAATGATTTCTGTGAGTCCACGAGTGACGAGGGCGGCTTTGGCGTTGGTGCCCAGTTGCAAGCCGTCGCAGGCTCCTACCGCGATCGCGATCACATTTTTCAAAATGCCGCCCAGTTCCACGCCCAGCACATCCCCATTGGTGTAAACCCGAAAGCTAGTAGAGGAAATAGCCTGCTGTATTTGTTCTGCCGCCGTTTTGTTGGCACTGGCAACTACCGTCGCAGCGGGTAAACCTGTTTGAATTTCTGCTGAAAGATTCGGTCCTGATAGCACGACTACCGGGTGAGCAGGCAAGGCGTTCTGCCAGATTTGCGAGGGTAGGGCAGGCAGTTCTGCTTCACTGCCGGAATCGGGGTCAAGCCCTTTGGTGGCAGAAACAAGGATGACATTGGGCGAAATTTGCAGCGATCGCACCTGCTCTGCCACTTGCCGCACCCCTTTCATCGATACAGCAGAAACTATTACCTGTGCATCCGCCAAAACGGATTCTAAAGATGGCTCGCTTTGCCGTGACCACAGCCGCACGGTATGCCCTTGTTGCACTGCTAAAGTTGCTAGGGTGGTGCCCCACGCTCCAGCACCGAGAATGGCGATCGTTAAGGGCGGCTGGGGAAAAATGGGGTCATTCATCGCTCAAAACTTATCGCTCAAAACTTTACTGCGTGGGTGGCGTTCCATCAGAGCACGTACCTGTTCGGCGTGGTAGGAACTGCGGGTGAGGGGAGAGGACACCACTTGCAGAAAGCCGATGGATTCACCGTATTCGCGCCATGCATCGAATTGCTCAGGAGTGATAAAAGCCTGCACTCCTAAATGCTTTTGGCTGGGCTGGAGATATTGCCCAATGGTGAGAATGTCACAATCCGCTTGCCGTAGATCCTGCATCACTTGTTTGACTTCATCGTCAGTTTCGCCCAAGCCTGCCATGATGCCGCTTTTGGTATATATCCAGGGTGCCAGTTCACGGGTGCGGCGCAGTAATTCCAGCGATCGCCCATAGTCTCCCTGGGGGCGAACCCGACGATAGAGGCGCGCGATCGTTTCGGTGTTGTGATTTAGCACGTCTGGATTCGCGTTAAGGATAATTTCTAGGGCATTCCAGTTAGCGCACAGGTCGGGAATTAACACTTCGATGGTCGTGCCAGCAGATGCAGCGCGGATGGCGTGAATGCAGCGATCGAACTGAGAAGCGCCCCCGTCAGGCAAGTCATCCCGATTGACCGAAGTCACCACTACATGATTTAAGCGCATTCGTCGCACTGCTTCCCCTAGGCGATCGGGTTCTGTTCCGTCGAGCGGCTGCGGTTTCTTTTCAAAATCAATATCGCAGTAGGGGCAAGCGCGAGTGCAAGCAGGTCCCATAATCAAAAAGGTGGCAGTGCCATGACTAAAGCATTCGCCAATATTGGGACAAGAGGCTTCTTCGCAGACTGTATTTAATTCTAGATCCCGCAGAATATCTTTAACTGTGCCGACCCGTTCCCACTGAGGTGCTTTGACTCGTAACCATTCTGGCTTAACAACCACGTTTAGATCCTGCTGTTGTGTATGGGTTTAGTGTATCAAGCAGACGGGCTAGGAGTCAGGTGTCAGGTGTCAGGTGTTAGGTATTAGGGTAAGGGGCTGCTGCCAAAGCGTAGGGTGAAGTGAACCAGAATTTAATGGAGACTGAATATTCAGAAATGAGCCTCCACTGCATCATGCCATTCTGAACCTAAAATTGGCATCGCTCAACTCTGGAATTTTCTTGAGGACTGTTGAAAGCAACACAACAGAAGCCCAAACATAAAGAGAGACAGCAATAAGCCCCCTTACCACTGTCTCTCTAATTTCTCACATTCGGTTGATGCCACACAACCTATATTTCAAAAGTAGCTTTGCTGTTTCTAAAGTAGGTAAAGCTAGGGTGAAGTCTTTGTGAGGAGTGTGTAAGTTTTAGCAGTCACTCATTTCTCCTTGACCTGTTTGTAGCCACTTTCCTCTGTCTGTGCAAAAAGTCTATTGGAGTGTAGAAAGTGCTGAGATCGCCGCTTGCAATAAGATCGCCGCTTGCAATAGGAGTTGCGATCGCTCGCCCTCGCACCCAATTATTATGTTTTCGCGGTTTTTTTAGATTTCTCTTTTTGCTTAGTGCGTTTTGCTTCCGCTTTTGCCGCTTTTGCCGCTTCGATCGCTTCTAGTTTTGCCTGTTCTTTTTCCGCTGCCACCTTATCCAGGTAGTAGTGATAATCGCCCCGGAATAGGCGCAGTTGCCCTTCGTGAATGTCCACGATTTTGTTGGCGACTTGAGAGATGAAGTAGCGATCGTGGGAGATGAGGATAGCCGTGCCGTCATAGTTTTGTAGGGCGGTTTCCAGCATTTCTTTTGCGGGAATATCCAGGTGATTGGTCGGCTCATCCAAAATCAACAGGTTGACGGGTTGCAGCAGCATTTTCGCCAGGGCTAATCGGGCTTTTTCGCCGCCGCTGAGGGCTTCTACCTTTTTAAACACAGTCGAGCCTGTGAATAAAAAGCTACCCAGCAACGTCCGCACTTCTTCATTGGTCCAGTCAGGCACATCATCGTGAATCGTTTCAATTACGGTTTTGTTCAAATCTAGGGCTTCTGCCTGATTTTGTTCAAAGTAACCCGGAATGACGCTGTGCTGACCAAATTCAATCGTGCCGTCGGTGGGCTTTTCCATACCCATGAGCAGATGCAGCAGGGTCGATTTTCCGGCACCGTTGGGTCCGAGGATGGCAATGCGATCGCCCCGCTCGATCAGCAAATCGGCTCCCAAAAATAAGATCTTGTCGCCGTAGCTGTGAGTCATATCTTTGATGATGACCACTTCGCGACCGCTGCGGGGAGCGGGTGGAAAACGGAATTTCAACGTCCGAACTCCAGCATCGGGCGCTTCGATCCGTTCGATTTTGTCTAGTTGTTTCTCGCGGCTTTTTGCCTGGGTGCTGCGGGTGGCACTGGCACGGAATCGATCAACAAATGCCTGCTGTTTTTCCAGTTCTTTTTGTTGACCTTCATATGCGGCAAGCTGCGACAGTTTGGCTTCTTCCTTTTGCAGCAGGTAGGCAGAATAGTTACCTAAGTAAGTCGTAGAAACACCACGCTCAGTTTCCACAATTTGGGTGCAGAGGCGATCGAGAAACTCGCGGTCATGGGAGACAATCACCATGGGCGTATTGATGCCGCGCAGGTAGGTTTCTAGCCATTCAATCGTTTCTAAATCCAGATGGTTGGTCGGTTCATCCAACAGCAGCAGATCGGGCTGTTGCAGCAAAATTTTGCCCAAGCCCATCCGCATCTGCCAGCCACCACTAAAAGCACTCACCAAGCGATCGCCATCTTCTGCCTCAAAACCCACCTCTGGCATCAGCTTCTCGATCCGCGCCTCCAGACCATAGCCATCCAGACCTTCAAACTGACGCTGAAACCGATCCATTTCGTGGATGAGCTTGTCTAACTGTTCTGGGTTAGCAGTTTCCATTTGCCGATGCACTTCCGTCAAGGCTTCATGCACGTCATTCGCTTCTTTGAAAGCCCGCCACAATTCTTCCCGGACGGTGCGGCTAGGGTCTACATCAAATTCTTGGCTGAGGTAAGCAATCCGCAGGCTATTCGGACGAATCACCTCGCCGCTGGTCGGTTCAATTTCGCCTGCAATAATTTTTAGTTGGGTAGATTTGCCAGCCCCATTGACACCGACAAGCCCAATGCGATCGCCGCCTTTCACTTCCCAATTAACGTCTTTCAGGACTTCACCCGTGGGGTAAATCTTACAAATATGTTCCAGGCGTAGCATTAAGAGTCTCCGGCGTGAGAATGAAGGATTAAGGCACTGGGATGACTTTAACAAAAATTAAGAATCATTGGCGAAAAGAATGACGTGATAGAACAGATGAAATCAGCCAATTTTTTAGGCGAAGCCCATGACTGCCACTACCCCGATCGCCCAAAAACTCACCTTTGAAGAATATCTGGCGTATGACGACGGCACCGATACGCGCTACGAACTGGTCAACGGAGAATTGATTTCCATGGGCATTGGATCAGGGCTACACGGAGAAATCATGTATTTACTAGAGCGTCTGTTCAATCAAGAGATTGAGCGCTTAGGTCTAAGTTGGGTAGCTCGTCAGGCTGCGATTGGCGTGCGATCACCTCGCGGTGGGCGGTGGGATACCTCACGCATTCCCGATGTGGTCGTAATTGGGGCTGAGCAGTGGCAGGATCTCCGCAGCCGAGAAGCCGTGATTGAAGTGAATCAACCCGCGCCGCTGCTAGTGGTGGAAGTTGTCAGCGAATCAACCAAAACCACCGACTACCGCGCTAAACGAGTGGAATACAACGTTCGAGAGATCCCGGAATATTGGGTCGTTGATCCGCTGGCTGCCAAGGTGACCATATTCACCCTGATCGACGATTTGTATGAAGGGCAAGAATTTGTGGGAGATGCGATCGCTCAATCCACCACCTTTCCATCACTTCAACTCACCGTCACCCAAATCCTCACCCCATAACTCAGGCACCCCCTATCGAATAAATAAACCCACGTCGCCATCATCTGAAGACATCCAGAAACTCTCCATCAATCCACCTCCGTCGGCAGACTATACAGAAAATTTCCGCCGCTCCATCCGATTTGGGGTGATATGCGGAAACTTTCTCTCTAAAATAATATTGTTATGCTGTAAGTCCTCGGTGGGGTGGCAGTTTGAAGCTTGCCTGTCTGGTGCGTAAAGTTAAGTCGTCTGGAAGTTTTTGTGCTTATTTGGGTACTGGAGTTGATTAGTTGTGATCAGTGGAGTAGCGTTGTATAAAACTTCTAGTGGCTGGGGATTTATAAGTGAAGCAGCATTAGAAAGATTTATCTGGGCAAATCTCAAGCAACTATTTGGCGTTATTCCCCTTAAGCAGCAATATATTTCTAATAGTGAAATATGTGACATTCTTGCTGTAGATGACGATAAAGGACTTGTCATCTTAGAGTTGAAGAACGTAGAAGATCGATACTTAATCCAGCAGCTAACTCGCTACTATGCGAATCTTCTAGAAGAAAAACCATTTTCTCAAGAAGTTGACTATTCTCGCTCAGCTCGACTTATTGCAATCGCGCCAAGTTATCATCGGCATAACTTAATTGATAAAGAGTACAGCCAGCTTAACTTTGAGCTTCTTCAGTTCTCTGTTGTCAAGGATGAAGAAGGTTTTCATTTCCTTCTCCAAGAACTGGGACAAGACTTTGATCTTAAGAAGCATTTAATTCCATATCAACCAATTGAAACTTCAGCGTTTGAGGGTATTCCAGAACCTCCAGAACTATTAATTAAATGGTTGGGTGGCTGCACAAGAGAAGAACAGGAAGGCTTTCTAAAAGTGAGAAGTAAAGTTCTCGCTTGCAATCGCCGGATAAAAGAAATTATTGACAAGAGAACCATACAGTATGGATCTGGAAAGACAAGGTTATGTGCAGAGATAGTTTTTCAGCAAAAGTCACAAAAGCCTGTCTTATTTCTGTGGTTGCCAACCCCAAATACGTATTTGTGGCGTGATTCCAAGAAGCCTATGATTGGTCGTCTTCGCGTTTGGACTAATGGACAGACAATTTCTCACGTAGGTCATATACCAGATGGTTTTGGCAGAATGAAAACAAGGTTGGAATGGGAGCAGATACCACCCGAAAAACGTCCTCACATGATGGAGAGCTTATCAAGTAAGTCGCGTACTCCAGTTAAAATAGAGGGATACCTAAGATGTCGAGACAATCCAGAAAAGCCAGATTTCTGGGATGTGTTATCGGCCTTGGCTATAGAGAAATGGTTAGAGAAAGGATAGTAGCGGACAGCATAATAACCCGGTTGGCTCGGACTGGCGTGAGATCTTTGGTATGGATGCAAAGGTTATAGCAGCCGCTCAACCGGAACGTTAGATCGTTAATTCATTGGGCATATTGAGGCTGCGATCGCTTTGGTTGCATTGGTTCCAAGGTTTTCAACAATGAACATCCACAACACGATCGCGGAATTTTTTCTTAGCAACTTATTTTTTGTCTCTGTGATACCTGCCAGATTTAAACCCATCGTCATAAGATAGCCATATTGCCTTCTAAGCTAGACTGGCAGTGGAATTATTGGGAATAGCCGGGAGTCTGATATGCCTCTGAGTGAACTAATTCCTGAGATCGATCGCCTATCGCGTCAGGACAAGTTGCGGCTGATCCATTTCTTACTGCTAGCCGTTGCAAAGGAAGAGGGGTGCAGTTTAGAACCGGACGGCGATCGCACTTCAGATGACATAACTCCTGGATCAACTGGCAACGACAGAAGCCATTGTTTGGTCTCCCCAGGCAGATCACGCCGCTGTGCAAGCCTTGTCTGATCTCCTGGTAGCTGCACAAAGAGACATCAATGCTTAACGGTCACTGCTTCTCGTTCATAGAACGAACCGATAGTTTTGGGAGATCGATCGTGCTCTTGCAATGTTTTCAAACAGTTTCTTGTCGCCGCCATCCATAAACGAATCGATTCAGGATTTACGCCGCTACTTGCCAACAGATCACCCTCTGGACTAAGTGTTCCAAATGCTTAACTCCAAACTTCACCCTTTCCCCCGTCTTCAAAATCTCTGCAAGCATCTATTGCCCGTTCAGTGATAAGCTTATTGGTGACAATTTTTAAGATTGTTTGCCAGTAAAACATTCAAGTCGCTGAGTCACAGAATAGGGCGTAAGCATGGTCACCACCACAGAAAGAAAAAGCATCGGCTACATTACGCAAATCATTGGTCCTGTATTGGACATTAAGTTCCCAAATGGGAAGATGCCAGACATTTACAATGCTGTAAGAGTTGTTGGTACGAATCCAGCAGGCACAGAAGTTAACGTTACCTGCGAAGTCCAGCAGCTATTGGGCGACAACCAAGTTCGTGCCGTATCCATGAGTTCAACCGATGGATTAGTTCGTGGCATGGAAGTGATGGATAGTGGCGCACCTATTAGCGTTCCCGTAGGTCCTATCACCCTGGGTCGGATTTTTAACGTGTTAGGCGAGCCTGTTGATGAACGGGGTCCCGTTGATGCCACAGAGTTTTCTCCCATCCACCGTGACGCTCCTAAGCTGACGGAATTGGAAACAAAACCCTCCGTGTTTGAAACCGGAATTAAGGTGATTGATCTGCTAACGCCCTATCGACGCGGCGGCAAGATTGGGCTGTTTGGCGGTGCAGGCGTTGGGAAGACCGTCATCATGATGGAATTGATCAACAACATTGCCACGAACCATGGCGGGGTGTCGGTGTTTGGCGGCGTAGGCGAACGCACCCGTGAAGGCAATGACCTCTACAACGAAATGATGGAGTCTGGCGTTATCAATAAAGATAACCTTGGCGAATCCAAAATCGCGTTGGTTTACGGTCAAATGAACGAACCCCCCGGTGCCAGAATGCGCGTGGGTTTGTCGGCTTTGACCATGGCGGAATACTTCCGTGATGTGAATAAGCAAGATGTCCTGTTGTTCATCGACAATATTTTCCGCTTTGTGCAAGCGGGTTCTGAAGTATCGGCGCTTTTGGGTCGGATGCCTTCTGCGGTTGGTTACCAGCCAACTTTGGGTACGGATGTGGGGGATCTGCAAGAGCGGATTACTTCCACCACGGAAGGCTCAATCACTTCGATTCAAGCCGTGTATGTACCTGCGGATGACTTAACCGATCCTGCACCTGCAACCACTTTTGCTCACTTGGATGGAACAACAGTTCTATCTCGTGGCTTGGCATCTAAAGGGATTTATCCTGCGGTTGATCCGTTGGATTCAGCTTCGACAATGCTACAGCCCAGCATTGTGGGAGAAGAGCATTACTCAACTGCCCGTGCTGTGCAGTCTACGCTGCAACGCTATAAGGAACTGCAAGACATCATTGCTATTTTGGGTTTGGATGAATTGTCTGAAGACGATCGCTTGATCGTGTTCCGCGCCCGTAAGATTGAGCGGTTCCTATCCCAGCCTTTCTTTGTGGCGCAAGTATTCACTGGCTCACCGGGCAAATATGTGTCGCTGACGGATACAATCAAGGGCTTCAAGCAGATTTTGTCTGGGGCTTTGGATGAATATCCTGAGCAAGCCTTCTACATGGTTGGCAGCATTGATGAAGCGATCGCCAAAGGCGAGAAGCTCAAAGCTGAAGGCAAGTAAGCAAACGAACGATCGCCTAGTTTTGAGTTTTGGGCAAAGCGATTCGCTCAAAACTCAAAACTTAAAACCTAAAACTCAAAACCCAACATTAAGTTATGCCTCTAACTGTTCGTGTGATTGCTCCTGACAAAACGATTTGGGATGCTCAAGCTGAAGAAGTGATTTTGCCCAGCACTACTGGACAACTGGGTGTTCTAGGCGGACATGCGCCGATGCTAACGGCTCTCGATACGGGTGTGATGCGTGTCCGGTCTGATAAAAACACCTGGATTCCTATCGCTTTAATGGGCGGTTTTGCTGAAGTTGATGCCGATGAAGTGACCATTTTGGTGAATGGTGCAGAGCGTGGCGATTCCATTGATAAGGAAGAAGCTCGTGTTGCCTTTACAGCCGCACAAGAGCAATTTGGTAAAGCTCAGCAAAGTGGCTCTCGGAAAGAGTTTATTAAAGCAACGAAAGCGTTGAAGCGATCGCGGGCACGTTTTCAAGCGGCGGGTGGAATGGTTTAAAGTCGTCGCAGACTTCATTATTGAGCAACTCTTTTGCTGGAGGCAGTCTTAGATGCGCGAGTCTGGGCGCTTTGGGATTCTGGCAAAGTCGGCTGGGATGCGCCCGGTCTTAGAGCCTACGACGACCTAGGCAAAGAAGCTAGCATTCGTCACGATCAAGACCGACGCAAGGGCGTGATCAATCAGGCGTTGGAGTCATACTAACAGCAGCATGGCGCGATCGCTGAAACTGTCCCTAATTCAGCCAAGCCTACCCAGTTGAACATTACCGTCACATTTCTCAGTCGTCTAATGACTATCCACTGTGACGGATAAGGGTTGGATTTTCTGAATGAATTGATTGACTACGATACGAAACCCAACGAAAAAGGTACAAGTTAGAAATATCGACTATCACTTTATCCATCAATGATTAGCTCGATGGTGATCGCCCATATTTCTAGCACCAGGATTGTTCTTCGGGAGGATTGTGGAGTAACTCACGAATATTGGCTTCCATGACTCGATATCCCACATTGCCGTTGAGTCTCTGCCGTCCTTCATTAAAAATTAGGGTGGGGCTGACCGTAACCGTATGCTCTTTGAGCAAGTCAAAATCCTTGGAGAGTTGAGCGTATGCCTCACCACTATCGATCTGAGCTTGGATGGCAGCGATCGGTAGCCCTAGCTCTTCGGCAATGGCAAATTGCACCTTGCGATCAGCAACATTCGCTAGTTTGGTAAAAAACGCCTCTCGAAATGCCCAGATTGCTTTTTCAAATACTGGCTCCACTAAACCATTCGCTTCGAGGAGTTGAATGGCATGGAGAAACAAATGACAGGATGTGGATGAAGCTGGCGTAACCTGAGTCCAAATATCAGGATGAACAGTGATGTGATCGAACTTTTTTGCAACTTCATGAACGTGATCGCTATAGCCTTTGAAGCCCCCCTGATCGCGCCATCGCTTCTCCAGCTTTTCATGAGCATTTCCAAAAACGGGGACGAAGTGATATTCGATCGCAACCTTATCTTGAAAGGTTGTTTTCAATTCATCCAGACGGATTTGAGCAATATAAGCCCAAACGCAGAGAACATCAGAGAAGTAAAAGATACGGATGGGTTCCATAGTGCTTCCAGTGGTTATTAAGATAATCAGGTGACGGATGATGGAATTGTTTCCCCTTCCTTCCCTCGATCTTATAATGCGTCTGTTCGCCTAGGGGGGATGTTGGACTCTGGATGGGACTGATGCGCTTTAAGCTGTGCCCGCAGTTGGGCAATTTCTTGAGCCATATCTAGCACCATAGCTGCTCCGACTAAGTTTAGTCCCAAGTCTTGCCGCAATCGCTGAATTTGGGCAATTCGGGCAATTTCGCGGGAATGCAGCAGATCGCCGATCGCCTCGATGATGCCCAACTTGACATAAACCTCGACAACCGTAATCGAGGTTTCAGCGATAGATGCGGCATATTCAAAGGTGTAGAGTTGATCTCCTGCGGACGAAACCACTGTTTTTGAAAGACTGAAACTCATAGCTTGCTCTCCTCTAATGGGGCACGCGGATTAAAGCTGGCATTCGCGTGGATTTTTTCGTAGCATTCTTGCTCGATCGCGCTCAGGTCTTGCGGTGTGACCATTTGAAGTTTGACGAATAAGTCGCCGCGCCCCCCTTTGGGCAATGTCCAGCCTTTGCCCCGCAGTCTCAGCGATCGCCCCGATTTCACCCCTTTGGGAACGGTCATCGTCACGCTACCATCGGGAGTCGGCACCTTAATTTGTGCCCCCAAAACTGCCTCATCGGGTCGAATGGGCACGTCACAAACCAGGTCATCGCCCTCAAAGCGCCAGAAGGAATGGGGCAAGATCTCAATGGTGAGATACAAATCGCCGCGCTGTTGAGAGAACGGACTCGGACGACCTTTGCCCTTGAGCCGAATGCGACTGCCGGGTTTTGCGCCGGGGGGAATGCGGACATTGAGCGTTTCATCGTCGAGTTGTAGCCGCTGCTGAACCCCATGAAACGCTTCGGCAAAGGTGAGCGCGATCGCAGCTTCGGTATCGGGTGCGGTCGCTTGAGACCGGAAGCCACCCAAATCATCAAAGCCACTGGTTGCAGTTGTGCGGGTTCTACCGCGCGATCGCCCCAGCAGATCGTTGATAAACGCATCAAAGTCATCGTACTGCTCAAAACCGCCCGTTGCAGCGTTGTTTCCCTGAGGGGTTGGCGCTTCACTATAACCAGGCTGGTTCCAATGTTGACCAAACTGGTCGTATTTCTGCCGCTTCTCTGGATCAGAAAGCACCTCGTTGGCTTCGTTCAGATCTTTGAATTTTGCCTCTGCCTCATGATCTCCCGGATTGAGATCAGGATGATATTTACGGGCAAGCTTGCGATAAGCCCGTTTAAGGTCTTCAGGAGTGGCGGTTTTGCTGACTCCCAAAATAGTGTAATAATCCTTAAAATCCGTTGCGGTTGGCATCACTGACCTCTCGTAGACAGAGTTTCAGACGCTTTTAGGGACCAGGTTTGATCGGTAGTAAAGTCTAAAATAGATTGGTGGTACTCGCTCAGGCTTTCTCGATGTCCAATGCTCAAAAAAGTGATACCAGAGTCTTGTAGCTGCTGATATAACTGGGCTTCATTTTTCGGATCGAGGGCGCTAGTTGCCTCATCTAACATCGCGTAGCCCGGTTTATTGAGCAAAAGTCGTGCAAAAATTAGGCGCTGTTGCTCTCCTAAAGATAAAACCTCCGCCCAGTTTTGTTCAGCGTCGAATCCTCCATAGTTTTGCTCTAGGTCGGGCAAATTCACCTGAATCAAAATTTCTCTGAGCCGCGAATCTTCAATAGACTCATCCATCGTTGGATAAAGCATTTGATCCCGTAACGTTCCTAAAATCATATAGGGTCGCTGTGGTAAAAATAGCATCTGCTTTAGGGGCGGTCGCAAAATTGTGCCCGTGCCTGCATCCCATAGCCCCGCGATCGCTCTGAGCAAAGAACTCTTGCCGCAGCCGCTCGGTCCTCTGACCAATAATCCTTCACCCGTTGCCAGCGTGATCGATAAGTCCTCCACCAAAATTCTTTGACGGTCAGGCGTTTGTAGGGTCACACTTTCCAGCGCCAGCCGATCGACAATTTCGGTTTTGATCGTGGTTGGCTCAGCGCCAATGGTTGCCGATTCAGCACCATCAGGCGGCTTCGAGGTTGAGTCGGTATTTAAAGATTCCGAAAAAGTGTGTAAGCGATCGACTCCTGCAACGAAAGTAGAAAGAGACTGAAAGCGCGCCACGATCAGGTTAAGCGAGAAAAAGACCCGAATAAAAGCTCCTTGGGCTTCGGTCACTTTACCCACCTCTAATTCCCCCGCAAAAATGCCCGGTGCCACCACAATGGCAGGCAAAACGAAGGGGATAAATTCATAGGCATTGGTCAAAACATTGAGATTTAGCTCCCAAAAGATCAAACGCTTGAAGTTATCAAACACCTCCATAAATCTACCTTTGATTTGATCAGACTCGCGCTGCTCTCCTTGGTAAAAAGCGATCGCCTCAGCATTTTCTCGCACCCGCACTAAACTAAACCGCAAATCAGCCTCTTTCTTAAGCTGCTCAAAATTGAGTCGTACCAGGGGTTTTCCAAATACTCCCACGGTGATCAAGGTGCCCACCAGCGCATAAAGTACCAAAAAACCGATCAACGGTTTAGAGATGCCCCACAGCACGCCGCTGAAGGCAGCCACTGCTAACAGTGAATCCACGACTGCCAGCAGCAGCGTTAGCGACTCTTGGGTAAAGCTTTTGACATCTTCAGTAATGCGCTGATCCGGGTTATCGATATCGACATGATTGAGGGTATAAAATGCCCGATTCTTAAAGTAGCGATCGATGAAATCACTGGTGAGCCATCGCCGCCACTGGATGCCTAAACGATCTCGCAGATACACATAGCCGGCAAACAGCGGTGCATAAATCACTAATGTCCCAGCAAACACCAGAATCGTTTGCCAAAATCTAGCTTCATCGTGAGCAGACAGAGCAGAGATTAGCGCCCCTCGCTTATTGTTGAGCAACACGCTTAATCCGGTGTAGCCGAGGGACAACAGGATGACCAACAGCAGTAGTCCCCGCGCCCGCCATTTTTCATCACTTGACCAGTAGGACTTCGCGATCGACCAAAACTGTTTGAAGATAACTAGATTAAACCGTTGCATTGCTTGTATTCATTCAGAACCATTCCATGAGTGAATTACTTCTACAAGTGAACTACTTCTACGCGAAGGCATCCAAGAAGTACTCATAGAGAAGTATAGCGATACCTGATATGCAACTAATATGCCCTCATCCCAACCCTTCTCCTCAAGGAGAAGGTCTTTCAGCCGTTTCCAATTTCCTCTTCTGGGTGAGGGCTAGAGTATAGCTTGCTTCCCGCAGAGTAGCAGAATTTGCGATTACTTCAGGAAAGTCGCATATTGCGTAGCGATCGCACTTCAAACACTTACAGCAATAAATCGATCACGTCAGCCGTTTGAGCCGTGATCATCACCGGTTCTTGATACAACGGCACTGTGAAAGTAACCGTAGAACCCAAGCCCTCACCCATACTGTAGAAATTGACCACGCCACCCATCGCTTCAACTAGTTTTTGAGAAATTGCTAATCCCAAACCCGTTCCCCCATACTGGCGAGTCCGAGAACCATCCACTTGGCTAAACGATTGAAACAGCTTGTCTTGTTTATCAAGCGAGACTCCAATACCAGTATCTGCCACTCGAATTTTGACATAACCCGGCAGGTCTACTCCTTGGACGGTGATTTTTTTCTTGATAATTTCGACGCTAATAGTCACGCCACCCTCGTGGGTAAACTTAATTGCGTTACCCACCAAATTCAGCATCACTTGTAGGAGACGCTGATAGTTACCATAAAGAATAATTTCATCATCCGTAGGCGGTTTTTGGATCTCAAAATTTAGCTTTTTTTGGCGTACCTGATTGCTAATGAAATCGGCAAAATCATCTAATAGCTCTGCCAGTTTGACTGGACTCAGTTCAATTTGCAGTTTCCCCGCTTCAATTTTGGCAATATCGAGAATGTCATTAATGATATTAAGCAGATGTAAGGCTGAGCGATAAGCTTCACTAATGAATTCAGTTTGCTCTTCAGGATCATCTGCCATTCCATCTAAGACAAGTTTGAGAAAGCCGATCATGCCGTTAAGCGGAGTTCGCAGTTCGTGAGAGGTATTGGCAAGAAATTCACTTTTTAATCGAGAGGCTTCTTCCGCTTGTTCTCTGGCTTCTTCTAGTTCGCGATGTTTATGCCGTAGATTGCTATTTGCCTCTTGCACATCCGCCGCTAAGGATTGGCTGGCAGAAATCAAGTTAGCGTGGGCGATCGCGGTTCCTACCTGATCTGCCAACTCCTGCACAAACTCTAGCTCTACCGCTGTCCAACGACGAGGTTGATCATCTTGATACAGCACAATTAACCCATTGGGCTGATCTTGATAAGAGGTTCTCACAATCAGCATAGAATACTGCATCAGCCCGCGCAGAGTAGGTGGCTGATGAGCCGCTTCTTGATCCAATGGTTTCGGTTCGTGCCGCACATTGATAGGGTTTAGACTCCGCAACGCTGCTTGCAGATCCGCATCATCTGCCACCAAAAACTCTAACCCCTGCATTGGGCAAAATGCCCCCCGACAATACTCAGCGACTGCCTTCACAGTTGGATTGGTTGGCTCATAGGGAAATACAATACAGCGGCTCACCCCCAATAAGTTACCTAGTCCTTCAACCGTTTGCTGCCAAATGGTGGGTAGATCTAGAGTACGGCGAATATTCCAGGCAATTCGGGTTAACAATTCATGGCTATCAGCGTTGATTGTTTCTGATGAGAACTCTGCTAAATGGTCAACTCTGTGGGTTACTGGGTCATCTAATTGAGCAAAGCTAGGATCTAGTTTTGCTTCCGGTGGGGCAGAAATAGGGCAGATCATACCCATGACCAAAACCGTGTTGGCGCGTCCATCTACTCCAATCACGGGGTTCATTGTTAAGTCTGCTTGCAGCCGAAAAGCACCACAGCGAAACTTAAATCTGAATTTTTGAGCCGTCTGAGACTCTAGAACTTGGCGAATCCGGGTGGTATATGCCTTAATATCCACTGGACCAAAAATACGATCTGGCAGTTGACCAATCATCTGGTCTAACCGGATGCCATAATCTTCTGCTGATTCCCAAAAAAAGGACAAGTAACGTCCTTCACGGTCTTGAGCCATGACAAGCTCAGCGGGGTCGCTACTCCTATCCTGATTTCTTACGATCGCTTCGTGATGTGCAGAAAGAGAGCGTTGATAGTTTGCAGAAGAAGGCATCAGTACTCTAGCTGGCGGCTTTTTTAGAGAAGTGTAAAACTAGCGATCGATGAAGATTGCAATAAGGCTAGCTAAGCGTCGCCCGTCTAACCTATACCCTGACACGCACAGTCTCTTAATGTAACTGAACACTGGCATCACTCCACTGACATCGCTTCATTGAGTATGACTAAGCGTTTGTTACGACTGACGCTATGCTCAATATAGCAAGTGAAATCATTCAGGTTCCACCCCTGTTTTAATCGTTCCATTCGCCTCGTGGTGGAACTGGCGGATTGCGCTGAAGATTGCGGGTTAGATCATCATCCCGACGCAGTTCATTTTTAAGCCACTGGCGCACAGCTACTTCAATCACCTTGCTAGGATCATTGGTCAAATGTTTAATCTGATCTAGCAAGTCAGGATCTAAACGGACAGATAATTCGACTTTTTCTGAAGCCGACTGGGAAAACAGGGCAGACTCATTCATAGTTTGGATGCTAGCGAACGTTGGCTAAAGTAATGAACAATCTATTAAAAATAGATCATCCGAACTACTTCAGCAATATAAGTTTAACTCGGCAGGAATATAAACATAACCAATCTACGGCACAACTACTGAGAATTTGTCATGCTACCTACAAGATTTTACAAAACTGAGGAAATTCTCATGCTCTCAAGGGATACAGAAATAAAGTTGGATTGATGAATGTGAGGTTTCAGAGGTGACCCGTTACAATACGTTAAAAGCTTCTATACAGCCAGACATATGACTGATGTGCCCGTTTCTCGAATTCGCAATTTTTCGATTATTGCCCATATTGACCATGGCAAATCTACGCTTGCCGATCGCCTGTTGCAGGAGACTGGCACGGTCACCGCACGGGAAATGAAAGAGCAGTTTCTGGACAGCATGGATTTGGAACGAGAGCGGGGCATTACGATTAAGCTCCAAGCTGCACGAATGAACTATACGGCGAAAGACGGCGAAAAATATGTTTTAAACCTGATTGATACTCCAGGACATGTCGATTTTTCCTATGAAGTGTCGCGATCGCTGGCAGCGTGTGAAGGAGCTTTGCTAGTGGTGGATGCATCCCAAGGGGTGGAGGCGCAAACCCTGGCAAATGTTTATTTGGCATTGGAGCATGACCTGGAAATTATTCCAGTATTAAACAAGATTGATTTGCCCGGAGCCGAACCGGAGCGCGTTAAGCAAGAAATTGAAGACATCGTGGGTCTAGATTGCAGTCAGGCAATCCACGCGTCTGCAAAAGAAGGAATCGGGGTGGCTGAGATTTTGGAATCCATTGTTCATCTGGTGCCACCGCCTAAAGATACGATCGCCGAACCCCTGCGCGCCCTGATTTTCGACAGTTATTACGACCCCTACCGTGGCGTGATCGTATACTTCCGAGTGATGGATGGAACCGTCAAAAAAGGCGATCGCATTCGGCTGATGGCATCCCGCAAAGAGTATGTGATTGATGAACTGGGAGTGCTTTCACCCACGCAAGTACCAGTAGACAGCCTCCATGCAGGCGAAGTGGGCTACATTGCCGCGTCAATTCGAGCCGTTGAAGATGCGCGAGTTGGGGATACGATTACCTTGGCAGCCGTCCAGGCGGCTGAACCCTTGCCCGGATATGTAGAAGCAACTCCCATGGTGTTTTGTGGCTTGTTTCCCACGGATGCAGACAAGTTTGAAGATTTGCGCGAAGCCCTAGAAAAACTCAAGCTCAGCGATGCATCACTCAACTACGAACCCGAAACCTCTAGCGCTATGGGGTTTGGCTTTCGCTGCGGCTTTTTAGGTTTGCTGCACATGGAAATTGTCCAAGAACGGCTGGAGCGAGAATATAACCTGGATTTAATCACCACAGCGCCATCGGTGGTTTACCGGGTGACAACCCTCAAAGGTGAAGTCTTGCTGATTGACAACCCCAGCAAGCTACCCGATCCGCAGCAGCGCGAAAAAATCGAAGAACCCTATGTTCAAGTAGACATTATTACGCCAGAAGTCTATGTGGGCACCTTGATGGAACTTTCTCAGAGCCGTCGGGGTGTTTTCAAAGACATGAAGTATCTGACAACCGAGCGCACCACATTAATCTATGATTTGCCGTTAGCAGAAGTGGCAACAGACTTTTTTGACCAAATGAAATCGCGATCGCGGGGCTATGCCAGCATGGAGTACAAGCTCATTGGCTATCGCGAGAATCCATTGGTCAAGCTTGATATTCTGATTAATGGCGATCCAGTTGATCCGCTTGCCACCATTGTTCACCGTGATAAAGCGTACAACGTCGGTCGCGCCTTGACCGAAAAGCTAAAAGAACTGATTCCTCGCCACCAGTTCAAAATTCCGATTCAGGCAACGATCGGCAGCAAAGTCATTGCTAGTGAGCAAATTCCTGCCATTCGCAAAGATGTATTGGCAAAATGCTACGGCGGCGACATTTCTCGGAAGAAAAAGCTGTTGCAAAAGCAGGCAAAAGGGAAAAAACGAATGAAGGCGATCGGGACAGTAGACGTTCCCCAAGAAGCGTTCATGGCGGTACTCCGACTCGACCAATAATCATCGTGAAAGAGTTAGATAGAGCGGAGTTAGGGCTGTGCAGTTTTTTAGATCAGTCCGTTCTGGTAGCGGATGGATCGTGCTGTGACAGTCCTAGCCCGCAATATAAAAGTGTCTATGCAAGCTTAAGGCGCACTTCTCATGAGAAGCACGCCTTGCAAAATAAATCATGAATTGAATTTTGAAAGTCTATCTAACTGGGCGATCGCCCACTAGCTCAACCCACTATGGCTGGAATGATTCGAGCGATCGAAGTCAGCTTTTCCGAGGTCACCGTTACGAAGTGGCAATTCTGCGGGCATACCCACTTCGGCAGCAGCACGGCTCAATAGGCACTGTTCACGGTTTTTAACCATATGTTGGTGCCGCACCATTAATGCACGAGCTTGATCTTGCGTAGACATAGTTAATCTCCCAACTTAAAGAACGAATCAAGTTCGATGTACGAAACCAGATGTACTTCAACTCTCTACAATCAATATATCACAAGTTTCTGTAGCGAATACTACAAAAATGGGTCTTTTTAGTCTTCTTGAATTTAGTCTTCTTGAATAAAGATAAATGCAGCGAGCTGTGGCTAAGGATAGAAAATCGATTAGGCATCTTAGATCAACCATTGGGCTATGTAGGTTCAGCCTACAAAATTTAGTCTTGGGAATATTTAATCTTGGGAATATGGAGCGATGATTCCTGTGTAACACTGGTAGACTCCCCACTTCACACTCTGCCTGCCAAATTTCTGTTTCATTGACCAGTCTGTATTTAATACAACTCTCAGAATTGTTACAAATGTGAGACACTGCGGTTTTAACAGCTTGTAATGGTTGCTGGGTTGGTTGAACTTAGTCAGCTTCAAAAAATCAGGCACCTAGGAGAAGATAATGCTTGAGTATTTGCCCCCACTCAACGAACACAACCTACCTTATCCAGATACGCTTCACCCGATTGTGGTGCATTTTGTGATCGCGATGGTTTTGTTTGCGGTTCTTTGTGATGCGATCGGATTTCTGACAAAAAACGTCCGTCTGCATGAAGTGAGTTGGTGGAATTTCTTTTTTGCCACGTTGTCTATTTTTATCGCAGTTTTGTTTGGTCAATTAGAAGCAGGTTTAGCTGAACCTTACAATGCGGCACAATCCACCCTTAACATACATACGCTACTTGGCTGGTCATTGTCGGGGATTTTGGCGGCAGTCACAGCTTGGCGTTACATTCTACGCGCCCGTGATCCAGAGAAGGTGCCACTGGCTTTTATGGGAGCCAACGTCTTATTGACGGGGTTGGTCGTTTTTCAGGTTTATTTAGGCGACAAGCTGGTTTGGGTGTATGGCTTGCATACGGTGCCCGTAGTCGAGGCGATTAGACAAGGAGTGTTGCAATGAACGAAGATCTCGTTCAGCAGGTGGGAGGGCTGGGTGCAAATGGCTTGCCCTATGCGATTCCCATCCATCCCAATTTGGTGCATATTACGTTGGGTCTGTTTATCATTGCGATCGCGTTTGATGTCGCAGGCAATCTATTTCCGCTAGAAAAGTCGATTCTGGATTTTTTAGCCATTAAAGCGGTGCGTTCCAACTTCTACGATGTCGGCTGGTACAACGTTTTGGCGGCGGCGATCGTCACCTTTTTCACCGTAGGAGCAGGCTTCTACGAGATGATTTTGGCAACCCCTTCTGCGGATGTTATCAGCGCTTGGGGGTTAGGAGCCATGGAAACCATGATCTGGCATGGAGTTGGCGGGGTTCTGTTGCTTGCTCTGATCGTGGGCATGGCGATTTGGCGAGGGATGCAGCGGTTTTCATGGCGCAAAGATAGCGCAAGGCAGGTACAGTGGGGCTATTTGCTAGCAGGCATGGTTGTGCTGTTTATTATGTTTTTGCATGGCACGCTAGGTGCTCATCTGGGGGGCGAGTTTGGCGTTCACAACACGGCAGATGGCTTACTTAGACTAGGCGAAGACCCCAACCTATTGCTGAAATGATTTGGCTTAAAGGATAAAGCAATGAAAGTGTCCAATGTATTGCCGTGGGTGATTTTTGCGGGTGTGAACACAGTGGCAAGTGTATGGATGGCGGGAGTCTCTCATACTTGGTTTCCCCCGGTCGCATCCCTTGAGGCGGAACTGATTGATAACCTGTTTGCATTGCTCGTGTTTTTGGGAACGTTCATTTTTCTAGGGATTACAGGCGTTTTAAGCTTTTCAGTGTTAACTGGACTAACCAGTCGGTTTGACACCAGCGATGGACCGCCGATTGAAGGGAATCTCACCCTAGAAATCGTCTGGACAGCAATTCCGATCGCTTTGGTTATTGCGATCGCCGGGTATAGCTACTGGATCTATGACCAGATGGCGATCCAAGGACCGATGGAAATTGTTCATATGCACATGCCCGGTATGGAAACCGCCTACGCCGCACCCACGGATGGAGAAACGACTGGCAAGAGTCAATCGGTTGAGGAGATCGACGTGACTGCTAAACAATGGGCGTGGTCGTTTCACTATCCCAACAACAACGTCACCAGCGCAGAACTCCATGTGCCTATGAATCATCGAGTTCGACTCGCACTTCACACTGAAGATGTAATTCACGGGTTTTATGTGCCAGCGTTTCGCCTCAAGCAAGATATCATTCCCAACCGAACCATTGACTTTGAATTTACGCCAATTCGCGAAGGTCGCTATCGTCTCAAAGATTCCCAATTTAGCGGCACCTACTTCGCCGTAATGCAAACGAACGTGGTGGTGGAGTCTCCTGAAAAATACAGTGAGTGGTTATCCAAAACCGGCGATCGCGCCCTAGTGCCAGCCGCAAACCAAGCCTACGAAGAATACACACAACGAGCAAAGCAAGGCTTTAAACCAGGGTGGAAAACCGTTCCGCCTGAGCCGCCCCCAATGGTGAATGAAGGATAACGAAGGATTACAGAGTTGAGAGTGCAGAGTTCCGAGTTGAGAGAAACCAAGCCTTGAACCCCAAATCCCGAACCTTACCCCGAACGCTGCACCCTACTCCGAACCCTCTTAAACTCCGAACCCGGAACCTCGAACCCGGAACCCGAAACCTAATAAGAGAAATCGCATGACGAACATCTCGGTTGAAAATATTAGTATTCCTGAAGAGAAGCCCCAATCTCAGCCCCCGGAATGGCGACGATATTTTAGTTTTAGTACCGACCATAAGGTGATTGGCATTCAATATCTAGTGACTTCGTTTATCTTCTTTTTAATAGGCGGGTTTCTAGCAATGATCGTGCGGGCGGAATTGATTACACCAGAATCAGATTTGGTTTCGCGACCGTTGTACAACAGCCTGTACACCATGCACGGCACGGTGATGATTTTTCTGTGGATCTTTCCGTCGTTGGTGGGGCTGGCAAACTACTTGGTGCCGCTGATGATTGGGGCGCGGGATATGGCGTTTCCCAAGTTGAACGCGATCGCCTTTTGGCTCGTGCCCATTTTTGGCGTGTTGCTGTTATCTAGCTATTTTTTGCCCAATGGTACAGCGCAAGCAGGCTGGTGGTCATACCCGCCAGTGAGTTTACAAAATCCGTCGGGAAGCTGGCTGAGCGGTCAATTTATCTGGATCTTGGCAGTGGCAATTTCTGGAGTCTCCTCGATTATGGGAGCCGTCAATTTTGTTGCCACCATTTTCAAAATGCGGGCACCGGGCATGACGTTTTTCCGAATGCCTGTTTATGTTTGGACGGTGTTGAGCGCTCAGCTAATTCAACTCACGGCGTTACCTGCGCTGACGGCTGGAGCGGTGATGCTATTGCTTGATCTGGTGGCAGGCACCAGTTTCTTTGATCCAGAACGGGGCGGCAATCCGGTTTTGTTTCAGCACTTTTTCTGGTTCTACTCCCATCCGGCGGTGTATGTGATGGCGCTGCCTGTTTTTGGCATCTTTTCAGAGATTTTGCCTGTGTATTCCCGTAAGCCGCTGTTTGGCTATAAAGTGGTTGCAATTTC
Source organism: Leptolyngbya sp. CALU 1928 (assembly GCF_056784215.1). NCBI lineage: Bacteria > Bacillati > Cyanobacteriota > Cyanophyceae > Leptolyngbyales > Leptolyngbyaceae > Leptolyngbya > Leptolyngbya sp. CALU 1928. The sequence continues at coordinate 330,014 of NZ_JBXBCE010000018.1, read as the reverse complement.
TTCGTTGCTGATTGCTGGAGTGGGCATTTTTGTTTGGGTGCATCACATGTATGCCAGCGGCACTCCCGGCTGGATGCGAATGTTTTTTATGGCATCTTCGATGTTCGTTGCGGTGCCCACAGGGGTGAAGATATTTGCGTGGACGGCGACGGTTTGGCGGGGCAAAATTCGACTGCAAACGCCAATGTTATTTGCCCTAGGCGCGATCGTTATGTTTCTGTTTGCAGGCATTACCGGGGTGATGCTGGCGGCGGTGCCGTTTGATATTCACGTCAACAACACCTATTTTGTGGTGGGTCACTTCCATTACATTGTGTATGGCACGCTGACAATGGGGCTATTTGCAGCGATTTACCACTGGTTCCCTAAGATGACCGGGCGCATGTACAACGAGGGCTTGGGGATTCTTCACTTTATCTTGGCGTTTGTGGGCACAAACCTCAACTTTTTCCCGATGCATCCCTTGGGGCTACAGGGCATGGTGCGACGGATTTCATCCTACGACCCGGAGTATGCATTTTGGAATGTGATTGCTAGTCTAGGGGGATTTTTGCTGGGGATGTCTACGCTGCCATTCATTCTAAATATTGTGGGTTCCTGGGTGCAGGGTGAAAAAGCACCAGATAATCCTTGGCGGGCGATCGGTCTGGAGTGGCTAGTGTCTTCACCGCCACCTGTGGAGAATTTTGAAGAACTGCCGATCGTGGTGTCAGGTCCCTATGGCTATGGACTCAACGAGCCTTTGGTTGAAAATGCAGCGGCGCTCAAGCCTCAGTAGATTTTAAGTTTAGTTATTCATTCTGCAAGGAAACCGCTATGGATTCAGCCACAGAGCCATTATCAGAAACCATTGTCCAGGCTCATGATATTGAGCAGGAACACCATGGGCATGATGAACAGGCGACTAGTCTGTTTGGGTTTATCGTATTTTTGCTGTCGGAAAGCGTGATCTTTCTCAGCTTTTTCGCAGGATATATCGTACTCAAAACTACGGCGATCGCGTGGCTGCCCGATGGGGTAGAGGGCTTGGAAGTATCCACTCCGGCGATCAACACAGTGGTGCTGGTTTCAAGCAGCTTTGTAATGTACTTCGCTGAAGAAGCCCTGAAAAAGCAGCAAATGTGGCTGTTTCGCGGGTTATGGTTGCTGACTTCGGCAATGGGCATCTACTTTTTAGCAGGGCAGGCGATCGAGTGGAGTGAGTTGCAATTTGGACTCACCTCCGGTAGCTTTGGCGGCACATTTTATCTGCTGACTGGTTTCCATGGGCTGCATGTGCTGCTGGGAGTCCTTTTGCAGTTTTATATGCTGTTTCGTTCCTTCAGACCCGGCAACTATGACAAAGGACACACCGGAGTAACCGAAGTATCCCTGTTTTGGCACTTCGTCGATGTCATCTGGATTATTTTGTTTTGCTTGCTCTATTTGTGGCAGTAAGGGCAGGTTTCAGGGGTCAGGGGGCAGGGGTCAGAAAATAGCGAACAGGAATGGACAAATATCGAACTCCGAAACCCGAAACCCGAAACCCGAAACCTAAAACCTGAAACCTGAAACCTGTAACCTGACACGGAGAATCCATATGATTATTGAAGACCAGTATTACGATGTGATCATTGTTGGAACCGGGGCAGGGGGCGGCACTCTGGCGTATAAGCTGGCATCCACAGGCAAGAAAGTTTTGCTGTTGGAACGGGGCGATTTCATGGCGTTGGAGGAGCAAAATCGTAGCACTATCGATATTTTCAAGAAGGAGCGCTATCACGCTCCCGAACAGTGGTATGACATTTCAGGAGAGCCATTTTCACCCCAAACGAATTATGCGGTTGGGGGAAATACCAAGATTTGGGCGACGGCGCTAATTAGAATGCGATCGCGTGATTTTGAAGCGGTGGAACATCAGAAAGGCATTTCTCCAGAGTGGTGCCTGAAGTATGACGACTTTGAACCGTACTATACCGAAGCAGAACAGCTTTATAAGGTGCATGGAGCGGTGGCGGATGATCCAACAGAGCCGCCCCACAGTGGAGACTATGCCTATGGCGCGATCGCCCATGAGCCGCAGATTCAGCAAATGGTGGACGCGATCGAAAAACAGGGTATCCATCCAAATTCTTTGCCTCTGAGCCTCACCCGCGAAAGTGACGATCCCACGAATGATTCCCAGGTGAGCAGCATTATGCCAGCCTTGAAACATCCCAACGTGACGCTCAAAACCTCTACGAAAGTGACCCATTTGTATACCAATCCTTCTGGAACCGCGATTAAAGCAGTCGGCGCAGAAATTGGCGGCAAACCTTACCTATTTTTGGGTGATATTGTGGTGCTTGCCTGTGGTGCGGTCAACTCGGCGGCGATTCTGCTGCGATCGGCGAGTGATGCTTGCCCAAACGGGATTGCCAATAGTTCTGATTTGGTGGGGCGTAACCTGATGAAGCATCGCCTCTCGGCTGTGGTGCAACTCAGTTCTCCTAACTCCGGCAAGTTTTATCGCAGTGTCAGTGTCAACGATTTTTATTGGGGTGAACCAGGCTTTGAGTTTCCCATGGGGCACATTCAAAATACGGGTGGTTTGCTGCAAGATATTACCTTTGCCGAGTCGCCGCCGTTCTTTTCCGGTTTGGCACAGGCAATGCCAGGGTTTGGGCTGAATCAATTGGTGTCGCGATCGATTGGCTGGTGGGTGCAGACCGAAGACTTGCCCGACCCCAAAAATCGGGTGGAGGTCGGCGGCGACAAGCTGCGGTTATTTTATGAGCCGAACAACACCGATGCCCATGAGCGGCTGGTCTATCGCTGGACAGAAGTATTGAAAATGGCAGAGAAAAGTCTGGAACAGGGGATTTTTCAACGAAGTGCGCTGCATCCCCATGGCGAAATGCCGATGCAAGTAGTGGCGAACCAGTGTGGCACCTGTCGATTTGGCGAAGACCCCGCAACCTCAGTGTTAAATGCCGACTGCCGCGCCCACGATGTAGACAATCTATATGTGGTAGATAGCAGCTTTTTTCCCTCTAATCCAGCGGTCAGTCCTGCACTGACGATTATCGCCAATGCCCTCCGAGTCGGCGATCGCCTGATCGAACGACTGAAGTAACCGTTAGGTTGCCAGAACACCTCAGCCGAGATGAATCCCACGGTCTTGCTTCCTCAGTTGCTACATCCAGAAACCCACATTCCGCCCTTTCCACTGGCACAAAAGGATTAACACTACCCTCAACACAGCAAATAGTATTGCCGACAGGCAGAACCGAGAAATTGGAGAATCCGACGGTGATCGTCTGTGAGATTGACTACCTGCTTGATGCCATCGAGAACGACATAATGAACCGCCATAAAACATTGAAATACCCAGCGTAAGGTCGGGCGTTGCGTCTGTTGACCCAGTTGATTGGGAAGGGTTTGATTAGCCTGTTGCAGAGTTTGGCGGAGTTGGCGTTGCCCCAGGTTGTAGACAAGCAAGCATAGCCCCATAACCATCGCGAGTGCCATGATGCGTTCTGGAGATTTGAGGAAGACACTAGAGGCAAAGAACAGGGGGTCTTTGAGAAACCGGAACCCTCGCTCATTGCCTTGTTGCCCCTTGTAGTCCTCCAGTGCCTGTTGTGCACTCAGTTGCTCAGGCTCTAGAACATTGGTTGCCAAAATGAAGCGTCCAGCCCGCTGTTGGTGCATCGTTACAACGTTTGCATTGGGCTTTAACGATGCTTGGGGGTGGTAGGTAATGCGACTCGGCGGGGTTTCTCGTTTTGGCTTACCCGGTTTTTCATAGTGCAGCGTTTGCTTGACACTGATTGCCTCCAACTGATGCCACGGTAAGTGCGGCTCCAACTGATGCAGTGCGGCTAAGGCATCCGCTTCGCAAGCAAAGGCTTGGCTACAAAGTTGCCGTAATTGCGATTGTCCATGCGGGGTCGCCTTTGCCAGGGTCTTCTCCAACTTGTTGAGGTCAGCGCGCTTGCGTTCCTGACTCTCGACGACAAACCAGCGTTGCTTGACACCCCCGTAGGCACAGCAGACGCTAGCAATCCGATACCCCTTCAGTGCTGTGGCAGCGAAAGCAGAGTCCGACAGATGGTTGACTAACGCTGATGCCGCGTTGAGTGTTAAAGGCACGCGAGTGAGCCACCGTAAGCCTGACAACTGCTGGAGATTCGCCTCACTGTAGAGCGCCGCATCTGCCACATATAACCCTTCAAAGTTCCACTGGGACTTGAACGCCTGTAGCAGTGTCGCAAAGTGGGTTTTATCTGACTGATTACCTAGAGCTTCGCTCCGCCAAGGGCGTACGGCTAGCTCGATAAAAGCTGGGATGTCTCCATCGCCCCAACACACCAGGTTCATGACAAACTGCTTGAGATCAGGACGACGGTCACGGGAATACCCATAGGTAATGGCAATCGGAACAGGCGCAGCACTCCCAACCCTCTCTGACTCTACATACTCTCCCTCGACTGCAAAGGAGGTGGAATCGAGATGAGCACTGTGGCTTCAACCCCAAACTTCCGGGCAACCACCAAGCAAATTGCCATAAACAATTGGCTCAATCCACCCAAATAGAGAGCATCAAGCACACGTCCTAAGCGGTCGTCATTCAGATGCTCTGCTACCACGCCTTCTCCCAACAAATGTTCCGTTGCTTTGCCCGCAAAGAATTGCTCAAATAGATACAGTGGGGCTGATACAAGCCCTAAGCCATTCAAAATCATGGCTTTTACTGCCACTCCTGAACTTATCCGTTCTCGTGGGTCTTCGCCCAGGTGTTGATTGATCTGCTCCACAATCTCCAACTCGTCTACCAATCCGGCAACGATGCCCAGATGATCCAGGTTCTGCACTGTCAACTCGTTGCTCATACCGCACCTCCTTGGCTATCTGCCTTTAGAAAATTATGCGGCTAATTCCCTCTGTGACACTTTAAGGGGCGGAATGTCGGCGGTAAGTGACGGATAACACCCCAAAATCCGTACTTAACCCGCAAACTTTCGATTTAATTCCTTGAAAACAGGGACTTATCCCGCAAAAGTGACAGATAATCCCAAAAACATGGGTGTTTATCCAGCAAATATAACGTTGAATATATAGTTATGCGGCTTAGATGGCTAGGTTATGACTCAGCTTGGAGATGATCTGGATGGTGCTTATCATAAGCAAGGCAAATACACCAACAAAATTAGCTTAGAGAGTATAATTTAGTGAATTTTTTTTGCTGCCAGTTTTGACCTCTATGTACCTGAAGAAGACCCAGATAAAACCGTTAGTTATTTTTTCCTTAGCAATAATTCTTGTTTTCTCGTCGCAAGCTTTTGCTCAAACGCCTCCATCGCCTACTGCTCCTCCAAATGTAAGCTCATTCTTTAATACAGCTTTTTGGCAAAATGTTGCAGTAGCGGTTCTATCTGCCATATTGGCATTTTTAAGTGGTTATGCTTTAGCAGGAATGAGTAAGAAACAAGGAGGTGGGAAGAAACTTTCCTATAGTTTGTCTATCGAGAATGGTCTTGTAAAAATTGAAAAGGACATCAGAAAAAGAGTCAAAGTATTTTACAACTCAGAAGAAATCGAAAATTTATACAATGTAAATTTTGATCTTGAAAATACAGGTAATACAGTTATCAAATCTCAAGAAATCAGGTTTGAGTTTCCTGAAGAAACTAGAATTCTAGACTTCTCTTTTGAGCCAGAGCCAGAGCCAGAGATGAAGGTTGAGAAGATTGAGGCGGGGCTTAGAACCTTTGAAAAGAAATGCAAAATAGGGCAGATTGAACGAGGGGAAAGTCTAGGAGTTCGCTTTACTGCTACTAATACAGCAGAAATTCGAGAAGTCAAGCTACATCCATACAACGAAGGTGGTGACATTGAATTTGCATCTAGATCAATCACGAAAGCTCTTAGTGACAGAGATCATATTGCAAATTTTTTGAGTTTATACATTTTGTATCTTGTAGTTCCTCCAGTTTTTTATCTCTTTCCTGTGATAGGTGAGACGATGGCTGGAATTACTAGATTTGCGATTTTGATTAGTTTATTGAAGTTGATCATACCGTTTTCCGAAATTGTTGCTGATATTGTCTTCAAGCTTATATCCAAGAGTGAAGAAGGTAGAATATTTAATATCCACGGAAATGTTTCTAATGCTGTGTTTGGTGGGGAAAACGTAGACTATGAAACACACGTTCATGACGGAAGTGAAGGTGCAAGTAGTAAAAAATGATGACTAATTTCCAGCTGCATAACAACCCCTGCTGGATCGGACTGGCATGGAGATCTTGGTTGTGTGCAAAGGCTACTCGCAGCCGCTCAGCAGGAACGTTATATCGCTAGCGATTGCTGAATTTGATTGCACTTTCTCGTATAACTTGCGATCACCTTGTTGAGAGTAGATGTTTCCATAACCAGTTATTCCTCTTCAACTTTTTCGGGTTTGAGTAGGGGGAACGCGATCGCGTCGCGGATACTGGCGCAATCGGTGAGCAACATGACCAGGCGATCGCTGACCCGGAACGTTATATTGCTAGCGATCGCTGTGGGTCTAGCGATCAAGCTATTGTAAAGCTCTGGAGTCTGAATAAGAACAAACCACTGGAGATCGCCCATACCCTGATCAAATAATCGATGATAGTTGAAGATATTTTTGCAGTGGGCGATCGCGGTTTTGCGGTGTGATCGATGAGTGACAAAGAAAGTGGGGCATTGCGAATGTTACCTGCATCGTTACACCGCTTCGTTTCAGGGTGTGATTGCAGAGTGGAACAGTCACTCCACGACTTCGTATTGACACTGTGCATACGCTTTGTATAAGATAAACAGTATGAACGTGTACTTTGTCCTGAATGGCATTACCTTCTCTTGGGATGACGAAAAAGCGCGAATCAATCCGAGCAATCATGATGGGATTACCTTTCAGCAAGCAACTGAAGCTTTTTTTGACCCATTCCTCATACTGGTTGAGGCGAGCCGCAATGATGAGACGCGGGATGCTGTTATTGGGCTAGATACTCGATGGAATCTGCTATATGTGGTTCACATCGAGAAAGAAGAGAGGAGTATACGGATTATCTCAGCACGCAAAGCAACTCGGCAGGAGAGAGCAGACTATGAAAGTTGAAGCCTTGAAGCAACGCCTCGATCGCAATCGACCGATGACCAGTGTAACGATTCGGATGCCTGAAGATGTAGTACAAGATCTAAAGAAAATTGCACCATTATTGGGATTTTCAGGTTATCAGCCTTTGATTCGTGCCTACATTGGTCAAGGTTTGCGAGTTGATTTAGAGCGGTTTGAAAGCGAGATGGTGAGTGCATTGGTGGCAAGCTTAAAGCGTCGCGGTGTGAGTGATTCGGTGATTGAGGACGCACTCAGTGAAGTTGCTCATACTATATCTAATTGATTGCACCTTGCCAGCGGCAGAACAATCGCGCTGCACTGGAACGATTCAGTAATATTAGTAAGTTACAAAGGTTCTTTGCGTCCGGTGATCTCAACCGTTATGTCGTTGAGCGATCGCTGTGGGTATGGCGATGAAGCTATTGTAAAAAGTCTAAATAAGAACAGGCTGCTGGCGATCGCTCATTCCTCAGTCAAACAATCGACGATAGTTGAGGATATTTTTTTCATAATGATAACGAGGTAATGTTGAGATAAGTCCACAATTACTTACAAATACCGGATGCTAATCGCTTCCCAATTTGATTTTGGTTCAGCAGCCATATGAAACAGAACCTCTAGCTGACGACCATCGCGATCGAGTCCAATAACCAGCAGCCCTCGGTTGGTTTGCTCCTCAGCAAAAACAGCTTTAAGATCAGAATATTTCATAGCTCATTATCAACCCATTATACTGACGCGATCGCCTGAGCTTGAATTGCCGTTATCGCCACAGTATTCACAATATCGGCAACAGTGCAGCCTCGACTAAGGTCATTCACAGGTTTTTTCAATCCTTGAAGCACGGGTCCGATCGCAACGGCATTGGCGGAACGCTGCACTGCTTTGTAAGTGTTGTTGCCTGTGTTGAGGTCGGGAAAGATAAACACCGTGGCATATCCAGCTACCGTGCTGTTAGGGAGTTTAGTTTTAGCAACGCTTTTATCCACCGCCGCATCATACTGAATAGGGCCTTCAATCTTTAAGTCAGGACGCAATTCCCGCACTAATCGGGTTGCTTCTTTGATTTTATCGACATCGATGCCCGTGCCCGACTCTCCTGTGGAATAAGACAACATCGCAATCAGGGGTTCAATGCCAAACATTTGAGCCGTATAAGCAGAACTAATTGCAATATCTGCTAGCTGCTGCGGGTTGGGATTGGGGTTGACTGCACAGTCGCCATAAACCAATACTTGATCTTCCAAACACATGAGGAACACGCTGGAAACAATCGAGACTCCCGTCTGCGTGCGGATAAACTCCAAAGCAGGACGGATGGTATGAGCCGTGGTGTGTAATGCCCCAGAAACCATGCCGTCGGCGTGATTTTTGTAAACCATCATTGTGCCAAAATAGCTAACATCATGCATCATGTCGCGGGCAAAATCGGTGGTAATACCTTTATGTTTACGGAGTTCATAGTAGGTTTGTGCATAGTCTTCGTAGGCAGGAGATCGCAGCGGATCGAGAATAGTGGCACCGTCTAAATTTAGTCCTAAAGAGGCAGACTGTTCTCGAATTATTTGCTCAACTCCCAGCAGTGTGATATCAACTACGCCCCGTCGTAGCAAGATCTCTGCTGCTCGTAGAATGCGTTCGTCATTGCTTTCTGGTAAAACAATGTGTTGCTTTAGCGATCGCGCTCGTTCAATCAGTTCATACTCAAACATTAGCGGAGTCATGCGATCGCTGCGAGAAATGGCGATCCGCTCTGCTAGTTGGGCACTATCAATATAGGCTTCAAATATATCTAATGCGGCGGCAATTTTGCGATCGTTCTCTGGCGTGATTTCACCGCGCACTGCATTGATTTGAGTAGCCGTTTCATAGGTATCGATATCAACACTGAGAATTGGCACCATCCAGCGGGTGAATCCGTCGAGTAGCGTTTTCATGGGGGGCGCAAGTGGCAATCCGCCCGTTAGCACAATCCCTGCAATGGTAGGGTAATTGTCTGAAAAGGTTGTGGCAAGGCATCCTAACACAATATCGGCGCGATCGCCGGGAGTAATAATTAAACTGCTTTCCTGAATATGTTCCAGAAAATTAGGCACCTGCATTGCTGCTACTTTAACGTGCATTACTTCGCGGTTGAATAGATTAGGTTGCCCGTAAATCAACCTCGCATTAAGCGCTCGAAGAATCTCGGCGATCGTTGGTTTTGCGAGAATCTCTGATTCAGGTAGCACAAATACGAGTTCATCTGCCCAGAGATTTGTGAGTTGCTCGGTGACGATGTTGATATCCTGGGGAGCCACTCGATTCACAATGGTTGTAATAATCGTGCAGCCTGCTTCTAAATAAGCTTCACGCTCCGTGTAAACAGCGCTCACTATTTCTGCTGGCGTTTTGTCATAGCCGTTCGCCACCATCAAAATAGGGGCTGAGAGATGATTGGCAACCCGCGTATCAAAGTTATCAACTAACGCTGGATCGATATCTGTTGGATCAACACCGTCGCAAACCACAAAATCGCACTGCCGCTCGATCTCCTTATATTTCTCAATGATTTGCTTCAACAACTCGTCAATTTCACCTTCAGCAATCCACTGACGTACTTGAGCATCCGTTGAACCATATTGCTCGATGTATTCATAGGGTAGTTGATATTGACGAGAAACAAGCGCAATGCCATTGTCGAGGGGATCGCCTGCATGAATTACAGGGCGAAAAAAGCCGACTTTCTGACCTCGCTTCGATAGCAATTCCAAAATACCCAACACAACTAGGGATTTACCGCTGTTCGGCTCGATCGCCGCAATATACAAATTTCGCAACATTGTAGAAGGAAACCTGAAAAAAGACTGTTGATCTCAGTACAAGATGGCTTGCTACAAGCAGTATAGGCGACGATCGCTCCATCAAGTGCCGGGACGATTGCGGATATATTCAGGAATGTGGTAGCGATCGCCCAACACTTCTAACATTGGACCATGTTCATTAAACTTGACAATGCTAATAGAAGTAGTGAGAATATTAATGCGATCGCGGTAACGCCCCAAATCGATTCCCAGCAGACTACACAGCAGAATCCGAATGGTGGCTTTATGGGAAACAACCAGCACATTTCCATCTCGATATTTTTCGTGAATCTCGGCAATCACTGATGAGGCGCGGTTGGTAATTTGCACGGAGGTTTCGCCGCCCGTCGGTGCATTCCAAGCAGGCTCCGCTCGCCAGCGCTGATAATCCTCACCAAAATGCTGCTTAACGTGGTCTAGTGTATGCCCTTCCCATTCACCATAGGAAATTTCCTTCAAGCCAGGGCGAATTTGCATATCAATTCCAACGGCATCACATAGAGGTTTGGCAGTGGCGATCGTGCGTTTCATGGGGCTAACATATACTGCCTCCCACGGAATAGTTTTGTAAACATCGGTGAACGCTTTTGCCATCTCTATTCCTTCAGGCGTAAGTTCAGCATCTAAATCACCGCAGTAGCCACCAGTTTGGCTGAATTCGGTTTCTCCATGACGAAGAAAATAAATTTTGAGGCTCATGGCAATTTCCTAAAATGTACTTCGCATTTCAACCCGCTCACTTAGCACTTTTTGACTTTGATCAAGCCGTTTTATCTTGCACTTGGGCAGGCTGATCATGGTGAGTTTTATAGGCACCACTGGTGGGTCCTAGCTCTCGACGCACGGAACGCATATGGAGCAAGCGATCAGCGATCGAAAGAGAGTCGCTTAAAATACCTAACAGCGCCAGTTCTTCATCGATCGCTCGAAGTTGCCTTTGCAATTCAAGCACCTGTTCGCCCTCGGCTGCTTCCATCTGGCTGATCAAGGTGCTTCGAGTGACCTTATCGCGGGAATAAGAGTTGTGGAAGTAGTTATGTAACTGAGCGACCAGCGAAGTAACAGACTGGTTCTCGGCGAGAAAGCTGGGTTCTTTGCTGTTCATGATTCAAACAATTAAACGGCTGATTTTCCTAACATTAAACAGGGCAGGGGCACTGCTGAGTTCAATGCCCCCTAGCGCGATCGCGCTGCTGACGGTGAAAAATGGCTATAAAGAAACTCCACTGGGGGTATCCATCAGACTACCGCCTTGCACATACTCCTTCAAATCAATCGAAACAGGCTTTGCGTGCCAAATGTCATTGACATAATCGCGAATGGAGCGATCAGAGGAAAATTTCCCCATCCGTGCGGTATTCAACAGCGACATCCGAGTCCAGCTATCCTGATCGCGGTAGGCTAAGCCCACACGGTCTTGACAATCGATGTAGGAACGGTAGTCAGCAAACAGGAGATATTGATCGTGATACATCAAATCATTGATTAGCGGCTTAAACAGTTCAGTATCTCCATGGGAGAAAAAGCCGGATGAAATGCGATCGATCGCTAACTTTAATTCAGCATCCGCATTGTAAAATTCCTGCGGATCGTAGCCTGCGGCTTTCTTCTGAGAAACCTCTTCAGCATTGAGACCAAACAGAAAGAAGTTTTCGGCTCCCACTTGTTCCAAGATTTCTACATTGGCTCCATCCAAAGTGCCAATGGTGAGCGCACCGTTCATGGCAAACTTCATGTTGCCTGTACCGGAAGCTTCCTTACCAGCCGTAGAAATTTGCTCGGATAGATCTGCCGCCGGATAGACGCGCTGAGCAAACTTAACGCTGTAGTCCTTCATAAACAGGACTTTGAGGCGATCGCGCACATCGGGATCGCGATTCACTACGTCGGCGATTGAATTAATCAATTTAATAATCAACTTCGCCATGTAATAACCTGGAGCCGCCTTACCGCCAAACAAAAAAGTACGCGGGGTGATATCGATATCGGGATTTGCTTTGATCCGGTTATACAACGTCACAATATGCAAAGCATTTAAATGTTGACGCTTATACTCGTGAATCCGTTTCGATAAAATATCAAACAGCGAATTAGGATCAATGCTGATGTCGTATAACCCTTTGATGTAATTCGACAAGTCTTGCTTGATATCGTGTTTGATCGTGCGAAACTCACTACAGAACCCAGCATCATCTACATATTTTTCCAACTGTCGCAATTCGTCTAGTTGCTTGACCCAGTTGTCGCCAATTTTGCTAGTAATCAAGCTCGTCAGACGAGGATTGCTCAACACCACAAAACGGCGAGGAGTTACGCCATTCGTCACATTGACAAACTTTTCTGGATACATTTCTGCAAAGTCGTGCAGCACATCTTGCTTCAGTAGCTTGGTGTGAAGTGCCGCCACTCCATTGATAGCGTGGCTACCCACACAGGCTAAATGAGCCATTCGCACATAGCGCTCCCCACTTTCATCAATCAGCGACATCCGGCGCAGCCGATCTGGATCATCAGGAAATTTGATCCGAATGTCATCCAAGAACTGGCGATTGATTTCATAAATAATTTCTAAATGACGAGGTAACATCGCCCCAAACAGGCTGATGGGCCAACGCTCAAGGGCTTCAGGCAGCAGAGTATGGTTGGTGTAGGCAAGGGTTTTTGTGACAATGCTCCACGCTTTATCCCATTCCATGCTGTGCTCATCCATCAACAGACGCATCAATTCGGCAACCGCGATCGTCGGATGAGTGTCATTCAACTGCAAAGTGAATTTTTCATGGAACCGCTCGACCGCAATTCCTTGCCGCTTCATAATGCGGAACATATCTTGCAAAGAACAGGACACAAAGAAAAACTGCTGCTCTAATCGCAGAATTTTGCCCTGAGTCATGTTGTCATTGGGGTACAACACCTTAGAAATAGTTTCCGATTCCATTTTTTTGAAGACCGCGCCGGAATAATCACCCGCGTTAAAAGCATCAAAGTCAAACGAATCTGTCGCTTCAGCCGCCCACAGCCTTAAGGTATTGCAGGAGTTGACTTTGTACCCCGAAATGGGGGTGTCGTAGGGAACGCCGCGCACCACTTTGTCAGGCACCCACAGCACCCGGTAGTTTCCATGTTCATCGGTGAAGGCTTGGGTATGTCCACCAAATTTAACTTCTACTTCCCATTCAGGGCGAACCACTTCCCAGGGATTGCCGAACCGCAGCCACTTATCCGTGACTTCGACTTGCCAGCCATCTTTGATGTCTTGGTCAAAAATGCCGAACTCATAGCGAATGCCATAGCCAATGGAAGGCGTTTCCAGGGATGCCAGAGAGTCTAAATAGCAAGCCGCCAGCCGCCCTAAACCGCCATTACCCAAACCGGGTTCTTCTTCTTTTTCAAACAGTTCATCTAGGTCTAAGCCTAGTTCGGTCATCGCCTGTTTGACGGTATCAAAGATACCCAGGTTGACGAGGTTGTTACCCAGATGAGGTCCCATCAAAAATTCAGCTGACAGATAGCAAACGGTACGTGCGCCTTGCTTGCTATAGGTTTCAGCGGTATTTAGCCAACGACGAAACAGGCGATCGCGCACAGTGTAAGCCAACGCCATGTAGTAATCATTTTGAGTCGCGATTTCTGGAAACTTGCCCTGAATGTAGAACAAATTGTCTAAAAAAGCCCGCTTCAACGTTTCAATATCTAGCCCGGTACGATCATCTTCAACGCGAACCGTGGGGCATTCGGGGGGGATTGGCGCAGTTTGCATCGTCTCAGTTCCTTGTTATTGCCTGTAAATTGCCTGAAGACTGCGATTCAACAGCAGGGTTCAGTTAGATGGAATAAATCAATTAAATGGAATAAATCAATTGAATAAACAAACCAATATGGAACAGATTCGCTGAGAAGTAAAGATTTCCATTTGGATTTTGCGGGTTATGCCCTATGCGACTGGCTTGAGACACCTGCTAAACCTACCCCCACCCGATAGAAGCGGAAATCATAGTGGTTCCAATAACAGGCACAAACATTACCGGGGCAATCCGTGAAACTCACGCCAATCAGCAAGCGTGGTGGCACTTTCTGATTGGCTCAATGAGTCGTTAACCTGGCCATTTCCAATTCACCACATCGGGGCGATCGATGCCGTATTCATAAGCATAACTGGTGCAAGAAATCTGCTCATCCTTAAGCATTTCCTTGACATGAGCACCCGCAACCTTGAGTTTAGGCACCCGGTCAATCACATCGATAGCAATGCTAAAGCGGTCAATCTCGTTTTGAATTGCCAAATCTAGCGGAGTGTTGATATTTCCCTTCTCCTTATAGCCGCGCACATGAATGTTGCTGTGGTTTGTGCGGCTGTAGGTGAGGCGGTGAATCAGCCAAGGATAGCCGTGGAAGTTGAAGATAACGGGTTTATCAGGGGTGAAAAGACTATCAAAGTCGCGATCGCTCAATCCGTGAGGATGCTCCCTTTCAGGCTGCAATTTGAACAGATCAATGACATTAACAAAGCGAATCTTCAAATCAGGGAAATGCTCCCTCAACATCCAAGAGGCTGCCAACGATTCCTTAGTGGGAATATCTCCTGCCGTCGCCATCACTACGTCTGGCTCTACTCCTCGGTCATTGCTTGCCCACTCCCAAATGTCGATGCCCTTGGTGCAGTTTTTGATCGCATCATCCATACTGTGATACTGCAAGTGCATTTGCTTATCACACACAATCACGTTGATATAGTTCTTACTGCGGAGACAGTGATTTGCTACCGACAGCAACGTGTTGACATCAGGCGGCATATAGACCCGAACCACATCTGGGCTTTTATTCAGCACTACATCAATAAAGCCTGGATCTTGGTGAGTAAACCCATTATGGTCTTGCCGCCAAACCGTAGAAGTAATCAATATGTTTAAAGATGGCACCTCTGCTCGCCAGTGAATATCATTGCAAATCGCTAACCATTTTGCGTGCTGATTAAACATCGAGTCAACTACATGGGCAAATGCTTCATAGGTGGAGAAAAATCCATGCCGTCCAGTCAGCAGATAGCCTTCTAACCAGCCTTGCAGCGTATGCTCACTCAGCATCTCCATGACTCGCCCATCGGGACACAGTTCACCGCCATCTAAATCTTCTGGCAAAAATTCGGCGATCCAAAACTTTTTGCTCACTTCGTAGATGGCATGGAGCTTGTTGGAGCTATTTTCGTCCGGTCCAAACACCCTAAAGTTGGTCATGTTCTTTTTCATGACATCCCGCAGGAACACCCCTAAAGGAGCCGTATTGCTAGCTTCAATTGAACCGGGGTGATCAACCTGCACGCCATATTGCCGGAAGTCGGGCATGTGCAAATCGCGTAGCAACAGCCCACCATTGGCATAGGGTGTGGAACCGAGGCGCTTGTCACCCGTGGGAGCCATGTCTTTGATCTCAGGCAGCAGGGTGCCATTCGCATCAAACAACTCTTCTGGCTTGTAGCTCCGCATCCATTCTTCCAATTGGCGCACATGCTCTGGATTGCTGTGCATGCCACCCATGGGAACTTGATGCGATCGCCAAAAGCCTTCCGTCTTGCGACCATCTACATAATCTGGTCCTGTCCATCCTTTCGGCGATCGCAGTACGATCATTGGCCAAATAGGGCGAGTGGTCACGCCATTAAAACGAGCCTCTTGTTGGATGCTGTGGATTTGAGCAATGCAATGATCCATCGTCGCCGCCATTGCTTGGTGCATCGATTCAGGATCAGATCCTTCCACAAAATAAGGCTCATATCCATATCCTTCAAACAGCGCCTTGAGTTCTCGATGGCTGATGCGAGAGAGAATCGTCGGGTTATTGATCTTGTAACCATTCAGGTGCAAAACCGGCAGAACGGCACCATCGCGCGCGGGGTTGATAAATTTGTTGGAATGCCAAGAGGTCGCCAGCGGTCCAGTTTCCGCCTCTCCATCACCAGGCATGGCAACCACAATTAAATTTGGATTGTCAAAGGCTGCACCAAAAGCATGAGAGAGGCTGTATCCTAGCTCACCGCCTTCATGAATTGACCCTGGAGTTTCGGGGGTGCAGTGGCTCCCAACGCCGCCAGGAAATGAGAACTGCTTGAAGAACTGCTTCATTCCAGCTTCGTCTTCGCCGCATTCGGTGTAAAACCGGGAGTAGCTGCCTTCAAGGTAACAAGGCCCAATGAAGCCGGGGGCACCATGTCCTGCACCCACCATGAACAACATTTCTTGGTCAAATTTCTTAATCACTCGGTTCATGTGAGTGTAGAGAAAGCTAATCCCTGGACTAGATCCCCAGTGCCCAAGCAATCGCTGTTTAATCTGCTCAGGTTTGATGGGTTCTTTCAGCAGGGGATTGTCCCGCAGATAAATCATGCCCACTGCTAGGTAGTTTGCAGCCCTCCAGAACGCGTGCATCTTGCGAAGCTCATCAGCGCTAAGGGGGGAGCCTTCAATGGTGGAGCGGGCATATCCAAATGCACTAATGGAGTTTTCTGCGATTGATTTTGAGGGTGTTGCTACCATGTTTTCTTTGTGTTGCCTTTCAAAGTTGACCTGAACTACTCGATCGCACTCTAGACATAGCCCAATCTATTAAGTGACTCATGAAGAGCTAGTAAAACTCTTAGCGGCTTTACCAAGAAATTCTGGTAGCCAGCGTTACTATTACCGGGCAATTTCTTCCAATCGCTATTAGGTTTTACGAATAGTAACAGTTGGTCTGTCTAAGGCTATGTAGCGTAGTGAACTAGACAAAGGTCAATCTGAGATCTTTTGCGGTGAAATAGTAGGCTCACAGGGTTGCAGGGAGATTTTAACGACTTGCAGTCCATCCGAACGATGGTCGCAGGTTACTTTTCCCTGCTGGACTTCAATCCGGCGGCAGCACAAAACAATTTCGGTAGCAAAATCGCGATCGCCCAGTGGTGCAAACCGCTGCGCCGCGACAAAGATATTGACCTGCTCACCCACGGAACTAGCGCCAAGAATCACTGGCGAATTAGGATCAGAATATCGCAGCCCCCGTGCCAGCAGATCAGTCAAAACTGCCTCGGTCAACTCTGGGTCAGCCCAAATCGGTGGCAGCGAAAGATCAAATTCGCATAATAAAGACGATGAACCTGTTTGCTTGGCTCTCACTAAGTGGCGGCTAACCGATGACAGCAAGGTAGCAGTTTCTAACGGCTGTAAATGCAGTTCGACTTTGCCTGCCTCTAGCTTTTGCAGCACCATCGCATCATTCAACAAGTCGCACAGCGCATCCACCTCGCTTTGAACTGAGGCGATCGCGTTTTGCCAATCGTCACAGGCATCTAGGGTGTTTGAAAGTTGCTCTATATGAACCGCCAGCACATCGAGCGATCGCCCAGCCCGTCGCTCCAAAGAGGCGATCACCTGCTTTTGAGCATCAAAAAATCGCTGCAATTCAGCATTTTCAGACCGTAACTGCTGTAGGGTAGGCGATTCTGTTTGAGGGGCGCACTGCTGGGACATAAAGCCCAAAAATCCATGGAAGGCAAAGGTTGTATCAAGAGGTTAACTCTTCTGTTAAGTAATGTAACAAATTTTCAAGGTTTTTCCCATGATTATTTTTATTCTCTTTCTACATCTAAATTTGCTTGGGCATTTCGTCGCAGCATATAAGGTTTAATCCGGCGTAGGGAGGAAGCCGGAAAACGGCGATCGCACTCTTCATCGGAGAGCGTTGCCAGTTCAGTTAGCAGGGGAGCCACATTGGCAGGATAAGGATGAAATTCAGCCACATCCGTGGGTTGGGCAAAGCGCTCATTCCACGGGCAGACATCCTGACAAATATCACAGCCAGCCACCCAGCCCTGCATCTGAGAGGCGATCGCGTCTGGCAGCGTTTCCGATCGATTTTCAATCGTGTGATAAGCAATGCAGCGATTGGCATCCACGACAGCCGGCTGCGGAATTGCCCCCGTTGGGCAGGCATCCATACAGCGGGTGCAGGTGCCGCAATGAGCCGTATGAGGGCGATCGACCGTCAACTCCAAATTGGTCAACACTTCTCCCAAAAAGATCCAAGAGCCGTATTCTCGCGTGATCAAGTTCCCATTTTTAGCAATCCAACCAATACCAGCCTGTTGCGCCCATGCTTTTTCCTGCACGGGTCCCGTATCGGCGTAGTAGCGCGCCTGTACATTTTCTCCTTGAGCTTGCAGCCAAGTAGACAACGCCTTCAGCTTTTTGTGCAGCACCCGATGATAATCGCGTCCCCAACCATAGCGAGAAATCTTGCCGTAGTCTTTACTATCAGGGCGGGAAACGGGCGCATAGTAGTTGAGCGCCACACAAATCACAGACTGCGCCGTTGGCATAATCTGCTGAACGTCCTCCCGTTTAGGATTTGCCATCCACCGCATGTCAGCGTGGTAACCCTGAGATAGCCAAGATTGCAAAGCCGAAACAGCAGGATCTAGATGGCTGGCAGGGGCAATACCCACTTTGTGGAAGCCTAATTCCAGAGCTTTTTGTTTAAGTTGCAGTGTGAAGTCAGTTGGCATAGGGGGGTGGCATAGAGGCAGAGATCACAGGGAGATCAGACGTTTGGTTATCGCTCCTTAAAGTAAATAGGCGATCGCCCTAGATCTATCTAACGGCAGGTAGTTTCAGTGGGCTTTACTCTTTACTCTGGTGGATATGAGATTATCTTCCACTTGGGCTTATTTGGGGCAACGCAATGAAAAATGCTCTAGCACATACTTTTTCAGAGGCAACCATAAACCCTGAGGTTACATCAATTGAGGGCATTGATGAACCCACAATTTTTCAATACTTTGAGACGTTCAATGCAGGCAATTTTGAGGCAACCAGTCAGCTTTTTGCACTAGAGGGTGTTTTGCAGCCCCCTTTTGAAGCAATGGTGATTGGATCAGAGGCGATCGCGGCTTACCTGCAACAGGAAGCGAAGGGCTTCGTCCTTTTACCCCAATATGGGCAGAATGTTTTGGACAGTGCTGAATTTTTGGTAGTGGGTCGAGTGCAAACGCCTTGGTTTACGGTAACCGTATCTTGGACGTTTGTCCTTAACTCAAGTCAGCAAATTGTGCTAGCAAAAGTGAATCTTTTAGCATCGCTTCAGGAGTTGATGCACCTACGCCACTAAGGTGCCGATCCCGCAAAGCAATCCTGGAAATCGCGATTTAGGCTTAAGCTATCGGTAGTTGCTTTTAATATTCGCGCTTCGCCTGATGAAATTAACGACCCGTGGACATTACAGCGTTAAGGCACTGCTAGATTTGAGTTTTCAGCCAAAGTTTGGTCCAACGTCTGTAAACGCGATCGCCCAGCGGCAAGATCTACCCGCTCCTTATCTAGAAAAACTGTTGATTGAGATGCGGCGGGCGGGCTTAGTGCGATCGCTGCGGGGATCGCAGGGCGGGTATCAGCTTGCTCGTCCTCCGGCACAAATTTCCCTAGGGCAAATCTTAGAAGCGGTAGGGGAGAGCGTTGATCCCTTACCGCATCACCATCCCAACGATGCCCACGCCGAAGATTGGGTCACCTTCACCCTCTGGAACCGCCTGCACCATAAGCTCAAAGAAGCCCTCTACAGTATTTCTCTAGAAGATTTATACTACGATGCGCGCAGTTGGCAAGCGGCTCAAGGGCAGGCTTCTAGCTTTGTCGTGTGATCCTTAGCTCTTATCGAGTCGCGGTTGCTAAATCAGCAGATATTGTGCAGGAGGAAGGCAGGGATTGACGCAGGCGATCGCCATAGAGAGCTAAGGCATTTCCAGCGAGGAGGCGGCTAAGGTAATCGCGATCGTAGTCGCCTTGGGTAGCAGCATCGCGGACGCAGTTTTGCAGCACGCCGTCCCAGTGTCCATAATCGCCAGAGAAGCAGGCGACTCGCTTGCCTACCTCGCCCATTGCTTGGGGAAGATAGGTCGGAGCGGGATCATCTGACTCGAAGGAGACGAAGATTTGCCCCCGCTCAAAATACTCCAATGGGTCGCGATCTCGCAGATCGGCATGTTCATAAAGACTGGCATCGTCAATCTTGGCGGGGTCACGCTCGGCTGACCACATCAAGTCAAACAGGGTTTTTACCTGGCTAAGGACGTTGGCACTATTACGACCGCCGCGCTCTTGCATCATCAGGCGCGTCATCTCCATCATGGAAGGGCGATAGGGGTTTTTGGGGTCAAAATCACGCACGCGCTTTTCCCAATGTTCATGCATCGCGTGGGAAAGATCGGGTAGCCAACCACAGCCGCCTTCCAAGAAGCCAACCCGCAGCGTTGGGAATTGCTCAAACGCGCCATCAAATACCATGCGGGTCATAGCGTGCTGTTGCTGATTGCGCTGCACAAAAATGTGAGTCAGCACAAAGGTTTCCATGTGATCGGCAATGCCACCCATCATAAAGGAACCGGGCGCGCCGTGAATCCCCAAAGACACATCTAAATCCACCGCAGCTTGCAAAATTGGGCGAAAGTCAGGATGACTAATGGCTTTGCAAGTGCGAATTTCGGGGAAGGCTTCTGGAGCGCGAGGATGGGGCACCGGAACATTGGGCGGCACCGCAACCCCAACCATGCCTAGTTCTTCAACGCAGCGATGTAGTTCTTTGACCGCTTCGCTGACATCTTGCAAGGGTAATACGCCAATGGGTTTGAGCCGATCGCCATAGCCGCGACAATCCTCTGCCATGTAGGTGTTATACGCCTTGCAGAATGCGATAGCCAGATCGGTATCGAGCAAACTAGAGAAAATCAGATTCAAGGTGCCATAAATCACATGGATATCCACGCCTTCTCGATCCATATGTTCAATTCGCACATGGTTAAACATGGCTCCTAGCGTGGTTTCGGGGTGCAATGTCCGAAATCCACCTTTCCCCAGTCCGCTGGGCTGAGGAAACAACTGAACCAGATCGTTTTGCCCCGTCTTGGGGTTGAAATCCATGATTTTGATCCGCTGATCGCCCAAACTGTCGATAATCAAACCCAAGCGATCGCGATATTGCGGCTCTAGATAATCCAGCATTACCAAAGGATTTTCAATTTTGTGAGCATCTGCGTCAATAACCAGTAAACCGTCGTACATAACGCTCCTTAAAAAGTGATCAACAACTCAGAAGAAAGTTGAAAGGTAATTTTGAGGTCTAAATTTTGAGTTTTGAATTCAAAACTCTCACCCTCTCGCCCCTTTGCCCCAGACTAAAACTTGGCGTAACCCAAACCAGTTTTCAAACGACCAGGATAGGGATGCCAGAATCGTGATTCCGGGATATTTGACAAACGCAGGTTCATTTTTCTCAAAAAAAGCATGACCGCCCAGTGCAAAAACCTGGGTCAATACCAGACAGATCAAAGTGATGCGCCACTCAATAAATAGGAAAATAACAGCCGCGATCGCCAATAAGTTTGTCAGATGGTGGAGTGCTTGGTTAATCGGATTTTGGTGACTCGCAACAAAATGCGCTTTTGCCTCACTAAAATAGCTCACAGCCTATACAATGCCTCCATTTCACAATAATTTTGGGAAAGAATGTTGGAACGATAGCACAGGCTTTTCAAACGACACCAGAGTCAAGGAAAATCTTTGGAATTGGGCGCTGTGTAGCAGAGATTAGAGGTCGGATTATAGGGTTGAAGAGATCGGTCTATGGCTACGTCTGATTGCGTGTCCTAAACCGTTCTGGATAGTGCGATCGCCCTCGGTTTACCACCATTTCAATTCTAAATAGCTGCGTTTTGGGTAGGACTGATCTTCGTCGGTAAGCCATTCCACCGCTTTATAGGTGCCAAAAACATGATCCCACCAGTCTACGCCTAAGCCAAAGTTGTGATGCCACATATTGTATTTGTGGTGCACATAGTGGACTGGCATTTTCATCCAAAAGCACTTAGTCGGATTTTCATGCTGAAGCTGATGGGCGTAGGAGGAAAAAGCCGCGTATACGACCGCGCCCAAACTCCAGCCAATGCCAGCGGGTAGAGAGACAAAAAACATCGGTATCAATAAAATAACCGTGCCTTTGACGTAATCCAAAAACTCCCAGACAACTCCCTGCCCTTCATTGCGGCGATGGTGATCCCGGTGACGTTCCCCCAATTGCAGCGGTTTATGCATGAGTCGATGAATCCAATATTCCACCAAACTGGCAAGCACAAAGGCGATCGCAAAACAGCCGATTCCAATACCTACCGGGAGAAGTTCAATCATGCTCATCCATTCCTCGCATTCACTTCTTCAAAGTATAGAGTTCTAAGCAGCTTACTAACTGTTAACACCAGTGTTGCTCTTTCAACAAATCAAATAAGCGTTGCTGAGTAGTGGGAGGAATTGCTCTCATCCCCAGCCCTTCTCCCGATGCAGAAGCAGGGCTGATTCATTGGCAGAAGGAAAATAGGCGAGGGATATCATGAGCAACCTGTCGAATCGCCTGAGTCAAAGAGTCAAACCCATGCTGCCGGAAGAGATTAAGGGCAAAGGTTCGCACAATTGCCATATTAATCAAAGCGTGACCCTCACACAGTGGAGTCGTATCTTCTTGAAAGACCACATCTTTACACCAGTGGAGGCGATTCTCAATGTGCCAATGCTGCCGGATACGACGGGCAAACTCGGCGGCATCGGTTGCCAGCGAACTGATATAAAACACCGTCTGTGAAACGGGTATGCCTGCTCTTAGTCCGGTGCGTTCGACCCGAATCACTCGTTTAAGAGCGACCCAACTTGGGTCAATGGTGGCACTTGGCTCCAATACACACACACGGCGTTGGGTTGAGCGATTGCGCGTCCGCTCTGAGTCCACGTGACAACTGAGGGGAGACGAGTGTTCAAACTGCTGCTGGATTTGGGCTAATAATTTGGGTTGATTCCCTTTGATGGCAATTAAGTAGTGGTTCTGACTGGCTATAATTTGCTGAACTGTTTTTTTTTTGGCGTGCAGGGCATCAAAACTAAAACACACCCCTTGCAACTGAAGGTGCTCCAACAAGGTTTGTACCGTTACAATTTCACTACTCGTTTTGTTGTGCATGGATTGCACCCCAACGACCAGTCCCAGTCGAGTGCTGACCACCGACACCACACTGACAAAATCTTGATACGCCTGGTCGTAATCTCTCAGACTGACTCGGATGCTCTTGCCGTCAACGGCACAAGCGGCTTGCTCTTCCAGCTCAACCGTTTCCTGTGCCCATTGATTGAAAACCTCGGTTAACGCCTCAAAGTCCACTCGCACCAAAGCGCGGCGAATCGTCGAGTAGCAGGGTAACCGCTCATAGGGCACTTCGAGTACCCCTAACAATTGGGTTTGATGGCGCTCCACAAAGCACGCGATCGCTCGATACCCCACACACCCGCTCATCGTTGCCATCAGTACCAGCAACAAAATCACCCACAATGGATACTGGGGTTGGGTTCGATAGTCTCGTACTTGTTTGAGAGCATCAATCAGGCTCATGGCTAGCTAGGGGTGAAAGAGCATCACCCATTATCATTTTTCTACCACTGATGAACTAGCCCTGCGATGCAGAAGGGAGCCAAAACTCTTGTTTCTGCGCCTTTTGGGAGAGGGCTAGGGTGAGGGTAGCTCAGATATTTTCATCCCAGGATTCAGCAATGCCATCAAAATAATGCGGATGGTGTGAGTTGTGCCCCTATGGTTTTATGCGATTCAGCTTGCCTAATTTCTATTTCAGCAAAATTTATACAAATGCCTCTAAAGACTGAGTAGCTAAAAGGCGCTTTTCGTTATCTTTCTCACGGGAGTAACAATTGCCCAAGTTGATGGGCAAGCGATCGCTTATACAAAAAAAGCAGGGCTTAACTATGTTTGGCAAAGCTAATCAACTGCTTTGCATGCCCTCGTAGGTCTGCATCTGAGAGCATAAGGAGATAACAATGGTAGATTCAACAAATTTTGATCTGAGTGTCAATTCCGGGTCGAATATAGGAATGACTGATCAGAATTCTTTAAACTCAGGACTGTCTCAAACCGCTAGCCTTTTTACTGAAGCCATTCCAAGCGTTCCTTCCCGGAGATGGTTAGGCTTTTCTAGCAGTCCGCCTGCACCTGCGCCTGCTGGAGAGTTAGAGACATCGCTGGTCAATATTGTTAATTCCTTGGATGAAATTCAGGGTACTGTGACCTTGGCAGACGGAGTGCTGGTTAGTGCAATTGATTCACCCTTTGGCGCTTTAACAGGAACGGCGAACGTCACTGACTTAGCAAACAATTTCCTAGACACCCTGAGTCAGGTGAATGGAACGTTGAATCTTGCTAATGGAATCGCCTCTGGAAATTTAGATCTAGGAGACGAAGACTTTGTTGGTAGCTTTAATTTTGCTCAACTGGTTAGCAGTTTTGTAGGGGATTGGATTACCACATTAGATGGAACGGTGGCATTTCAAAATGGACAGATTGCAATCGATTTGCCAACATCGCTGGGAAATGTGGCAGGGACGATTGATTTTGGTAGCGGTCAGTTAGTGACAGACCTCACTACGCCCTTTGGAGATGTTGATTTTGCGATCAATTTTCCTCAGAACGCTCAGTACACTTTTCCGGTAAGTGGCTCAGAGACGACGATTGACCTAAATACAGGCACGGTAGCTATTGACTTACTTGCTCAGGTTCCCGGTGGCGAAGCGGTTGTGCCTCTAACAGCACTCTCAGGAAATGTCACGTTTTTAGATGGAACCGCGATCGTAGCATTGGCTACCCCGTTGGGTTCTTTCAACTTTAACTTTGATGCAGCTACAGAAGTGACTGAGGGACTGTCTGAATTCTTAACCAGTGTTAGCGGCACTTTAGCGATCGCTAATGGTAGCTTAATCAGCGACCTAGGTTCATCGGCAGGGGCTTTTGCAGGTACTTTCAATCTGAGTCAGCTAATCGCTGATTTTATTCCACAAATACCGCAATATTCAGGCACCGTCTCGTTTACAAATGGCATCGTAGTAGCTGAAGGCACCACTCCCTACGGCGATTTCGATACAACTTATGACTATGGGCAATATTTAGACGAGGTTGCCCTATTTGTAGGAGATATAGTTGTCTAAACGGTGAATAAAGTAACAGTTTCTCTAGAGGGGTGCTTGATGAGATGCCCCTCTAACTTGGCTTTGCACTTTATCTCTGTGAACTGCTATCCATTTTGAGATGTCCTTGGTGAAGGTTGAGGAGAGGGTTGAGGCTGTTGTAATACTGCGATCGCCATGAACCAGCCAATCACCATGCCTAGCCCACCAAAACGAACAATTTGCCAAAATGGTTTCTCCCAACTAAACAAACGGCTTTCTAGCTTCATTTCTAAGTCATCCAGGTTATCTTGAATGTGCTGAAGTTCTACTTTGAGTTCTGGGGAAGCAGTGTTTTGAAGTTGGCGCTTAATGTGTGCTTGGCGCTGCTGTAGAGTGGCTTGAGTGGCTTGGGCTTGTTGCACTTGGCTATGGCGATCTTTGAGTTCTTGCAGCGATCGCTCCACTTCCATCAATTCCTGCTCAAAATTCGGTTCATCAGTGCCAGGGTGAGACATAGTACAGTAAGAATGATTAGCACCCTTTAAGGATACTGCTCATGACAATAGTGAACGGTTTTATCCCAGTTTCCGAGTTGGATGAACCCGGTAAAAAAGTACCAAGCTTTGCAGATTTTAGCGCGGAGGAACTAGCGCAGGCGTTGATGACAAAGCTGACGATCACCGACAAAGACTGGCATCGTCTTAAGGCAAACCGGAAAGCGAGAGCTTCTGAGCAAGCGATCGCGGCGCTGGTTTTCTTGCTCAAAAATCAGCCCGAAGAAGCCCTACCCCGATTGCAACAAGCTGTTAACTGGCTTGATCGCTCCATTTCTGCGCCCCCCTGCGAAACCCATGGCAAATAGTTAAATAGCGACTTTTGCCCTTACAAGCCATTGCCAATTAGGATAAACGGTGCCCAATAGAGCGGACGATAGCCGTCATTAATCAATTGGATTTGCGCCTGTCGTAGAGCTTCTGCCTTGGAACCACCCTTTTGTAGCGCCTCATAAAATTCACTCATCAACTCGGATGTGCCGTCGTCTTTGACTTTCCAGAGAGATGCGATCGCAGCACGTGATCCAGTCCGCTGCATCTGATAGCCAAACCCCAAAATCTCCAGCCCAGTGCCCAACTTACCGCCTAATCCTGTTTCACAGGCACTCAGCACGAACAGCGACACATTCGGCAACTTCCAGGCTTCGATTTCCCGCAAAGTCACCACATCGCCATCGCCCAACACAATGAACGACTCTTCTGGTGTGCCACCAAATTTCGCGTGGGTTGCCAAATGCACGATCGCAGATTGGGGCATTTGCGCCAGTAAATTCTTGCGGTTGAAGGGCTGGTTAATCAGCGCTTTGGTATTGGGAATCGTTTTGGCAACCTGTTCCACTTCCGCTTGGGTAAATTTAAGCGGCTCAAAGGTATAAGCAGTTCCCGCCACGGTGACTGTTTTTCCCTGAGTTAAGGCTCCTGTTAGGGCAGTGGGCGATTCTCGTGAGAGATCCGCTTTGCGGAATCGCATATCGGGCGTATCAATTGGAGTCAGCGCCAATGCGGTTAAATAATTAATCTGGTAGCGTTCAGTCAGCCATTGCGTGCCATCATGCAGCGCTGCTAAGGGCACATAGCGCATCTGTCCATCGGGCGCATAGACGATTGTTTGCACCTTGGCGGCTTTCAGTTCTGCATCGATCGGCTGCACAAGCCAGGTATAAAGCTGTTGGGCAGATTGGCGAATTTTGGATAATGCCGCGAGATCCGTGTCGGGAAGTAATGTCCGAAACGTGCGAATTTCCCGTTCAAACTCAGCCCGTTTAACGTTAACTGTTTTGCGAATCGGTGGGCGATCGGGCATAAACAGCACCAGTTCTAGGCGATCGTCCAGAATCAGCGGATAAAACAGGGCTATGTTTTTGCCGAGCTTTTGAATCCGAGCTTGCACGTCTTTGTAAGCAGGTAGCGTCAGGTTTTGCGTGGCTGCCGTTTTTTGCAGTTGTGCCATCAACGCCATCACTGCTGGACTGGATGCAGTTTGAGCGATCGCTGGATTCTGCTTAAACGCTTGCACAATCTCCCGTTCCTGCGGCAACAGTGGCAGCCCCTGCGCCGTCAACTGATTGCCCTTGATGTCCTTTAAATAGTCTTGAAGTTCCTGCACCTTGAGCAAATCTAGCACTTGCATTGCCTCCATGATCCGGTTTTGCTTTAGGAGCAAATCCGCAAGATGGCGATAGGTACTGGCTACGGATTCCGTGTAAGAAGCTTGTAAATCTTGAGCGAGTGCGCGAGTATCTTGCCGAATCGATTCACTCACGTTAACCGATTGTTTGTAGAAAATAATAGCGAGGTCTACTTGATTCTGCTTTTCTAAAACCGAACCAATGTCTGCAAGAAAAATTCTCTCCCCTTCTCGGCTTTTGGTTTCTTGCTGAACTGCAAGGCTTTTCTGGTAATACTCCATTGCCTTGGGATAATTACCAAAACTCTCGTAGATGCTTCCCAGACCTCCTAATGAACTTCCTTCACCTGCTCGATCCTTAAGATCTCGAAAAATTGCTAAGCCCTGCTCACGGTATTTAATTGCCTTTGCCTGGTCACGCAGAGCGCTATAGACATTTCCAAGATTTCCTAATCTGCTTGCTTCTCTTTGTGGGTCGCTGATTGAGCGAGCGATCGCCAAACTTTTCTCGTAATAGTCGATCGCGGTCGTATAGTCGCCAAGCTTGTAATAAGCACCTCCCAGATAACCCAGCATAGCCCCGTGCAATTGGTGAGCGCCCCGGAGCTTTGGACCTTGGCGTGTCGGCAACCCTTGTTTGTAATAACTAATCGCTTTAGGATAATCGCCAAGACTGTAATAAGCATTTCCCAAATAGGACAACACGACTGCTTCTTGAATACGATTGCCAAACTTTCGTATAATCGCTAAGCTGTTTTCGTAATATTCAATGGCTTTCTTATGACTACCCAGTTCGCTATACGCGTTCCCCAAATCATTTAAAGCTTTGGCTTCCTCTAGACTGTCTCCGTTCTCCCGCGCAGTGGCTAACCGCTGTTCTAGTTGTGCGACTCCTTTAGAATAGTTGCTAAGCGCGAGATCAGTGTATGCAAGGTCACTTCCGGCTCGCCCTTCCAATGCCGTGTCACCAGAGGCTCTTGCAGGCTCACGGACGATCTCTAGGCGGCTTTCTTGATGTTCCCTTGCCTTCGCATAATTGCCGAGCTTGTGATAAGCATTTCCTAATTTTTCCATGATGGTTTCTGCTTTCAAGAACGCAGTAGCTTGATCTTGAAGAACACGGGAGATCTGTAAAGCCTTTTCCCAGGATTGAATCGCAGCTTCAAACTGATTGCCTTGCTCTTGCTCAATCCCCCGTTGCCATAGCGCAAAGCCATTACCTCTAAGAACCATATAACTCTCTTCAAGATTGCCTCGTGCCTCGAAGATTACAGAGTTATCTTGCAACTTTTCGGCAAGCGCCACACCCTTCTTCTGCAACTCAATTGCCTTGATATAGTTACCAACCCCAAAGTAAACAAACCCCAAATCTCCTAGAGATCTTATCTCTCCGACTCGATCGTTGCTTTTTCGATAAATTGCTATAGTTTGCTCAACAGATGCGATCGCCTTAGGGTGATTTCCGCTTCGGGAGTAAGCTAGCCCCAGTCTTTTTAATACTGCCACTTCAAGTTTTTTATCTTTGATGGCTCTCGCGATCGCCAAACTTTGCTCAGAATATTCAATCACTTTGGCGTAGCTTTTGGACGCAAAATAAGCGCGCCCTAAATTAGCCAGTGCGTTTCCTTCCCCGCGACGGTCTTTAATAGCTCGATAAACCTGTAAAGCACGCTCTAGAGGCTGCAAAGCATTTTCAGGTTGTCTGGATTCAATCTGCTCAATCCCCTGCTGCAATAATCGCGCAGCTTCCGTTTTTCGCTGTGCTGCCGTCTGTGCCCCGGTCTGCGCCATTCCCGGCACTGCCACCAGCGGAGCCAGACTCACCAAACCCACCATCAATCCTGCGAACGCGATCGCTTTTTTGGTACGCATAACCTACCTCTCTTGTAACATCCTAGTTCCTCACTCCGACGTGGCTGAGTTGATGCCATGACTTCAAACCAATACCGCCGCGATCGCTCTAAAATTCCCCTCATTTCCTCCTTTTTGCTGTTGATGGTTGGCAAAACTTCTGGAACCCAAGCACATCCTAGGATCGGTTGGCGAGGGGAAAAGCGTGTACTTGACTTCCCCCTGTGACCAGAAGACATTTAGGAACGCTAACGTTAGCACTCGTAATAGGTATAACCCGTAAACCAAGAGCCACTGCGACAGACATTAGGACGAGTGACTGAATCAACAATCATCATAAACAGCCTAGCGGACACTTCATTTGCCTTCTGTTGTCTAGCACGTTGCTCAGCAATGTAGGCTTGTTGCTCAGCCGGAGAAAGGCTCTCAAAGTATTTCTGGCGACGGTCAGCTTCTAGGCGCTGCTTTTCAGTCGCCGCTTGTCTAGCGATTTGTAGTTCTTCTTGACGCTTTTTTTGAGCCTCAAGGCGTTCTTGTCTTTCTTTCTCTAGCTGTTCTCGACGTTCTCGCTCCTCTTGACGACGTTTCTCCTGCTCAACCATGTTAAGACCGCGCTCTATGGGAGCTAGAATGTCACCAAAACCAAATCCAACTACCTGAACCGGCTTTGCGGCACTGGGTAAAGCCTGACTCGACAAAGGTTGATTGGGCGATCGCCCGATTGTTTGATTGGCGGCAAAACAGGGAGAAACGCCAGAGAATGAAACCAGGGCAAGACTAGATAACGCAACAATAAATTTCATAGAATTCTGTTCCTTACTCCAAAAAATGCTGAAAGTATTTAAGAGTTAGACGTTTACGCCTTCGTCTCCCTAACCCTATCGATTACAGATTCATCACCATCTCATTTGCGAATTATGCAAATTCACTAAAAAACTATTATTTGTAGACTCGCTCATGGCTTTTAGAGCTAGTTGCCACTCTCAAAGCCAGAGCAGATTGAGCCAGTCAGCGATCGCTAGAGTAAGGATGTCTTCTCACCTGTCAAGCTGCTATGAGTGCCGTCCCCCAACCCCACAAAATGACTGCTGAAGCCTATCTAGCCTGGGAGACCCAGCAAGAAACTCGCCACGAATACCTGAATGGAGAGATCTTTGCTATGAGTGGCGGCACCTTAGCCCATAATGACCTTGCTATTAACCTGTTGAGTCTGATGCGCCCAACTGTACGTGCCAACAATTGTCGAATCAATATGGCAGATGCCAAAGTTAATGTTACTAAGCTCAATGCCTACTTTTACCCTGATGTAGTCGTCAGTTGCCATCCTGAAGACTTTGCCGCCCAGGATCCCATCACTCATCCAACACTGTTTGTCGAGGTTCTCTCTCCCGGCACTCGTGGCTATGATCGGGGCGATAAGTTTAAGTCTTACAGTGCTTTATCTAGTCTCCAAGAATATGTTCTGATTGATACAACACAAGTCGCGGTGGACTACTTTCGGCGGGGAGAAGGACGGATGTGGCTTTGCACGTTCTATGAGGCAGGTGAAACTTTGGCGCTACACAGTTTAGGGATTGAGGTTGCAGTGGATGCGATCTATGAAGGAGTGCGCCTTAATCTTGATTGCCCTGTTGAATCTGAAAATTAGTGCCTTGTTGCCTTTTTCCCTAGTCCCAATTAACCGAACTGAGACGGGCGGTAATTACGTCGAGGGAAGTATTAACAAGTCTTTTACATTTCGTTACAGTAGGAACATGAAAAAAGAAATGACTCTATTAAATCTAGATTGCTCAACCTACATCAGAGGTCGCGGGTATGAATAACAACATTCGTGTTGGCAGTTTGTTTGGAATTCCCTTTTACGTCAATCCATCTTGGTTTTTGGTGCTGGGATTAGTCACCCTCAGCTATGGCACTGGATTAGCAGCGCAGTTTCCAACGTTGCCTGGTGGCGTTTCCTGGGGACTGGGCTTGGTCACTGCACTACTGCTATTTGGCTCCGTTTTAGCTCATGAGTTGGGACATAGTTTTGTGGCACTGAAGCAAGGAATTGGCGTAAAGTCGATTACTTTATTCCTATTTGGCGGCTTAGCCAGTTTAGAAAAAGAATCGGAAACCCCAGGGGATGCTTTTTGGGTGGCGATCGCCGGACCTTTGGTTAGCCTATTAATTGCGGGTTCTGTAACCCTATTGGCGGCGCTGACTGGAGTTTCGGGTCCACTGGCTGCAATTCTTGGCGTGTTGGCTTCTGTCAATCTGGCGCTGGCGCTGTTTAACCTGATTCCTGGCTTGCCGTTGGATGGTGGCAATATCTTAAAAGCTTTGGTTTGGAAGATTACGGGCAATCCCTACAAAGGCATGAAGTTCGCAGGGCGTGTGGGTCAAGTTTTTGGCTGGCTGGCGATCGCGTCAGGCATCCTGCCGCTCGTGTTGTTTGGGGCTGGCATCAACTTTTGGAATGTGCTGATTGGCTGGTTTCTGTTGCAAAATGCGGGTCAGGCTGCTCAGTACGGCACAGTGCAAGACAAACTGGCAGGGCTGACCGCCGCCGATGCGGTGATTGCAGACAGTCCTGTCGTAGCGCAATCGCTGAGCCTACGAGAGTTTGCTGATCAGCGAATTTTGGATGTGAAGAACTGGCGTCAGTTTTTAGTCACTGATGACGATGGACAATTGGTGGGCACGATCGCGATAGACGATCTAAAAACGATCCCCAGTGCGCTTTGGGCAGAAACCCCGGTGCAAACTCTGGCGACTCCGATTGAGCCATCATTGACAGTGACCGGCGATCGCCCTTTATCAGAAGTCGTGCAACTGCTGGAAGAGCGCAAGCTAACTGCTTTATCAGTGGTTCAACCCAATGGTATGTTGGTGGGTCTACTGGAAAAAACTGCCATCATTGACTTGCTAAAAAATCGTGTTGAAGCAATTCCTGCTTAACGCACGTTGATCAATAAGCAACCAAAGGGACGAAGCGTTTAATGCTTCATCCCTTTATTTTTGATCATGCTTAGTCAAATGTCCTTCTCAAACTTCTTTTCTCTTTACCTATGATTCCCAACACTAATCACTATTGGCTGCGAAATGCTCATGTGCCAGCGTCATTAATGGTGCAAAGCCGTGATTGCCCAGGTTCGTCAAAATCTATCGTGCAAGATGAGTTACTGCTCGTAGATATTGAAATTGTGAATGGCGCGATCGCCCACATCGTCCCCACTAGAACAACGACATCTGATCACGCCTCTGTTGATCTACAAGGCGGCATGGTATTTCCCTGTTTTGTGGATATGCACACCCATCTCGATAAAGGACATGTATGGGAGCGGGCACCGAATGTGACAGGCACCTTTGCCGATGGGCTAGAAACGATTCGTCAAGATGCTGAACAGTGGAACGTTGAGGATGTTTATCGCCGCATGGAGTTTGGCGTAAAGTGTAGCTATGCTCATGGGACGAAGGCAATTCGCACTCATCTCGATGCTGGTGGCGCGTTGGCAGAGGTGACGTTGGAGGCATTTCGAGCCTTGCGCGATCGCTGGGCAAACCGAATGATTTTGCAAGCCGTTTGTTTAGTGGCTTTAGAGGATTTTTTGACTCCCCAAGGTGAAAAACTGGCAGATCAAATCGCCGAACTGGGCGGTGTTTTAGGCGGGTTTGCCTCCATGAATCCAGCGATTGAACGGCAAATTGATCGCACTCTGGCGATCGCTCAAGATCGCAATTTGGATCTTGATCTGCATGTGGATGAAAACAATAATCCCGATTCTATTTGTCTGAGAATTGTAGCGGAAGCGGCTTTGCGGCAGCAGTTTCAAAAACAGATTGTCTGCGGTCACTGCTGTAGTCTTGCTGTGCAGCCTATTGAAGAATACACAAAAACGATCGCCCTTGTTAAACAGGCAAACATTGGCGTTGTCAGTCTACCGATGTGCAATCTATATCTACAAGATCGACAATCCGAAAAAACCCCTCGCTGGCGTGGCATAACCTTACTACATGAACTGAAACAGGCAGGCGTTTCAGTGGCGATCGCCAGCGATAATTGTCGTGATCCATTCCATGCATTTGGTGACCATGATCCTTTAGAAGTCTTCTCTCTGTCCGCCAAAATCGCGCACCTCGATCGCCCCTATGGTGATTGGTGCCGCGCCATTACATCCACTCCTGCCGATTTAATGGGGTTGCCCACCGTTGGGCGAATTGAGGTCGGCTTGCCTGCGGATCTGGTTCTCTTCAAAGCGCGGCGTTATAGTGAATTGCTGTCGCGATCGCAACATGATCGAGTAGTGTTGCGAAACGGTATCGAGATCGATACGACATTGCCAGATTATGCCGAATTAGATGATTTGCAAACCGATCACAATTGCGCTTAAGAGGGATCAACAAATTCATCAGATATGACTAAGATGAGAAAGGTTTTTTATTGTAATTTTGCTCAATGACTTCTACAAATTTTTCTTTAGATCCTGAAATCAAACAGTTACGCGAAGTGCGTCAAGGCTTTCTGCGGCTCCATAAAGCCCTATTAGATGCGGAGCGAGATACCTATGAGCAGCATTTTGGCAAAATCCAAACCAATGGCGAGTTTTTTCAATTAGTCATTAGCCATGAATGGTTCGATTGGCTGCGTCCCATGTCTCAGTTTATCGTGCAGGTTGATGAGTTGATGGATGACAAAGACGCGATCGCTGCCAGCCAAATTCAAGATCTTTTACAACAAGCGAAAACCTTGCTCAAAGCATCTGAGGACGGCACTCTTGCTGAACAGCGCTACGACCAAGCAATCCAACGCAGCCCCGATATTGCCTTCATGCACGCGGTTCTTTTAAGCACTCTACAGTGAGTCTCAAAAGATTTTTTAGCGCTAGTTATTTGAAAATTGTTATCCAATAGTTTTCAAGTTACGCCTGGTGCGATCGCCTAACAAAACATTCAACCTTGCGATAACCAGTGCGCTAAAACAGCGATCGCCAGCCAGAGCAAAAAGCACTGTTGAGTGAGGCGAAGCGCCGCAAAAATATGGTCTGGCGCGATCGCTTGGGTTGCATTTCCCAATAACGGCTTTTTTTGTTCAACGCCGCGATACCAGTTTGTTCCGCCTACTTGCACACCCAATGTCGCCGCATAGGCAGCCTCGCTCCAACCAGAGTTGGGGCTGAGATCTTGGGGAGCATCCCGCCAGCAAACCTGCCAAACCTGCCAAGGATTGCCAGACAGAATGGAGAGCGTCAATACGACGAGACGACAGGGTAACCAGGTTAAAGCATCATCCAATTTGGCGCTAAACCAGCCCAAGTCAGTGTAGGGGGCAGCGCGATAGCCGACCATCGAATCAAGGGTGCTGGCGGCTTTATAACCCAACGCCAGAGGGACACCCCCGATCGCTGGAATCAATGATCCGGCGATCGCATAAAACAATGGAGCCATCACGCCATCGGTTGCATTTTCGGTGACGGTTTCCAATACAGCCCGGAGAATTTCAGACTCTGACAAATTTTCGGTATCTCGCCCTACATAGCGGCTTAAGCGCGATCGCGCTTGCTCCAAATCTCCTGCTTCTAACGGCTGAAGGACTTCAATTGCCGCATCTCGCAAACTGCGTCCGGCAAAACAGCTTGCCAGCAAAATCACCTCTGTTACAAAACCGATCAACGGGTGAATCTGCTTAGCTACATCGATAATCAGCCATCCTGCCAAGCCACTCCCCAGCACCAATCCTAGCCCCAGCCCAATGCCAGACAATCGCAGGGCTATCGCGGAATCAAAGGCTTTGAAAGCTCGTTGGGTATACTGAGAAATCAGCCAGCCCATCCCCTGCACTGGATGCCACCAATTCCAAGGATCGCCGACTCCATAGTCTAGCAAGGCTGATAAAATCAGAATTAATTCTGCGCGGTATGAGCTAATTGTCATTTAAGTTTCATTGAATACTCAGAAAGCTCTGTGAACAAGGAGGTTAAGCCCCTTATCTTTGCAATTTTGCCAATCTGCTTGACGTTTATCAACAGACCTTCGGACATGAGCAAGTATGTTGGGCACCGATCGCGGATTTTCACCTTGTCGATCCTCAAATGCTGATTCACCAAATTTTGCCATTTTTAGCGATCGCCTAATCATCGCAACAATGCTCCTGCACAAGTTTTCATGGCTGAACTGGATTTTCGGGACTATTGAGGATCATTGCCTAAACCTAATTCTCAAGATTGGGGCAATCGCCATACGCCAACGCAAGTTGAATTGCTGTCAAAGGTGCAAATAGTCCCTGACAATCGCATGATCCGACCCAGCAGAAGCAATCATCAAAACTACATCATCTAGAACAGCGAGGTAAAGCAGCGATCGTTACAACTGGCACCAAGATTCTTGCCTATACAGCAAAATCGACACAAAGTACTTGCAGCAATTCCAAATTCAAAAATTTAAGAGGAATCAGTGATAGGAGAGGGGTCTGCATCGGAGAGCATAAAGTCAATTAGATGCTGCCAACTATTGAATAGCAAATACTTAGTCAGGCTGAGGATGTCTTGAAAGAAACCCTTGCGAGTGCCCCGTTGGTGGCGAATTTTCTGATAAGACGTGTCCACTAGATGAAGCACTGTATGGAACAGGAAAGCCAGGAGATTGAGCGTGAGCAAAAAGTTGGCTAAATGCTGTTGCCCATGCCCAAAGTTGTGTTCGAGATGGTACCCCTTGGTTTTGAGGACATTGTGATTTTCGTTTTCGGTCTTCCACCGACTTCTACCAGCAGCGACCACTGAGGCAACGGTGGTATGACCCAAGCGATGGTGGGTGATGAAGGCATTGTGGTAGAGCACCTGAGCGTCGTGTTCCCGGGTAACGACCAGTTCGCACCAATTGACCAGCAAGGCGGGTTGAGTGTCCCGAATCGGCACGAGATTGGCATAGCGGTAGTGATAAATCGCTGGAGTGCGCTGGTGGCATTGCCGGATTTCTAGGGTCTCGAGCGCCCCCAAAACCTCAAGCACGTGCAAGCGCTCGTACAGGGCAGGGTGAGAGTCGGGTAGAGCGGTAAAAATGAAGTTTATGCCAAGCTCTATACACTGCTGAACCATCGGTTGACGACTATAGAGGTCATCCCCAAGCAGCGTTATTGGGTGTTGGGCAAATTGCCCCGCATGGGTCTGCATCCAGCGTTTAGCCGCCACCACTTCGCAGTCTTGTTTCACAGACCCATCTTGCGGACTGATAAATTCGGGGACTAAGGCAATCACCTGCGACTGACCAGGAGCGACAATCACGGGTAGAATCGCGCTATGAAAATAGGTCACACGCCCATTTTTATGCGTTCGAGTTGAACACTGCTGACACTGAATTTTCTGCGAACTGAAATATTGCGTCCCGTCTAAGGTGACTAACAAATGCCCTCCCAAGCAGTGGTATGCCTGCAAGTATCCCCCTTGCCTCAAACCTCGATACACCTGCTCAAACACACCCGTTAGGACAGGTGCAGCCAGGTGATCCAAAATATTGCGGATTTGCGGTGTACTCGGAATTTGAGCTAACCCAAACAATGTTTGAGCGTTATCCTTGCCCTGCCGACTCTGCATTTGCCGTTGGTGCTCCAGGAAAGACTCGCACTGCATGAAAAACACGCTAAACGCTGCCAAGATTGCGTCACTCACGCTGTAGCGGGTGCCGTTACTCGCTTGCCTTGGGTCTTCAATCCGACTGATGGCTTGATGCAGATAGCCTAACAACACCCCAAAACTTAAAGGCAATGATTCCATCACCGTGCTCCCACGAGGTGTTTCCTTATCCTCCAGTCTGATTCAGCGAGTTGTCAAAGTTTTGAATTTGGAATTGCTGAAGTACTTGAGTCTATCCACTCAACTTGGAATGTTATCCAGAAATTTTCTGCATAATCCCTTAGTTGCAATATTATCCAGAAAATTTCTGGATAAGTTCCTAATTTGGGGGTGTTATACGGAAAACTTCAGTATGCTAAGTTGCTATGCGGCTTAGTCTGTAGCGGGGGCACGACCTAAATTTTCTCTGTACTTGCCCCAACCTTTTGAGAAATCACTTTGATTACGTCACGTAACCAACGATTGGCTTCATCTTGATCGCTCAAAGTACTCCACAGCATGGAAACCATCCACGGTTTTGTTTTGATGGGCAGTTCAAAAATTGTTAAATCACAGACCGTTGCTAAACGGAGGGCAATGCGTCGAGGAATCGCTGCAACTACATCACCCGATGCGATCGCAAACGGCAAAACCATCATATGCGGAGTTGTAAATGCAATCCGGCGCTCTAAGTTTCGCTCACATAACGCCTCATCAATGGCACCTGTAGTATCTCGACGTAGAGTTGTGAGGGCGTGGGAAAGCTGGGCAAAGGTTTCTAAACTCATGGTTCCCTGTCGAAGAGCCGGATGTCCTTGACGAGCAATTCCCACAAATCGTTCTTCAAAGATGGGTTCCCATTGCGTTTGTCGGGGCGGATCGGAAAAAACACCCAACGCCACATCAATTTCTCCCTGTTCTAGCAGATCTCCAATACTGTCCTTCTCAAATCCAATCATCCGAAAGTTGATGAATGGAGCCGTTTGATGACTTAATTCCAGTAGCAGCGGCATTAGGACAAAGCTGGTGTAATCTGAACTGCCGATGGTAAAGGTGCGATCGCTAGACGTTGGCTCAAAGGTCTGACTGGCGGTAACGGCTTGGCGAATCTGTTGCAATGCTGCCAGAATGCCTGGAGCGATCGCTTGAGCTTTGAGCGTCGGCTGCATCTGCCGACCCAACCGCACAAACAATTCATCTTCAAACAAAATACGCAAACGGCTGAGTGCGGCACTCATGGCAGGCTGCCCAATCTGAAGTTGCTCGGCAGCTTTTGTGACGCTGTGCTGCTCTAAAAGGGCTTCAAAGGCAACCAGCAGGTTTAAATCGATTGCCGCCAGATTTATCGATTTCATTGATACTTTTTATATAAAAAATCGAATTGCTTAATATTTTAGGGGTTGCTACGGTAACTGTACATCCATTTAATTCAGGAAAGTTTGACGATCATGACGCAGAAAGTTGCTGTAATCACCGGTAGTCACAAAGGGTTAGGCTATGCGATCGCTCGCCAGTTGGCACAGCAGGAAAATATTCAAGTCGTGTTGACGAGTCGGCAAGAGCAAGATGGTCTTGCCGCCCAACAGCGCCTATCCAGCGAAACTATTCAAGTGGATTTTCATCCGCTGGATGTCACCAGTGATGCCAGTGTGCAGCAGTTCACAACCTGGTTGCAGCAGACCTATGGCAGAGCCGATATTTTGGTTAACAATGCGGGGGTTAACCCCACGATGCAACCCGAAGAATCCAGTCTGCTCACGGTTCAACTAGAAACGATGCTAGCAACCTTGACAACAAATGTTCTAGCCGTGGCTAGAATCACGCAGGCGCTGATGCCGTTGATGAAAGCGCAAAATTACGGACGGATTGTCAATGTGTCTACTGAGATGGCATCCCTCTCATCGCTGGGGAGTGATTACTATCCGTTGGCTCCGTCCTATCGCCTTTCTAAAATTGGGCTAAATGGTTTAACGGCGCTCTGGGCAAAGGAACTCCAAGGCACCAATATTTTAGTGAATGCCTACTCTCCTGGCTGGATGCAAACTGACATGGGTGGCTCTAGCGCACCGTTTACAGCCGATGAGGGTGCTGAAACTGCCGTCTATCTGGCGACACTGACCGAGGGTGGCGCACAGGGCAAGTTTTTTGCAGAAATGCGGAAGTTTGGGGGCGCAGTGGCACTGGCTTGGTAGTTGATTGAATCGAAGCGACTAAACAACTACAGAGAGGAATAACGATGATGACTTCAACTGAAGAACAAAACTTGGCGATCGCTCGGATTTTTATTGAGCAGTTTTTGGGCAAGGGTGATATGACCGTAGCACCGGATGTGCTGGATGAAAATGTGCAGGCAATTACTGGATTAAAGCCAGATGGAGCAATCGACGGACGTGAAGCTTACAAGCAAGTATTTAGTGCTTTTTTCGATGCCTTTCCGCCCATTGCGGGTTCGGAGATGATGATTGAAGATATTTTTGCAGCAGGCGATCGGGTGGTCGTTCGGTTTAGATCTGTGCAAAAACACATGAAAGAGTTTTTTGGTGTTGCCGCTACAAATCGGGATATCACTTTTATTGAAACTCATGTCATGCGGCTACGAGAGGGTAAAATTGTAGAGAACGTGGTGAGTGCGACCAATCTGGAGTTTGAAATGTTAATGGCTCCTGTTTTAACACCGCTAATTCTCAAGTAAAGTGTTGTGTTCCTTTGATCGAGTGTGAGTGCGATCACTGCATAACAACGTCCATGCAAACCGACCGCCAAGATTTGAGCAGGGTGATGCAGCGATTATCTGCGGCGGGTGAGGGGCAACGTTAGCCCTGATAAAAAAGCGTTAGACTTTGATGCATTTGACCAGTAATTCAGTAATGTGGAACCACAATGCTCATTACCACAGCTATCTACTACGTCAAATTCCTGCGAAGGTCAGTCGGGCGCTAGACGTAGGTTGTGGGTTGGGTCTTTTTGCTTGGAAACTCGCGGAGAGATCTGAGGTTGTGGATGCACTTGATGTTGACAGCGCAATCCTAACGGAAGCATCACATCGTAATTCTGCCCCCAATATTACCTACCGACAGGCTGATTTCCTTAAATCTGACTTACCAGAAGCAGCTTACGATGTAATTGTGTCGATTGCTGTATTACACCACATGGACTTAGAAGCAGCTTTAGAGAAGATGAAGTTACTATTGCGCCCTTCCGGAAAACTGTTAATCCTCGGTCTTTATCAAGAGCAAACCCTGATCGATTACGCTTACAGTGCAACTTCCATTCCGCTCAACTTTGTGTATTTGAAATGGCATCGAGCATCAGTTGAGAAACCGGCTATGGTTGTTGCACCGACTCGTCCTGCTCAGGTGCCACTGGCACAGATCAGAAAAGTTGCAGCCGCCGTTATTCCTGGTTTCCGCCTCCAAAGGCATCTACTCTGGCGCTATTCACTGATTTGGCAAAAACCTTAGCTTTTCACTTTTCTGGGATCAGTTTAAGATCGGGTTGCTTGCGATCTGGCTGGGTATGAGTGAAACCGTCTACATCGAAACCAGTATTTTAGGCTAACTGACTGCTTGCCCCAGCAGAGATATTGTTGTGTCTGCAAATATTCAAATCACTAGAGAGTGGTGAGATATGCGCTGCAGTGACTTTCACCTCTACTCCTCTCAAGCAGTTGTGAAAGAAACCTCTCAAGGAGATGAAGCGATCGCTTGAGAGATCTTGGTGTAGTTGCCACAGTTGTCTGCCGCCGCTTACCTTAGTTGTTAGTCCGCCGCGCGCACCTTTGATGCAAACTAAGGGTTATGAACTGCATCATTCGACCACTCACAACAGAAGATGAGCCGTTTCTTTGGGAGATGTTGTATCAGGCGCTTCATGTTCCCGAAGGACAAATTGCGCCCCCACGCGAGGTAATTCGCCTTTCTGAACTTGCGCGCTACGTTCAGGGCTGGGGGCGTGAGGGCGATTGTGGCTTTATCATCAGCGATGCGGCAATGGGTCAGCCCATCGGTGCGGTCTGGTTGCGTTTGATGGTGGGTGAGAACCAAGGCTATGGTTATGTGGATGACAGTACGCCTAAACTATCTATTGCTGTTTTGCCCGACTATCGTGGTCAAGGTATCGGCACACATTTGTTGGCTCATCTGTTTGATTCAGAATGCAGAGGTTCATCGGTGTCCTTGAGCGTATCGGTTGGAAATCCAGCAGTGCGTTTATATAAGCGGCTCGGTTTTGCGGTCATAACCCAAAGCGCAGGGTCACTCACGATGAAACGAGTCTAAAACTGACCAACGGCAGGCTAACGGGGCGCTGCACCCGACCGCCTACAGCTTCGCTCCTTTCGTCGTCACGCTTCCGGCGGCGGGTGAGCTTAGTCGTTATATTACAGACTAGAATTGAGCGCCTTGGTCGTTTTGATTACTTCAGTGCGATGAGTTTTTTGATCACTCCTTGCTGATGGACTCAAACGGTTCTGAGCCGAGGGGACTGGGAACCCACCCGGCGATCGCCTTACGCTGTGCGACTAACGGCTGAGAGTGAACAATCGGCATCCGCAACACCTCTTGATGCAAAATTTTGTCTACCTGAGCATAAACTTTGGCTCTATCAGCTTGGGCTTGAATGGCTCGTCCTTGGTTCAAAAGCTGAAACACGGTGGCATTTTTCCAGTTGCCGATGTCCGTGGTGGCACCGGGACCATAGTGAGGAAAGTAGAAGCTATCAGGATCGCCATAATCTGCCGTCCAGCCCAACATAAAAGACTGGTAGCCGGGAGGCTTACGCCGATTCGCTAAGTATGCCGCCCAGTCCTGAGTTTTGAGGCTGACGCGGATGCCGATCGCGCTGAGGTCTGCGGCAAAGGCTTCGGCAATGGGTTTAGGAGTCGGAAAATAGGGACGAGAAACAGGCATATACCACAGTTCGAGATCAAAGCCGTTGGGGTAGCCTGCTTCGGTGAGTAGTTGTTTGGCTTTTTTGGGATCAAAGGGATAGGCGGCAAGGGTGGTATCGTTTGCCCAAGCAAGTGACTCTGGCAAAAAGTGAGGGTCATGGGTGCCCAAGTTGCCCCAGAAGGCTTGGACGATCGCAGGTCGATTGATGGCATGGGCGATCGCCTGCCGCACTTTCACATCTACCAAGGGCTTATAGCTAGGATTTAATGCTAAATAGCCCACATTAAAGGAAGGACGGGCGATCGCGGTCAAATTGGCATCGGCATCAATTTCTTTCTTTTGATCCGGCGCTAAATCCACGGTGAAATCGATTTGTCCGGCGCGCAGTTGAGCTAACCGAGCCGCCGGATCGGCAACAAAGCGAATCACGAGTTGATTCACCTTGGGAAACCCCGATCGCCAATAGGTCGGGTTTTTCTCTAGCACAATGCGATCGCCAGTCCGCCATTCTTTAAACACAAACGGTCCCGTTCCCACTGCCAAGGAACCCGGAGTGCCATATTTTGCTCCGGCTTTTTTAACGGCTGTTGGACTGGCAATGCCAAAAAAGGCTGAGCCGATCGCATTGGGAAAGGCAGCAAACGGCTGATTGAGTCCAATCTGCACCGTGTCCGAATCTACTACTGTCACCGATTGCACAATCGAATTGGGGGTGCCTTTAAAGCCGCCAAATATCTGTGACCATATTTCATAAATCTTGCCAGCGTTGCGGTAACCCTGGGGATGGCTGGCATCCCACCAGCGTTCAATATTAAACTTGACCGCTTCGGCATTAAAGGGCGTGCCATCTTGAAACTTCACCCCTTGCCGCAGTTTGAATGTCCAGGTTTTGCCATCGGCTGAGGCGTTCCACTCTGTAGCTAAGGCAGGCTGTATGTCAGTTGTTCCCGGCTTAAACTCCATCAGGCGATTGTAAATTTGGTTTTGCACAATCACCGAGTTGCCGTCGGTCACATTTCCCGGCTCCAGGTTTACGGGCTGTCCCGTCGATCCATAAACCAAAGCGGATGACGAGGAGGCAGCAGTTCCACTAGAAACGGGTGCAGACGATTGATTCTTCGCGGTGCAGTTGGTTAAGGCGATCGCGACGATGAATGCGATCGCCAGCCACCAACCCCGCCATTGTTGCAGCCGCCATTGTTGCCAAATCATTGTTTCCCTTTCCACGCCGTGCCAGCAAAGAACCTTACTTAATATAAGTCCTGATGCGGAATTCGTCTGACACAGGATTGATTTGGTTTAGCTACCTTTTTTTATGCGATCGATTTCCTGCTGGAGTTGATCAATTTCGTCGCGCAAAACATCCACTTCTGTTTGCTTTGGGGAGGGTGCAGTAGGCGATTCAACGGGCACTTCGACTGAGCCTGCGGCACCCGCACGGGCATAGTTCCCCTGGCGGATTTGGCGATAATCATTGGAAACTGACCATTCGCGCAAATAGTGAACTCGCTCAACGGTGAACGGATGGCTGAGAAAAACACCTGCCGACAGGTTGTTGTAGAGCAAAAACTTATAGATTTGGTTGAGTCCGTCGGCATCTAAGTTCTGGTAGCGCTCCGATTGCTGAATAAACTCATCTGCGCTTAACTCGTGAGCGTATTTGCTGCTGCCGCCAGCAATTCGCATCATATTCGTCAAAATAGGCTGGAGATCATCGGTAACCAACAGGGCAGCGCGATCGGCAGAGAGTTCTGCTTTTCTGAGCCATTCAAAAAACGCCGCAACCAACCCCGTGCTGATTAAAGTACTTAGCCCAAAGGTGCGATCGGCTAGCCCAGACACCACCTGAGTCGTCCAAATTGCCATCTGAATCAGAATCGTGTGTTCACATTTGAGATGACCCAGTTCGTGGGCAATCACCGTTCGTAGTTCGGCTTCGCTAACCAAATCGAGTAAGCCAGAGTTGAGCACAATAAACGGAAAATCTCGCCCTAGCGCAAAAGCATTTACGGCAGGGTTTTGGGAGATGAATAGGCTTGGCTCTGGGTAAATATCTAAATCCCGCAGGCATTCTCGAAAAATTTGGTGAATCGAGGCATATTGGCGGGGACCCACCTGGATGCTGTTGCCTAACTGATAAACAAACTGAGGGCGCTCAGTCAAATATTCAACAAACTTACTGGCAACCAAATCAAAGCCTGGAACACTGCGAAGAGCTTGTTCTGCTTGGCGATCGAGGGGATGTCTAAAGGCTTCACTCGAAATTCCGGGATAAGTTGGCATAAAGCAAAGGCGCTAGGATTTTTGGGATATTGACTCGATGGTGGGCGTTAGTTTTTCATCGATCTTGTTCTTTTGTAGCGTATGCACCGGATTATTGACGGCAGCTAGATAATAATTTGCAACAATACAGATTTTCTGGAGCGTCCTTGATTTCTGTTATCTAAGTTTCCCTTGGTTGTGTGCGGAACAAACCCTTTGGCGTAAAGCTGGAGGGTTTTTTGTGAGAAAAATTAGAGCAAGCGATCGCGGGATTATTGATGGATCAATCAAGTCGCCACCTGATTCTGAATACCAGCCTGTGAGTCAGAATCAAGATAAGTGGGAATGCTGAGCTATCGTCCAGGGGACTTTTCAGACATCCTCTTAGCTCGACTTTATCCAATTCAGGCAGCGTAACACAGCAAGCTGAACCAGCAGTCCAATAAGGGTTTAGGTATTTTCACCATATCGGTTGTTGAGCTAGAGATCTGAAAAAGTCGGGTTTGCCAAAAGCGCTGACGAACCAGCGCTAATGCATCGACAAACGTTGGGAGAGACTTGTCGTACCAAGCAGAGTGCGGAAGTGAGAACTCGATGTGAGATTGAAGTTGATGAGCCCACAACACCACAAGGGAGAACAGAGCGAATAAAGCAGGAGTCGTTCGTAGGATCGCTAAATCAGACCATTGCCTTTGGGTTTCCACGCCTCAATGAGCACGGACTTCCTCAAAGGTCACTTCCACCTGCCAACGTTGACGAAACCATAACAAGATTTGCTCAGCGGTGGCATGGATGTCTGTTGAGAGAAAGGCTTGAGGCTCCAACTTACCCGTTGGGTCTGTGACCAGTACCCAACGAATCGGAACCGCAGGCAATCCAGTGTGATACCAAACAGCCGTGTCAGAGGTCACCTGAAGTTCACACGTGCGCCCACCGTACCACGCCTCCATTGTTACAGTTCGCCAAGTCGTCTCAGGCGTGTCGAGCATTGATTTGAGGGTAGGTAAGCGTTTACCCACTTTGCGGGGGCGACCTAGTTGTTTGGGTTGACGCTCAGGTGCAGGTTCAT
Organism: Leptolyngbya sp. CALU 1928; assembly: GCF_056784215.1. Taxonomy (NCBI): domain Bacteria; kingdom Bacillati; phylum Cyanobacteriota; class Cyanophyceae; order Leptolyngbyales; family Leptolyngbyaceae; genus Leptolyngbya; species Leptolyngbya sp. CALU 1928. Next base: position 285,217 of record NZ_JBXBCE010000018.1, on the reverse strand, counting down.
AGAGCGCCGCATCCAGCCGTAAGCGGGTAACGACAGAAACTGCCATCGGCAGTTCTCGGAGGTCATCGAGAAACTCTAGAGCCGCAAAGCTACTATCAGCAACCAGGACAATTGCTCGCTGTGGTGTCCATCGCCTCACTTGGGTGAGCATCTGACGGGTCCAATCCAGCAGGGTTTTGTGGCGTTGTTTGCGAGTTTGGTGGTAACGCTCAGACGGTGCTAGAACCGTGAAAAACGGTAGGACCCAAACCCGTTGTGCCCAGGGGATCTCGACTAACAGCATCAGCGATAACCACCGTAATCCACTGGTTTTGACAAAATGGCTATCGCTAGAACGCACGGGGTCACGGTAGATCCCTCTTGCGGCAATGCGTTTCCCCCAGCGACGCTCAATGGTGTCATCAATGCCCATGACTAACACTCCAGTGGGGGCAAAAACGGTGACCAGTTGGTGTAGCAGGATTCGACTGGCCTGACGACTCGACCAAAGCGCCCGACTCAAGACGCGATGATAGTTCTGAAAGTGGGACTCATGCTGCCTTCCCATCACCCGTAACATGGCACTGACGGTGCGTTTGCCGGGTGCTACAATGGCACCCACAAGCAGGACAAGCGCCGATTCCCAGACGGGTTTGGAAAATAACGGGGCAAACGCCAGAATCCACGGGATTAATTCTTTCGGTAGCAAGTTCATCAGGAGAAATCAAATAACGCTTTCCTGATTTTGCTACCTTTCCTCCTCTTCAAAATGGATAAAGTCGAGCTGAGAAGTCGGCATTAGTACGAGATTTTTATAGGGTAGCGATGTCTTTCATCGGCACCCTTCACGCTGATCCTCACGGTTTTTCTGAGGCGCTAACGGATTGACAAAGCGACCTTAAGTCATGGGCAACTACACCACGGGTAACTTGAGTACGTTGATGCTGAAGGTAATCAGCGAAAGGAAAAGGATAAAGCCGATCGTGTCGAGGGTGGTGGTGACTAGAGGACCGCTGACTAATGCCGGATCAAGCTTAAGGCGTTTCATGCCCATGGGTAGTAAGGTGCCTAGGGTTACGGCTACCAAAGTATTGGTAAACATCACCAGTCCGGCAACCAAGCTGACCCACCGCTCTGTGGGTCGAGTCCAAATGAGTGACAATAGCACCATCGTGGTTCCTAAGGCGATCGCGGTGCCCAATCCCGCCAACAGTTCTTTTCGCAGAATCTCCCCAGTGTCTTCAGGAGTGACCTCACCTACGCCCAGAGAGCGAATGGTTACGGTTAAAGCTTGAATGCCCACGGTGCCACCCGTATTGGAAAATAGCGGCATAATCACCGCAAGCACTGGAACGGCTGAGATAGTGCCTTGAAAGGGAGAGATCGCGCTAGAAGCGCCAATGTATAGCCCCATAATGCCCACGAGCCAGGGCAAGCGATTCCGCAGCTTTTGCAAGGGATGAGATAGAGAAGATTCATCACCGCTCGTCACCCCAGCAATTTTCTGAATATCTTCGGTGGCTTCTTCTTCTAGCACGTCCACCATGTCATCAATGGTGATGATGCCCACCAGCCGATCTTCCCGATCTACTACAGGAGCCGCTAATAGGTCATAGCGCTTCATCAGTTGCGCCGCTTCCTCTTGGGGGGTTTCAGTATAAACTTTGATCACGCGATCGCTGGCAATATCGCCAATCAGCGCCTCTGGCAACGAAAACAGCAGTTGCCGCAAAGATACCACCTGCAACAGCTTGCGGTTGTTATCGGTAACGTAAGCATAGTAAATCGTTTCTTTATCGCGGTCATTCAGCCGAATTTTGCTCAGGACTTCGGCAACGCTTAACCCTTGCTGCAAGCGCACATACTCTGTCGTCATCAGCCGACCTGTGGTGCCTTCGGCATAGCCCAAAATCGTTGCTGTTGCCTGTCGTTCGGTGGGGCTGAGATTTTGGATCAGCCGACGCACTACACCAGCAGGCAGTTCATCAAATAATTCGGCGCGATCGTCTGGGCGCATTTCTTCAATAATTTGGCACACCTGAACATCGTGCAATGCGCCAATCAGTTCTTCGCGCACTTCCGGCGGCAAATATTCAAATACGTCGGTCGCCTGGTCTTTTTTGAGCAATCGAAAGGCGATCGCGCGGCGCTCTGGTGGCAGGTCAACAATAAAGTCGCCAACATCAATTGCGGGCAATTGATTTAACTCAAATTTCAGCCGATTCCAATCGGAAGTTTCCGACAGGGAAGTACGCCCTTCCTGTGTAAGCATGGTGTTCTCCTCAATCTCCCCCGCGCTGGGAGGTTGAGCCTCACCAGGCTAAAGGAGGATAATACTACTGTGTGGGAATGGACTACTGTCCATGGATAGTGCAGAATTCAACATCAATGTTTGTGGTAAACATTGCTAATCCTATGCTACCGCTTAAACCCTTAATTTCACCATGTCAAAGGCGGTAGATCTCCATTGAATCAACCGTGCCCAAACAGTAAAGGTGCTGGAGTTAACCGTCAAACCTTAGAAAAGCGATCGCACCGTTGAAATAATCGGCTTGTGACGAATCGAACCTAGATTCTCTAGTCCGTGACCTTTCCTTCGCAACTCAGATCAAGAGGAGAAGTTTGGTTCAAACTCCAGTTAGGATAAAGAAGGTTAACAAATGTAAAGTGTGGCATGACTGGCAAGCGAGTTGTAGTGATTGGCGCAGGCATCGGTGGACTGACGGCAGGGGCATTGCTTGCCAGTCGTGGCTACTCTGTGTTGATGGTAGAGCAGGCGTTAGTACCGGGTGGTTGTGCGTCTACCTTCAAGCGCCAAGGGTTTACGTTTGACGTAGGCGCAACTCAAGTTGCAGGGTTAGAACCGGGCGGCATTCATCATCGGATTTTTGCAGAGCTAGAGATTGAGCTACCTGCTGCGACTCAGTGTGATCCGGCTTGTGCCGTCTATTTGCCGGGAGAAACGCAACCGATTAGCGTCTGGCGCGATCCAGAAAAGTGGCAGGCAGAGCGATCGCGGCAGTTTCCAGGCAGTGAACCCTTTTGGCAATTGCTTGCAGGGTTATTTCATCATAGTTGGGCGTTTCAGGGGCGTGATCCAGTGTTACCGCCGCGCAGCGCGTGGGATTTGCTGCAATTGGTGAAGGCAGTTCGTCCCGATACGCTGTTGACGCTACCCTATACTTTCTCGACGGTGGGGGATGCGTTGCGAGGGTTTCGGTTGGAGGGCGATCGCCGCCTCAAAACCTTTCTCGATATGCAGCTAAAGCTTTACTCTCAAGTGGATACAGACGAAACGGCTTTGCTCTATGCCGCAACGGCACTCGCAGTCTCACAAGCACCCCACGGACTGTTTCACTTGCAGGGCAGTATGCAAGCATTGAGCGATCGCCTTGTTTCCGCTTTGGAACGCGATCGCGGCAAATTATTATTGCGCCATACGGTTAAGCAAATTCACACTCAAAACGGTCGCACTACTGGAGTGACCATTCGCGATCAGAAAACAGGCGAAATGTGGACAGAACCCGCCGATCATATCGTGGCAAATGTGACGGTGCAAAATCTGATGCAGCTATTGGATGATGACGCTCCTAAAGGCTATCAGCAGCGAGTGGAGAAATTGCCGCCGTCATCGGGTGCCTTTGTGATCTACCTGGGTGTAGACCAAAACGCTATTCCGGCAGACTGTCCGCCCCACCTGCAATTTTTGTATGACTATGAGGGGGCGATCGCTGAAAATAATTCCCTGTTTGTGTCTGTCAGCAAACCGGGGGATGGTCGGGCACCGAATGGCAAGGCAACCATCATTGCCTCTTCGTTTACTGAGACAAAACAGTGGTGGAACACTGATTACGATGCATTGAAACGGCGCTACATGGATGAAGCGATCGCCCGTCTTAGCCAGTTTTTCACGCTCAACGACCAAACAATTCAAGTGATAGAAGCCGGAACTCCGCGCACTTTTGCCAGATATACGGCACGCGATCGCGGCATTGTGGGCGGCATTGGGCAGCGCATCCCCACCTTTGGACCTTTTGGCTTTGCCAACCGCACCCCGATCCAATCCCTCTGGCTCGTGGGCGACTCCACCCACCCCGGTGAAGGCACCGCTGGAGTCAGCTATTCTGCATTAACCGTGGTACGGCAAATCGAGAAGTGCGATCGCCCTCAAGACGACAGATAGGTATAGCGGCTGAGGCTGCGTTCATAGTTTTGCAGCAGCAGTTGAGAGTCTTGCAGCGTAATCCGCTTTTCTTGCAGGGCGTGTTCGGTTTGCTGGCGAATGCTTTCGACCATATCTTCTGAGTCATACTGGACATAGCCCAATACCTCTGTCATTGTGTCGCCCTTGACCACATGGTCAATCTGGTAGCCTTTGTTGGGCGTGAGGGTAATGTGAACGGCGTTGGTGTCGCCAAACAGGTTGTGCAGGTTGCCCATAATTTCCTGGTAGGCACCGCCCAAAAACATTGCCAGATAGTAGGGTTGTTCAGGCTTGAGTGGGTGCAGTTCTAACACATGTTTGACATCGCGCAGGTCGATGAACTGATCGATTTTGCCGTCGCTGTCGCAGGTGAGGTCTGCCAGGGTCGCTCGTTTGGTTGGCTCTTCGTCGAGTCGATGAATCGGCATGATCGGGAACAACTGGTCGATCGCCCAGCTATCCGGCGCAGACTGAAACACCGACAGGTTGATGTAGTAGATCGATGCCATGATCTTTTCTAGATCTTCCAAGTCATCGGGCACATAGTCTTGCTGACGGGCAATCTCTAAAATCTTTTGGCAACACGCCCAAAACAGCCGCTCGGCACGGGCGCGTTCTGGCAAACTCACATAGCCAAAATTAAACAGGCTGACCGCTTCTTCTTTGAACTGAACCGCGTCGTGGTATGCCTCTTGATAGTTATCCACTGTGAGGGCGTTATAGGTTTCCCACAAATTGCGGATAATCAGATGTTCCTCTTCGCGCACGGGATCGGGGGCACCAGTGGGCACATCGCTTGTCCCCAGCACATTGAAGACCAGCACCGATTGATGAGACGCGATCGCCCGTCCACTTTCGCTGATCAACGTTGGCATAGCTAAACCGCGTTCAACGCAGGCTTCCTTTACTTCTGCCACAATGTCGTTTGCGTAGTTCTGCACGTTGTAATTTTTGGAAGCGTAGAAATTAGTTTTAGAGCCGTCGTAATCCACACCCAAACCGCCGCCCACATCCAGGTAGCGCATTCCTGCGCCCAATTTCGCCAGTTCCACATACACCTGACTCGCTTCTCGAATCGCATCTTTAATCACCGAGATTGCCGAAATCTGGGAACCAATATGATAGTGCAAAAGCTGGAGCGAATCGAGCAAATCGGCTTCCCGCAGCAACTCTACGGTTTGAAGAATTTCAGGAATCGTTAAGCCAAACTTCGCGCGATCGCCTGCCGAAGTGCCCCAGCGTCCAATCCCTTTACTGCTGAGTTTCACCCGCACCCCAACCACTGGAGAAATGCCCAACTTGCGGCTTGCGGCAATCACCATGGGCACCTCTTCAACCTGCTCCAGCACAATGATGGCAATTTTGCCTAACTGCTGCGCCAGAATCGCCATCTCAATATATTCCCGGTCTTTGTAGCCGTTGCAGATCAGCAAGGCTCCCGGCGTTTGCAGGGTTGCCAGGGCAATCATTAGTTCGGGTTTGGAACCCGCTTCCAGACCAAACTGGTAAGGCTTGCCAAATTTAACCAGCGACTCGACTAAGTGGCGCTGCTGGTTGCATTTCACCGGAAACACGCCGCGATAGGCACCCTCGTAGTTATACCGGGCGATCGCTTTTGCAAATGCCGCATTCAGCCGCTCGATCCGATCTTCTAAAATATCTGAAAAGCGAATTAGCAGAGGCAGATTTAGGTTCCGCAACTTGAGGGAATTCACCAGTTCATACAAATCGAGGGAGCCACCGCGATCGCCTTGGGGAGAAACGGTGATATGCCCTGCCGCATTGATCGAAAAATAAGGTTCTCCCCAGCCATTGATTCGATACAGTTCTTCGCTGTCTTCAATGGTCCAACGTGAGGAAGCTGCCACCATCGGGGCTGGATGTCCATTAGAACGCTTTTGGCGATCGCGCTTCTTTTCGCCCTGTTGCGATCGTGCCTTTTGCTCCGCTTCAACCACTTTGGACTGATTTTTTGCCGTCGTTGACTGATCCAATGACTCCTCAGTATCAGCATTCATCGCAGTTGAGCGTCTTCCCATTCCTTTTTCCTCTGACTGTTATAGCTTGGCAGATTTGATAGTCTAGCGTACCCATGCAAGAACTGCGCGTCGAGCAGACTACAGTCAGTGATTATTTGACCTGATTTTGAAAGGATCGAATAAAACCGATCTTAGGCTGCTGACTTCCCAGTGGACACGCTTAATGCGATCGCTCAGTTGCCTTGAATAGCCCAATTGTTTTCGTAAATAGCTTTAGCGGACAGACACAAAACCCGCTTTTTCAAGCAATGCTTGCCCCTGATTAGACAAAACAAAGTTGCCATAGGCTTCTCCTGCCTGCTGCTCTTTTTGATTATTTTGCTTGATCACTACAAATAAATTGCGCGTTAGGGGATATTGTCCTCCTTTGATTGCCGCTTCATTGAGTTTGCGCTTAGCGGGGCATTCAGCTGGAGAAAGCAGAGAGCCTTGATGAGGAGGCACTAATTCGTTGGGAGTGCGCCCGATCGCGATCGGCTTCACCGTACATTGATCCACTATTTCAGGCGCAGAGGCAAAGTAAATACCACCGGGAGTTTGAGCCAGTTTCCGCACGGCTTCGGTGGTCGTTGCCACTGTTTGCACCGTTGCCCCAAAGCCTTGCCCTTTCATAACTTGCTCTACAAACAACTCAATCGTTCCCCCTGCACTGACTGGGCGGGCGATCGGTTGAATCGGCAAATTCGCCCCACCCACCTGACTCCAATTAATGAGTTTGCCTGTGTAAATGCCGCCTAGTTGATCCATGGTTAGCCCTGAAATATTTAAGCTGGGATGGACTGCCACCGCTAAAGCATCGATCGCCACAGAAACTTGCTTCAGCTTCACGCCTCGTTGATCGGCTTGTTGATATTCTTGCTCGGTAATAGGGCGAGAAGATTGAGCAAAGGCTAACTCATCACGCATCAACATCCGAATGCCGGTTGCCGACCCCGGTGCCTTGCCCGTCGGACTCACATACCGTAAGCGAAACTCAGGACGAGCCGCTTGAATAGCCGCATCAACATCTCGGCGAATAGGTGCCCAAGAGGTACTGCCGCCATAGGTAAACAGTCCACTAGGCACATTTTCTATCTGGGAGAAATCTTGAATGCTTGATGAGTTGGAGTTGCTTGATGAATTCGTTGAGGATGATGTTGAACTGGAGCCTTGAGGAAACAGAGTTCCTACATTCAGTCCAGATTTTTGGGTCAACCACCAAAAACCGCCGCCGACCAAGCCAGCCGTAATCAAAAATGAGAAGAGGAGCGCAGGAACATCATTTTTCTGAGTCATAGTTTTTATCTTTTTAGCGGTTTGCAATTCTTATCGTTTCCAATAGTTTTCCTCAGCGATTCCACAGGCTCTCCACAGATAAACCCAGAGTTTTCCACAAAGAAGATGAGGTTTTCCACAGGTAGAAACGGAGCGACGGGATTGTGAGCTATTTAGAGTCGGTTGGCATCCAAAAGCAGTTTGAGTTCATTCATTGAAAAAATAATGAAGAACTGTAACGGGGATCAGGCTCAAATGGCGATTCCTTCGTAGGTCGCTTTTTTCTCAATGAGGAACTAGCGTTTCTATTAGATTGACAACTCATTTGAGGCTATACACAATGAGGCGAATTACCTCTAGAGGTGTTCTGCCGATCACTAAGTCAATGATTGGGGTCTAGGCATTGGGCATTAAACGCGCGGCGCTACTGTGTAAGTTTTTGCAGATTAGCAAGATTCATGGCAGCTTCCTCTCACTTTTTGGGTGCAATGTTTTCATCTGATTCAGCACAATGAGGGTTTATAAATGACTATTAGTATTTTGGCAGAGATTCCTGAGGAACTTTATGGGGCGCTTTCGTGCTACCTAGAAAACCATACTAGTTGGGATCAAGATCGGCTATTTGCGGCGGCTTTATCTCTTTTTTTAGTCCAAAATGGAGAGGGTGATAGGACTGATGCCAATTTGTTATCCCAACAAGCTGCACAAGTGTATTTAGATTCGGTATTTCAGCATCCAGTTTAGGGATTGTAGAGTTTGATTTCAAATTATGGATAATCTTGCCACTGCAATCCAAAATCTGAAACTCTAGAAAAGGTGAATAGAAGCGATGGGTTGAGGATCTGAGTTTTGGCTGGATGGGTAGTCATCAATAGACACTCATGACGCTGCGATCGCTCAATCTGAAGTTCTAAAAAGGGTTTTAAAATGGCATATTTTTGGTTCAAAGCGTTTCATATTGTTGGAATTGTTTGCTGGTTTGCAGGCATGTTTTATTTGCCTCGGTTGTTTGTCTATCACGCAGAAGCCTATGAGCAGCCAGAACCCGCGCGCAGCATTTTAACCAGCCAATATCAGGTAATGGAAAAGCGGCTGTATAGCATCATCATGACTCCGGCAATGCTGCTGACGATCGCTATGGCGATCGGGTTAGTCACCACTGAGCCAGCCGTGATGAAAGAGCCGTGGATGCACATTAAGCTAGGTTTTGTACTGTTGCTGGTGGGCTATCATCACTACTGCAAGCGGATTATGAAAAAGCTAGCGGCGAACGAGTGCAAAATGACCGGGCAGCAGTTTCGCTGGTTTAATGAAATCCCTACAGTGTTTTTTGTGATTGTTGTGATGCTGGCAGTGTTCAAAAACAGCCTGCCCATGGATCTAACGACTTGGCTGATTGCAGCAATGGTGATTGGTATGGTAGCGGCAATTCAACTCTATGCCCGTAAGCGTCGGCTTGCTAGTGAGCAGGTAGACTCAACTGCGGCAATCGGCAGCCCTGAAGGATCGGTTTAGATTCGTTGATCTGATTTTTTGGTAACTCTGGGCGATCCCCTCACACACCAAAACTCAATACAAGCATTGCCCTCTCCAAGCTCAAGTTGAAGGGGCAAGTCACAATGAGGTTAACCCTATAGCAATGGGTCAACGACGTTGCAGCAAAGAAAAGTTGGCTCACCGTGGATAAGCGCTCTACGACTCCAGCATTCGGCAGCAAGTCGAAGCAGGAAACGAAGGTAGAATTGTGGCGATCGCCCACCCAAATCACCGTCGCCACTCCCGAATCCACTTGACGCGCCATTGATTCAGGGGCGATTGGCTTGAGTCTCAACGGCTAGGGCGATCGCCGCAACTTTTCCAATATCAAGTTTATTTTCATTTCTCTCACCAGCAACGCAATAACCCTCTGAGGGATTACAAATCTCCAGAAGACTACTTTATGGAAAGATTCTGTTCTTAAAACGGCACACTATTCAACAGAAAAACTCAATTCAACTTCTTTTCTTTTGGCTAGTATGCAAACGAATTTATCCGATCAACAGCTGAGGCTACTTTTGATTCACGATCGCCTTTGTGTTGAATATGGTTGCCCAATTGCCTACTTTCACAACCTTGATCCATTGAGTGAATTAGTTTCAGCCTTGCTGTCTCACCGCACGAAAAATAAGGACTCTCATCAAGCGTTTCAGCAATTAGTCGAACGGTTTCCAAGTTGGGAGCTAGTCAGAGATGCAGAGACTAAAGAGGTGGAGGCGGCGATCGCACCTTGTACGTGGGCAGATTCCAAAGCGCCTCGGCTTCAACAAGTGTTGCGCTTGATTGGAGAACGATTGGATGAAAACTGGTCGCTTGATTTTTTAGGTGAAATGCCCGTTGCTGAAGCCCGTGCTTGGTTAGAATCCTTGCCAGGAGTGGGACCCAAAACGAGTGCAGCAGTGTTAGCTTTTAGCCGATTGCGGGGTCGTGCCTTGCCTGTGGATAGCCACCATCATCGCGTTGCCATCCGTTTAGGCATTTTGCCTGCAAAGGTGGATGTTGGTAAATCCCATGCCATTCTAGAAGCTTTACTCCCCGCTGATTGGACAGCCCAACAGGTTTACGACCATCACGAAGTATTGATGTTGCATGGACAAAAATGCTGCTATTACCGCAATCCTGCTTGCGATCGCTGTCCATTGCTTGATCTATGTCCCTCAAAACGTGAGCAGTATCCGTGATGCGATCGCATCTGATGAATTAGCAATCCCAACTAACCGATCAGTATTCCTACCACTCCTGAAGCAACCTTATGCGCGATCAATCAGGTGCGATCGCTCTAAGAATCAGCCTTCACTTGAACCATCTTTCAGTAAGCGAGACACCAGGCTCTAGAAGCCCTATTATCTAAGGAACTGAAGGAAGTTGCTCGCTTGCTATAGTCATCTAATGCGATCGCTAAAGTACAATTCATTCGCACGATACAATGGGTTGAAGCATCTGCATTGTTTATGCAGCCTAGGGGAGATGGATTACGCATGGGAAGAGTCGTCGGCATAGACTTAGGAACTACGAACTCTGTGGTTTCGGTAATGGAAGGGGGGAAGCCAGTGGTAATCGCCAATGCAGAAGGCATGAGAACAACCCCTTCTGTCGTTGGCTTTAGCAAAGATGGTGAACGGCTTGTGGGGCAAATGGCACGCCGACAGTCAGTCCTCGACCCCCAAAACACCTTCTTTGGCGTAAAGCGATACATCGGGCGAAAGTATTCAGAACTAACCCCCGAATCTAAACGGGTGCCCTACACCATTCGCAAAGACGATTTGGGCAACGTCAAAATCAAGTGCCCCCGGCTGGAGCGAGATTTTGCGCCGGAAGAAGTGCAATCAATGATTTTAAAGAAGCTAGCGGATGAAGCAAGCCGCTATTTAGGGGAGCCAATTACGGGCGCAGTGATTACTGTACCCGCTTATTTCAATGACTCCCAGCGACAAGCCACTCGTGATGCGGGGCGGATTGCCGGACTGGAAGTGAAGCGAATTTTGAATGAACCCACGGCGGCTTCCCTTGCCTATGGACTCGATCGCCAAATTAGCCAAACGATTCTGGTGTTTGATCTAGGCGGCGGCACGTTTGATGTCTCGATTTTGGATGTGGGCGATGGCGTGTTTGAAGTGAAAGCGACCTCTGGCGACACCCAGCTAGGCGGCAATGATTTTGATAAAAAAATTGTGGATTGGCTGGCAGAGAAGTTTATTGAGCAAGACGGCATTGATTTAAGGCGAGATCGCCAAGCTCTGCAACGTCTGACGGAAGCCGCTGAAAAAGCCAAAATCGAGCTTTCGGGTGTGACCATCACCGAAATCAATTTACCGTTTATTACTGCCACCGCAGACGGACCCAAACATCTCGAAACTCGCCTTACTCGCGCCGAATTTGAAGGCTTCTGCGGAGATTTACTCACCCGGATTCGAGGACCCGTGCGGCAAGCCCTCAAAGATGCCGGCATGAGTCCGGCTCAAATTGATGAAGTGGTTTTGGTGGGTGGTTCTAGCCGGATTCCCATCGTGCAGCAATTGGTTCGCAGTTTTATTGACAAGCAGCCCAACCAAAACGTGAATCCCGATGAAGTCGTGGCGGTTGGGGCGGCAATCCAGGCAGGCATTTTGGCAGGCGAAGTCAAAGATATTCTGCTGCTTGATGTGACACCGCTTTCCTTTGGGCTGGAAACCATTGGCGGCTTGATGAAAAAGCTGATTCCCCGGAATACCACCATTCCGGTACGGCGCTCTGACATTTTTTCCACAGGCGAAGATAACCAAACCTTAGTAGAAATTCATGCCCTACAAGGGGAACGCGAGATCAACACAGGGAACAAATCCCTGGGTCGGTTTAAGCTGACGGGCATTCCGCCTGCCCCCAGAGGCATTCCTCAAATTCAGGTGTCTTTTGACATTGACGCAAATGGCATTTTGCAAGTCACTGCTATGGATCGCACCACGGGCAGAGAACAAGGAATTACCATTCAGGGCGCTTCTACGCTGAGTGAAGCAGAAGTGCAGCGGATGATGCGGGATGCTCAGGAATCTGCGGCAAGCGATCGCACGAAGAAAGAAAAAGTCCAAAAGCGCAATGATGCTGAGTCCCTGATCTTTAAATCGGAACGGCAACTGCGCGAAGCCACCTTAGATTTTGGGATGCAGTTTGTCAGCAGCTATCGCAGTCGGATTGAAACCGCCTCTCGGCAACTGCGGGAAGCTTTGGCTCAAAATGACGAACGCGGCATCGATCGCTTTCAAGCCGATCTGCAAGATGCGTTGTCTGATCTAACCCGCGAAGTCTATGCGCGCAATAAGCAAGAGGAAGAAGAAGATAGCCTGCTGGGTGCGATTAAGAGCTTCTTCACCGATGACGACGATGATTACTATGACTACGACGATCGCCGTGGCAATAGCAATGACCGTTATGGCACGAGCTATGGCACAAACTATGGCTATGGCAGTTTGTCCCGTGGCGGCGAACCTCCGCGATATGGTGGCAATGATCGGCGGGACGATCGCTGGGATAGTGCCCCCCGTAATATGCCTGCGCGTGACTTAAACCGAGATGTAAATCGGGGGGGCGATCGCTGGGATACGGCTCCTCCGCGCGATGTTAGTCGGGATAGTAATCGGGATGCCAATCGGGGCTATGGTACTCCTTCTAATCGCACGGATAACCGGGATAGAAATCGGGATGGCAACCGTTCCAATAGCTGGGACAATGAAGATCGCTATGAAACCCGCCAACCATCCGACCGTTCCGCTTATGATCGAGATCGCCCCAGTGCTCCCCCGCGATCGCCCAGCCGAGATAGCCGTGATCGCTATGCACCGCCCCAAGATCGCAATAAGCCAAACCGTAATCCCCGTCCCAACCTGAATCAAGATAATTGGGATGACGACGATGACTGGCTTTAATTTACAGCAATTCGCGATTCGCGATTAAATAGCAACCAACAGCGAGCAAATAACCGTTTCTCTATGCAAAACTTCCGCAACTATTACGACATCTTAGGAGTTCCGAAAGAAACGACTGCCGAGGATCTTAAAAAAGCCTTTCGGCGGCTAGCTCGGCAGTTTCACCCTGACTTGAACCCCAACGATAAATCGGCGGAAGAACGGTTTAAAGACATTAACGAAGCTTACGAGGTGTTGTCTGACCCCACCAATCGCAGCAAATATGACCAATATGGGCGCTATTGGAAACAGCGCGGGTTTCAGGAAGCCGCTCGATCGCCCAGCAGTCGCGGTTGGAATGGTCGTAGTGGCGATCGCACGGCATCTGAAGGGATAAATTTTGATGAGTTTAGTGATTTCAACAGCTTTGTCGATCAACTGCTCAATCGCCGCGATGCGCCGCCAGCCCCCGGCACCCCTAGAGAATCTTATCGTCCCGGCACCTCCAAAACCAGCTATACCGTCCCTCGCACCACCCGACGCGATGCGGAAGCCAGACTGACGGTTCCGCTCGAAAAAGCTTACACAGGCGGTCGGGAGCGAATTCGGCTAGAAGACGGGCGATCGCTAGAAGTGAATATGCCGGCTGGAATGGTGACTGGGCAGCGCGTTCGCCTCAAAGGACAGGGCGTAGGCGGCGGCGATCTCTATCTCAAAATTGATGTATCGCCCCACTCATTCTTTCAGCTAGATGGCGCTGATATTGTCTGTGAGTTGCCCCTAACTCCCAGTGAAGCCGTGTTAGGCAACCCGGTGGAAGTGCCAACCCTAGATGGGTTAGTCAAAATGTCGATTCCGCCCGGTGTGCGCTCTGGGCAGCGGTTGCGTTTGGCAAGCAAGGGCTACCCCAAAGCCAACGGCACACGCGGCGACCAAATTGTCGAAATTCAAATTGTCATCCCCAAAGAAATCAGCGAACCCGAACGAGAACTTTACGAAAAACTGCGCCAGCTTGAAACTGCCAACCCCCGCGAGAATTTGCTGACGTAATGGGATGCGCCCAATACTGAGCGGCATGAAAGAGCAGAAACACCTCGATAGATGAAGCAGGAAATCTCAAGAGCAATCTTGGTGAGCCAGCGATCTGCCCGCAAGGGTAAGCCTCTGGAGGACATCACATTAAGGTAAATCTCTACCGCTTGCATTGGTATCCCTTAAGTTTTACGCTTGAGACATTAAGCGAGGTTTCGCTGATCACAGATTGCTTTTGCATAGGAGAACTCATGACCAATCGCCCCATTATCCTAGGCATCGTCGGCGACAGTGCGGCTGGCAAAACAACTCTGACACGAGGAATTGCCCAGGTATTGGGAGTTGAAAATGTCACCACGATTTGCACAGATGATTACCATCGATACGATCGCACTCAGCGCGCCGAGATGGGAATCACCGCATTGCATCCTGACTGTAATTATTTAGACATCATGCAGCAGCACTTATCACTGTTGCGAACGGGGCAGCCCATTCTAAAACCGATCTATAGCCACAAGACCGGAACATTTACAGCGCCCGAATATATCAAGCCGAATAAGTTTGTGATTGTGGAAGGATTACTCGGCTACTCCACCCGTGGTGCCCGCGACTGCTACGATGTCAAAGTTTATCTGGCACCCCCTGAACCGCTCAGAACCGAATGGAAGGTCAAACGAGATACTCAAAAGCGTGGGTACACCGCTGAGCAAGTCATCGCAGAAATGCAAAAGCGAGAGCCAGATTCCGAGCAATTCATTCGCCCTCAGCGGCAATGGGCAGATATGGTAGTCACTTTTTATCCTCCCAGTGATTCGCCGATTGAGGGGAATGGACATTTAAATGTGCGGCTGGTTCTAAGACCTAATATTCCCCATCCCGATTTAACCAAGGTGGTTAGCAGCAATGCGGCTTATTCCAATGCCGCGATTCGGCTAGGGCTAGATCGAGATATGGGTAAACCCGTCGATGTGCTGGAGGTTGATGGACATGCAACCGAAGAGCAGGTGATTCAGCTAGAACATTTTATTTGTAGTGAATCACCGGATTTGCTTTCGTTCTGTAATCGCGACATCAATCCAGGGTTAGGCAAAGTCATGGGGACAACGGGAGAAGCGCTCCAGAGCTATCCACTGGCAATTACTCAACTGTTAGTTGCCTATCATATGCTGAGAGCAACTTAAGGCAGATTGACTTGTCTGAATAACCGCTATGGCATTCAGCGAAAGGCAGATGGTTAAAGCGACTTAGGGAAGACTGGAGAAAGATACAATTTCTTCAGTCTTTATCATTTATGCTAGCTGTGCAATCAATAATACGGAATCAACGGAGAGGCAGGGATTTGAACCCTGGGTTCCTTTCGGAACTCTCGATTTCAAGTCGAGTGCATTCGACCACTCTGCCACCTCTCCAAAAAGCGACCCTATTAGTTTAACCTTTTCAGCGCCAATGGGCTTCTATATCCTCAAACGTTTGTTTAGTTTGCTGCCTGTTTTATTGGGCATCACGCTGTTGGTGTTTGGATTTTTGCATTTGATTCCGGGTGATCCGGCGGTGGTTTTACTAGGAGAGCGTGCCACACCGGAACAGCTTATTGCAGTTAGAACGCAGCTTGGGTTAGATAAACCGCTCGTGGTGCAATATCTGGCATTTTTGAATAGTCTATTTCATTTGGATCTGGGCACTAGCATTATTAGTGGAATCCCGATCGCTGATGAGTTAAAGGTGCGGTGTCCGGCGACGTTTGAACTGGCGATCGCGGCAATGGTTATCGCTTTGATCATCGGCATTCCCGCAGGTGTCATCGCTGCGGTTCGTCGGAATAGCTGGGTTGATAATGTGACCATGACCGGATCATTGCT
Organism: Leptolyngbya sp. CALU 1928; assembly: GCF_056784215.1. Taxonomy (NCBI): domain Bacteria; kingdom Bacillati; phylum Cyanobacteriota; class Cyanophyceae; order Leptolyngbyales; family Leptolyngbyaceae; genus Leptolyngbya; species Leptolyngbya sp. CALU 1928. The sequence continues at coordinate 269,436 of NZ_JBXBCE010000018.1, read as the reverse complement.
CGGCGTTTCCGTCCCAGTCTATTGGTTAGGGCTGCTGTTGATCTATCTATTTGCTGTAAACTTGCACTGGCTGCCGCCCAGCGGACGAATCAGCGTGGATGCAGGCTTTACCTTTCAGCCGATCACAGGGTTTTATATTCTAGACGCGGTGTTGCAAGGCAATGGTAACGCTCTAATAGACGGGTTGGCGCATCTCGTACTGCCAGCCGTTACCTTAGGCACAATTCCCCTAGCAATTTTGGCACGGATTACCCGAAGCTCTCTGTTAGAAACCCTGTCTCAAGACTACATTCGCACTGCCAAGGCAAAGGGAGTGCCCCAGTTTTGGGTCATCTGCCGCCACGCTTTAAAGAATGCGCTGTTGCCTGTGACGACGATCGCCGGATTGCAATTTGGCACGTTGTTGGGCGGCGCAATTCTGACAGAAACTATTTTCGCGTGGCCCGGAATTGGATCTTGGATTTATCAAGGTATTTTGGAGCGGGATTATCCTGTGGTTCAAGGTGGAGTCATATTTGTGGCGATCGCCTTTGTGTTGGTCAATGCCTTAATCGATATTTCCTACGGGTTTATCGATCCAAGAATTCAGCTTCGTTAACCGTTTGTGGCTTTATTTAGACTCATGCTGACAAGCCGCGCCCAACAGCGATTTTGGCAATCTACTTCTGGAAGAATTGGCGCAGTCTTGGCGATCGCCCTGATCGCGCTGGCATTGCTTGCCCCAATTCTGCATCCTTACGATCCGACGACCGATCGCGATTATCTCGCCCGTCTTGCGCCTCCTAATCCCCAACATTGGTTTGGCACCGATGCCCTAGGGCGAGATGTGTTAACTCTCATCTGGTACGGCATTCGCACCTCTCTATTCATCAGTATGGTTTCCGTCAGCCTCGGCTTTTTGATCGGTGTGGCATTCGGGTTACTCGGCGGTTATTTAGGTGGACGAGTCGATGGATTCATTAGCTGGTTAACCGATATTTTGCTGGCGTTTCCCTCAATTTTGCTGGCGATCGCCATTGTCACCGTCACCGGACCCAGTTTGCAAAGTGCCATGGTTGCGATCGCGATCGTCCAGATTCCTATTTATATTCGCCTGACGCGATCAATGGTTTTATCGCTGCGTGTGCAAGAATTTGTCCAGGCTGCCCGTGCCCTTGGAGCCACTCCATTCCAAATTATTCTCCATCATATTCTGCCCGCTAGTCTTGCCCCTCTGATCGTGCAAGCCAGTCTTTCGATCGGCACCGCCACTCTAGAAGCCGCCGGACTTGGTTTTTTAGGACTGGGTGCCCAACCCCCAACTCCAGAACTGGGCAGCATGTTAGCAGACGCATTCAAAGGAGGCTACTCCCTCACTGCCCCTTGGACTACTCTCTTTCCGGGGCTATTCATTACCCTGATGGTGTTGGCATTTAACCTATTGGGAGATGGGCTAAGAGATGGGCTAGATCCAAAAGGCTAATAGAGGATGGCATCAGTCCGTTAAAGGGTTTTGAGTTTGAAGGCTATTTAGGGATCATCTTCATCGGTGGAATCGCTTGAAGAATTTTCCTGATCAGTGAGTCGCATGTCCGTATCAGGTATCAGAACCTCTGAAACGGATTTTTACCTATGCGTCGACTTACGAACACTTTACTGGGCGGCTCACTGCTAACTCTAGTTGCAGTCACTGCCTACACCGATAATGTTCAATCGATCAGTCAATATTCTGAAACTAGTAGCTCTCATCCAGTTGTAGAAGCGGTTCTACAAAACGGATCTCCTAAGCATCGTGGAAGTGGTCGCTGTGAACTGGCTTCGCTATGATGCCTAGGGTCAAACCGTATTTGCAAATTGCGACTAGTGAAGCGATCAAGCTTCAACAAGAAAAAAGTAGGTGATAGGAGAAAACGACCCTTTAGAACGCAACTCCCTTAGAATGCAATCCTAATCTATCGTTGAACGACTATCACCCACTCATTATTAGCGAAAACTATCAAACTCTCTGTCAACTACGCGAAATTCAATGCCAGTTGTAGTTGAGGTTTAGATCGAGTGTCTGGCACAGGAGCGGGGTTTGCGGTTATTGAAGGGCAATATCTGGCAAAGGTACAGCGATCGCACTGTTTACCCGGTGTTGGCTCCCAGTCGCGATCGTGGCGCAGTCGCACCGCCAAGTCTCCAATCATCGTTTGCACCTGTTTTCGGTGTTCCCCTGTTGCTTTAAACCGAACCTTTTCACCAGTGCGTAAAAACAACAGACTTAGATATTGCAAACTTTGGCGATAGGTTTGCTCCAACGCAAGGTAGTAAAGCCCAATCTGGATATCCATCTCCGACGCATCGGGCAACCGAACCTCACGCCCTGACTTATAATCAATCAACTCCAAGCCGCCATCCTGTAAAAAGTCAATCCGGTCATAACGACCTGATACGACAAACTCCAGATTTTCTACTTGCAAATACGCCTGAATTTTGCCCTCCACCGCCAAAGGTGGATGGATGGAAATTTCGCTAGCAATACACTTTCGATAGTATTGCTCTAAAATTTTTGTGCCTTCAATCACTTGACCCTCACTTAACCCAGCAGAATGCTCTTGCCAGCACTGATGCACCCATTGAATAGGCGGCAGTGGAAAACGATAATGCCAATCCCGATGACATTGTGCCAAAGCTTGGTGCAGTGCATTCCCTAGAGCGGCTGACCCAAAAAACTCAGGGGTCGTTAGCCGATGCTCATAGCGAAGAGAATAAGCGTAAGGACACCGATGATAAGTCTGGAGCTTAGTTGCTGAGATCTGATAAGTCATGGGGCATCGGATTACAAAAAAGCCACAGCAGTGTTCTATTTGTGAGTCTTAAATGCTGTTAAGACAGGATTGACTAAGGCTGACTGCAAGCTAGTTTTGTCCAATTGGGCGCTTGAACAATGCATCTAGATAAATTCGAGAGGCTTGCCGATGGTTCAATTTTTCGGGGGATGCTTCAGTTTGATTTTGCAATAAAAACAGTGACAATGCTGCGGTGATAACTCGGTCTTGATCCCAATCGGGGCGCATTTCTAAATAACCTTGAAGCGATTCATGCAAAATTTCGGGTACTTCAACAAGCAAACTAACGGTGGGATCCATAGATTTTCTACTCTTGCACAGGTAAAGAGGGTTAGACAGAGACAATAACTACACCGACAGCAAAGCCAGCCAAACTCCTTAGCGAATCTGAACAATCCACAATATCTGATTGCAACACTGTGGATTTTGCTTTTGGAGGTCAGGCTTATATTAGGTGTCAGTCGCCCCATTCTCAGTTGAATTGCTTGGGTTGTCAATGTTGAGAAATATTGCAGGCTGCTTTCGATTGAAAAAAGATTTACGAGAAAGTGGGCTTTTCAGCCATTTTTTGTTACTTAAGTTTACAAAAACTCCGCTTAAAGGAGGCTGTTGAAAAAGAAAAGTAAGAGTCTGACGCTAACATGGGAAAGTCCGATTCCTTCGTACTGTCTGTGGAAAACAAATCAAAATCTGTGGAAAACCTGTGGATAGGATGGGGAAAAAAAGGAGGTTCGCTGTGGAAAGGATGTGGAATAGGTCGAGAAAAATAGGGCGAATGCTAAGTTATGTAATTTTTTTAGAAATGCCAAAATTTTGGCATTTCTAAACACTTTGAGTGGCTCAAACTGGATGAGATAGGGTCGGTCGGCGCTGCCGCTAAAAGGAATGAGTTAGGAAGCAGGGATTTGTGAAAAGCCGGTGCAGAAGGGATTTGCATCCGCTAGAGTAGAAGTCAGTTGTGTAACAAACTGTTGCGATGAATCCTGAGTCTACTGAAGTGGCAAACGTACAAGACTTTAAAGTGAAAGCTCCGCGATCGCTGCAAGCGCTTCCTGCCAAATTGTTTCACTGGGTCAACATCATTAGTTTGACCCTGATGCTGATGAGCGGTTTACAGATTTATAATGCGAACCCGGTGTTTGGTGGGCGGGAAGGCTGGCATATTCCCCCATTTTTTCTGCTGGGCGGTTGGCTGGCAGGGGGACGGCATTGGCACTTTGCGGCGATGTGGGTGTTTTCATTAAACCTGCTGTGGTATGGCGTGTACGTGCTAGTTACCCAACGTTGGCAACATCGGTTTGTCGGCAAAAATGATGTGAAGGCACTGCAAGTCGGCAAAAATCCTAAGCGCAAGATTTACGCATGGCATCGAATTGTCTACACGTCCATTATTCCCATCTTGCTGCTAGCGCTGTTTACGGGACTGGGGATGTATAAACCGGCTCAATTTCCCTGGATTGTAGACTGCTTTGGGGATTGGTTTGCCCTGCGCGTGGTGCATTTTGCCTCAGTGCCGCTGGTGATTGGGTTTGCGATCTCCCACTCTCTTTTGGCGCTCAAAGCAGGCGGGGAGCGGTTGGTGAATTCGATGCTGTGGGATGAAATGCTTTGAATGAGTGGCGAGTGGCGAGTAGGAAATAAAGAAAAGACATGACAGAGTTGAATTCGAACAGTCCAATTAATCGCCGGAATCTGTTGCGATTGTCGGGCTATTCGCTGGGTGGAATGCTGGTGGGTGGTTCGGTGCTAACGTTGGCGGAGAGTTTGGCGGGGAAGGCAACTGAGCCGTTGAATCAGAAGGTGGAAGAACTTTTGCTCAAGCCCCAAACTCTGGTGCCGGAGTTTCCGGTAAGCGCGATCGAACCCAACGCGCTGATTGTAAATACCTATGATTTCACGCCAAACATCAACCTGAATGAGTTTCGGCTGGTGGTGGATGGGGAAGTAAACAATCCGCTGAGCTTGGATATGTCGATGATTCAAACGATGCCGAGGAAGTCGATGGTGATTCGGCATGTATGTGTGGAAGGTTGGGCGGCGATCGTTCAGTGGGGCGGAGTGCCGTTACGGGAGTTGATCCAACTGGCACAGCCAAAACCGGATGTAAAGTATGCCTATTTCATTTCTGCCGATCGCTACTATGAAAGTTGGGATCTAGCGTCCTGCCTGCATCCCCAAACCATGCTGGCGTATGAAAAAAATGGCGCACCCTTACCGATCGACCATGGGGCACCGCTCCGGCTTGCCTCCCCCATTAAGCTAGGCTACAAGTTAAGCAAATGGGTGGTTCAGGTGACGTTAGTGAGCAAATTGCTACCCCGCCGAGGCTTTTGGGAAGACCAAAGCTACGAATGGTTTGCCGGACTTTAGGGTTGCAAGGTGAGTCGCCATTCGGCAACTTTTGGAGTCCAAGCAGGACTGGAGGTTTCACCGACGACATAAGGTCCCCAATAGCGACGAGAGCCATCTTGGGCAAAGGCAACCAAAACATCACCTTTTTTAAGTTTGATTTGGCGATTGGGTAGGGACAGAAGCAGACCTGTTTCGCTGCCTTCCCCCGGATCGAAATCCCAGTGGGCAGGGGCTTCGTAGCTTGTTTGATTTTGATCGGCAGACTCCTTAACGCCGGGTTTCTTTAGCAAAACGGCAACTCGTACCGGATGCTCGGTTGGATTACCCACGCGGAGTAATCCTTGTACAGCCGCGATCGCGTTGAGATCTGTTTTGGCGGCTGTAATACTTTTTGGGGCGATCGCGCCCACAGGTTGCCCTTGAGCCAGCGAGGTTGAAACTACGGTTGGCTGGCTAATCTTGTTGGGCGCACTTAAGGTTGCGTCTGGCAAAGAATTAACTTGTGCCGCGGGCAATAGTTCAAAGAGCCATTGAGCAGCCCCCCAGCTACCCAGAATTGTCAACAATATTACTCCTGCTAAGGTTGCGATCGTAGAGACTCGTCTAACCTTTATATCCCTGATAATTTCTCGCATTGCCCGTCTGCTAACCATGCTACTACTCTAGTAATAACAACTTTCTCGATCGCTCGCCCATAGAGTTTTGTATCCCCAAAAATTCAGGATGTTTTAGGGATGAGAATAGATAAAAGTTAAAAAGGTTCCGAATTCAAGCCCTGATTTTGTAGTGCTCCCATGCAAAATACTCGAATTACTACACTGCTTGACAATATCGTGGGTGGATTGGGTAATTTCTTCCTTAATCCTTGGCGGCGATTTTCTTTGCTGCTGATTAGTTTGCTATTAGGAAACTTTTTAGGAATTGCTGTTTCTAGCATTTCTGGACAAAGAGCAGACTTGGATATTGTGGCATCGGCAATCTTGGTGGCGATCACGGAAACCATTAGCCGCTTTGCCTACAGCATTCCTTCTGCCGCTGCCCGATCGCTGCCCATGCAAGTTCTGAATGCGCTAAAAATAGGGCTAATCTATAGCTTATTTGTAGAAGCCTTCAAGTTAGCTTCATAACTTCAAAGCAGTGCTGGTCTCTCGCTTACCCAAGCCGATGGGATGCGGCTCCAAGAGCGTTATCGCAAGTTACAGGACAACTTATTTCTGTTCTTGGATGACGACTTGAGCATTCCACCGACCAATCAATGCCAATGAACAAGCCCTGCGGTGGAGTGTGATTTTTCGCAAGGTCACGAATGGTTTCCGTCTTGATTGGGGCAGAGATCTCTTTGCGGCAGTGTGTTCTGTGGTCAGCACGGGAAAACGACAGGGTTTATCTGCTTTTGAATCTATCCTGGCTGCCTTAGCCAGATTTGCCTCCTATGACAACACCAGACAGTCCTCCTGAAATTACGCTTAGAGTTCCATCGATTAGTTCCATCGATTTAAGTTGTGATCGCTTCAGTTTCAAGGCAGGCACACCATTTTTTCAGAAGAAAGCTACCTATGACGCAATTAGTTCACTGTAAAGTGCTGGTCGCGTCATTTTTGGATATAAGCAGTCTTTAATCTCAAGAAAAATCTATTAAGTAGTTTTTGATACAGAATTAATTCTATAATTATAGTGGAGAGGAAAATTTTTGTTGCTCATTTCCTCGGTAGAATTTTATGGCTAATACTCTTCATGTCTACGATGACCCGCTTCTTTCTCGGCATCGGGACAATATCATGACCTCTCTGGCTCAACGGTTGCAAAGAGCTAGAAATTCCAATGACTTGCAACTTGTTCAACTGTTGGAGCAAGAAAAAAGACAGGTAGAACAAGAAGTTCTGCCCTTGGAACCGCGATCGCACTGGTTAACTACTATTCAAAAACGATTGGACAACATTCTATCTGGCAAAACTGAACTGCAAGTTTCTCAGTTTGTTGATAGTGCTAGAGATGCCTGGTGGTATGCCTTCGATCCACAAACTGGCAACTGTGTTTATGCAGAGTCTGAAGCCGAACTTCGGCTGTGGATTAAAGATAACTATCAAGGTCGATAGACGATTGCTCAGAGTGCATCCCATCTTTGTAGCTTCACCCTAAATTTCTCTCGCTCTGGGAGAGGGACTTTGAAGCCAATTCCTCTGCTCTCCAGGGAGAAGGGGCTAGGGGTGAGGGCAAACTTGCAAGACTGGGATGCGCCTGATTGCTTGCCTCTTTGGATCATTGAGATCGCTGATTCTTAGAGGCATCAATACAAAAACCTGGAGTTTCGTAATCATCAGGTAAATAGTTTTCGGGAATCGTGCTGTGATTGCCATCCCTTAAGGCAAGAAAGCTTGGAGACATGATTTCAATATCTACTTCGTTGCACTTGTCTTGAATGTTCTTATGTAAGTCTGAATAGATGAAAGGAGAATGTTCAGGACAATCAGTGAAAGCGTTTAGTTCATAGCTGACGTTAAAGTCGTTCAAGCTAGTTTGCAGAACAAAAGGCGCTGGCTCACTTAAAATTTGAGGAGTTGCTTGAGCCGCCTCAATGAGAACTTTATGAACTTTCTCCCAGGGTATGTCATAGCCTAAAGTGATGGTTGTATGTAGAACTAAACCCGTAGTATCTCCTAGGTCTTTTGCTAACGTACTGTAGTTGATCACATTGCTGCTTAAGATGGTTGAGTTTGGGATTGTGATGACTACATTTTTAGGGGTGCAAATTCGAGTCACTAACACATCTTTTTCAAGCACAATTCCGACGAGTTCACCAATTTTAATCATATCTCCAATTTGAAATGAGCGAGTATAAACCACGATGAATCCGCCGATAATGTTAGAGACTGCGCTGGCGGCTCCTAAGGTTAATAACGCGCTAATGACGAGTGAAACTCCTTGAAAAGCGGGTGACTTAAACCCTGGCAGAAAAGGCATTGCGATCGCCAGTGCTAGTGCAAAAACGAAAAAGCGTATTAGTTGAAATGTAGGCTGCACCCAATCTGCATAAAACCAAGGCAATGAGATATTACCAAGTTTTATTTCTTTGAAAAACAGATGAATAAATGACAGAATTTCACGGGTGATAAACACAATTAAAACTAGGGTGAACAGGTTGGGCAAATATCCAACAATTGCTCGTTCAGTCTCTGCCAAAGTTGCGCCAATGATTGCCCAAAAGTTACTGCTTAAACCTTGAGTCCAAGGGAAAAAACCGAAAATCATAAATAGATAAACGCAAGCTAAAAATAGGTACAACACACTTCGCCCTATTTCTGCAAAATGTAGAATCATGGTGATGAAAGGTGTAATTGCCAAGACCCCTCTATTGGAGTTCTTAAGGCGATCGCTGCATTGTTCCAACCAGATTTTTGAGCGGTCTAACGTGACTGCAAACAATTTGTTTAGAAGCTGAATTGTTAACCAAAGCAATAGTGTCGCTAAAATCGCATATCCAACTCCACGCAAAATCTTTTCAGCACTGCGTTGTTCTCGGAAAGTGATGATAGAAGATCGAATTGCCGCCACATAGTCTTGGGTCAGAGCTTCCTGAGTTTGCCCTTCAGCCTTGGCATCATCTGGCGTGATTGTTGTAATATGAATGTTCTTTTTGCCCGCCACAATTAGCGTAATACCTTGAGCTTTTTCTGCTCGAACAGATTCAGGCAAAATTTGTGAGTTACTCGCAACTTTTGTGAGTTGTTCATTGGCTAGATTTGCCCGTTGCAGTGCAGAAAGAGGACCAAAGTTACTGCGAATTTCAAAGAGAGTTTTACCATCTAACACCACAGCGCCGGGTTCAGCCCCGATTTCTTGCTGAGTGTCAGCACCCGGAAGCACTTGAGATCGCCCTGGAGCCGCGCAAATCAAGTGCAATCCGAGAATACAAATAATGCCAACCATTAAGATTTTAGTCAGCAGCAATGAAAACCGATTGAGTAAAAACGACACAGCTAGCATTAAATAATTTGAATACTGATCACTATAGAAGCTGATGTTAATCAGCTTGGCAAAATATTAACTCTCACCCTCCCAAAATTAGGAAAGAACTCAATCAAAGATGGTAAAGTCCCCTTCTTAAGGTCTACTGAGTCAAGTCTGAAGCCATTGTTATGTTTGTATCGCTGATGATTGCGTTATGAGCAATTTATCTCTAGTATTATTCTCTGTCAGAACTATACGAAAAAAAGGAAGTGATCCTATGGCTAACTGGGAGGGTGTTCTTCAAATGCGCCTAAGACTCTTGCTTGCTATTGCAGTAACCCCCGTTTTCTTCTTCTCTTCATTAAGCGGGTTAGAGCCACAAAAGATCGCAGCACAGACTACTCCAGCCGCGCCAACCTTGAAGCTGCCCGAATCTCTTCCAAGCGGCACTCTCATCAAAGTGGATGGCTCCAGCAGCATGGTGTTGGTGAATGAATCTCTTAAAAAACGCTTTCAAGACAAATTTGCAGGAACGACCGTTGATTTAGCTGCAATTGGCACGAATAAGGCGCTGAAAGATTTGCTCAATGGCAAGGTAAGCATAGTAGCAGTGGGTCGTCCGCTGACTCAAGCAGAAAAGGCTCAAGGGTTAATTGAAACTCCCATTGAGCGAGAGAAAGTTGCCATTATTGTTGGCGCGAATAATCCATTTAAAAAGAGCATCACATTTGACCAATTTGCTAAGATTTATCGCGGTGAAATCACAGATTGGTCGCAACTTGGTGGCGCACCCGGTGCTATTCGCATGGTCGATCGCCCTGACTTCAGCGATACTCGGCGAGCGTTGAGCCAATACACGGTATTTCAAGGTAAACCGTTTAAAACGGGCGGTAATGCCACCACAGTTGCGGAAGATAGTACAGCGGCGATCATTCAAAAACTCGGTAAAGACGGCATCGGTTATGCGATCGCAGATCAAGTCGTTGATCAACCCAATGTAAAAGTGCTGCCGTTGCATGAAACCTTGCCCAGTGACCCACGCTACCCGTTCTCTCAGCATCGTGGCTATGTCTATCAGGGTGAGCCAGATCCCGCAACACTCGCTTTTTTGGGCATTGCGGTTTCCCAACCAGGACAGGCAGTCGCTCAAGCAGCCAAGTCTGCTGAAACTAAGCCTCCTGTTGGTGTAATCAGTATTCCCAGTCCAACTGCCGCTGCAACCGTTGAACCCTCTGCCAGCGTTTCTCCCACCGGTGAGCCTGCCGCAACAGATCCTACTGTTACACCCACCGCTGAAACTCAAACCGCTGATGCCTCTGCCAGGGTGGCTACCGAGACCCGTCCATTTCCCTGGTGGTGGTTGGTGTTGCCGCTGGTGGGATTGGGCGGTTTGTTGGCAGCAATGAAGGGACGGTCTTCCGCCGCTCCGGTTGCCGCGCCCATTGCGGCTGTGGATCGCGATCGCAGCCGAATCGTTTTGACTCCTCAAACCTGCCGTAATGCCTACGCCTACTGGGAACTATCTGACAAGGATAAGGAAGCGTTTCGCAGTCAATCAGGGCGCACCCTAGCATTACGTCTCTATGATGTCACCAGTGTTGATTTGACACGGCAGTCAGCCGATAGTGCCGATAGTATTAAACAGTTTGATGTGCAGGAGAATGAACAGGATCAGCATTTGCCCATTGCTTTAGACGATCGCGATTATGTGGCAGAACTAGGGTATGTAGCTGAAAATGGGGACTGGCTGAAGCTTGCCCGTTCTGAGGCTGTGCGGGTTCCTGCCTGCACCCCTGCGGAAAAGATTGGTTTTGCCGCAAACGCAGCAGCAGGCGCAGCCTCTCCAGTCAACACTTCAATGAGCACTGAGGCGATCGCATCAGGAGCAGGAGCCGCTGCGGTAGGGAGTGTTGCTGGGTTGAGTTTGGCAGGTGTATCCCCGCCTTCTGTGGCACCTGGAACAGTGGCTCCAGTGGTAGCCGCTAACCCTGATCGAATTATTCTGGTGCCTCGCAACGCTGACAGCGCCTACGCCTATTGGGAAGTTTCTGAGGAGAGTAAGGCAACCTTAAAACAGCAGGGCGGAGAAAATTTGACCCTGCGGGTGCATGATGTGACGGATATAAATTTCGATCGCTATCCCGCGCACAGCAGCCAACAGCATCTTTGCAACGACTTGGATACTGATAAGCGGGTGCCAATTTCCCGAAGCGATCGCGACTATGTTGCAGATTTAGGCTATTTCACTCCAGACAATCGCTGGCTTCAACTTGCCAAGTCTGATGCAGTTCGGGTGCCTGCTGTGCCAGTGGCTACTCCCCCTAGCGCACTTGCTGCTGCTGCCGCTGCTGCCGCTAAGATATCCACCTCGAACCAAGCCGCGTCGCCGTCTCCAGGTATCGCCGCCAACTTGGCTAGTCGGTTAGAAAACGCAGCCGACAAAGTGTCTGAAGCCGCATCTAATAGATTTGACACGGCGACCCAAACCACTTCTAAGCTGACAGAAGATGTTAAGAGTCGGGCGGGTACAGCGCTGGCGGGTGGAGCCGCTGCTGTTGCTGGGGTGGGAGCGATGGCAAAATCCTTTTTAGACAAAGGAAGCTCAACGGTAGAGGGCGATCGCGTCGAAACCGATTCTTCCACATTCGCACCCGATCGCCGCATTATCCTAGTGCCTCGCACTTCAGATCAAGCCTACGCCTATTGGGAAGTCGCCAATTCCCATAAAGAATCCTTGCGACAACAAGGTGGAAAACAGCTAACCCTGCGGATTCACGATGTCACCAATATCGACATCGATCATCAAACTCCCCACAGCACCGAAGCCTATCCCTGCCTAGAAACCGACCACGATAAACACATTCCCATTCCGACAGGGGGAAGTTCCTATGAAAATTTGGGATACCGCGATTACCTTGCCGAACTGGGCTATTTTACCGACGATCACCACTGGCTAACAATTATCCGCTCTCTCCATGTGCGAATTCCTCAAAATGATGAATCACTCACGGTATTAGGTAAAGATGGCGGTGAGAGCTAAGCAATTAAGGCAGTGCTGCATGGCGCATAGTGAGCGTAAAACTTAATGCTTCCCGTGCCCATTCACGTAATAGTCCCGTGTACCCTTGGCGCTGATTGCTTCTCCTAAACGGCTGATGGCGTGGACATAGGCGGCAGTGCGGAGTGAAATGCCGATGTCGCGCGAGACTGACCAAATGCGATCGGCTTCTTCCACAATCCGGCTTTTCAGCTTTTGGTTAACTTCATCTAGCGTCCAATACAAGCCACTGCGGTTTTGCACCCATTCAAAATAGCTGACGGTTACACCGCCCGCATTTACCAAAATATCTGGAAAGACGTAAATGCCTTTTTCTTCTAAGATTTTGTCGGCAGTGGATGTAATCGGTCCATTGGCGACTTCAAATACGAGTTTGGCTTTGATTAAGTGAGCATTGGCTTCTGTAATCTGGTTTTCCAGGGCTGCCGGAATCAGTAGATCCACATCTAGCCCTAGCAGTTCTTCATTCGTCAACACTTCCTGGGCGGGGGTGGTGCAAACGCTGCCATCGCAATAGGGCGCTCGAATTCCACGAGTTAGTTCTTTATTGTTGCGAATCGCGGGAATATCTAGCCCATTTTTGGCATAAATTGCCCCTTGAGAATCGCTGACTGCCACCACTCGATAGCCCGCCTGGAACAATAACTCTGCCAAAGTGCCGCCAGCATTGCCAAACCCTTGAATGGCAACGGTGGTGGCTTGAGGCGCTTGATCAAACTTAGGCAGCATTGCCTGGATGACAAAAAAGGCTCCAAGAGCGGTGGCGGCTTCTCGTCCTACGCTACCGCCCATGCTGATGGGTTTGCCGGTAACGACTGCCGGACAAATGCAGCGCTTGATGATGCTGTATTGATCCATCATCCAGCCCATGATCATGGAGTTGGTGTAGACATCGGGCGCGAGGATATCGACATCGGGTCCAATGAAGTCAGCGATCGCGTCGATATATCCCCGACTTAACCGCTCCAGTTCCAGCCGCGACAGCAACTTGGGATTCACCGTAATCCCGCCCTTCGCCCCGCCAAACGGCAATCCCAGCGCCGCGCACTTAAAGGTCATCCAAAATGCCAGCGACTGCACCTCATCCATGGACACATTCGGGTGATAGCGCACGCCGCCCTTGCCGGGACCGCGAGTATCGTCATAGCGCACCCGATAGCCCTGAAATACTTGCAAAGAGCCATCATCCATCCGTACGGGAATCGAAACACTGAGGCTGGCTTTAGGAAATTTCAAGGACTCGATCGCATCCTCAGAAATGGAAGTATGCTTCAACGCTTCTTCCAGTCGTTGGCTGGCATCCGACAGCAAAGAGTTCGCCATAGCTAATACGTCTTTTATCTAGAAAATAAATGAATGTTCGATAATTTTGTATCTTTCGATACCTTATCTTTAGGATGCCCAACAATTCGAGCCTCAGCCGGGGATGCCCTCAGAAAGACACAAAACAACATATCTTTGTTGCGTCAAGCAGAACGCAGACTGCAAAACATTTTCACGGTTCAACTGCTGAACTGGTACAGTCTCATCGGTAAGATAAAGAGTGTGCGATCGTCCGAGGGGATAAGCACGACGATCAACGGAGCTTTTAAAAAAATGGAACCACAAAAAACTTCAACAGTAATTATCACCGGAGCCTCCTCTGGAGTGGGTTTATATGCCGCCAAAGCTCTTGCCAAGCGGGGATGGCATGTGGTCATGGCTTGTCGAGATTTACCTAAAGCTAAACAGGCGGCTGAATCTGTGGGCATGGCACCCGACAGCTACACCATTTTGCACATTGACTTAGGTTCTCTAGACAGCGTCCGCCAGTTTGTCCAAACCTTTCGTGACAGTGGCAAGTCGGTCGATGCGTTGGTGTGTAACGCTGCGATTTATATGCCCCTAATCAAAGAACCGCTTTACAGTCCCGAAGGCTATGAACTGACCGTCACCACCAATCACCTCGGTCATTTCCTGCTGTGCAACCTGATGATGGAAGATTTGAAACACTCCGCTGATCCGCGCTTGGTGATTTTGGGCACCGTCACCCATAACCCCGACGAACTGGGCGGCAAGATTCCACCCCAGCCCGATTTGGGCAACTTTGAAGGATTTACCGCAGGCTTCAAAGCGCCAATCACGATGATCAACGGCAAACAGTTTGAACCCGTCAAAGCTTACAAAGACAGCAAAGTCTGCAATGTGTTGACCATGCGGGAACTGCACCGCCGCTATCACGATTCCACGGGCATCACCTTCACCTCACTCTATCCGGGTTGTGTGGCAGATACGCCCTTGTTCCGCAATCACTATCCCCTATTCCAAAAAATCTTCCCCTGGTTCCAAAAAAATATTACAGGTGGCTATGTATCCCAGGAGCTATCTGGTGAGCGGGTGGCAATGGTGGTTGCCGATCCAGAGTATAAGCAATCGGGTGCCTACTTTAGCTGGGGCAATCGTCAGAAGAAAGATGGCAAATCGTTCATCCGACAAGTTTCACCCCAAGCCCGCGATGAGGAAAAGGGACAGCGGATGTGGGATCTGAGCGCTAAGTTGGTTGGCGTGGCGTGAGGGTGGCGATCGCGCTTGCTTCAATCAATGCCAGGGCGATCGCGGTTGCCTCACACCCATCTGAAAATGTGCGGAAATTTTCCACTGACTCACCTATTCCAGCGTACTGTACGAAAAGTTTCCGCTAATCCAACCAATTTGAAGTGATGGTAGTGCTTTTTCGTAAAGGGTGAGGGAAAATAGAGCCAACGGCTTAAGTAAACCGAGATCAACCATGAAACCATACTTAATCTGTCCGAATTGTGGATCGGATGACATCATGAAAAACGGGACAACTCGCCGGGGCAAGCAAAACCATAAATGCCGAGACTGTGGTCGTCAGTTTGTCGAAGATCCCCAGTGGAAGCCCAAGGATCAAGATACCAAGGCTCTAATTGATCGGTTATTGCTAGAGCGGATTCCTTTAGCGGGGATTGCTAGAGTCCTGAAGCTGTCGGAAAGTTGGTTGCAACAGTACGTCAATCAGACCTATGAGCAGGTGCGCCAACAAGCTGAGGTGCTGCCCAAAACAACCGCAAGGTTGACGGTTCAGATGGATGAGTTGTGGTCTTTGGTGGATGACAAAGGCAATAAACAATGGGTTTGGTTAGCAATGGATGTAGCGACCCGCAAAATCATTGGGTGTCATGTCGGTGATCGTTCTGCCGAGTCAACGCAAGCCCTATGGGATAGCCTGCCGCGCCGCTATCGACAATATGCCCGGATCTACACCGACCACTGGGAAGCCTATGCCTGTGTGCTACCGAGCAAACGACATTTTGCAGTAGACAAGGATTCTGGGTTAACCAGCTATATTGAGCGGTTGAATAACACGTTACGACAACGCATTTCACGCTTAGTGCGCCAAACTTTATCGTTCTCGAAGAAGTTAGAGAATCACATTGGAGCGATTTGGAATTTCATTCATCACTACAATCAAAAGATTCGAGAGCAATTGCGACGGGAGCAGATGGTTTCTTTTTCTCCATCCTTTACATAATGATACTACCGAAGTGATATACAGAAGCCATCTGCCAATTCACTCAATTTGAGATTATGTGTAGAAACTCTTCTTGCAAAAGAGAAGGTGCTTACAAAAATACTTCAAAGGCAAAATCTTAAAATGCTAATCAAAATCTTAAAATGCTAATTTATATAAACATGCGTTGAGACTGCTTAATTAGTAAGTGATGCCACCTAACAGGCATAAGCTGTACTGGCATGAAAGTTGAAAGCCTAAAACTGAACCACTATGCACTTGAAAGTGCATAGGTTCCTCAAGGGCTAAAGCCCAGTTCTGGGGCTTCGTTGAATGCATCGTGGAGTGTGAGATTGGCAAATAGCGAACTTTACTCCGACAAGCTATCTAACCCAGAAGTGTGTAGCAACTAAAGTCTTGCACTGAAAGTGCATAGTTTAGGACTAGCGTGTTTGGGACAATGAAGTCTTATCGTGGAATTATAGAGAGCTAACCACTTTTGCACAGTGCCTCGATGTCTACCAATCGCCACCGCAATCTGACTGATACTTGGGGCTTTCGCTTGTTTGAGCCAGTACAGCACTTGTAACCGCTCTTTGGAGTCTCTGGCTGTTCTGTGTGTCGTAAACGTTCGCCTAACTCATCGAGGCTTTCTTTAATGGCGACTC
Source organism: Leptolyngbya sp. CALU 1928 (assembly GCF_056784215.1). Classification (NCBI taxonomy): domain Bacteria; kingdom Bacillati; phylum Cyanobacteriota; class Cyanophyceae; order Leptolyngbyales; family Leptolyngbyaceae; genus Leptolyngbya; species Leptolyngbya sp. CALU 1928. Next base: position 253,089 of record NZ_JBXBCE010000018.1, on the reverse strand, counting down.
GTGAAACGATCCCTACGGGAATCGCACTTACTCTAGCCATTGTTAGGCTCTCCAACTTACGTCACTCAGTTGATCGGATTTGTAATCTCTCTAATTTAATTTGGTATCAGATTCAAATCCTGCTTCTGCTTCTGCTGTGGTTTTCAACCAGCGATAGCTTTCTTTCTACTCAATGGGCATGTGCGTCGTTGTTCTCGCTTGCCACGGCGCAGTGCTCACATCCAACAAGATTGACTCAACAACCCTAACGGTTCTCCTGCTCTACTCACCCCTAAGCAACTAGGCACCTGGATTTTGTGTTGCTCACTTTGATTGATGTATCCCAGTGCTTCGGGATGTCGGTGGCTGCTGAAATCAAAATCCGTGGAGTCCTGAGTGGTGTCCTGAATCGCCAACATCATCTCTGCCTGCTGCCCTCATGCCCCGACTGCCGCTCGGTGACTCTCTAATCTCTCGCTGTTCTTCACCTACTCGTTCGACCAGAACCCATAGACGCTTTGACTCTCTGGCGCACTGCTTGCTGCTTTTGGTATGCTCTCACTGGGATATTAGCTCCATACTCACACCTTTTTTGCCAACCGCTTTGAGTGCCGCAAGTCTTGAAAATACTGCGGATTCACTTCTTCGCTGACCCAATCCCTCATGAGTTGGTTCGTTTCAGCCAAACTGAGCGGCATAATCCCACAGCTACCGCCTAAAGCTTAAGCCCAGTCATATTTTTTACATGCTTCTGTCTAGCAGATAGCTTTAAACACGATAGCTTTACACATTCACCAGATAAATTAACGGTCAAGATACCCTAACTACTGAGAATTTCAAGATACTGTTGCCATTTGTCCCCTTAGTTGGGCAGTAGAAGCTTGAGATGACTGCACAGAAACAGTTGCCAAACCGCCTGCCGCCAACATGAAAATTGGATTGATCATGGCATTTAACACAGAATCAAACATATAAAGCGTAATACATACTGCTAAAGCCGCAGCCGGAGCTACTATTGGACGTAACCATAGTCTTGCAGGATAGCGTATGCAAAAACTGATAACGGGCAACAAGATGGATGCTGTTAATGTTGCTAAACCATAGGCACCCTGAAGTCCAAATGCAATGATCCATAAGCTATCGGTAACGGAAATATCTTTTCCATACTCATCAAACACTCGATTTTTGCCAAAACCACCCCACCCAAATAGCGCTCTTTCACGCGCTCTAGCACCTAATATGTCTTCATTGTCAAATCGGAATTTGACGGAGGCGACTCGTTCGGCATCAAATGCTTGGGATAAGGTATCAGTGACTTGCTTATTGGGAAAAGTTCCGGCAACACCCATGTATAGATACCAGCAAATTCCCAAAATGAGTATCCATAGCAAAATAGCGGTACGAAATTGCCAAGCAACGACAAGAATGGCTAGCCCTATCAGAAAAAGCGCGTAGGCTCCTGTTGAGCGCGAAATGATAAAGGTAATTAATAAAATCACCATTAATAGCCCCATTGGCTGGTTGAGTATTCGTTTGACGCCTGTTCGCCATAATGTAATACCCATAAGGCAAGCAGTCATTAACCATACACCGAGCATCAAACCATGTTCTAAAAATACTTGCGGTCTATAGCCTCCGTAGCGAATAGACTGACCGACCTCCCGCCCTGTATCCAAGCCATAGACGAGAATATGGAGACTGGAAAAGGTGCGGCTTTCATACCAGCAAAAGGGAACATAAACTAATCCACCGATAAATAGCCCAATCGCTAATTGACGCAATCCAGCAAAACTATCTAGATAAATGCGCCCTAAAAAGTAGGGGACTCCCCACGTTACAATTTGCGTCTGCGTGGTTGAAAAGCCATCATAAGCTCCAAAGCCATTAGTAACGGAGCTAATAAAAGGGCTAGTGCACCATAAGACCATGGGAATATCAATCCAGCTAAATTTAAATGACCTGATTCGTTTGGGATCGAATAGAAATGTTGCTAGCAAAATTCCATAACAAGCGGCTGACATCTTTGTGTAAGCCGGAATTCCAGGAAGTTTGAAACTTGCCACCGGCAGGAAGAGCCAAGCAAATATAAAGCTCATGATCATTGCCTGTCGGGCTGGATACCGCTTGAAAATATACAAAACGGCTGGAATCCAAGAAAACATCATCAAGGAAACAAACGCATTACCACCCATAAGTTAGGCTCAGATAAGTTAGGCTCAGATTAGAGGGATAAAGTAGGCAGGTAAAATCTATTGAGTAAGTCAGAAGTAGTTCTGCATTATGAAAACAGGGTTAGTAAATATTCCCTAAAGCATTGATTGGCAATTTGATGAACGGGTGCTTATAACCATTCAACAGACGCGATCTTAGGGCGATCAGCCGACCTAGAGAGTCCAAACAATAGTTTTGTTAAAGATATATAGAGTATCGACACATCAATCTCGAATTTAGCAGAACCAATCAAACCTGTGCGTAGAACACCCTAGAAAACTCGTCTGCTGCATCTTAGTCTCAGCAACCATATCAAGAATACTTGATCAGATATTGTTAAGCAGATCTTTATCTATTCTTTTTATGCCGTGGGATATGTTAGAAGTGGCGTAAATTTTACATAAAGTAGTACTGTCAATCTGAAATCTTCTTATAGAGAAACTCCATACTGAGTGTAGGCTGCTTTCTCAGTGCAGCAGAATTTCCCAAAATATAGTAGTTTCACGGGTGTATCGATCTGTTTTTTTCAATAAGGTTCAGATATTTCAGATTGAACAACTAAGTTGATCCACATAGTGAAATAGTGAACCAACTGGAGCAAGCTATAAAATGAAGCATCTGTGACCGTTACCCAAGTAAATTCTTTACACCTTGTCACCTTTAGACAAAACATGATGATTAGGAGAAACCCTCGCTCTATTGCAGGAATCGTTTTGTCATCTCTGATTGGAACAACTCAGCCTTTGTCTGTTTTGGCTCAGAGCATGCCCCCGCCAAATCCTATACCTTTTGAACAAAGAACTCCACTACCGGAGTCTGCGCCTCCTTCAGATATTAAGCCAGGCACGATCTTAGGGGATGCTTATACCCTAGGGGCCGGAGATATTGTCAGGGCTGAAATCTTTGATATTGCTCCAGAGCTAGCATTGGAGCCACGATATACAATTTTATTAGATGGCACCCTTAACTTACCTTGGGTCGGAAGTGTTCCGGTTCAAGGGTTGACGCTAACACAAGCAGCGGCGGTAATTTCTGCAAAATATGGTCGTTTCGTTCGTAACCCGCTAGTGACGATTAGTTTATTGGCTCCTAGACCGCTTAAAGTTGGTGTGATTGGAGAAGTTAATCGTCCTGGCTCCTACATTATTAGTGTCATTAGTAATGAAGTTTCTCAGGCAAGTCTCAATCAGAGAACAGCATCTGAAGGCGGCAACCAGTGGCCTAGGGTGAGTCAAGCGATTCAGTCGGCTGGGGGTGTCACTCAAATTGCTAATATTCGTGAAGTAAAAATTCGGCGGTTGCGAACTGATCGCGAAGAAATTGTTGCGATCGACCTGTGGAAGTTTTTACGTGAAGGCGACCTCAATCAGGATATTTTGCTGCGCGATGGCGATACCATTATCATTCCCAAAGCCAGTAAGCTCGATGCAGCAGAGGCAACTCAAGTTGCGGCAAGTAACTTTTCTCCGGAGACTATTTCAGTTAGCATTGTTGGCGAAGTTACCGCCCCAGGCTCACTTAAGCTCAGACCCAATACTACTCTAAACCAAGCTATTATGGCAGCGGGTGGTTTCAAAGTGGGGCGAGCTAGTAAGAAAGGAGTAGATTTAATCCGTCTTAATCCAGACGGCACCATCACGCGCAGCAAGTATTCGATCGATCTGGATCAAAATTTGAGCGCAGCGCGAAATCCTGCACTCCATAATAACGATATTGTTGTTGTCAATCGAACCTTCATTGCCTCAGCGAATGACTTTTTAATCAATGCGATCGGCGTTCCCCTCACTATTTTCGGCGGAATATCAGGATTCAGGAACGTATTATTTCCAAATGGGAATCGGTAGCGCTTCAGGGTGGCGTAGTGTGAAGTGTTTGTTTATCAACAAACTTAATTGACAACAGACTTAATCGACTGTAGGTGAGGTACCCCATGCAAGCCGGACAAAATGCACAGAATCTAACTTTCAACGGGCAAAACCATTTGGAAGAGGTTCAGTCTACTCCCAGCAATTTGGGCGGAGAAGCTAATGATCCTAAGCCTAAAAGCGGTGGCTCTAAGGTGCAACCTTTGGTGGGGGCTATTTGGCGAAACCTTCCAATTGTTCTAGGGTTGACCCTGCTGGGGGGCGCTGGAGGCTGGGCAATGTCTAGAACATTTCCGCTAATTTACGAAGGCAACTTTGTTGTTTTAGTTGAGCCAATTACTTCACAAGGGCGCTTGTCAGATCCCTCTGCAATTTCACGGGCACAGGTTCAACAAGACAATAACGCCAGTGGTATTGACTATCCAACCTTATTGCAAGTTTTGCAAAGTCCTGACAGACTCTCTAAGATTGCCAGAAGCATTCAAAGTCGATATCCTGAAGTGACAGCCGACACCTTGGCTAGAGATTTAAGGAATCAAGATTTCTCAGTAGCTCGGATCGGCACCAATCTGCTCGACTCTACCCGAACAATCGAAGTTGGGTATAGGGGGTCTAGTCCAGAAAAAGTTCGTTTTGTCCTTGACCAAATCTCTCAAGGCTATCTCAAATTTAGTCTTGACGATCGCAAAGTGCGAACTGAAGCTGGCGTAGAGTTCATTGAACAGCAACTTCCAACCTTGCAACAACGAGTCACGGGGTTGGAAAGTCAAATGCAGGCTCTTAAACAGCGGTATCGATTAACCGATCCAGTGCTTGAGAGTAACCAAGTGTCAGATCAATTGAAAGGTGTCAATGACAAAAAATTGGAAGCCGACACGCTTTTACGAGAGCAAACAACCCTATATTCAGTCTTGCAGAAGCAACTTGGTTTTACTCCACAGCAGGCATTAGGAGCCGCGACCCTTAGCCAAGATCCTCGCTATCAAGACTTGCTGACGGAGCTTAAAAAAGTAGAGGGAGTCATTGCAATTAAACTTGCTCGATTCAATGAAGACAGTCCTACTATTAGAAGCCTGCGTAATCAGCAAAGAAATTTGAAGCAGCTAGTTGCTCAAGAGTCTCAACAGAATCTGAGTGCGTCCTCGCCTGGAGTTTCAGAGACTCCTCAGATCTTAGCGTTTCAAGATCCAGTACGGTTGGATATGATTAAGCAACTGGTTCAGTCTGCTAATTTAAGTCAATCGCTGCAAGCGCGCGTACAAGAAACGGCTCGAAATAAAGCAGCTTTAGAGAGCCGACTCAATCAGCTTCCTGCTATCACTCGACAATACAATACGTTGCAGCAGCAATTAGATATTGCGACTAAGACATTAAATCAGTTCTTGTTACAGCGTGAGACGTTGCGAGTTGAAGCGGCTCAAAAGGAAGTTCCTTGGGAAATTATTGCTCAACCCAAACTAGTCACGGATCTCAAAGGTAAGCCGATCGCCTCACGCGGTAAAAAGGCACAGCCCATGATTCCAGGGGGGTTGGCTTTTGGTGCATTTCTGGGTGTCGCTGCTGCTTTGCTTAGAGAGAAAATCCGCAATCAGTTTGTAACTGTGGCCGACTTACAAAATGCCATACCGTTCCCTCTGTTTGGAATGATTCCAAGCCAAAAAACGGGGCTAAGTCCAGCAGCCGACATCAAGCCAAAAAGTGCTGACTCATTTAGTGATTCATTTTGTTCGTTGTATACCAATCTACGATTTTTATGTAATCCACCTGTGCGATCGCTGGTGGTTAGTTCCGTAGAACTTGGAGACGGTAAAACAACAGTTGCTTTGAATCTTGCTTTAATGGCTGCAATGATGGGACAACGGGTTTTATTGGTAGATGCAAATTTTTACTTGCCTCAATTGCATATGCATTTTAACTTGCCGAATCAAACAGGCTTAATTGATGTCTTGCAACAACGGATTGATGTATCTGAAGCGATCGAGAAGATGCCTGGGGAAAGCAATCTGTCAATATTAACCGCAGGCTCTGCTCAACCTAGCGCTACTCGATTATTTGCTTCTAATGAAATGCAACGGTTAGTCAAGCGATTGCAAAGCAGCTATGACTTGGTGATTTATGACAGTCCATCTTTAGGCGCATCTACCGATAGCAATTTCTTAACGGCACAAACCGACGGACTATTGTTAGTAGTTAGCCTAAATAAAACTAAGCAGAGTCTTGTCAAAGAAGCCTTGCTTGGTCTAGAAAAATACCATTTACCAGTAATAGGTGTGGTGGCAAACCGGACTGGAAAGAGCAAATCTGCGCCTTATGCTGTACCCATTAGCGCTCAACAAACTCAGGCATCTGAAGCTCATCCAGCTTTTTTTGGCAAGCTCAAAGAATCGAGTGATGTAGTCCAGTAGGGTTGGAGTATTGGGAGTAAGGTCTTGACGAGAGAAGGGGTTGCCATCAAATAGCAAGCTGACGAGTTTTCTATCTGCTTTGTTAAAACGGAGATCAGGTTGCTAAATCATTTGTTAAATAGCTCTCAAAGGATAACGAACTTGATAACTAATGATTGGGGACTTTTGATAGTTGGAATCATCCTATTAGTGATTTCAATATTGCTGCTGATTCCAAGCTTAGTTCTAATGGTTGAATGTATCGCCGCGCTTTTTCCGCCAAGAGCGCTGCTTTGGCAAAATTCGCCGCGCCCTCGTATTGCGGTTTTAATTCCTGCTCATAATGAAGCCGTTGGTATTGGAGCAACCTTAGAAACCTTGGTAGGGCAAGTGACAAATTTGGATCAACTCGTGGTTGTGGCTGATAATTGCACGGATGAAACAGCCGCAGTTGCACGAGGAATGGGTGCGATCGCGATAGAGCGCTTTGATGAAACTCTTCGTGGTAAAGGATATGCGCTAGACTTTGGCATGAATTTTCTTGCTAATCATCCGCCTGATGTGGTGGTGGTGGTGGATGCCGATTGTATCGTTGCGCCCGGAGCCGTCGAACAAATTTCACGCTTGGCGATCGCTCGTAATCGTCCTGTCCAAGCAACCTATCTGCTCAACCAACCGGCTCAGCCCTCTCCAAAAGATGCTGTTTCGACGCTGGCATTCACCGTCAAAAATTTAGTTCGCCCGCTGGGGCTAGATCGGCTAGATTTGCCCTGCCCGCTAACGGGTGCAGGTATGGCATTTCCGTGGGACGTGATTCACAAAGTTTCTCTGGCGAGCGGCAATATTGTTGAAGACATGAATTTGGGACTGGATCTAGCGCTAGTAGGGCATCCACCAACTTTTTGTTATGAGGCGCGGGTGACCAGTGCTTTGCCCCAACAAGCCAGTGCTGCTAAAAGCCAACGAACCCGTTGGGAGCATGGACACCTACAAACTATTTTGACTCAAGTTCCTCGATTCCTCAAAGCAGGGTTTCAAAAACGGCGATTTTATCTGTTTGCGATCGCCCTTGATTTGCTGATTCCGCCCCTTTCTTTGCTGGTAATGCTGTGGGCATTGGCAATGGCTGTTGCGCTCGCTGCCACCCGCCTTGGGATCTCTAACACTCCTGCCGTTGTCTTAGGTAGTGCTGGAGTCATGATTCTAGTTGCGATTGTCTCTGCTTGGGCAAAGCATTGTCGAGCAGAAATCCCTGCAAAAGTGCTTTTAACCATCCCCCTTTACATTTTGTGGAAAATTCCTTTGTACTTTAGTTTTCTGTGGAAACCTCAAACGAAGTGGGTTCGGACAGAGCGAGACGGTAGTAACTCTTCTGGGTCTTGATTAAAGGGCTTACCAGATACAGGTTAAATAGATGGGCAGCTAGTATTTCCTGAGGGCGATCGCTTGTGCTGTAAATTAGGGTATGACCCATTATTAAACTGCGGCAACTTTTTGCGATCGCTTTCGTCTGAGTTCAAAGATAAATCTTAAAAATTCACTAAAAACCTATTCGCTAATTTTTATTCACTCTAATTTCTACGACTTTTGATTAAAATCAAGCTGGGAATCTATTTTCCACAGATCTATTTTTTACGGTGTCTCATTCCTTTTGCAACGGAACGCTGAGCTATGTCTTCTCCTTCATTACCCAAAAGCTTTCCATCCCTGTTTGATACAGAAAATAGAGCCAAGGCTGGGGCACTATTATTGCAACCGATGTCTCTGGCAGTTTTGGCATCTTTGGGAGTGCATGGGTTACTGTGGTTTGGCTTGCCGTTGATGTCTGCTTCAGAGCCAAAACAATCTGATACTCAGCAATCAGTGCCTCTGGTAGAGCTTAGCCCAGTGGAACAGGCTCGGTTACCTCAACTCTCTGATTCACCCCTCCTTGGGCTACCTAAACAGTCAGCCTTGCCTCAGCCTCAGTCCATCGCGCCTGATTCCCTAGCAATGGTTCCAATAAACCCTGAAACGCCTCAAGATTCAACATCGTATTACAGTGTGCCGTCTCAGCCTTCTGCTTCGACTATCATTCAGTATTCGGTTGCGCCACTGAGACAACGATCGCCTCAAAAAAGCAATAACGAAAACCCAAAAATTGAACCATCCTCCAAGGAAACAGACGCAGAAACTGAGCCAGTAGGAAAAGAGAATTCTGAGCCGCCCATCTCTTCAAAAGCAGAAGATTTATTACCGCCTAAGCAACAAGAGGATCAAGCCAAAATAGCGTTGCAGCAAAAGTTTGCCTACAATACGGCAAATACCTCACCAGAGGATTTTGACAGTAATGCTAAGTCCTTTAGTAAAGCGGCACAGGAGGTTTCTAAGGGAGACCTGAGCGAAGATTGGAAAAAGTTAGATGCGATGACTGCACCCTATCCTAAAGATGCTTGCCAGTTTAAATATGATGACAAAGCGATCGCGGGGGAAACTTGGGTTGGGGTGATTGTGCAGCCCGACGGCAAACTAGCGGCAAAACCAATCTTACTGAAATCGTCTGGCTTTAAGGGCTTAGATGAAGCTGCCGCAAAATTTATGACCCAACATCCTTTTGAAGCAGGAAAGCAATATCGCGGGTTCTATGTTCCGATTAAGTTTGAACTGAATAAAACAGATTGTGTTGCAGCAGATGAGATCGCTCCGACTTCATAAAATTTGGAAATTGAACCCGATATAGCTGTGAGATTTTCAGAAGAAATTTCTTGGGATTATTCTCAACTTTGGGCAGGGTAGGCACAAGACATGACTCTCACAGCCAGAAATCAACCGACCCAAACACTGCGTTAAAGCCTTATGCTTCCTCTGAATTAAGACTTTGAGGAATGGTGATGGTATATCGAAAACCGGTATCAGAGCCACTCTGGATAGTCACTTTGCCGCCATGCAATTCTACTAAATGCTGACTGAGTAATAAGCCTACATTTTTGCGCGGTGCGAGATCCATCGCTGCCTCGCTTTGTATTAGAACCCGATTTGCAGTTGTTGAGTGATCGGCGATCGCGGTAGTTGCTCTATCCAATCCCACAGTTGAGTCTGTGCCATTGCTGCTGGCTGTACTGACTGAAACAGATTGAGCATATAAATCTGCATAGGGCAATCCTTCTCCTAGCCATGGGTGAGATACCCAAACGGAAAGATTGAGGCTAGTGTTTTGTCGAGACACATGTAAGCGTACAAGGCTACCCGCTGTAGAACTTTGAATAATACTGAAGATGAGGTGATAAAGCATCTGGCGAACTTTTTCTTTATCCAGTAGCCAAATGCGACGACCCGGCTCCACGGTCAGGCGAACTTGTTGATCTCGTCGCTGGGCTACCTGTTCTAGAGTGATGATTGCCTGTTGGCAAAGCATTTCAATATCGACAGAGCTCAGGTTTAAGGTCTGATCAATCTCTTTTAAGTCAGATAATTCTACGATTTCATTCATCAGCGACAGTAAATACTGCCCGCTGTGATGAATGATGTCTAGGTACTCTTTCTGTTTAGTGGTCAAAGGTCCATAAAATTCACGGCTTAACACACTTGCCATGCCCATTACAGAAGTGAGCGGAGTGCGAAGCTCTTGGGCAAGCTGACCGAGTAGATCGACTTTAAGCTGATTAGTCAGGGAAAGATCGGCGGGTTGAGATGCATTTCCTAGGGCGATTGATCGCACCGATTGGGTTTCTGGCAAGAGCGATCGCTGGCGCTCAAACTCACTCATGCTCCAGCGTGCCATCAGTTGCAAAAATGCTACCTCTTGCTGGCTAAAGTTACGAGGCACCACATCCATTGCTGCTAAAGTCCCAATGCACTCGCCATCGCACGTCAGCAAAGGAACACCCAAATAGGCACGAATGCCATACTCATATACCAAAACACTGCTCGCAAAAACAGGCTGAGTCAGAGTATCGGTAATGATCAACGTTTGACCGCTATCGACTACATAAGCAGCAAAGGATTCTTGGCGACTGAGTTGGCGAGTCGTTGCCAGTTGATTCATTAACCCCAAAGTCGATAACCCTACTGCTGATTTAAACCGTTCTTGCACTGCGCTCATTAATCCCAATATGCAAATTGGCACATCAAGAGAGTGGGCGGCGGCTTGGGTAGCTTCTTCAAAAATTGGAATGCTATCGGTGTCTAATAACCCTAGCCGTTGGATGATGTGCGATCGCTGCTGCTCTCGTGCTGAAGCAGTTAATCCATCAAGGCGACAAAACAATCGATTCTCTTGGCTGCTCATGCCGACCCATAACTCCGTGTGCGTCCGTGTATCTCTGTAAAAAATTAAATTTTTCACTATACACAGCATTCCCTCACATTGAGAAGAGTGAACGCGAAAGAGACAGGGGAGAATACTGATTTTTTGCCTTTTATTAAGACAGTAGGCTGAGTAAAGGTAAGAAAGATTACTGATTACCCTCCCCCGTTTGGCTGAGCGCTCACACCTAAGCCCTCGCCCTCTCTTTATGGGAAAGAGAGCTAAAAGTGTTTAAAGATGCCATTCTTTCGGTGACAGGGTTGACAGGTTTGAGGTGAAAGCAATTAGTGTCTGGAGACCGCAGCTACTGGGACTGAGTCCAAGCGGGATGGGCTAACAGGGCTGAAATCATCCGAACCCCGCGAAGCTGATTTGAGAGGGGTAAATGTCCTTTAGGAGCCGTTAAATCCCAGGTGAATTCTTGCGGATAGCGAGTCCAGATATTGCCGTTTTTCCAACCAATTTTTGACCATAGCTTGATCCAATTCTTGCCCACGCTCAGCCAAATGTCGCGCTGAACAGAGAAGCCAAATTTGCCTTCGGAATGAACGAGCCATAACGCATTGAGCGTTTGTAGGTCGATCGCGGGGAACTGCTCAACTTCTGTAAAGTAAATCCAGTTGCGCTGCATAGCGGCGGCTCCCGCCAATTCGCACATTTTTTCGAGAGTGAGTTTATCGGCGGCTTGAAAATCTTGTTGAGCCAATAGCTTTTGCAATGGGCGGTAATCAATGCTGGTCTGCGATCGCAGCGGCACGATGCCTTCAGGAAAATGCGTTTGTAAAAAATCAGCACAAGCCGGAGATTCTGCCTGATACAAAGCCTGATACGCCTTCCCTGCCGCCAAATTGGATACTGTTCCCGTCACCAGTTCTTCTCGCTGCTCAAACAAAAATTCCATTAACACTGTCCAGCCAACCTCTCCTAGCTGATCTAGCGTTTGCATTTGAGACAGTTGAGCTTTTTCGGGTGCCGTTTTCAAGGTGGCTAGAAGTTCCAACGCGTCGGGCGATGTTGGCATAGAAGCGGTTGCAGGATCGGTGGAAGAACTATTCATTGAAAAGATCATTTCGAGCAGCTTTGATCAAAAACAGGGAGAAATCACGTTTGAAATTAAATAGGCAAGACTCCAAAAATCTTAAGCCAACCTCTATGCTATCTTGTGGTGATGATTTTTTGGATTGAATGCCTAACCAGCAGTGAGAATTTGGCGAATAATAGCAGAAGTGGAGCTTGGCACTTCAATTTGCACTAGCTGAATGATTCCCCCGTAGGCTTGCACGGCAGCGGCTTCGGGCAACGTGGCAATTTGGTAGTCGCCTCCTTTCACATAAATATCCGGCTGCAAAGCTTCAATCAATTGGGTGGCAGTCGGTTCCGAAAAAATAACGACTCCATCTACGGGCTTGAGCGCTGCCAAAACTTCTGCCCGTTGCAGTTCTGGCACGATCGGGCGGGGAGGCGCTCCGGCTGCCTGGGGTTTGATGCCTCGCACGGATGCATCGCTGTTTAAGCCAATCACCAGCGATCGCCCCAACAATTTAGCCGCCTGCAAATAGCGCACATGCCCTGCGTGCAGCAGATCAAAGCAGCCATTAGTCAACACCAGCGGTCGCCACTGCTGCGGATTCGCCGCGATCGCTTGCTGAAGTGCTTCAACTGTGTAGAGACTGGAAATCATTTGGTTACATTTAGAGTCATAGAGTATCGTGACAGAAATTGGGATTGCTAAGTAAGAGAACTAAATGTTGCTGATGTAAGCATGATTTCTGGCGGTAGGAATTAGATTTTGTGCCTACCCTGGTAGAACTCAAGGGGAACCACAAGGGATTCCCCCCTACAAATGCCATTCTCATCCATTGACTTTCAGGAATGTATCCTATGAACGAGCAGTCAGCCGAGCTATTTGAAAAAATCCGCCAACAATTTGATAGCGCCCCCTACCCCAGCACACCGCTTGAGCAAAATCCCCAGGATTCTCACGATTTACTGTATGCCCATAATTTAGTCACACCCCATTATCTCCGTAACCAAAGCCTAATCTCTACGGACGATAAAGTTATTTTGGATGCTGGATGTGGCACAGGCTTTAAATCCTTAGTATTGGCAACAGCAAACCCCGGAGCCAAAATTGTTGGCATTGATTTATCCAAAGAAGCCATTGACTTAGCAAAACAACGCTTACAGTTCTATGGGTTTGAAAATGCAGAGTTTATAGTTGCATCCATTGAAGCCTTGCCCAGCTTAGGCATGGAATTTGATTACATCAATTGCGATGAAGTTTTATATTTACTGCCCGACATTGCCAGTGGTTTGCAGGCGATGAAAGCCGCGCTTAAGCCAAACGGCATTATTCGAGCAAACCTTCACAGCGCCACGCAACGAGTTGACTTTTTTCGGGCACAACAAGTCTTCAAAATCATGGGGCTGATGGACTTTAACCCCGAAGAAATGGAGATTGAAATTGCCAGAGAAACCTTTGGGGCGTTGCAAGATTGGGTCAATCTGAAAGTTAAGGTTTGGCAAGATCCCGCCCATCGAAAGGCGGTGGAGTCAAAGGAATGGGTATTGATGAATTACCTGTTTCAGGGTGACAAAGGTTACACCATTGCCGACATATTTGCGGCATTGAGATCTGCCGACCTGGAATTTATCAGCATGGTGAACTGGCGAGATTGGGAAATCTTGGATTTGTTTAAAGATTCTGAAGATTTACCGATCTTTTGGGCAATGAGCCTGCCAGAGGTTTCTACTGAGCAGCGGTTGCAGTTATTTGAACTATTGCATCCTATGAGTCGCCTGCTAGATTTTTGGTGTGGTCATCCTGATCAGGCTAATTCTTTTACCCCGATCGCTGAGTGGTCAGAGGACGAGTGGAAAACTGCAAAAGTCCGCCTACATCCCCAACTGAAGAACTCGAAGCTGCATGAGGCATTGCTTGAAAGTATTGAAAAGCATCAACTATTTAGCTTAAGCGGCTATCTTCCAGGACAGGTAAATGCTGCTGTCACCTTAGAAAGCGCAGTGGCAGCAACTTTACTCCCGTTGTGGGATGAGCCACAGTCGATCGCGGCACTGATGGAGCGATCGCGCCAGATTCAACCGCTTAACCCAGCCACTTTAGAACCTCGCACCCCAACCGCAATCTTAAATGACGTGGTGGCGCTGATCACTCAGCTAGAAGTGTTTTTATATGTGCTTCTAGAAAAGCCCTGAAAAAGGGCGATCGCGAAGCAATGCCCTCCTCCTTAATTACCCTTTTCCTTAGAAATGTGACCTATGAACGAGCCGTCAGCCGAGCTATTAGAAAAAATCCGGCAGCAGTTTAATAGCACTCCTTATCTCAATGTGCCTATTGATCTAAGCCCCAAACATAACTCCAGCTTGCTATATGCCCAAAACTTGACAACTCCTTATTATGTGCGGAATCAAGCTTTGCCGATAACTGAAAATAGAGTCATTCTGGATGCCGGATGTGGCGCAGGGTTCAAATCATTAATCTTGGCAGAGGCAAATCCTGGTGCAAAGATTGTGGGGATTGACCTCTCTCAGGAGTCGGTTGATTTAGCCAAGCAGCGGCTCCAGTTTCACGGCTTTAAAGATGCAGAATTTATCGTTGCTTCCATAGAAGACTTACCGACCCTAGGCTTTACGTTTGATTACATTAACTGTGATGAAGTGTTGTACCTGTTGCCCGATGCAGCCAAAGGCTTGCAGGCAATGAAAGCGGTATTGAAGCCTGAAGGTATTATTCGAGCAAATTTACATAGCTCTGCTCAACGAGGCGATTGTCTTCGATCGCAGCAGCTTTTTAAACTCCTGGGCTTAATGAATGGCAATCCTGATGATTTAGAAGTTGGAATTGTCAGAGAAACATTTGAGTCATTGAAAAATGGAGTTGATTTAAAAGTAAAAGTTTGGCAAGCCGCGGCTCAGCGGGGCGATGTCGAGGAGAAAGACTGGATCTTGGTCAACTGTCTTCTTCAGGGAGATAAAGGCTATACCATTGCTGATTTGTTTGCCGCTTTGCGAGTGGCTGACCTGGAATTTATCAGCATGGTGAACTGGTATAACTGGGAGATCCTACATCTCTTTCAAGATTCGGAGAATCTGCCGCTTTTTTGGGCGATGAGCCTACCCGAAATTTCGATTGAACAACGGCTGCGACTGTTTGAGCTATTGCACCCTGCCAGTCGCCTTTTGGATTTTTGGTGTGGTCATCCAGGGCAAACCCGCACCTATGAGTCTGTTGCAGCATGGACAGAAGAAAAATGGCAAACAGTCAAAGTGCATTTGCATCCGCAGCTAAAAAACTCTCGACTTCATGAAGACTTGATCCAAAGCATTGATCAACATCAGCCTTTCAGTTTAGGGGGATATCTTCCGGGGCTGGTAAAGAATTCTGTGACCTTAGAAAGCACAGTCGCAGCAACTTTACTCCCGTTGTGGGATGAGCCACAGTCTATCGCGGCACTGGTGGAGCGATCGCGTCAGTTGCAGCCGTTAAATCCTGTCACACTAGAACCACGAGATCTAAAAGTAATCTTTGATGATTTAACAGCGCTGTTAACCAAGCTAGAAGTCTTTCTCTATGTCCTTTTGGAATCTAGCTAGACAGTAGAAATCCAGAAAAACAAAGAAAATCTGGGGCGATTGATATAAAAGTGCAGAAGGGTGGGTAACTTACGTTTATGGAGTTAGACACCGACCCCCGCGCCCTTAAAGGAGAAATCTCATCATGAATACCGAATTTAAAGCGAAGTTCCTCAACCACTTGAACCAACGTAAACAGAGCGACAAAGGCTTCACTCTGATTGAGTTGTTGGTTGTAATCATCATTATTGGTATTTTGGCTGCCATTGCCCTCCCTTCGTTCTTGAACCAAGCAAACAAAGCAAAGCAATCTGAAGCAAGGCAGTATGTAGGATCGCTGATGCGCTCTCAGCAAGCTTATTACCTCGAAAAAAGTACCTTCGCAACGAGCATTGATGCATTGGGCAAACCCATCGCCTCTCAAACTGAAAACTACAAATACCCGATGACTGTTCTGACCCCGAATACAACGACTGAAACAGTGATTATTGACGGTGAGTCGTTGAAGGCTGCGCTCAAGCCCTATGTAGGTGGTGTGGCGCTGTCTAAAGTGACGGCTACTAGCGAAGCCACCACTTCAGCCCTGCTATGCGAAAACAACGCGCCACTAATAGGAAAAGCAGCACCTCCTACTCAGGCAGGTATCACCTCTAGCCCCCAAGCATGTGCTGGTGGTACAACTCCACTTGGTAAGTAGTTTACTGTTATCAAGCTAAGTTCAGTCTCCGATTGCTGTTGAGGAGTGAGTAGAACATTCTACTCACTCCTCAGTGGTTTTGGTATCGTTTTACAAAGTCAACTGTTTTGGCACTGGAATGAATGCATAAGTCCGGTGACTTATGCAAGCCAATCGAAATTTGCCCCCTAACCCCCAATTCTGGGGGAGCCGGAGTTCAAAATCCCTCAGTTCTGTGGGGCTTAAGGGGGCGAGTACGTGAGTCCTAGGTAAGTATTGTGCGTTCACATCAATACAGCACTAATCAACGTGTTAGCCCGTAATCCTATGAATTGTCATATAGAAGCGTTTCAATCCCTAATAAATAAGGAATACGATCGAGCAATTTCACTCTATGACCAGGCAATAGTCGCAGAACCCAATGTGAAATCTCACTGTTGGTTTATGGGATTGGCACTATTGCTGCAAGGTCAAGAAACTGAAGCCCATCTTACCTGGCTGATGGCAATGGCAGACGGTGAACCAGAACAGATTGATGACTGGACTGGTGAACTGGTGCAGGTGCTAGAGGATGAGGCAATCCGTCAGACTGATTTAGAAGAAATAGAGGTAGCTTGGGCAATCCGGCAACATATTCGGGAGCTACACCCGCAAAATCTTAATAATTTACTTCAATCCCTGCTGCTTTCAATTCGCCTCAAAACATTTAGTCCAGAGGATTTGGCAACCTCTGGGCTACTTGAAGGCCTGCAGGATGAGCAAGCGAACGTTGATAGTTCGCTGTTGCTGCAAGCAGTGGAAGTTGTCCTCAGTCTACCTGTTCATCCCTTGATGGTGGATTTTACAGAGTTAGTGTTGCCCCATTGCAGTGAAAATCTACATCAGTTTGTCGAAGTAGTTTTGATTGGAGCGCTTAGGGTTGCCCATTTCAGCAAGCAGCCTCGTTTAGCGGCTCACTTGGCAGAGTTTTGTTTGAGGGCACAGCCAGATAATGTAGAAATTTTGTTTGAATTAGCGCCTTTTTATCAAAAAGCTCAGCAGTACGATCAAGGGATTGCAACAGCGAGACAATCTATAGCCCTAACAACTCAGTTGCCTGATCGGGCTTTTGCCAGCTATTTGCTTTTGCGGGGTTTGATGACTGCCGGGGGGTATTGGGAAGAAGCAGTTTCTGTATTGACTCAGCACGAGGCATTGCTATTGCAGTTGATTTCGGAGTGCCCTGTCCCGTTAGATTTGGTTCGCAATTCGCGATTGCATGTGGTCAGCTATTTCTTTGCTTATTTCCGTGATGAACCAATAGGGAATCGCTGGGTGCAAAGCCAACTGCTTGAAATATGCAGGGCAAATATGCAGTTGCATAATCAGCAGGCGTTTGAGCGCTATCAACAGCGAAATTTGGTGGCGCGATCGCAGCCTAGTCCGCAGCGACTCAAGCTTGGTTATATTTGCCATTGTTTCTATGAACACTCAGTAGGCTGGCTGGCGCGATGGCTGATTCGGCACCACGATCGCGATCGGTTTGAAGTCCATCTTTTCTTTTTGAACTACCAAGAAATGAATGATGTAGTGCAGCAGGAATACTTGCAACTGGCAGATTATGTCCATACCTTTGGGGCTGATCGAATTGAGATTGCCGATTGCATTGCCGATACCAATATTGACATTTTGATCGATTTGGACAGCATTACCTTAGACGTAACCTGCGGTGTCATGAGCCTGAAACCTGCGCCCATTCAAGTGACCTGGTTAGGGTGGGATGCGTCTGGTATTTCTACAATTGATTACTTTATTGCCGATCCTTACGTGCTGCCAGAAGCGGCGCAAGAGTACTACACCGAAAAAATCTGGCGCTTACCCGAAACCTATATTGCTGTGGATGGGTTTGAGGTCGGAGTGCCCACCTTACGGCGCGATCAGTTGGGTATTCCCGCCGATGCCGTGGTTTACCTGAGCGCTCAACGGGGCTATAAGCGCCACCGCGATACGGCACAACTGCAACTGAAAATTTTGAAAGCAGTGCCCAATAGTTATTTTCTAATTAAAGGATTAGCCGATCAAGATGCCGTTAAAGCATTTTTTACCCAACTGGCAGAAGAAGCCGGAGTAGAGCGCGATCGCCTGATCTTTTTGCCAGATGTGCCCTCGGAAACTATTCACCGGGCAAATTTGGCGATCGCGGATGTCGTCCTAGATACTTTTCCCTACAATGGTGCCACCACAACCCTCGAAACCCTGTGGATGGGCATTCCCCTCGTCACTCGTGTGGGTCAACAGTTTGCCGCTCGTAACAGCTACACCATGCTCAAAAATGTGGGCGTAGAAGAAGGCATCGCTTGGACTGACGAAGAATATGTCGAGTGGGGAATTCGCTTAGGAACTGATGCCGCCCTACGCCAACAGATTCATGAAAAACTACGGCGATCGCGTCAAACTTCGCCCCTGTGGAATGCCAAACAATTTACCCGCGAAATGGAACGCGCCTACGAGCAAATGTGGGCAAATCGCTAAGAGCGCGGTAGAAAACTAGCGATCGGCTGGGTCAGAAAAGGCTGCAATCTGGCAACGGTTGGTAAAGACTCTAGACCTGCCTGTACTAATTCAGGAACCTTAGCAAAATTGCTGATTAATATATCTGCAAAGTTGAATCGGCGATCGCTTTTGCCATAGGTCACAGTCAGGAATTCCAAGAGTTCAATCTCATAATCTGTAAAATCTAGAACATCCGCAATGCAGGCAAGTTTGAAGAGTTGTTCTGGTTGTTTAAAGCAATCTGGGCAACTGTCCTGAAGCGGATCGCGCAAGTAAATTGCATCTGCCCACAACACCTGTCCTGGATGGCGAGTGGAGAACAGACTAGAGCGAAAACGCCGCGCCATCGGTTCCAATTCAAATAAGACAAATCCCTTTTTCCTCAAGTAGCTATCCACATCGGCGAACAAGGGTTGATTGAGGTATAGCTCAGAAAATTCCACCTCAATTTGAATGGCAAACACGCTGCGATCGAGCAAGTTATCAGCCCCTTCTAAAACTTGCAAATCGGCTCCTTGGACATCAATTTGCAAAAAGTCAATTTCTGCAATGGTTTCTTCCTGACAAATTGTATCTAACGTAGTCGTTTCTATTTCAATCGAAAAGTCCGATCCTGCCATTTCTGGTAGGTCAAGAAAGCGATTTAGAAAAGGATCATTAGGCGGGTAAAGCGAACTACAAATGGGGCTGTTTGTGACATATAAAGTTGCCTCACCAATTTTATTTGCCAAGGCATAGGGGAAATGCTTTTCCTTCCAGCTTACCTGTCTCGCCTCAATATCAGCATTGGCAAACTCGCAGGCATCAGCATCCGCATCGAAGCCATAAATCGTCAGGTTTGGCGCAAACAATTCCCAATCTTGACTGCCATAATCATTCGCATCACTGAGCTTACGTGAACCAACGCTACAAATAGTCATAGGCATTGACTTGAGATAGTTCTTTTCTTTTAATTCAGGCAACAAAAAAGTCATATCAATTTTCCGATAAGGAGGAAACAATAATGAGGCGATTTCTTAAGCAGGAAGGGCGATAATATTGAGATTGCCTTGGAGTTCTGTGAGGGAATCCAAAGGAATTAGCTGTTTTACAAATGGCTGATAGCGAAATAATTGATAGCCATTTGCGATGAGGAATTCTGCAACAGGCAAGTTGCTGCCCTGACTTCCCGCAATATTTTCATAGAGGATGATGGGCGTATGGGCTTTAAGGAGGCGATCGCTGCCTTTTAACACCTGCAACTCATGCCCTTCTGCATCAATTTTGAGTAAATCAACCCGCTGCAAGCCTTCTCGCTCCATCAGAGTATCCAATGTGAAACAGGGAACGGCTTCGGTCGCGATCTCAGACGCATCTGCTTCAGTCATCACTTGATTCATTTCACTAGCGCTGTGGAGCGCAAGATGGGCAGTTCCATTGCGATCGCTCGCGGCACCCCGACAAACAGTCACCCAGTCCAATTGATTGACGCGGCGGGTTTCTGTCAAACACTCTACACAGCCAGAAAAGGGTTCCACTGCCAGCACTCGCCCCGTCACGCCGACCCGCTGTGCGGCGCTGAAGGTATACACGCCCACATTTGCACCCACATCAATCACCGTCATTCCTAGTTCAGCCTGATCGCGCCAAAACTCCATCTCTGCCTCAAACCAATCGCCTGATGCCAATAGCACACCCGTAACCACACTGCGAAAGCTTGGTTCCACCGCCAGCGCCAAGGTTTGCTCAAACGGAACGTAGGTGAACGGGTTAGAACTTGGCAAAGTAAGCCATTGCCACTCTGGTGTAGAGTCTGATTTGACATTTTGCGCTGTATCTTGCCAGTAACTTGCTTGTTCTGGCTGCTCCAAATCTTGGTATGCCAGATAAAGCGCTTGCAAAAATAAGGGATTGTTAGGCTGCTGCTGTTGGGCACGATGGAGAAATAGCGCCCCTTCCCAGCGACCGTTCATCAGGCTAGAAATGCCGAGTTTGTGCTGTAGGAAGGCTGATTGGGGAAATAGGGCGATCGCCAATTGCAAAAAGCGTAGCCCAACTGCGTTATAGAACACAAACTGCGTCTGCTGCAATATTTCTACCAGCAGCCGCAAACTTTGGTCAACGCTGTGAGTAGGGTTTAATAGGTCGCTTAGTAACTCGTGACGCGCGTTGGGTTGGGCATACCATTGCAGGGGCAAGTAAACTAAACCAAGAGGACTAACGCTATTGGTATGAAAAGATTGCAAGCTAGCCATAAAGCTAGAAAACGATCGCTGAATGGCTTCGTCTCCGTTCCCTAAAAGGCTTTGGATGATTGCTAGATGAGCCACACAGAGAAGATTCGTTGCGGCACCTTCGCTCAAAGCCGCGATCGCCAATTCTAGGTACATTTCACGAGTCACGCGATCGGGGCTATTCTCTGCCTCAATTAATGCCAGCACCGCATAATTGTTCAACTCTAGCGCTGACTGAGGCTCCTCCCAGCTAGTAGCTTCCAGCATTAGGTGAACATGAGCCACTGTTTCCTGAGGTAGCTCAAGACCGCTGCATTGAAGATATTGCCAATAGGAAGTGGTGTAGGATAAAGGTGCCATTCAAAGACTCTATGGATGCCGAACCTAATGAGTTTGCCCAAGGATCGAGCATTCAAATCGATTGCTTATATTTCATCACATTCTGCTAAAACTCGCTTCATTTTTGCCGAATGTGACATTATTAAAGCCGCATCTCGTTCAAAGAACGAAGCACCGCTTGCATTGTAATGGTTGATCGTTTCACTGTGTCTATTCCGACCGAATTATTATGGGCGCTGATTGGCTTACTGCTGACGATCGCAGGTACTTTTCTGCCCGCGTCAGTAGCGGTTCCTAGTCGCGATTGGGGACACCAAGCCATTCAAATGCACGCTTTGGGCATTACTTACCAGTTTGGGGCGGGTTTGCTGGTGGGTTGTGTCGCGGGTAAAAATCCGGCAACCTTGTCTCAAGTCGCTTACGTGCTATTGGGGCTAACGCCGTGGTTTCCTATTTTTTCAAAGGGCGGTGGCTTGGGATATCTAGCAGAACCTAGTTTTGGCTACATTTTGGGATTTATCCCCGGTGCCTGGATTTGCGGCTATTTAGCATTCAAAGCTGTTCCAAAGTTAGAGATACTCCTCATTAGCTGCTTAGCAGGATTACTGAGTATTCACATCACTGGATTACTGTATCTGGGGGGATTGAGACTGTTGGGGGTGGTCAACTCGGTAGACTTTACCCGGTTGTTGCTAAAATTTTCGGTGGAGGCATTGCCAGGTCAGCTTGCTGTCGTTTGTGCAGTGACGATTTTGGCGTATGGATTGCGCCGTTTGCTGTTTTACTAAAACTCAAGACCTCTCTCAATAAAAGCTCTAGCTTCCCGCTACCTTAAAACTTGCTTATTATGCGATCGCTCTTTCTCGACCTTGTTTAAATAATTCAATGTTTTCTAAAAATCGCTTTTTTTGGTTGGCGGCTTTAGTGGGCTTAGTGCTCGATCGCTTGAGTAAGTTTTGGGTCGTCTACACCTTTCCCCTTACCGATCCACCACAAACGTGGGCGCTGATCCCTAATGTGTTTCATTTTACTTACGTGGTCAATACCGGGGCAGCCTTCAGCTTTTTTTCCCAAGGGGTGGGGTGGCTGCGCTGGCTGTCTCTGGGCGTGAGCGTGGGGCTGCTGCTGCTGGCGTGGTTTGGTCCAACGCTGAGCAAGTGGGAGCAGGCTGGCTACGGGTTCATTTTGTCGGGAGCGTTAGGCAATGGCATTGATCGCTTCATCCTGGGTCAGGTTGTTGATTTTTTAGACTTTCGCCTCATCCGATTTCCGGTGTTTAATCTAGCAGATGCTTTTATCAACGTGGGCATCGTCTGCCTGTTAATCAGCAGTTTTGCTCAACCCTCCAATACCAATAGGGATAAATCCTCTTGATAACTATCAACCCGCCTTTAATCGGCATTATCATGGGCAGCGATTCAGATTTGCCGACGATGCAAGCCGCGATCGCGGTCTGTGCCGAATTTGGAGTACCCCACGAAGTGGCGATCATCTCTGCCCATCGCACCCCAGAACAGATGGTAAATTATGCCCAAACTGCCCATCAGCGCGGCTTAAAGGTGATCATCGCGGGCGCGGGAGGAGCCGCTCACTTGCCCGGAATGGTTGCCGCGCTCACGCCGTTGCCTGTGATTGGCGTTCCTGTCGCCAGTCGCCATTTGCAGGGTATCGATTCTCTCTACTCAATTGTACAAATGCCTGCGGGAATTCCAGTGGCTACAGTAGCGATCGGCAATGCCAAAAATGCCGGATTACTCGCTGTGCAAATGCTGGCAATTTATGACCCGGTCTTACTCGAAAAAGTCCAGCAGTATCGCCAAAGCCTAGAGCAAATGGTGATGGGGAAGCAGGCGAAGCTAGAACAGGTGGGGGTTGAGCAGTATTTGGAGGAGATGTAGAGCAGGTTTCAGGTTTCAGGTACCGGGGGGAAAGATTAGAAGAAACTCCGAACTCAAAACTCCGCCCTCACCCTTGGCTGGCTTCTAACCGTTTTACTAACACGGCTCGATTTTGTTGGGCTTTGGTGTCATTGGGATTAATTTCGAGGACTTTATCAAAGCAGGCGATCGCGTCTCGCAACTTTCCCAGACTCACCATTACCCCACCTCGATTGTTCCAAGCTCGGTGATCATCGGGGCGCAGTTCTAACGCTTTGTCGTAGCTGGTGATGGAGTCTTCTGGGCGGTTTAGATTTTTTAGCGCCACGCCTCGGTTAAACCAGGCTTCGTAGGAAGCGGGATTGAGGTCTAAAACTTGATCGTAGCTGGCGATCGCTCCCTCAAAATCACCTAACTTCATCTGAGAACCACCCTGACCATACCAAGCCTCCCAATGGGTGGGTCGAAAGGAGATCACTTTTTGATAGCCATTGAGGGCTGCTTGAAAATGTCCTACCTGCTTCTGCCCATTTGCCCAACGAAACCACAAGTCGCCATCATCCTCTCGTTGCTCTAAGGCTTTGCCATAGCTGACAAGGGCAGCCTCCCAATCTCCCAATTCTTTGAGGGCATCTCCTCGAAAAACGAGCGCTTCGTAATAGCTAGGGTGCAGCTTTAAGGCAGTATTAAAATGCTGAATCGCCCCTTCATATCGATGAGTGGCATAGAGACAGTATCCTTGGCAAAACCAGATATCTTCGGAATCTGGCTGGCGTTCTAAAGCGGTACGAAAATACCCGATCGCCGCTTCATACTGCTGGGTAGCATAGAGCGCTAATCCTAAGCTATGGTGAGCCGTTTCTATATCCGGCTGCAACGCTAATGCCGCTTGATACCCCTGAATCGCGGTGTCGTATTGCCCTAAAGAAAATGCTGCCCAGCCAAGATGGGAGTGCAACACTGCATCCGTGGGATTTAGCTGAATGGCTTGATCAAAGCAGGCGATCGCGTCTGCATAATTGCCTTGTTGGGTCAACTCTAATCCCTGCTGGAAAGCATTCCCCGCACCAGCCACATCAAGTTGAATTGTCTGACTCATGGGACGACCTCTCTGCTTCCATAATCTCTGTCTGCTGCACCCAGAATACCCAGATTTGTAGACTGGATGACACTAACTGAAAAATACTCCGTAGAGCCACTGGAATATCAGGCTGTTCCATTAGACTTCCATGAAGCCATATCCGAAGAAAGTAGTTTGTAAGAAATACCTAGTTAATTTAAGGTTTGCTTCAGCCGTTCAACTTAGCTTTACGGTTAGAATTGTGTAGCATCAGTCTCGCTTGTGCACCACACTTTAGTATTACTTATCTATGGCATAAAGATTGCTAATTACCACTAGCAGCTACTTTCAAAAAAAGTCATGGGCTTTCAAAAAAGTCGTGATGTTGTTGTTTACTCCTCTTTCAACATTCATATCTGAGGAGTAAAGATTTAAATAAATTTATGAGTTCTAAACCTATCAATAGCCATCAATTTGTCATTACAACGCCGCTTTACTATGTAAATGCGCGCCCTCATGTCGGTAGTGCTTATCCGACGATCGCGGCTGATGTGCTTGCCCGTTTTCAGCGATTGCGGGGAAATTCTGTGCTGTTTATCACTGGCACCGACGAACATGGTCAAAAAATTCAGCGCACTGCTGAAGGCTTGGGACGCGATCCCCAAGCTCATTGTGACCAGATTGTGGCAGAATTTCAGGCTCTATGGAAACTGCTAGACATTCAGTTTGATCGCTTTATTCGCACCACCGATCCCCGTCATGAAGTGATTGTCAAAGAGTTCTTTCAGCGGGTTTGGGATCAGGGGGATATCTACCTGAGCCAGCAAACAGGCTGGTATTGTGTCGCCTGTGAAGAGTTCAAGGAAGAGCGCGAACTGCTGGATCATCACCGTTGTGCGATTCATCCCACGATTGAAGCAGAATGGCGCGACGAGCAAAACTACTTTTTTCGCTTGTCAAAATACCAAGATCAGCTTGAACAGCTTTATCGCGATCGCCCCGATTTTATCCAGCCAGATACTCGCCGTAATGAAGTCATTAGCTTCGTTAGCCAGGGATTACAAGATTTTTCGATTTCCCGTGTCAACTTGGACTGGGGCATCCCCGTTCCGCCTGATCCTACCCACACCCTTTACGTTTGGTTTGATGCCCTGCTTGGCTACGTGACTGCCTTGCTGGAACCAGACGATGAGCCGAGCTTGGACAATGCGCTAGCCCGTTGGTGGCCCGTTAATTTACACCTGATTGGCAAAGATATTTTGCGGTTTCACGCCATATATTGGCCTGCCATGCTAATGTCTGCGGGGCTTGCTCTGCCCGATCGCATCTTTGGACATGGCTACCTCACCAAGGATGGACAAAAAATGGGTAAAACGCTGGGTAACGTTCTAGACCCGTTTGCGATTGTGGAACGCTATGGATCGGATGCGGTTCGATATTATTTCTTAAAGGAAATTGAGTTTGGGCGAGATGGCGATTTTAACGAAACGCGCTTTATCAATATCCTCAATGCTGAACTCGCGAATGATTTGGGCAATTTGCTCAACCGTACCCTCAAAATGGCGCAAAAATACTGTCAGGGTTTGGTGCCTAGCCCATGGGTAGACTCAAACAACGATAATCCTCTTGCCCTTTTGGGGACTCCCTTAGGCGATCGCGTCACTTGTGCTTATGAAACACTTGCCTTTAGTGAAGCCTGTGATGCCATCTTGGCGTTAGTGCGATCGGGCAATAAGTTCATTGACGACAAAGCTCCCTGGACTTTATACAAACAGGGAAACCAACCTGCCGTTGAACAGGTCATATATACCGTGTTGGAATCCGTTAGGCTAGCAGCTTATCTGCTGTCGCCCATTATCCCAAACATTAGCAACGCCATTTACCAGCAGTTGGGTTTCTCAATAAACTTTACTCACCAACAAACTGAGTCTGCTCCCTTTGCGATTCATTCGACTTGGGGAATACTTCCTATAGGACAACCCTTAGGCGATCCGCAGCCCATATTTCAACGTCTAGAGCTTTTAGAACCTGTTTCTTAGCGATTAAAACAACTGAATAAATCGCCGCAAAATTTCATTCTCATAACTAATTTTCATAAAAAAGAGGCAATACGCCATGCTAGATAACACTTCCAATTTTGAAATGAGTGAATCTGTTTTCACACCCCAGCAAGTCTTAGAAAATCGGGGACGAGTTGCTATTTTTATTGATGGCTCCAACCTCTTTTATGCCGCTTTGCAGCTAGGGATAGAAATTGATTACACCAAGCTGCTATGTCGGTTAACAGGGGGATCGCGACTGCTGCGATCGTTCTTTTATACCGGAGTCGATCGCACCAACGAAAAGCAACAGGGTTTCTTGCTATGGATGCGGCGCAACGGCTATCGGGTGATTTCCAAAGATTTAGTGCAGTTGCCGGATGGCTCCAAAAAAGCCAATTTAGACGTAGAAATTGCGGTAGATATGATCTCGTTGGTGGGATCGTATGATACGGCTGTTCTAGTTAGCGGTGATGGAGATCTTGCCTATGCCGTGAATGCTGTGAGCTATCGGGGGGTGCGCGTTGAAGTGGTCAGCCTGCGGGCAATGACGAGCGATAGCTTGATCAATGTTGCCGATCGCTATATTGACCTGGATGGAATTAAAGAAGATATCCAAAAAAATCCTAGAAGCTATACCTATCGTCCGCTGTCGGGTATTGGTTTAGTAGACGGCGACCTGGAATAAAGCCAGTGCGGTATCAGCCGAAAGCCTACAATGGAGCGTAGTGCTTGATCCCCGTGAACTTTTCTTGGATTATTAGAGTCTTTGGATTGTAGAGTCTAGTGGATCTCCTCGGCGAATCATTTGCCCTCACTCTAAATCCCTTTCCCAATCTGGGAGAGGGACTTTGAAATCGGTTCCCCTTCTCCCAAATTTGGCAGTCCAAAGGGCTTGCATGGCAGGGGCTAGGGGATGTAGCTTGCTTCCCGCAGGGCGGGCTGTTTTTGTATTCAGGCAAGAGGTCTAATGACTAAATTTGCTCACGCTGGGTCTACTTAGGAGTTTGCCTGTGTCGTTCTTTTTATTTTCCTCTCAGCGATGGGCACGGCTTGCCCTTGTGCTTCTGATTGGGGGATTGCCCTTTGGGGCGATCGCCTGTGGTGGGCAAAGCCAAACTGAAAAACAGCTTGCTCAGGAAGCCAAAAACTTTGAGAAGGAAAGTTTTGACACTGACTTAACCTTTGCTTTTGTCACCTTAGAAGAATTTGATCAAAAAGGGCGACTGTGGTGGAAGGTTAAGGCAAAAGAAGCAACCTATAGCAAAGATAAAAAAAATGCCCGGATTCAAGAGCCTAAAGGTGAATTTTTTCAAGATGGCAAGGCAATTCTGAGGGTGTCAGCCCAAAGTGGCGAGGTGCAACAAGACGGTCAGCGCATTTTTTTGCGGGGCAACATTCTGGCAACCGATCTGCGGGATGGGTTAGTGATTAAAGCGAATGAATTGGAATGGCGACCGAAAGAAGATTTAATCCTGGTGCGAAATAATATGACCGGGACGCGCCAAAAAATAGTGGCGACCGCAAAAAACGGTAAGTATCTAACCCGTGCCCGTCGATTAGATCTAGAGGGCAGTGTGATTGCCGCGTCGAAAGACCCTAGCTTTCAGGTGACCACCGATCGCTTGGCGTGGCTGGTGGAAAAACAAAAATTGGTGGGCGATCGCCCCCTGCAAATGCAGCGCTATGAAGGCAAAACGGTGACTGATCGCGCCAGCGCTTCTAGCGGTGAAATGGATATTAAGGCAGAAACCTTGACCCTCAAACAATCTGCTCAACTGAATATTGCCGACCCGCCGATCTTGGTTACTGGCAACCAAATTATTTGGAAAATTAAAGACCGGAAGATTGCTTCTGAGCAGCCCATCACCTTTTTTAATAGTAAAGATACGGTGACTCTGACGGGCAATCAAGGGGACTTAGATTTAACAACCAGAGACTTAAATCTGGTAGGAAATGTGAACGGTGGGGGCGGATCGCGCCAGTCGTCACTCAAATCCGATCGCCTGAAGTGGAATCTGACCAGCCAAGCGTTTGAAGCAGAAGGCAATGTGATCTATCGTCAGGCAAAACCGCCCATCAGTCTATCGGGTCCTAAAGCCAGCGGCACTCTCAAAGATCAGCAGGTGGTGGTCAGTGGCGGCGTGAATGGTGGCAGAGTCGTGACCCAGTTTGTCCCTTAAGGCTGAACTGGCAGCCGGAGCGAGAGAACTTGAGTGGGTTGCTGAGTCATCGTTGTGCTGATTGTCGCGCCAGTGGGGTTACCTAATCCAGCATAGGTAGAACCTACTACACTGAAAACCACTGTTGCGATCGCCGCTTCGATAATCAAAGTCCCTTTCATTGCAAAACCTCCAGCAGCATATCCATCTAAGGATCTATACAGTTGCCACCAGAGGTTTTATGCAAATTCTATGCCCAATCTAGTACTCTCAACTATTACAACCGTTTTGGGTGCCCTCTGCCAAGCGAACCGATCCTAAAAGGGTTTCCACGATCGCGCATCGCTGGGTTTCAACTCCCGCCCCTTTCGGCTTTACCTTGATCACAAATTGACTGGCTGAATCGGTTCCAGGTTTTATCCAGTCTCGATCAACTGCCCCTTTATTATCAAATAGGATGTAAGTTGTATTGGCATCAGATGGAGATGCCGCGTTAAACTCCATGGCTCCTACTTTCACTTCTCCATCTCCCAGAGTTCTCCAGTTGTTGATTGCTATAATGTCTGGAAAAGTAGCCACACCCGCTTGAGGCACAATTGCAGCACGAGCAGGTGTTGTAATACCATCACCATCAAAAACTGCAAACCGTGCAATTCGGGTCGTCCGCGCTTGATTTTGCGCTTCTCGAATCACCTGCACTGACTGTTCCCGAATAGTATTAATTCGCTGACGATTCATTAAGGCAGTCCAGCTAGGAGCCGCGATCGCAAACAGTACACCAACGATGATAATTATCACTAACATTTCTATTAGGGTAAAGCCAGCGATCGATTTTCGGCGGCGAGAGCGTAACTTGTATGCATTCATGGTGGTTGCTCAAATCTAGAAGACTGAAATCATACTGAATTAAAACTACGCTTGAATACTAATCTTTTTTGCCGACGATGCCCCGCACCAACACTCGTGTTTGCAAAGGTGAAATCCGCTCACTATTATCGTTTGCCTTGACAAACCCACCTTGCCCAGTCACATTGCCCTTCAGTACCAATAAAACATCCTGGTTAGTTGTGGGGGGATTAACTTTTTTGCCCGTTACCGGATCAGTGATTTGTGCAACGATGCCGCCATCTCGCACGCAGGCATAAAAACTGCGGAACGGCGGAGCGCTAGCTTCAGTCGGGCTAAGCGATCGTTTTCGGGCATCATCATCGGTTCCAAACTCATCGCATTTTTGCGTAGAAGCATCACCTGGGGTTGTCGTATCCACAAAATCCACCAGTGCCACTGCCTGCCCCGTTGGCGGTACTGTCTGCCGAGAGCCAACTCCATCTTTGAGGGGCCACTGCTGAAACGTTAGCTCTGGCTCCTCCAACGGATCTACAAATCCTGGAGTTTGATCTTGTTCATTCGTGGGATCGGCTGGAAACTGGCTCAACTCATATCGTGTTAATCGTGCCTTGCCGTTCCAAATGCCAGTGTTGGTGCTATCTAGCCCATACACCACCAGCGAGTAGGAATACCCTGCCAGACAGGGCACCTTTGCCACTGTCATGGGGTTGTTTGCCACGACGGTGTCGAGTGGGCTGCCTAAATCATCAGCATTAGCTTTACATAGATCCCTAATTTTCTGAGGCAATTCTTTGGTTCGCCAAAATGCCAGCACTGCCATTTTATCGGGCTTTGCGTTAAGGGTGGCTGGGATATGGTTGACAATTCCAGGGCAGCTTTTCGCAAATATTGGATCATTCTTGCCCTCTAAGCACTCCCCATTGTAGACAAAGACTGCCGATCGCAGATCTTGAGCAACGTAATCCATTGCCGCTTGCATATCTTGCTGCACTTGAGTACGAGCCGCATCTTTTTGGTTCGTTTCGGTTAACTGCACCACGAGCGTCAGCAATGCCACCACAATCAAAGAGCCAATGATCATTGCCACCAAAAGCTCTAGCAGTGTGAATCCCTTGGCTCGGCGACCTTTTAGCCTCCCTTGAAGCACTGTTCGCAGCCGCTTGTGTCGATTGTTGGAGAAAAAGTGATGCATAGAAACTCTGCTGATTAAAAAGATGGTTTAAAGATAGGTTCAACTAAGGCTGTCCATCTACACAAGTAACTGAATCTGCCTGTCCCACACGAGAGACCTTAGTCGTCAATACTTGCATCGGTTGTCGCCCTGCGGCTGCCGCTGGATTATCCCCTGCCCTACCCGTGGTCAAGCCTAGACGCATCCGCGTTTCTGATAAATTGGTCATCGCATTACCCTCTTCATAGCCATACACCCGCACTGTTAAGTCAAACGAGTAAGGCACAACGACTGTTGGATCAGGTCTACAATCTTTTGTTCGCACGACTTGCATAGCAAATTTTGGTTTGCAATCGCCATTCACATCTACCGGAATCACTGTGCTTCCGGGTGCCTGCGTCGATGGGTCAGCAAAAGGATATTTGTTAGGGCAACCATCCCCGACAGAGGCAATTGCTCCAGCGACTCCACTTGCTGCCTTAGCAACGTCCTTACCGTCTACTGTAACGATCGTTCCTAATCCAGGTAGTTGGGTTTCTTTCGCCACCCCCCGCTCCATTAGGGTGCGAACCCGATCGACTTCTGCCTGAGCGATCGCGTTTGCTTGTTCTGCGCGGCGGGACTGAATCCGGCTGGCAGTGGCAACAAAAATTGGCGGTGTAATCGCAACGACGGTAATTGCAATAATCACGATCGCAACTAAACATTCAATTAACGTTAGCCCTGATTCACCCTTGCTGCGAGAAAGCAGAGGGGCAAATAGTTGCCAGGAACCGGGAATTGGAGAGGGGGTAGGACGCGATCGCATCGGGAGTACCTGAGAGAAACGGCAGAGCAAACAATGACAACAAGAACTAGGTGGGGCAATTGAGCGAATTGAGCGAAGTGGCATCAAAGCCTGTGGGTGGTTGAGCTTTCAGAGCAGTACAGAGTTTTTTCATGTATTCATCGGAACCAGGGGGTTCTGTATAAAACTCGTTTTTCTCGTTGCTGAGGGAGGTAAAGCGAGAAGCGGCTGGGCTTGCCTGAGCCAGTTGTAGCCCAACATCATAACCCCAGAGACGAGCAGGCGGACGGTAGGGAAGCACTTCTCTCCCAGCGATCGGCGTTTCGCCCGGTTCCCAGCTATCGTCATCAAAGGGCCCCGTTGCATAGTTGCTAAAGTTAAGCTGTAAAAACGAGCCGGAAAAGCGAAGTCGGGCGTTACCATCACCCCAGTTTTCCAGAAAGCGAGGGAAGTTACTCAAGGCTCCATAGCCCTGGAATTTTTGGGCAGGCACCACCCCACTGACCATGATTACATTTACGCCTGTTTCAGCATCTGTCGGAACTCTTTGTAGGGTACGCGCTCCACTGTTTGTGGAGTTTTTGTTGTCCATATAGTCACCCCTAATCGCTGTGTCGTTAGTGGAGCTATATTCCACCGGAACCGGGGTTTTATTGGCAGTGGTTGGGTTAGCAATAATTAGCCCGTTGCCGTTGCGAGAGATTTTTACGGGTGACTGGAAGTCGCCTGGATTTTCCCGTTCCCAGTTCCAGCCAGAAGCGTTGGTTAAATCGACCACGGGGCGGTTTTGGTTGAGAAAGGAGGTTGCTCCGGCATTGGCATCATTCAAACAGCCACTTGTACCCGTTGCTGCATCAAAACTGCCAAATAGAGCCTTGTCTGTATCGTTATAAACCTCTGCGCCTTGTTTAGTGCCGCTAGTATAAACAGCACGAGTGGCATCGCTACCCGACGAGGTGGTGTTACTAATGCCGCCTTCGTTTGAACTGGCGCGTGGTCCTGCGGACAGGAAGGTGTCGATCGCGCTGCCATCACAGAAGCGATCGCTCAAAATCGAAACGCTGTCTGCCAAAATTTCTGAGGGTCGCCACAAATCTTCTTTGGGGTCTGCGAATTGTGTTTCAGGGTTAGTGTCAGCGGTGGCATCCCGATTCGTGTAGAAGGTGGCATCGTTGTAGGCTGCGGGATCATTAGGCAACTTCGCTTTGAACTCTTCCAATCTATCGTCCGATTTATTGGAACCGTCCAGTCCAGAACCTGGCTGGTGCAGGTTGAAGTTGCCCATGATGTAGGTGGGTTGGTCGGAGATGAAGGATAGCCCCCGGAAGTTGTCAGTATCCGGCACGGAACCTCCCCGCTTCAGCGTTGCCCCGTTGCGGAGGCGGAAGCCATGAGGACGGCGATCGGGGTCAGCAACAAAATCAACAGGCTTGGGAGAAACCCCAAACCTTGGATTCACTGCCGGATCTTTTTCTGCACCAGGAATAGTTGCATCGGTATAGGCTAGGGTTCCCGGTTCACGGGCGATCGCATCTTCTCGCACGGCATCTTCCCGGAAAGCGTAGACAATGCCACTTGCAGGAAGCCAAGTATCATCACCAATCGCGGTTTTTCGCAGCATATCCAGGTCGATATCCAAGGCACGAGTTGGCATCCATTCCCGCCCGTTAAATATCACCTTATCCTGGAACGGAATTGCAGCGATCGCGCCATTGGGAGTAATGATCCGGTTGGGGTTAGGAACAGTGGCAGCCGGAGCCGCGATCGTGGGTTGCACCCAATTTGCAATGGGTAGAGGTGTCACGCCTAAATTAACCGATTTTTCTGCTGGAAACCCTCGAAAAGGCTTGTAGCTGAACTTCTCAATTCCCGTTGGAGCAGTGTTAGCGGCACTTGTATAAGAAGGAAAAGGCGCAGCATAATTTTCACTGAGCCTATCCGTCGTAAGTGGTGCAGTGCTAACTGGCTGATAGGTAAATGCGTTAGGAGTTCCTGTGATGTAAGGCTCTGCCCAAGGCTGAAATGCAGCGGGAAGTGTGGCTAACGCAGGATTTCCTGGTTGACGATGATCAACCAATACCCCTCCAACAGTTTCAGTGGCTCCAATTCGATCATGGTTAAATTCAGGAAAAATGTAATACAGCGAAGGAAACTTTGGGGCAACGAGGGCACGCTTCAAATCTGGCGGTATAGTAGTAGCGGTCAGTGCAGGGTCACTAAATACTGTGTTTGGAGTCCCAGAACCTGCCACCTTTTTAAATTCGACATCGGTGGTGGCTGGAACCTCAGGCTTCAAAGTGTCGGCAGGGGGAACTCCTGCTAAGACTTCCAAACCTCCAGCCGCCCCAGAAGGATAGTTATTATCACCCGGATAATCACGAACAGCACCGGGGGGAATTACGGTTCCACAGAGGCGAGATAAAGCTAAGCGCCGTCGAGCCTGTATACCCCGTAAATTCAAGGCGGCTGCGTCAGCAGGACCCGGCGTGTTTGCACCAGTGATGCTAAAAATGTTCGGATTACAGGCTGAAGACCAAAGAGTCGGCTTATCAGTTACGAAACCAGTTACACCTCTATAAGAAACCAGATAAGGATTGTAGTTCCAAGTGTTTGCCGCAGGAGAGGGACGGAACCCATAGGTTCTGTCTCGCCGAATCTGATAATGCTCGTGAATTAAGAGTCCTAGCTGATAGCGCCCATACAGTGGATCGTTCTCTAGGTCAACGGTTGCTCCAAGAGTCGCTTGCAGTTGCTTACGCAATTCTGCCAGAAACATATCTGGGGTAACGCGATCATAATCACGCGGATTGTAATCTGCGATGGCAGTAGGCGGTGTACCAGCAGGAACATTAGCGGCTGGGTAGCCATACGTGGCTAAAGCTGTAGAAGGTAAAACTTCACCATTTCTAATGTCACCATCCATCAACTTATATAAGTCCTCCCCTAGATTAGATTGTCTCGTGGCGTTAGTAGCGGCGCTATTAGAAGGATCAAAATTTTGAACTTGGTTGATGTTGTATGCCAACATACCCAACATGCAGCCTGCGGTTTCTAGATAGCTTTGATCCGCTGGGCTTCGATCTGCAACGGGTATAGCAATGGCACGTTGCAGGTTAGAAAAGTTTCCCCACATGGTAAGGGTCGGGTCGGGGTGAATTTTCCCAGCTTCTTGCTTCGGCGGGAAGGCTCCATCTAGTTCTCCAGCAAAGTTTGCTAAGTTTGCCAGCGCTGTCGTCATGGCAGCAGACGTAACATCAGGGGGAGTAAATTCCCAACCGTTCGTGCCTTTGCCGTAAAAGAAATCAACTAAAGGATCTGAACCTCCGGTAGCTTTGGAAGACGAAAAGTTGACTGATTGGCGTAGGGT
Organism: Leptolyngbya sp. CALU 1928; assembly: GCF_056784215.1. Classification (NCBI taxonomy): domain Bacteria; kingdom Bacillati; phylum Cyanobacteriota; class Cyanophyceae; order Leptolyngbyales; family Leptolyngbyaceae; genus Leptolyngbya; species Leptolyngbya sp. CALU 1928. The sequence goes on along the minus strand of NZ_JBXBCE010000018.1, from coordinate 218,700 downwards.
GTAGGGTGAGCCGGGATGAGCGGTCAGCGCAAGGCAAGCAGCGGGAGCGCGTCCATCCGCAATTCTATAGTGATAGACGGTTGCGGCTTGAACTGCCGCTAGGTTATCTCGCAGTGCCCGTCGTTGCTTGGTTTCATGCTTGCGATTAGCATTGGCAGTACCCGTGTAAGCATAGGGTGGGTAAAGCGGATCACCCGGATCGTCGCTTTTATCCTTGCTTAGGTTGGCATCTGTAACTGGCACATTAACGTAAGTAGTTTTGTGTCTCAAGTCGTCAAAGGTTCCGTCTCCAGCGGTGACTGCTCCGGTAGCAGTTAAAACTTGAGCAGTAGTATCAGGGCGATCTTGGGGGGCGACCCAGCCGTAGGGGTTGCCGAGTTCTAGGCGCTCGCCCACCAGGATTCTCATGCCGCCTGTGTATTTCTTGGAGGTGGCGGTATCTGAATCTTTGAAAGTGCGGCGCTCCCAGTAACCATCCAATCCGGGCTTATCGCCATTGATGGGAAAGTCAGCGATCAGGTCAGATTCGCTGGCATTCTCGCCCACTTTTTTTCCATCGGGAATTGAAATTGCAGCACTGTAACGCACCTTGGGCCCGTAGCGGTTGTCTGCTCGGTAGAAATCATCCACATAGGGTTGAGTCGTAGTGGCATCGCTCGCAAATCGACCAGGGTTGAAGTCGGTGGGCTTGATTGGGGCAACGATAGCGCCCTCATTCGTCACGTCTGGGGTTCTTGCCTGATGAATGTCTTCCGTTAACAGCTTCACCGGATCGGTAGAAATTCCAATCACATCTTTAGATTCGGTTGCCCAGTCATTGCCAGTGGTGATGGTGCCTGAAGCAAAGGTGCCACCATTATATTTATCAACCCGCTGACCGTTTTGATAGGTAGTATCCTGTCCTAACTCTGCTGACGCAATGATGCCCTTAAATGGAACACCACCATTCACCTGTTCTGGAGCATTTGCAGGCAGGGATGGGTTGACCACGAACTCGCGTACCGAGATCTCTGAGTTGCTTTCGGGCTTAAATAAGCAAGATTTGGTAGCGCTAATCAAAAAGCTGTTGAACTTGCCTGTTGCCCGCGCCATGAAGATGTTGCCCTCGCTGTGCATGGCACCATTCCAGTTCATCTGTGAACCAGAAACCGCGTCTAGATCATACTTAAACCAGGCTCCCCATTTGTTGCCTCGGTCTAGCTTATAATCTTGCAAAAATTCTAGAGTGGTGAAATTAACCGGGTTCCCACCTTTGATTTTTGTTTGATCCACCACAAAGGCATCCACTTGAAAGCGCTTCCGCAAAATGGAGGTGTTGGAAACATCCTGAAACCAGCCGCCCTCTACCTTGGAGCCACCGCCCTTGGTGCGACACTTCACCGCAGAGCTATTGCTTTGAGGTCCAGACCGCACATAAGGACCATCGTTTTTTCTATCTAATGTGCCATCTTCTGCGACACCATTAGCTTTTTCCTGATCCGACAGTTGAAGCAACGCCACAGGACCAATTGGATTCGCGTCAGTGGTATCGGGGGTGGAAAGGTTGATGGAATACACGATCGCATTGTCGCCATCCTTATAAGTCCAAGCGTTGTCTAGCTTCCCATCGGCATTAATGTCAATCCGGGTTTCATCATCTAGTTTGTAAGGGTTTACACCCGGCAATGCAGCTACTTCAACATCTGCTTCACCCACCTTGCGGGTTGATTCATTCAGTAGCATCGCAATCATAAATTCTTCGGAAGGGGTGCCGCTGGGCAATCGGGCATCTTTGCCAAACAGGTAGTCGAGCTTAGAACGGGCGCGGTCGATCGCGGGGGTTGCCGCATTATAAATCTGGCGACTTTGGACATTACCAATCGTGCGAGTGGTGCTGTTAAACGAGCGGAAGGTCAGCGCTCCCGTAGTCAGCGTCACCACCAAGATCAGAAAAACTGCCGTGGGCAAGACAAACCCTGCCGATCCGGGGCGACGGTTTAGCAGAAAGACGGTTCGCAGCAGCCAGTTCATCATGGCTTTGGTGAGGCGGCGAGAGAGCTTCCAAACCTGTTTCAAGATGGGTTGAAGTTTTTTGGCTAACTTGCGATCTGACATGGCTGCGTCCTGAGGGTAGTGGGGAAGGAAAAGGGAAAAAGAAGAAGCAGGAAATATAGAAGAAACAGGAAATATAAAGTTAGCGAGTGATGAAACCGAAAGAAAGGTTCCAAATCCAGTAAATTATGAACGAGTTTTTGGGAAAAGCTACCGATTTCCAAAGCTGCTGAGGGGAATGATTCAACTAATCGATCAGTAAAGTTTTAGTTCGCGAGTCGGATGAAAGTTGAATCTAAGGCAACAGGGAAACGGGCTTGAGGGAACAGGAGGGATAAACGGTTGCAAAGGGACTATGGATGATCACACTCTAATGCAGCCATGTTACCCACTCTGTGTGAAAAAGATATCAACCTAATATAACAATTATGTGAATTGCCTCTGTGTGAACTAGGTCACACGCAAAAAACAAAAAAGGACATACTGATGTGTGCCCTTTTCAAAAAAACGCGATCGCGTTTTTCCTTTGGTCCTAATTGTTGTTATCTAATGTGCAACTAAAGTCAGCCCACCTTGGGGGAAGCAAGAATTTCTCAAAGTCCCGCTCCCACTCTGGGAAAGGGATTTAGGGTGAGGGAGATTGGGAAAGTCGCCCATCGCGCATTGTTTTGATATTAATACTTGTTCAGGTCTATTCCGGCTTCTTTTGCAAAGGCAGCAATCGTTTTCTTCTCTAGGGTTTTAATTGCTTTAGTCGAAAGGTGTAAGCGTACCCAGCGGTTTCCTTCTGCCCACCAAACGCGCTTCCACTGCAAATTTACGCCTTGCAGCTTCTTAGTACGGCGATGAGAGTGAGAGACAGCATAGGCGTTATTTGCTTTTTTTCCAGTTAATTCACATCTGCGACCCATACCAGCCTCCAGCTTTTCATATCTTCGGTTTATTCAGTCCTTCATTATATAGAGGGAAGGGAAGATAATGCAATGACTCGCACCTCAGGGCAAACGCATCTTAAATTTCGCTACCTTCAAACACTTCTTTTAAAACGACATTTTTGACCCGTGGAGACGGTTTTCAGTTCCCCACTGTCCGCGAATACCGACGGTTCCTTGCTCGATAATTGTCTTTAGTTGCACATTACCTTTAGTTGCACATTAGGTTAACTATGAATTCGAGGTTCAGGATGCAGCACGGAGAGTAGCTCACTTTCGATCGCTGCCAGTTCTGCTAGTCGCTGATCGACCAAATCGCGATCGCAATAGGTTGTTGCCAAAACCCAGTAAATGCCATAGTGTTGTGCTTCCGATGCCATTAGCCCCCGATAAAATTTTGCCAGTGACCGATCTGGGCAATGGGTTCCCAGCAACCCTAAGCGCTCGTGGCTGCGGGCTTCAATGAGCGCCGACACTAGCAGCGAATCCAGCAGGCGATCGGGTTCTTGCGATCGAATTTGCTTGCTCAAACTAGCGCCATAGGGAGAAGCCGCCAAAGGTGCTAAGGGAATGCCCCGCTGCTCCAAAATCTGGTTGACCTGATCGAAGTGTTCCAGTTCTTCTTGGGCAATGGCAGTCAGCGATCGCACCAGTTTTGTATGTGCCGGGTAGCGAAACATCAAATTTAGCGCCACTCCTGCTGCCTTGCGCTCACAGTGGGAATGATCCAACAAAATCGTGTCTAAATTTGCCAACGCCTGATCTAGCCATGCGTTTGAAGTGGGGTTTTTCAAAAATTTAATCGTTGGGGCGATCGAAGTCATCATGGGATCAGGGTTCAGGGTGTTTAATCTAACAGCTTAAGGGTTAAGAGACTTGCATAAAGATAAAGTGGCAGCCCTGTCTAGCTCACATAATCCGCGATTTCCAAGCTATTTTTTGATGCAGCTATAAAAATGAAATGCTACGCTCCTTACCCTTTTATAAAAGATCCTTCTCTCAAGCCATGCTACGACCGGAAAACCATCCGTTTCTGTTGAACTTGTCTTTATCTTCCTGCTTTTAAACTCGCATTTGCTCTTATAATCGCCTCATCAGTTGATTTGGTTTCCATTGGTGTTTGCAATTTACCCTGGCAGTTTCGACCCAATCACCCTTGGGCATTTGGACGTAATTGAACGGGGTTCTCGCCTGTTTGAGCAGGTTATCGTAGCCGTTCTACGCAACCCAAACAAAACACCCCTGTTTACTATCGCAGAGCGCATGGATCAGATTCGGCGTTCTACGGGTCATCTCACCAATGTTGAAGTGGACAGTTTTGATGGGCTAACGGTGACTTACGCAAAAATGCGACAGGCAAATGTGCTGCTGCGAGGTCTGCGGGTGCTATCTGATTTCGAGATGGAGTTGCAGATGGCGCATACTAATGAAACGCTTTCAGAAGAAGTTGAAACCGTTTTTTTGGCAACCTCCAACGAACACAGCTTCTTAAGCAGCAGTTTAGTCAAAGAAATTGCTAAGTTTGGCGGTCCAATAGATCATCTTGTCCCTCAACCTGTCGCCCCAGATATTTACAAATGTTACGCCAAGATTCTTCCAATATCGAGCCTCAAGCAGGATTCAATACCAGTGTTGGAGCCTCCCAAAACGGAGTTTCTTCCAGGGAAGGTGGACGAACCGGAGTAGACATTCAGCGGGAGTTGAATCGTCTAGAGGAGATGATTCTTGATAGTCCTCGCTTTTTTGGGCGAACTTTTTTGGATGAAGAGCGCATTATTGAGCAGCTTGATCAGATTCGTTTAAGTCTGCCGGATGCGTTTCACGAGGCGGATAGCATTGTGCGTCATAAGGAAGAAGTCTTTTTGCAAGCAGAGCAGTATGCTCAAGAAATTATTGATACTGCCGATCGCCGCTCGAATCAACTAATGAACGAATCAACGATTGTGCGGCAGTCGGAGATGCAAGCGCAGCAGATTCGGCAGCGGGTGCAGCAAGAGTGTGAATCGATTCGGGAGCAGACGATCGCCGAAATTGATCGAATGCGGCAACAGGCACAGCAAGAGTTGGAAGAAATGCAGCGGATGGCGATCGCGGAATGTGAGGCAATTCAAGCCGGAGCCGATGACTACGCCGATCGCACCCTGCTTGACATGGAGTCTCAGCTTGGCGAAATGCTGCGGATTGTCCGCAATGGTCGCCAGCAGCTACAGCCCGAATCGCCTACTCGTGGCAACTTTGGGCAGGGTGGAATGCGTCCCTCTCAACGCAGCAAGTAACCTAGGCTGCCTAGATCGGTTCAAAATTTTCAGAGTGGGAAAGTTGAATGGCAATAGGGAAGGCTATCGTTCAACAGTTTCTACCGCCGAGATCAGCCGCGTCTTAAAGCTGAGTAGATCTGCACTTATCTCAGTTCCTAACCGCTTTCAACTGAAAGATGAGCATAATCATGTGTTATTGGGCACCTGGCTGCCTAACGGATTACGCGAAAAATATGTGCTGCTTGCTTCCAAAAATAAGCGCTATGAACGCTGCTGGGAACGATCGCGACTTGGATGGAAACGATTGTTTGAAGATCAAGGGTTACACGTTAGGTTAGAAGCGCTTAAACCTAGAATATTGAGTTCCTTGCTGCCTGCCACTCGATACAATTTGTATCTTAAGAAACCCAGCGTTTAAGGGCTGAAATCGCTATTCAAACTTATACACTTGCCGGATTTGAATGGAAGTATGGAGAATGCGATCGCTGACGGCGGGCTGCTGTAAGGACGACTCTGAATTAAAAGCTCCATGCTGTGATTAATTGTAGAGTATTTCAAAGACACGATTTTAGAGCGATCGCGCCATTCTGCCCACCAAAGCCAAAGCAGAGGCAAAGAGCATGATCCAGTTTGGCAGAGCGGGTTTGGGTGACAAAATTTAGGTCGAAATCTGAGTGCTGTAGCCCCACATTCGGCGGCAACTGTTGGTGTTTGAGCGCCATTAGGCAAAATGCGGCACCTATGGCACCAGATGCGCCGATCGTGTGTCCGGTTGCACCTTTGGTGGAGCTAACTGGAGCATTGGGCAAAAGCTGCTGGATCAACGCGGCTTCGTTGAGATCGTTGAGTTGAGTGGCGGTTCCGTGGGCGTGGATGTAGCCAATGTTTGAAGGAGTTAACCCGCTACGATCGAGGCATTGTTTAACCGCGATCGCAGCCGCCCGACTATTCGGCTTCGGGGCACTCATATGATATCCATCCGCTGTGAACCCCCAGCCCATAATTTGACCGTAGGGTTTGACTTGGCGCTGGTGGGCTAACTCGGCAGATTCCAGCACGAACACGGCACCGCCTTCACCCAAAACCAACCCCTCGCGATTGCGATCAAACGGATAGGCTCCTGTCTTTGCCAAAGCTCCCATCTGGCGAAATCCGGTCAGGGTGAGTGGCGTAATCGGGGTTTCCGCGGCTCCCGCCAGCACGCGATCGCACTGCCCCGTTTTGATCAGTTCATAGCCTTGGACGATCGCCCATAGCCCAGTAGCACAGGCTGCCATCGGCGATAAGACTGGAGCCTGGGTGCCAATGAGTCGAGCCGCTGCGATCGCTGCCCCATTGGGCAACGTATTCAGCCATTCCCGCAGTCTATCATTTTGGTAACGCTGATCAATAGCTTGCCCTGCCAAAGTTTCCCACTGTGCTTGATGACCCCGACTAGACCCGATTACCACACTGCAGTCAAGCAAAGGTGGTTCTAATCCTGCGTCCTCAATTGCCGCGAAGACAACCTGCTCAGTTAAAGCATTTAGGGCGATCGGCTGGGTGTCAATCAATGCAGCAGGGAACGGATCGAGATCCCTAAAAGGCTGATGAAATTTAATACCAGAGTTTCCTGCAAGCAAATGTTGCCAAGTGTACTCTAAGGAGCCAAGGGCAGAACCTAGCCCAATTCCCGTGATTACAACATCCATATATAAATCCGCAGCCAACCAGTTAACCGCGTAGAACCATCAGTTCGTCCGTTCATTTCTGGCTAGTTGCTTAGATCACGCGCCTTTTTTCAAATCGCCGCCACTGACCACTTTGATCGATTCGATGCGATCGCCCTGCTGAATCTTATCAACCGTTTCCATGCCTTTCGTCACATAGCCAAACACTGCATAGTCGCCATCCAAAAAGCTTAAGTCAGTCAGCGCAATATAAAATTGCGAAGATGCAGAATCAGGGAGAGAAGACCGAGCCATCGCGATCGCGCCACGAGTATGACGGAGTTTGGGTTTTACGGTAATACCTGCCGTTGCAAAGGTTTGAGAATAGATTGGCTTGTCCGCGCCTACAGGCTTAATTTCTAAAGGAATGTAACGAGGTTTAGACGTTGCAGGATCAATAAAGCTGCCAGTTCCCAACCGTTCAGATGGGAAATTAGTATCCTTGCTTTGGGGATCGCCTCCCTGAACGACAAACGGTTGAGGCTCACGCACAACCCGATGAAAAACCAAGCCCGTGTAGACTCCTTTTTGTGCCAGATCAATAAAATTCCCGGCTGTCACTGGAGCGTTCGCGCCATCTATTTCAAGGGTAATCGGCTCACCTTTGACAACCATCTCAACAGTCGCCTTGCCCTCCAGTTTTGGTAAGTTAGTCGGCTGCGTACCCGCTGCGATTCCCGTAGGGATCGTTTCACGAATCGCCGTTGGGGTATCTGTTGGACTTGATGCCGGACTCGCCGATGCTTCAGTGGTTACCTGAGATGAACAACCCACGATCGTCAAAGCACCTAGCACTAGAAAAAATGACAATAAACGCCGAAAAACCTTCATAATCGCTATCCAATTAACAAATCCTACCAATTCAGTCAAAATTGAGTGAATCTCACTTTACAAGCCTAGCCTGGAGCTTAATGTAAGAGTCTGAAAACAGTCCAGACGCTTTTTCCCAGACTACAGCCCTTCCAAGGGAACACCCAAGAAGCGTGCTAAATCAGCGCCTTGGTTTTCTAGTGCCGAAAGCGCCAACGGTTGTCCCACTCGTGTTAAGGGCACGTCTCGCAACCCTTTGACGCGCAAATATAAGGATCGTTTTGGATTAATCCCTTCTCTCAGATCCACTCGGATGGCTTGGACATCTTCAGTCTTACAGGTCACCTCAATCTGGCGGTTTTTGCCAGGAAACCCCCACCGAAAAATTTTGATTTGACCTGTGGCACGATCAAACTCGTTATAGCCACCCCCCACATCCAAAAAAATAGTTAGCCATAAGTACAGCGCAAACAAAGTGCCAGCGGTGCCATAGAAGCCCATTGCAATTCCTTGAGGGATGAAAATCAGACGGGTAGGATCAGAAAATGGTAAGAGATTTACTTTGAGATAGCTAGAAATGCCAGCCAGCAGAAAACCTACTCCCCCAATGGTGACAACAACAGCCGATAAGTAGTTGCTGGCGCGACGAGAGCCGACCACAGTTTGCCGTAGGAGTTGCTGTTCTTTAGACGGTGTTTGTGCGGTCATAAATACAACCAGTTCGTGTTAGCTAGATAAATAGATATTCTTTCTCCCTCATCTTATCGGATAGGAAGCCTCCCGCAGCTTTGTTGTATCAGAAGCCACAGCTTGACAGCTTATCCCTGTAAAGTTTAAACCTGTGAAATTTAAACATTGATGTTGAAATATTAATGAGAATCTTCGTATCAGTTTGTAAAATTTCTGATTTCTCCTATGATGTATAGACATATGAGCCTTTCACTCTAGATTTTTTGCACTTTTAGTAACCCTAGAGGATTTGAATCCATGACCGTAGCACTGGGGCGCGCGCCTGCAAAACAAGGGCTGTTTGATGCTCTTGACGACTGGCTGAAACGCGATCGCTTTGTCTTTATCGGCTGGTCTGGCTTACTGCTCTTCCCCTGCGCCTACATGGCAATTGGCGGATGGCTAACCGGCACCACCTTCGTCACCTCCTGGTATACCCACGGACTGGCATCATCCTATCTTGAAGGCTGCAACTTTCTGACCGCAGCCGTTTCCACTCCTGCCGATAGCCTAGGGCATTCCCTGTTGTTCTTGTGGGGACCCGAAGCTCAAGGCGACCTGACCCGCTGGTTCCAACTCGGCGGCTTGTGGGCATTTGTTGCCCTCCATGGCGCATTTGCTCTGATTGGCTTCTGCCTACGCCAAATCGAAATCGCTCGGTTGGTCGGCATTCGTCCTTACAACGCGATCGCCTTCACCGGTCCGATTGCCGTCTTCGTCTCCGTCTTTCTAATCTATCCCTTAGGACAATCAAGCTGGTTCTTTGCCCCCAGCCTAGGCGTTGCTGGCATCTTCCGGTTTATCCTGTTCGTCCAAGGGTTCCATAACTTCACCCTCAACCCCTTTCACATGATGGGCGTTGCCGGAATTTTGGGTGGAGCCTTGCTCTGTGCCATCCATGGAGCGACGGTGGAAAACACCTTGTTTGAAGATGGCGAAGGCTCCAATACCTTCACCGCCTTCTCCCCTACCCAAGCCGAAGAAACCTACTCCATGGTGACGGCGAACCGCTTTTGGTCGCAGATCTTTGGGATTGCATTCTCCAACAAGCGCTGGCTGCACTTCTTCATGTTGTTTGTGCCCGTCACCGGACTGTGGATGGCATCGATTGGCATCATTGGTCTAGCGCTCAATTTGAGAGCGTATGACTTCGTTTCTCAGGAAATCCGAGCCGCAGAAGACCCTGAGTTTGAAACGTTCTACACTAAGAACATTCTGCTCAATGAAGGCATTCGCGCTTGGATGGCTCCTCAAGACCAGATTCACGAAAACTTTATCTTCCCTGAGGAGGTTCTTCCCCGTGGTAACGCTCTCTAATAATTCAGTCATTGCCGGCGTTGGTCGCGACCAACAATCCTCTGGCTTTGCATGGTGGTCTGGTAACGCTCGTTTAATTAATTTGTCTGGTAAACTGCTGGGCGCTCACGTTGCTCATGCAGGTCTGATTGTTTTTTGGGCTGGAGCAATGACCTTGTTTGAGGTCGCCCACTTCATTCCTGAAAAACCTATGTATGAGCAAGGAATGATCCTGCTTCCTCATCTAGCCAGCCAAGGATGGGGCGTTGGCGCGGGGGGTGAAGTTCTTGATACTTTCCCTTACTTTGTCATCGGCGTTCTTCATCTAATCTCTTCGGCTGTACTTGGGTTTGGTGGCATTTATCACGCTATTCGTGGTCCTGAAGTTTTGGAAGATTATTCCAGCTTTTTTGGCTACGACTGGAAAGATAAAAACCAAATGACTAATATCATTGGCTATCACCTAGTTCTGTTAGGCTTGGGTGCATTCTTGCTCGTCGCTAAAGCCATGTTTTTTGGTGGTCTGTATGACACTTGGGCACCGGGTGGGGGTGATGTGCGTGTGGTTACTAACCCAACCTTGAATCCTGCTATTATCTTCGGCTATTTAGCTAAGTCTCCTTTTGGTGGCGACGGCTGGATCGTCAGTGTGGATAACCTGGAAGATATTGTAGGGGGTCACATTTGGGTCGGTTTGATCTGCATTGCTGGCGGTGTCTGGCACATTTTGACAAAGCCCTTTGGCTGGGCACGCCGCGCTTTGGTTTGGTCTGGCGAGGCTTACCTTTCCTACAGCATTGGCGCTCTGTCGTTGATGAGTTTAATTGCTGCTTGTTTCGTGTGGTTTAACAACACTGCATACCCCAGTGAGTTCTATGGTCCTACAGGTCCTGAAGCGTCTCAAGCGCAAGCAATGACTTTTTTGGTTCGTGACCAACGCTTGGGTGCAAACGTGGGTTCTGCACAGGGTCCTACAGGTTTGGGGAAATACCTGATGCGATCGCCGACTGGTGAGATCATCTTTGGTGGAGAAACCATGCGCTTTTGGGATTTCCGTGGACCTTGGCTAGAGCCATTGCGTGGACCTAATGGTTTGGATCTGACCAAGATTAAGAATGATATTCAACCTTGGCAAACTCGCCGTGCGGCTGAGTACATGACCCATGCTCCCTTGGGTTCGATCAACTCTGTAGGCGGCGTAGCGACGGAGATTAACTCATTTAACTACGTGTCGCCTCGTGCATGGTTGGCATCATTCCATTTCCTGATGGGATTTTTCTTCCTGGTGGGTCACCTTTGGCATGCAGGGCGCGCTCGTGCTGCCGCTGCTGGTTTTGAAAGAGGCATCGATCGCGAAGATGAAGCGGTTCTATCAATGCCAGATCTTGACTAACTCCCAGATCTTGACTGACTCTTAGTCAATCGAGGCATCTTTTCATAAAAATGGCTCCTGTAATTTACGCAGGAGCCATTTTATTGTGTCTATTCAGTGAACTAAGATTGTGGACTTGAAACTTCAGATTTTTCGGTCGGCTCCATACTAGCAATGGATTGAGAACACATCCAATGGCTAGGAACCGAAGCGGGCCAACCCATTCTGAGAGCTTCAGGGCAAATAGTATAAATCGTTAGTTGGCAATCGATCATTTGAAATCCGGCTCTATCAACTTGTTTCAGCCCTTGCTTCCAAATGGAGTCATTTTCAAATTCAATCGTGCGGTTGCATTGCACACACACTAAATGGTGGTGGTGGTGAGGTGAGGCAGAGTTTAATTCATAGTGTTTATGCCCTTCAGCAAGTTCAAGTTCACGCAAAATGCCCATGCGCGCCATCAACTTGACAGTGCGATAAACCGTAGAAAGGCTGATTGGCTCCCCACGCTGACCTAATATGTCGTGCAGTTCTTCTGCACTGAGGTGATTACCTCTAGGCAGCGTTTGAAACACCTGTAGGATAGTTTCCCGTTGGGGGGTCAATCGCCAGCCCTTTGAATTTAATTCCGATTTGAGTGAACCAGCCGTGTAGGAAAACATAGTCGCCTCTGAAGCTAAGGCTTGCATTTGATGTTGCCATGATAATTCTAACGTCATTCAATTTCAAGAAGACAGCTTATTGAGAATCTATTGCAGAGATCTGATGGCATCCCCTTTAATGTGATTCGGCAGTCTATCCGAACAACACTGCCGAAGAGGTGGCGATGGGTGTTCGTTGTTTTGTGAGATGCTATAGCTTTAAGAAAGCGAACGATACAATTTGCGATCGCGCCTATGACGCAAACCTAGTTGATGATTTTAATTCCTATCAGATGGTAGTTTTTAAAAAATTATTTGAAAAGTTCCCAAGACAATGCACCTTGATTATCTAGCCTAAACTAACCACCGAATAGGTAAAACAGACTGACTGCATACATCCATTGTTGCGTTTGCATCGTACCTTTGAAGGAATCTAGGATTATCATCTCTACTTTTACGACCAATATTCTTATCGTGGAGCAGAACTCGGTATGAACTGAATGTTCCGCATTATGAATGTTTTAACTTGTCTAGCAAAACTTAAAGAGGTGCTACTATGCTCGACTTTGCAGATGTTCTGCGGTTAGTCCATCCAGCGATCGCAGTCACAGTTGTGTTTCCAATCATCGGCATGGTGCTGAGGATGGCGTGGTTAACCCGTGAACGGCGGCTCAAAGTGGCTGAAGAAGGAAAAAGTAAAATTCCGCCTGGTGTAGGGCAAGACCATTTGAAATTAGGACGCTGGTTAGCTGGATCGGTCGTTGGAGTAGAGCTACTCGGCATTACTCGCCCGATGTTTAGCAAAATTCTTAAGGATCAATTGTGGAACACCGACCCGTTCAAATTTATCTTGATTTTATTGATGTATGTCGTCACTATTAGCTCTCTGGTGATGCTTTATAGAGTGCAGAAAAAACTTTGGCGCGGCATTTTTGCAACCTTGTGTGGTGCTTCATTGGTGGTTCTTAGCCTGCAAGACGGCATCTATCGTCGAGATAATGAATGGTTTGTTTCCCATTTCTATTTTGGTGTGACTGCTACCTTGCTAATGATTTTTTCCCTCGCAATCATTCAAGACATTTATCAAGACCGTAGCCACCGCTGGCGGATTATCCACGCAACCTTAAATTCGGTTGCTGTGTTGCTGTTTATGGCTCAAGGCATAACTGGAACCCGTGATTTGCTCGAAATCCCGCTTTCGTGGCAAGAATCTCATATCTATCAATGCGACTTTGCCAATCGGAAGTGTCCAGAACCTACACCTCAAAAATAGAAGAGGGAGCAAGGCTAACAGCACTGAATTCTCTATTTAGAATGTTTAGTCATTGCTGAACATAAAAAACTAATATATGTTAAGCTGTGTGCATGGCAAAAATTCAAAGGTGCTGTGAACTTGAACCCCGTAATTAGCGCACAACGACATGGAGTAGAACAGTTGCCAGTGGCGATCGCACCAACTGAGCAATTGACTACAGAAGAGCATTTTCAGTTTATTGAAGCCGTAGGACTTTCGTTTGAAGGGGTGAGCTTACCTCGGATGGCTGGGCGTGTTTTTGGCTGGCTACTAATTTCCAATCCGCCTCACCAGTCCCCCACCGAACTAGCAGAAGTATTGCAGGCAAGTAAGGGTTCCATTAGTACGATGACCCGACTATTGGTGCAACTTAGCTTAATTGAGCGGATTAGTCTGCCAGGGCAACGACGCGACTATTTTCGGATTAAGCCCAACGCTTGGTCTGAACTCAGCAAACAGCGTTTGGCACAAATTGCTGCTTTTCGGCAATTAGCTGACCAAGGCTTGAAATTGTTGGAGCAAAATGATCCGCTTCTACGTCAGCGGTTAGAAGAAATGCGGGATATTCATGCATTTTGGGAGAAAGAGCTAACCCTGATGAGCCAACGCTGGGAACAGCATCAGCAAACCCTGCTCTAGTGTTTCTCCAATCTATCTCCTAACCAGTAATCGCTCCAAACTCTGTTTTTTCTTGACTCTTCTCTCTTCTTTTTCTCTCTTAACTTTTAACGACTATGCAACTTCCACTTATTGATAAAGTCAGCAAAAAATCTACTCCCTGGACGGTTGGGCTATTGGCATCTGGATTGGTTGGCGTTTCGACGATCGCTTACTTTGCCATTAATGGGCAAGCACCTAAGCAAAATTTATCGACCTATACGGTGCCTGTACAGCAAAAAGATGTGACGGTGCGAATTGCGGCAAACGGTGAGGCAGTGCCCGTACAGCGGTTAAATTTGAACCCGAAAACAGCGGGTCGATTAGCCAAGCTTTATGTAGAGCAGGGCGATCGCGTGCAGCAGGGTCAAATCATCGCCCGGATGGATAGTCAAGAACTTGAGGCAAGGCGAGATCAAGCCTCAGCAGAACTGGCGCGAACTCAAGCAAACTTGGCGTTGTTGAAAGCAGGGAATCGTCCTGAAGCAATTGGGCAAGCGCAAGCATCGGTTAGCCAAGCCCAAGCAGAAATCGCCGCTGCCCAAACCCGGCTAGACTTGGCAGGTACACGAGTGCGGCGAAATCAATCGTTGGCAAATGAAGGTGCTATTAGCCGCGATCGCCTGGATGAAGTCCTCAACGAAGAACGCAGCGCCAGAGCGAATCTGGAACAGGTGAAAGCGCGCTATACCAGTTCGCAACAACAGCTTACCCAACAGAAAAACGGCTCTCGAATTCAAGAAATTGAGCAAGCTGCCGCTCAAGTTGCTGCTGCCCAAGCCAGCCTACGACAGATCGACACTCAGATGGAAGACACGGTGATTCAAGCGCCCTTTTCTGGCGTAATCACTCAGAAAAATGCCACCGAGGGCGATTTCGTCACTCCGACCAGTTTCGCTTCCAGCACCTCTTCGGCAACGTCTATTGTCACTCTAGCCAACGATTTAGAAATTCTCGCCAAAGTACCCGAAGTAGACATTGGACAAATTAAGCAGGGTCAAGCCGTGGAACTGCGAGCAGATGCATTTCCTAGCCAAACCTTTAAAGGGGTTGTTCGCCTTGTATCCCCTGAAGCAAAAGAAGATGCAACCCAACGGGGCGTGATCACCTTTGAAGTGCGGGTCAAACTACTGACTGGTAAAGATAAACTGCGCTCTGGCATGACGACCGATCTGGCTTTCTTAGGCAAACAGATTAATAACTCGTTGATGGTGCCGACGGTAGCGATCGTCACGGTAAAAGGTCAAACAGGCGTACTGCTACCGGATAGCAACAACAAGCCTAAGTTTCAGCCTGTGACGATTGGTCCCAATATTGGCAACGAAACTGAAATTATCAACGGCATCAAATCGGGTGACCCAGTATTTGTGCAGTTGCCTGAAGGCCAGAAGCTTGACGACATTGTGAAGGGATTGGAGAAGAAATAAGCGCCATGGATTTTTTAGAAAGCACTAAGATGGCGGTGAAAACGTTGACCGCCAATAAACTTCGCAGCACCTTAACCATGCTGGGCATCATTATTGGGAATGCGTCGGTGATTGCGGTGATTGGCATTGGTCAAGGCGCTCAACGGCTAGCTTCAGAGCAGTTTGAATCTTTAGGACCCAATGTCTTGTTTGTTTCTCCAGGCACCAACCAAGCGCGCAATGGTCCTCGTGGTGATTTACCCAAAACGTTGGTGTTGGAAGATGCCAAGGCGATCGCGTCCCAAGTTCCCTCTGTTCAAGCTGTAGCCGCGCAGCGACAAAGCCAGTTTCCTATCGTCTACCGCAACCTCAACACCAATTCTACAGTGGTAGGAACTACCCCCGAATTTCTGTCTGTTCGCAGCTTTGATATAGCAAAGGGGCGGTTTATTACCCAGCAGGATATGGAGCGAAACACTCAGGTCGTAGCATTAGGAGCAGATGTGGCGACGCGCTTTTTTGGCAATCAAGACGCGATCGGGCAGGAAATTCGGATTAAGGGCATTACCTTTCGCGTGATTGGAGTGATGCAACCGAAAGGAGCATTTTTGGGCACTAGTCAGGATGATTCAGTCTATGTGCCAATTACCACTCAGGCAAATCGGCTGTCGGGGCGCACTTCCCCCTATGGCTTAGATGTCAACATCATCTCGATCGCCGCAAAAAACGAAGCCAGCATTCCTGCCGCAGAGTTCCAAATCACCAATTTGCTGCGCCTCCGCCACAAAATTACTGGAGATGATGATTTTACCGTTCAAACTCAAAAAGATGTGCTGGCGATTGTAGGCACGATTACCGGAGGTCTGACGGTGATGCTGGCAGCGATCGCCGCAATTTCCCTGGTAGTAGGCGGCATTGGCATCATGAACATTATGCTCGTTTCCGTCACCGAACGAACCCAAGAGATTGGCTTGCGGAAAGCGATCGGAGCTTCCCAGCAAAATATCTTGATCCAGTTCATGATCGAAGCCGTAATCCTATCTGCTGCTGGTGGACTATTGGGTACAGGGGTTGGCATTGGTGCCGTGACGCTGGTTGCTGCCATCTCACCCCTGCAAGCGGCGGTTTCTCCTGTGGCGATCGCGGTTGCAGTCGGAGTCTCCGGTGGCATTGGCTTATTCTTCGGCGTAGTTCCTGCCCGTCAAGCCGCTAAACTTGACCCGATCGTTGCGCTCAGAAGCGCTTAAACAATTTTGAAGAGGAGGAGGGCGTAGCATTCGGGCAAAACCCTTTGCAACGAACCAAAGATTGTTGCCCGAATGCTATGCCCCTACAATTCAAACCTCAAATACAATTCAAACCTCAAACCTTCCCACCCCTCCTCCCATGCCTAAATCCACTATCATTCGGCTTGAAGACATTTATAAAATCTACGGCTCTGGCGAAACAGAAGTCCGTGCATTGGCTGGAGTCAATTTAATTGTAGAAGAAGGAGAATTTTGCTCAATTATGGGTGCCTCTGGATCGGGCAAATCTACGATGATGAACGTGATTGGCTGTCTCGATAAGCCGTCATCAGGTCGCTATTACCTAGATAATGTAGATGTATCTCATTTAGATGACACTGCTCTGGCTCACGTGCGGAACCGCAAACTAGGGTTTGTGTTTCAGCAGTTTCACCTATTATCCCAACTGAGTGCCCTAGAAAACGTGATGCTGCCATTGGTCTATGCCAATGTTCCTGATCGCGATCGCCGAGATCGCGCCACTGAAGCTTTAACGAAAGTTGGGTTAGCGCATCGGCTCAACAATAGACCCAATCAGCTATCTGGTGGACAACAGCAACGGGTCGCCATTGCCAGAGCGATCGTCGGGGAACCGGTGGTGCTACTGGCAGACGAACCCACAGGCGCACTTGACTCCCATACGACCGAAGAGATTTTGCAAATCTTCTCAGACCTTAACGCTAGTGGCATGACTGTTGTCATGGTCACTCATGAACCTGATGTTGCCCGCCGCACTCGTCGTATTATTTGGTTCAAAGATGGTGCTATCCTGAATCCATCTCTCGCTCCAAACGAACTCAACCAAACTATGGCACTAGCATAATCAACCAAAAATAGACATGAAGCGGTCTTTTGTCACTATGCTATGATGCTCCAATAGGTGATTATGTTCGGCTGTTCAAAGCGCTTCTGTTCATGAGTGTCTCTCTCCGAATTTAACCCTCATCCACTTTTCTATGTTTCGGAGACGATCTTTATGTCGATTTATGTTGGTAATCTGTCCTATCAGGTTGCAGAAGATGACTTAAAACAAACTTTTGGTGAGTATGGCACCGTTAAACGTGTGCAGCTACCTACTGATCGCGAAACAGGTCGTGTTCGTGGTTTCGCATTTGTGGAAATGGGAACAGAAGCCGAAGAAGCGACCGCCATTGAGGCGCTGGATGGTGCCGAATGGATGGGACGAGATTTGAAAGTGAACAAAGCCAAGCCTAGAGAAGAACGAGGTTCGTCAGGTGGCGGTTGGGGTGGAGACAATAATAGAAGCCGCGATCGCAGATTCTAAGCTCTACTCGGCAAGCAAAATTTTAGAGTTCCAGCAGAGCCAGTTAGCTGCATCACTCCGCTGGAGCATTTTATGTTTTTAGTTCACAGTCATATGAGGGATAGCTAGAATGGCTCAAGTAGTTCTAGGGGAAAATGAAGGAATTGAATCTGCTTTGCGCCGATTCAAGAGACAGGTTTCAAAAGCAGGGATTTTTCAAGACATGCGAAAAAATCGGCATTTTGAAACACCCTTAGAAAAAGAAAAACGCAAAGCTGTTGCCAAGCATAAGCAGCGTAAACGGAACTCTCTATTTCGCTACAAGTAAATGCTGCATTGAGTTCATCCATTGCCTTGTTTGTACCTTGTATCACTTAGCCAATAAAAGACTTAACGGCAATCAGTCTGGGTGGTAATAATCGAACTCATCCAAGATTTCACGATATGACTCCAGAATCTATCCGTGTCCTTTCCAGTCTTAGAACTGAGTTCTACACTCAGTTTGTGTCTGCAATGCAAGTACCTGTCAAAATTAGTGGCAGTTCTTACAACAGCATATCCTTCGTTGCATCTTGGCTAAATGACCGAGAACAGCTTAATTATCTAAACATCTATGCTTACACGGCTCCTGATGAGCTAGCGGTTAAGCGTCCCTTTATTCTGCGGGTTGCAATTAATAAAGGGGCTGGCAACATGGGTTTTGCTCGACAGGCGCAGGCTTTTAGGGGTGTCAATCAGAAATGGCAATTGGAACTGACTGTTTTGCCCGATCAACTCCTAGATTTTTTGCCTTGGATTGTTGATCTGGTTCAGGCTCATGCTAAGGGGGACTCGTCGTTTATGCAAGAACCTCCTCACCCCGTAACGCTTGAACGTTCTAACTGGCTCCTGACTGACATGATTTGGAGTACGCAGGCTGAACAGAAGCTAGAATTACAGGCGCTAGAAGAGCTTGCCGAACCTCCCATCACTAACCTAAGCGAAAAAAGTAATCCGCCTGTGAACGCCGCTTTTTGGTTGAGTTGAAAGTTCTATAAAGCCTATCTATAGAACGTTTGACTTCCTGTACTCAGCGACTTGAAAACTTACACAACTGCCGTAGAAGTAATATTTTGATACTTCTACGGTTTTTTAAAGAGTTACAAAGATGCGCTTAAGCACCGGGATAATAAATCTTAAAGCACCACATCACACCTTAATTAAGGTAGACGATTCTTAGAAAAAATTATCCATTTGAGATTCTTCTCTTCTACTGTTCTCTCATGCAATCTGGGAGCTTGTTCCGTTTTAATTGATTGGCTTCAAAATACAACTTGGTGATAAAAAGTCATAATTACTAGGCACTGAGTTTCAAGCGCCGAGGAGTTTACCTAAGAAAATGAGTATAAAACGTAAATGTAGTAGTTATATTTTGTATGGGCATGAGACAAAAATTCTTAGTCCGATAGAGTGAGTGAAAATTAGAAGTCAACTGAAATCCTTGTGGATCTGAACAATGATTGTTTTGAAAGTGATGTTTGGACTATTGATCATTGGAGGAGTCGCGTTTTATTTGGGATGTGCCTTTTTTACCAGTCGGTTCTTTGGTTCGAGTGCTGCTTTACCTCAAGCAACGGCTGTTAGCCAGACTCTAGAGAACTTTTCCCCTTTCAATCCTGCTGCTTTTTCTCCCGTTTCTATTTTGGTTCCCGTCTGTGGGTTAGATGCAGGAGCTTGGGAAAATTGGTCATCCCTTTGCAATCAGACTTATACCAACTATGAAGTTTTGTTTGGAGTTGTTGATCCACACGATCCGGCGATTCCAGTTCTTAAGGCTCTAGCGGATAGTTTTCCAGACAAAGTGAGGGTTTTTACCGGGCTGAAACCCCGTGGGATTAACTACAAGGACAGTAGTCTCAGTTATTTGTTAGAAGAGGCTCAGCATGACTGGATTATTTTTGTTGATAGTGATATTCGCGTTCCGCTTAATTATATTGAAATTGTAACTACTCCCCTATTAGATGCAAAGGTAGGCATGGTGACTTGTGCCTTTATTGGTCATAATCCACGATCGCTGGGTGCCGCGATCGCATCATTTGGGCGCTGCTTTGATTTTATTCCAAGTTTATTGATTGCACAGGCTATTGATGGAGGGTTGAAGTGTGCTGTCGGAACCACGATCGCAACTCGCCGGGATGCGTTGATTAACTACGGCGGCTTGCATTTGAACCGGATTGGGTCTGATTATAATATTGGTAAACGAGCCGCCACCGCAGGCTATGTTGTGGAACTATCGCGCTATGTTCTGGAGTCAGATACGGGCACAGAGAGCGTTGGAGATGTTTATCAACGAGAATTACGCTGGGCACGGACGATTCGATTTAATCGAGGCGCACAGTATTATTCAATGATTTTTTGCCATGCTACTGTGTTTTGCTTGCCCTTATTGTTGGTATCTCGCTTTGCAACGTGGGCGAGCGCCCTTACCCTAATTTGCTTTCTGGTTCGCTATGTTCAAATACTGATTTCCATCCGCAGCATGGCTGCCCCTAATCTAATTCCCTGGCTGTGGGCAGTGCCACTACGCGACTTGCTAAGTTTCACAATTTGGGTGATGGGTTCATACGGACAAAATGTTTACTGGCGTGGGCGGCGACTGCGGGTTTATAGCGATGGGCTGATTACTCAATCAGAATCTTAGAATGGGGATAGATGAAACATCCAAATAACTATTCGTTAATTGCAGCCTAGGTTTGGTATGATGCACCTCACCCAACGCCGTTCCGAAAACATTGATGGTGTATTTCTATGTGGATTCCAGTTGCATTAATTGCGATACATACCACTAGATGGCTCCAAATACATTCTATGAAGTAAGCGCTCGTCTGTGGTGTCGCATCAGCCGAGCGATATCCTAACGAAACCAGCCTATTCAAACAAGCGAAAGTAGGGGTATCGGACGGGGGCACCCGGTTCTTTTTCTAGATCAAAGTTAATCACGTCCCAGCAGGGATTTTGTTCGGCATCGGAGCTAAACTCTACAGGTAGACCATAGAGACGAGGTTTCGTCGGTTCATTTTGACCCCGCCAAGGCGCACTGCGCTCTAAGTAGATGTTAATCAGTTCTTTATAGCGGCTAGCAATAATGACACGGGTTGCTCGATAGCCTTGGGTATAAAGTCGATCTAGAGCTTCATGAATTTCAAACCGAATCCCATCAGGATGGGTGTGTTGACGATACCATTCGTTATCCCACTGTTTCCAGTGCCGTCCAGACTGTAGATGAACGAGTTCACTGGTTTGAGAATCTGCTTCAAATGCCCCGTGACGCTGGCAAAGATAGGTATCTGTCAGCGTTAGCGCCTGAATTGTTTGGCGGCAATGGGGGCACTGAATTTCAGGACCAAAAATCGGATATTGCAATGCAAGGTTTATCATTGATGGCGGGTTTGCCTGTCTATGCATCAGTGCCAATGGCTCTATTATATTACTCAGAAAGGTTTGCAGCCTTCCTAGGCAATCTAACGACACTTTTACTCAAATTTGGAAACTTGCGTGGATGATTTTAGCGATCGCGGCTCACTTTTTGCCTTAGGGCATTCTCCCGATCTTTTGGCAGCAGCCTTTGTTGCTGAGAATGCAACCGTCATAGGTCGGGTCATTGTTGGGCAGGGAGTCAGCATTTGGTATGGCGCAATCATTCGCGCAGATGTTGAGGAAATCCGAATTGGGGCAAGCAGCAATATTCAAGATGGAGCGGTGTTGCATGGCGATCCAGGAGAACCAACGCTGTTGGAGGAGTATGTCACCGTTGGGCATCGTGCTGTAATTCATGGCGCTCATGTAGAACAAGGCTGCCTGATTGGAATCGGCGCGATCGTGCTAAACGGAGTAAGAGTTGGGTCTGGCAGCATTATTGGTGCGGGAGCCGTAGTCACCAAAAATGTTCCACCGCGATCGCTAGTCATGGGCATTCCCGGCAAAGTAGTTCGCGAACTGGCGGAAACAGAAGTTGCTGATCTAATTAAACACGCTCAAACCTACGAGAAACTCGCCCTTGCTCATGCTAGTAAAGGAGCAACCCTAGGGTTTAATGCATGAGTGAACCTCAGTAGGCAAAATAACGGTATAGCTGTATAGCTATCCATCACCTTTAATAAACCAGTCTTTTTATAGAAATGCTAGTAAAACGAACTCACATACGATAAAACAGAAGTATGAGAATCATTCAAAAAACTTTATTAACGGGCTGAGAGGTATTTTATGGACTGGCGTTTACTCATTGTTGTTCTTCCCTTGGCACTTGCTTTAGGGTGGGTGTTCAGAAATATTGGTCAGCAAGCGATCAAACAGGGACAAGACTTCATCTCCAAAGAATAGTCTTGGAGCTTATTTGTACCTCAATCATGACACCTTGCCTCCTGAAATGGAGGCATTTTTGTAGGCAAGAATTTAGCAGTTGACACGACGAGCGACTTTTCTAAAATAATTTCTGGTAGTTGACAAATCACAATCGCAAATGGTCTTCACTGCGATCGCCTCCTCGTTAAACCATGAATCAAGTAAAGAATTATTGAAGTTAACAGGAATTGCCCCTTGGAACAAAGTAGGGATGAGGGTTAGCTGCGTGAGTTAACGCGATCGCCTGTTCACTGTGGGGAGAGAGTATGAGATTGGGCAAACGCTTCTTGCTGCCGATTCTGTTTTTATGTGGGATCGTCATCACGGTCAGCTTTTCGGGCTGTAGCACGACGACCTTAACGAAAGCGCCAGAGGTGCTAACGACGGTGGCAGCCTTAGAAAAGCCCACTCTACCGGACTGGATTGAGGAGATTAGCCCCACTGGAAATGCCAAACCCCAAGCGCAGATTCGGGTTCGATTTAAGGACGCGCTGATTCCGGTGGAAAGCCTGGAAAGCAAAGATCAGCAACAGCTTTTGCAAAAGTTTGAAGTAGTCCCCGCATTAAAAGGACAGTTTCGCTTTCTTACACCCCGCATGGTGGGGTTTCAAGCAGACGAGGCGATTCCCCAAGCAACACGGGTGCGGGTGACTTTAAAAGCAGGACTGGCAGATTTAAAGAATCACAAGCTAGCTCAAGATCTTGCCTGGACGTTTCAAAGCGATCGCCTGAAACTCACTGACCTACCCACGTCTTACAGTGCGGACAGCCCCAAGGTGGCAACCGACCCTGTGGATACTAAACCTGTGCTAAAAGTTTTTTCTAACGTAGAACTCGACCAGACTTCACTGAAAGAACACGCCAAGCTGAAAGAAGCGGGACAAACGGACGGTGTAGGACTGAAAGTGGCATTAGAGAAGCAGCCGGAAGGAACCGACACGCCTAACCCAGAAGCCGAATTTGATCCCTCCACTCAAAGCTGGGTCTATACGCTGGAGCCGGAATCAGCCTTGAACAAGGCGACCCCCTACACGCTGGAAATTACGCCCGGTCTGCGTCCGCTGAAGGGAAATTTACCCAGTGAAGAATCGTTTACTAGCCGAGTGGAAACCTACGCGCCGTTGGCGTTTCAGCAGCAAACTGCCTTTGGTTTGCCGGATCAAAACTCTGCGTCTGGGCGGTTTGTTCAGGGGACGGCACAGTTGGAGTTTAACAATCCCTTGGAGGCGGAGTCGGCGATCGCCCAGATTTCCATCTCCCCTGAACCGAAAAACAAAACGGTGCCGCTGGTCAGAGCTTATGAGGGCGATCGCGTGGTTAGCTTGAACCCGTGGGCACTGGAGCCAGCAACGAACTACAGCATCACCATTGGGGCAGACCTGAAAGATAAATTTGGGCAAACCTTGGGCAAGCCAACAACGGTGAATTATCAAACGAGCGACACCGCACCCGATCTGTGGGCACCCTCCGACTTGCATATTTTCCCTACGGCGACGAACGGCACGACTCCACTGCAATTGAATATCTCAACGGTGAATTTGTCTGAGTACCGATCTGCGTTTGCGATCGTCCAGCCGACAGATTTGGTCTATGTCAATTCTGCTTATCCGCCAACCAACGGCAAAGGCTTCCTGCCCAACTTGTCTAACTGGAAGACGAGCAAGGTACAGAGCCAAAAGAATCAAGCAGTAGACTCCACGGTGCCGCTGCAAACGCTATTGAACAACTCGACGGGAATGCTGGCGTATGGAGTGCAGGCGCGCATCACTGATGCGGAAAAGGAAAAGCGGGAGCCAACGTTCTATGGCATGGTGCAGGTGACCAATTTGGGTGTGTTTGCTCAGTGGTTCCCCGATTCTGGCTTGGTACGGGTGCATCGTCTTTCAGATGGCGCTCCGGTTGCCAATGCAACGGTGCAAATTTATAAATCCCAACTGGAGGCAAAAGAACGCTCCACGCCCACAGCTTGCGCCACGGGTAAAACCGATGCGGCTGGAATGCTGAGCTTAAACGCAGATCAGTTTCAAGGATGTCGAACGTCTGGTGCGGAGGCGGCACCGCCCTTACTGGCGATCGCTCAGTCAGGCAAAGACTGGGCATTCACCCGCACCGATGAATATAGCGGCGCGTATGGCTACGGCGTGGACGGTGGCTGGGAGAGCGGCAAGCCCTTGTCGCGGGGGACGATTTTTAGCGATCGCCAGCTTTATCAACCGGGCGAAACGGCTCACTTTACAGGAGCCGCCTACTATCTTCAATCCGGCACTTTGAAACAAGATAAAAACGCTCGCTATGCCGTCACCGTAGAAAGTCCCGATGGGCAGAAGAAGAAGCTAGATAACCAAAGCACGAACGCTTTTGGCACGTTTTCATTGGAAGTACCGCTCGAAAAAACGCAGCCATTGGGGACTTATACCATTCGGGCAAAAGGGGACAGCGGTGCTGAAATTACTGGAGATTTTCGGGTTGCCGAGTTTAAGCCGCCCAATTTCAAGGTGAAACTATCGCTCAGCGGCGTGAGCGACGGCAAAGGCACCACCACCACCCGAGAGTTGATCCCTGAACCCGATGCGCCCTCGGCTCCTGTAGCGATCGCGCTCCCGGATCAAAAAATTGACGCGAACGTGCAAAGCAACTACTTGTTTGGCGCACCCGTGGAAGGCGGCGAAGCGAAGTATTTTGTCACCCGTCAACAAACCGAGTTTGCGCCCCAAGGCTGGGATGGCTACTCGTTTGGACGACGTTGGCTGTGGCCCGAAGAAGCGCCGGAAGTGCCGAGTGATGTGCTGCAAACCACTCAAACTTTAAGCAAAGAGGGGCAAACAACCCAGAACTTCACGATCGCGAAGGACTTGCCCTATCCGATGACCTATCGAGTCGATGCTCAAGTGTCGGATGTGTCAAATCTGTCCGTGGCAGATTCCCAAACCTTTGTGGCGCTGCCCAGCGATCGCCTGATTGGTTTGAAAACCGATTTCGTGGCTGAAGCAGGCAAAGAGTTTCCGGTACAGGTGATTGTTACCGATGCAGCAGGCAAACCCATCCAAGAGAAAGTGCGGTTAGAACTGCAATCCATGACCTACAGCAACATTACCCGTGTGGTGGAAGGCAGTCGCACTGCCCAAAACCAGGTGGAATATAAAACCGTTGCAACGACCGAGGTGCAGTCTGGACAGGATGCCAAAGCGACTGAAAAAGCGCAACTAACCGCACCTAAGTCTGGCTCCTATCGGATTCGGGCAACCCTAGCAAACAACAGTAACGAAGCGGCGGCAACTGAGGTGCAACTGTGGGCAACGGGCAACGAGCCGACCTTTTGGGGCGATCGCTATACCAACAATCGATTGGAAGTGAAGCTGGATAAGAAAAGCTATCGTTTGGGCGAAGTGGCAACGGCGATCATTCAGTCGCCCTATCCTGAAGCCGAGTTGTACTTTGCGGTCGTACGACACAACACGCTCTATCAAACCGTAACGAAGGTCAAAGGCAGTGCGCCCCAAATCCAGTTCACCGTCACACCGGATATGGTGCCCAATGCCGCTGTGGAAGCCGTGTTAATCCGCCAAGGCAAACCCTTAGAGCAAACGGAACCGGGTAGCCTGAATGGTTTAGTGAAAATCGGCTTTACGCCGTTTAATACGGAACTGGACGATCGCTACCTCAACGTTGAAATTCAGCCCACCGTTGGCTCGGAGGCATCGTCACCCGCGCAACCTGGCAGCGAGCAAACCCTGAACCTGATGTTGAAAGATGCGGCAGGCAACCCTGCCAAAGGGCAATTTACCGTCATGGTGGTGAATGAAGCGGTGCTACAGCTCAGCGGCTACCGTCCGCCTGATTTGGTCAAGACCATTTTCGCCGAACAGCCCATTTCCACCCGCCTTGCGGATAATCGCCCTGATGTCGTGCTGAGTCCCATGACTTCACCCCTACAAAAAGGCTGGGGCTATGGCGGTGGCTTATCTGCTGGAGCCGCGAACACTCGCACTCGCACCGATTTCAAACCGCTGGCATACTACAACGGCGCAGTTCTCACCGATGCCAACGGCAAAGCTCAGGTGAAATTCACCCTGCCGGATGACTTAACCACTTGGCGAGTGATGGCGGTGGCAACCGATGGCAACCTCAACTTTGGCAATGGCGATACGACGTTTATCACCAGCCAGCCCGTGGTCAGCAATCCCATCCTGCCGCAGTTTGCCCGACCGGGCGATCGCTTCCAGGCGGGAGTGTCTGTCACCAATAACACGGGGCAAGCTGGAACGATGGCGGTGAATGGAACTGTCACCGAGCCGCTCAAGTTTGATAACTCCAATGGCTCCCAGCAGACGCAGGCAAGCACCGGAACCAGCGCTACCCGTTTTCCCGTAATCGTTGGTCAACCGGGCACCGCTCAAGTAAAATTCACCACTCAACTGAACGGTGAAACAGATGCCTTTGAGGTGCCGCTGGAGGTGAAACCCATTACCGTAACGGAACAAGTCGTAGAGACAGGCACCACCGAGAATCAGGCAACCATTCCCTTAAATGTTGATAACAACATTGCCACGGATGCTGGAGGATTAGATATTTCCCTGGCAAGTTCTCTAATTCCCCAACTGACCGCTCCTGCCCAACAGGGATTAGACGATCCGTTACCCTTTGCCGAACCTGCCGCCAGCCGACTCGCGATCGCTGCCAGCCTGCAAACCCTCTCCCAAACCTATGGACAAACCTTCAGCGACTTTAACCCCAGTCAACAAGTAGCCAGTGCTATCGATCAGCTAAACGCCTTACAAAAACCTGATGGTGGGTTTGCTGCCTATCCAGGTGCAGAAAAATCTGATCCCTTTGCGACCGCCTATGCTGCCGAAGCGATCGCCCAGGTAAACCAAGCGCAAACCTTCCCCACACTGCGGAATTATCTTAGTAAAACTCTCGCCGATCCAGGACAATACGACTTCTGCAAACAGACCTTGTGCAAGAACCAACTGCGCCTGCAAACCCTGATTGCTCTGGCAGATTTAGGCGACAAGCGCACGGAGTTTTTGGCAGATATTTATGCCCAACGCGCTCAGCTTGATCCGATTGATCAAATCAGACTAGCGCGGTATCTATCCCAATTTCCCGACTGGCAGCAAGAGGCAAACGCCATTGCCGCAGAGTTTCGAGAAATCACCACCGAAACCGGGCGATCAGCGCAGGTCAATTTACCCCAAGGCTGGCGTTGGTTGAGTTCGCCCACGGCAACCCAGTCAGAGGCGCTAAAACTGGCGATCGCTCAAAAAGCGAAACCTGACGCGATTGCTAAACTCACCCAAGGACTGCTCGACCAGCGGCGCAACGGCACCTGGCACAGTACTTATGACAATGCCCAGGCGCTGACGGCTTTAGTTGAAACCAGCAAACTTCAACCCACGCCGCCCAACTTTACGGCAACAGCAACACTCGCCGGGAAAACCCTGGCAAACGCTCAGTTTCAGGGCTACCAAAAGCCAAACACCAACGTTACAGTCCCCCTTGCCGAGTTGCCCCGTGGCAAAAATGACTTAACCTTGAAAAAGGCGGGTAACGGCATCCTGCACTATCTCGTCGCCTATCGTTATCGACTGCAAGGCAGCCAACCCGGTCGGCTGAATGGGCTGCGAATTACCCGCAGTATGCGCCCTGCCAATCAAGAGCAAGCGATTCACACCACCGGACTCTACGCGATCGATTCGCTGAAAGTGCCCGTGGGTCAGGTGTATGATATCGGACTGGAAATCATCACCGATCATCCGGTGGATCAAGTGGTGATCACTGATCCGTTGCCTGCCGGATTTGAAGCAGTCGATAACAGCTTTCAAACCTCCACGCCCTACTTCAAAGCGAAAGGGGACAGTTGGGAGGTGAATTACCAAACCATTTACAAAGACCGAATTGTTGCCTTTGGCGATCGCCTCAATCCGGGTGTGTATACGCTGCACTACCTAGTGCGATCGGTTACTCCCGGCACTTTTATCTATCCCGGTGCCGAAGCTCACTTGCAGTATGCACCAGAGGAATTTGGGCGATCGGCTTCTACGACCCTAATTGTGGAGGAAGGCAAGGGTTAGTACCCATGAAACCCCACAGAATCCACGCGGCGAGCGGGGTATCGACCAATCAGACCTTATCCTGGCACCTCTGGCACCGCTCGAAGCAAGTCGGGTTCGTTGTGGATAAAGGTAATTTGCAATGTCCCTGGTAGCTCCTCCTGTTTCAATGTCGATTCGTCAGCCAATCCGAATTTCTCTAAGCTCTCCTGGCTTAAATGCAAACCTGTCTCTTGCAGCGATGCCGCGAGGCTATACAAGTTGGCGATCGGCACTTCAAACTGGAGTTTAGACTAAACGAGAAAAGAGCGATCGCCTGCATTGTTGGAGATCGCTCAATAGTCGATGCTGAGGTTAACTACAAATTCAGCTTTGACCATGAATAGTTTGAATCAGCTTGAGGAATTTCGTCCTTCTTCAAAGTTTTAAGACTTAGCCTGCAACAAATGCATTCAGCAAGGTCTGAGCAAGCATGACTGAACTTAAGCCTTAGTCTACTAGTCGTAAAGGCGATCGAGTTTCAAAAAGGTTTTTAGCAGGACATTCGCGCCTTGGGTACATTCTTCGGGAGTAGTGTATTCGTCTTGAGAATGGCTGATTCCGGCGCGACTGGGGACAAAGATCATGCCCATATCGGTGATGCGCCCAATTTCTTGGGCATCATGTCCGGCGCGGCTGGGGAGATGAGTGTAGGCTAGGTTCATTTCCTGACAGACCTCTTCGATCACATCCATGATGTGGGATGCGGCGAGAGTGGGTAAAATGTGCAAGGTTTGGCGCAGGGTGATTTCGGTGCCTGTTTCCGCCGCGATCGCCCGAATTTGCTGCTCAATCTGCCCTTTCAAAAACTCCAAATTTTGCTGAGATAAATCACGCAGGTCAATCCGAAAATCCACCTTGCCGGGAATCGTGTTGGTTGCATTGGGATACACATTCATAAACCCTACTGTTGCCACCTGATCCCCTGGAGTGTCTACGGCAATTTTGTTAATCGCCACCACCATTTGAGCGGCAGCAAACAGGGCATCTTTCCGCATATGCATGGGTGTTGTGCCCGCATGATTAGGGCGACCCACCACATCCACGGCAAACCGATATTGCCCGACTACGCCCGTGACCACGCCGAGAGGAACCTGTCGATGCTCCAATACGCCGCCCTGCTCTACATGAAGTTCCACAAAAGCTGCAATATCACTGCGATCGCGTTTAGCCTGAGCGATTTGCTCCCAGTTTCCGCCTACTTTTTCTAAACAAGGCTGGATCGGGGTGCCATCCAAACGACAGTAGTGTTCTGGTGCTTCCTTAATTTCCCCTGCCATCGTTTTAGAGCCAATCACCGATCGCTCTTCATCGCTAAACACAATCACTTCAATCGGATGGTTCAAACGAATTTTATTGTCGTTTAAGGTTCTCACCACTTCGAGTCCGGCGAGTACACCCAGACAGCCATCATACCGACCCCCGACGGGTACTGTGTCAATGTGAGAACCAGTTGCCAAGGAGGCTGCGCCTGCTTTCGTTCCGGCATAGCAACCGATAATATTGCCCGCCGCATCAATCTGCACAGTCATGCCAGCCTCGATCATCCAGGACTGAATTAACTGACGGGCGAGTAAATCCTCAGTGGTAAAGGCAATCCGGCAAACACCGCCATTTTCCAGTTTGCCGATCGCGGCTAATTCATCAATACTTTGGTTTAGGCGATCGCCATTCACCACCAGCGGCATCGTTGCAATCATATACACCTCCATTTATACAAAGTGAGTCAATCAAGCAGCCTATCAAAGCAAGAAATTGTTGAGTGATCCTGCTTGGATGATTGGGGAGATGGAGATTAGCAAGATACCGCTGGAGCAAAGACATCACATCTCCCTAAAATTTGAACTGAGCGCGCAGATTCCCCACAAAAACCGTGGGATTTGCATCAAAATTATTGGGGTTGATGATGGCATAAAAGGCAGGCACCAGCGCCAAGTTGTCGGTTAAGGGATAGTAGTAAGAGGCTTCAATTTCATACTGAATGCCGCGATCGCCAGCCCCAGACAGTAAAAACCGAGTTCCCGCCTTATAATCTTGCGGCACTACAAAGGAAAGGACTCCCAAAGCTCCCTTTTTGAGCAAGTCTGGAAAGCCCAAACCAACCTGGAATGATTGCACTCTCACATCTCCCCCTGCCCGGTTGAGGTTTCTAGGATTGATATTGGTAATTCCATAGGAATAGCGTCCAAACAACCCAAAGTTTTTGGTTACAAGCCAATCAAAGTTTGCGGAAAACGTGTTGGCGGTGGAGTCTCGCAATCTTCCGCCAAACCCGTCATCTGCCAGTCCGTAAGGCAGAGGTTCCCCAGCCGCACCGCCAATAAAACCGTTATAAGGTCTGAGATTCGTCCGGGCATAGATCAACCGTAGCGTAAAGTTACGGGTTGGGGTGAAATCTAGCTGGGTTGAAAGGGTGTTGGTTCCTCTGAATAGCCCTTCCGCCGGATTGCTAGACGTGTTGAACGCCACATTTTGGTTGATAGAAGGATTGAGAAACTCAGTATTTTCTGCCATGTAGGCAGCGGTGAACTTGAACTGAGGATTGAACGTGTAGATCAGTACTGCACCCGACCCGCGATCGACGGCATTGAGCAGGGTGCTGCCATTGGAGTTAAAGCTAGTTGCCCCCGTCATAAAGAAGGTAAAGCGATTGCCATCAAAATATTTGTAGTAGTTTAAGCGAGGACCGACGGCAACTCGCAGTTTTTTGCCCACAGGAAAGGTGTAGGACAATTCGCGAATCGCTACGGTGCCAGCGCTCGGAACCCCTGTTTGATCGAGAAATGGGGTGCCCCAAGAGTTGAAATATCCAGCAGAGACATACTGGTTTGCTGGAGAAAAGCCATTTCCTGACACCAGTTGAGTGACTAGCTGATCTTTACCCGTGAAGGAGGTGTTTAAGGTTAAGAAGGTGTAGAACCCAAACGTGGTTTCGGGTGCATCTCGCAAAGTGCGGGAGGGGCGACCATTGATGCGAGATGGAGGAGCGTTAACGTTATTGGGGTTCGCCAGCGATCGCTCTGCTAGCACATCTCGTCCAGCCCCCGCCGCCGTCAAGTTAAACCAGACATCGCCGTTGAGCCGGGTTGTAGTAGAAAACTGCTGTTTTTCTAAAGTTGCGGTTCGCACTTCCAGAGACTCTACCCGACCGCGCAGGGCTGCCAATTCAACTGCAAACTCTTCTTGCAGTCTTTTAACCACTTCCAAGTCTTCTTTTTTAACAAAATCTGCGGTGGCGGCGGCAATCAATTCTTGAATTTTGTCGAGACAGGCGTTTAGACCGGCGGCAAATTCAAACCGAGTGGTGGCGCGGTTGCCGCGAAAGGTTTTATCGGGATAGCCGACAATACAGCCATAACGCTCGACTAAGGATTGCAATGCTTGAAACGCCCAGTCGGTGGGTCTGACATCCGTCAATTGGGATACGGAGGTGACTTGAAGCATTCCGGGTGCGACCGGGATCGAGCTAGACGATGCTTCGTCCAGTGGAGCGATTTGGGATACCGATCTCACCTGTTCCATGCCATCTGTAGGCGCTATCCGCATGGAATCGATCGGAGTGATCGAATTCACGATTTTTGCTTCAGGCTCAGCGGCGATCGCCCCAGCCCCTAGCAAAGTCATCCAGGGAATTGCTCCGACTAATACCAATTTCCGCCCAATATTCGTTCTCACCATAAATCCTCACACCAAGATGTAATTTGCACAATTGTATACAGGATACAGTTGTGATTTTTATCTATTAAAAAACAGATAGTAAGGCAAGTTCTGTATTACCGCATACTTAGGACGCTTAGTTAGGGAATCAAACTATGCAAGCGAAAACGAGCGATTTCAATAATTTCTGCTAGTGCCTGCTGTTGTTCTATACCAGCATCATTTTTTAAGCGTTGCTCAAAGGCTTGCAGAATGCTGGCTTTGGTGTGATTTTTCACCGCAATGATAAACGGAAAGCCAAATTGATTTTTATACGCCTGATTAAGCTGATGAAACCGATCGTATTCACTGGCAGTCAGGCGATCGAGTCCAATTTCTGCTTGCTCTTCCACTGAAGCATCCGCCATTTTTGCCTTGCTACCCAAATCTGGATGCGCTTGAATCAGCGATCGCTGTTCAGCATGGCTTAGTCCATTCACAACCGCGATCATTGTCTGATGTAGATCAGATCGATCAACAAATGGGCGCTGATTCCAGGCTCTCTCAGCGATCGCGGGAGTCTCTTCAAACACGGCTCCTAGTGCGGTCACAAAATCTGACTGGCTCATTTGGTTTAGGTCGGCGATCGAGTAGGGCATAGGAGCAGGGGGCAGGGGGAAATGTTCCTACTGTTTTACACTCAGAACTCAAAAACTGAGAACTTAAAACTCAAAACTCAGAATTCTTACGCACTTACGGTTTGGGATTGTGCTTTGTAGGCTGCCCAGCCGCCGAGGTGAGAAATGTCGAGCCAGTTGTATTGCTTGACAAGTTCTTGAGGATAGAGAAAGGCTGTCAAGATTTCGCCATCTTGCAAGACAATATCGCTGGGATACATGTTGGGTGGCTCGGATGCCGCGAGTTGATTAAACTCATCCAGCGTGATTTCATAGACTTCACCTGGAATGGAAATGCCGTCTGCTTCCACTTCGTAGATAGCCGGATGCCAACCCTCGCCAGCAGCATGAAGCCGATAGCGGGGTTGAGTTGCTGCCTCTTTAATAAATTGGGCAGATTGCAGATTTTGGTGATCGGGCTGCCCACGTAGAGCAGAGCCACAGATAAAAATGCGCTTGGTCGCAGCGGTGTTTATTGTCATCTGGATTCTCCTGACTTAAAAATAAAAAACTTGAAGCGCTTTGAGACTTTAAGGATAGCGAATCGCTGTTAACTAGAATCGGCTGAGTCCAGCGATCGCGGTTCTAGTGTTTTGATCTCTTGAACCACTCGTTCTTTGCTCGAAATCAAATGGTATTGAATCGCTTGGGTGGCAGCAATGGGATTGCGATCGCGCACCGCTTCATAGACCCGACGATGTTCGCCCCGAATTTCTAATACTCCCGGATTGCGCTGCATGGTACGCAAGCGCAGCAACGCCATTTTGTCGAATACCTGATCTAAAATTTGCACCAGCCAAGCATTTGCAGAACCTTCAGCCAGCAAGCGATGGAATTGGTAATCCATATGCAGCAATTGAAAATTGGTCAACTGATTAGGCACTTGCCCAAAGGCTTTTTCTGCCTGCACTATTGCTTGTTCAAGCCGTTCAAGCTGCTCATTCGTAACATTGCGACAGGCTTCTGATACAGATAGTTGTTCTAATGCAATTCGACAGTCGTAAAGCTGCATGGCATCCGCCACCGAGAGCATTGCCACTCGAACCGCTCCAGATGCATCCGTAACAATCAAATTTTCTCGTTGCAACTGCCGAATCGACTCACGAACCGGAGTTCTGCTCACTTCTAACAGGTCTGCAAGCTGCGTTTCCACGAGCCGCGACCCTGCCGCTAAATCTCCCGATAAGATAGCAGTCCGCAGAGCTTGGTAAGTCTGTTCATGCAAAGATTGATTGCGCTGAAGAGGGCGCGAAGACAAAGCCACTATGGAAAAACTCCCAAGTAATCAAAATTAGGTTATTTTTTGCCTGCATACAGTATATCTGGGGCATGCACTAGATGACTCACCCATTAGTCGATTCAATCGATAAATTAAGCGAATCACTTCAAGAACGTAATCTAAATGGCAATTAATTCCAAACAATCATGCTGGTTTGAGAATTTATCAGCAATTTTTTCAAAAAGAAACCTATCTAAAGAGTGACTGTTCTTTTCTAATTTCTCTTTGTATCCAAGTGTACAGAACCGATTGGGCTACTAAACTTCAATAGTGCAAATACTTAGAAAAATGTATACAGGATGCAAAGCCTGTATAGCGTGATTGGCAAAGCTTGCGGCGTTGTATGAACTTATCTGCTTGTTGGCGATCGCAATTCCTAAGTCATAGCGCATTCACTAAGCTGAAAATTTCTAGATCATAAGTTCGGAGAAAGACTGTGAAACCAATGAATTCAAAACATTTTTCTAAGCTATTGCTGATCATGGCATCGGTTGCGCTGTTTTCAGGCTGTGCTTCTCCATCAGCCACAACTACTAGCAGCGGCGCATCACCCACAGCCAGTCCAGCAATGGGCACCGATGCAAAAAAACTGAAAGACGTTCGAGTCCAACTTGCCTTTTTGATGCAGAGCATCGATGCACCCCTAATTGTGGCAATTAATAAAGGCTATTTTGCTGAACAGGGTTTGAATGTCACTTTTGAGCGTGGCTTTGGCAACTCAGATACGATCAGCAAATTGGGCACCGGCAAGTTTGATTTCGGTTTTAGCGACATGTACAATGCCCTCGACTTTAACGAAAAAAACCCTGGAGACAAAATCATCGCGGCTGCCATCACTCAAAACGCCGCGCCTTTTTCCATCATTTCGCTCAAAGAAAAAGGGATTAGTTCTCCAAAAGATCTGACGGGTAAAAAGCTAGGTGCCCCGGCGGGTGATGGACCTCGTAAGTTGTTTCCGCTCTTTGCAAAAGAAGTTGGGATTGATCCTGCTTCGGTGGAATGGACAACCATGGAACCAAAACTGCGGGAAACCTTCTTGATGCAGGGTCAAGTGGATGCCATTAGTGGATTTTCAACCTCTGCTCTGCCTGCTTTGCTCAAAGGCGGCAAGAAAATGGAGGACCTCAACGTTTTTTACTACAACGAAAATGGGCTTGATTTTTACGGCAATGCCATTTTGGTTAAAGAATCCTTTGCAAAGCAAAATCCTGATGTAGTGAAAGCCTTTACAGCAGCATACATTAAAGGCTTACAGGATGTTTTGAAAGATCCGACAGCAGGATTAGATGCAGTGTTAGCGGAAGATAAAAGCAAGCTGATGAACCGTGAGGCTGAGAAAACTAGGATGCAGATTGCTTTAGAGCGGCTGTTTATTACGCCAGAAGCCGAAAAGTTGGGCTTGGGTTCCGTCGATCCCAAACGCTTAGAGAAATCCATTGAACAAACTATTGTCGGGTTCAAGTTGAAAGGCAAGCCAACCGCCGCAGATATTTATACTGACGAGTTTTTGCCCGCGAAAGATCAACGTGCAGTTCCAGCGAAGGGCGATCGTAAACCTCTGACCTAAGCGCGATCGCCGATTTCTACCTCAATCGTCCCTTCTACTCCAATATCTTTCTACCCATTCACTTTTCACTGTCTTATGACACAGCCTATTACTGATTCTTCTTCGACCCGTTCAGCGTTAGCCGATGGTTCTCCCCTGTTGGAATTTGACCATGTTGGGCTGGAATATCCGTTTGAAGGCTCCATGCGTCGGATTATTGAGGACGTTCACCTCAACATTCAACCCGGTGAGTTTGTCTCATTTGTGGGTCCCAGCGGTTGCGGTAAAACCTCAATTCTTCGCATGGTGTCGGGGTTAAGTCCGGCTCCTTTGGGGGTAATTCGCTATCGCGGACAAAAGATTTCTAAGCCATTAACCAATGTAGGGATTGCCTTCCAAAATCCGGTGATGCTGCCTTGGCGCAATACCTTGAACAATGTCATGCTGCCTTTGGAAATCGTGCCGCCTTATAAGCATGAGTTTGGGCAAAAGAAAGATCAATTCATCCGCATGGCGCAAGATTTATTGTCAACGGTACGGCTGCAAGACTTTCAAAAGCAATATCCTTGGCAGCTATCGGGTGGAATGCGGCAACGGGCTTCCCTCTGTCGATCGCTGATTCACCAGCCTGAAATATTGCTGCTAGATGAACCCTTTGGCGCGTTAGATGCCTTCACGCGGGAAGAAATGTGGTCGATGCTGCAAGCCCTATGGATGCGGGTCAAATGCGTTGCGATTTTGATTACCCACGATCTGAGAGAAGCAGTGTTTTTGTCTGATCGCGTGTTTGTCATGAGTCCTCGCCCCAGCACCATCATCTACGAGGTGAAAATCGACTTGCCACGCCCCCGCACCTTAGAAATGGCACTGTCAGACGAATTCAACCACTATTTTTCCAGCATCCGTAGCCACATTCATCACAACTAGATTACTCGGCTCAAACCTTGGCAGATTCGATAGCCCCATTCACCGACTTCAACCATGGAAAAATTTCTTAAATCAAAATCAGCAGGATTTGTGCTGCCCTTCATTGCAACAGTGCTGTTGTTTGTTGTTTGGGAGTTAGTCGTTCTGATCTTCAAGATTCCAGCGTTTAACTTGCCTGCGCCATCTAATATTCTTCGGTCAATGATAGAGTTTGCTCCTCAACTTGCAGCAAACTCCCTGCGGACTTTATGGACAACCCTTGCAGGCTTTTTTCTGGCAATTATAGTTGGGGTTGTTTTGGGATTTATGATCGGCTACTCCAAAGTGGCATATCTGACGCTATATCCTCTACTGGTCGCGTTTAACACGATTCCTAAAGCCGCGATCGTGCCCCTGTTAGCAATTTGGTTTGGTGCGAATGCAATTCCAGCCGTTGTTACTGCGTTTTTACTGGCATTCTTCCCGATCGCCGTTAACGTTGCTCTTGGTCTGGACACCGTTGAACCAGAGATGAAAGATGTCCTGGCATCATTGGGAGCCTCTAAAGTTGAAACCTTTCAAAAAGTGGGCTGGCCCCATACATTGCCTTACATCTTTGCCTCATTAAAGATTGCGGCTTCTTTTGCCTTTATTGGAGCCGTGATTTCTGAATCCGTTGCTTCCAATGCTGGATTAGGTTATTTGATTGTTCAAGCAACCTCTGACTTTAATGTGCCGCTTGCCTTTGCCGCCCTTTTAATTCTGGGCGTATTGGGTGTAGTGCTCTATGGCTTCTTTATTTTTATTGAGAAAAAGGTGATCTATTGGGCAAGATGAGCCAAGATCCATGGCCCCAAGCGGACATAATTTCGTGCGAAAAAGCTGCCGCGTCTTCAAAAAGGGCAATTTTTGCGGGGGACAAAAGCTAGTTCAAAAATGGGGCGCGATCGCTAAATTGAAAAATAAAGTCATGGTAATTCACCACGACTTTTAGCAATCAACTAGCTTGAGGCACCGAGATTAGTGCTTGTCGCCCTGCGAATCAGTGGGACGAAACCATGCCCAATGACGATAGTTCGGATGGACATGTCCGGCTGGTTCAGCATGAGTTTCAGGTTCAATGGTGCGGTTGGTTTGAACGGGTGCGATGCGATCGCGGTTAAAAAGTTTCATAGAATCGACTCCTAGGCAATGAAGTGAGGTAAGGAGCGTTCCTATTTCGGAGTATGGTGCGACTGAAACAGTAAAAATCTCAAGACTGATTAGAGTGATCCACCGACGCTATATAAAACCGAAAATCGGACGCTTTTATTTATATCTGTATTATAAGCTACCGTTTTCTTTTTTGCCACACAAAGCAATGGCTGTGAGTTTTATAACAAGTTGCTTAGAATCACCACTGATTAATAAACGATAAGTCTAATGTGCTGAAGTTGGTGCTGAGCGCCAAGTTGAGATGTTCCATTGCTTGAACCAGCCATTGCACATTTTCACGTTTGCTAGATTCGTAATGGTTAAACAAAATAGAAAAGCGTTTTTCTAGGTTCGGTTTGACCTTACGACAAATCAGGACAATTTTAAGCAACAAGCCGGTTGCCATAGCGGGTCCAATATTGGATAGCAAATCGACAAACACAAAATGGCTCGGTTTTTGAGCACTCTCCACAACCAAGAAATTGAGTAACTGGCTACAAGTCCTGACGATGAAAAAGTCATTGACGCGATGAGAGTTGCTTTCTGGCAGGGATGCTTTTAGTTGAGCATAGAGTTGGTTGTTAAACTGGCGATTTCCATACTCTGGATCGACGGATGCCGTCATGTATTGGTACAGATCATCCTTAAACGAATTAAAAGAAGGAGTCTGAGAACTGTGAGTTAAAAAGCGTTGCGCTAAATCTCGATAGGTATCAGTTCCCTGGGATCTTCCGGCAAAGTGCTTCACTGCCACACAAAGCTCTTCATCGCTCAGCAGCGTCGGGTTTTTGACAGGCTGTAAAATCCGATTGGCAACATCGGGTAAATTGCTACGAATAATCTGCGATCGCCGCACTTGGTAAGTCACAAACTGGGACAGGTCAATTTCGTATTGACGCTCTGCCCTAGCCTTTAAATGGCGGATGGTTTGCTGTTGCTCAAGGGTGCTGCCCTCTGCAACCAAGCAATGATCGTACAAGTAAGGATACCGATGAATCAGTTTACCTAACGGAACGCCTAAAGGATTGGCTTCGGTCTTTTGGCTAGTAACCTGAGCTAAACGCTGCAACGCTAGATATTGATCGCTCTCTGCAAAATCTTTAACGAGTTCCCGTAACCGACGAGCAGAGCGCGATCGTCCATACTCTTGTGTCGAGCGAGTTGCTACCGGCTCAAAGATTTCTATTAGGGTCGGAACATAGGTTTGATACTGAGGACGAGCTTGCCAGCGATTAATTAAAATATGGCAGCATCGGTTTAATATGAATCGAAATTCTTGATCAGCCGATTTACTCGCCGTCATCTTTTCGAGTGCTGCACTGACTTCTGCATCAGGATACCCCGTTCCGTCAATAAACAATAGCTGAAAGCGCTGCACTAAATCACTGGGGGTTTCTGACTGCACGAGGCGCAAAAAGTGATTGTACAAGTGCTGTTCATCCTGTTCAGCTTGTCTTGTGTGGCGGGTTGTCCAAGTATTCACGGTAGAAGTCCCAAATTCAGGCATGGAATAGAACAAGCTTAGTTTCTTTTAAGAATTTAACTGAAATTATGGTTTCAATCGTAAATGGAAGCCGCAGGATTACCAAGTGACAGTTGACCAATTTAGGGACTAACAGTCAAATATATTAGCTTTAGCTAAACAATACTTTTCAACTAACTTTATTAGTGAATAATACTTAACTGAAAGGTTTTATGGATGTATTGTGAGTCACTTTAACAAGCGACCACTACGGGTTATCTTTCATGTATAGAACTTTTGAGAAACAAAGCTTGAAGATCTGATTCTAGTCGATGTCATTACTGCTGCGGCTGTTACATAGACTTTTCAAGCATAACTTTGCATACACTACACACAAACCTTGGGGGGGATCACGATTCTTTAATAAAAGGGCTTAGTCTTCACTCTGGCTGAGGCGGTGTAGGTTTAGAACATCGCTCAGCTTTTTGACTTGAGCAAAAGTACGCTCAAGCTGATCATGATTCCGAACATCGATCCCCAAATCAATCACTGCTGTTTGGTCAGGAAAGGTTCTGACTTGGGCATTGCGAACATTAATATTGTTATCGGTTAGCCGAGACAAAATATCTTTAAGTACCCCCACTCGATCAATCACTGTAATTTGTATATCAATCGGATAAGCTGGGGGACGCTCTCCCTCTTGGATAGGATTCCAACTCACTGGAACTAGGCGATCGCCCGGAACTGGCTCAAGGTTTGAACACCCTTGGCGATGGATAGAAATTCCTCGGTTACTGCGAGTCACCACGCCAATGATGCGCTCACCTGGAACCGGAGTACAGCAGCCAGCTAAGTGGTATAACAACCCTTCTACGCCAATAATCGGGGATTTGCAAGGCGAAGGCAGCAGCGCTTTGGAGGGGGTTGCTGGCAGCAATAATTGTTGAGGTGCAGAGGCGATCGGCTGTTGGGCTTTAACGGTTTCTCGGAGGCGATTGACTACGTGGTTGAGGGTGATTTCTCCATAACCCACGGCGGATAGCAAATCATCGACGCTGTGGTAATTACATCGTTCTACCGTTGCCAACATGGGCGCTGATTTAAGTAATGCGTCAAACCCGTTTTTACCTAACTCGCGCTCTAGCATTTCGCGTCCACGCGCTAAGTTTTCGTCGCGGTGCGATCGCTTATACCACTGGCGAATTCGATTGCGGGCACTCGCGGTCACTACAAAATTGAGCCAGTCTAAGCTAGGATGGGAACTTTTATTCGTCAGAACTTCAACAATATCGCCATTTTTTAACGGAGTATCTAAGGTCATCATCCGACCATTAATCCGCGTACCAGCACAGTGATTGCCGACTTCGGTATGAATCCGATAGGCAAAATCTACCGCCGTTGATCCCCGCCCTAAAGACACCACATCCCCTTGGGGCGTGAACACATACACTTCCCCGTCAAACAGATCATCTTTGATGCTTTCTAAATATTCCTGAGCATCTTTTAGATCACTTTGCCAATCTAATAGCTGCCGTAGCCAGGTGAATTTTTCGTCTGTTCCGGTCATATTGCCGTTGGAATTGCCTGCCTCTTTATATTTCCAGTGGGCAGCAATCCCATATTCGGCAATGTGGTGCATTTCTAAGGTGCGAATTTGCACTTCTAAGGGTCTACCCGTTGTGCCAACCACAACCGTATGCAAGGATTGGTAGCGATTGGGTTTGGGTAAGCCAATATAGTCTTTAAACCGTCCAGGAATGGGACGAAACACATCATGGACGATCGCCAACGCCCGATAGCAGTCTTCATTGGCTTCTACAATAATCCGAACTGCTGCAACATCATAAATTTCGTCATAGCCCTTTTGTTGCCGCTGCATTTTTTGATAAATGCCATACAGATGTTTGGGTCGTCCGCTGAGTTCAAACACCCGAATGCCAATATGTTGCAAGCGATCGCGCAGATTATTGGCTAATTCATTAAGCTGGGTTTCGCGATCGATTCGTTTTTCAGCCACTAAGTCTTGAATGCTTCGATACGCTTCTGGCTCTAAATATTTGAACGATAGATCTTCCAGTTCCCACTTCAGCCGCCCGATCCCCAAGCGATTTGCCAAAGGTGCAAAAATTTCTCGCGTTTCTAACGCAATTTGACATCGCTTTGCGTCTGATAAATGCTCCAACGTTCGCATGTTGTGTAAGCGGTCTGCCAGCTTGACCACAATCACTCGAATGTCTTGCGCCATTGCGAGGAACATGCGGCGAAAATTTTCTGCTTGCCGCTCAGTTTTACTGGAAAAGTTAAACTTAGAAAGTTT
The DNA here is from genome assembly GCF_056784215.1 of Leptolyngbya sp. CALU 1928. Classification (NCBI taxonomy): domain Bacteria; kingdom Bacillati; phylum Cyanobacteriota; class Cyanophyceae; order Leptolyngbyales; family Leptolyngbyaceae; genus Leptolyngbya; species Leptolyngbya sp. CALU 1928. The sequence continues at coordinate 177,526 of NZ_JBXBCE010000018.1, read as the reverse complement.
GGTCACCCCTTCGACTAAATGACGAACTTCCTTGCCAAATTGTGCTTCTAACTCATCAGAGGTAATCTCCGTGTCTTCCACCACATCATGCAGGAATCCCGCTGCAATCATGGCGCTCCCACCCCCCAAATCGCGCAGCAGCCCTGCCACAGCGACCGGATGCATAATATACGGTTCTCCTGAAGCGCGATACTGTCCCTTATGGAGGCGATAGGCAAACTCAAAAGCGCTACAAACTAGCTCAGCATCGGTGCGGGTCGTTTGCGCCTCACTACAATTGGCAGCGACTTGGCGGGTGTTTAAGCACTCTTGCAGCCATTCGGGGACAGTAAACTCAAAGAAAGATGCTGGAGCCGTAAGGTTCATGGGATCGAGCAAGTGTTAATAGAAGGCTCAACTACGATGAATAGCTATATTAACTAATCCAGTTTGAGAGATTAGCTAGCTATGCAGAAAAACTGCGAGGATATGGAATCAGAAGCGATCGCGTTGGAAATACCTCTGGATTATGCCGCCAATTGTCTAAAAAAGAGCTAAAGACAAAGATTCTAAAGCTTTAGCTAAGCAATGCTGAGGAGGGGAGAGGTAAAGTACCTTTTAACATATCTTAGCAACACAAGTAAAATTTTCCACAGTGAACCTATAAGTTTTCGGTAGCTTCCTCTACGTTGCTTTCAATCAAATCGATGGGCAAGTCATCAATTAACCCAATTGGTGGCGTAATTTCGAGACGGCGGCGATGCAAATCAACAAGGGGCACGATCGCCATGACAAATGGAATCAGTACCGTACTTGCTTTGGGGTCAGGACGTTGTACTTCTAATAAGTGATTTCCAGCAGGAATTAAGCTGATCACAATTCCGATCAAAGTTTGTGTAACTTGATCAAACACCTCTAGCCCAATTAAATCTGGAATATGAAATTCACCGTCTTCTAAAGCAGGGCGATCGCCTGTGGGCACCATTATTTTAGAATCGCGTAGCCCTTCAGCATCAGTGATAGTGATAATTCCTTCTAGCTGAACCACATATAAACCCTTCCCATCTAAATAACGTCCCCGCAGCAGTTTGATTGGCTGAGGCTCTTTGCTTCCGGGTCGAAGTAGCCAGCGCGTACCCGGTTCCAAAAAGCGTTCGGGAAAATCGGTGTTGGGATACACCCGCATTTCACCTTTTAGCCCCTGTGGTGCAACAATTTTGCCAACTTCAATAAAACGCTCGGTCATAGTAACAAGTCAAAAAAGCATGATAGCGATCGTAGTATGAGTTTTGTGGTTTGACTGCAAGAATATTCGCGTCAAACTTTGGCACTAGAGAAAGACTACACTGCTATTATTTTTCAAACTTCTTCGCCTAACTGCCGCAGTCGCTCTGCTAGTTGGTCTGCCCGTTGCCGTTCTATTTCTGTTCGCTGCCGTTCTATCTCGCCTTCATTTAGGTAGCGATCGCCTTTGCCATCATACCAACTCAAAATTTCTCGCTGGAGCGGATCATCCGGCAACTGACAACGCCCAAGCCCTAACCCAATCTCCGGCATCCACAACGGTTCGCCCACTTGCAGCACATAGGAAGCGTCTATCAACTTATAACCTTCAAACGGTAAATGCCCATCGCGCCGCCAAAACTGCGGATTGTAAACGATGTAGTACAACACCCCCAACTGGGCATAAATTGCCAGCTTGTCGTCATACTCACCGCCTGGAGTTTGGGAGACGACTTCCAGGGTCAAAATCGGTGGAATGCCGTTTTCTTCCCACAGCACATAGCTCTTGCGCGACCTACCGCCCTTGCGACGCTCGACTCCCAGACTCAAAAAGCCGTCAGGCACCACCGGAACTCTAGGATGCGCTCCTGTGGTGTGATACACGCCCATATCCACTGCAAAAAACCAATCAGCTCGATGTTTCCAGAGGTATTCCAGTAAAAACAGCAGCACATTGGGGACAAAATTTTGATCCTCATTATCCACAGGAAAGTCATCCGAATCGATTAATTCATCGCTGCTTGGCAATGTGGATTGCAGGTCAGATGACAGCATAGCCGCGTCTTGATAGTTAGGTTCATTCTAAAAGATTTTTGAGAAACTCCCGTATTGTTCCTAATCAAACCCTGCCAAGGAAACCGTGATGGTAGTTTGCCAACCTTAAGTCCAAGCGATCGCTTGCCCATCGCCCCAAAAAATCTAGCTAGAACCAGGCTCCGTAGCGATCCAGGCTCGGAGAATTTCGGCAACTGTCCAGGCTTGGGAGATGCAGCCACGGGGTTGCATAGGAGCATCGCCATCACAAATTTCGCCGAGACTGCCCACGCCGTAATCAATCAGGTGATTGATCATCGGGTCTAAAAACTCACGCGCTTTAGCAGGGTTGTTGTAAACCCGCAAATGGGCGATCGCAAACGGTCCCAACAACCATTCCCATACAATGCCTTGGTGATAGGCTCCATCCCGCTGAAGTGGAGAACCCAGGTAGGTGCCTTGATAGCTGGGGTGACTGGGAGCCAGCGATCGCAGCCCGTGGGAAGTGAGTAAGGTTTGGGCGCAGGTATCCACCACGCCTTTTTGCTGAGCCGCTGTCAACGGACTTTCGGGCAGAGAAACGGCAAAAATCTGGTTTGGGCGCAGGGAGGCATCATCGCCCTCTGGACTATCGAGCAGATCGTAGCAGTAGCCTAAATCAGGATTCCAGAAGCGACTAAATCGGGCAAGGGCGCGATCGGCGATCGCTTCATATTCTTGATGAGGTTTGCCCACCCGCCGCGCCAAATTTGCGATCGTTCGCAGTGCGTTATACCAAAGAGCATTCACCTCCACAGGTTTGCCAATTCGGGGCGTGACCACCCAATCGCCCACCTTTGCATCCATCCAAGTGAGTTGCACCCCAGCTTCTCCGGCATACAGCAAGCCATCCGCCGGATCGAGGTGAATATTAAAGCGAGTGCCGCGACAGTGCCAATCGATGATATCTGCCAAGACCGGAAAGAGTTCCTGAACTAGGTCGTCATCTTCGGTGTCGGCATAGTAGGCGCGCAGGGCTTCAAAGTACCACAGGGTCGCATCTACCGTGTTGTATTCTGGCAGTTCTCCAGCATCAGGAAAACGGTTGGGAATCATGCCCTGGTCGGCGTAGCGAGCATAGGTACGGAGAATCGATCGAGCGATTTCGGGTTGTCCGGTGGCGAGGGTCAGTCCTGGCAAGCTGATCATGGTGTCTCGCCCCCAATCGCTAAACCAGGGATAGCCGGCAATTACGGTTTTGCCGTGGGGATCTGCGGGAGAGGCACGGTTAACAATAAATTGATCGGCTGCTAGCACCAATCGGCTGGTAAATTCTTCCTTGGCTTCAACGGTAGGGTTAGAACGCCATAAGCCCAGCAGCTTATTGTCATGAGTGCGCCGATTTTTGAGAGCATTTTCTCCATTCAAATCGGGCTTACGTTCAGTGCTAGCGGCGATCGTTAGGGACTCTCCAGGCGTCAAAGTTGCGTGCAAAGTCGCCACATGCAGATGATCTTCGCGATCGCTCAATCCCCTTTCTCGCTCTAGGGCTAAATCAAAGCCGTAGTACCACTCATGGGCAGGAGTCACCTCGGCGCGATCGCTCAGCAGCGTCAGTTGAGTCGCCTCTGGAAACGCCGCCACACAGATCCCCCGATCCAATGGCACCACCGTCATCTGCCATCCCGATCCCTGAGTTCGACTGTGATAGTCTCGGTAGTTTACTAGCGCCTTCAATACTAATTTTAAGGGTTGTGATGCCCGTAATATCTGGTATTGCACATAAGTCGTATTCGCGCCTATCTGCATCCAAATTCGTTTTTCAATCAGCGCATCCCCACAGGCATATCGCCAAGTCGGAATCGAGCTTTCCAATGCAAAGCGTTCAATCTGCCGAAATCCTTCAGGTTCAACCGATCCGTCTATCCATCGATTGGTATGTAATGGATAGAAGTGAGGCTCATTGTGAGCCGTGCCGCCATATTCCACCGTTTCGTCTAGTTTCGTCAGCATCAGCGTTCGTCCCAGGGGCGGATTCAGTGCCGCCACCAGCAACCCGTGATAGCAGCGGGTTAGGATGCCTGACACTGTGCCTGCCGCATAGCCGCCAATGCCATTAGTCACCAGCCACTCTCGCGACTCTGCCAAATCTAACTGTCCACAGATTTCTCGCCCAAATTGCAGACTCATCGGCATAATGCCTTCTCCGTTCCCTCAACCGCCCATCCTAAACTATCGCCCATCCCGATTATCCGCAAATCCTAATTAGGTTTCAGGTTTCAGGTTTCAGGTTTCAGGGAGCAGGAAGGAATTACAGGCGAGTTACGAATGGCGGGTTACGAATGGTGAGGTACGTATGGAGAGCTATGAAGCATAAAGGAAAAACACTATCGAGAGCATAAAAGGGAAAGCGCTATTGAGCTTGTGTTAATCGACCCTCGACCCTCTGCATCTCTCACCCGAAACCTGTAACCCGAAACCTGTCCCGCTGCTTTTTGCAATTTTGTACCTTCTCTGACAAGAAAAAGTACCCATTCGCTGGATAATGATTCAGTTGTTTCGGTAAGCCAAGAGAGAACATGGGTCGCGCTAATAAAGTTGTGCTGGCATACTCCGGCGGAGTCGATACTTCGGTGTGCATTCCTTATCTAAAGCAGGAGTGGGGCGTACAAGAGGTGATTACGCTGGCGGCAGATTTGGGGCAGGGATCGGACATGGAGCCAGTCCGTGAAAAAGCGCTCAAGTCTGGTGCTTTAGAGTCTTTGGTGATTAATGCGACCGAGAGCTTTGTTAAAGATTATGCGTTTCCGGCAATTCAGGCAAATGCGCTTTACGAAAGTCGCTATCCGTTGTCTACGGCGCTTGCCCGCCCTCTGATTGCGAAGCTATTAGTGGATGCGGCAGAAAAATATGGTGCGGATGCGGTCGCTCATGGATGCACGGGCAAGGGGAATGATCAGGTGCGGTTTGATGTGTCGATCGCAGCCCTAAACCCTAACCTAAAAGTACTCACTCCAGCGCGGGAATGGGGCATGAGCCGGGAAGAAACAATCGCCTATGGAGAACGGTTTGGGATTGCATCCCCGGTGAAAAAATCGTCGCCCTACAGCATTGATGAAAACTTGCTCGGACGAGCGGTAGAGGCTGGCATCCTGGAAGATCCGTGGATTGAGGCACCGGAAGATGTTTATACCATGACGACGGCGATCACCAACACGCCCAACGAGCCAGAATATGTGGAAATCGGCTTTGAAAAGGGCATTCCCGTGAGTATTAATGGTGCAACACCCGACCCGATCGCCTTGATCACCCAACTGAATGAAATGGCTGGAAAGCACGGCGTGGGTCGGCTTGACATGATCGAAAACCGCTTGGTGGGAATTAAATCCCGTGAGATTTACGAAACCCCGGCGATGTTGTTGCTGATTGATGCCCACCGCGACTTGGAAAGCTTGACGCTGACGGCGGATGTTGCCCAATACAAGCGCGGGATTGAACAAACCTACACCCAACTGGTTTATAACGGGCTTTGGTACAGTCCTTTAAAAGATGCATTGGATGCGTTCATCCTATCAACCCAAGAGCGAGTCACGGGAACGGTGCGGGTAAAACTGTTTAAGGGCACCCATAGCGTGGTCGGGCGCAAGTCAGTTCACTCGCTGTATACGCCCGATTTGGCAACCTATGGCAAAGAAGATGTCTTTGACCATGAGGCGGCGAAAGGGTTTGTCTATGTGTGGGGGTTGCCGACTCGCGTTTGGGCAGAAACGGGGCGCAAGTAACATGAGCGATCGCCCTTCCGTCATCTTTTTAGATGCAGTGGGCACGCTGTTTGGGGTGCGGGGCAGCGTGGGAGAACAATACGCCAAAGTGGCAAGTGGCTTTGGCGTAAATCTTCCTGCGGTCGCGCTAAATCAGGCATTTTTCAAAAGCTTTCAGGCGGCTGGTTCTCCGGGGTTTCCAGGGTGCGAGTCCTCTGAACTCAAAGCCAAAGAATACGCCTGGTGGTTTAACATTGCGGTGCAAACCTTTCAGCAAGTCGATGCCTTGCACCAATTTGCTGACTTTGAGGCATTTTTTGCTGAACTGTTTGCCTACTTCGCCGCGATCGCCCCTTGGGAAGTCTATCCCGATGCGCCGATCGCCCTCAAACACTGGCGGCAGTTGGGTATTCCTCTAGGCATTCTCTCCAATTTCGACTCGCGCATTTACTCGGTGCTGCAAGGGTTGGAATTGCTGGATTATTTTGAATCCATTACCATTTCAACTGAAGCTGGCACCGCTAAGCCCAATCGCCAGATTTTTGAAGTGGCGCTGCATAAACATACTTGCTTACCGCAAGACGCTTGGCACATTGGCGATAGCTACATAGAAGACTACCAGGCAGCACGAAACGCAGGCTTGCGCGGCATCTGGCTAAGCAGAAATAAAAAACCGTAAAAAAACCCCTCTCCTCAGATGAGAAGAAGGTGGCAGCAGGGGATCATCTCTTTTAAGCGCTGATAGTTGGCTCGTAGAGTAAATCGCGGGCTTTTGCCATGCTGGTCACTAAGCGATCCATTTCCTCGCGAGTATGCAGCGCATTCACGGTAATTCGGACGCGGGGCTTGGCGATAAACCAAATCGGTGAAACCCAAACGCCATAGTCTAATAGCTCTCTGGCGTAGATTTTAGGGTTGATTTCAGGGGGCAGCATCACAGGTACGACATTGGTTTCGCCGATCGCCAGAAAATCGTGTGCTTTAAGGCGCGATCGCAAATATTGCGTATTTTCCTGCAATCGAGTCACCCGTTCTGGCTGATCACGCACAATCCGAATGCATTGCAAAGCGGCGGCAGTCAACGGGGGAGCCAGAGAGCAAGTGCCAATGGAGGTCGGCGATACACTGAGCAACGGCTTAAGCTCAGCAATATGGGTGCTAATTGCTGCCCCGACTGATGCGCCAAACTTTGAGAACGTCGTCATAATCAGCGGAATGACCCCGCGATTGATTGCATCTTGAGGCTTCAAATTAAAATACTCATAAATACCGCGTCCCGTGGCACCCAACGCCCCACTCGCATGAGCTTCGTCCATCACCAAGACGCTACCCGGATAATTAGACAGCACGTCAATCATGCTGGGTAACGGCGCAATGTCGCCATCCATGGAAAACACCGCGTCGGAAACAACCATGATGCGATCATCTGGACGAGCATATCGCTGAAGTTTACGGGCTAAATCCTGCACGTCGCAATGACGATAGGCACGCACCCGCACCCGTGGACTATGCCCAAACAGCTTGCCAGATCGGGTTCCGGCATTTGCGATCGCTGACACGATACAGCCGTGGTTCAAAACATCGGTCAAAATCAGCGTTTCGCGAGTGTGCTGAAAGCCTGGAACCGGAATCGCCAAATGGCAAAAAGCGTCCATCAATGCCTGCATTGCCATCCATGCATTCAAAAATAGCTGGGTGTGGGGTAAATGCTTAAACGCCGATACTTCCTCTTCTAATTGACGATGCAAATCAATCCGACCGCTGAGAACTGAGCAGGAACTATTAGACGTTCCATATTGCAAAATGGAGTCGATCGCCGCCTGCTTAACTGACTCGTCTTGCGTCAAGCCCAACACATCATTGGTGCAAAAAGTTAAAACAACTTGGCGTTTGCCCGTCGCATCCTCAATTTCAACAAGGTTTCCATTTTTGCGATGGCAAATATATTCATCCGGGTCAAGACCGCTCTCATACCATCGTTGAACGTATTCTTTTACAACTTGCACAATAAACTCCTCTCACCTTTTTAGATAGCCTACCGCCTCTAGCTGAATAGTATAAGTTTCTCTGTCAATTACTTCTAGACACACTGATGCACTCTGGATAGTTAGAGATTATCTGAAACTTGCTGGGCAGTTCGATTCTAACGCTCTCAACTAAAGTTTTCAGGTCGGTTGATTGACTGCCCTGCGCCAGATCAAAGACGGCTGCGATCGCTTTTTGTGCCCAATTAGGGATCAGTAGGGGTTAAGGAATAATGAACAGGGGTTAGGGTTTTCCCATCATCTAAAGCCCGAAACCTGAAACCCAAAACCTGGTTCTTGAAATCATTCTTGCCTTTGCTCTTGCACAACGTGGTTGAAGGAAGGATGATTTGGGAGGTAAATTTTTCCTGTGCAAGCATGACTAAGCTCACTCGGCGGAAGGTGTTGTTCACTGGTTTGGCAGCGGGTACGGCAAGCGCGATCGCGGCTCAGCAGCAGGCTATCCAAGCGGCTGAACCCCTTCGTGCCCCTGCAAAGACCGTCACAGAACCGCCAAGACCCTCTGCTCTATTTGATTATGATGGCGATCCTAATACTCCTCCTACTGTTGAGAATGGCTTAGTTCAGCCGCCTATTCCCTACGATCGCGCTCAATCTAAACTTTTGATTCAGTGCTGCGATATTGCTTACGAGCAATTTGCGGCTGGCATAGTCGATCCTACCTATAACGGCTCGATCAAATCCCTCAAAAGCTATACTCCTCTGCTGGATGGCTATACCCAGATTGCCAGTTTCAAAGCCCAAGACGATCTGCTAGGCATATCACTTCAAGGCACCGTAATTCCCGAAATTTTGAGGCAACTGCCCCTTGACGAAATCGAACGCCGATTGCCTCAAGAAATTCGCGATCGCCTACCAAGAGCATTGCAGCGAGTCGCAAATCCTAGAATGGTGTTTCTGGGCTTTGCCTTAACCTCCAAACAGGGCAGCATCATCGTGTTTCGCGGTTCCCAAACTTCGGATGACTGGATTTCTAATCTACAAGTTAGACAAACGGATTATGTCCGAGGTAAAACGCCAGCCGGCAAAGTTCACAGAGGGTTTCTGTCGTTTTATAGCAACGTGCAAGCCCAAGTGCAAGCAGCAACCAAACTGTTGAATCCTTCTGCACCTTGCTACCTGACGGGGCATAGTTTAGGCGGTGCCCTTGCCACCTTCGCCACCTCAGATTTATCCCTTTCTAAACTGAAGCCCCAACTGCGGCTTTATACCTACGCATCTCCTAGGGTGGGCAATCTCGGCTTTGCTGAATATTTAAGTAGAGAAGTGCCTAATATGTATCGAATCTTCAACTTGGCAGACTCGGTGCCAGAGGTGCCGCCTTCCAAAACCAGAAATACTGCGTTTCATCATGTCGGACAAAATTGGTCTTTTCTGCACTACACCGGCGATGTTGCACCTAATCACTTTACAAGTGTGTATCGGGCTGCGATCGCCAAACAAGTAGAAACCAACACCCTGCCCAATTTTCCAGTATGACGCTGCGTGATCCCCAAAAACTGGGAGAAATAACCTATCTAGAGGTTATTTCTTAGCCAACCCGCCTTAATTTTCAATAAAAATTCTGCTAAGGATTTCTCTGCTGCGAGGTCTTTTTCTTCTTATCCTTTGTCTGGCGGCGGATTAATCCATGGTCAATCGGAAAACCTACTACAGGAATAACTTGATAGGCTCGTTCTTCTTCACGCTGCTTCAACTCGGTATAGTCTAGCCAGTGAATGCAGTCTACAGGGCAAGTATCGATCGCTTCTTGGATCATTTCTTCTGAGTCGCCGTCTTGACTAATCACCCGCGATCGCCCGTAATCTGGCTCTATGTAAAACGTATTTCGAGCCACATGAGCGCAGTGCTTACACCCAATGCAGGTAATTTCATCGACATAAACCCCTTTTTGCCGCAAGACTCCGCCCAGTTCTGGCTCAAACCCAGTCAGTTCCGATTCATTTCTTAAAGAGCCGCCCAGTTCCGGTTCTAGCCCCGAACGATTTAACTCGCTATATGCGTCTACACTACCGATGAAATCATCCATATGGGCACACTCACTATCAATGTGACTTAAAGAGTGGGTTCAAGATAAACAGACAAAAGCGAAGCATTATGTCATGGCGATCGCCAAACAAACGATTCATCCACAATGCTTCGCTTTCAAAAGTTGTCCCCTAAAAATTAGGCACTCCAGCGCTGTAGAACCAAGCGAATGGAGCCATCGACCTTTTGTTCTTGCTCAGAAACCTGAAAACCTTGCTGGGCGGTTTCAGTCAAAACGGTTTGAACTGCATAACGCTGAGTGATTTTGCTGAGGAACAGTTCAACTGGAATGGGTTGGTTCCAAAACTGCAAATCGGCAACCAACTCATATTCACTGCCATTCCAGCTAAAACCGATGTCGTAGCCGTTTGCTTGGGCGATCGCCACATCCGCTGTATGAGTTTGTCCGCGATAGCCAGACACCGCTTGCGGTCCTGGTTGCCAATCAATTTTGAGATCAGTTAAAGCCTTTTCTAAAGCAGGAAGATTCCGAATTTGGGTTTTAATTTGACTAAAGTGTGACATGGCGATTTTTTAATAGACTATACAACTGGAGAAAAATCGAAAACTGGTAGTTCTTGCAAAACTACCAGTCGGCGATGGTGGAATGAGTATTGATGACAGCCGACTGTTCCACTTTTTGAGCGAAATATTCAGAAGTCACCTCTTGGCTTAAAACCTGACCTAGCTGAGCTTCGATCGCAGCAGTCACCTCAGCGCAAGACATACCCACGATTCCGGTTACTGTTTCTTGCACACGACCATCTGGATAAATAATAAACTCTAGAGTTTCCATGCTTGAGTCCACTAGGGGTGTACGACTGTTTTTGAGATTGAGCCAAATCCTCACCACAGCAAGACGAGAATTGTTCAGCGTATGAAATGCTTATTGACTAAATTAAGGCTGGGAAATAACCCTGAGTCCTTGAGTTATAGAACTTAATAAAAATTACAGATGCCGTCGGTGAAGGCTCCGCTAATTGTCAGTTTCCCTTAACTTAAAAGTGCAGTCAAGTCAAAATCAAAAGCAATTTCTCAACTCACTCAAAATACAGGTTAAATTTTAGTAATTTTTGTAACATATATTAAAAATCTACAGGTTTCTAGCAAGGGGTTCCTCTGTCTTTGGATGGATAATCGGCAAGATTCAGTTGGATAATGAGAGTCTATTTAGTTTGGGTAGTAAGTAACCAATGGCTCAGCAACACATGACACAAGTCCTCGCATCACCCAGTAATTCATCAGAGGCACCGATTCGGGTGGGGATACTAGGGTTTGGTGGTTTGGGGCAAGCTGCCAGTCGAGTATTGGCTCTTAAAGCAGAAATGAAATTGGTCGCGATCGCGGATCAGAAAGGGTATGCTCACAATCCCCATGGCTTAAATGCCGATGCCAGTATTGCCGCCTGTCAGTCGCACAACTCCATTGGCTACTTAGAAGATGGCAGCTTGAGCAACGACAGCATTCACGAATTGATTCACTGTGCTTCTAAGGTTGAAGGCTACTTTTTGGCATTGCCTAACTTGCCCAACACCTTTATGGCATCGGTTGCTCAGCAGTTTATAGAAGCAGGCTGGCAAGGGGTGCTAGTGGATGCGATGAAACGGACGAGTGCAGTAGAACAAATGCTGGCACTCTCTGACAAGCTAAAAGCCTGCGGCATTACCTATATGACGGGCTGTGGTGCCACACCAGGCTTACTCACGGCGGCAGCGGCACTGGCAGCCCAGAGCTTTAGCGAAGTCCACAGCGTTCAAATCACTTTCGGCGTTGGCATTGCCAATTGGGAAGCCTACCGCGCCACGATTCGAGAAGATATTGCCCACATGCCGGGATACGACGTGGAAGCCGCTAGAGCGATGACGGATGCCGAAGTGTCAGCCCTTTTAAACCGGACAAATGGGCTATTAACCTTAGAAAATATGGAACACGCGGATGATGTGATGCTGGAATTGGCAGGCATTTGCGATCGAGATCGCGTCACCGTGGGCGGCATTGTTGATACTCGCAACCCCAAGAAACCTCTCAGCACGAATGTACGGGTGACGGGGCGCACTTTTGAAGGAAAGCTGTCAACCCATACATTTACTCTGGGAGATGAAACTAGCATGGCAGCCAATGTTTGCGGTCCCGCGTTTGGCTACCTCAAAGCAGGAATTGAACTGCATCGTCGAGGGCTGCATGGCGTATTCACGGCGGCTGAAGTCATGCCTAAGTTCGTTCGTTAATTTTTGACGTAGGATATGCCAGCACAGCGTGATTCATTATTTTCCGAGATTAACTAATCTAAAATGTGCAACGAAGATCAGCCCACGCTACGGAGGTCAAGAATCTCTCAAAATCTCTCTTCCGCTCTGGGAGAGGGATTTAGGTGAGGGGAATCAGCAATCGTTGCACGTTGGGTTAACCAGTGTCTCACTGTCATGGGATATTGTCATAGGAACTTGACCGATTCATTAGATTGCGGCTGAATGAGAATGAATGGGCTATTGTAAAAGCTAAGAATGAGAAAACTTCGGGCGCAAATATTTTTGTTTTGAATGAGTTGCGTCGATTCAAAGTTTAACTGCATTGTGTAGTCTTTTAAGCATTAAGGATTAGTTCCAGTGAGTCTAGAAACATTACTCCAAGTCCCGTCTCCTATCGTTGAATCTCTGCCGGATGTTGCTAGCCCATTTTCCCCAGCAGAATTTGATGAGTATGTCATGAAAACTTACGCTCGTTACCCGATTACGTTAGACCGGGGTGCCGGGTGTCGGGTTTGGGATACGGACGGACGAGAGTATTTGGATTTTGTGGCTGGAATTGCAACTTGCACCTTAGGACATGCTCATCCAGCTATGGTTGAAGCGGTCACAAAACAGATTCAAACGCTGCACCATGTCTCGAATCTTTATTACACAGCGGCTCAAGGTGAGTTGGCAAAGTGGCTGGTCGAAAATTCTTGTGCAGATCGCGTCTTTTTCTGTAACTCTGGCGCGGAAGCAAACGAGGGCGCAATCAAGCTAGCGCGTAAGTATGCCCATACCGTTCGTGGGATTGCCGATCCGGTGATTATCACGGCTCATGCTAGTTTTCATGGTCGGACTTTGGCAACCATCACCGCAACAGGGCAACCCAAATATCAGAAAGGCTTTAGCCCACTGGTGCCGGGGTTTGAGTATGTGCCTTATAACGATATTGCTGCATTGGAGCAGGCGATCGCTGACTTGGATAAAGATCAGCCGCGAGTTGCAGCAATTTTGCTAGAAGCGCTTCAGGGTGAAGGAGGCGTGCGTCCGGGCGATCGCGCTTACTTCCAGCGGATTCGGGAGATTTGCAGCGATCGCGGCATTCTTCTAATCTGCGATGAAGTGCAGGTGGGTATGGGGCGTTCTGGTAAACTTTGGGGCTTTGAGAATTTAGGCATTGAGCCAGATATCTTCACTTCCGCAAAAGGGTTAGGTGGCGGCATTCCCATTGGTGCGATGCTCTGTAAAGAATCTTGCAATATCTTCCAGCCCGGTGATCATGCCAGCACCTTTGGCGGCAATCCCTTTGCCTGTGCCGTGGCATTAGCAGTCTGCCAAACCGTGGAATCCGATCATCTGCTGCAAAATGTTCAAGAGCGCGGAGAACAACTGCGAACGGGATTACAAGCGATCGCCCAGCGCTATCCTGAAAAAGTGGCAGACGTGCGCGGTTGGGGGCTAATTAACGGACTGGAGATTCAAGCCGAAATAGATTTAACGTCTGCCCAAGTGGTGCAATCTGGGATTAATCAGGGGGTATTAATGGTTCCTGCGGGTCCGAAAGTCGTTCGCTTTGTGCCCCCCCTGATTGTTACTGCGGCTGAAATCGATCAAGCTCTCTATGCTGTAGACCAAGCATTTGCAACGTTGTAGTTTCTGTAACGCTTGTTTGCAAATAATCTCTTAGCGGTGAATTGGGATAGCCAAGCTTACCCAATCTAGAATCAGATCTGGTGGCAATTGGCTGAATGCCTAACGGCAGTTTCCTAGGAGAAGTTTATGGATGGCGTGAAGTTCTTCTTCGCTCTATTTCTTTAGGGTTCTGACCGTGAGGATTTGAGGTGGGGTGGAGTCGGGCGGATAGAGAAAATCGAACTGGACGAGGCGGCGATCGCCCGGTTTCATCGTCATCACGGCTAGAGGTTCGCCCTGCTGCCCCCGTCGCTGCACTAGATGCACATAGCGGGTTTGGGGAAGGCGGCGATCGTCGGTGTAGCGTAATCGCACAGTTCCTCGAAAAAAGACTTGACGTGGTACAGGCTCAAAAAACCGCAAATTTCCATCCTTGGGCTGGTCTTCCTTAATCGGCGTTTCCAGCATCACGGCGACGGTCTGGGTTTGATTCGTGAGATTTTGCAGGGGAAGCGTCAGGTTGTATTCGATCGCATAATTGCCATGGGCTTGATAGGCGGTATCTGGGTAACGTGCCACCATTGGCGCAGTTTGATTTTGCCCCGTGCCCAACGTGCCCCGCAGTAGGGTACTCAGACCATAGGAAAACGCTTCTCCGGCTGGGGGAATGGTGAGAGACCAAGTTGCCGGATTGTTAGGCTGAATACCAGGAGGATCAACCACCTGGGTTGTCCAACGTGATCCTTTCGCCACTCCTGCCACACGCCCATAGATAATCTGCCCCTTAGTCTGCTCCGGCGGTGTGGGCATTTTGTCGCGAGGTGCCGCCAGTTTGCCAGACTCTACCACTGCTTGCCATTCGGCGATAGTGGGAGCGCGTTCTGTGCCATTGGCATCGGTGGGAGCAAACAGCGCCAAACTCGCCGTATACACCGGGGCATTACTGGAAAGCCGCATCAGGGTCGATCGCCCATTGATTGGTGGCTGTAGCTCCTTCACCGGAATCGGCAAATTCAGCAACATGCGGCTTTCACCGGGTGGAATCACAATTTGAGCCGGAAAGTCGGGCGATCGCTTTCCGCGCAAAATATCCAGCATGGCGCGACTTCCCGGTCCTGCAAACACCGTACCCAGTGGATTATCAACATAGGCAGGCAGGTCGATAAAGGGGGCATCGGGCTGGCTCAAATAGCTGGCGGCTTGCAAAATATCCATCGTCACGGGTTTGCCACCGGGATTGTGCAGCAGCACCCCAAGATACAGCGTCCTCAAATCCTCTGGCGTTTTAGCTTTAGCAATGTGGTGAGCAAATACATCAAAGCGCCCTTGCAATGGCAGATTCAAATGGGCGGCAGGAGTGCGTTTGCCAGCCGGTGGGAAGGTAGATAGCAAAATGCCCTCGGTTTGTACCAACTCTGGGCTGTTGCTATTAAACACCAATACAGAATCTAGCTTTCCCGGCAAAACTCGCACCGCTTGAGGCACTTTGATTTCTTTAGAAACAGGCGCAGGAGTGATTTGGGCAAGCAGAATAGTAGATAAAATCGACAGCATAGGTATGGATAATAGAACGATTCAAGCTAACTTGCGGCGATGGGTTGCAGCAGTTTGAGGATGGTTGAAAAATCTTGTACAGTCACCTCTAAGGTTTCCGGTTTTAACGGCGGCACATGCACGAACAAACAGTGAGTTTTAAGCTGATGCAACTGAACGTATTTGAGGATCGAGTAATACAAATAGTTGCAGACAAAGCGCCCGGTGTTGTGGCTGATGGTGGTGGTTTGAGTCTGTTCAACTAAGGGTTTTAGGGGAATGCTGGTGTAGAGAATGTCACCCTGGTGTTTGCCGTTGGCTTCGACGGTGAGGCGCGATCGCTTTTCTGCCATGCCGCAACAAACAATTAGATCGGGCTGCAACGTCTCCACCACAGACAACACTTTTTCGGGGGCAAGCTGAAAATCGACCGGAATTTTTCGGGTTAGGTGAGTGTGTCGTGGCAATAACTTACGCCGCATCAACTCGGCAATCAAATCATCCGACGAGTTTGAAGCTTGATGCGGTTTCCAGGTGTCGAAGGTTGTGATTAGAGTGGACATTGGGCGGTGATGTTAGGTTAGCTGTGGATATAGCTTGTTGGGAGTGAAGGAGATTGTTGCAGAAGAGATATCACTATTGCTGGGGCAGGTGCAGCCGAGATCTAAGATTCTGACAGCAAATCAACTTCAAAATCCGCCTATACAAGCGGCTAGGCAATCGCGGGTGCTGGGTGGTCAGTTCATTGCTAAGTAAAGCAAGAGTTTGTTATTCAGATTACAATTCTACTGACGAAGGTCACAAAGGATGCAAAAAAATGCCGACGATCGCCGTAATAGATTACGACATGGGCAACCTGCACTCTGCCTGCAAGGGGTTGGAGAAAGCAGGCGCAACTCCCCACATTACTGATTCACCCATTGCCATTGATCAAGCTGACGCGATCGTGCTGCCCGGTGTGGGTTCCTTTGATCCGGCAGTCCAACACCTGCGATCGCGCCAGTTGGAAGCCCCAATCAAACGGGCGATCGCCAGCGGCAAACCTTTTTTGGGCATTTGTCTGGGCTTACAAATCCTGTTTGACTCCAGCGAAGAAGGACAAGAACCCGGTTTAGGCATCATTCCGGGCATCGTCCAACGCTTCACCCACGAACCCGGTATTACGATTCCCCACATGGGCTGGAATCAGTTAGATTTCACTCAGCCAGAGCTTACCCTGTGGCGACAACTTCCCGCGCATCCCTGGGTCTACTTCGTCCATTCCTATTACGTTGCGCCGATTGACCTCACTCTGCAAGCCGCCACTATCACCCACGGGAGCCAAACCGTCACTGCCGCGATCGCCCGTGACAACCTGATGGCAGTCCAATTCCATCCCGAAAAATCTTCCACGGATGGGCTGCAAATCCTAGCAAATTTTGTCAACCTGGTGGCAACCGGCCAAGAAGTAGCCGTTGGCAACCCGATCTCAGCCGTCAAATGACTCTCCGCATCTACGGCAACCGTGCCCTCAAAACGCTATCTGGTAAAGATACTCGCCCGACTCAATCCATCGTTCGGGAAGCGTTGTTTAACATTTGGCAACCCGCGATCGCTCAATGTCGCTGGCTTGATCTCTGTGCGGGCACGGGTGCCATGGGTGCAGAAGCGCTGTGTCGCGGAGCTTCTACCGTTGTGGGGATTGAACAGTCGTCTCGCGCTTGGGCAGTGATTCAGCAAAACTGGCAGCAGGTGGCGACAGAGGAGCAAGCTTTTCAATTGATTCGTGGCGACGTAATTAAAAAACTGTCCAGCTTATCGGGGCAGCAATTCGATCTGATTTATTTTGATCCGCCCTATGCCAGCGAGTTATATCAACCCGTACTAGACGCGATCGCACATTACAATCTGCTGTCTACAAATGGTGAACTGGCAGTAGAACATAATCCCAAGCGATCGGATTTTTCTGCCCCAGCCGCTTTAGAAGTATGTCGCCAAAAGAGCTATGGAAATACAGCATTAACGTTTTATCAATTAAAAAATTGAGTTGAGCGATCGCCAAAATCGAGTTTAATCCTCCAAAAAATTGAGTCAGTTTGGCAAAAAATCGTTAACAAAGTGCAGTTAAACTAAAGATCGATCGTACTAAAGTTCAATCGTACTGCTACGCTAAAACTGTGTAGCATCTAAATTGCTTACCGTATGATTCCTCAGCGGCTTGTTCTTAAAAACTTCCTTAGCTATCAAGCGGCAACTTTAGATTTTCAAGGGTTGCACACCGCTTGTATTTGTGGTGCAAACGGAGCCGGAAAATCGTCCCTGCTGGAAGCGATCGCTTGGGTGATTTGGGGTGAGAGCCGCGTCACTTCGGAAGATGACGTGATTCATATGGGCACTCAAGAAGTCCAAGTCGATTTTATCTTTACGACCAATCAGCACACCTATCGCATCCTTCGCACTCGCCAGCGCGCTCAAGGAACGTCGCTAGAATTTCAGGTAGCGATGGAAGAGAACAGGGCACAGGGAACAGGGGTCAGGGGTCGGGGGTTGGAAGAGGAAACACAAAATATTTCCTACGGAGACGCTACGCGAACAGAACCTAGAATATCTTCTAGGTCAACGCTACGCGAACAGAACTCTTTCTCCTCTTCCTTGCGTTTTCGATCGTTGACCGCTAAGGGCGTTCGGGCAACGCAGCAGTTGATTGTGGAGCATTTGAAGCTGGATTATGACACCTTCATTAATTCGGCGTATCTGCGGCAAGGGCGCGCCGATGAGTTTATGGTGAAGCGCCCAACGGAACGGAAGCAAATTCTGGCAGATTTACTCAAGCTCAATCAATATGATGAGTTGGCGGAAAAGGCGAAAGATCAATCGCGGCAGCTAAAAGGACAAATTGAATTGCTGGAGCGCAATTTGGCGGTGATCGCAGAACAATTGCAGCAGCAAACCGCGATTGCTACGGAACAGGCGATCGTCGAAGCAACCCTGGCGGAGATGCAACGCCAGCAGATTGAGGATGAAGCAACGCTCCAGTCGCTGCAAGCTAGCCAACAGCAGCGACTTACTTGGCAGCAACAGCTTACTTGGCAGCAACAGCAAGAAAAAAACCTAGAGCAAGACTGTCAGCGCTTTCAGCAAGAACTGATAGCCGCTCAGCAGCAACAGCAGGAAATAGAAGCCTTGTTAGGACAAGCCGCCGCGATCGCCGCTGGATATGCTCAGTTTCAAACCTTACAGTTGCAAGAAGAACAGTTTTCTGCCAGGTTTAAAACTTATCAATTGGTTCAAACCCAGCAGCAGCAGTATCAGCAGCAACAGCAAGAAAAAATTGCTGAACTGGATCGCCACCTCCAGCAAGCCCAAGCGCAGCTTGAAGCTTTAGCTCAACAAGCGCAAGAAATTCAGCATAGTCTTCGCAAAGCCCCAGAGGTGGAAAAAGCGCTGAAAGAATTGCAGCAAGCCCGGAATGATTTAACCCGGCTGGATCAGCTTCAATTTCAGGCAGCCCCTTTATTCCAGCGTCGCCAACAGATTCAGCAACAGCTTGATCGCAGCCATACGCGATTATCGGCGCGGCTAGAAGAACTGCGCGCTTCCGCTCATCAACTCAGCCATCAACAAAAGCGTCAGCCCGAATTGCAGCAGGCGGTCATGTCCATCAGCGATCGCATTGCTCAGCTAGAATCCCAGCGCAACTATTTGCAGCAAGTGCGAGAAAAAGGCGTAGAGCGGCGCAACTTCATGGAGAAACTACAAGAACGCCAGCGCGACTACGAAACTCAATTGGCAGAAGTAGATCAAAAGATTGATTGGCTAAAACAAGAGGCGGTTGATCCGGTTGCTAATCCTGAAGACAAGGGTCACGCTCATGCGTACCCGCCCTGTCCGTTGTGCGATCGCCCGTTGGATGAGCATCACTGGAGTTTGGTTTTAGACAAGCATCAGACGACGCGATCGGATATCTTGCAGGAAATTTGGGTGATTCGAGAGCAACTCGCCGCCTCGGAGCGAGAAATTCAAATTTTGCGCCAAGAATATCGCGAAGTAGACCAAGGGTTAGGCGAATATAGCACCGTCTTAGAACGTCGAGGGCAACTGCAAGAGCAACTGCAATCTACTATTTCGGGACAGGCAAACCTGAGCCAGCTTGAAATGGAGGCGGCAAAGCTAGAACATACCCTGAGTATGGGTAGCTATGCCGTAGATCTCAGCGAAGAGTTAGCGCAGATTGATCATTGCCTGCACCAGCTAAACTACGACGAAAAAGATCACGCCCTCGCCCGCGGGCAAGTCGATCGCTGGCGGTGGGCAGAGATTAAACAGGCAGAGGTTAAACAGGCACGGCAGCGGCAAGCAACCCTGACTCAGCGACAACCCGAACTCCAGGCTCAACAGGTCGAACTAGAAAATCAAATTGAGCAATTTACAACAGAGTATGTAACAGCTTTAGCCCAGTTTAATCAACAGCTTGCTGACATTGGTTATGACTTAGATCAGCACAATGCTTTGCGAGTTGCTCTTAGACAAGCCCAACCTTATCAACTGCACTATCAAGAACTGTATAAATATCAGCAGCAGTATCCACAATTTCAGAGTCGATTATCAGATTTGAAATCGAGTTTAAACAAGCGTCAAAGCAGTCTAAAAATTTCTCAAGCACAAGTCAAAACACTAAATCAGCAGCTTCAAGAAACGTGCGATCGCCGCCCTGCTATTCAAGCTATTGAAGACCGTATTAGAATTCGTCGCAGCGAGTTAGATCAGCAACTTTCAGCCTTAGGTCGACTCCAGCAGCAGCAGCAACAGCTTGTCGTTTTAACTCAGCAGCAAGCCGCGATCGCCCAGCAGCTTCAAACCCTGGCGCATCAACAGCGTGTTTATCAAGAAGTCGCCCAAGCATTCGGTAAAAATGGCATTCAGGCATTGATGATTGAAAACGCCTTGCCCCAACTTGAAGCCGAAACGAATCGGATTTTAGGACGGCTCAGCGCGAATCAACTCCATATCCAATTTATTACGCAACGGTCGGGCGCTAGTTCTAAGGCAAAACTGAAACAGGCTAAGTGGAGCGAAACCCTGGACATTGTAATTGCCGATACCCAGGGGACGCGCCCCTATGAAACCTACTCTGGCGGGGAAGCCTTTCGGGTTAACTTTGCGATTCGGCTAGCGTTGGCACGGTTTTTGGCACAGCGATCGGGTACTGCCCTGCAAATGCTGATTGTGGATGAAGGGTTTGGCACCCAAGACACCGAAGGCTGCGATCGCCTGATTTCTGCCATCAACGCGATCGCCTCCGACTTCGCCTGCATCCTCACCGTCACCCACGTTCCCCACTTTAAAGAAGCCTTTCAATCTCGCATTGAAGTAATCAAAACAGACCAAGGCTCCCAATTACAGTTTGCAATGTAACGGTTCTGGTCAGCGGTTGCCGATGCCTTTGTCACTCCATAAGTAACTTCCATCAATCCGCTGCACCAGAATTGTTAGCCTGCTGGAAATGATATAACCTCTGCGAAACTCTTTGTAAATGCTGTTATGACTGGTGTGTTATTCAATGTGCGACGTTCTGGATTTTCAGCATCCCCAAACCACTTCTGAGAAATCGCTCCAACTGCATGTAGCTCCAATAAACAAGCATCTACGAGTGCTGGCTCCCAACTCAGTTTTGATGCGAGGTTACGAACTGAGATACCTTTATGCTCTGGAAGAATTTGTACTATTTTCACTAAAACTTGCAAAGCCGGTCGAGACAATAAGCGAACCATCTCAACATATTTGAAACGTTCAGCTTCACCATTTTCCAGAGTTACACTATTAACAAAGAGATTAGCAATAAAATCAAGTTTATCGACATATTCAGCATTTAATGCTGTGGCAATAACTTTTCTTGCAAAACAATCGCCTTCATCAGTTTTATACCAATCTAAATTTCGCTCAAAGTACTCTAAGCGTTCCAATATCTTCTGAATAAATTCTCTCTGTTGTTGTTCTTCAATAGATTCTCTGTATTTCCTTACACTTTCAATGAGGATGCCCATACCTGGCACGAGTTTCAAGGCTTCTATTCCTGCCTCAACCCCCCCAGTTATCAAGGCTTCTTTCTTGTCCGGCAACATGAACACACCTGCGATAAGGAACCTTTACAGATAATCTCACTGAATTGCCTCAATCTAAAACCGAAGCAGGTAGGTAGAAATCTTGCTGCAAGTTGCAGCGATCGCGTCAAACAATCCCCGCTCTCTCAACGGTTCTGGCTCTCTTAGGTTGTTTAGGTGTTCTCACCATACCCACATTCATTTTGGGAGCTTTAACAGCTATTTCCTATAATGAGAATTGCTGTATCCACCAAATCAAAGTTGACAGACTACTAGGCTGAATTACTTGTGTGCCGACCGCGAGTTCATTGGGCAAGCTTGGGTGCGCTATCTGCTGCTTAAACCATCTCTCGCCTTTCGGTTACGCATTCGTAGCGGTGACCAGATTGAGCACGATGGCAAACTGCTTGCCGCACGGGTCGTTTTTGCCCATCTACAAGTCGGTCAATCCCAACGACTCACCGGCACTTGCCGGGTCTGGGGCTACCCAGTTGCCGTGGAAGCTCTGCGACAGGTCGATGGCGCGTTACTCGTGGTGATTACGCCCCTCAAAACTCAAGATTTAGTCAAAGATTATGCTATGCCTTGGGGATTGCAACCTTGTTTGGCATTTTCAAAATTCGCGGGTTCTGTCTGGAATCGACTCGCTTCAGCGATGATGAGCGGTTGAGTAAGGTATTCGCATTGTTGACTCTAGCTTTATGTTGGGCGATGCGACCGTGCCAAGAGTCTGTTTCGCTTAGGTCTCGATTACTTGCGCCATTTGGTACTTATCCATCCCCAGCTAACCACTCCGACTTTTTGCAATCCCTACAATTTTTGTCCTGTACTTAGGACTTCTACCTATTCATCAGTGTTTAAGTTGCTGATGCTCGCTTATTGGCGATTCTTTATGTCAAAACTCTGGGATATTTCCCGCTAGGGATAGTGTAGACTGAGAATTTTCTATCCTATATCTGGTTATATCCCGTTCAACTTCCATCAAAAGCGAGACCTTACTATGGTTCGACTTAAACCCATTCATCAAGAAAAAACTGTCGCTACAGATGCGATCGCAAAGTCTCCTTCCTCCACCAACCCCTTTCCCAAGACAGCACCCACAGCCAATCCTGTTTTCTATCGTACTTATAGCCGCCGCAGCGATGCTGGACGTGAACCCTGGGATGTGGTTGTTGAACGCACCACTCGCGGACTGATAAAGTTAGGCAAACTCACTGCTGCGGAAGCTGCCTTGATTAAGCAGATGCAGCAAGAGTTAAAAGCCTTGCCATCAGGACGGTGGCTCTGGGTGGGCGGCACCTCCTGGATCGAAAAACCGGAGAATTTTTCGGGTTCCTACAATTGTACTAGCACCAACGTTGTAGACTGGCGTGCCTTTGGGTTAATGATGGATCTTGCCATGATGGGCTGTGGCACCGGAGCGATTCTTGAACCGAAATATATCGAGCATCTCCCTGCAATTCGCAACCCGATTTCAGTCTCTGTGGTTGGCGAAGTGGGCACGACTGACCCAGAAAAGCGGCGCGATCGCACCGAAGTGATTATTCAAGCCAACACTGTTCAAATTCATGTGGGCGATAGTCGTCAGGGCTGGGTTTCTTCCTATCAAACCCTGCTTGAGCTTTCCACAGACGAACGTTTTAATGGCACAGTTCAGGTAGCAGTGAATGTTAGCGATGTTCGCCCGGAAGGAGAAGTGCTGAAAGGCTTTGGGGGCGTTGCCAACCCAATTCGACTCTCTGGCTTGTATGCTCGTTGTGCCGCGCTGTTGAATAAAGCGATCGGACGACAACTGACCTCGGTAGAATGCTGCCTGCTGATTGATGAAGCCGCCGCTACTGTAGTTGCTGGAAATATTAGACGTAGCGCGGGAATGCGTCAGAGCGACAGCGAAGATACTGCCTTTGCCAGCGCTAAAGATAACCTGTGGCAGCAGGATGCTGAGGGCAATTGGCGAATTGATGCCGAACGGGATGTGCTGCGGATGGCGAACCATACCCGTGTTTTTCACCAAAAGCCGACGGAGCAAGAGTGTATTGATGCGGTTCGGAAGCAGTTTTATTCCGGTGAGGGCGCAATTCAATATGCACCAGAAGCGATCGCCCGCTCCAATAGCGACCTGCTCACCGATGCCGATTTGAGAACCGATTTTCTCAACGCATACAATCAGGGCGTTGCTCCAGCATGGTTGCAACAGCGCCATCCACAGATGTCCACTGCCGAATTAGAGCATCGCCTCGGACGCTACGGATTAAATCCCTGCGGCGAAATAATCGGAGCGGATTTTCACTGCAATTTGTCAGAGGTGCATCTCAATCAAATTGATCCATTAGACTATGCAACTCAGGAAAAAGCTTTCACCGCTGCTGCCCTATCGGTTGCTGCCTTGCTGAATCATCAATTTGGCGAACCCCGCTATCAGTTTTCTCGCGAACTAGACCCGATTGTCGGAGTTTCGTTTACAGGACTATTTGACTTCTTTGTTCATGCCTTTGGCGTGGAATGGTTGCACTGGTGGCAGGCAGGCAGACCCAGCACGATCGCCGGGTTAGAGTTTCAGCAACGAGAGCAGGCATACCTATTGCGCTGGCGAGAGACAGTTCATCAAGTCATCTGGGAGTATTGCGATCAGCGTGGCATCAAGCGTCCCAATCGCTGCACCACCGTGCAACCTGCCGGCACTAAGTCATTGCTCACGGGCGCGAGTCCGGGTTGGCATCCCCCCAAAGCTCAGCGCTTTATTCGGCGGATTACCTTTCGCAAGAGCGATCCAGTGGCAATGGCATGTTTGGACTACGGCTACAGCGTTGTGCCATCTCAGTCAGATAAAGATGATAATGGCAATTTGCTCAACGATCCGTTTGACGATCGCTGTACTGAGTGGCTCGTGGAAATTCCCGTAGAGGTATCCTGGGCAAACTTGCCGGGAGCCGACGAAATTCCGATTGAGCAGTTTTCGGCATTGGCGCAGTTTGATTTCTATATGCAGGTGCAGAAACATTACACAACCCACAATACCAGCGCCACGGTGGAACTGACCGAAGCCGAAGTGGAACCCTTAGGACGGCGAATTTATCAAGCGATCGCCAATGACGAAGGCTACATCAGCGCGGCGTTGCTTGCCCGGTTTGATGCACCCTTTCCCCGCTTACCGTTTGAGAAAATCGACAAAACTACCTTCGATCGCCTTGAAGCGGAAGTGAAAACCCGCCAGCGCACCACTGATTTTTATGGCGCACTCAGCCGCTACGACCTTGGCTTCAATCTCGCCGAAGGTCCTGCTGGATGTGATAGCGACAAGTGCATGATGCCGGAAAAAAAAGGATAACCTTGCGAAGTGTGAGTGCTTAGTTTTTCTTGCATAGCGCTTTCGCTGGAAATGAGGTTCAGGCGATTTTTGTGTCTAAGTAGCGGTAAAGCATCCTCGTTAAAAAAGCCCTAAGATTCATTCTCAGGGCTTTTTTAAACGGGCAATCACTCAGGAGTATCAAACATACTTTATGTACAGTGTGAGTCTGGTTTGAGGCTTAGGGTTTTCTGTCGATCTATTTTGCCTATTTCCTATTTTGGACTCAGGCTAATTCAGTACCCAGTTGACTAGAGTACGAACACCGTAACCCGTTGCTCCCACACCGTTATAGCCATTTTCCTTGTCTGTCCATACCGGACCTGCCACATCCAGATGTGCCCAAGCAGTTTCTTTAATAAACTGCTTTAAGAACAGCGCTGCCGTGATGGCTCCCCCCATCCGTGGACCCGTATTTTTCATATCGGCAACCACAGACTTCATGCCATCAAAGTATTTTTCTTCCATTGGCATCCGCCAAATTTTTTCGCCGGAGCTTTCAGCCGCTTGAGTGAGTTCAGCCGCAAGCGCATCGTTGGGACTCCACAATCCAGCAATGTCATCACCCAAGGCAACGACGCACGCTCCCGTGAGGGTGGCAAGATCTACGATCGCGTCTAGTTCCAGCTTTTCAGCAAACACCAGTGCATCTGCCAACGTCAAACGACCTTCAGCATCGGTGTTGTTGATTTCAATCGTTTTACCATTGGAAGCCGTCAGAATGTCGCCGGGATGGATCGCATTGCCGCTGATCATATTTTCGGCAGCAGCGCTGATGAAGTGGACTTCCACATCTGGTTTAAGCTGGGCGATCGCCTTGGCAGCCCCCAAGGTGGCACCCGCTCCGCCCATATCGGTTTTCATCATTTCAATCCCACTGCCAGCCCCTTTAATATTCAACCCACCGGAATCAAACGTGACTCCTTTGCCAATAATTGCGACTTTACGGCGCGGGGTGCCTTCCGGTTTATAGATTAGGTGAATAAACTTGGGCGGCAGATCAGATGCTTGAGCCACGCCTAAAAACGCACCCATGCCGAGCTTTTCGCACTCGTCCCGTTCTAAAATATGCACTTCTAGCCCGTGATCATGAGCGATCGCCAAAGCAGTATCTGCCAAAGCACCCGGTGTAACGACATTTGCCGGAGCCGCGACTAGTTCTCGCGCCAAAATCACTCCAGAAGCAATTTGACGGGCACGGGCGATCGCGGCTTCTTGCCCTGCTAAACCCAACAAATCGATGCGTTCCAGTTTTGTCACTTTGTCATCAGGTTCTGATTTAAACCGCGTGTCTTGATATAGCGCCAGTTCAACTCCTTCCGCGATCGCCTGAGTCGTTGCCGCTGCATTCGCATCACAGACAGGGAAGCTGATCCCCAAAATCTTACATTTTTCTTTTCGAGCAAGTTTTGCCGCTGTTGCTGCCGCCCGTCGCAAGCCTTCCAGTTTCAGGCTATCCGGCTTGCCTAACCCAACCACAATAATTTTACGAATGCTGCTGCCACTGCCAACCCGCGTTGCCGCACTGCTGCCCTCTTTACCCTTAAAATCAACCTCGGCGATCAGTTCTTTCAGGGTGCCGGATAGCTTGTCATCTAGGGCTGCTAGGTCACCCGCCAATTCCACTTGGTCTTCAAACAAACCGACCGCTAAGGCATCACCCGACCATTCCACACAAGAAGTATTGATTACTCGCAAATCCATTCAAACCGTCCTCTAAATTCCGATTGATTCAACTGATTTCCAGTATCGATCATAAAGATGGGAGTACGCAGAATTGAAGGGTCACAATCCTTCGTCCACTTCTTGATAAAAGTGCTAGAGTCGCTAAAGATTTGCCTGATTAAAGACTGCTTCGTTAAAGAATTCCCCATTCTGGTATAGCCCCATGCAGAAGCGCGGAAGAAAACAAGTGTATCGGTTCGTTGGTGCGGGTTTGGGTGTGTTGGTAGTGGGCAGCGTTTTTATGAAAGCGTTATCCGATCGCCAACCTGAAGCCACGCAGTTTATGGAATCTGGTGCGGAATTGCAATCGGCAGCCGTTCAGATTCAAGATATCAATGTGCTAAAAGCATTATCGCCAGCGAAACGGACGGAAAAGCTGACCGCGATCGCCCAAGCCAAAAAGCCCATTGAAAGCAGCCGCGCCCGCTATCTACTGGCAACCGATTTATTACAGCAAGGGCAGGCAAGAAAAGCGCTAGAGCAACTTAAGGGTCTGGATGCGGATTATCCTGTGCTGGCACCTTACGTGCTGGTCAAGCAAGCCCAAGCCTTAGAGAAAGCCGGAGATGGGGTAAAAGCTCAAGCAACTTGGCAAGACTTGCTCAAGCGCTATCCCAAAAATCCGGCGGCGGTAGAAGCGCTATTTACATTGGGCAAAACGAATCCGCAGTCCTGGGATCAGGCGATCGCCCAATTTCCTGCCCATCCCCGCACGATCGAAATTGCTCAGCAGCGCCTTCAAAAAAATCCGAATCAGCTAGATGCGCTCCAAGCGATCGCCCGACATGGGCTGTATCTAGAGAAATACACTACCTACTTGGATCGGCTAGTCGAGAAATATAGCAACCAGTTAACACCCGCCGACTGGGAAGCGATCGCTTTTGGCTATTGGGAAAAACAGCAGTATGGCAAAGCGGGAACTGCCTACGCCAAAGCTCCACTCACGGCGCGAAATGCCTATCGCACGGCGCGAGGGTTGCAACTGGGCGAAACGGGTGGAGCGACCGAAGCCTATATTCGCACCGTTAATACCTTTCCCATGGCTCCTGAAGCGGGGTTAGCCCTGATCCGCCTATCGAAGATTGTGCAGCCAGAGACGGCGATCGCTTACCTGGATCAGGCGATTGCTCGTTTTCCTGATCGTGCAGGTGAAGCCTTGCTGCAAAAATCCAAATTGCTAGATCAACTGAATAGCAAAGAATCTGCGGCTCAAACGCGGCAATATCTGCTCAGTCGTCATGGTAAATCGGATGCAGCCGCAGAACTGCGCTGGCAGCTTGCCACCGAGCAGGTAAAAGCTGGAGATATCCAAACCGCATGGAACTGGGCGGCTCCCATTGTCACCCAAAACCCTGATAGCGAATTTGCTCCAGAAGCTGCTTTTTGGGTAGGTAAATGGGCGACTCAACTGGGCAAGTCTAAAGAGGCAAAAGAAACCTTTGAGTTTGTGCTGGCAAAATATCCCCAGTCTTACTATGCATGGCGATCGGCGGATCTGTTGGGCTGGAACGTGGGCGATTTCTCCTCCGTCCGCGATCTCACGCCTGCGGTTGCTCGTCCAACTGCTCGTCCTCCTTTGCCCGTCGGTTCCGATGCCCTGCGAGAGCTTTATCAACTAGGACAAGATCAAGATGCCTGGAAGCTGTGGCAAGTAGAATTTCAAAATACCGCAACACCTACTGTCGAGGAGCAATTTACCGATGGCGTAATCCGGCTTGGCATTGGCGATCACCTAGATGGTATTTTTATGGTGTCTCACTTGAGCCAGCGCGAAACCGCCGAAGATCTCCAGCAGTATAAAGCGCTAAAGCAGCAAATGGGCTACTGGTATGCGCTGTATCCCTTTCCTTACCTAGAACCGATCGAAGCTTGGTCGCAAGAACGCCAACTGAATCCCCTCCTTGTCACTGCGCTGATCCGGCAAGAATCTCGCTTTATGGCTAATATCACCTCATCAGCCGGCGCAAAAGGCTTGATGCAAGTCATGCCCGAAACAGGAGCCTGGATCGCCCAAAAAATCAAGCTGAAGGAATATCAACTGGCTGAGCCGGATGACAATATTAAGCTAGGTACTTGGTATCTGGATTATACCCATGAGGAGTATGCCAACAACTCAATGCTGGCAGTTGCAAGCTACAACGCAGGTCCCGGTGCTGTGGGTGGCTGGGTTGCCAAGAGAGGCTTGGGTGACCCTGATCAGTTTGTGGAATCGATTCCTTATGATGAGACTCGCGGCTATGTGAAGTCGGTGTTTGAAAATTATTGGAACTACCTACGACTGTATAACCCTGAAATCGCTCAAAAGCTTGCTCAATCTCAGTCTTCATCTGCGAATTAGAATTTTATTCTCTGCGATCGCGTTTTCCTCCATTCGCGATCGCTTCTGAATTTAGGTAGCCTTCTGCTTCATGAGAGCCTTCCGCGCCAGGACGAGGAGAAATCCCAGACCTGTAAAGGCGGTTGCCAAAAGGTGACTTTCTTTAGATGCGAAGGAGATCAGCACAAGGTTTGAAACAAGTGCCAAAATTGGAATGATGAAAGGCACTCGAAACCCATCAGCATCCCCTTCTCGGCGCTTAATGACGAGGAGCGACAGATTCACCAAACAAAATAGGGCAAGAATCAGTGTTGCAGTGGTGCCTGCCAAAAATTGTAGGGTGCCCGATAGCGCCAGAAAGATGGCGATCGGTAGAATTACAATAATCGTGCGATAAGGCGTTGCGCGTGTCGCGTGTAGTTTGCTAAACCAAGCAGGCAGCAATCCATCGCGCGACATGCCAAAAAGCAACCGCGAGGCTGTGATAAAGTTCAGCAGCGCTGTGTTGAGCACTGCAAATAGGGCGATGAAAGTAAACACCACGCCTGGAAAGTTTGGTTGTGCTCGAAGAACCACATCCAGTAGCGGCGCTTTAGAAGCAAACAGTTCCGCCGGACTTAAGACCTGAGTAGCAAGCCAAGAAACCAGAATATAAATGACTCCCGCAATACCCAGTGACAGCAAAATGGCTCTAGGGACATTGCGCTCAGGATTTTTGACTTCTTCCGATACATTCACAATATCTTCAAAGCCAATAAAGGCGTAGAACGCAAGGGCTGCCCCTTGAAAAATGGCAATCCACATTGCTTGTCCACTCACAACAGGAGCCACCGCCGCCGCCGCATTGCCTGCGCCACCGTTGATAAAAAGGACTGACACCACAATGACGACCAGCAGCCCTGAAACCTCAAGCGTGGTACAAAAAATGTTGAGATTTGACGATTCCTGCATTCCTCGAAAATTGATGAAGGCAAGACCACAGAATAGCGCTAGGATAACCGACCAGTCTGGAAAAATGGGAGCAAAAGTAGTCAAATAGCCTGCAAATGCTTTAGAGAGAGTTGCCATGGAAACAATGCAGGTGCAAAACATCAGCCAACCGACAATAACGGAAAGCCAGTCGGTGCGAAAAGCCCGATGCACAAAGGCAGCAACGCCTCCACTGAGGGGAATGCGGCTACCGAGTTCGGCGTAGCTCAAGGCAGTCAACGCTGCAACGGACATCGCTACTAGAAAAGAAGCCCAAACAAAACTACCAGAAAGTCCGGCAATTTTGCCCACAACGGCGTAGATGCCAGCGCCCAGAATATCACCAACGCCATAAATCACGAGGGTAGATAAGCCAAACACTCGTTTCAAAGACGCTGTTTCT
The DNA here is from genome assembly GCF_056784215.1 of Leptolyngbya sp. CALU 1928. Classification (NCBI taxonomy): domain Bacteria; kingdom Bacillati; phylum Cyanobacteriota; class Cyanophyceae; order Leptolyngbyales; family Leptolyngbyaceae; genus Leptolyngbya; species Leptolyngbya sp. CALU 1928. Next base: position 147,461 of record NZ_JBXBCE010000018.1, on the reverse strand, counting down.
TCAGTTGTTTCCATACTCTTTTGTTGGATAGGTTAGTTCAAGGTATCGTCAGTTGTAGAAGCGGTCAACTAAACTACTACGCACTAAGAGCACTGCAATAAAAAAGCCATCCAATTACTGGGCACTGCTTGCTGGGGTTTCGACAAACCATTTTTCCAGTCCTGACAAGGGGTGAAACTGCTGCTCTAGTTCTGCCATTTCGAGTGTACTCAACTTCACACCTGTTGAATAGACTTGCTTGACTAATTGAACAATGGGGCGATCGCTCCTATAGGTAGGATATTGAGAAAATTCCAGGCTCCCACAATGATTAGATTGACAACACCTGATGACGCAAATAAATTACTTGCTTTAGCAAAAGCGACAGGGCTTTTCGAGCCAAATCAAATTGAAGAGCTTGCTCAAATGCTGGGTCAGTATTTCCGTGGTGGAGATAATGAAGGTCTGTGGTTTACCGACGACGACAATGAGCCAGTGGGTGTTGCCTACGTAGCGCCAGAACGAATGACTGAGGGGACATGGAACCTTTACCTGATTGCTATTCATCCCGACTTTCAAAGACAGGGACGTGGCGCAGCCTTATTGAGCCATGTTGAGCAAATGTTAGCTAAACGCGGTGAGCGTGTGCTGCTAGTAGAAACGTCTGGCTTGGACGATTTTGAGTATGTCCGCATATTTTATCGAAAGAGCGGTTATGACGAGAATTCGAGAATTCGAGAATTCTATAAGGCTGGAGACGACAAAATTATTTTCCGCAAAGCACTGAAAAGCGTCACCGCATAACAACCCTAATGCACCAGAACAAAGTCAAGTAATCGGTGAGTTGCCAAGTTTGTCTGTGTCCGGTGATTGGAAACGTTGAAACGCATAGTTTCGGTAATACCTGTCAGTGTTGCAGCTTTCAGCGATCGCAGTTTTCCCGCCTATGCACCTTTGGACATCTTGGGTTCCAAGCCAGTTCCGGTTAAACACGCGCCTGCTAGATTTGCACTTGCTAGGTTGGCATTCTCCACCTCAGCACAGAGGAGATTCGCTCCTGTCAGATTCGCTCCTGCTAAATTTGCGCCTGTCAAGTTCACTTCTTCCAAATTCGCCTCGCTGACGATCGCGCCTTGAAGGTCAGCCTGCATCAAGTTCGCACTGTGCAGGTTGGCACTGCTGAGATTGGCACCGCGTAGGTCAGCGCCGCGCAGGTCGGCTCCTTGCAAATTACAGCCCATTAGGTTTGCGCCGCTGAGGGATGATCCGGCGAGGGTGGCTTTGGTGAGACGCGATCGCTTACCAGTCAGGCAGAACGGTTTATCAGATCAAGCAGGGAATGCTCTCAGATACTCAAGCATCCATCTGTTCAAATGACTCTTGCGTAAGTCCTGTAGTCCTTCAGAATCTCAAACTCAAACTCTTCAATCCTAAAATCTAATCGTTTTTTCATTTATTATTCTGGTTAGCTGCCGTACGATAGTACTATGAAAGCCAGATACCAATAGAAAGCCAGATACCAATACCGATTCCACCCAAGTGACCAACAGCGACAGACCTTATCTCAGTTGTTTGGTTCCGTTCAGATGGTTTGGAATCATGCCTTGGCGATTAATAAGAACAGTGAAAAGCCACCCAGTAATAGTGACTTACAAAAATGGGTCATCACTTAGGCAAAGAAGACTGAATAGAGAGAAGGATTGGCAAGTGTTTCTAATATCCCGTTACAGCGATCCGTAGGGGATTTAGGGACTGCTTATCAACACTTTTTCAAGTCTCGCAATGGAAAACGGAAAGGGTCAAAGATGGAGTTGCCACGGTTCAAAAAGAAGCAAGATCGTCAGTGTGGGAGGTTTAGAATCGGCTATGTATTGCCAAAATTCAGTGTAATTAATCGGTGGGAGCCAACCAGTCAGATCGGTTCTGATTGCGGGTTTAAGTGGGGCAAGCTTGATCTCAAGGTCAAGACTATCACTTGTGCGAGTTGTGCGTCTGTCCAGGATAGGGATGAAAATACGGCTAGAAATATTGAAAAAGTCGATATTGGGCGCGGGTACGACTCTCAATGGTCGGAGCGGGCAGGGCAGATTACTTTGGTAGCACTGCCCATTGAGCCGTCAAAAATCATCGCTCTTTTAGGATGATGAGTATGTCAATGAGTACTTTGGCGATCAACGAAATTCTTCAATCCTTTAACCATTTTGGTGTTCGATTGGGGCTGGATTCCATTCAGCAACTCCTCAAAAATCTAGGCAACCCCCACGAACAAGTCCCGATTATTCATGTGGCAGGCAGTAACGGTAAAGGTTCCGTTTGCGCTTACCTGTCCGCCATTCTAACCGAAGCAGGTTATACCGTTGGACGATATACTTCGCCCCACTTGATCGATTGGACAGAACGTATTTGCTTAAATGAGCAGGCGATCGCCCCAGAAACGCTGGACTCTATATTGCGAGAAGTGATTGCCGCAATTCAGCCAGATGATTTGCCCCCGACCCAGTTTGAGGTGATCACAGCGGCGGCTTGGCTGTATTTTGCTCAGCAGGAAGTGGATGTGGCGGTGGTGGAAGTGGGGTTAGGCGGACGGTTGGATGCCACTAATCTATGTGACTATCCGCTGGTGAGCATTATCACCTCGATCAGTCGGGAGCACTGGCAGCGATTAGGTCCAACGCTGGCAGATATCGCCTGGGAAAAAGCAGGGATTTTGAAACCGGGTTGTTCAGCGGTGATCGGGCAGGTGCCTCCAGAAGCGGGGACTGTGATTCATCGACGGGCTTCAGAGTTGGGTTGTGTAGCGACTTATCCTCAGACTGCGCGAGATTTGGGCAATGGTTGGGCTGAATATCAAGGAGTTGAGGAGTATGAGCTAGAGTCGGATTCACAAGATCCTGAAGAGCGGAGCATGGTGCATTTACTCAAGGCAATCCGTTACCCGCTACCGCTTCAGGGTGCAATTCAGCTTCACAATTCGGCGATCGCGATCGCGGCAATTCAACTATTGCGAGAGCAGGGCTGGCAACTCTCAGACGACGCGATCGCCCAAGGAATTGCCAAAACTCAATGGGCAGGACGCTTACAGTGGGTAACGTGGCAATCCCACAAAATTTTGATCGATGGTGCCCACAATCCCGCTAGCGCTAGGGTGTTGAGAGAGTTTGTAGACGCTTTGAACCCCCTGCCCACCACAATCCATTGGGTGATGGGAATGCTGTCCACGAAAGATCATGGCGATGTATTTCAGGAATTGTTGCGATCGCGCGACTCGCTTTACCTAGTGCCCGTCCCCGATCACAGCACTGCCGAACCCGCCGAGTTAGCGGTTTTAGCCAGCACTATCTGCCCTGATTTAGCCCAGTGCCACCCTTTTGCGGATGTAGTAGAAGCACTTGAAACTGCAACCCATCAAGCCAACAACCAAGACCTCGTAGTCTTGTGTGGCTCCCTCTACTTGTTAGGGCACTTCATGGCATACTCCCTACATGGCAAATTGTAGTTGAGAGCCTTGGTCTGTTTTGCCTACTTCAATCCGAGATTGAAAGGCTTCTTTGAAATGGGGAACATGGGTGACGGTGAGGATGCAGGCGAAGTCGGAGGCGATCGCATCTCCTAAAGTCATTCGTCTTTGTTGTCGCAGTGCTACCGCTTGAATCAACACATTTTGCGATATGGGTAGAACTTGAGCAACCTGAAAAAACTCCTCAAAATACTAACGTTGCGGCTCAGTCAGTCGGTGATAGCCCAACACCTCAAGGTAACTGAGGGCTGATACCGCAGGTGAGTGTTCAGCAATTAACTCTCGCAACTGAGGATGTTTTGGCTGTGCAGCATAAATAATATTGCTGTTGAGAAGCACGTTTTATCGTCCCGGCAATGAGCGGTCTTGCCGAGTTTCTTGTTGCCACACAGTTGGATCAATATCACCCAATACTTGAGTAGCTGCAAGATTAGCTAATACTTCAGCGATCCTGCGCCCGCGTGTTTTGGGTTCTAAAATGGGTTCATCGTCTAAAACCGTGACATGAACTTGGTGGTTTTGTTCTCCCAGTTCTGGCACATCACCAACCCAACTTAAATGGTTACTGATCAACCCAGCCTTAAATGTTTTCAGCGTCGCTGTCTCTATAAATGATCAGCAAATTTAGATTAACCCGCACTTCTAGCTACTCCGCCCCAAATAGCGCAGAATTCCACGGGCGATCGCGTCTGCCATCCGACTGCGAAAGCCAGCATCCCGCAATCGTGCTGCATCTGCTGCCCCGGTGACAAAGCCCGTTTCGACCAAAATTGAGGGCATCGATGTTCGGCGGAGAACGTAGAAGCGAGCCGATTTCACTCGGCGATCAGGAATCCTTAATTCTTCCAAAATGGTGCGATGGACTACATCTGCGAGGGCTTTTCCAGAATTGTAGTAGTAGGTTTCCAATCCATTAACATCTGGTCGAGCCATGCTAATTGCATTGGCATGAATACTGACAAATACCGCAGCATTTGCCCGGTTTGCCATTTGCACACGCGGTTCTAGACCCAAATCGTATTCTGCATTGCGCGTTTGAATCACCGTCACCCCTTGACGCTCCAAAAACGCGGTCACTTGGCGACCAATATCCAACACAATATCTGTTTCTTTCAAGCCGCCAATACCCACGGCACCCGGATCAGGTCCTCCATGCCCTGGATCGATCACCACGACTAAACGACCGTTGGCAGGTTGAAAAACAGGGCGCGTGGTTGTCGGTGGGGGTGGGCTTACGGGCATCGGAGGTCTAACAGTACGATTGGGCAGAGATAACCCAGAATTCGGCGAGGGTTCAAACACTGCGGTATTAGGCGATGTTTTTGTTGGGTTTGCTGGAGTGATCACATAGCCAGGATTGGGCGATGGCACTGCCGTACTAGAGTTGAATAGTGCACTGCTAGCCGCGACTCCGGGTGCTTGGGGCACCGCGATCGCCTGAGTCGGTAAATTATTGATATCTGCAATCAACGGCAGCACCGTAGGTTGAGGCAATTCCACGATCCACTGACGGGCGTTGCTATAGCGAAACTTCACCTGTGCTGGGTCAAGGGTGTAGCCCCGTGCCAATTCCAGCACAATCCGGGTCGTATCACGCTCAAACTGGGCAACCCGCAAGGAAGTAATGGTGCCGCGATAGGTTTCAGTTTGCTTGGGACGACCAAGCCGCGTTCCAGGAATATCAATCACCAGTCGGGCTGGATTTTGCAATAATTGGGCGCGGGGCTGAATGCCTCGATCTGCTTGTATTTCTAGCCGATTTTGTGCCTGAGTAAACCGCCAGAACTGAAGTGTAGCAGCTTCTGCGGCGGCAGATAATAATAGAAAAAAGCCAACGATACCGGGAAGTAACCAACGCGATTTCACTCTCAAGGATGACCTCGTCTAACTACCTTTTGAAGCTGACAAATTGAAAGGTGAATGATACCTAATTGATTGAGTTGACAGCTTACCATGTTCCTAAACTCTCTCAAAAAATGGATGCAGCAGAAAAGAAAAGAGAACAGGAGCTAGGCTTAATAAAAGACAGCCAGAAGGTGAAATGATATTCTTCCTGATTGCTTGCCCTGCGTGACTTGGACATTTAAAGATTAGATTCATGCCAGAAGGACCAGAGATTAAACAAGCGGCGGATAAGATTGCGATCGCGCTTGTGCACCAGCCATTAACAGAGATTTTCTTTGCATTCGACCATCTCAAGCCCTACGAAGAACTATTAGTCGGTCAGCAGGTTATTTCAGTTAAGCCTCGTGGCAAAGCTTTGTTAACTCGATTTCAAAATCAGATTAGCCTCTACAGCCACAATCAGCTTTATGGCAAATGGGTCATTCGGACAGCGCATTCCTATCCCACAACCAACCGACAGCTACGGTTAGCGCTACACACCCAGAAAAAATCAGCCTTACTTTACAGTGCGTCAGATATTGAAGTGTTAACAGATGAGCAGGTGGCAACTCACCCCTTTTTAAGCCGATTAGGACTGGATGTATTAGATGAAGCAACAACAGTAGAACAGGTGCAGGAACGCTTTTTAAGCAAACGCTTTGCCCGTCGGGGGCTAGCCGGGTCGTTGTTGGATCAGCAGTTTCTTTGTGGTTTGGGCAATTACCTACGGAGCGAGGTGCTGTTTGTGGCGGGAGTGCATCCCTCTCTCCATCCGGTGGATTGTACGTTTGAACAAATCACAAAGCTGGCAATGGCAGCGATCGCGGTTAGTCGCCAGTCTTACCAAACTCACGGCATCACCAACGATTTAGATATTGTCGCCACACTCAAACAACAAGGCTACCCGCGCCGTGCCTATCGTCATTTCGTCTTCAGCCGCGACGGGCAACCCTGCTTTGTCTGCGGCACAGAAATTTTAAAAGTAACCCTAGCGGGTCGCCGTCTTTATTACTGCCCCACCTGCCAATCCCAGTAGACTAATGGGCATCAATCCAAGCGATGCAGCAGACTGATTTCTGGCGTTGCTGAATCCACCTATGATTTTCCCTCATCCCCAATCCTTCTCCTTAATGGATAGCAAATCAGGGTGAGGGATTTAGGATGAGGGCAATTTAGCGATCGGTAAGGCGAGTCAACACTTGGTTCGAGCGATCGACGAAGGTTTTCATGCCATCGGCATCAAAGCCTTTTTGTGCCATCAGTGCCAGATCATAAATTTGGTTGCAAATGAGGGTGCTTAACTCGGCAGAGGGCGACTGTCCGCTGGTTTGCAGAATAGTTCCTTGATTCAGGCTCAGCAAATTTTGGATCAGTGGATGAGCAGTGTTCACCAGCAAAATGTGTTCTTCGGGAAACTCCACCGCTTGCTGCTGCATCATGGCGGTCATTTCGCGCATCCGACGCAGATGTTCGGGCAACAGTACCACCGCAGGTGGGGCACTTTGGGGATCTCCGGCTTTGAGGGCTTCCGTGCGGATGGTGACCTTTGGTTTGGCGATCGCGCCTTGAAAAAGCTCCTTAATCTGCTCACTGCGAGTTTTGTTGGTAGCAGGATCGACAATTTCAGTCTCTTTGTCTTTGTCAATCAGCGTCTCATCCAAATCTGCATCCACGCGGGAAAACCGAATCGTGGAATACTCTTGCTCCAAAAAGCTGATGAAATGGGTATCAATGAAAGAATCCATAAACAAGACTTCGATGCCCTGCTTTTTGTGGAGTTCTACATAGGTCGCCTGGGTGATTTCATCGTTGCAGTAAAAAACACGGTTTTCGTGATGGGTTTTGTTGCGCTCTAAATACTCTTTGAGAGTCGTATAAGTAGGGCTAGAACTGGGGTTCTGGGAGCTAGAAGCCGCCGCCGCAACCGGAGAAGACACCTCTTGCCACACATCACTTTCACCCGATTGCACCTGCACTTCTGGGGTGGTGCTATCTTCACTTTTCGTCTCCTGGCTGGCTTCCCAAGTGGTGCGATAGATCAGAATATCTTCAACCTGCTTTTTGAACTTGTCATCGTTGAGGGAGCCAAATTTGACAAAGGTACTCAGGTCTTGCCAGCAGCGGATATATTCGTCGCGATCGTCACGATACAGCTCCTTCAGGCGATCGCCCACTTTCTTGGCGATGTAATTGGCAATTTGACGAACGGTGCGATCGGCTTGCAAGAAGCTGCGAGACACGTTGAGTGGAATATCAGCGCTGTCAATCACGCCACGCAAAGGCAGCAAAAACCGGGGGATCACTTCTTCGCAGTTATCACTGACAAACACCTGATTGCAGAACAGCTTAATCTGGCTTTTGGTCACATCCACATCGGGCTTCAGCTTGGGGAAGTAAAGAATGCCGTTAACCACAAAAGGATAATCCGTATTCAAATGTACCCACAGCAAAGGCTCTTCCTGATAGGGATAGAGATAGCGATAAAACTCTAAATAATCCTCTTTGCTGAGATTGCTAGCGGGTTCCTTCCAAGGTGCTTTTTGGCGATTGACCTGTTCCGGCTCTTTGGGCAAAATTGCAGCTTCACTAACTTCTTCAGTAGCCTGCTCTGGTGCAATTTCTGAGTCTACTTCTGCTTCTGGCGATACTTCTGAAGGCGGTTCTATAACGGCTAACTTGATCGGCACGGGCAAGAAATCACAGTATTTGGTGATCAACTGCCGCACCCGGTAAGGCTCCAGATATTCCAATTCTTCGTCTTGCAAGGTCAGAATAATGGTGGTGCCGCGCGTGGTGCGGGTCGATTCACTCAATTCAAATTCCGTGGAGCCATCACATGACCAATGCACGGCAGTCGAACCGGGTTGGTAAGAAAGGGTATCAATATCTACATGAGCAGCGACCATGAAAGAGGAGTAGAATCCCAGCCCAAAGTGACCAATAATTTGCTGATCGGTGCTTGCCTTATATTTATCAATAAATTCCTCGGCGCTGGAGAAGGCAACCTGGTTGATGTATTTCTTTACTTCATCGGCGGTCATGCCAATGCCCGTATCTGACACAGATAGAGTTTTTGCTGCTTTATCTAAGGTGATGACAATCTCAGGTTCGCCCAAATCGCCAGAATAGTTGCCAGAATGAGATACCATTTTCAGCTTTTGAATGGCATCTACTGCATTCGATACCAACTCTCGTAGAAAAATTTCATGGTCTGAATACAGCCATTTTTTAATGATCGGAAAAATATTCTCGGTATGAATGGAAATATTGCCTTTTTCCAACACGGTCGTCATAGGGAAAACTCCAGAAGAATAGGGGTGAGGGTTAAACAATGAAGGGTGAGGGGTGAAAAATGCCTCAACGCTATTTTGGACAAGCCGCTTCAATTGTAGTCAGGGAAGGGGTTTCCTTCGAGATGTGGATTTCCCTACCTTAAGAGGGTGAAGGGGTGGAGGAGTGGAGGGAAGGGAGTTTGAGTTTTGTTCGCGTAGCGTTTCCGCAGGAAGTAGTTTGAGTTAGTTGAAATCAGGCGATCAAATGGAAGCAAGAAGCTAAAAGCGCTGGTTTATCGATAGTTAAGGGCGGCGATCGCTAAACAAACCCAACCCGCAATCAGCGCGGCTCCACCCATGGGGGCGATCGCGCCGAGCCATTTGATGTCGGTCAGGCTGAGCGTGTAGAGACTACCAGAAAAAATTAGCACACCTACAATGAAACAATATCCCGCATTGGTTAGGGTGGGCGGCGGCGACTCAGATTGATGAATCAGTAGGGCAACTGCCAACAGTGCAAGGGCGTGATACATCTGATAGCGGGCACCTGTTTCAAAAATCTCTAAGGCGCGTTCGCTGAGTTGAGGGCGCAGGGAATGAGTCGCAAAGGCTCCGGCGGCAACAGAAAGCCCACCAAAAACAGCGGCGATCGCGAGGAAGAGTTGAGTCATGGGAAGTTTTGAATTTTGTAAGTCCTTCGGACTGGCTTTGCCAACGCGTAGCGTTGACCTAGGAGATATTTTAAGTTCTGACTGTAAGACACGACCCAGAGTATTGGAACAAGCAATAGGGCTAAACTTGGGCACACGAATCTCTTTATCCCTACAATCCGAAACCTAAAACCCGAAACCTGATGCTTAACTGCCGCCCAGTTCTTTAGGGGCTTCGAGATTGAAGTAATAGGAAAAGCTACCTTCTTCGGTGACGTTATAGGCGGCGTTGAATTCTTTGGCGCGGCTATCGAGATAAGCTTTGGCAGCCTCGCCTTCCAAGCCGGTTTCCATGGAAAAACGCAGGACAGTAAGATGTCCGTTGTTTTCTTGCAAGAGCCGAAAAAATGCAGCCCGGAGGCGATCGCGTTCTTCCTGCTTACTTCGCCGCACATTTGAGAAGAGTAGCCAGCTACCAAAAGCGGTAGGTGGTAAGCCCAAGATGACTAGAGCCGTAAACGCCCCTTCGCGATCGCCAGCCGTATTCTTTGGGTTGAGTGCTTCACTAATGCCTACCAAGGAGATGGGAATGCCAATTCCCAATAAAACGCCGATGGCAATTTTGGTGAGTAACTTCATAGTTTGCTGCTTTAGATGCGATCGCGATATTAAGCTTGGTTAAACTTTCCCACATGAAACCGATAATTGACGTTTCCCTGATCATCCACATCAAAGTTGGCATCAAATTCTTTCGCCCGTTCATCCAAGTAGACTTTTGCCATGTTCCCTGCCAACCCAGTTTCCAGTGAAAAAGCAAGGGTTGTAATGCGTCCATCGCCCTGGGTCAGCAACTTGGAAAAGGCAGCATTGAGGCGATCTCGTTCGTTCTGTTGTTTATCTTGACGCAGACCTAAAACAATCCAGCCGCCCCATGCTGCTAGAGGCACCCCAAACACTAGACAAGCGATCGCTTGTTCTTTTTGCTCTTGCTTACTAATATCCCCATTGAATGGCGCGTAAATTCCAGAGCCAATTAGGACAATACCAAGACTTAGCAAGACAGTTGCCCAAATAACTTTGAGAGGTTTCATAGTCCAACTCAGATTGAAGTTGCTAAATCCTAGCCTTGTTGAGGAGAGGTTGTCACTATTAAGCGCTCAGCGTTGAGAAAAACAAATATGGTTCAGAGAACACAATTATGTCCGAACGGCTTCTAGCAAGCGAGAAGAGTAGAACTGGGTTTTGGTCACGGCATTGCGCTCAATCTTCCAGCCTTGGCTTTCCAAAATTTTCACGACTTGAGCTTCGCTATGCAGGTCAGCGCGAGTCGCTTTGCTGGACCAAAAAACTTTTAGTGCTACGTTTAACGCTTTAAAACAGAAAAAACGCCGACGACTTTCCGTGTTTCGTCTCGGCGTTTTCTCTGGTTCGCTCCTCACACTCCATGAGTATATAGTACCGACACAGATCTGTCACTCCTTTGAAACATCAGAAAAAGTTATCCAAGTCAGCGCCATTCATTTCAAGCGTCCCCGCTTCGAGCAACGTCGTTGTGCCTCTAAATTTGCACAAGCGATCGCTTGTGAAATTAGATGGATTGCGATCGCTTAACTGAGTCGAATGATGAGCGGCGTGAAGGAGCAGAAACAACTCGATAAAGGTCTAAGCTACGCCATGCTGTTTGAACCAGGCTTGCAGCCGTTTCCAACCGTCTTCTGCGGGTTCTTGGCGGTAGCTGGGGCGATAGTCCGCAAAGAAAGCATGGGGAGCTTCTGGGTAAACGATTATCTGCGAGGGTGCCGAAAGCTCTTTTAATGCCGATTGCATTTGCTCTACAGTTGCCACGGGAATGCCCGTATCCTGTCCGCCATAAAGTCCGAGAACGGGGGCTTTAATCAAAGACACTAAATCAATCGGGTACTGTGGCTGGAGCGGAGTGCGATCGCCGACTAATCGTCCATACCAAGCCACGCCTGCCTTCACCTGCGGATTGTGGGCAGCATAGAGCCAGGTAATCCGTCCGCCCCAGCAAAACCCAGTGATCCCCAAACGGGCAGCATCCCCTTTGCTCTTCTGTTTTGCCCAGGCTACGGTGGCATCCAGATCAGATAGCACCTGAGTATCTGGAACTTTGGCAACAATGGGGCGGATCTGATCGACACTGCTGAGCTTGGCAACATCGCCCTGGCGGACAAACATCTCAGGCGCGATCGCAAGATAGCCCAGTTTGGCAAAACGGCGACAAACATCTTGGATGTGCTCGTGTACCCCAAAAATTTCCTGAATCACCAGAACGATAGGGAAAGAATCCCCTTTTGCAGGCATCGCCCGATAAGCTGGGATCGTGCCACTCGCCACTGGAATTTGTACCGATCCCACGGTTAATCCCGCAGAACCAGTCTGAATCGTTTTCGCAAGAATAGGCTGCACCGCGAGCGCAAAGCCAGAGGTGAGAGTTGCGGTAACAAGTTGTCTGCGAGTTAAGGGCAGTAAGGGCAGCTTGAACCGAGAAAATGATGAACGATCGCTCATGATTGTTGACGCATGAAAAGGTGGATACAACCCAAATTGTAGAAGACCACAAAAAGTTTGGTTCGTTGAATCAGCCGTCGTATCAGCAGCAATCATCGACTTTACACTTACCTTCACTGCTTGAGTCAGGGCTTGATTCAAGCAGGAGCCTTGGTGTTAGCGCACCCAGATATTAGCGCACCAATTTGACGGGCGATCGGCTGGGAGTTAGCCCAAACTCAAGCGGTAAGAACATCGATCGCCCAGTCATTTCAGGAGGCTGAGGCAGTTTCAAAATCTCCAGAATGGTGGGAGCAATATCTGAGAGGCGACCATCCTCACGCAGGGTAACATCGGTGCCATGTCCGGGAATTTTCCGCCCTTCCCCTTCGACTAAAATAAAGGGCACCGGGTTGGTGGTATGGGCAGTCCAAGGATTACCGTTTTCATCCCACATCACCTCAGCATTTCCGTGGTCGGCAATGATGATGGTGGTTCCACCGACGCGAATGATGCTTTCCAGTAAGCGACCTAAACAGCGATCGACGACTTGCAGTGCGTCAATGGTGGCATCCATTTTACCCGTATGTCCCACCATGTCAGGGTTGGCGTAATTCAGCACGACCATTGAGTAGATCTGCTTTTCAATCGCCGCGATCGCCACATCTGTTAACGCTGCCGCAGACATTCCAGGAGCGCGATCGTAGGTTGCCACTGGTGGACTGGGCACCATTTCCCGGTCTTCTCCAGCAAACGGGTCTTCAATGCCGCCATTAAAAAAGTAAGTGACATGAGCATATTTTTCGGTTTCAGCCGCGCGGAACTGGCGTAATCCATGCTGAGAAACGACCTGACCCAAAATATTATTCAGATTTTGCGGCTCAAAAGCAACTAGCACCGGAAAATGGGAATCATATTGGGTAAAAGTGGCAAAGGCAAGCGACTGGATGAATTCCCGCTCAAAACCCTGAAACTTGGGATCAACCAAGGCTTGAGTGAGTTGACGAGCGCGATCGGGGCGGAAGTTATAGAACACGACCCCATCTCCTGGCTGAATTGCTCCCGGTGCAATCCGCGTCGGCAAAATAAACTCATCATTAATATCGGCATCATAGGAAGCCTGCATCACGTCTAGCACCGATCGCCCATCTCCCTGACCATCTTGAGTCATAACGCGATAGGCTTTTTCCACCCGATCCCAGCGATGATCTCGATCCATTGCATAATACCGACCGCTCAGGGTCACGATTTGCCCAACCCCTGCGGTATCGATATAGTCCACAATTTGCTGCACATAGGTCTTGCCAGAATCGGGCAATGTGTCGCGCCCATCGGTCACTACATGAATGCAAACATCTGTGAGCATCTGATCTTTTGCCATCTCTAGCAAGCCAAACAAGTGAGACAGATGAGAATGCACCCCTCCATCCGAGCAAAGACCCATTAAGTGCAGCTTGCCATTATTTTGCTTGACGGTTTGACATAGCTTAACTAACGCTGGATTGCTCAGCAGGGTGCCATCTTCCACCGCATCAGAGATTCGCACCAGTTCTTGAGGCACAACCCGCCCCGCCCCGATATTCAGATGCCCTACTTCAGAATTGCCCATCTGACCATCGGGCAAGCCAACATCTTTGCCAGCCGTGCGAATGGTTGTGTGCGGATAGGCAGCCCAAAGACTGTCGATTACGGGAGTTTTGGCGGCGACTACAGCATTACCATCCACATCTTCACGATATCCCCAGCCATCTAAAATGACCAGCACTACTGGAGAAACGGACGCTTGAGCCATAGAATACCAAGCCCTTTTCAATCAATTGATTTTCTCCGAAATCATAGCATTGCTGTTGGCTATCACAAATTAGCTAAGTCACTTTGAGGTCAAGTCATCTTGAAATCATGACAATACTTTGCCGGGGGATCGCTTTGAAGTCACTTTCTGTTCTGGCGTAAACTGGAAGTCCGAATTCTCTGCTCCTTAAAAATAGGTGCCAGCATTGTTTATACTTCGATTCGTGAAGCGATCGCTACGGGAATCGCGCCGTTCTAACCCATTAGCTGCGGGGTCATTAGCTACGGGGTCAACTGCCCGATTTCGCAACTTCAGCCTCAGTCTCATGATGATAGGAGGATCGGGATTACTGGGTGTTTTGGCAACAGGATTTGAGTGGAACCGGACGCAACGATGGGAGCAGCAGGTTCAAACCCTGTTTTTTGAACTGAGAGGAACCGTATCACCGCCGCCGCAGGTTGTAATTGTGGCGATCGATGATGCCTCGTTGTCGGCTGCCCAAACCTATGGAGATGATGCCAAAAATCAGCAGGTTGTGCGCTTATTGAGCGGTGGGTTTCCTTGGCGGCGTGAGTCATACGCTCAGGCGATCGCTTATTTGATGCAGGCAGGGGCGCGATCGGTGTCAGTTGATTTACTATTTGATTCCCCCAGTCGGTTTGGAGCGGCGGACGACGATCTATTTCGTCAGTCGCTCTTGCGGTATCCAGGAAAAGTCACGTTAGCCGCTTCCTATACAGATGCCATGCAAGGGACATTGGATTTTATTCAGCCGACCCCAGCGCTCCTCGCTCCTTCGGTTCAGCTAGGATTAGTAAACTTTTTGAAGCCCGAAGCGGATGGATTAGTGCGTCGGTTCGGTAGCGCCTATCAACAGCAGGTGCTTGATCCATTAAATCTGGAAAGTGTGCCTTCATTTGCGGAGGCAGCGCTGCAATCGGCTAAATTGACTTATCCCAAGCCTAAAGGCGATCGCATCTATTTTTATGGTGACACTCATACGATTCCACACATCCCGTTTTGGCAATTGTTGGCTCCCGACTGGCAGCAGGTGTTTCGTCAAAACCAGACGTTTCAAAACAAGATTGTGTTAATTGGCACCACCGGAAACGTGTCTGACCAGGATTTGTTTCGCACCCCGTTTGACGATCGCTTACCGGGCGTGGAACTTCACGCCAACGCGATCGCGACCCTCCTAGAAGGACGGGCGATCGCGGAAGTGTTTCCCAATCCTTGGGCAGGAGCAGGGCTGGTGGCTGGCTTGGCGGCTGGCTTGGGGGTAATCTTGCTGCGACTGGCTCAACGCCCAGTTTGGCAATTACTGGTGGGCTGTGGGTTGGCGATCGCCTGGGTCGGGGTTTCATACCTAGCATTCACCTACGGCTATTGGATTTTACCCACTGCTGTGCCCTTCATCGTCATGGTGTTGAGTGCTTTTTCAACCTTCACGGTCGGGTTTGTCAGCGATCGCCTTGAAACGTTGCGCTTACGCCGAACTCTAGAGCGATATATCGCCGCACCCATTGTTCGAGAAATCTTGAGACGACCGGAAGCGATGTCTGCGGGAAAAACCCTGAAAGCGGCAGTCTTATTTGCTGATATTCGCGGTTTTACCAGCCTGTCTTATAAACTACCGCCGGAACAGTTAATCGCCCAACTGAACCGCTATTTCAACGTCATGGTAGGCGTGATTTTGCAGGAAGGCGGCACCGTTGATAAATTTATCGGCGATGCGGTCATGGCAGAGTTTGGCTTTCCGGTGCCCCAAGGAGACCAGCAGGATGCCTTAAATGCGATTCGGGCGGCATTGGGGATGCGGCGTGCCCTAGCAGATCTGCGATCGCAGTTTCACAGAGAAGGACTCGTCCCCTTTTTTAACGGTATTGGCATCAGCTATGGCACTGTAATCGCAGGAGATTTAGGGGCGCTAGAACGGCGCGAGTATGGCGTGATCGGCGATACGGTGAACGTTGCCAGCCGAGTCGAAGGATTAACCAAACAACTGGGCACCGACATCGTGGTGACTGAAGCGGTCTATCAACTGGTGGCAGATGACGTAGACGGGATTGACTTGGGCGAACATCAACTCCGGGGACGAGATGAACCCCTGCGGCTATTTGGCATCATTGGGTTAAAGGGAGATGACAGGACGTTGTATCAGCAGGTGGCAGAAGACATCCGCAACTATTTAGAGCCATAAGCCTCAGGTCAGCAAGCATTAATTAGCGATCGCGAATCCGCCCAATCGACAAACTGCCTTGATAGATCTGACCCGATTTAGGTTCTTCAAACCCTACATCAAACACCTCAATCCGCACTGCTCGTCCCGTTTGTGTCGTCGAACTTCCAGGAATCGTCAACGTTTGAACGGTATTGAGAATAACAGTCCCAGTAGCATTTTTGCCGCTTAAGCCTAAAGAACTGGTAACGCCGCTAAAGCCCCCGATCTCAACAGTACGATTATCAAAGTTGACTGAGATCGGAATCTGAAAAGTTGTTCCGGTAGGGTTGAAAAATCCGCTAGTTTCACTGGTACGAACAAACGTGCCGAAAACAGGATCACCCGCAAAATCGATTGATGCTCCACCTTTTTGGGGATCAAAATCTCGATTGAAACTATCCCCGCCACTGATCGCTTCTTGCAAAAAGGTGCTAGCAAAGCCTCGATCTCGCCGTGAAATCTGGATCTTCTCCAAACTCGGCAAAATTTGTTGAAATCCCTCTAGCAATGGTGTCGCCAATTTATTTAATTGATCTTGAGGGACTTGAAACGCAGCGCCAACATCGCCGCTAATCGCGGTGTTCACAGCTTGTCCGGCTGACAGCGCAATCTGTTGAACATCAGGACGCTCTGGGTTAGAGACCGCGATCGCGCCTTCCAAAACCGTGATCCGTCCCTGTCCGCTATCCTCCAGTTCCATAATGTAAACCGTGCCTCGCGTTGCCGCCACCACCGATTTCAAACAGCCGCGATTGCCTGCCGTTGCCCCCGCCACCAAAACCTTACCTCGGTTAAGCCGAATACAACCGCCACCCACCACCACCGATGAGTTACGCCCTAGCCGAATGCCTGCCCCCACGTTAAAGCGTAGCCCTGCTCGTGCCTGTTGGGTTCGCACCTGTTCGCCCAAATTTGCCACCTGATTCACACGAGCTTTACGATTTTCAATAAAAACCTGATCGCTATCCAGAATTTCAACAAGGGTTGCCTGCCGAATCTGTTGAGCGTGAACGGGCAATGTCATCCCTATTCCCCCCAAACTAATGAGACTTAGACAAACTAGGCGGAGAGGAATGCAGAATTTCAGGATAGACAGCATAACGGCTTCAGGGGGGGGATTAAAAGTTGAATGTGGCACGAACCGTACCGATGAAAATATCGTTGTTGCGGTTGATTTGTCCTGGATTGGTGACGTAGAAGAAACCCGGACTGATGGCGATTTGATCCGTCAGACGGAATCGGTAAAAGCTCTCAAAGTGAAACGAGTTACCTTCATCCACTCGCTCGATCAATACCCCCGCTTGAAGCTTGGGAGGTTGCCCAATCATGATAGCCAGTTGATCGCCTTTGCGTCCAAAGGGGTCATCGACACCCAGGGAAAGCAGGTAAGTGGTGGACAGGGTAACCGCGCCAAAATCTTTTAGATCGATGTCGCGATCGAAAACAGCTTGGAACACTTTGCCAAACGTGCCATCCGTCAACACGGCACCCCCCCAAAAGCCCAGCGTTACCTGGGGAGACAACCGCCAGCGCAAGGAAGCCGCCAAAGCATGAATCTTCGCGGGTTCATCGAAGCCACCAGAAAGGTCGGCGTTGGCACTGCCCGTGAAAGTGTCTAGTCGTCCATCCAGGGAAAAGGAATTGACATAGGCAAATCCTAACGTCACGTTGCGGTTAGGGCGATGGAGAAACTGCAAGCCAAACGCTTGATGTCCAGAACCCAATATTCCCTGTTCTGGACTATTGGCAGTCCGTGCGCCATAGGCACCTTGCAACCGCCAGCGATCGGAGATTAACCAGTCAAACCCAACCCCCGCATCTAGATTGCCAATTCGCAAGACCGGGTTGAGTGCGGCAAAGCGGGATACTGCGCCGGTGCCGCTATCGAGGTAGGAACTGTTGGGGCTGAGCACGCTATGGAGGCTGAATCCAACGGGTTGCACGGTTAGCACTAGGCGATCGCTGACGGCAAAGCGGTAGTCTAGAGAACTTAGCTCAAAGCGGCTATTCAAATCTGCCTGATAGGACAGCAGCGCCATGTAGGTGTTGAGCGATTCAAACCCCGAAAATCCCTCGTTACCAAAGTTGGCAGAGGCAAAGCCAATCCGTAATAAATCGCGCCCTGTGAAGGAAGACGTTAACTGCAACTGCAACAGGTTCGTGAACACCGTGTTGGTTTCGCCCTGTCCCGGTGGGTCGCCACCTGCGGCAGTTGCCAAGCCAAACACCGCCTGTCCGCGTAGCACTGCGGTGGTGGAAAATTGCTGTTTCTCTAGCTGCGCCGTGCGGATGTCTAACGCCTCTACTCGACCTCTGAGTGGGGCAAGTTCAGCGGCAAAGTCTTCTTGCAGTCGCTTAATCGTGTCTAGGTCTGCTTGGGTAACGCGATCGCCTGTTGCCGCTGCTAACAACTCTTGGATCTTGTCTAGGCAAGTATTCAACCCGGCAGCAAACTCATACCGAGTAAGTGCCCGGTTGCCACGAAAGGTTTTGTCAGGATAGCCGACAATGCAGCCATAGCGCTCGACTAAGGATTGCAATGCCTGAAATGCCCAATCCGTCGGTCGCACATCGGTTAGCTGAGACACAGACGTAAGCTGTTCGATGTCATTCTCTATCTCAAATTCCTCTGTCCTAGCAGCCAGATCAGGGTTGGGGAGATCGGGCACCTGACCTAGCGGGGCAATTTGAGGGGCGATCGCGGCTGTAGGAAATGGCGGCACTGCCTCTACCGGGGGCGGCGGACTAAGAGCGAGCAGTGATCCAGATAGCAATAGTGAAAGCATAGAGGGGAAATTTGGAGAGTTCAGACAAACCTGAGATCAATGCCGTACCCTGCTAGTGATTATTCTGATCAAATGGAAGCGATCGCTATTAGGATATTTTGTCTTTGAAGAAACGCTGCTCAACTTTCCCAAAAATTCACAATTTATCTAACTTGTCGTTATCCGCTTTAGTTGGATACCCTTGATCCTAATTGAAATGGACTGTGAAGGAGCGATCGCTGGCGCTGACTTGTCAGTTCGCGGTTTAGCAAGGGCAATCAATTAACATAAACATATTGGCTCGACCCCTCTAAGCTGAATCAATTTCAGGAGGGAAATCCGACATGACCCTAACCCCGCCAAATGGACGCTCGACGAATACCATCGTTTGGCTGAGACCGGCATTCTAGACGATCGCCGGGTGGAATTATTAAAAGGAGACATTGTAGAAATGGCATCGGAAGGAGAGCCTCATGCATATTCTTGCCATGAGGCTGGTGAATATCTAACAGAGTTGTTAAATCAGCAAGCATCTGTTCGACAAAATCATCCAGTGACGCTGCCTAACGATTCAGAGGCGGAACCTGATTTAGCGATCGTGCAGCGACTAGGGCGGGAATATCGATCGCATCATCCCTATCCTGAAAACATTTTTTGGTTAATCGAATATGCCAACTCTAGCTTGGATAATGATCTGACAGTAAAGAGCAAAGTCTATGCAGAAGCAGCAATTCCAAATTCAAAACTTTGACAACTCGCTGAATCAGACTGGAGGATAAGGAAACACCTCGTGGGAGCACGGTGATGGAATCATTGCCTTTAAGTTTTGGGGTGTTGTTAGGCTATCTGCATCAAGCCATCAGTCGGATTGAAGACCCAAGGCAAGCGAGTAACGGCACCCGCTACAGCGTGAGTGACGCAATCTTGGCAGCGTTTAGCGTGTTTTTCATGCAGTGCGAGTCTTTCCTGGAGCACCAACGGCAAATGCAGAGTCGGCAGGGCAAGGATAACGCTCAAACATTGTTTGGGTTAGCTCAAATTCCGAGTACACCGCAAATCCGCAATATTTTGGATCACCTGGCTGCACCTGTCCTAACGGGTGTGTTTGAGCAGGTGTATCGAGGTTTGAGGCAAGGGGGATACTTGCAGGCATACCACTGCTTGGGAGGGCATTTGTTAGTCACCTTAGACGGGACGCAATATTTCAGTTCGCAGAAAATTCAGTGTCAGCAGTGTTCAACTCGAACGCATAAAAATGGGCGTGTGACCTATTTTCATAGCGCGATTCTACCCGTGATTGTCGCTCCTGGTCAGTCGCAGGTGATTGCCTTAGTCCCCGAATTTATCAGTCCGCAAGATGGGTCTGTGAAACAAGACTGCGAAGTGGTGGCGGCTAAACGCTGGATGCAGACCCATGCGGGGCAATTTGCCCAACACCCAATAACGCTGCTTGGGGATGACCTCTATAGTCGTCAACCGATGGTTCAGCAGTGTATAGAGCTTGGCATAAACTTCATTTTTACCGCTCTACCCGACTCTCACCCTGCCCTGTACGAGCGCTTGCACGTGCTTGAGGTTTTGGGGGCGCTCGAGACCCTAGAAATCCGGCAATGCCACCAGCGCACTCCAGCGATTTATCACTACCGCTATGCCAATCTCGTGCCGATTCGGGACACTCAACCCGCCTTGCTGGTCAATTGGTGCGAACTGGTCGTTACCCGGGAACACGACGCTCAGGTGCTCTACCACAATGCCTTCATCACCCACCATCGCTTGGGTCATACCACCGTTGCCTCAGTGGTCGCTGCTGGTAGAAGTCGGTGGAAGACCGAAAACGAAAATCACAATGTCCTCAAAACCAAGGGGTACCATCTCGAACACAACTTTGGGCATGGGCAACAGCATTTAGCCAACTTTTTGCTCACGCTCAATCTCCTGGCTTTCCTGTTCCATACAGTGCTTCATCTAGTGGACACGTCTTATCAGAAAATTCGCCACCAACGGGGCACTCGCAAGGGTTTCTTTCAAGACATCCTCAGCCTGACTAAGTATTTGCTATTCAATAGTTGGCAGCATCTAATTGACTTTATGCTCTCCGATGCAGACCCCTCTCCTATCACTGATTCCTCTTAAATTTTTGAATTTGGAATTGCTGATGCAGAAGTTGGTATTTCTGAATATTGGGTGATAAACCTGAAAGCAATGCAGCTTGTCGTATTTCGTGACCCGCAAAACGGTGAATACCTCTCAGAAACCATTCTCACTGGCGGCACCATTCAGCCTCTCGCCTTTCCCAATGTTGATGTTTCTGTTGATCTAATCCTTAATCGTTAGAGATAGGGGTATGCAATGTCGGCAGTGGGTAAATCACGATAAGCTTGAACCCTATTAGCGGATTGCATAACGGTCATGATTCAGAGTTTGCGAGCGGTTCAACAACAGCAGGGTGCCCGATTTGAGGAAAGCTCTATTGCACCGATTGATTTTGGCAATGATGTAGAGGCGATCGCGGCAGCCCGAAGTAGTGTAGTCCTGTGCGATCGCACCCATTGGGGCAGACTGCAACTCAGCGGCGCAGACCGGAAAACCTTTCTACACAACCAAAGCACTAATGATCTAAAAATCTTACAGCCCGGTCAAGGTTGCGACACAGTGTTTGTCACTCCTACCGCCCGGACGATTGATTTAGCCACTGCCTATGTGCTGGAAGATGCAGTGATAGTCATCGTTTCGCCCAATCGCCGCGACCAACTCATGCAATGGCTCGATCGCTATATTTTCTTTGGCGATAAGGTGGAACTAAAAGACCTGACTGCGGAAACGGCGCTGTTTAGCCTAATCGGGCTTGAGAGTTCGGCACTACTAGAAAAACTGGGTGTGGATGCTATGAAAACTCAGCCTTATGGTAATCATTGCCTAGTAGAGATCGCCAATCATCCAGTTCGGGTGGCGGTCGGGAATGGATTGGGGGTGGAGGGCTATAACCTGATGGTTGATCGGGATCATGCAGCGGCAGTGTGGGACGCGATCGCCCAGGCAGGAGCCGTACCCATAGGCGATCGCGCTTGGGAGCAACTGCGGATTGAACAGGGTCGCCCCATGCCCGATTTTGAATTAACCGAAGACTACAACGTTGTAGAAGCCAGTCTGTGGCAGGCAATTTCTATCAATAAAGGCTGCTACATTGGGCAGGAAACGATCGCCCGGTTGGATACCTATAAAGGCGTGAAGCAGCAGATTTGGGGAATTCGATTGGATGCAGCGGCGGCTCCCGGCACCGTGATCACTGTGAACGACGAAAAAATCGGCATCCTCACCAGCTTGACGGAGACTGCCCAAGGCGTATTTGGATTAGGCTACATTCGCACAAAAGCAGGCGGCGCTGGCTTAAACGTGCAGATTGGCACGAGTCAGGGGGAATTAGTAGAAGTCCCCTTTTTGCAGCGAACGACCTCGTCGCGCGAAGCGCTATCGCGCGAGTAGGAGCAGGTTTACCTGGTATTTAATGATTCTGCCAGCAAATCTCAACTGCAAAACCTGCCCCTAAAGATATTTTGTTCGGTTTCATTTGAGAAAATCCGGGAGGTTAATGCCCTGCTTCTGCAAAAGTTCGCGAACGGGTCCTAGGTTGTTCAATATTCCTTCAAGGGGTTTTTGATACTTTGCCAGGGTGTTGTAAGTTTTGATGATACGTTTAGCATCCAGATGAATTTCATCAGCGGGATAGTTCTGGATGATTTCTAAAATCGAAACTTGATTATCTTTGGCAGTGGATTGAATCATCGCAGTTCGCAATGCATCCCGGTTGCCCTTACCCTCATTCTCTGGGGTCTGAATCATCCGACCCAGTTCATCCAACATGCGATCGCCCAAGGGATTATTCAACGCCGTGCTAACGGTGCCGCTGCTAATATCAATTGGCTTGGTCAAAACTTGCCGAATCTCCGCCGGATCGCTTTTACTCATATTTAAGTAGCGTTCTACCTTTCTAGACATTTCGCCTTTTTCAGCAAAATTTACGAGTTCTGCGACTGAAAGTGACTGACGCAAAATGCCGTAGCGCACCACCACTTTATCCGCCGCTTCAGCAGCCGGGGTATGCATCAAAAGAAAGGAACTGGCGATCGCCACTCCCATTGTGCGATAGAGCGAAGACATGGAAAATGGCATAACGAAACCCCAGAACCTAACTTATCAATGTAGACGGCAACTCAATCTGCTAAGTTGCCTATCCACCCTAACAAATCACATCCCGGTTCTGAAGTAATTTTTTTGAGGAATTTAAAGGGGAATGACTGGTCAGTTAAGAATCGTCATAAACCCAATGAAATTTGAGCAATCCCTTTAAAGTGCTTCAGTGGAGCGGTGAAAATTCTCTGAGATCGCCCATCCCTTGACACGCCATTCTTACACTCTGCGAACTCCATGAATCGACCCACGCCTTTTCTTCGCTACCCCAAACATCTAGCTCTGCCATCCATTTTTTTACTGTGCAGCCTTAGTCATCGGGCGATCGCACAAGTCCCAGTGGGTTCCCCCGTTCAAACGCTAGCCCAAACGCCGCTGAGTGCTGCGATTCTCTACGTTGATTCCAGCATCGGGCAGGATGGGGCAGACGGCAGTTTGGCACGTCCACTCCGAACGATCGCCGCCGCATTGCAACGGGCAAAATCGGGAACCACGGTTAAACTGGCACCAGGCACCTATAGCCAGCAAACGGGAGAAACCTTCCCGCTCGTGATTCCTGAAGGCGTGATTTTGCAGGGTGACGAAGTGTCGCGGGGGCAAACCACGATTATTACAGGTAGTGGCTATCGGATTAGCCCCACCTTTGCCGGACAAAATATGACCGTGTGGATCGGCAAGACGAGCCAAGTTCGGGGCGTAACCGTGACCAACAAAGTGACTCGCGGCACGGGCATTTGGATAGAGTCCGCCAATCCCATCATTGAAAACTGCACCTTCACCCAAAACAATCGGGAAGGAATTTTTGTCACGGGCACGGCAAATCCGATCATCACCAACAACATCTTTACGCTGAACGGTGGCAATGGGATGGCGATCGCCAACAACGCCAAAGGACAAATCGAAAGCAACGTGTTTCAAAACACTGGTTTTGGGTTAACCCTGAGCGAAAATGCCCAGCCCGTCATTACCCGCAATCAAATTACTCAAAACGTGGATGGGCTGTATATCAATGGCGGGGCGCGTCCAGTGCTGCGGAGCAACCTCATTGCTAACAATCAACGGGATGGGATTGTGCTGACGGCGCGGGCAAAACCCGACTTGGGCACGGCGGCTAATCCCGGCAATAATGTCTTCCGTGACAATAGGCAATATGATATCAACAACGGCACGCCTGAGACAGTGACTTCCTACGGCAACACACTCGATATCAAAAAGATTGCGGGACTCGTTGATTTTACTGGCTCGACGAATGTGGGTTCCAGTGGATCGCCCTTTTCGGATATTCAAGGCAACTGGGCACAGGCATATATTGAAGCCCTCGCTAAGCGAAATGTGATCAGCGGCTTTCCGGGCGGTGTTTTTTTGCCGAATGATCGGGTCACACGAGTGCAGTATGCGGCGATTATTAGTCGGGCATTTGCGCCCGCACCCCGGCGATCGCCCATAGAATTCAAAGACGTAAACGCCGCCTTTTGGGGCTATCCATTCATCCAAACTGCGGTGCAAGGGGGATTTATGAGCGGCTACCCAGAGGGTGATTTTAGACCCGATCAGCCGATTCCCAGAGTTCAAGTCTTGGTTGCTCTCGCCAGTGGGTTGAACTACGGCAATGGTAGCCCTAGCCTACTCACGCGATATCAAGATGCGAGTGGCATTCCCTTTTGGGCAAAGGGCTACGTCGCGGCAGCAACCCAGCGTCAGGTAGTAGTGAATTATCCAACGTTGGCTCAACTTAATCCCAACCGTGATGCAACTAGGGCAGAAGTATCCGCGATCGTGTATCAAGCTCTCGTCAATGCCGGAAAAGCAGATCCAATCATCTCGCCCTATGTAGTCAGTCCGTAATAAATTTAACCCACCATGACGAATCGGAACTATGCAAATCAAAACTTAGAAAATTCCTCTTTTAAAGGGCAAGATCTGGCAGGTGCAGATTTTAGTGGCTCCGATTTACGGGGGTGCGATTTTAGTAAAGCCAGTTTGATTGGGGCAACCTTTGAGGATTGCCAAATGGGTCAAAGCCTTCGTCAGCATAATAGTCTGATCATTACTGCGATAGTCGGTCCAATCGCGTTAGTTGGTTTCAGCGCGATCGCCGTTCAAGTGTCCGATATTTTGTTTCGCAATCTGCCCACTCAAGTGACCAACTTCTTTTGGAGAATGCTGCCGTTTCTGGCTTTAATCGCTAATCTCTTCCTGCGAGATAGTATTACCGTTCTGTTTCCCGCCGTGGCAACTTTCTTTAGCATTGGGGCGATCGCCACTTTCTTTGCCGTGATGGTTGCTTTGACCGTTGGGCTTATGGGTGTGAGTCTCTCTAGCTTTGGGGGTGGCGGCGCTACCCAGGGATTCTTTCTGTTATTGCTTATGGTCATTTTCGCGCTCCTCACCTTCCGCATTTTCAACTGGGTGGTGCAGGCGATTCAAAGCCATCCTGGCACCTCGTTTAGAAAAGCCGACTTAACAAATGCCGATTTTAGTCGAGCTAGGGTGCAAAATACTGATTTTTCCCTGGCATTGCTCACGGGTGCTTGCATCTTTAACTGGTCGATGAATGGGCATACTCAATTGACAACGGCTCAATGCGATTATCTCTATCTAGAGCCAGAGCAGCAAAATCGACGACCCAGCGATCGCACGTTCCAATCGGGTGAACTTAATCGTTTACTCACGCAATTCATCCAATGAATATTACTCAGCAAACATCCACTCAACTAACCTTTGAAAACTCGAATCGACATCGATTGTTTAACTCAAAGAGGATGAATCAATACCCGCTGATTGATATGGAACAAGTTCAGGTGAAGCAGTTACCCATATTCAATCGATCTTCGATTTATACAGTGCGCCTCACATTGAGAATCGTCTGATCCGTCAATATATTCCATAGTTAGCCAAGCGTATCGTGCGACTTTCCTGAAATATTTGCCACGACTGCCCGTCCTGCGCGAAGCAGTCTACATCCTAGTCTCTCCAAGCGATAGAGCGCCAGAAATGTCTAAAAGCCTTGTTAGCTGAACTTAGTTGAAGCTGCACCAGCTAGAACTTCATAGTTAGATATACAGAAGTTTACTGAGTAAATCCTAGAGGGGCATCCAGTCTTCTGTATATTTGCTGTTTATCTGGTCGGCGGGTTAGGGCACTTTAGAGATACCACATTGATTACTCTTCACATTGACGGCAAAGACCATGACAGACGTTCAAGAAATAGAAGTCATTTTCTTTTTTCAGAAAGGACTGCATCTAAATAAACAGAATGATTATAGTTCTGCGATCGCTAGCTATGATGCAGTTCTAATGCGACAGCCTGATTATTCCGATGCTTGGTATAACCGGGGAAATGCTCTTTACCGTTTAGGGCAATATCACGCTGCCATTACTAGCTATGACCGGGCACTCGAATATGAACCTGGGTTTTCGGAAGCCTGGAATAATCGCGGGAGTGCCTTGGATGATTTGCACCAATATGAAGCGGCGATCGCTAGCTACGATCAAGCCCTAAAGTATCGCCCCAATTACTGCTGGGCTTGGTATAACCGGGGAATTGCCCTACGCAACTTAGAACGCTACGACGAAGCCATTAACAGCTACGATCGCGCCATTGAATTTAAGCCTGACTACTACTGGGCATGGTACAATCGGGCGCTTGCGCTGAAGCAACTGGGTAATCTAAAAAGTGTTGTTGCATCCTATAACAAAGCGGTAGAGTTTAAGCCTGATTTTGAGGAAGCTTGGACAAATCGTGGTAACGCCCTCTATCATCTTGGTTATCTAGAAGCTGCGATCGCCAGCTACAATAAAGCCCTGGCTTTAAAGCCCAACAGCCCCAATACGTTTTATAATCAGGCGTGTTGCTATGCGCTTCAAGAAGAGTATGATTTGGCACTTGCTAGTTTGCAACGCGCTGTAGAACTCAGTCCTCAAGAATATCGAGAAATTGCTAAAACCAACTCAGACTTTGATGGGCTACGAGCCGATGAGCGGTTTGCAACCTTAATCTTGCAAGCGAATTAATCAGTGATTTTAAGAAATAGATTCTAGAATTTGGGGCATTCTATTGGCGTAAATCCTAATCAATCTCTACAAGTCAGCGCTGTGGATACATCGAGTTGAGTGTGAATATCTGAAAGTTCCTATGAATCACAGCGAAGACTCCCAAATTTTGTATAGCCATGGGCATGTTCTCCGCGAACTAGGACACCATGCCAGCGCAGTAGACAAGTATGATGCGATTTTGACTGCTCAACCGCGCGACCATCGAGCATGGAATTGTCGGGGCTATGCCTTGGAAAGTGCAGGACAGTATGAAGACGCACTGGTGAGCTTTGATCGGGCGATCGCGCTCCAGCCCAAGTATGCGCTCGCTTGGCAGGGAAGAGGCATTGTCTTAGCAAAACTGGCTCAGTATGAAGATGCCATCATCAGTTTCAATCGGGCATTAAAGTTTCAGCCCGAAGACTATCGGGCATGGCAAAACCACGGTAAAGCCTTGATGGGGTTGTGTCGCTATAAGGACGCGATCGCGAGCTTTGATCAAGTGCTGACCTTCAAATCCGACAGCTACAAGGCTTGGTATAACAAAGCAGTCGCCTTAAGCTGCCTGAACCGCTACACGGAAGCGCTGACCAGCCTGAACAATGCGCTGATCATTAAGCCTAGCTGCCACTATGCCTGGAACTATCGTGGACTGGTGCTTTCTAAACTAGAACAGTTTCAAGACTCTCTCGCTAGTTTTGATAAGTCCTTGCGGGTGAAGCCAAATAATGCGAATGCCTGGTATGGCAAAGCCTGCTGCTATGCCCTGCAAAACAACGCAGATCGGGCGATCGAACACTTAAAGCAAGCGATCAGCTATAGCCCCTATCTTTGTCAACTGATGGCAAAAACTGATCCTAACTTCAATCGCATCCGCAGTGATCAACGGTTTCAAGCACTATTGCGGGATAAAACTTAACATGGGCACTTTTGAGCCAACGCCTAAACAGACCGAAATTTTGAGCGCTGTACAGCAGTTAGTCGAAGTGGTTGCTCAGTTGAGATCGCCGGATAGCGGCTGTCCGTGGGATCTTGCCCAAACTCCAGAAACCCTGATTCCCTACGTAATTGAGGAAGCCTACGAAACGGTAGATGCGATTCAGAGTGGAAACACGGCTGCAATTTGTGAAGAGTTGGGCGATTTACTATTGCAGGTAGTGTTGCAAGCTCAAGTTGCAAGTGACTTAGGACAATTCACCCTGCAAGATGTGGCTGAAGGAATCAGTCAAAAGTTGATTCGTCGCCATCCTCATGTATTTGGGGATGTGCAAGTGCAAACGATTGACGAGCTACATCAAAACTGGGAACAAATTAAAGCGATTGAGAAAGGTGAAGATCCCAATGCAACGAAGCCCTTAAGTCAAAAATTGAGTCGCTATGCGCGATCGCTGCCGCCAATCATGGCAAGCTTAAAAATCTCTCAAAAAGCCGCTGAGGCTGGCTTTGAATGGGAAACCGTAGATGGGGTATGGGATAAATTTAACGAAGAACTGACGGAATTCAAAGACGCGATCGCCAGTGGAGACAAAGCCCATCAGGAATCTGAACTAGGCGATCTATTATTTACTGTTGTCAATCTGGCACGCTGGTATGATCTCGATCCCAGTGCCGCACTCCAAGGCACCAATCAACGCTTCATCCAACGGCTGCAACTCATGGAAACCGTCGCCGATCGCCCCCTAGAAAGCTATACTCTGGCAGAACTAGACACTCTGTGGCAACAGGCAAAAGCAACTTTAAAGCAGAGATCAGAGAAGTAGAGGTAAGAAGCGCGCGATCGCCATTCAACGACTGCAACTCACCTAGGATGATGGGCTAATCCTATATTTTTCTAGAGACGTAATATTGTGCTACATCACGTCTCTAGACAATTAACTTACACCCGATCGCGAACTTTTCTGGCGGCTAGCGCTTCCACCAAACTCCGAACCACGGCGATCATTTCAATTTCGCTGCTAAGTTTGTTGATCGCGGAGCCGATGCCTACACCCGAAGCACCCGCCGCGATCGCCATGGGCACCGTCACGCTGGACAACCCAGAGGCACACAGCACGGGCACATTTACCACACGCGAGATCTCATAGGCTGCTGCTAGGGTAGGAGCCGCTTTTTCAATCAAGCCTAAAGTTCCTGCATGAACCGGGGCGCTGCTCGTGCCGCCTTCAGTTTGAATAATATCTGCACCCGCCTTCACCAGTGCTTCTGCCAGTTGAACTTGCTGGTCTAGTTCCAAAATGTGGGGAACGGTCACCGAGAGCGTGACGGAGGGCAGCAAGCGGCGCGTTTCATGGGTGATTGCCAGCACTTCGGCGGCTTCAAACCGAATGCCTTGAGCATAAAAACTATCGAAGTTGCCAATTTCTACTAGGTCGGCTCCGGCTTGCATGGCGGCAACCAGTTTGGCAGACTCTACCGCAGAGACACACACAGGTAGACTCGTTAAGCGTTTCACCATCTGGATCAATTCTGGATCGGCGGCAATATCGACAAAGGTGGCTCCACCCTGATCGGCAGCATTGACCACGGCAGCCACGCGATCGCGATCAAAATTGTTTAGCCCACTAATTACCTTCAAAGTACATCTCTGCTCTAAAGCAGCATTCAACATTGCGATCGTCATAGTTAGTCTTTGTTAATTACGGTATGACCATTTTGCCACTGTAACTGGATGGGAAACCAGCAAAAATAAAACCTGTGGACTTCGCCATACGATCGAGTTCATGCGTTCCGGCTGCTTTGATGCATTTCTTTGTATTCAACACACTCCTTAAAACTTGAAACTCAAAACCTTTCTCTGCTTTCAACTCGCTAAAGCGTTACTCTATCGGAAGTGGTGCGTGGTTGTTCTTTTGGATTGAAGCTGTTTTTCTTTTGTGAGTCAATTACTCTTTTCTATATGGGCATTTTGAAGTGCAGGCGCTCATCAAACGTTTATGAACCGCTACGTTTTTTGGCAGGTTAGGACGATAGAACGAGTGATGATCTGGTGTAAATGCTGCCATGACGTTTTTTCACTACGAAATTTATGGGCGACTTGCTTTATCCGCTAGAAACCGTACCCTTTTTTCAGGGCGTTAATCTCGTTTCAATGGCGATCGCCTTTAGCATTGCGGTTCTATCTATTGTGGCGATCGCCCAGTTTTTGTTAGTGCGCCAGACCTATGAACGGGCATGGAAAAAAAGCGAAGAACAATTTTGCCGATTGGTACAGTCGATGCAAGTGGGAGTGCTGCTATTAAATGCAGATGCAGAGGTTTTGGTGTGCAACCCGATCGCCAGTGAACTGCTAGGAAT
Source organism: Leptolyngbya sp. CALU 1928 (assembly GCF_056784215.1). Taxonomy (NCBI): domain Bacteria; kingdom Bacillati; phylum Cyanobacteriota; class Cyanophyceae; order Leptolyngbyales; family Leptolyngbyaceae; genus Leptolyngbya; species Leptolyngbya sp. CALU 1928. Next base: position 117,353 of record NZ_JBXBCE010000018.1, on the reverse strand, counting down.
TAGTGCGGAGGCAAAGCAATTTGAGCTTCCTACCGATCCAGACTGGCAATTGTTAGATGAAAATGGACACCCTTTATTCGCTGCCGGGTTTCCGATTCATCAGGCGATCGCTCAGTGCCAACCCATTCGCGATCGCGTATTAGGAGTCGTTTGCCCCAGTTTTTCTGGTTGCCGCTGGCTTCTAGTCAACGTGAACCTTCACCGGTCCGCCGATGGCACTATTGAGCGTGTCGTTTGCACTTTAAGCGACATCACTCACCAAAAACAAACAGAAGATGCCCTCCAGCGCAGCAACTCGCGCTATAAAAATCTGGCAGAAAACGTGCCCGGTATGATCTATCAGATTGTGCTGAAGCCGACGAAGGAAATGTCGTTTCTGTATGTCAGTCCGGGAAGCCGAGACCTGTTTGGCAGGGAGCCAGAAGTGTTGATCCAAGATATTAAAGTAGGCTGGAATTTAACTCACCCGGATGATATCGCGCCTTTAAATCGTTCCATCATGGCATCTGCCCATACTTTGCAGCCGTGGGATTTTGTCTGGCGGATTGTGGTTGACGGACAAATAAAGTGGCTACGTGGAAATTCTCGACCGGAGTTACAGCCCGATCGCAGCATTATTTGGGATGGGGTTGTCACGGATATTACTAAGGGCAAAGAAACAGAAGAGCGGCTACGAAAAAGTGCGGAACGGGAACGGACGATCTCCCGTGTGATTCAGCGAATGCGCCAAACCCTCAAGCTAGAACGAATTTTTGCCGCCACTACTGAAGAACTGCGGCAAGCTTTACAGTGCGATCGCGTGGTCATTTTTCGCACTGCCCCACCTAACCAGGAACATATTGTTGCAGAATCGGTGGCAGAGGGATGGATTCCACTCGTCTCAAATCCTCTGCTAGAGGCTGAAAAAGGCTCTATTGCTTACTTGCAAGCGGCAAACGACAGCATGGATACTCTAGGAGTAGTCTACTATTCTATCGCTGATATTTATCAGGCTGGGCTGCGATCGCAAGATATTGAGCGGCTAGAACAATTTCAGGCGAAAGCCTATCTCAGCGTGCCAATCTTCTCTGGCAATCAACTATGGGGTTCACTGATTGCCTACCAAAACTCTGCCCCACGCAAATGGGAGTCTACCGAAACTAAAATCGTCTTACAAATAGGGTCTCAATTGGGCGTTGCCGTGCAGCAAGCAGAACTCTTTGCCCAAACTCAGCGCCAAGCGACCGAATTGCAAAGCGCGAAAGAAGCCGCCGATGCCGCAAACCAGGCAAAAAGTGAATTTTTAGCCAACATGAGCCATGAACTCCGCACGCCACTCAATGCGATTTTGGGCTTTACTCAATTGATGAGCCGAGATGCTTCTTTGTTGAAGGAACATCACGAATATGTCGAAATCATCAGCCGCAGCGGTGAGCATTTACTGGCGCTAATCAATAATGTGTTGGAAATGTCCAAAATTGAAGCTGGACGGATCGCGCTCAGCGAAGCGAACTTTGATCTCTATCGTCTTCTCGATAATTTAGCCGCGCTGTTTCAACTGGAATGTCAATCTAAAGGGCTGCAACTAGTGTGCGATCGCGATAGTGCCGTGCCTCGTTACATTCGCACCGATGAAAACAAGCTCAATCAAGTCCTGATCAATCTGGTGAGTAATGCAATTAAATTCACTCCAACAGGCTATGTCTGGGTGCGAGTAAGCCTAGGAAAGGGGGAGTGGAGAATTACGAATGGCGACTGTTCAGCAGATCTGACTGCCAACCTAGCACCGCCACCCCCGCCCGATCCCCGCCCTGCTTTCCATTCTCTAATCTTTACCGTGCGTGATACCGGTCTTGGGATGACATCGACAGAAATTAGTCGTTTATTTCAACCCTTTGGGCAAACTGAGACAGGAACAAAATTCTCGGAGGGTACAGGGTTGGGGTTAGCCATTAGCCAAAAGTTTGTGCAGTTGATGGGTGGGGCTATCACGGTAGACAGTCAACCGGGTCAAGGCGCTGAGTTTGCGTTTGAGATTCCGGTCACCTCAATTACCGCCGACCAAGTAAAAGAAAAAGACATTCAGGATAAGCAGGTTGTGGGGTTAGCGCCCGGTCAGCCCAATTATCGAGTGCTGATCGTGGATGATGACCCAACCAATCGATTGATTTTGGTGCGCTTTCTCAAAGGCATTGGGTTTGATATACAAGAAGCAAAAAATGGACAAGATGCGATCGCGATCTGGCAACATTGGCACCCCCACATCATTTGGATGGATATGCAAATGCCGGTAATGAACGGGCTTGAAGCCACTAAACACATAAAATCAGATCCAATGGGACAAGGCACCGTCATTCTTGCCGTCACCGCCAGCGTGTTTGAAGAGCAACGCCAAAAAATTCTCGAAAGCGGCTGCAATGATTTCGTCCGCAAGCCCTTTCAACGAGGCGAAGTGCTTGCCAAGATGGCAGAGTATCTAGGAGTGAAATACTGCTATGAACCGAGTCAACCGCCGCCTGAGCCACCCACTCTCCCATCGCCCTCATCCAGTTTCACTTTAGATGCCCAGTCTTTAGCCATCATGCCTAAAGACTGGCTCGAAAAGCTCTACTCCTCATCCGCCCAAGGGAGTGATACTCTTGTACTGCAATTGATTGAGGAGATCCCCCCCGATCAAACTGAATTCATCCACGCATTAACCAACCTGGTCAATCACTTCCGGTTTGATCAGATTATGAATCTCACTCAACTCGCGCAGAATTTGGGACTTAACCCGTAAAAATCACATGAGTCACAACCACTTCGATACTCAACCCTTTGATACCCAACCCTTTGATATTCTCGTGGTGGACGATACTGCCGAGAATGTGCGCCTGCTCTCAACCATGCTGACCCGTGAAGGCTATCAGGTTCGCAAAGCGATCAATGGTCAGCTAGCGCTGACGGCGGTTCAGGCACGAGTACCCGATTTGATTTTGCTGGATATCATGATGCCTGATATCGATGGCTATGCGGTATGCGCTCACTTAAAAGAAATGCCTCATACAGCGGAAATTCCAGTCATTTTTTTAAGTGCTTTGGACGATGCCTTTGACAAAGTGAAGGCGTTTAAAGTGGGCGGGGCAGATTATATGACCAAGCCATTTCACTTTGAGGAAGTGCTGGTACGGGTGCAGCATCAATTGGCGCTCCGAGCCGCAGAACAGAAAATCCATCTGCTGAATGCTTACTTAGAAGAACGGGTGATTGAGCGAACACAGCAGCTTGAAACTGCCAATGCGCGGATGCTTGAGATGGCGCTGTGTGATTCGCTTACCCAACTGGCAAATCGTGCTGCCTTTATCGATCGCCTAGCTCAAGCCCTCAGCCAATTGCAAACCCATACCGATTTGCCCTTTGCGGTATTGTTTTTAGATTGCGATCGCTTCAAAATTGTCAACGAGTCCTTAGGGCATTGTGTGGGCGATCAGTTAATTGTGGCGATCGCTCAACGGCTCAAACAGCATCTCAAACAAACTGACACCTTAGCCCGACTTGGCGGCGATGAATTTGCCATTCTGCTCACCCACGTGATTGATCCAGACAGCACCATCCAATTTGCCGATCAAATCCTAGCGGCGTTTGCTGAACCGTTCACTCTAGAAGATCATCAAGTCTTCATCAACATCAGCATTGGGATCGCCTTTGGCAAAATCGACTACGACAAACCCGAACACTTGCTGCGCGATGCTGACACTGCCATGTATCATGCCAAAGCGGCTGGCAAAGCTCAATATCGCATCTTTGAAACCACCATGCACCGGATAGCGCTGCAACTGCTGCAAACAGAAAGCGATCTGCGTCGGGCAATTAGCCAACAAGAGTTTTCCCTCAACTACCAGCCCATTGTGGCACTCGATTCTGGCAAAATTGCCGGGTTAGAAGCACTCATCCGCTGGAACCATCCTGATCGCGGGTTTATTCCACCCTCTAGCTTTATTCCCGTTGCCGAAGAAACTGGATTAATTGGCGAAATTGGCACTTGGGTACTCAGAGAAGCCTGCTATCAGATCCGAAATTGGCAGAAACAAGGCGTGATCGACCCAGACTTTAGTGTGAGTGTGAACCTATCTGCCCGTCAGTTTGCCCAACTGAATTTGATGCAGCAGATTACGCACATTTTGGCAGAAACTGGGCTGTCTCCCCGTTGCCTCAAACTGGAAGTTACTGAAAGTGCCATTATGGACAATCCTAGATCCGCAGCCGATATTTTGGCTCAACTGCGGCAACAGCAGATTCAACTCAGTATGGATGACTTCGGCACGGGCTATTCTTCACTCAGCTATCTGCAATCTTTTCCAATGGACTATCTCAAAATCGATCGCTCCTTCGTCATGTCGTTAGATGGCACCGAAGAACAGCTAGGGCTAGTTCCAATCATTGTAAAAATTGCCCAAACTATGAATATGCAAGTAGTTGCAGAAGGCATTGAAACACCAGAACAGTTAGCTCAACTGCGATCGCTCAACTGCGATTTTGGGCAAGGCTACTTTTTCTCCAAACCCCTCACAGCCGAAAAAATAGTTGAACTAATCGCATCGCGATGTCAGTGGTGAAGGTCGGGGCGCAGGGGGCAGGGGGCAGCGTCTTTTCATCAACTGAAACCTGAAACCCGAAACCCGAAACCTTTCCTCTTCCCTGCCTGATACTCTAAAGATAGCGATTGGAATGGAATGGTTGAATTTATGAATTATCTTGTGGCTGTGCTGAGCGATCGCATTCAAGCGGAGGCGGCGTACTCTGCCTTAGAAGCAAAAGGGCTGCCGATGACGGGCATTACGATTTTAGGTCGGGGATATAAAAGTGCCGATGAGTATGGCTTGATTGATCCTAAAGAACAAGCTGCTCGTTCTGCAAAACTGATGTCCTTTTGGGTAATTCCCTTTGGGTTCGCCGCCGGATTCACTTTCAGCCTCATTACCAATCTAAACACCTTTCCTTGGGCAGGAGAAATCGGCAATCATGTGATTGGCGGCTTATTAGGCGCGGCATCCGGGGCAATGGGGAGCTTTGTTGTAGGCGGTGGCGCAGGGCTTGCTTTTGGCAGTGGTGATGCATTGCCCTATCGAAACCGCTTGAGTGCGGGTAAGTATTTAATAGTGGTCAAAGGGTCAGAAGTCTTGACACGCCAATCGACTGCAATTTTGCGACAGTTTGAACTAGAGAATATTCAGGGCTATGAGGAGATGTGATAGACATCACTATAAAAACGCCAAAATATCACTGGTAATCTATGAGACAAGAGCCACACTAAGCATAACGATGTTCCTAAAATCGGTCTTGTTGCTATGTCTGATTCACTTCTAAATCGCTATTCTGTAATCATTCATGCGATCGCCATCACATCTGCTTTAGCGATCGTCTCCGGCGCAATTCCATCTAACTTAAATTTCTCTAGCAACCTGCAAGCATTCCAGATCAATCTACACAGCAGTCAGCCCTAAACATCAAAAATAATTTCTTTCGGTTATTTTTCTCTCTTGCTACACCCAAACAATCCTAGACTGGGAAGCAGATGAGTCATAACAAAAACCAATGGTGCGGTTAAAGCTTTGGCAGTGGGCAGTTTTAGGGCTTCCGATCGCGGGAATCGTTAGCTTTTTGCTAATCGCCTCAGGCGTTCAGATTCATACTTGGGGGCTGAGTTGGGTTTGGGCACTATTCACCCTGCTGCTTGTGGGTTGGCGATTTTTGCTTGTGCAATGGATTCGCCCAGCGATAGATCCGCTAGAAGCCGTGATTTCAGAAGTGAAGGAAGAACTGCAAGCTGCGTCCGGTAACCCTTCCACCGAGTCTGGAGGCGTATCTGAAGGCGTAGGGCAACAGACAGAAGCCGCATTGCAGCAGATTTTGGAGTCTGTGCAGACCGATCCGCCGATATGGGAAGATTGGGCAACTTTTTGGCAGCGCTGCCAAGAACTGGTGACCGCGATCGCCCAAGTTTATCACCCTGAAGTCAAGCGACCGCTGCTCAATATCTATATTCCTCAAGCCTATACATTGATTCGGGGCACCGTGGACGACATGGATCAATGGATGAATAAACTCTCTCCTGCATTAAACCAGGTCACCGTTGGGCAAGCAGTGCAGGCGTATGAGGTCTACCGCAAGCTAGAACCGTCGGCGCGAAAACTATTACGCGTCTGGAACTGGGCACAATGGTTTTTAAATCCAGCGGTGGCAATTGCAAAACAAGTCACTCAACGCTCTGACAATCAGGCAAGTCAGCAGCTATTGATCAATCTAAGCCAGCTTTTGAAGCAAGCTGCACTACGCAATTTGAGCAATCAGGCGATCGCCCTTTATAGCGGCAAACTGCCCGATTTAGAGTCCGTTGCTCCCATAACGATTCCCGCTGTCAAAACGCAAACCCTGCAAGAGATTCTTGCCCAAGCGGAGCCTCTAGACCAAGTTGAGCAAAAGCCAGTCAATATTTTGCTCGTGGGAAGGACTGGAGCCGGTAAAAGCAGCTTAATCAACACGCTATTTGTGGAAACCAAAGCTGCTGTAGATCTATTACCCAGCACCGATGCCATTCAAGATTATCACTGGAAATCCACAACGGGCGATGCATTGACCCTGTGGGATACTCCCGGCTATGAGCAGGCAAATCGCGCTGACTTTCGAGATCTGGTCCTCGATCGCGCCACTCAAGCCGATGTGTTGCTGTTGGTCACGCCTGCCCTCGATCCCGCCTTGCAAATGGATGTAGATTTTCTGACAGATGTGAAAGCTATAATCCCCGACCTGCCCGCGATCGCCGCTGTTACCCAAGTAGACAAACTGCGTCCGATTCGCGAGTGGAACCCACCCTACGATTGGCAATCGGGCGTATCGCTTAAGGAAATGGCAATTCGGGAGGCAACCCAATATCGAGCCGAGCAACTAGACAAATTTTGTGATTGGGTGCTGCCTGTGGTGGCTGGAGATCCTGAAATTGGACGAGTTGCCTGGGGCTTGGAAGCCTTATCTTTGGGTTTAGTAGACGCGATCGCCCCTGCCAAACAACTTCGCCTTGCCCGCTTTCTTCGCAACTTGGAAGCCCGCACCAGCGCCGCCGCGAAAATCATCGATCGCTACACCTTTCAAATGGCAACCACTCAAGGATTAACCGCCCTGCTCAAAAGCCCCGTTCTTAGCTTTATCGCCACCCTCACCACTGGCAGTCCAAACCTCGCCTACCTTCTAGCGGAGCAAATCCCGGTTGAACAATTGCCCATCGTCATTGGCAAACTTCAAATGGCATACGATCTATTTTCCCTGCTGAGCGCCAATAACCCCAACGCCCGTAACTTCGACCTGCTAGCCCTCTGGTCAATTTTGCTAGACAACAACATCTCACCCGAACTCAACGCCTGGGCATTTGGTCATGCAATCACTGAATATTGGACACAATCACTCACCCCAGAACAGCTACAACAGCGGTTTCAGCACTATTTGCAGGAAGCAGGAAGCGGGTGACAGGTTTCGGGTTTCGGGTTTCAGACAGTGTTTGTTTGGGTGTAAAACCCCCTGCTCCCTGTTCTCTGACCCCGGCTCAAATCGGCAATTCCAACATAAAGGACGTTTGCTGATTGGCACTGGAAACTGAAAGCTTAGCCCCTAAATGCTCGGACATTTTTTTGGATAGCGCTAAGCCCAGCCCTGTGCCGCCGTGCTTCCAAGGGTCACTATTAGGGATGCGATAAAATTTATCAAACACGCGATCGCGCTCTTCTTGAGAAATTTCAACCCCGGTATTGGTCACACAAATTTGTAGGCTGATGAGATCAGGGTTAGCACGATCGTCTTTAGAATTCGGAATAACTTGAGGTGAGTTTTGACGGGTCTTTTCAGAAATTACTTGGGCTGAAAGGGTGATGCTTTCTTCTGCTGGAGTATATTTGCAGGCGTTGTTCAGCAGCTCAGTCAAAATTCGCTCTAGATAGTGCAGATCTGTTGACAGGACAGGAAGATGGCTCGGAATGTTTATGTGAAAGTGTTGATGTTGTGAGTGAATTCGAGCGAGGAAGGGTTCTGCTAGATGACTAATCCACGGGGCTAAATCAATTTTGATTAATGTCAGCGGTTCAACTCCAGCATCGAGGCGCGTCAAATCTAATAAATCATTAATCAAATGGATTTCGCGGTGGCATTCATCTTGCAAGATGCGAAAGTAGTTTGCCGCTTTGGTAGAGGTATCTTCAAGAATGCCAGTGGATTTAAGAATCACTTCTAACATCTGAGTTGCCAGTTTGATATTAGAAATCGGCGATCGCAACTCATGGGAAACCGTGCTGAGAAAATCATCTTTTAATAAATGCATCCGTTCTAACTCTTCTACCTGCTCTTGCACGGCTTGATAGAGTCGGGCTTGACGTAGAGCGATCGCACATTGATTGGCAACCTGCTGCACCAACCGAATTTCTAAAACACTAAACTCTTCTTCTCGCGGCTTAAATAACCAAAGATTGCCAAATACACCTTGATCATCGATTAAAGGACAGCTTAAAATCGCAAACTGACCTGAAATGTTGCGAGTCAGTGATACAGCCAATGGCAGTATACAAAATTGAATAGGATTTCCTTGCAAGATTTGTTGATAATGCCCAGGCAATCGATCAAGGCTGACGACTTCCCCTTGAGCCGATGCAATTCCGGCACAACAATATTCGTAGCGAATCGTTTCTGTATGGGCTTCATAGTCGAAAATGCCCACATCACAACAGAGAATTCGTAGCCCTATTGCCAGTTCTTGCACCGCCGCTTGCAAAATTTGCGCTTCATCAAAACTATCCCGCACGCGATCGGTAATCCCTTTCAGCAATGCCTCATACTCCAGCATGGTTTGAAGTTGGCTGGTGCGCTCTGCGACTCGGCTTTCTAAAACGGCGTTGTGTTCTTGAAGCTGTTTTTGGAGGGTGCGAATGGTGAGTTGATTTTTCACCCGTGCTAAAACTTCTTCGATCTGAAAGGGCTTGGTGATGTAATCGACTCCGCCCACTTCAAACGCTTTAACCTTGTCAAATACGTCACTGAGAGCGCTTAAAAAAATAATTGGAATATCACTAGTTTGGGCGGAAGCCTTGAGGCGCTGGCAGACTTCATACCCATCCATCCCCTCCATGCGAATGTCTAGCAAAATCAGATCGGGAGGAGCAGAACTTGCTGCCGCGATCGCCAATCGTCCGTTTAGCACTTTTCTGACTTCATATCCGTGTTGACCCAGCATTACAGACAAGACCCGCAGGTTGTCGGGTACATCATCGACGATTAGAATGTCTGCTTTTGGCGCAAGCTGCATGGTTTAGAGGTTGTGGAGTAGGAGCATCCACTTTGATGGTAGTCTTCAAACATTATTTTGGAAACTGCCATGGAGGTATCAATATAGTCCCTAAGCCCGTTGAATAAATCACTATGCCAAGGTTGTATGACCGTTGAAGTAATCTTGCAGTTGGCGATCGTGGTCGTGAGACAGAGTGCCAATGGGTACTGCATCCGGTGCGAAAGCTTTGATGTCTAAAACTTCGTTTGGATCTTGAACTTGCATTGCTCCTGTAGCATCCACTTCTACGACAACGCAAATTGAATGCACCCGTCCATCCCGTTCTGGGGATGAATAAATTCCCACCAAGCGGCGCACCTTGGCAAGGTTAAGTCCGGTTTCTTCCTCTAGCTCGCGCTGCACGGTGGTTTCAATATCTTCGCCCCAATTAACCATGCCGCCAGGAAGTGCCCATTTCCCGTTGTCTCGCCGTTTTATCAACACAATCTGACCATCGGGCAATAGAGGAATGATGCTGGTGCCTGTAACAGGATGGCGGAAAATAATGCCCAATACTGTCTGTGCAAAATGCCATAACTGACCCATACGCTAAAGTAACTGCTACCGCAGAATAGTGAGAGAACAATGGACGGAATAGCACTGCGATCTCGGCAGAGGGCAATCACTCAATCCCGCTTTGATTGACTGATGACAGAAAACAATAGATGCTTGCGATCACGGTGTTATCTGCCATTCTAAGGGGGGTTACTGCTTCAGCCAATATCTGCGAGAACCTGTTCGATGTGAGTTGCAGGTTTTACTTTTTTATAAATCTTTGCGATCGTTCCATCTGGGTTAATCACATAGGTATTGCGCGTGATACCTAGATATTCTTTGCCCATGAATTTCTTTAAGCCATAGCTCTCATAGGCGGTGGCAACGGTTCCCGCTTCATCGATCAACAAGGGGAAGGGCAGATTGAATTTGGTAGTGAATTTGTCGTGGGATTTGGCATCGTCGGTGTTGACTCCTAACACGACAATATCCCAATTCTGAAATTCGGCATAGGAGTCGCGAAAGTCGCAGGCTTGCTTGGTGCAGCCTGGAGTGTTGTCGCGGGGATAAAAGTACAACACAACCAACTTACCTTGCAAATCAGCCAGACTAATAATATTGCCTTGGGCATCCGGCAGGCTGAAATCAGGAGCGCGATCGCCAACAGTTAGAACCATAAGAGTGAAAGATTTAGAAGGATTAATCCAACGGGACTGGCAAATGAAGAAGCAGATAGTCTGTGACAGGCTATCTGCTTCTTTACGAAATCCCTCTAATAACTACACAGCCGCTAGTTCAGGGCGCTTGCTATGACGGATGCTTTCGATCGCCGCTGCATAATCTGGCGCATTGAACACCGCCGACCCTGCCACGATCGCGTTTGCCCCCGCTTCAATCACTTGCCAAGCATTGTTCCCTTTCAAGCCGCCATCCACTTCAATCCAAGGGTCAAGACCCCGCTCATCGCACAGTTGACGCAGTTTGCGAATTTTGGTTAGCGTTGAAGGAATAAAGCTCTGTCCGCCAAATCCAGGGTTGACGCTCATTAGCAAAATGATGTCGCAGAGATCTAATACCGGCTCTAGTAGCTCTAACGGGCTACCTGGGTTGAGAACCGCTCCCGCCTTTTTGCCCAATTCCTTAATCTGCCCTAATGCCCGATGGATATGAATCGTAGAACTCGATTCTGCATGGACTGAGATGTGATCGGCTCCGGCTTTGGCAAAATCTGCGACATAGCGCTCTGGTTCCACAATCATCAAATGCACATCCAACGGTTTTTGGGTGGTTGGGCGAATCGCCTCCACAATTAAGGGACCAATGGTGATGTTTGGGACAAAGCGACCATCCATTACATCCACATGAATCCAATCTGCGCCAGCCGCATCCACGGCACGAATTTCATCTCCTAATCGACTAAAATCTGCCGATAGAATGGAAGGGGCGATCGCGATCGCTTTCTGGGATGGGGTCATGGTGTTCTCTATCTCCTGCGTCCTGGAATGTAGTTATTTTAACAATTTGAAAATGTCTGACAAGCGATTGATTAAGCCTTTATAAAGGATTGTGCCATGATCTTGCTGACATCTAGCTGTTAATTTACGCAATATGCAGCTTAAATAAGCCGAGGGCAAGGGCAGCAAGGTTAGGATGACTCAAAAAAGCGGATACTAAAACAAAGCCATTTTTGATGAATGAATTGGGCGTGTGAATAGGTAGAGGTGAAGTCGTGGTACAAATCAATCCAGTTCATCGGTGTTTTCATCAAATTGGAGCGATAATTCTGGGAGCGAGCATCGGTTGGAGCGGAATTTCGACTGTTTTAGGGCAGACAAAAACGCTGCCTAAATCACTCCGATCGAGTTCGGTTGGCGAAACTGGGATTGATGCTCTACGCCTACAGTTGCCGCCCTACAATCTTACGGGAAAAAAAATTGCGATCGGACAGGTAGAAATCGGTCGTCCGGGGCAGTTTGGCATTGATAAAGCGGTTGCCCAAAATCGATCTATGGCGTTAACGCGAGTATTTTATCGGGATGCTCGCGCCCGGACGAACGTCAACGTGGATAGTCATGCCCAAAATGTTGCCAGTATTATGATTAGCGCGGCAAAAATGGCGAGAGGGGTGGCACCTGGGGCACGGCTTTATTCCTCTGCCTCTGGCACTCCGCGTCGCTATGGGCAGCCAGAAGAATGTTTATCCACTCAGTTTGTAGCGTTGCAAAACGGGGGGGATATTCGGGCAATCAACTTTAGTTTTGGTGAATCATTACGCTTCGATCCACGTGCCAAACCTCAGCTAGATGGAAATGCGTTGTTAACTCAGTGCATTGACTGGTCGGCACGGGTGCATAATGTGCTGTATGTCATTGCTGGAAATCAGGGAAAGGGCGGCATTTCGATTCCAACAGATAATTTTAATGGCATCAATGTTGCCTTCACAGCGCGGGTACAGGAGGTATTTGCGCGGGTGGATTTTGCCAATTTGGGCGACCCAACCAGTAGCGCAACCAAAGGGCTAGAAAGCAATGTGGGACCAAGGCGGGCGATCGCGTTAGTGGCTCCAGGGCATGATGTTTCGTTAGTCAATCCCAATGGCAGCATTACCACGTCTAGCGGCACCAGTTTTGCAGCCCCTCACGTCACGGGAACCATTGCACTGCTACAGGAATATGGGGACACTGCCATTCGGCGCAGCCTCCGCGATCGCTCACGTTCTTGGACGTTGGATGCTCGGCGATCCGAAGTGATGAAAGCCGTATTGCTGAATGCCGCTGACAAACTCAAGGACTCAGGAGACGGGCTTTTGTTGGGTATGAGCCGGACGATCGCGGACAAAAATAACCGCACTTGGCTAGACTCGGATGCCTATCGCGATTCCCAAATTCCGCTTCATGCTCATATGGGCACCGGGCAACTCAACGCCTTTCGTGCCTATCAACAATTCAGTGCTGGACAATGGAATCCGGCGGAAACGATTCCCGCGATCGGTTGGGATTACCGTACTGTGGGATTGCTGCCCACGGCATCTACACCTGCCCCCCTGTATCAGGACTATATCCTCGAAAAGCGACTGCAAAAAGGTAGCTTTGTGGCAGTGACGCTCACCTGGAATCGGTTGGTAGAACTCGTGGACAAAGACCAAAATGGAAACTATACTCTAGGCGAAGAATTTCGCGATCGCGGCTTAAACAACCTGGATTTATATCTCCTGAGAGCAGAAGACACCGATACTCGGAAAGCCATTCGCTCCTCAATCAGCGACGTAGACAGCACTGAGCATATCTTTAATAAAATCCCAGCCACAGGACGCTACAAAATTCGAGTGCAGTTTAAGCAGCAGGCGAATGAACCCGTGCAGCCCTACGCGATCGCATGGTGGACAGTGCCTAAGCGCTGAGTGGTGAAGGGCAAATAGCGAATAGCGAGTAGCAAATGGGAGACTCTATAGTCTTTATTTTACTGGAATAAAAGGTAGGTATTTTTTAACAAACTTCCGTAGCTTTAAGAGCCTCACAGTGTTCACCAATTTGCCGGAAAGCTCGACAGGCTGCTCAATGGGAGCGTTGAGTTTGTTTTGCAATTCGGCATAGTCTGCGGGTGTCATCGGTCGTCCATCAATCGGCGATCGCGCATCTAAAATAATCTGCGTCCGCAGCACCTCCTCTGGTGTATCTTCCGCAGGCGGCAGTGCCAAAGCCATGCTAGCCCACGATTCCACTAGCAAGAATAGACTCAATGCGATCGCCCCTTTTGCTTGCCATCCCTTCATTGCTTTCCCTATGTCTAATGCTACCAGCGAGTCCTCTGCTAAATTTTAGTCCAAGCTTTAAAAACATAGACGCAATGTGCAACTTTCCTGATTTTTCCCTCACCCTAAATCCCTCTCCCAGAGCGGACAAAGGACTTTGAGAGACTCTGGCTTCCGCAGGGTGGGCTGATCTTAGTTGCACATCAAAAAACTTATAGCTCCTACAATAATGACTAAATGATGCTTCCTTGAAAAGCAGGGAACACTAGGCTCAGTATCTACAAACGCTTGGTAGCTTTTGCTGTTATGAATCCAGTTCTAAAGGATATAATGCCCCCCCATTTGCCTGCTCCAGTAGTCATTCCGATTAGCGAACAACGCATCACGGTTCTGCTAGTGGATGATCAAGCGACTGTCAATGAAGCAATTCATTGCATGTTAGAAGCGGAAGCAAACCTCACCTATCACTATTGCTCTAGTGCAGAAAAGGCGCTCCAAATCGCAACAAACGTTGTGCCAACAGTGATTTTACAGGACTTGATCTTACCGAATAGCAATGGCATGACGCTGGTTAAGCAGTTTCGGGAAGATCCGGCTACGTGTGATGTACCCATCATTATGCTGTCTACTAATGATGACCCCCAAACAAAAGCAGAGGCATTTGCGATCGGCGTGAATGATTATTTAGTCAAACTGCCGAACCAAATTGAGCTAGTCGCCCGAATCCGCTATCACTCTCAGGCCTATCTCAATCGACAGGCACATACCGCAGCATTAGTTGCTCAAGCTCATGCTAAGGAACTTGAACAAACCCTGCAAGAACTTCGTCAAACTCAAGCTCAACTGATTCAAACCGAGAAACTATCGAGCTTAGGGCAAATGCTGGCGGGAATTGCCCACGAAATTAATAATCCAGTCAACTTTATTTTTGGCAATCTAACTTATATTGATGCCTATGTCCAAGACCTGATGAAGCTACTACAGCTTTATCAAGAAAAATATCCTGAACCAGATAGCGCAATTCAAGCGCATCTTGAGGATATTGATTACGACTTTGTGATGGACGATTTGCAAAAAATGCTCAGGTCTACTCGCATGGGGTCAGAGCGGATCATTCAAATTGTGCTGTCGCTGCGGAATTTTTCACGCCAAGATCATCAAGAGATGAAATTGAGCAATATTCACGATGGCATTGATAGTACCTTACTCATCTTGAGTCATCGGCTTAAACTTGGAATTAATGTGGTCAAAGATTATGGAAACTTACCGTTAATAGACTGCTATCCCGCCCAACTGAATCAAGTATTGATGAATATCATAAACAACGCGATCGATGCTTTGTTAGACCAGGCTAATCAACCTAAAAAAGAAATTATTATTTGCACAACCACACTGAATAAAGACTCTATTCAAATTCAAATTAAGGACAACGGACCCGGTATTCCAGGCGCTTTGCAAACTAAGTTATTTGAACCCTTTTTCACCACTAAACCGATTAATAAAGGAACAGGTCTAGGGCTTTCTATTTGCCAACAAATCATTGCGAATCATCAAGGAACTATTCAAGTCACTTCCGAAGCTACCGAGGGCGCTGAGTTTACAATTCAGCTTCCTGTGAAAAGCGTCTCAGCTTAACGGTTTAGCCTGTTCTAAAACCGTTGCCCAAAGCCAAACTGAAAGCGCGTATCCCCTTGCCCACTGAAGCCAAAATCTGCCCGAATAATGCCAAGTGGTGAGTTGACCCGCACTCCTAATCCATAGCCAATTCCTGTACCAGGAGTGCCGCGCACGACACCGGGCTGACCCAGCACGTCTTTATTGCTTCCCAAGTCAGAGGCGAAATCTACAAAAGCGGTGCCGCCAATGAATCTGTAAATTGGAAAGCGGTACTCAGCCGTGGCTTGAATATAGCTGCGAGGAGTGGCAATCGCGCCCGTATCCCAACCGCGCACTGAGTTTGGTCCGCCTAAGATAAACGCATTGTAAGGCGGTAAATCTCCTACATTCGTCCCACCTTGCACATTCAGCGCCACCACTTCTGGCTGACGTTCAGTAGGCGGTGCGGCTTTTTGGTTTGCCGTAATCCACGTCACCGGAAAATATACCGCGTGTTCTGCCTGAAGCTTGGTGCCAAACACTTGCCCGCGTCCAATTGGGATATACTGCTCAGCGTTAAACCGAGTGACAGTGCCTTGACGAGGGTTTAAGGCATAATCGCGCAGGTCTTGAATGGCGGTAAATGAAAGACTGAATAGATCATCAATTCCGGTGCCGCTAAGACTCAGTGGGTTGCCTAAAGCATCGTTGCTAAAAACTTTGCCGCCATCGCCCCGAATGCTGACGTTGTTATAGTTAAACCCAAGATTGCCATTCCAACCATTGCCAATGGGTCGCTCTAACCCAACCCCAACCCCTTGTCGGCGCTCTCGAACGCGATCGCCATTGGGCAAATTCACCTCATCGGTAAACACTTGTGAAAACCCCTGTTGCCGATAGATGTTGGCGTTGTAGCCTGGAACATTCGGTTCCGTGTCACGGTAAGGGCTAACGAAGCGTCCATCAAACTGCACATCTCTAGTGCCAACCAACACCGTGCCGCCTAGCCGCTGCCCCAATCCACCAAAGTTAATATCCTGTACGCCAACCGTGACATAGAGTCCTAAGGAATCGTTAAAGCCACCGCCAAACCGCAGATCGCGGGGCGCACGCTCCGTCACGTTATAAATCACCGTCACTCGTCGGGCATCGCCCTCAAACGCAACGTTAACCGTTTCAAAAATTCCCAGTTGACCCAACCGCTGCAAGTCTTCCTGCGCCACAGTTGCCCGAAACGGTTGCCCCGGCTGCACCTTAATCTGCCGCTGAATAAAGGCATCTTGAGTGCGATACCGAATCGGCTGCCCCTTCTCATCTACCGACTTCCCATCCCGATTGAGAAAGCGTACTTTGGTTTCGCCGACTACGCCTTCTGCAACCTCAATTGTGATAATGCCATTGCGATCGGGGCTTAGAGAAATCACCCGCGCCAGAGTATATCCATTTTTGGCATACCAAGCGTTGATGTCTTGCGTTGCCTGATTGAGTGCTGCTGGGCTAATAGGATTGCCAAACTGGTTTCTAAAGATCTCGTTTGTGGCGGTGAAGGTGAGCGCTTGGGCGCTGGGCAAGGCGATCGCCCTTACAATCGTTGGAGTGGCAAAAAAAGTAACGCTCACGCCTTGAGGATTGGGGCTAGTGGAAACCGTTGCCGATGTAAAAAAGCCTGTATTCAGCAACAGCGCCACATCATTCTGAAGCTGACTGGAAGTTGCCTGCCCTCCTGGTTTCGTTTGAATTGCCAGCAACCCAAATTCCTGTAAATCCGGGGCAACTCCCGCAATTTGCACATCAGTTACAAATAACGCGAGATCGTTGGAACTCCCCGATCGCCCCGGCGAGACTGGACTCTGACCGGGTGGCGGCGGCGGCTCTAGCTTGGGCACCACAACTGGCTGGGGAGAGGTAGATAGCGCCGGGGTGATCGGCAATATCTGGGGTGCGGTTTGCACGGGAACCGGGGCAGTAACAGGCACAACCGTTGTCGGCATCACCCACACTGGCTCATTTAACGATGAGGGTTGATTCGGCGGCATTGCCGTAGACGGTTCAGGCTGCACGAGGTTGGGCGGCGGGGGCGGTTGTACCAAACTAGAAGGCGGGGGCGGGGGCGCAATTTGCGGTTGAGCCAAGGCAACTTCAGATTGGGCGATAGATTGGGCGATCGCGGCTAGAATACCCACGGCGATCGCGGGTAACCGTTGCTGTCTGAAAGATTTATAAGTCAAAAAAAGTGCGTTCAATGGGTTTCAAAAACCAAACGTGTGAGGAAGTTGCGATCGCCCTAGTTTTAGCTTTGCAGTTTGCTACAGCTATCCAGGTTGCAAGTACATTCTGCACAGGATTTTAAGAATGGCTAAATTCTTTACAAAAGAATGTGTAATGTGGGGTGTAGATGCCGCACCATGATTCATCTGAACCTTTTGGCGAGTGAACGGGTCTAATGACCGTAACTCCAAATTTGACGGAGGAGTGTTTTGCAGGGGTTCGCTGTGTCAACTGCACCTTACGAAAGCCTGCCCGAAAGTGACGATAGTCATCTCGTGCAGCAAAGCCTTCAAGGTGATACCCAAAGCTTCCGGCTTTTATATCGTCGCCATGAAAAACGGGTCAGAGCTATTTTGTATCAGCTATGCGATGTCAGCGTGTTGGATGATTTAGTACAAGATGTTTTTTTGCGGGCGTGGAGAGGACTGCCCAAATTTCGTCAAACTGCCAAATTTTCGACTTGGCTGTATCGAATTGCCTGGAATGTCGCCTCAGATTATCGGCAAACCGCAGCCAGAAGGCGAACTCAACTACAAGAGCTAACAAAACAGGCTCCCATGCAGCAAGAATCCCCGGATGTGATGCATCTCCATTACCAAGATTTGGTGCAGCGCGGATTAAACGACCTGAGCGCTGCTCACCGGACTGTTTTGGTTTTACACGACTTGGAAGAAGTGCCTCAAAAAGATATTGCTGAGATTTTAGAGATTCCAGTGGGGACAGTGAAATCTCGACTATTCCACGCTCGCGCCGCAATGCGCCAGTTTCTTGACCACGAAGGAGTTCAGCTATGAGTAGATTTTCAGAAGATGACCGACCGCTAACAGAGTTTCTCAAGCGGTATCAACCCGTTGTGCCTTCAGCGAATCCTGATCTAGAAGAGCAATTGATGTCCGCGATCGCGTCTACCCCTCAAGCACGATTGACTCTCGTTTCTAAGGCACCTGTTCAACGACGGATTTTGTGGGCAGTTCCCGCCGCGATCGCAGCCGGGTTAGTCGCCATGGTCGTCAATCATCGCACTTTTGCCCCAGTCTCCCAGCCCAGCCCTGCTGAAGTCGCTGAACTACAAACGTTCATTGAAAGCACTTGGCAAGATGCAAGCACGGAACAAGCGGTTACAGAAAGCGATCTGTTTCCTGTAACTGAGGATTCAACTTTAAATTAGTTTTTGCATCGTATTGTCCTATGTCTCATTCTTCTGTTCCTGTCACTGTTGTGCTGCTGCTCACCTTGGGAAGCGCGATTCGCGAAACGATCCCGATGGCGATCGCCCAGCCCCTTTCAACACCCGCTCGTATTATCCTGGCTCAAGCGGATAATCAATCTCCCCGGCAATTCCCGCGTTCGGCGAGAAAAGAAAACTGGCTTCAAGAATTAAACCTCAGCAAAGAGCAGATTCAAAAAATTCAGCAGATTCGCCGTCAATATCAAGCCCGTCTAACTCAGCAGCGACAGTCTGCAAAGCAAGCGCAGCAGTCCTTAAAAGACATGATGGCTTCAGGAAATGCATCATCTGAGCAGATTCGGCAGAAATTTAGCCAAGTCCAAACCTTACAGCAAACGCTAGCAGATACTCGGATGGAAAGTATGCTGGCAATCCGCAATGTGTTGACTGTAGAGCAACGGCAAAAACTAACTGAGTTGATGCGTCAGCCCGGAAAACCTGGACGAGGGCAAGGCGGTTTCTAGCAAACCAATCTCCCTTCAAAACGGATGAACTAAACCGCCCCGCACATTCAAGCGATCGCTCAGCATCGTTGAGATGGCGCTTTAAAGGCGATCAGAGTTACAACAAGACAGATATTATGCTCTGTTTTTCCATGGATGACGATCGCATTGAAAGTTTGCTGGTTGACCGCTATCTGCTGCTTGAAAAAATTGGTCAAGGTGCCATGGGGCAGGTGTATCGCGCCCTAGATAGACGGCTAGACAGCATTGTTGCGATTAAGCTTTTGGCGCAAACCCTGAAAAGTCCAGAGATGTGCGATCGCTTTGAACTAGAGGCCAAAGCCTGCGCCCAGCTAAACAGCACTTTCATTGTGAATGTGACGGACTACGGGGTAGATGAACAGGGTATTCCCTTTTATGTGATGGAATATCTAGAAGGGCAAAACCTGAAAGAGGTCATGCAGCGTCAACCGCTGCCCCTAGCTCGTTTTTTCAACCTGAGTCAACAAATTTGTTTGGGCTTGCAGTGCGCTCATCAAGGCATTCGGCTCGGAAGCCGCGATCGCCTCTATCCTGTGATTCACTGCGATATCAAACCCAGCAACATTTGGATTGTTCCCGATCCGCTGATTGGTGAACGAGTAAAAATTTTGGATTTTGGCATTGCGAAACTAATGACTGGCGAAACTGGAACGGGTGGTTCCGTCGGTGGCACGCCTCAATACTGTTCGCCTGAACAATGGGAAGGAAACCCCGAACTTGACCCGCGATCGGATATTTACAGCTTTGGCACCGTCATGTTTGAGATGATCACTGGGCGATTGCCACTGCGGCCTAGAACCTATGATTCGCTCGATTGGTTTCGTGCTCATCGGGATCAAGTGCCCGCTACATTCTCAGCGGTTTCCCCTAATTTGAATTTGCCTGATGCCTTAGAAGCTTTGGTGCTGAGTTGTTTAGAAAAATTATCTAAAAACCGTCCCGGCTCGGCGGGGGAAATTTTGCAGTCGTTAAAGACTATCGGTCAGCCCTATGGAGCTTACCTATCTATCCATTCAGCCGCGCCTGTGACCCAACCCCTCTTGGTCGATCGCGAAGCCACGATCGCTAAACTGCGTGATGCGGAGCCGCTCCCCATGTTTCCCAAGGAGATTTCCTTAGAAAGGGTTTTGGTCAAGCCGCTCTCAATTAAGCAGGAAACGTTGGCGATTGTAGGCAAAGTTCTCCCTAAAGGGCTAATCCGCAGACTACAAATCCACCAGCTTTATACCGTAATCCAGCCAGTCTTTTTGCACATCCCCTATTCCTATCCCTTGCTGCTTTGGCAAACCGTTGTTTATACACCCGGCTTCAAATTCCTTTGGATTCCTTACTATTTCGATTTGAAAAAGGCGGAGGATCTAAAATTGGTTCACTTGTTGTGCCAACAAGAGCGCTATCAGTTGATGTTGTTTGATCGGGAAGAACCCCACTGGTGTTCCTATAGCCTTTCCATTAAAATCATGCCCGAACGCAGATTGGATCTACAGCAATGGGCGATCGCCGCTCAATCCCAGGTTGCGGTGGGGTTGTCCCAGGAAAGCAAACGGCGATTGGAAGAAGAATTCCAACGGTTGCAGCCCATGATTGAACAGCAACTTAGAGCCAGAAAGTCCTAGGTTTATACGCATTGCTGTACTTCGATGTCGGGCTGAATCCTATTCAGTTTTGTCAAAGGCAAGGTGACGGTAAACGTTGAGCCTTGATCGTTTCCCTTGCTGCTGACGCTCACGGTGCCCCCATGAAGTTCTACCAAGTGACGAACGATCGCTAATCCTAACCCCAATCCGCTATGGGTGCGTGTACTGGAGCTATCGGCTTGACGAAAGCGATCAAACACAAAGGGCTCAAACTCTGGATCGATGCCTTTTCCGGTATCCACTATGATCAGCTTGATGTGGGCAGGATATCGTTCTATAAAAATGTTGATCCGCCCATTTTCGGGCGTAAATTTAATCGCATTGGATAATAAATTCCAGACGACTTGTTGTAAGCGATCGCAATCGCCAGAAATCAATCCAATATTAGGTTCAAATAAAAACTGAATCTGAATTTTTTTTGCTTCGGCTGAGGGTTGCACCGTGGCGATCGCCGACTGAATTGCGATCGCACTTTGACGCGCAGGACTATATGGAAAGCGGCACTCCAGGCACAAAATCGACTCAAGATGGCTGGATGAATCGCCTGTTGGCAAGCCTGAATACGGGGCGGAATCCGATCCAGGCAGTCAATGTCGGCAACACTACGCCTCGGATCTTAGCGGGCAAACTGTCCGTGGCAACCCTCGCATTGGGACGTGCGGCTGATAATCCCCTCCCAATCGATCGCCCTCAAGTGGCTGTGGCGTTCGATCGCCTCTATGACCGCAACGATAAACTGGGGCAAACTTATCAAGAATCGCGAGAAGCACGGCAGGCGTTGATGGGTGACCTGGCACCTGATTTAACGACAGAGATGAAAGCGGCAAACAATGGCGCTCAGTCTGCCAATGGATTTGGGCGGGATGCTCAGCGACTTGCCAAAATTATGGTGCGGGATAGCCAGGTGCAGCTAGCATTTCTGGCGATCGGGGGGTGGGATACTCACATCAATCAAGGCGCTAGCCAGGGACAGTTTGCCCGCAACTTGCAGCAGTTGGGACGGGTTTTAGTTGCCCTGCAACAGGGGTTAGGCGCTAGTTTCAACGACACCACTATTCTCGTCATGTCTGAATTTGGGCGCACAGTCAAAGAAAACGGCAATGGCGGCACCGACCACGGACACGGCAATGTCCTGTGGGCGATGGGTGGCAGGGTTCGCGGTGGCATAGATGGTAATTGGCACGGGTTGGCAGCAAATCAGCTTTACCAGGGGCGTGATGTGCCTGTGACCACGGATTTTCGTGATGTGGTCAGCAATGTGCTAGCGCGCCATGTTGGGCTGAGCGACTCCAAGTTGAATCAAGTGTTTCCCAATTACGCCCCCAATCAAGTTTAGAGGTTGGCAGTTGGCAGTTTAGCGCCGATTCAAGCTACAACAAGACAGACATTGCTCTCTGCTTTTTCATAGATGAGGATCGCATTGAAAGTTTAGTTGTTAACCGCTATTTGCTGATTGCAAAAATTGGTCAAGGTGCCATGGGTCAGGTGTATCGCGCCCTAGATACACGGCTGGGAAGCATTGTTGCGATTAAGTTTTTGGCGCAAACCTTGAAAAGTCCAGAGATGTGCGATCGCTTTGAGCTGGAAGCCAAAGCCTGCGCTCAGCTAAACAGCGATTTCATCGTGGCAGTGCGCCCATCAAGGCATTTGGCTAGGAAGCAGCGATCGCTGGTATCGAGTCATTAGAGAGTGTTTGTAAACACTCTCTTAATCAGGTTAATTTGAAAGAGGTCTAGTGTTAATCGCATTAAAAAAGCAGACACTGTAAGTTCTAGTGCCTGCTGAATTAAAACTATGGGCAGAGCGAGACTCGAACTCGCACGAATTTCTTCGCCGCATTTTGAGTGCGGTGCGTCTACCAATTCCGCCACCCGCCCAGATTCGCCTATTGAGTATATCAGGTAAATCAGATGTGAAGCAATTTTTTCAGCAAATGTGGATCGGATGAAAACCTGTAGACAGCAGTTTTGTCAGCGCAGATCGAAAGCCTGAAACCCGACTCCTGGAACCCGAAACCTGATTAAGCAGACAACAGCAGCTTTGCCAAAAAGCCAACGACCCCGCCTGCTAGCACCAACCAGGCAGAATTAATTTTGAACCGAAAAACCGCACCTACTAGCATCAACAAAGTCGAATTGGTAGAAGTTTGGTAGAAAAGGTCGGAATCCATACCTAACAAAGCTTCCAGGTTTTGCCTAGTTCTAACGTTCTAGGTGAATTATGAAATTTAATTTAGGTCTTGACAAAGAAAATTACCGTATTGACTTTACTTTAGATGGGAAACGTAATCGCTTCTACCCTGGAACATCAAACGAGTTAGCAGCTAAAAATCTTCTGAGAAGGATGCAGTTCGATTGGGAGCAAGGAGACTTCGATTTAACTTTACAGTCCTATAAGGTTAAGAACCGTATTCAAACTGCAAGAGTTGAGGCTGCTATATCAAAACAAGCTAGTAAGTCTAACCCAAAACTCCTGTCGCTTTGGGATCAATGGGTAGAATCACTCAATCTACCGCTCAGAGTTTTAAACGATCATTATCATTGCTGTAGAGTCATGATTATGAAAGTTAACCCAGACTGGAATGACACTATATGGTTTACTCAGTCTGACCTTAGTGCTTCTACCTGGAACACACGCAGAAGGTTTATCAAGTCCTGTATAGGATGGGCATTAGCTGAAGAATTAATAGAAGGCAAAAATCTTTGGAATAATCTAAAAGCAAGGAGAGAGAGTAAATCTTGTGCAAATCCCTTGACAAAAGCAGAAATTTATTTGATCGTCCAAGCTTTTGAAAGCAATCAATTCTGCTCAAGTCAGTCACCTTGTAAACATTCCTACTATGCTCCTTACCTTAAGTTTCTTTTGTACACAGCCGTAAGACCAGGAGAAGCTATTGCACTTCAATGGAAGCACATCGACTTTGAGAGAAATTTAATTGAAGTGTCAGAAGCAATGGGACGGGATTTAGAATCCTCACCTTACACAACAAGAAAAGTTAGAAAAGACACAAAAACTGGCTGTACTCGTTATCTGCCCATGAATTCTGCTCTTAAGGATTTACTAATTACTCTTAAACCACAAGACGTTAGAAAAGACTCCCTCGTATTTATTGGAGCAAGAGGGAAAGGAGTTTTAGATACACGATCTTTTCGAGAAGTATGGAAAACGGTTTTGGAAGGTTTGGACTTGGAATATCGTAAACCCTACCAAACAAGGCATACAGCTTTGAGCCATATTGCCCAGAACCACGGTTTATTAGCTGCTGCGAAAGTTGCAGGTCATAAATCATTGGATATGGTTTCTCGCCATTACGCAAGATTCACTGGTGAATTGAGAGATGTTATGCCAGATTTCTAAGTTCCCAGCCTTCTAACAAGAAACCTCAAACCCACATAAAAACTATGTGGGTTTTGCTTTTTGAATAGAATCAGCTTTTTTATAAAAATATATTTAGTACTCCAGTTGCTTGAGGATTATTTAAGTAATCTTTTTTTCTAAAAACCTTCTTTTTATGTTAAAGATTTCTTCAAGTTTTGCCCACTTTATCATTTTGTTAGAAATGATATTATAGATGTATAAGAAAAAGTTATACATCTATATTTTTATGAAATACAAACCAACTTTATATGAAACTTGAATTAGTCCAACAATACGAAAAGAAAGATAAACAATTTAACTTTAGATTAAGCAAAGCTGAATATGAAACTATCTTTAAGCTCTGCCAAGCTCACGATTTAAGCACTGGCGAGTTTATGAGACGGTGCATTAATGAATATGCAAGAAATTTTTACTCTGATTATTGTAAAGCTAGAGTAACTGCATAGTTTTTCAGCTATGTGAACTAATAGAAATATAGGTCAGGCTAAAACCTGACCACTGATTGATTATTAATAAATTAAAAATACTATGATGAAACACCAAATTTTACTAGACTCCATTAAATATCAAAATAAACCAAGTGGAATAGAAGTTAGAAGCATTAATAATAGGATTGTCAGTCATCCAACAGAGATAGATATTGTTGAATTTAGTAGACAAATAACATACCCCAATAGTAAAACCTGGATTCCTGCCTACTTAAAAGATAAAAGGAATAATGCAAACTGGCAATATCAATCTATTTTCGCTTTAGACTTTGATAAGGGAATCACTATTGAACAAGTTCTTGAGAGACTGAAAGAGTACGGGTTAGATTGTACTTTTGCTTATTCAACTTTCTCTAGCAGTCTAACAAAGCCAAAGTTTAGAGTTGTCTACCAGCTAAATCATGTAGTCATTGATTATGACTACAGAGAAGAAATACAACTAGCTTTAATGATTCTATTCCCTGAAGCTGACACGGCTTGCAAAGATGCTTCTAGAATCTTCTTTGGAGGAAAAGAGCTAATTTATAAAAGTTATGAGTACTACCTTGATGTATCGAAACTATTGTTAGCCTGTAGAGTTTTTTCTGTGGCACATGTTAAATCTGAACATGTGAGTCAAAAATTAAGTAGGGTAGATAAAAAGTTTGAAAACTGTGTGAAAAGTGGAAGCTCCTTTAATATATATAGAGGAGACTCCAGCTTTCACACAAAATCGAAAGAATATTCAGAACTAGTCAAAGTAGATTTTGATTACCTTAGAAGTGAAGTAAAGATTTTAGATGACTTCATGAACGGTGAATGGTTATATCACATGACCTTGTTTGGGCTAGCCACTAATCTGATTCACATTCATGGAGGTAAAAAATTGTTTAAAGAGTGTTTAGCTTTGAATTCTAACTACACACAAGAGAAATACTATCTCACAAATATTGCTAGACACTATAATTACAGACCTATGCGATTAGAAAACTTCAGCGACTATGAAGAAGACTGGGCTTATATCAATCTTCTTGAGGCAGCTAAAAAAGGAAAGATAGTAAGACTAGAACCATATGAAACTATCAGTCTTGGAGAAGCTGAAGAAAAACTCAGTAATGCGATACAAGAGGCTTTAGCGGATAGCAGCAATAGCATTTGGATAATCAAAAAAGCTACTGCTCTTGGAGGCACTGAAAGTTTACTTAATTTAGAAGGTGTAACTCTTGCCCTTCCCAACCATGCTTTAAAGTCTGAAATCTCTGAACGATTTAGGGCAGAGCATTTAGTAACACCAGAGTTACCATTTGATTCTATTAATGCTGAGTTAGCAAAGAGATTGAAACATCTATTTTCTATCGGCTCCTATAAAACCGCACATGATTTAGTTAGAAATGAAGGCATTAAAAATGCTGCTCTAGCTAAATATTTGGATGCAACTCTAAAAGCTTATAAAAGTAGAAAAACCGTTTTAACTACTCATAGTAAGGCTTTATTTATAGGTTTCGAGAATCATAATACTGTGATATTTGATGAAGACCCTCTGAACAATATTTTAGAAGTGAATAATATTACTCTAGACGACCTTAATCGATTGGCTAGGGCTACCCCTGATGAGAAAGACAAGCAAAAGCTAGAAAAATATGTGAGAATTCTTACTGAGAATATGGAAGACTGTGTTGAGTCTACGAAAGAAGTAAGATTCAATGATATTGAGAAAATTGTTACTGATAGTAAACAGTTCGATTCCAGTGTCCTTAAATTCTTGTCCAGTGAGCATTATGTAAAAGACACTAAAGATGAATCAAAACTAAATTTCTTAAAGCATAACTCTCTTGATTCTGACGTTTTGGCTCACAAGAAGATTGTAATCATATCAGCCACAGCAAATGAGTGGATTTACAAAAGGCTGTATGGTGACAGAGTTAGGTTTGTGGACATAAGTAATGTTGCGTTGAAGGGTATTATTGTTCAAAATACTGATTACTCTTACAGTCGTACAAGTTTGAAGAGCGAAAGTGTTTATAAAAAGGTTCAAGAGAAAGTAAAAGATATTTTAACTATCACTTTTAATAGCTATAAAAACCTATTCAGTAATTCTGTGTCAGATATTCATTTGGGAAAGTGTTCAGGTTTCGATGAGTTGAAAGGAAAAAATATAGCTGTTGTAGGAACTCCCCACCTTAGATCTGCCCATTACCTGCTATATGCGAAAGCGCTTGGCATTAAAGTATATCCTCAAGATTTCAAGTTGGAATACTTGAAAGTAAAGCATAAGGGTATTGAATTTAGATTTCCTACCTTTACTAGACCAGAGCTACAACTTATTCAATTCCACTTTATAGAAGAGCAATTAATACAGGCGATTGGGAGAGCAAGAGCTTTAAGGTTTCCAGTTGTGATACAAGTTTTTTCTAACTTTCCTTTAGCTGAAGCTCGTCTTTCTAATGAAGTGAAGGAAGTAGAACTAGAGCGAATTTACTTAGAACAGTGTCTTGAAACTTCTCCACTAGATTTAGAAGTTATATCCACCGTATTGAATTAATGTAAATAAGGACTCCCTACTTAATGTTTGGAGTCCTTTTTTTAACACTTCTAACGACGATGTTTCACTGAGGGTGCTCGCTCTTCTTAGTCACTCTGGTAGTACGTATCGGAGCAAGATACTGATTACTTCACTCGATTGACCTAGTGAACCTGCGTTTTGAAGCTTAGACCACTCTCTGAATTCAGCATAGCCCACACTATGTAAAGCCTGGATGGTTCTTTTAACGACTATTGGAGAGCCGATCAGAAGGTGTTTGATCCCTTCCCTGCCTGAGTCTGGCTGATCGCTTAGAGTGGTTAGGTTGTCACTGTCAGTATTTTCTAGCGATAAAAAGTCTTCTGGCATCTAAATTACCTGTTGAATGCAGTAACGCTGACTAGCTTGAAATCATAGAGGGAGCTTTAACGGTCATCGGCTTTCATCCCTTCTCATTGCCGAGAGGATCTCATTTGCTAGTTGATTCATAGTCCAGCGCTCAAGGGGGCAGCTTACGGCTTGCTCTCCTGGTTGCTGTAACCAAAACAGGCACTCTTCAATTTGAGACACCCTATACGGCTCATTAATCAGCACCTTGTTCAAAACATCCGATAAAACTAATACTTGTGAATCAGTCAAAACTATCATAAGAACATTGCCTTATAGATTGCACTACAAATGTAAGGCATTTGCCTTTCAAAGGCAACATGCTTATGTGCGTTATGTCATGCCTGACAATAAAGGGAGTTAGCCTACTTTCAGGATGCCTAAGCCCCAAAAACCGCAAATTAGAGCGTATATCTCAGAAGAGACTGACAAACTTCTGAAAATTATTGCTGCTTTCAAAGATTCCTCTGTCAATGCCTTAGTAAATGAGGCGATAGAGCATTGGCTGGAGGAGTCTGAACAGCAACGGATTATTGAACGTCACCGATTAGATGACCTAGACGAGTCAGACTAGCTGCACTTTTAAGTATCTTGTTGTCTAATTGTTAACTAAGTGCTTGCAGAAGCAAAAGAAATGATTCAGATGATGCTAATAACCTAAAAAGTTGTCTCTAATCCTTTCTGGCAAAGCAGCAGAATAGGAAAAGGCAGTAAATCTCTTAGTCACTACATCACATATTTAACTGTGGGCAAAGGTTCTTTATAGCCACTCCTGCTATTTCCTTCTTTTGTGCAGAGTTTTCCTTAGTTATATTTTGAGCTGCATCTTCAAGCGAGACTTTGTTAAGTACCATATAATTTCTAAATTGTTGACACATTTTATATCCCTCTTCCAGAGCGCCTGGAATTTTATTGTCTATCTTACTTCTAATGTACTCCTCTGAAGAAGACTGAAAATTTATTGAGTCATAACTGCCAAATTGCCCATTAGCAAATACTAAATAGCCTAATTCTGAGTTTTCATCAACTTTTTCAATATAAGGATATTTTTTTGAAAAATCAGCATTTGAGAATGAAATAGTATTGTTTTCCGTACTACATTCTTTCTCTTCTAAGATACGATTTAATACGGCTTTAAGATATTCTCGATATAGTTCAGGTTCATTTGACGGAGAGTCTTGGTTGATTAATTTAATACTCTCTATTCTTGTAATAAATGCTACTTCCCATTTCTGCTGCGCTTCCTGCTCCTTTTTACGTTCCTCTTCTATCCAGTTATGATTTAGCTGAGAACACAAAATCCTGTCTGAACCAAAAGCTTTTTTATAGTTTCTAGCTAAATCATCTAGTTTTTGAAAGCCCTCTGCTGCTTTGTCTGTTTCCCTCCTCGCAATGTACAAATTTGCAAAATTTACTACTGAATTCTCAAGATTTTGATTAACTTCTTTGGTTTTTTCATTTGCTTGAAATACATCTATTGCTACCCAAACTAAAAGGGCTAGAGTTAGCCCCGAAGTAGATAAAAGAATAATACGTAATTTTTCTGACATCCCCCTTTTTATAGAAACTAACTTTCTAGGTAGTTCAGAAATAGCTTTATTTTTTACCCAAGAATCTTTATCTTTCGCTCTAATTTTATTTGCATTACTTATCTTAGAAGACTCGCCAACAGTTGGAAGAGCCGGAGTATTTTTTATATCACTATGATCAAGAAAATTTTCAAATGAATGGCTAAGTTTATCTTCTACAACAGGAAAATTTTGACTCCAAGATATTTTTTCTGCACCTTCTTTCTTTCCATAAATCCTGACACTTTTTATATTTTGAGATTGCAACCCTAAGATGCTTTTCTTTAGAAAATCAACTAAAGCCTGTTGATTTAGAACCTGTTTTGATTCCAGCAAAATCTGTAAACAATCATTTTTGAGAATTACTTTTGCTGTAATATCTTTGGACTTTAGTGACCGATTTAACAAAACTGAGATAGCTCGTGCATTACCCTGCTTCGCAAGAGCTACAAGCTTGGCGTGTTCAGTAGTCATAGTTGTCGATCTCGTTGGAACAATTATTACTCTCTTCTAGAATTCGCTGGAGAATCAGCTTAGAATGCGCCCATAGTTCATCTACTGCTTTCCACAGGCGTAGAATGCCCAATTAGGAGAACGGTATAACCTTATTTTTTCTACCAATCCCATCATAATTTCTGATTTAAGGGGTGTCACTATTGACAAGAAACCTTTCTGAGAATAAGTGAGTGAAAAATGCTAGGGAAGTATATGTATATCTATAGGTTTATTAGGAGGATATTACATAGGGCTATCTCAATGTCTATGAAGTCATTAAGCTAAGAGTTAATCAGCACTGCATTTGTTCTCTAGCTGGCAATCAATCACTTCTATCACTTTTATTCGATTGCTTTTGAGCGAATCATAGACAATAGTCTATATTTGTGTCGGTATGTCGAATGACTACATCAAACTGAAAAAGTCAAGGCAATGGTTGCTATTTTTGATGAGGACAGTGATAAGAAAACTAAACTCAAAACAGGGCATCGAGTAGTCTGATGACTTTAGTTTAGGATGTGCCCATAGTTTATCTACTGCCTCCCACAAACGTTTTCAATTGAGGTGTTTTAGACTCAATTAAAGGTATTTATATACTTAACTCACTACACTAAATAGAATTTATTGGTATCGTTAGCACTCTAAAGTATCAGGACTGAAAAAATTGAGCTAACATTTAAGCACCGCTGAATGCAGTCTTACATTGAGATAGCCCCTACAAAAGCATTGGTAGTGCTTCTGTAAGGGCTATGAAGAGTTTTATACCAAGAGTATAAACCTAAGTTGCTTGAGCGGGTTAGCCTAACCAGATAAGCGTCTAAACAGGTTTTATGCTCTGCGCTATACAGTAGCGTAACACAGATGTTTTAGGCGCATTAGGATTTTGCGCGGAGAACATATTGTGAAAGAAAAAGTTCGGTTTCGTATGTATACAGTCAGTCAGTGCGGATATTACAAGCGTGGAGAGCAAACACCTGAATTTGGCAGCCTTGACGAAGTTTTTAGGCAGATACAAGAGTGGATCAAAGGTAAAAGCATCAAGCAGTCTGGAACATATGAATTTCGAGAGGGTGATAAGATTTATCCAACCTTTTGCCACAGCATTCTATCGAATGATTTTGGTGACTATCTTGTAACTACTTGGAACCAAGTTCCATCTGGAGAAAAGTTCTTAGCATCAATAGCAGGCAATGACTTAGTTGGCAAAGCTCAAGTTGATCTTGCTGAAGTCCCCCATGGAAACATTCCGGGATATCCAACCTATTTTTGGGTACTACCTTCTGAAAACAAACTGATAACTTTACAGTTTCCCAAAGGTGTTAATGGGATACGAAATCTTAGAAAGTATGTTTCAAACTTCATGTTGTTTTACTCAATTTTTGCAATGAGAGGAGACGCAAAAAAAACACCTGAAGACGATAAATACATCGATGCTTCTTTAGATGGTTACTCTCCAGATCCAATAAGCATTCCTCCACAAAAAGATGTTAATCCAAGGTTTGAAACGTTTTTATTTGAAAGAAGTGACCAAAATATTAAATATGTTAAAGAAAGACTTAAATTAGTCATAAGACTATGCCAGAAGCGTGAGCTTCATATTGACATTCCATACGAAGCAGATCTAATGGAAAGATTTTTTTCTTTGCTTGGTGTTAGAGAAATACCAAAACTAGAAAAACCAGCCAGAATGAACTATGAAATAAATTTTGAAAGCCCATCAGAAGAGGAATTTGATACAATTATTAGTAGTTGGAGAAAGCATGTAGAGGAGATTGATGATGACAATTATTGGGACGATATCGGATTTAAATTAATAGGTCACGAAAGAATATTTTGGCTTAACCGCTTCCTTATGTCAAAGTCATTTGATCTATCGGTTAAAAGAGAAAACGAGGAAATGATTAAGCCAGAATCTTTGATGAAAGAAATCTCTGAGAGACGTGCCGAACTTTTGGCAGGTTTAATAATATGAGAAAGATATTTAGAGCCTTAACTAAAATAAAATTTAACTATTTGAAAATCGCTCTTCTTTTAGGTGTGATCTTCTTTTGTTTGATAGCATTCCTCTGCGGTAAAAATATACCTTACTCAGAACAATCTTCCATATACGAAGGCTTAAGAACGACATCAGGGATCGTATTTGGAATTATGGGTGCGTGGATAGCTATTGTTCATCCTGGAAGCCTTGGAGATTTTTTTGGTGACCGTAAAACGGCAAGCAATCAAATGCTAAGACTGCTAAGCACAATGCTTATTGCTGCGTTTATACTTTCTACTGTTTTATTGATTGGTTTTATTGTTCCAGCCTTGAAACAATTCTATTTAATTGCAGTTTATAAGCCTGTTTTTCGGGGTCTATCGTATTCGATAGTGTGTTTTTTAACAATGCTTCAAGTATGGTCTCTTTTCTTAGTTTTACTTCCAAATTATATTGTTAAAGAGAAGTTGAAAAAGGCAGAAGGGGAAGAGGAAATAAAGCAATATTTAACAGGAAAGAAATAATTTTATATGTAGTGCTGTGTCTCACATGCCATTTGTATATGATGTCTTTTAATCTTTATCTCGCCATGCAACTGATGAGCAATTATATCTGTTGGCAGGCTAATGCTTTGTTATTGTGAGGGTGTAAGAATCCATACGCTGTGACTTTATGGCTGATTTATCTAAACCAGAAACCAGTGAAGAATTTCAACGCTTTGATGACTTAGTGAGTAAATTGCTGAGATCTCCAAAAGCAGAGGTCAAGAAGATAGACCTGACTTTACCCCCTAAATGACCTAAGCAAGACCGTAAGGGGATGGCAAGGCTTAACCCTTGCTGATTCGTGCTTTCAGTTGCTTGTAAGTGATGCCTAATGCTCTATGAATCTCACAAGAGCTAATCCCATTCTTTGCATTCGCAATCAGCCAAATAGCGACTAACCATTTATCCAGTCCTAAAGGGCTATCTTCTAACTTTGCCTGTGCATCTTCAGCTAGATTAGTCAGGCTTATATAAATAAGCTGATAGATCAGTACTTTCAATCTTTTGAAAAGCACTGGTAGAAATATGGTAGAAAAGGATTAGGCAGAACCTTGAAAACTTTATGGTATGGGAGTCGCGCACTCCTTTTTGAGTGCGGTGCGTCTACCAATTCCGCCACCCGCCCAGATTCGCCTATTGAGTATATCAGGTAAATCAGATGTGAAGCAATTTTTTCAGCAAATGTGGATCGGATGAAAACCTGTAGACAGCAGTTTTGTCAGCGAAGATCGAAAGCCTGAAACCCGACTCCTGGAACCCGAAACCTGATTAAGCAGACAACAGCAGCTTTGCCAAAAAGCCAACGACCCCGCCTGCTAGCACCAACCAGGCAGAATTAATTTTGAACCGAAAAACCGCGATCGCGCTGAGAATGGCGACTGTAATCGTAATCCAATCTACTAAAGCAGTGCGCGCCAATACATAGGTGACTGCTGCCATTAGCCCCATGGATGCCGCATTCACCCCATCCAAAAAGCCACTTGCCCAGGTCGATTGGCGCAGTTTGGGCACCCAAGGATTAACCAGCGCCACCAACGCAAAAGCAGGCAGAAAGATTCCGACCGTTGCCGCGATCGCGCCACTATTCCCTGCCAGCAAATAGCCAATAAAAGTTGCTGTGGTAAACACTGGACCCGGCGTGAACTGCCCAATGGCGATCGCGTCGAGCAATTGTTGAGAAGTCAACCACTGCCGCTGATCCACTAGCCCAGTTTGCAAAAATGCCAGCAGCACATAGCCACTGCCATAAAGCACGCAGCCAATTTTGAGAAAAAACAAAAAGACGCTGAATCCGGTGGGGGCTGATACCGTTGATGCAACCGGGGTCATAGCGATCATTGGCACCATCCATGCCCCCATTGCACCCAAATCACGGCGACGCTGCCAATTTTTAAACAGCATCACGGCAATGCCGCCCAGCAGCAATAGCAAAATTTCGTTGATATTCCAGAAATAGGCAATCGTAACGGCGATCGCGGCAATTACGGTTGGTGTATCCTTCAGCGCCTTCTGTCCCAGCTTGCATAGCGCCTGCACCACGATCGCTACAATCACCGCCTTAATGCCATAAAGCAACCAGCTCACCTGGGGAATTGCCTGAGTCTGGACATAGACCGCCGCCAATCCCCAGACAATGAGCATCGCAGGCAAAATGAAGCAGACACCCGCGATTGCCAAACCCCACCATCCACCGCGCTCATAGCCAATGTGAATTGCCAGTTCCGTCGAATTTGGTCCTGGAATCAGGTTCGTGATACCTAATAAATCCAGCAATTTCTCACGACTGAGCCACTGTCGCCGTTCCACAATCTCCTCATCCATCATGGAGATGTGAGCAGCCGGACCTCCAAAGGCGATCGTCCCCAGCTTTAAAAAAACTATCGCCAGTTC
The DNA here is from genome assembly GCF_056784215.1 of Leptolyngbya sp. CALU 1928. Classification (NCBI taxonomy): domain Bacteria; kingdom Bacillati; phylum Cyanobacteriota; class Cyanophyceae; order Leptolyngbyales; family Leptolyngbyaceae; genus Leptolyngbya; species Leptolyngbya sp. CALU 1928. Next base: position 83,342 of record NZ_JBXBCE010000018.1, on the reverse strand, counting down.
CTTGAGTCGTTGTCGCTGTTGGCTAGAAGATAGATCAGAATAAGCGGGGTCTTGATGTTCCATAAGGGGGTTGGCAGGCTGGATTTGTCCACTGAGCCTATCAAACCAGATTTTTTTAATAAAGTGTTTCGGATACAAATCCTACTTCTGTTTCTGACACGATGCCCAATTTGCCTGTACGCTATACCCTAGGTTTCGTACTTATGTAGTGCCCTCACCCCCACCCCCTCTCCCCGTGGGAAAGAGGGGGTCAAAGCCTAATCTTGTTCTTTTCCCGCTGGGAGAGGGCTAGGGTGAGGGCATTGATCTCATTTTGGAGGCGCTTATGTTTGGTTTGGGATGGCCTGAAGTTATTATTATTGGCATTGTGACGGTGCTGATTTTTGGTCCTAAAAAGATCCCTGAACTGGGTGGCACCATTGGCAAAACCCTACGGGGATTTAAAGATGAACTGGGTAAGCCAGAGGATGAGGACATGGATCGCGATGAAGACGATCGCTAAGCAGACCCACACAGAATCATCAGCGTCAGCCTATTTAACAATTCCGTTACACTAAAACTGACAGACATGGCATGATTTATGGCTCTCTTTTCGCTGCGATCGCTCAAAAAAGACTTTGGCATTAAGGAAATTCTGCGGGATGCCAGCTTTAGCCTGGATGAAGGCGATAAGGTCGGGCTGATTGGCACCAACGGTTCCGGCAAATCCACCCTGCTAAAAATGATCGCTGGATTGGAACCGATCGACGGCGGCGAACTGTGGGTCAACTCCAGTGCCAAAATTATTTATCTACCCCAACAGCCCGACCTGGATGATAGTCTGACTGTGCTTGAGCAAGTGTTTGCCGACAGTGGTGAACAACTGGCACTGGTGAAGCAGTATGAAGCTATTTCGGACAAACTCGCCCATGGGGATGGCGACACCGACCTGCTGCTATCTAAACTCTCCAGTGTGTCAGAGCGCATGGATACCTTGGGCGCGTGGGAACTGGAAACCAACGCTAAAGCCATTTTGACCAAGCTGGGAATTCACGATTTTGAGGCAAAGATTGGCGGTTTATCGGGGGGATATCGGAAAAGAATTGCGATCGCCACGGCGCTTCTGTCTGAACCAGACGTGCTGCTGATGGATGAGCCAACGAACCATCTGGATGCAATTTCAGTGGAATGGCTGCAAAGCTACCTGAATCGGTTTCGGGGTGCCTTGCTGCTGATCACCCACGATCGCTACTTTTTGGATCGGGTCACCAACCGCATCCTCGAAATCGATCGCGCCGATTTATTTTCCTATGCCGGAAACTACGCCTATTATCTTGAGAAAAAAGCCCTGGAAGAAGACTCCGCTGCCAGCACTCAGCGCAAACATACCGGAGTCTTGCGGCGCGAATTGGAATGGCTAAAACGGGGACCCAAAGCCCGGAGTACCAAGCAAAAAGCCCGCATCGATCGCATCCGCGAGATGCAAGATCAAGAGTTTAAGCAAGTGAATGGCAAAGTGGATATCACCACCGTGGGGCGGCGGATTGGCAAAAAGGTGATTGAACTTACGAATGTGTGTAAAGCCTACGGCGATCGCGTTTTAATCAAAGACTTCACTCATCTATTCACGCCCGAAGACCGCATCGGCATCATTGGCAGCAACGGAGCCGGAAAATCGACCCTGATGGACATCATCACCGGACGCATCCAGCCCGATTCTGGCACCGTCGAGATCGGCACCACGATTCACATTGGTTACTTCGACCAACACTCCGAAGATGTCGGCATGAATGACAGCCAGCGCGTGATCGAATACCTCAAAAACGTCGCCGAACTGGTCAAAACCTCTGACGGCAGTGTGATCACCGCCTCCCAAATGCTGGAGCGCTTCCTGTTTCCGCCCGATCAGCAATATGCCCCGATCGCCAAACTCTCCGGCGGCGAAAAACGACGGCTATTTTTGCTGAAAGTGCTAATGGAAGCGCCCAACGTGTTGATTTTGGATGAACCGACCAACGACTTAGACGTGCAAACCCTGGCAGTGCTAGAAGAATATCTGGAAGACTTCAACGGCTGCGTCATCGTCGTTTCCCACGATCGCTACTTCCTTGATCGCACCGTCGAAACCATCTTCGCCTTTGAACCCAACGGCACCCTCAAACAATATCCCGGCAACTACTCCGTTTATTTAGACTTCAAAAAAGACGAAGCAGACGACCAAAAACAGGCGGAGGCAGGAGTTCAAAAAGCAAAAAAGCAAAACGCCACTAACGAAGCCAAAACCCAATCACCCGCGCCCTCACCTTCAACCCTGAACTCCGTTCGCGTAGCGTCTCCGAAGGAGTTACTCCGAACCTCGAACTCTTCCAAAAAAAAGCCTTCCTTTAAAGAAAAGCGCGAATACGAAACCCTAGAAGCAAAAATTCCCCAGTTAGAAATCGAAAAAGCAGAGATCGAAAAAGTGCTGTATGGCGGCGTAAATAGCGGCTTTGTCGATGTTCGTAAACTCAGCGATCGTTTGGCAGAAGTCACCCAAGAAATTGACCAGTCAACCGACCGCTGGATGGAACTAGCAGAACTGATCGGCTAGTTTATCAAACTGAAGAACATTAGAAATCGAAACTAGATTATCGGGATCAGTGGATAAGACCTATCCAGCCGCGATCGCCTGATTTGCTTAACGTAGAAAGCTAAGCCTACAAAATTGTTAGGCTCGTTTGCCCAATTCGTCACAAATCTGATGAAAGGCTAGCGCCGGATCAACCGCTGCCGTGATGGGGCGACCAATGACTAAATAGTTGGCTCCAGCCGCGATCGCAGCCCGTGGCGTGAGAGTGCGGCGTTGATCCCCGGCATCTGATCCAACAGGACGAATGCCGGGACAGACTAATAGAAAGCGATCGCGGCAAGTTTGGCGGAGTTGCTCCACTTCTTGGGGAGAACAAACGGCTCCAGCCAATCCGCTTGATTGGGCAAGCAGTGCCATATGGAGGGCATATTCGGGCAATTCCAACGGAATTTTTAGGTCAAACGCTAGGGCACGGGTATTTAAACTTGTTAACACCGTAATTGCCAATAGGTTTGGCACCGCATTGCCCGATTCAGCGGCACCTTCAACAAGCGCAACTTGGGCAGCCTGCAATGCTTCCTTGCCGCAAGTGGCGTGAATCGTGAGCAAATCTACGCCATAGTGAGCCGCCGCCCGACACGCTCCCGCAACCGTGTTAGGAATATCGTGAAACTTTAGATCGAGAAAGATCCTCTTTCGGCGCTGTTTGAGTTCCGTTAGAATGTCGGGTCCGGCGCTAACAAATAGCTCTAACCCCACTTTCCAGAAGGTAACTTGAGGCAACTGATCGAGTAACGCGATCGCCTGTGCTGTTGTCGGCACATCCAACGGCACAATAATCTGATCCGCAACAGTTTCAACCACAACTTTTTCCAAATGACGAACAATGCGCTACAAACCGATATCTGACATCTGAATATCTGATACCCGATACCTGATACCCGATACCCACATCTTGTCCCCGTCCCGTTACTTTTGCTCTATGCAGTAATTATTAAAGTCTGCCACTAGGCGCCCTTCTTCGACTACTAGATTTTGAATAGTAGCAGCAGATCGGGTCAACTCAGCCGCCGCTTTTTGCTGATCTTTCAATCCTTGAGGAGAACTTTCGATCGTGCTAAAGGTGGTTAACGCGCTGCTGTTCTCTTTAAAGGCGCTATTCATGGCGATCGTGTTTTGCAGATAGCGAGTTTTGAGGGCAATTAAAGTTTCATCTTTAAGGTCGATCGCCTCAATTTCTTTAATCAAGCTATCTAGGTCGGTAATTAAACGGTTAAAACCACTGGCAGAGCTAGCAGAAGCTGCTTTGAAAGCATTGAAATCATTTTTAGCGGCAGCGGCTCTCACAGCCGTTTCATAGGTTTTGCCTTCTTGCTGAAAGTTGCTAGCCAAGGGGCGCATTTTGTTGACTGAATCGGACAGCTTGCTACATTGAGAAGCTTTGCTCGCACTACAACCTGCAAGGGATACGGCGATCGCGATCGCCATTAGCCACCGCTTCACACTCAAAACATTCATACAGTATCGACCTTACCTTGTCGCTTATTTGCAAAAATCAACTAAGGAACCAATCGCACAAACCGTTTCGTTCCCACGCTCAACGTTCGCCCAGCTAAGGCTGCCGCTGATTCAAAAGTTAGATCCACTTGGTCAACGCGATCGCCATCTAACTTCACTGCTCCGCCTTGAATTTGGCGACGGGCATCAGAACTACTTTTGCATAAACCACTCGCACTGACGACATAGAAAATTTTTGCAGGAAACTCGACCCCAGCGAGGGAAAACTCTGGCACCACACTCTGCTGCGTTTTGCCACTTCCTTGCACTAATGCGATCGCGGCTGACTGCGCCTGCAACGCCGCCTCTCGACCGTGATATTGAGTCACCACATCCAGCGCCAGCAGCTTTTGACACTCACGCGGATTATTGGGAAGTTGATCCAAGGGCAGGTTGGTTAAAAGCTCAAAATATTGCTCTAGCACTGCATCAGGAGTTTTTTCCAATTTGGAATACATGGTCAATGGGTCTTCCCGCAGCGCCACATAGTTATCTAAGGATTTTGACATTTTTTGCGTCCCGTCTGTCCCTACCAAAATTGGCAGCAGCAAGCCAAACTGCGGACGTTGCCCAAAATGCCGCTGCAAATCGCGTCCCACGGCAATGTTGAACTTTTGATCCGTGCCGCCTAGCTCCACATCAGCTTGAACCGCCACAGAGTCATAGCCCTGCATTAACGGGTAAAGAAACTCATGCAAAAAGATGGGGTTGCCCTTGTCGTAGCGATCGGCAAAGCCTTCTTTTGCCAGCATTTGCCCAACGGTCATCGTGGTGAGCAGGGACAAAATCTTGGTCAAATCCAGCGTAGCTAGCCACTCGGAGTTATAGCGAATTTCTAAGCGACCAGACGTATCAAAATCTAAAATAGGACGAACTTGATCTAAATAGGTTTTAGCATTCGCCGCCACATCCGCTTCGGTTAACTGACGGCGCACTTCTGACTTGCCTGTGGGGTCGCCAATTCGGGCAGTAAAATCACCAATAATCAATACGGCAGTGTGCCCTGCATCCTGAAAGGCGCGCAGTTTCCGAAACACAATGCTGTGTCCCAAATGAACATCAGTACCCGTCGGGTCTATGCCAAACTTGATCCGTAAAGGTTTATCACTTTTGGCTAGGCGCTGGTGTAAGTTGTCCTCTACAGAACTGGAAGAAGGCTGATCGGGGAAAATCTCGCTGGTGCCGCGCTGCAACCAGGCAACGTTTTGATAAGTGCCCGACAATGAATCATTCATGGAATTTTTGGTAAAGTCTGCTAGTTTAGTGGGCTAATATCCATTCTTGGCAAAAGAACCTCGCTATAATTCAGGCGATCGCCTTCCCTAGCCCATAATCTTATCTTTTTATTCAAACCCCTTATTGAAACCCCATGAACCGATTGATCTTACCCTAACTTTAGTTTCCTCCTATTTTCCTGTCTGCCCGAACTTTTCTTCCTCTGAGGTATGCTGGTCATCCTAGTTACCGACCAGGTTGTTAGATAAAGCGATGCCAAAGTAAACGCTAATCTAAAGATTTCAGTTCAAATTAGCTAGACCGGATAGAATATCAGCCTTGACTGCTCACTCAGGAAATTGCCGCCGTGTCGTCTAACACTTTTCAGCAGAAGCCCAATACCAATCAAGAACCCGTTTTTCAGTTTATTAGCGCTGTTAGCAAAATCACTGGCGGCACATTGTTAGGGGTCACGATGCTGACCAGTTCTATCGTGGCAGGCGGACTAGTAGGCTTAGCAATTAGTTTTCGCAATTTGCCCGATGTCCGAGTATTGCGAACCTATGCCCCGACAGAAACCACCCATATTTATGATGTTAAAGGGAAACTGTTAGCGAGTTTACATGGCGAAGCAAATCGAGAAGTGGTGCCGCTCAATAAGATGTCGCCTCACCTGAAACGAGCAGTGATGGCGATCGAAGATAGTTATTTTTATCAGCATCATGGCGTTAATGCTGGAGCGCTTGCCCGTGCCACCCGTGCCAACTGGATCGAAGGCAGAACCGTAGAGGGCGGTTCCACTTTGACCATGCAGCTTGTCAAAAATTTGTTCCTCACGCCCAAACGTGCCTTTAGCCGCAAGCTCGCTGAATCAGTCTTATCATTGCGAGTCGAGCAAATTTTTACCAAGGACCAAATCTTGGAAATGTACCTCAACCAAGTCTATTGGGGACATAACACCTATGGGGCACAAACAGCAGCGCAAAGCTACTTTGGTAAACCAGTCGCCAATCTAACGCTAGCAGAATCCGCCATGATGGCTGGGCTAATTCAGTCTCCCGAAACCCTCAGCCCGTTTGTTAACTTGAAAGGGGCAAAGCAACGCCAGCAAGAGGTGTTAAACCGAATGGTAAATCTGAAATGGATTACCCCGGAAGAAGCCCAAACTGCCAAGAAACAACCCATCAAGCTAGGCACAATCACTTCATTTCAAACCAGTCAGTCACCTTATGTTACTGAAGCGGCAGTCCAAGAACTGACTAAGCGCTTTGGGCGAGATGCGGTGCTGAAGGGCGGAATGCGCGTTCAAACAACCATCGACACAGACTTTCAGCGAATGGCGGAACAGGTCGTCAAAGAGGGGCATGAGTCGCTGATTGCTCAAGGCGTGTATGCCGATCAAATGGCATTAGTTGCCGTAGACCCGCGTACCCACTTTGTGAAAGCAATGGTGGGAGGCGTGGATTATCGCAAGAGTCAATATAATCGTGCAATTCAAGCGGTGAGACAACCGGGATCGGCATTCAAGCCATTTGTTTACTATGCTGCCTTTGCATCTGGGAAGTATGCGCCTGATTCTATAGTTAACGATAGCCCAGTCGGGTATCCTGACGGCTACGAGATGTATTATCCACAAAACTATGATGGCTCTTTTTCGGGTCCCATTTCGATTCGTCAAGCACTTGCTGTTTCACGCAATGTTCCTGCTGTCAAACTGGGGCAAGAAATAGGGCTGAATAAGGTGATCGATATCTGTCGGACGTTGGGTATTCGCAGCCCGATCGAGCCTGTAGTGTCTCTGCCGTTGGGCGCGGTGGATTTGACTCCAATGGAAATGGCGGGAGCGTTTGCCACTTTTGCTAGCGGCGGTTGGTATTCGGAGCCGACGTTTATTGTGCAGGTGACCGATAGCTCTGGCAATGTGTTGTTAGACAATACGCCAAAGCCACAGCTTGTTTTAGATCCGTGGGCGGTTGCGTCGTTGAATAGTGTGATGCAGAGCGTAATCAATAATGGAACGGCTACGGCGGCGAATATTGGTCGTCCGGCAGGGGGTAAGACGGGAACGACTACATCTGAACGAGATATTTGGTTTGTGGGCTATGTGCCTCAATTGGCGACGGCAGTCTGGGTTGGAAATGATGACTACACGTCTATTGGGCATGGGGCAACGGGGGGAACTTTTGTGGCACCCATTTGGCGAAACTTTATGTCGCGGGCGTTGCAAGGTGTTCCGGTAGAATCATTCCGTCCGGCTTCGGATTTTCCAAAACCATAGGTGTATCTAAATACTACAGTTTTGAGTTGCAATTTTTTGGCAGCTAAAAACTGCGATCGCAGAATAGCCTTCATAGGGCTTTATGATGCGATCGATTAATCGTTCATTAAACATTTCTGCGAGTATTATGCAGTTGCAAGACTTGCTAATAGCTCTGAGAGGTGGTTTTCGGCTGCTGTGATGTCGTCCTACATTGGTTCATTGCCTAATTTTCCTGGGGGGAACCAATTCAGCGTTTAGGAGCAACTAATTCGCTGGTGGTGCGTCTCTAGCTTTAGAAGCACCAGGCGATCGCCCAACAGAAACTCCAAAATCACAGCATTTTTGCTAAATAATCGCCAGTTTCTGCCGTGATCTCCTGAGGAACCTTCTTACCTTGTGTAAGGTCTATATATCTAACGAATAGTCGATGTTTCTTTGGAGAGTCCTCCCATGTTGAATTCTAACTCTTGGAAGTCTGGGGCTACTGCATTAGTAGCCTTAGGACTCGTAACCGGAACGGTTGCGCCGATGGTAATGATGAGTACTCCAGCGTACTCTCAGTCTTCTTTCCCCGATGTGCCGCCTAATTACTGGGCAACTCCGTTTATTAGCGAACTGGCTGCCCGTGGTGTAATTGCAGGCTTTGAAGACGGAACTTTCCGCCCTGAACAGCCTGTAACCCGTGCCCAATTTGCGGCAATGATCAATAAAGCCTTTAACAAGCCACGAGTGCGCGAACCCATTACGTTTGTGGATGTCCCCTCAAATAACTGGGCGGCGGCTCCCATTCAACGGGCTTACACCATGGGCTTTATGGCAGGCTATCCAGGGAATGTATTCAGACCCAGTGAAAACATTCCGAGATCGCAGGTGTTGGTTTCTCTCACTAGCGGCTTAAGCTATGCCCCAACTGGCTCCGTAGATACGACCCTGGGTATCTTTGCCGACGGTAATACCGTCCTTCAATATGCTCGTAATGGCGTGGCTGCGGCAACTCAACGACGGATGGTCGTTAACTTTCCCGATATTCGGCTCCTCAGACCCAATGAGGTCGCAACACGGGCAGACGTAGCAGCGTTCCTGTTCCAGTCTTTAGTTAGCACCGGACAAATTGCTCCAATTCAATCCCCCTTCATTGTGGGTGATGCTCCCTCTGCCGGAGTGAGAATTCCAGCGGGCACGTCTATACCAGTAAGGTTTGAAGGGGCTGACAAGGTTCTGTTGGCTAAGAATGAGGCACCCACTCCGTTCACCATGAAGGTTGCTCAAAATGTGGTGACCTCGCAAGGACAAGTGCTAATTCCGGCTGGCAGCGATGTGGTGGGTCAGTTGATCACGACTCCTAACGGCGCTCAGTTTACGGCGGGTGAAGTTGTTCTACCCGACGGGAAGCGGTTGCCGGTCAATGCGGCATCTAGCTTGATCACCAAAACTGAAACCATTACCAAGTCGCCTTCAGTTGGCAAGATTGCAGCAGGTACGGTGGTAGGCGCAGGTGCGGCGGCTGGAATTGCCGGAGTAACAGGCGATCGCAACATTAAATTCTATGAAGTTCTTCCTGGCGCTTTTGTCGGTGCCGGTTTAAGCTTCCTCTTCCGCGATCGCATTGATTTGTTTGCCATCAATCCAAACACCGACTTGTTGCTAACGCTGAATTCTGATTTGGTGATCCCTTAAGGAAATGAAACTGGTGATCGGTTTGAGGTGACCGGTTTGAGCATCTGTCTTGGGTGATCGGATGAGTCTATGGTTCAAAGCTAGAGGTTTAGATAATCTAAATCTCTAGCTTTTTTTAGTATTTATATGTTTGACTGAAACCGATCCTCTGAATGGTCGATCGCGATCGCAAGCTGCACCACAAAAGTAGTACCGGGTCTATTCATAAACATTGACGCAAATTTAGACGTGGATTCAGCAGTATCGACTCTAGCTAAATCAGCCGGACTCATCACCTGAATTGTGCCATGCATCTGTTCTATCAGCGTTTTCGCGATCGCCAACCCTAACCCACTTCCAGGAATAGTTCCTTCAGCCTGTACTCCGCGATAGTGCCGCTCAAACAGATGGGGCAAATCTTGCTGGGGAATCCCAAATCCGGTATCCGTGATCGCAATTTCTAGCCAAGATAAATGACCTTCAGATTCGACCCTAAGCTCAGTGTCAGACTCATTTTCAATTGTTGTAATGAAAATATGACCACCACTAGGCGTATACTTAACCGCATTTTCAAGTAAATTATGCAACACTTCTCGCAACGCTTGAGGATTTGCCCAAACAGGCGGCAGATCCTCTGAAATTTGACTGTGTAACATTTGTTTTTTGCCCTCTGCCAACGTTCTCATAGAGGCAACTAAAGGCTCGACTACAGACTCGATTAAACAGCGCTCTAACGGAAAAGAAGTGCCTATCAAAAAACCTGCTGTTGGCAAGAGGGGAAGAGTTTGCACTTCAATGACCGCATCTCCTAATGGCTGAACCAAAGTTGCGATTTCATCATCCATGCTAGAAGAAAGTGCTAGCTGGGGGGCATTAATGCCAGTGACTAACTCAATTTGCTGGGAGAGTTCTTTAAGGCGCGTGGCTTCTCGCACCATATTCGTAGCGATATCCTGGGTCTGCCCTGGTATCATCCGTTTGATCAGCAGTTTACCAAAGGTTTGTAAGGCGGTGAGAGAATTGCGAAATTGATGCAGCAGATTATCCATCATGTCGTGCTGTTGGACTCGCAAGGCATGTTCTCGCTGCCGATCGCGATTCATCCATTGATACCGCTGATCTAAAACACAAGCAATCGCGATCGACGTTGCAACTTCTTCTACCTGAGTCTCTTCACAGACCGTCCAAGCGCGATCGTCTCGCTGCGTCACCAGCAATCCCAACATCATCTCTTCATGCATCAATGGCAACACAATTTGGCGCTGATTTGCCAGAGATGAGTTTTCTGCGATCGGTTGGAATGAATGGGGTATCTCTAACGGCAAAAGGTTCGATTCTCCAGCCGCTACAAGGTCATTACTTCCAGTTTCCCCGGCTTGAGGCAGCATCTTCCCTCTCGGCAATTGCACAGACGATGAGGATACACTGCCATCAGACACTAGCGACGCTTCAAGTTCCCGTAGATCAACAGAGCCATCAGGATAAACAGCAATGGGCACTAACTGAGTTGAAGTCCCCTCTTCTCGCTCTTGGTTAATGTAAACCACACTCATCGACGCACCAACCGCTTGGGTCAGCAGCAAAATCTGCGATCGACATAGGGCAATAAACTCAGGACTAATGGGCATTAACATGCCAATAACCGCTTTTTATTCTTGTAAAATGCTTATCTTAAAAAGGTCAGAAATTACTTTACTAAGTACAAGTATTTTTACCTGTTTTTAGGGAAAGATGTAGTCTTTGTATCAATGGGTTAAAACAAATTGTAATTTTTGAGCTAAATCGATATACTTGCGACGGGTTTTGTAACTAAAACTACACTTAAATAGAGTCATTAGTTAAGGGGGTAGCGGGATTGGCAAGGAGACGCAAGCGTAAAAGCCGCCGTCGGCAAGAGGGTCGCAGAATTTTGGAGCACATACCACAGTTCAGCATCGAGTGTGGGGAAGACAAGCCAGTAACGGCAGCCCGCAAGTTTATTCATTCAGAAGGGATTCTTCCGCCTGCTCTATTACTCGTTAAGCGAAACGAGCATACCACGGATCGGTACTTCTGGGCGGAGAAAGGGCTTTTTGGAGCGCAGTATGTCGAAGAAAATCATTTCCTTTTCCCTAGCTTAAGACCACCTGAAGATGAAGTTCCGCTGGAGATGGTGATGTCTGCACGGAAAGCTTGAATAAAGCAGAGAAATTTTTCTCTAAAAAGTAGTCCCGCTCAGAAAGATTCCGAGCGGGACTACTTTTTGGGAAAGATGAAAACAAAACCTATTCAGCGAGTTTCAATGGAAGTGCCCGCTGTAACTCTAGTAATTCATCACGATGGGCAACCACAGTCAGTAGACTTTGAGAAGTCGATAGATCCTTTGAGGCGGCTTCAAGTTTAAGCACGACTTTCTCAGGACGCTTCGCGTTTTGCCAATAAAAGAACCCTGCAAGCGGAGAGAGGACTATCGGCATAAAAGCGCCCCTAGACAAGCTAGGAAATGAGATCACTAATATAAGTGATAGACACAGCATTCCAACTACCGCTAGCATCACTACAAACATTGCTAGAAAAACGCTAGGACGAACGATCCCTTCAAATGTAATCTTGTCCTCCTCTCTATCAACCGCTGTCACTTGATAAGCACGCTGAGTGAAATAGCGTTGTAACTGACTTGCCAAGGTTGCTTCAGGTTGCTCCGACGTGAATGAAAGCGTCTGAGTTCGATCTTTCACTGAAGCACGAATGAAGAATACTAGCCCAATTAACATCAGCACGGTCAAAAAGACCGTGGATGACAGAACAGGAACACCCATAACAGAATTTACCTATCCATTGCTAGCTGTGAGCTAACTCAGACGCTTGAGGCGTACTGTTAGAGCGATTAACATATTCTTGCCAAAGATGTGAAAGCTCTTTAGCATGTTGCTGGGCATCATCTTGAATTTGATACATCCGGCGTGGGCGACCTCTTCCCTCAACCTTTTTCCAATATCCTGCAATAATTCCTTCCTCTTCCAGAAACTTTAAAGCGCTATAAAGAACCGTGTCGGAAAGGCGATAGGCATTACTTTCATTTTCGAGAAGCTGAATGAGTTCAGTTCCATAGGAATCCCCACGAACAAGAACGGCAAGAACATAACAGACTGCCAGTTCTTTGTTGAGATAGAAAGGAGGCGGTGCTTGGAAAAAGCGATAAATATCTTCAAACTTCATGTTTTTTACCATCTAAACAAGCGATGAGCATTGAGCGTAAACTGCGAGAAAACCCAGTGAATGTCTTTGTTCCCTAACCTTAGCAATAGCGATAGAAAACAACATCCACTCAATGGACTAATTTTACTTACTGAGGGAAAACAGTTTTTCCGGGTGATGCCTGAAAATCTCTTACATTATGCATTTTTTGGAGATTAGTCAGACGAGGGGCGCAACCTTTTCTGACGATTTTTATTAAGATTCCTTTTATTAAGACTCCATAGAGTTGTAAATGGGTCACTCTGCCCGATCGCTTGATCAGACAAGTCCGGCTCGTAGGGCAACGACGGCTGCCTGCACTCTGTCATCCACGGCGAGCTTATTCATGATTCCTCGAATGTGGGTTTTGATAGTGTTGGGACTCAGATACAGAGCAGTTGCGATTTCAGGGTTGCTGTAGCCATCGACCATGAGTTTGAGTACTTCCATTTCACGCTGAGAAAGTCGTCCAACAATTGTTGGGGATGTGGGTGGCTTCAGGTGTTCGATAACGCGACGGGCAATTTGAGGATCGAGGTAGGTGGCTCCTTCTTGAGCAGCAGCGATCGCTGCAATTAATCGCTCCACATTCGTTCCTTTAATGCAAAACGCATCTGCACCGCTAGAAAGTGCCGCAATCACCTCTATCTCAGTCATATGGGACGTAAGAATAACGATATGAATTTCAGGCAAAATCGCCTTAATCTGCTGGGTGGCAGCAATCCCATCTTGGCGCGGTAAGCCAATATCCATCACAATGATATCTGGCTTCAAAGATTTTGCCATTTCAACCGCGACATAACCGTCGCCAGCCAGCCCTGCGATCGTTAACTGGGGATACTCTCCTAGAGTTTGCTCTAACCCCAACTGCATCATCGGGTCATCCTCCACAATCAGCACTTTTAAGGGGGGAAGCTCTGGGGCAAGGTTTTTAGGAGAAAGTGTAGTGGACATAAATCAATCTGATTCCCACAAACAAAAAATCAAAGCTTTCAATCAAACCATCAATCAGAATTTTTATCGGCAGTTTAAATAACGGCTCACGAGATAAATATCCTGCCCACATCCTAATGCAAACTGCTACGAAGCTTTCTAATTTGAAGCTGAAGAATTTTTGATTGAACTGAATGAACGACCTGAATAGACCAAAGGTTCTGTCTCCATGCGACACTATAGCCATGCAGGTTTTGCCCATCTAATGGCTAACATTCGCTAGGATGCTTTGGGTGGAGCGCTTACAACAGAGGGTATGAATAAAACAGGTTTCTCTGGTGGTCCGTCACCCACCATTCAGCAAATAGCTAAAGCTTTTAGACTCACAGGCTGGGTTAGCTTTTGGGTGCAATTGGTATTAACGGTGGTTTCTACGATCACGTTAATTTTTGCTGTGGCAGCCGGTCGCAGCGCAGGTTCTTCGGCAACCAACCCAGGTACAGGGGTTGGGGGCATTTTAACAGTAGTTGGGCTTGGGCTTTTAGGCTTCAATATGTTTTGGGCGCTCAGTCGCTATGTCTCCTATGGGCGCAGGCTGGGCAGTGATAAAACGGTTCGTCCTAGGAAATCTGAAGCAGTTCAAGCGATTCGCTTTGGCTTAATGGTTAGTTTGGTGGGGATGCTGCTGGCGATTTTAGGTGCCGAGACGGTGGTGGGCTTGCTGGTGAGCAAGGCGCTCAGCCAAGGCATCGGTGGTTTTGTGAATACTGACCCATCGCGTTTTATTCAACCAGCAGATACGTTTGTCGTGCAGGCAAGCATCAATGTGATTTTGGCGCAGTTTGTCGGGATTGTGTCGGCGTTGTGGCTGCTAAACCAGATGAATAAATAGTGACGTGAGCAGTGATGCGATCGCGTTGTTTTCTTCCCTCTTAGATTAATAGAACTTAATTCACTTCGCCTGAAAAGGGCTGAAAGCAATGCGCTTCAGTAGATTATGGCAAATGCCGCGCTTAATAATCTGCGGTATATGTGGCTTTTGATACAGCTTCAATTTTGTAGGGTTGGTATGCCTAATCTAAGAAATTTTGAATAATAAGCCTCTAGGGTTCCGGTTGAATTAATTGACTAATTGAACGCCTGGTCCGAGAGAGGCAAGCCCCACTAATTTGCTAATCGCACTTTAAGAAGGGTTACACGGCGGGAAAAAAGCCCGGGAGAAGCTGGCAATCGCTCAACAGATTGTGGCTCTCTTGGGCTTTCTTATTGAAAATCTTATTGGAAAATCTTTTTCTCGCGACGGGAGATAAATTGAGCGAAAACTGCTGTATCCCTTATGAAGAGCTTGAGTGATGAAATATCCAGATTCTATAGCCACGCCAGACCATGCCGACAGATCGATCTCAGTTGCAAAACTGGAAATTCAAAACATCAGCAAAGCCTACCCAGGAACAGGTGGACAATTGTCCGTTTTGGAAAATATTCAGTTTCAAATTTATTCCAGGGAATTGGTCTGTTTAGTCGGTTCATCAGGCTGTGGCAAGTCTACGCTGCTGAATATCATTGCGGGTCTGGTTGCGCCCTCATCTGGACAGGTGCTGGTGGATGGGCAATCGGTTACGGGTCGTCCTGGTTCCGATCGCGGCATGGTGTTTCAGGGCTATACGCTTTATCCCTGGCTAACGGTGGCTAAAAACATCGCTTTTGGATTGCAACTACAGAAGTTATCCAAAGCAGAACAGCGCGATCGCGTCCATTATTTTTTAGACGTGGTTGGACTGGTGCCCTTTGCCGATGCCTATCCCAAACAGCTATCGGGCGGGATGAAACAGCGAGTGGCGATCGCCCGTGCCTTGGCAAACGAACCCGCCGTTTTGCTGATGGATGAACCGTTTGGCGCGCTGGATGCTCAAACCAAAGAGCAAATGCAGCAGTTTTTACTCAATCTCTGGGAGCAAACTCATGTCACCATTCTGATGATTACCCACGATGTCGAAGAAGCGATTTACCTATCCCAGCGGGTTTACGTGATGAGTTCCCGACCCGGACGGATGCACTCGGAAATTCCCATCCTTCTACCTGAACACCGAGAACTGGATATCAAACTCTCGTCTGAGTTTGTCGCCATCAAACGCCAGGTGATTCATGCGCTACGCGGCGACCCGACTGCCGTTTAATTTGACCCATTCATTCCTTAAAAGTACTGCTGTTATGCCTAAGTTCTCTGCCATTGTGCGATCGCTCTCTCTTGCCTTCGCCTCTTTGCTTCTGGTCGTCGCCTGCTCTCAGCAGCCCAACGCTACCCAATCTCAGCCCCTCGTCTCTGCCACCAACAACTGGGTTGGCTATTCAGGACATCATGTGGCAGTCGGCAAAAACTTTTTCAAAGACGAAAAGCTCGACGTTCAAGATCTCTTCTTTCAAAGTAATACCGAACAGATCACTTCCTTTCTCGCTGGCAAAGTTGATCTCGCCTGGTTGACCTCCGGGGATGCCATTCAAATCTTGGCAAAAGATCCCACCGTCAAGATTATTTATCTAGTGGACTACTCCAACGGCGCAGACGGCATTCTGGGACGAGATATCAAGTCTCCCCAAGATGCCAAAGGCAAAACCGTGGGTCGTGAAGATATTTTGTTTCAAAAGATTTTGCTGGCAGCCTATCTACAAAAAGCAGGGCTAACCGAGAAAGATGTGGTCATCAAAAATCTAGCCGCCGCCGATGCCGCCGCTGCCTTTGGCGCAAAACGAGTAGACATGGCGGTTTCCTACGAACCCTATCTCACCAAAGCCGCAAAACAAGGCGGTGGCGAAGTCGTCTTTTCCACCAAAGGAACCAACCTAATTGCCGATGTGGTGATTGCTCGTGACCCGCTGATTCAGTCGCGCAAAACCGATCTGCAAGCCTACTTTCGGGCAGTCGATAAAGCGGTGAAATTGTTGAACGCCAACGATACAGAGGCATTTAATATCGCAGGCAAAAAATTAGGTGTTTCGGGAGACGAGGTGAAAGCGCAGCTGCAAGGCGCAAAATTGTTTGACCTAGAAAGCAACCAAACAGTTGCTTTCAACAAGGCAAATCCCAACAGCTTGATTGGTAACCTCGAACTCACGGCAAAAGCGGCTTATGAATTCAAAATTGTGCCTCAACCGCTCAAAGTCGAATCCTTATACGACGACTCAATTGTTAAATCGATGAGTTGAAGGAAAAGGCAAGAGGCAAGAGGTTAGGAACCAGAAGATTCTCTCACTGTTTCCTACTATCTAACCCAAGTTGCGGGTTATCTGGAGATGGGAGATGACTGTGAAGCGCACTCCGGTGAACGAGTCAAACTTTCTCGCGAAAGCAGTTAGTACCCGATTGAGCAGGAATGAAGGACTAGTCGATAAAAGCAGCTTTAAGGGTGAAACCAACGATAAAAGTAGAAACTTTCAGCAAAAAGCCATCCATCGTCACTGCATGAATTGATTTGGGAAATTGAGCCGTAATGCCACTGAAAACAGTTTCAATGAAGTGGCGAGGGTTTGCTTGATGTAAGCGAGAGTGGGAGAATCAGGGCGTTTGGAATTGCGTTTACGAGCCACTTGCAAAGTGATGGCATCGGTCTGCTCAAGACTATCTTCAACTTGATAGTTCGTATAGGCAGCATCGGCATAGATTGGAGTGTGGGCAGGCAAATTCAAGGGCAAGGCATTGAGTCCCCGGACATCATTGGCTTCACCGGGCAAAAAGGCAAACTCCACTGGAATGCCATCGGTGATCGCGAGCAGTCGGCGATCGCCCAGTATATCGAAGAGATTATTTACAGAATACTGCATTGCTTTCGCGACTCAAATCGTTGCATGGATTCACGCAGACTAGCGTAGCCGATGCTTTCTAAAACGGCGATTTTTCCAGGAACGCCAATTAAATTCGCAACGAATCTTAAAAGGAGCAGGACTTATGCAGTTGCACGACAAATAGTAAAAAAGGGAAAAAAGACGGAAATGGAGGGGCGATCGCTGAAATCATCAGCCTCTGGCGTATCTGTTACACTAGGCGATCATTTTTCAGAGAACCCATGACCGGATCGCGTGACGAGTTTGATAGCCCTTGGAAGGAGATTCTGGAAGCCTATTTCCAAGACTTCATACAGTTCTTCTTTCCCCAAATTCACGCTGATATTGACTGGAGCCGAGGCTATGACTTTTTGGATCAAGAATTGCAGCAAGTTGTGCGGGATGCAGAACTGGGCAAGCGGCTAGTCGATAAGCTTGTAAAAGTCTGGAAACTCAGTGGTGAAGAGACTTGGGTCTTCGCTCATATTGAAATCCAAAGCCAAGAAGAAGAACAGTTTAGCGATCGCATGTTTGTGTATTACTACCGATTGCGCGATCGCTATCACCAAAAGATTGCCAGCTTAGCGATTTTGGGAGATGAGCGAGCCACTTGGCGACCCCAGACATTTCAAGATGCCCTTTGGGGGTGTGAGGTGTCTTTTCGCTTTCCCATGATCAAGCTGCTGGATTATGCTTCACGTTGGGCAGAGTTAGAGTCTAGCCGCAATCCTTTTGCGATCGCGGTCATGGCACACTTGAAGACGAAGGAGACGCGCAATGATGCCGTGGCGCGGAAGGACTGGAAGTTTCGGCTGACGCGGCGGTTGTATGAACAGGGTTATGAGCGACAGGATATACTCAATCTATTCCGATTTCTCGATTGGATGATGGAGTTACCGGAGGGGTTGAAGCAGGTCTTCCGCGATCAACTTGAGCAGTATGAGCAGGAGCGCCAGATGCCTTATATCACGTCGATTGAACAGTTAGGGATGGAAAAGGGACGAGAGCAGGGACGAGAAGATGAGCGCCGATCGCTGGCTCTGAAAATGCTTCAGAAGAGCTTACCTCTGGAGATGATTGCTGAAATCACTGGCATAACGATCGCTCAACTCCAACAACTTCAATCTCAGCCCAACCAAAATTAGAGCGCGATCGCTTTGCGTGGGATTTCATGAACTACTCTGGTGGATCTGGTAGGGGTGCGTCGAGTGAAATGCCCAACGCTTCACAGTCTCGATTTGGGTTCAAGTTGCACCCTTCTGGCAACAGAGTGTTACAAAGTTTGGCTGCGGCAAGCTGTGCTTCAGTCCAGTTTTTACCATCACTGAGGTTGGCACCGCTGAGGTTTGCATCGAAGAAATTGGCACCGCTGAGGTTGGCATCGAAGAAGCTGGCACCGCTGAGGTTTGCACTGCTGAGGTAGGCACCGCTGAGGTTTGCACTGCTGAGGTAGGCACCGCTGAGGTTTGCACCGAAGAGTTCGGCACGGTTGAGGTTGGCATCGATGAGATTTGCACCGCTGAGGTTAGTACGGAAGAGGTTAGTACGAAAGAGGTTGGCATCGATGAGGTAGGCACCGCTGAGGTTTGCACCGCCGAGGTAAGCCCCGCTGAGGTTGGCACCGATGAGATTTGCACCGCTGAGGTTGGCACCGATGAGGTTTGCACCGCTGAGGTTGGCATGGCTGAGGTCAGCACCGAAGAGTTCGGCACGGTTGAGGTTGGCACCGCTGAGATCTGTCTGCTTTAAATCAATGCGTTGATGAGGTTCTTCCTTTTTTCGATCTCCCCGTCCAATTACGGTTAATGCCGCTTGGACATCAGTAGCGATTTTATGCTGTGTGTTGTCTTCGCTAGGCTGAGACTGAGGCAGAAAATCAGTCAGAAACGTTTGTTTTGGATTGCTCTTTTGCAGCTTGGAATGCTCCCTCACGAACGCCGTCATGACTTCCATGATCGTCCAGTGGTCTTTCGGCGAATCTTTAGCGATTCGCTCTAGGGCGTAGATGCCGCCTAATCGGACTTCGATCTTCTCACTTCCGAGTTGGTTAATGGCTTGAGTGAACCGTTCAGTGATTTGTTTTGCATTAGCAACTTGAAGGTTTCCCCAAGTAAAATAGGCAGTGATAAAGAAAAATCCACCCGTAAGGATTTGAGCCAGAGTGCTTGTGAGCGTACTTTCTAGTGCAATGCGCTCTTTCTCTAATTTAAGTTTCTCTTCAGGGGGAACCGATACTGGCAGTGATTGAATCTGCTTGCCAAAGTCTTGAAGCGTCTGGTGCTGTCCATATAAACGGTAGCCCAAGCCACCTAAAATTAGAATTCCTAGTGCGATCGCGATTGGTGTAAATACCTTCGGTGAAACTTTTACTTTGCTGGCTAGCTGGTGCATAGTCCCTAGAGTTATTTACCACCCCCAATTACAGCATTTTAGGGCAGTATTTCTGAAAAACATCAGGGCTTACAGGATACACAGGGTTGTTGAACTGGTTATGTTTTTGCGGTTTTTTAGATTTCTCTTTTTGCTGATTGCGTTTGGCTTCCGCTTTCGCCGCTCTTTCGGCTGCGATCGCGCCTAGTTTCGCCTGCTCTTTTCCGCTAAAAAGCATTCTATCCCGGCATAGTTAGACAATCATGAGGAGGGCTAGGGTGTAGATTGCTTACTCTTGAATAGTGGGCAGACTTTGCAATCCATCGCGCTTTCAGCAACGCCCGTTTTTCCTCTCAGCCCTGAAGTGAGTGAGTTTCCAAACGTATCAGGAGTTTTTTGTGAGTCAGCCTGTTGATATTTTGATTTTGTCGAATGGTCCTGGAGAATTAGCAACGTGGGTGCATCCCGTAGTTAAGGAACTACGCCGACAACTGGGGGACGACCGCACCCAAGTAAGAATCTCAGTGGTGCTGTCGCCCTGCGCGAATGCTAGCGGTCAGGAAGGCGCGATCGCCCGTCGCTTTACTGAAATTGATCGCGTTCAGGAAGCCGCTCAGTTTTTTCCATTTTTGCTATTGGGTAAAACCCAGGAAAACTGGGACTGGCGATTAAACGGGATTGTGCTGTTTTTGGGTGGCGATCAGTTTTTCCCAGTGGTGATTGGCAAACGGTTGGGGTATCGCACTGTTGTTTATGCAGAATGGGAAGCGCGTTGGCATTCCCTCGTCGATCGCTTTGGCGTAATGAATTCAACGATTTGCGATCGCGTTTCTCCTCAATATGCTCATAAATTTACTGTCGTTGGCGATCTGATGGCAGAAGCCGGCAAGCTTGAAGGCAGCCAGGATAAGCAAATCGCTGAACTCAATGCTCCACTTTTAATTGGACTGCTTCCCGGCTCTAAACCGATGAAGCTGATTTTGGGAGTGCCCCTGACGCTGGCGATCGCCGACCATCTGCATCAAACCTATCCCGCTGCCCAATTTGTGATTCCAGTAGCCCCCTCCCTCGATCTGAAAACCCTTGCCAGCTATGCCGATTCAGCGCAAAATCCGATTATTCAAAAGCTCGGTTGGGCATCTGCGGCTCTAATTATTCCCGATGCCGCCGACCAATTGCCCCGATTGAAAACGTCTGCCGGAACCGAGGTGCTTCTATGGAGCCAATTTCCCGCCTATGAGGTGCTGTCGCGCTGCACTCTTTGCCTGACTACAATTGGGGCAAACACGGCTGAATTGGGTGCCTTGGCGGTTCCGATGCTGGTGCTGGTGCCCATGCATCAACTCAACATTATGCGAGCTTGGGATGGGCTGCCCGGATTATTGGTCAATCTGCCTGCGATTGGAACGAGTATGGCAACATTAATTAGCTGGCTGGCTTCTCTTCGTCCAAAGCTGAGGGCGTGGCCCAATATTTGGGCAAAACGAGAAATTGTCCCCGAATGGTATGGCGAGTTTCAGCCCCAAGAGGTGGCGGCAAAGGTGACGCACTACTTGGAGCATCCTGAAACATTACAAACAATGCGGAGTGAACTCCGAGCAGTACGCGGACAGCCGGGCGCGGCTGAAAAATTAGTGCAGTTAGTGCAAGAGGTATTGGGGGGGAGAGAAGAGGGAAGAAAGAAGAGAGGAGAATCTTAGGAAAACTGAGAGTTCAAAACTCAAAACTTTCTCATTCCAGTCCGTCTCTTCGCCCCAGTTCATAAATGGCACAACTCAAACACGCCAGAGTTCCAGTGCTGATTGCCCAGCTTTGTCCTAAGGTTGCTTCCACGCCAAAGTTGCACAATCCGCCGAAGATAAAGAAGGGGAAAATACTAAGAATGGAGGCGTAGAAAGCATTTTGAGCTTCTCGTCCTAGGCGATCGCGTTCAAATTCTTCTTGTGATAGGTAAAGCGATCGCTCGGCGAAGTTAAACCAGCGATTTAGTTGCAGAATCACCCATTCACTGATCGGAGATAAGCCGAGATAAAGCGCCAACGACCACAAGCTAGTTCCCGCGATCGCGACGGGGCTAATCTCGAAGGTAAAGGGAACAATTTCGATCATCATGGCAGAGGCGGCATGGAATAGAGCGGATGAGAGGGTAATCCATAATTACCGAAAAGTCTTGGATTCGCAAATGTTTCAACGTGTCAAGTGATATTGACCCTGTTTTTTGCGATCGCTCACAGAAGCGATAGACTAAACCTGTTCTTTCATCCCGGTATCAGGAGATGATTATTGACTAGCTCCTTTCCGCTGAATCCATCGTCTGTGAATGCCGCTGAAGTATTCAATCGCGCGATCGCCCATCACCAAGCCGGAAACATTGCCGCCGCCGAGCAGTTGTATCGTCAAATTTTGCAGCAGCAGCCGCAAAATGTAGATGCGCTCTCCATGATGGGAGTGATTTGCTGTCAGCAGGGCAACTTAGAGCAAGGAATTGTGCTGTATCGGCAGGCGTTGACCATCCGCCCAGAGCATCGAGAAGCGCGAGAAAACTTGAACTTGGCGCTATGGAAACAGGGAAAACGCTTGATGGATGAGGCGATCGCCAATTTCAATCTAATCATTAACTTTGCGCCAGCGAATGTGCAAGCTCACAATGTTTTAGCAAGCATTCATTTAGAGCAAGGGCAATATGAACCCGCAATTACGCTCTATCAACAATCTTTAGCCACAAATCCTAGCAATATCGCTGCACTCCACGGCATGGGATCGGCGCTGCAATTGCAAGGAAAATCGGGCTTTGCCATCCATTTTTATCAACAGGCGCTTGATCTTCAGCCCGATCACCTAGATAGCCTTATTGGACTCTCTAAAGCGCTGCTCGATCAGGGCAATTTGGCTGAAGCGCTGAGCATCGTAAACCGCGCCCTTGCCCTTAGCCCTAATCATGCGATCGCCCGATATAACCGAGCATTAATGCTGATTCAACAAGGCAATTTTCAAGAAGGGTTTGCGGAATATGAATGGCGGTTCAAAACAGGAGAATTTCCACCCTGTCCGTTTAAGCAGCCCGTGTGGGATGGAAAGCCATTGGCAGGGCGAACCCTGTTACTCCACGCAGAACAAGGATTGGGAGACACCCTGCAATTTATTCGCTATGCCGCGATCGCCACTCAAAGCGGTGGACGAGTCATTCTCACCTGTCATCGCCCCCTTATTCGCTTGCTGTCTGCGTTACCAGGAATCGAGGAGTTTATTCCCATGGGCTTGCCGCTGCCTGCATTTGATGTATATGCGCCACTCCTAAGCTTGCCGACCATTCTGGGCACCACGTTAGAAACAGTGCCGCACTCGGTGCCCTATATTGATCCGCCTGCATCGAATTGGCAACTGCCGATCGCCGCGACTTCCCTAAATCCTCCTGCTCAAACCTTACCTGCTCAAACCTTAAAGGTGGGCATCGTTTGGGCAGGCGGCAATCTCTATAAACAAAACTATCGGCGATCGCTCTCTCTAGAACAGTTTGAGCCAATTTTAGCGATGCCAAACATCGCGTTCTATAGTTTGCAAAAAGGCATTCCCCAGATAGAAATTGCCGAGCTTGGCTGGAAATATCGCCTACAGGATCTCAACAGCCACCTAAACGATATGGCAGATACCGCCACCGCGATCGCCCAATTGGATCTGGTCATTACCGTCGATACCTCCGTCGCTCACCTGGCTGGGGCACTGGGCAAACCCGTCTGGCTGTTGCTTTCCCACGTTGCAGATTGGCGCTGGCTCAGCGATCGCGATGATACGCCTTGGTATCCCACCATGCGCCTGTTCCGCCAACCTCAACCGGAAGACTGGCAAGCCTTGATGCAGCAAGTGGCAGGGGAGTTAGAAAAATGGAACGGTTAGCCAATACTAATCTCTAGTTCAAATACACTACCATTCAGGGCTAGCCGATTAGACTGACTCCTGAATGGTAGTGACTTCTACTTTTAATCAGGTTTGAAAGTTTAAGCAGCCCACTTTTGGGCTACGATTTCAGCCAAATCTACAACTCGCTGACTGTAGCCCCATTCGTTGTCATACCAGGCAATGACTTTGACTAGATCGCCGCCCATGACGATGGTCAAGTCTGCATCAATGATCGCCGATTCAAAGGTGCCTGCATGATCGCTAGAGACAAGAGGCAAATCGCAATATTTGAGAATGCCTTTCATAGACCCTTCCGCCGCATTTTTCAGAACCTCATTCACCTGTTCGGCGATCGTGTTCTTCTCAACTTGAATCACGAGATCCACAATCGATACATTGGGAGTAGGCACCCGTAGGGCAATGCCGTTTAACTTGCCAGCGAGTTCAGGCAGCACTAAAGAAACGGCTTTTGCAGCACCCGTTGATGTTGGAACAATGTTGATTGCGGCAGCTCGTGCCCGTCTCAAGTCGCGATGGCTGGCATCTAGCAAGCGTTGGTCGCCAGTGTAGCTGTGGGTGGTGGTCATCGTGCCTTTGATGATGCCAAAGTTATCGTTGAGTACTTTAGCAACAGGGGCAAGACAGTTGGTGGTGCAGCTTGCATTACTGATGATGTTGTGCTTGTCGTGGTCGTAGTCGAGATGGTTCACGCCAACGACAAAGGTGCCATCTTCTCCTTTTCCAGGAGCCGTAATCAGCACCTTTTTAGCACCTGCTTTGAGGTGCTTAGAGGCTCCTTCTTTGCTGATGAAAACCCCTGTAGATTCGATGATTAGGTCAATACCCCACTCTTTCCAGGGTAGATTTTCGGGGTTGCGATCGGAGGTACATTTAATAACTTTTCCATTCACCGTAATACTGTTGTCATCGGCATCAATTTGAACGCTTTCGTCCATTTTGCCGAGCATTGAGTCATATCGAAGAAGGTGGGCATTTGTTCTAGGGTCAGACGTGTCATTGATGGCAACGAGGTCAATTAGACTGTTCTCTCTGCCTAGCCAGCAGCGCATGAAGTTGCGCCCAATACGCCCGAAGCCATTAATCGCTACTCTAATCACTGCGTCTTGCCCTCATTAAATAAATCTTAGTTATTAAGAAAATCATAAGATGCGAGGTGATCCCAGTGCAACAAAATACTTCGATATTTTGCGCTGAAAGCATTGAGCCAAAGCCCTTTCAAGACTTAAGAAATTTGTTTTTCAATTAAAGTTTTTTCATCTGAAGAAGCCAAATTAGGCAGAAACGGACAATTTTGTGGTGAGATAGTGTCGCACTGAGTCGGGCACAAGATAGCGAAGCGATCGCCCTTGTTGCCAATAATCTCGAACTAGGCTAGAGGAAATTCCGACCTGTGGCATAGTGAGCAACTGCCAATGGAAAGAAATATCCTGCTGGATAAAATGATCTGCTACAGACTGGCAGAGGGTAGAAGAATTTTGAGCATTTCTGGGGGCAACCAACCAAGTACATTGAGCGGCGACAACAGTGCTTTCGTACCAGTGAGGCAGAGATTGAAAAGCATCTAAGCCAATGATCCAATGCCAATCTGATTGTGGGTGTAAGGCTTCTAACTCAAGCAATGTGGTCAATGCATAGGAATTTCCTTGCTGCGGTTCTATATCGGAAACCCAAAAGTTTGGATGGGGCGCGATCGCGAGTCTTACCATTTCCAGTCGGTGTTCAAATGCGAATAGTTCGACCGATTTATGGGACGGGCGAAACGTTGGCACCCAAATAATACCCGTCAATTCAAACTGATCTAGGGCAGTTTCAGCAACTAAAAGATGTCCCCAATGGATTGGGTTAAAGGTTCCCCCAAAAATTCCTATCTTTAGTTTTGATTTGGGTAAAGGTTCCACCACTTAAAAGCCAGTTTAGGATTGAAAGAATGCACGTTTCAAACCCTACTGTAATTTGCAGAAAATGAAGATGTGCTGGAAGAAATAAACTCGCAAGATAGCCTCAACAGCCTATCGAACAGACATTCTCACCCAAAAAATCTGGAAAAGTCTTGCCCGATCAGAACGCTTCAGCATGAAAAAGCAGAGCGTTTCATTTTAAAAAGTTTTCGAGTAAAAGAATGAAAACCTGTAGAGGGTGATATAACTTTCAGGACAGCAGTTAATCAGCAATTAATCTTTTCGGAGACACTAATATCCGGTAGGTAGGTATGCTGAAAAGATTATTCCTGATATGATAGCGCGTGTTATTGGTGTGGTTTGTGAGGATACTACGATGCCGGTTTCTATAGACTTAAGCGGCAAGCCTTTCCACTTTATTGGTGTTGGTGGAATCGGCATGTCAGCCCTAGCATATGTGTTGGCAAAGCGAAATTTGCCGGTGTCAGGGTCAGATCTTCGCCTTAGCCACATTACTCAACGCTTACAGGAAAACGGAGTTCATATTTTTTGGACTCAAGATCCGAGTAATTTAGAGTTTTTTCAATCGAGTTCTGCTGTTGAAGCGATCTCGCCCGCCGTGGTTGGAGCCACTTCTGCACCCAATATGTCCGGTTCTGCTAAGCATGCTGCATCGAACCGCAGTCAAATATCAGAGACGCAATTAGCCACGCTTCCCCAAGTCATTTGCTCTACTGCCATTCAATCTGCCAATTTAGAGTATCAAGCAGCCTGTGACTTGGGATGTGCTATCTACCATCGCTCGGATGTGCTGGCTGCCCTGATTCGTGAATACCGAGGAATCGCGATCGCCGGAACTCATGGTAAAACCACCACGAGCAGCTTAGTGGGCTACATGCTGTTGCAGGCAGGCTTAGATCCCACGATTGTGATTGGGGGTGAAGTGAATGCTTGGCAGGGCAATGCCCATATGGGTGAGGGTCCTTATTTAGTGGCTGAAGCGGACGAATCAGATGGGTCATTAGTCAAACTCGCCTCAGAAATTGGTGTGATTACCAACATTGAACTAGACCACATTGATCATTACGACAGCTTGGAGGAGGTGATTGAAACATTCCAAACCTTCAAAGCGAACTGCAAAACTTTGATCGGCAGCTACGATTGCCCGATTGTGCGCGATCGCTTGACTCCTTCCATCACCTACAGCCTAGACCCGCAAGCAAACGCCACCTATACGGTTGATTGCATCTCTCACCGGGGCGGCAGCACGGCTAGAGTTTGGGAACGGGGGGTTATCTTAGGACAGTTGAATGTCAAACTGCTGGGTCGCCACAATCTCAGCAATGCCCTTGCAGCCGTGGCGGTTGGGCGATTATTAGGTCTGAGTTTTTCAATTATTTCTCAAGCGATCGCCACCTTTGAAGGCGCTCGTCGTCGATTTGAGCATCGCGGCGAATATAACGACATCTTGTTTGTGGATGACTATGCCCATCATCCCAGCGAAATTCAGGCAACCCTCGCGGCAGCACGGCTTAAAGTTCAGGAATCAGGGTCTCCCTTTAAGCGAATCGTAGCGATTTTTCAGCCTCACCGCTACAGTCGAACGCAAGCATTTTTATCTGAATTTGCCGCATCGTTTTCAAATGCAGACGTGGTGGTGATTAGCGATATTTATAGCGCTGGTGAGTTAAAACCTGCCGATCTCAATGGTGAAACTCTGGCAACATTAATTGCGGGTCATCAAGATAAAGTCTTCTACCGAGCGTCTAGCCAATCCATCCATCAATTCTTGATCGAAATTCTCCGACCTGGAGATCTGGCGCTGTTTATGGGAGCCGGAAACTTAAATCAGATTATTCCAGAAGTCATGGTTTCGCACCAAAAGCTAGAGCAAGACCTAGCACAGCGTTGGTGTAATCACGCTTAAACCCTGTGAGGGCAGTTTAAGGCTCAGGGGTATCGGAGTCGCTTAAATTGTCATTGAAAATTTACAGGATTCTGGTACGAGCATTCATTTTAAGTAGTCATGACTCTTTCTTACGATCCTCCCAAATTAACCAGCGTGAAGCGCTCAACTTTCAGTCCTCAATCCGTTCTAAAGCCGTCTGCTTATCAGATTCGGTTGCCTGGAACAGATGGGTTGATCAAAGCCCATATTCCCTTAGCAACGCTGACTTCCTTTCGAGTGGGAGGACCAGCAGAATGGTATGTGGCTCCCCGAACGCCTGAAGAATTACAGGCTAGTTTTGAGTGGGCACGGGTTGAAGGGTTGACGATCACGCTGCTGGGAGCCGGATCTAATTTACTGATTAGCGATCGCGGGTTATCGGGGCTAGTAATTGGCACTCGTCGCCTCCGGCAGCTTCAATTTGACTCTGCCACAGGACAGGTAACCGTTGGCGCAGGCGAACCCCTACCACGACTCGCCTGGAAAGTGGCGGAACAAGGCTGGCAAGGAATGGAATGGGCAGTAGGTATTCCTGGAACCGTGGGGGGAGCCGTCGTCATGAATGCGGGTGCCCACGGTGGCTGCACGGCTGACTCATTGCTCAATGCTCATGTCCTCCTACCCGACGGCACAACGCGCATTTTCACCCCTAAGGAGTTAGGCTACGCCTACCGAACCTCTGTTTTGCAAGGTAAAAACTGGCTAGTGACCCAAGCAACCTTCCAGTTAAAGCCCGGTGCTGACCCTGCCCAGGTAAATGCAGAAACTTCCACTCATCTAAACCAGCGTCGTGCTACCCAGCCCTATCATTTGCCAAGCTGCGGCAGTGTTTTTCGCAATCCCCATCCTTACAAGGCAGGGTGTTTAATTGAGCAAGTCGGGCTGAAAGGCTATCAAATTGGCGGCGCTCAAATTGCCCAGCGTCATGCAAACTTTATCCTTAACTGTGGCGGTGCCAACGCGAACGATATTTTTCAACTGATTTGCTATGCTCAGCAAGCAGTACATCATCGGTGGAACCTTTGGCTAGAACCAGAGGTGCAGATTTTAGGTGAGTTTTAGTTTAAAAAATCAAACCTACTTAAGTCAAACGCGATCGCCCGATTTCATTATTTTTGCCAATTTTCCACAAAAGATTATAGAAAATAAACTAGCTTGGTGTAGCAGTGCCATAATAAGACTGCTGTTTGTTTTGAACCCATACTTCATTAAAGCGTTATGTCACAAGGACAAGGATTTGGCTTCGGACTAGGCAAAATGAAAGAGCTAGCCGAAGCTTTTAAAAAAGCTCAGCAAGTTCAAGAAGGAGCTAAGAAGCTTCAAGAAGAGCTTGAAGAAATGGAGATTGAAGGGGAAGCACAGGGTGGTCTGGTGAAGGTGGTTCTGAGTGGCAACCAGGAACCCATTCGCGTCGTGATTTCACCCGATGTTTTGACTGAAGGATCAGAAGTTGTTTCCGATTTAGTCACGGCTGCCATGAAGGATGCTTACCGAAAATCGACTGAGACGATGCGTGAAAAGATGGAAGAATTGACGGGTGGGTTGAACTTGCCGGGTCTGTAATTTTAGATCCGCCTTCGCAGGTTTTGTGAGTGCGCGATCGCCAGTCTTGCGAAATTCGTTGGAGACCGGGAAGCATTAAACTATCCCGGTTTTGTGTTGGTTAACCTACTCCATGCCCTTTATGCCTTACAAATTGCTGTTTGTCTGCTTAGGAAATATTTGTCGTTCTCCTGCGGCAGAAAACATCATGAACCACTTAATTGAGCAAAACAATCTCACTGGGCAGATTATTTGTGATTCAGCGGGTACTTCTAGCTATCATATCGGTTCTCCTCCCGACCCACGGATGACCCTTGCCGCCACTCAACAGGGCATTGCAATGAAGGGACACGCTCGGCAGTTTGCGAAAGCGGATTTTGAGGCATTTGACCTGATTCTGGCAATGGATAGAGAGAACTACGCTAATATTTGCAGACTTGATCCTACTGGTAACTATCGAGAAAAAGTTCGTTTAATGTGCGATTTCTGCACTCATCACACCCTTAAAGAAGTTCCTGATCCGTACTATGGCGGAGTAGATGGCTTCGACCAAGTGATTGAGTTGTTACAAGATGCCTGTTTAGGGTTGCTGACCCATGTGAAGCCTCTGCTAAAAATGTAATTGTGTATGAAGTACAGAGTACAAGGTGCGAATCAACTTGGTCTTCCTCGACACTTTTCACTCCGAACTTGTCTATACCCAGTGATGATCGATCGCAAACCGCATTAATTCCGCGCGATTGCTGGTATCTGTTTTATCAAGTAGGCTGCTGACATATTTTTCAACGGTACGCGGACTGAGATGCAGGCGATCGCCAATCTGCGCGTTTGATAGCCCATCGGATAAAAGCAGCACCACTTCTTGTTCGCGCTTGGTCAACTTTATCTCAATCTTTGAGAGGGCAGCCGCTAGATTGGTCGGTTGCATCGTGGCATAATCCGTAGAATTAGGAAGTGATGATCGCGATCTCCACTCCATTTCAATCATTTGTAGCCGCTCTAACAAATGGCGCACTACAGCACCTAGCTCTTTCAGTTCAAAGGGCTTAGGCAAATAAACATCGCATCCTAACTGATAGCCACGGATGCGTTCATGAGTTTCAGTTCGGGCCGTCAAAAATATAACCGGAAGCAACCGAAATGTAGGCTGTTGACGAACCTGTCGAACAAATTCGTACCCATCCATTCGCGGCATCGTCACATCAGTCACAATCAAATGAGGCTGAAATTTTTCAACCATGGTTAACGCTTCCTGCCCATTTTCAGCACGAAGAACGGCATATCCCATTACCTCAAGGTAGTCGCCAATCGATAGGCGCGTCCCTAAATCATCATCAGCAACCAAAATTGTCAATGGCATGGGCAAAAATCAACAGCAGCATTGCTCACCCTTCAAGTATCTCACGCAGTTTTGAAAGAATCGATTCTGCTGCCTGATTTCTCTGGGTTTACGCTTCAAACCAACTAGCGCGCCATGCCTCTTGAGCAGCAGCGATCGCGTATTCTCGTTGCTTTTTACGATAGTCACGCCCTAGTTTTTTCAATCGAGCCGTCAATTCTCGAATTTTGCTCCGAGCCACCATCGTTGGGGTATCTGCAAATTCAATTTCTACCAACCGTAGATGAATGGCTAGCACTTGTAACAGTTCTGGAGCCTTTCCCTCATCATCTTCAGTGGGTGCCTCCCCATTGTTGACCGCTTCCACCAACACATTTAGTAGATTGGGCGATCGTGGCACTCCATCCGCCAGTTCTGTCTTGCTAGCATGTTGTAACAGCGCATCAGGCAATTGATTGGGTAAAATATTGGATTGCTGAAGTAGCCGATTTGTTTGGTGAGAAATAGCAGCTAGCTCTCTGCCAATCCCTTGTTCAATTGCAATTTGCCATTGAACCAAGCGGGCTAGAGGTAGAGGTATTTCTTTGGGTGTAGATGACGCAATGGTCGATTGAGCCGAACTGAAATTATCGCCATCCACAGACATTGCCTCTAAGGTCGGTTGCTCTAATATGGGTTGGGGCTGGGCTTCTGTAAAAGCAACGCTGTGGGTAATTTCAAACTGTTCTGACTGCTTTAAAGGTTCTGCCTGCGGAACTGGATGCAGCTCCAAAAGCTTGGTTTGGGCCTGTTTCGCCAAATCTTGCAGTGCCTGTTGCAACCCTTGCCGCTGGCTGACCGATAAACCCAAAAACTGCTGCGGGTAGCCTTGAGTGCAGACTTGATACGCCGCCAAAATATGCTGTTTTCGCGCCGCTTGCCCCAACGCTGATAAATAGTCTGAGTAAGCATTTTGAAACGTCTCCCCTAGCGTTGACAAGGCTTGATCGAGTAGAGCCATCTCTTGTTGAATTTGTTCAACTGAATTGGGCATAATCTTCACACCTTGCTGGAGGCTCTTTAAGCATAGTCATTGAGGCAAAAAACTGATGATAGAACTGCTTTATTTCTCCCACTAAAAACTTTTACTTAACCCCTAAAAAGCCGAGGGTTGCGTCACTCCACCATCCACCGGAGTCACCCCTGTTCCAGAGAAGGGATCGGCTGTTCCAGTCCAGTTAAAGTCGCTGATCCGCAGGGTAATGGAACCAATTTCTAATACTGGGTTATATCGCACGACAATGCCATAGGTGCGACGGCTGTACTCCAAAAAATAATCTGTGCTAATGGGATCGGTGGTATTTAAGCTAATTGAGGTACTGAATCCAGCACGAAAGGGTCCATAAAGCTGCTGAATCAACGAGATAGAGACTACACGGGTATCCACCACTCGGTCAAACAGAAAAGGCGATTCACCCGTCCCGATCGCCTGACTATAGGAAACATTAAAAGCGGTGTAGTCTAAGAAATCACGGGAAAAATGCCCAAACTGACCTCCCAGACCTACTACAGCAAATATATTTTGCTGAACATCACCACTTGTATAGTTGCTGTAGACTCCGCGCAGAGACGTGTTCAAGTCTACATAGGGCACTATCGGATTTGCAGTGAAGCGAAGACCTTGGTCGCGAGTGGCGGGTAGCGGTTTTCCTGCCCATAGAGGAAACGTTTTGCTGAGTCCAATGGATGTTTGAAACCGTCCTAAGCTGACCCGGTTATTGCCGCTGTTAGCCGAGATCAAATCCAGGCGATCGCTGTCCGAATTGATCGACTGATAGCCCACTTGATAGTTTAAGATAACGCCCGATTGACCCAGCAAAATGTTGGGAGAAACAAGCACCAATCCAATGCTGCTCTGCACAGTTTGAAAGCCAAGGGAACCGTTGAATAAGCGATCGCGATAGCTATATTCCAGTGCTAACGTATGGGGACCAAGCGGTGTTCCTAAAATTTGGCGAACTCGTACACTGGCACGCAGATTATCTTCAAACTCGGACGGATCAAAACTGGTCAGTGCCGCCGCGCCGCGCAGAAAGGTAGTAGGACTCAACTCCGCATCTAATCGGGTTCTCAAGCCATAATTGCTTGGGTTGCCTAGCCCAAAACCACTTTGGCTACTATCGAACATCCGTTGAATGAAAATCTGAGGATACAGGGTTAAAGATAGTTTTTGGGACTGTAAAACATTGAAAACCCCTTCTAAGTAAAGCCCTCCCCGATCTTGAGCATCATAGGCAAACCGCAGCGGTGCGGCATCTCGCTGACGACGATCTAAAACGGTGCGTGAGAATAAAAACGGTAGGGAGAAGTTTTGGTCAAATACCAACCGAGGGCGAGTCAGCTTCACTTCATCTTGCAACGGAGACAGGCGCGTTAGGGTTGCTTTTTCTGCTTTAAGAACTAGTTCTGGGGGCGAGAAAGGATCATTGGTAATTTGAATATTGGTGGCAACCCAGCCCTCCGGCGTAAAGTCAATTCGCTCTGCTTCAAACCGGAGTCGCGTCAGTTCGCCGCCCCTTGGCAGTCCTCCTGGCACACGTGTTACATCTCGTCCGGCTCCGGCTGAAATCGACACTCCGCCAACGCCACCCGGATTTTGGAGGGGCTGTCGGGAAGTGATGCGATCGCTTGCCGGACGACCCAATACGGTTTCCGCCACACCACTATTTGCGGCGGGAATGGCAAGGTCTGTCCCGGCAGTGGGAATAGAGATATCTCCCCGTGCTTGCTGAATGTTACCAACACCCTGAATAAAGTTAAGTTCTGCCCGTTGTCCCCGCAACACCTGCCGTCCACGGGTGAAGGCAACATTACCCTCGGCTACGGCAATCCGGTTGGTTAGGTTGACCTGAACGCGATCGGCATCCACCAGTCCATTCCGAAAGCGCATAATCACGTTACCTTCAGCGGTAAATACCTGATTTCGCTCGTCATAATCTAGCCGATCTGCCGTGACTTCCACTGGATTGACGGTTGGACTGGTAGCGGATTCATTGCCGATCGACTGTGGACGCGCTCCAGGCACTTGATTGGCTGGCAACGGATTAATTGGCGGAACAGCATTCAGGGTTGCCGGATTCTCACTGGCTGGACTCTCACCTGCCGGACTCTCACTGGGCACAATAGGCATCGTCGGCACATTAGCTGGTATGTCGGCTGGAGAGGTGTCAGGCGGAGAATTGCTTGGAGGAATCAGAATCTCGGTGGGAGATGGAGGCGGGATAGGATTAGGAGTCTGGGCTGTGATCAGGGGAATGATTTGACGAGGCGATCGCTTGGCGAGTCTTCTGAGATCTCTGACGGTGAGCGCACCGATCGCGTCATAGACTTCGATTAACTGATCAAACACAAAGGCTTGATCCAGCTTTTTCATCACTGCGGCTTCAGCCGTTTGAGGTAGTTTACCGCTCACCCCTGAAATACTGTAGGACACATCGGGTTGAGTCGTCGCAGCTTTGGCTGGAGCGATTCGGGATGGAGCGATCGCGGTTGGTAAAGCCGTCTTTTTTTGCGGAGCCGCCTTTTTCTGCGGCACTTTCGACGCAGCTTTCGACACGACTACTTGCTTTTCAACGTGTTTCTTAACCTGTATGGCTCCTCTCGCTGGAACGATCGGCTTTGATCCTGCGATCGCGTTTAATTGTGGTGAGCGCTGGGGCTGGGTAGTCTCTGGCTTAGCAATGCTCTTAACTGATATAGATAGCGGCTTGGCTACAGATAACGGTTTGGCTATTCCTGAAGATGGCAAGCATTCAATCGGTTGTAGCGGCAACTTGCTTGGCAGAGGAAAAATTGTGGATGCAGCAATCTCCATCGAGGAATCATTTTGCTGAATCGCAGTTTTCAAATAAGAGCGCGTACTCTCAGGCGGAGCAATTCCTGTAGGGATCGTTTCACGACTCACCGGGGACAAAACCTCTGCCAATGCGATCGCTGATTCTGATAAGGAAAGCTTTGGACAGCGATTCGTCTCAGGATTGGGGGACGAATATAAGGGCGGCAGTTCGGGGGGCACCGGATAGGGCATAGTTTAGGCAAACATTAGACGGATACAACCGATGGGCAATCTCACTGACAAAATAGGGGCAGCGGAAAACCACCGCCCCCGATGACGCTTGCGAGACAAAACCAACGGTTGGCTATTCCATATCACGGCGTTTTGGGTTACGGGATGGGTCATTGGATAGGAAGCCAAAAATAAACAGTCCTAGAAAAAAGGCAACCACAATGTATACAGCAATCTTGAGTGTGAGCATATTAGATTCTCCGAAAATATCAAAAATACGATGTAATGGATGGCACGAGTCAATCGCTATTCAATCATAGTGCTTAGCGCCTTTGATTCAAAAATCCTTTTTTCTAAAAACCGTGCAGGACTTCTGAATCCTCGTGATCAAGAAAAAGGATTATCCTCTAGCATTCCAGCGAATTGAACAATTCCAGGGATTGTTTCAAAAAATCCTTTAGGCGATCGCTCACTTGCACAACCGGGCTACAATCTCCCTCAAACAGCCAATTTTCGATCGTCGAAAGCCGCCACTGCTTGCCCCGATGATCAAACCCTGCCATTTCTGCTCCAATTACTCGCCGATCGGACGTTAACCCATCGGTATGAAACCGAATTTGAAGCAAAATGCTCCGACTCTGAAACAACCGAGAAAACCCTGGCAAATGAAACGCAAGGTCGATCGAGTCTGGATCAACCGATTCTCGCGTATCAGGATCATTTGCCCAAGGTTTTAAGTCTGCCCGTGCGTCGGGAAACTCAGCCTTGAATAAATTGACGATCGCGGCTATTTTACTGGCAGTTTCTAGGCTAGTCGCCTGCTCGGCTGCATTCACTCGCGGCTCCTTTCTGAAATGGGAGATGGCAAAACGGATTAATGCAGGATTAATTAACGACAATTTACACCGCTTTGCAAAATTTCGCAGCACTTAAAAGCATACTTTCGTTAGAGTTCAAGTGTTCGCAGAGCGATCGCACTTGAGAGAATACGCGATCGCAAACCGATCAGATTTCAATTACATCCTCACCGAGGAGGTATGGTCGGTATGCAACGGGATTGTTAGACCGGGCTAACTTTGCGGAGTGCGACCTGTCCGCCCTCAAAAACCTGCATCATTTGGGATGGTTAGCGGTGTTCCATCCCAGACAACCACTGCTTCATAAATGTTGAAAACACACTCGCTACCATCTCCAAGAATTGCTCGTCCTCGCCTTTTCCATCTCAAATTCAATTGAGTGATTAAGTCGGGAGGCAGTGAGAGCCAACCATTAAAGCCTGTGTCTACGATCGCATCTTGTATGTAAACTTTCCCATCAGAACCGCAGACTGAAAGCGAAATGGCGTTGCTGTATGGCGATATGAATTGCCCTCATCCCCAGCCCTTCTCCCTAAGGAGAAGGGTGCCAGAAATCTTGTTCCCTCGCCCTTCGGGAGAAGGCTAGGGTGAGGGTGGATTTCAGAATTCATAGACTGGTTCAGCAACGCCAGCGAAATAATCGGTTCAAAATCTGCGTTGACGATTCCGGTAATCATAAAACTCTCTTTGTCCGTCCACCAAATCGACGAACATGGTGAGAACCAATACGAACGATCCAGATTTGAGCATCTAGGTGACGGGCTTCAAGGCGATCGCAAGCAGCAATTTCACTCGCGTCTACTTCAAAGTCTCCAGTTTCAAGGTCGATCGCCACAATCTTGCCATGACTGCCTTCCTCAACCTGCGCTCGGGTAATGTTCTAGACCTGTGGATCTAAACATTCAAGCCAAACTCATAGCGGTTGATGAATAAACCAATGACGACATCATGCAACCAAGTTGACTTTGAAAAGCAGATGGTTTTGCGAGCTAACCGCTTAATTCGAGTTCGTAACGTTAAATGCTTGCGCTCAATTGTTTGAGTATTCCGTTTGCCAACGGTATGAAACGTCGGATCAAGATGGCGTTCATAAGCGCCCCAGCCATCCGTGTAGAACTGCATGATGCCAAACGGTTCTAACATCGCTTTGAGTTCAAGAAAGGCACTATCTTGATGAGTGGACAACACATATGCCAACACTTCACCTGTTTCATGGTCAATGGCGTGCCACAACCACCGTTGCTGTTTTTTTGACCCCACATAGCTCCACATTTCGTCGGCTTCAGCCTCCAAATCTTGCCACTGGCACAGTTTAACGACCGTTTGAGTCGGTTCAAGTTGTTCCAACCGCGCCTGATTGACTGATTTGAGATGTCGATCTTTTTTTTAAGGTTTCAATCACTGTGGTCGGACTAATCTTCAACACTCGTGCGGTATCTCGGATGCCACTTCCGTTGACTGCCATATCCACAATCTGCTGTTTGACTTCAGGCAAATAGCCTCGGTAAGCATAGTCTCGAATAAAGGTGCTGCGAGCGCATTCCGAATTGCGACACTTGTAGCGTTGTTTGCTCTCCTCAGACCGACCGTGCTTAACCACGTTATTGCTTCCACAATCAGGACAAAGAACAGGTTCCAAAACCATACTGTGAGTTCAGGGGTAAATATCTGCCTGTATTCTCGCATTCCCACAGGTCTAGAACATTACCCGCTTCCTTGCTATACCTCGGTTGTCGAACTGTCATTCATCTGACCTCGGTGCAACTTGACCTCTTAATTTTAGCTTTGAGAGGCGATCGCGCTGTTCATGACCAAACAATCGGGCGATCGCCCTTGAGAGAGTACGCGATCGCAAACAGATAAGATTTCGGTGGTTAGTTGCACACAGTGTTTAGACTGCGACAGACTTGGCAATCTTGGCAATTAACCGTAATGCTTCATTCACGGAAGCTGAGTCTCGAAAGATTTCTGCCACATCTGGATCAAGAACTACAACGTTGCTTGATTGCGTGTAGGCTTCATAATACTTGCCACGAACTCCGCCTGAAAAATCATATTCAGGTCTCATTTCATCTTCGTCATTCACTATTGCTTCAGGTTTCTGATTCATAATTTCGCTTCTCCTGACGAGTGGCTAAACGGGCGCTAATCAAACGAACCTCACCTTTTCGTTCCGTGTGGGACACAACCAAAAGACGTTGTAGCCTCGACTGCCCTGTTGTCAGAAAGCGAAATTCACCGACTGAGTGATCAGGGTCAGAAATTGTGACAGCCAGTGGATCTCCGAAGACGGTAACGGCTTCTTCAAAAGACACCCCATGCTTTTTGGCATTGCTACTCGCTTTGTCTGGGTTCCACTGAAACGTCATATCGCTATTCTACTCTTGGACAGCGAAATAGGTAGGAGATCGCGACATTCAGTCTCAAACAATCGAGAGATCGCACTTGAGAGCATTTGCGATCGTGAACCGATCAGATTTCGGTTACATCCCCACAGATAACTTAAGGCGGCATAACGTTTCTGTTGAGCAAGTGCAAGTAAACTTTGAAACACAACAAAGACTTCCTGTGAGTTTGCTCTAGCAGGGGTGCTAGCCTGCGATAGCTATTACTATTAAAGACTGCTAGCAAACCAATTTTAGTTTTTTGATTCTTTATCTGCTTTTATTGCAATTTGGCGACCCTCCTCTACTTGAACATCATAGAGTTGAAACTTCATTTTCTCTTGATCAGTTTCAAACAAACAAGTCATTCTTTGACCAATAAATCCCTCCCCTTTGCTGTGCTTATAAATCTCTATCTTGTTAAAGGGAAATGTATTCATCTCAATTCTTGCCTCGCCAGAAAACTCTACAGCGGTTTGCGTTCAGATAGGGGACACTAAAGTGGTGCAAAAGAAGGTAACGAATGAAGCCGTATTCCATCGACTTGCGAGAACGAGTTGTCAGTGCGATTGAACAAGGAGATAGCTCTTTCAGAAAAGTAGCGCAGCGCTTCTGTGTCAGCAAAAACTGTGTCGAGCGGTGGGTCACTCAGAAGCGGACAGAAGGTCATGTGGTGCCACGCAAGCAGGGTGGGTCGGTGA
The DNA here is from genome assembly GCF_056784215.1 of Leptolyngbya sp. CALU 1928. Classification (NCBI taxonomy): domain Bacteria; kingdom Bacillati; phylum Cyanobacteriota; class Cyanophyceae; order Leptolyngbyales; family Leptolyngbyaceae; genus Leptolyngbya; species Leptolyngbya sp. CALU 1928. The sequence goes on along the minus strand of NZ_JBXBCE010000018.1, from coordinate 45,136 downwards.
GTGCGGTGATGGAGCATCAAGATCAGTTGATGGCGATCTTCGAGCAACAGACCGATGCGACCTTGGCAGAATACTGTGAGTTATTGTTTGATGCGACTGGACTATGGGTAAGCCAAAGCACCATGTGTCGGACATTCCAGCGACTAGATTTACCACGCCAAAAAAAACACTCCGCGCCCACCAAGCGACGAGCGAACGCGTACAACGCTTAAGAGCGGAGTATTGGACCCAAGTCAAGGGGGTAGACCTCAAGGACTTAGTGTTTCTTGATGAGATGGGAGTTTTGCTGGGACTGATGCGAACGCATGCCCGTGCAAGGTCTGGAGCACGAGCTTACGACTTCAAACCCTTTTATCGCGGTAGTAAGGTGAGTGTCATTGGTGCGATCTCGGTCTCAAAAGTCCTGGCTGTAATGACAATGGATGCTTCGATGGACGCGGCTGCCTTTGAAGTCTATGTCTCCCAGTGTCTTGTGCCCCAACTCTGGCAAGGGGCTGTTGTGGTCATGGACAATCTGCCGACCCACAAAGTAGACGCGATAGCACCTCTAATTGAAGCGGTTGGCGCAAGGGTGCTGTACCTGTCTCCTTACTCCCCGGAATTTAACCCCATAGAACACTGGTGGTCGCAGTTAAAAGCCTTCTTAAGGCAGTTCTCGCCGACGACCTCGAAACGGGTCGATACGCTGATTGCAACGGCGATGGATTTAATGAATCCGAAGCATTTGCGAAACTGGTTTGCCCACTGCTGCTACTGTCCCTCATGAGTCTGCAAACCGCTGTATGTTCTCTAACGGAAATTTAAATTCACCAAACTCCATGAACATTAATCCAGTTACTTCAAGGTCAGGAGGACAGATGATATGAATCGATTTAGATGTTCCAGGAGCTATATCTTTATAAATTGAATTTTTATCGTCGAAGCAAAGATTTTGAAATAACTCTCTTGGCAGTAAACGAGTACCTATTTTGTCAAAAGATATGATTATTTCGTCTGGATTAGACGGCATACTTTCTACAATATTTTGGACATAAATCTGCTCTAATCCTCTGTCAAGCAAGTTTACTTTGCAATTATTAAAAGTACCTGTTCTATTGAGAAAAGTCATAGCATTACACAACCAGCTTTCTGGAGTTTCTGCTTGGTTAACCCCTCTTAATTCGATGTTTTCCTCCTCTGCCCAGTGTTTTGCTCCAGGAGAAAAACCTGTCGTTGAGACAGCAATGACACGATCTAATTGGTGCAAAGATTTTCGACCAATGAGTTGTTCTATCCAACTTCCAGGGGCTGCACCTTGAGAAGGACGATCGCGACATTCAATCAGCCATTTGTGATCACCTAGATCTGATGAAAAAGTTATAAATATATCAAATTCAGCGACTTGAACGCCTTGGTCGTTATAGAACCGTTTATTAACTTCCACGTTTTTCCTGGCTTTCGCCACAATCATCTCAATTTCAGCAACAAGCCCCTCAAGTTTTTTCCCATCTTCTCTTGGCATTTTTGAAATTTTGCTGGTCATATTCATACCTTACTATGCTATTGACAACTTCAAAATGACTGATTCCTATGCACTAACAACTGAATTCCGGCTAGCTTCAATAATTCTTTACCTCATTCATTTTTTAGAGAACAGGCGATCGCGGCGTTCTACGCTTCATAATGAGAAGAGGTCTTTACAGTTCTTCATCATGGCGCGTGATCTTCGAGGGTTTATTCAGCAGCTTGAGCAGCGGGGACAGTTGCGACGCATCCAGGCATTGGTTGATCCAGAACTAGAAATTGCTGAAATTGCCAATCGGCTGCTGCAAGGCGGTGGTCCGGCGCTGCTGTTTGAAAACGTCAAAGGGTCAGCCTATCCCGTGGCGATCAACTTGATGGGCACCGTGGAGCGGGTGTGCATGGCAATGAACATGGACAAACCTGAAGAACTGGAAACCCTGGGTAAAAAATTGGCGTTGCTCTATCAGCCTCGTCCGCCGAAAAAGATGTCTCAGGCGGTGGAACTGGGCAAGGCGCTGTTTGATGTGATTCGGGCAAAACCCGATCGCGACCTGTTTCCAGCCTGTCATCAAGTGGTGCTGAAAGATGACGCGGTGGATTTGACGAAACTGCCGCTGCTGCGAGTCTATCCCGGTGATGCGGATAAGGTGGTGACCTTGGGCTTGATGATCACCAAAGATCCGGAGACAAAGATTCCGAACGTGGGCGTGTATCGTTTGCAGTTACAGTCGAAAAACACGATGACGGTGCAGTGGCTCTCGGTGCGCGGTCCCACACGCCATTTGCGAAAAGCGGCGGAGATGGGTAAAAAGCTGGAAGTGGCGATCGCTCTTGGAGTCGATCCACTCATCATCATGGCGGCGGCAACCCCCTTGCCAATTGACTTGTCGGAATGGCTGTTTGCCGGAATTTACGGTAAGGCTGGTGTCCATCTTGCCAAGTGCAAAACTGTCGATTTGGAAGTGCCTGCGGATTCTGAAATTGTGCTGGAAGGAACGATCACGCCGGGAGAAACGGGGGTCGATGGACCTGCTGGCGACCATATGGGCTACTACGGCGGCGTAAATGAAAAGGCTCCGCTGCTGCATTTCCACTGCATGACCCATCGCAAAGACCCGATTTACCTGACCACCTTTAGCGGTCGCCCACCCAAGGAAGATGCCATGATGGCGATCGCCCTCAACCGCGTCTACACGCCGATTCTGCGGCAGCAAGTACCGGAAATCATCGACTTTTTCCTGCCAATGGAAGGGCTATCTTACAAAGTGGCAGTAATTTCGATTGAGAAAACCTATCCCGGTCAAGCTCGCCGCGCTGCTTTGGCATTCTGGAGCGCCTTGCCTCAGTTCAACTACACCAAATTTGTCATCGTGGTAGACAAAGATATCAACATCCGCGATCCGCGTCAGGTCGTCTGGGCGATTACCTCCAAAGTCGATCCGGCACGAGATGTCTTCATCCTGCCCAACAATCCGTTTGACTCCCTCGACTTTGCCACCGAAAAACCAGGGTTGGGCAGCCGTATGGGGATTGATGCGACGACTAAGATATCGCCCGAAAGCGATCGCCCGTGGAGTGAAACCCTCAAACCTGATCCTGATACTGCTGCTCTCTGCGATCGCCGTTGGGCAGAATATGGCTTGGCAGACCTGAAACTGGATGAAGTGAATCCCAACCTATTTGGCTATGACATGAAATAGATTGTTTGCAGAACTAGATGCGATCGCTCTTGCTGAAATAGGGCGATCGCATCTAGTTTTTTTGGGTCTAATGTTTCTATGATGCTGCCGTGATCGCTACGATCATTAGGCAACCTGAAGCGTCTTAGGTTCCGGGATAGGATTGCCTTCCGCTTGCCAAGCTTCTAAGTACATTTCAATCACTGCTTCACCGTTATGAATTGCTTCCTCGCGATTTTTACCATGAGTGCAAGGCATCACAACGAGATCAGCAAACTCTGGGATCGTGACTAGGAAAAGCTGATCTTCATCAGACCATTGAACGACCATGCTGTATCGATTCATAAATCCTCATCCTCCCTTAACTCTTCTAATACAGTGAGGAACTTTGCTAGTTGTTTTTCTAGGTAAAGCGGTACATCATCTCCATCTTTGCCTGAAATGGTTAATATTTTCCCTAGAAGAGGATGTCGCCAACGCTCATGGCTTCCCTTACCGTGTTTGGGCAATTATTGTGCCGCCGCTACTGTCACAATTGGCTGATGTACTCCAGAAGATTTGCTTCAGCTTTAAACCACTCTCCAGCTAATCTAATTTCACTGAACTTTTTATGCAGTGATTGTTCTAGCTCATGAGCTTCTTTAACTCCTTCTACTTGCACTGATTTGATCAACCTCAACTTAGCTGGACTAGATGTTTGAAGCGCGTTCATCCTTTTTGCTAAATCTTTTGCTCGACCTATTTTGATCGCATCGCTATCTTCATTCACAATAAAGTAGACGAAATGAGCTTGATGAGCTAGCTTCTCGCCATTAAGAGAGTGTGTTCTACTACCTGGAGTAACGAGCTTAGCGTTTGGACTTGCCCAAGTCTTTATCCATGTACATATGGCTTGAATGGTTAGAGATTTTTGCGCTCTTATCGTAATAAGTTCTCCGTCAAGATTTAGCGTAAATTTCTTTGCACCAGCTTTGCCTCTAGAAGGAGGGTACACAGAATCTTCATACGTATTGATATAGGTTTCGGTGTATGGAATTGAATCCTTATATCGTGTGACTGTGATTTCTTTCGTTTTAGTCACTCTCCTCGTTGTGGGGTGCTTGCTGGGAATGCCAAAACGCTTCATGTCCTCTGTTGTAACTTCTACCCATCCCCATCCCTTGTATGGATTATTTGGATCTCTATCAACATAAATAGTGTTCCAGGAGTTCCTACCCATAAATTCCGTAGCTAAGACGACTGACCTGTACTAGATCCTAATGTGTAACTTTGAAGCACCGCCTCACCAACAATTTTAGGGTGACTTATTATTGACTTCCATATAGATCTATAAAAAGTTCAGCTTATCCCTTATAAATTCTGCCACGCCAGCTTTTGGGGGTTTGGATAGAGGAGAGAAAAATCCGCAAAACGGCGAGTGGATCGGCGAGGGGAGACAGCCAGAATAGCCAAGAGGCTTTGGCTTGAGAGAGATCGTAGGAAGGAGCGATCGCAAAGTTCAGCCCAATCCGAATTAACACCAGCAGCACGTTTAAACCCAGCAAACTTTGCATTGCCAGAGTTGCCTGTCCGCTGCTGGTAATAATTGACAACAAAATGGTTAAGGGCAACGGCAAACCTTGTACGAGTAGTAATAGTAGCCAATCGCCCCACACTTGGGCAGGGGAAGCGGCATCTTTTAGATCCAGCGATCGCCCCCATTCTTTCCAGGTTTCCGCTGCGCCTTCATACATTCGCACCTTTAAGACGTTGGCTCCATCTAAAAAGCCAACTTTCGCACCCAAGGCGGCAATTTCTCGCGCCAAGGTCACATCATCGCAAAACGATCGCTTGGCGCTGGTATAACCATTCACCTGCACGAGGAGCGATCGCCGACAAAAAAAGCATTGCCCATTTGCCATCACCCGGTCTGGAGCATTGCTGGTTTCACCCGCCGCTCCAAACCGATACACGAGCGTCATTAATAGGGCAGGCTGCAACCAAATTTCACCTGGATAGCTCAATATGAATTGAGGCGACAAAGAGATCAAATCGTAATCATGGGCGATTGCCGTTTCTAACAAACTTGCCACAAGACCGGGCTGGGGTTGGGTATCTGCATCCACGCCCAAAATCCAGTCACTTTGCTCAGAACTCGACAGAAATCCATTGTGCAACGCCCATGGGCGACCCACCCAATCGGTTGGCAACGGATCATCATTCATCAGCCGAAACCGTGGATCTTGTTGTTGCTTAGACTTGACCAGATCCGGCGTGGCATCGATGGAATAGCTATCCACCACGATTACTTCCCGCACTTCGTAGCTTTGCCGACTCAGCCCTTCTAAACAGGGCGTAATCCGTTCTGCTTCATTCAGCGTTGGCACCACAACACTGACTTTGCCTAGAAAAGCAGGTCGAGCAAGCTGGGGACGCAAGGGCGGAAACCGAGTGGGTCCTCTAAGCAGCCGCGATAGCAAAATAGCAGCAGCGGGAAGTTGGGCTAACAACAGCACAAAAAAGCAAACATTTGACCACTCTGATGTTTCTAGTGTTGCTTGTGCCAAATGTCCGCTAAATTGTCCGAGTAAACTAATCAACCGAATTGACCTTGTGTTGAATGAACTATGGGTTAGAGGGGTTGGAATGGAGCAATTTCGGGTTCTCGAACGGTCGCTTCATCAACTCCAGCGCTCCACCATAGCGCGATCGCGGGCACCACACCCACAACCACACTGATCGCCGTTGGAATCCAAAACCGCACGTCTAATTGAGCGATCGTAATCAAGGCACCAAAGGCAAAGTTGACCAGATATATCACCAATGGGGTGAATAACTGACGGCGTTTGAGCGGCAAGGCTGGCGAGCGCCAAAACACGGTTGCCACGGTCATAAACACCAGCCCAGTGCCTAGCCAGCCTGTAATATTACGATAGGGCATTCCAAAAAACTCGCCCACGTCTTGAAATTCCCAAAACGGGTAAGCCGCTTGACTCATTGCCGGATCGAGAACAAAATCCCAGGCGGTTAAGAGAAGGGCACCGATTGCGATTCCGCCGATTTTTGCACTCCATCCATTCATTCCCTTCGCTTCTAACCCGCTGCGTGCCAACACATAGGTTGAAAAGCCCAGATAAAACCATGAGAGCGGAATGGTGAACGGCACCAAGCCTGCAATTTTGTAGCCTAAACCGCTGAGATAGCTATAGTGTCCAAAAGGGAAGCCAGTGCTAGTTCCCAATAGCTCACTGCCCAACGATAAAAAGACAGCCGGAAGCATAAATCCCAGTAAGTTTTGCCAGCCAAAAATTCGGTAAGCATACAGCGCGACAGCGACAGCGCCCAGCACAATGTAAACCACTCCGCCGTTTGCCATGGATAGCCCAAATAGCTGCTGACCCACAGAAGGTAGCTGGGCGATGAATTGAGGGTTTGGCAAAACCAGCAGTAACCCAGCTAAGCCAAATACTAAGGATAGAACGTGACCGATGAGGCAGACGCGCTCAGTGACAACCAGTTGCTTCATAGAAAATCCTTCAAACAGTGGGGCATCCAGAAGTGCCTGGTATACAGTTTACAAATGTTTAAGAACAAAATTGTAACGAAATATAAAAATAGAGAGGAAACTTAGCCTATCCTAATGGATGGACTGTCTGCCTCAAGCGCTGTCAGCAAGCCTTTAAATAGCTGAATTCCATCGGTTGCGCCTAAAACTGGATCGGCGGCTCGTTCAGGATGGGGCATCATGCCGAGGACATTCCCTTGAAGATTACAAATTCCAGCGATGTTTTGTAATGAGCCATTGGGATTATTTGCAGCATCCACTCTGCCATCGGCGGAGCAGTATCGAAACAAAATTTGGCGATGATCCTCTAAATCTTTGAGCGTGTCGGCATCGGCATAATAGCTACCTTCACCGTGGGCAATGGGCAGCGTAATCACTTCGCCGGATTGATAGTGACTTGTCCAAGGTAGATCGGTACGCTCAACCCTGAGGGGCACGCGATCGCAAATGAAGTGAAGATCCCGATTTTTCACCAGTGCGCCCGGTAGCAATTTCGCCTCCGTCAAAACTTGAAAGCCATTGCAAATTCCCAAGACATACTTACCCTGATCGGCATGGTCTACCACCGATCGCATCGCTGGAGAAAACCGGGCGATCGCCCCACAGCGCAAATAATCGCCATAGCTAAACCCCCCCGGAATGATAACCACATCCACATCAGATAAATCGCTATCTTCATGCCAGATCATCCGAGTGGGCTGCTGCAACAAGTCGCGAGTCACATAGGCAACATCGCGATCGCAATTTGACCCTGGAAATACAATGACTCCAAATTTCACTAACCACACCAGTATTGGGACAAGGACATAAATTCAAAAGTCGGCTTATTCTGGAGGCTATTTTATCCTTATTGTGCAGAATTATGCAGAGAAAATTAAAAAAATCAAATGTCAATTTAGTTATTAATTTAACTGATACGTCAGCGGATCAATGGGTTCATTTTGGTTCAAAAAATACCCTTGCTTATTTCCGCGTTCAAACCATTCCAAAAACTGAATCATCTTGAAATTGTGCCGCGATCGCAATTAATCCACTTCAAAAATCAAGGCAAATTAAAGCTCTAGTTTTAGACCGATTGAGCCTTATCTTTTAGCACAGGACTCAATAGTGTGAAGTGTGGAAGAAACGGTAATGAGAATACGTCATCTCGCCCTTTCCCATCACATGAGCCGCTCACAAAGCGTAAAATATTCATGTGTCATGATAATAATTGTCATTTTTATGTAGCAACTTACCTTAGCTTGATAGGTAACTTGAGGAATTGCGATGACCGCTACTCTTTTACCCACGACCATACTAAAAATTTCCAAACGAGTAATGCCTGTCACCATCATTACAGGTTTTCTAGGGAGCGGTAAAACTACGTGGCTCAACCATATTTTGAGCGATCACCAAAATCTAAAAGTTGCCGTTTTAGTCAATGAATTTGGCGATGTCAACATTGGTTGCTGTTGAGACATTTACTCCAGCACACTATTTCAGTGATGCTGCTGATTCGACATATCTCAGCAGCTACGGGTTCATATCGATGTCATTGTCAGAGCTTTTTTGCCTGTTGCTGATCTAGCTTGCAGACATTCAACAGACGCAAATCGTTTTTGCTCACTGCATCTAGCTTATGAAAACCTTCTAGCCCTAACTTTAAAGATGGATTGTCACTGCTGGCAACTGTTGAAGTGCGATCGATCGCAATCTCAAATGGGTTAGCACTGCGATCGTAGCTGTCCGTCACCATCAGTGCAAGTTGATCCGCCTTAAACTCACCTGCTGCACAATCGAAAGAGGAACTAGGCATGTAGAGGGCACCGACTACCTTTCCAGCTTTATTCTCAAAAACAAAATATCCTTTGCCCAGTTCATCGGGCTGAGTTGCTTGACCATATAAATAAACGCCGTCAGGTAGTGTAACGGTTGACACAGCAGCAGGTTGAGCGGCTGGCTTACTGTAAGCAGCCTGAGCTTCAAATGCAGCACTTAGAGCGACGGAGGTGCCTAGAAGCGTCATCCCAACGCGACCCACTAAGGCAAACCATTTAGAAACAGACACTTTTAGGGACTTTTGCATAACTTCCTCCATTCACCCAGGGAAAACATTTGGTTCAGTGCAGCGGATTTTATAGAGCCATCAGGCAATTTTGAAGGGATTATGCGATCGCCCCATAATTGCGCTGTGACTCAACTATACAGATCACTAAATCGGTAAGCTTCGTCCTTGTGGCTCATCTTTTGGAGGATACAAAGTATCTCAAAAGATTTCGTCAGACGGGAAAGCAGCGATCTGAAAGTGGTGGGGAGCGAAAGAATTTCGGCGTTGCTGATTTAAGAGATGAATTTCGTAGGGACGTTTTGCGAAGCGCCCCTACAGTAAGGGGCAACATTTTCAAATCATCCCCAGATTCAGCAACACCAGAATTTCTATAAATTCATCAAACCACTTCTAGCGAATGCTCAGTATTACATTTGGTGACAGTTAAGCTACTGGCTATATCTACAGATGAATTCGAGGAATTACGGAATTATTAACAACTTTTTTGGTAAATTCGTAAGTCAAGGAATATATTGCTTAAATAGCCAAATAGTTTGGAGTAAGGAATGGCTTGGTTGAAATGAGGACGTTGGATTGAGGCGTGGGTCTATGCCATATGGCACAATGGAAAGGAGTCTTTAAAAAAGCTTTTGTTTTTCAGGTAAGCCCGTGAGTCCCATCGCAAATCCAATTTCCGCTAATCCCGTCTTAACCGAAAATGGTCAGACTCTCCAAACTTCTGCGACTCGTCGCCGTCCAGTGTTCCCTTTTACTGCGATCGTCGGTCAGGAGGAAATGAAACTGGCATTGTTGCTGAATGTCATTGATCCCAAGATTGGCGGGGTGATGATTATGGGCGATCGCGGCACAGGCAAATCGACGACCATTCGCGCCCTTGCCGATCTCCTGCCAGAAATTGAAGTGGTTGCCGATGATCCATTCAATAGTCATCCTAGCGATCCCGAAATGATGGGCGACGAAGTGCGCCAAAAAATTGACCAAGGCATGGAGATTGCGATCGCTCTAAAAAATGTGCAGATGGTAGATTTGCCCCTTGGTGCAACAGAAGATCGGGTTTGCGGCACGATTGATATTGAAAAAGCATTGTCTGAGGGAGTCAAAGCTTTTGAGCCAGGACTTCTAGCAAAAGCCAATCGTGGCATCCTCTATGTAGATGAAGTGAACCTACTGGATGATCATTTGGTAGACGTGCTGCTGGATTCTGCCGCCTCTGGCTGGAACACGGTAGAGCGAGAAGGGATTTCTATTCGGCATCCAGCGCGGTTTGTCCTTGTTGGATCGGGCAACCCTGAAGAAGGCGAACTGCGTCCCCAACTGCTCGATCGCTTTGGGATGCACGCCGAAATTCGCACGGTTAAAGAACCTGCCCTGCGCGTGCAGATTGTGGAACAGCGCACCGACTTTGACCAAAACCCCCAGGAATTCTTAGATCAAAGCCAGTCCGAACAAGATGCGTTACGCCAAAAGTTGGTGGATGCTCAAACTCGACTGAAAAAAATTGCGATTGACCACGATTTACGAGTCAAAATCTCTCAGGTTTGTTCAGATTTGGATGTGGACGGGTTGCGGGGTGATATTGTCACCAATCGGGCTGCGAAAGCGATCGCGGCTTTGGAAGGACGCACTGAAGTTACCATTGATGATATTCGCCGTGTGGTGACTCTTTGCCTGCGTCATCGCCTGCGAAAAGACCCTTTAGAATCGATCGATTCTGGCTATAAAGTAGAAAAAGCCTTTAATCAAGTGTTTGGCGAGGACGCAGCTTAACCGTTTATTAAATACTGACGGACTCACCTTCCTCAAGGGGCGGTGAGTCCGTCAGTATTCCTTGATTTCATGTCATTCCGCACAACTTTTTCAACCACGATTTACTGAAAGAGCGGCGCAAAAAACGCGATCGCCCGATCCTGAGTTTGAGCCTGTAATGCCTTCAAAATTCGTAGCTAGCAAAACAGATTAAGAAACTGGAGTCGTTGAGTCTAGTAGCCGTGATCGCAAGTTGAGGAGAAACTTACAGACCTCATATAAGGCGAACCCAAGAATTCCAATGACTAAAACACCTGCTACTAGCGGTAAAGTCAGGGCAAGTAAAGTGAGGGCGATCGCCACAACCAGTTCAATCGTCGCCAAAATAGGGTTGGTGATGCCACCCGACATGGCAGTCGATGTGCCGCGCAGCAGATTCATCAATCCCTTGGTCAGTGCTGCTGTGCCCCCACCCGCAATGATTGCTAAAGTCCACTGCAAAACCGGATTCAAATCGGAGGACGTATGACCTACGATAACTGTCCCCAACAGGATTGCAAGGGGAGTCGCAATAAAATCCAGCGCGTGGTCAAACCAGGGAATGTAATAGCCGCCAATTTCTAGCACACAGGCAAGGGCTAGCACAATTAAGGCAGGCGAGGTTTCCATCCAATCAAATTGGGTTGGCAAATTAATATGCCCCACCACCGCAGCAAGGCTCAATATCAAAAACGGCACAAATACTCGAAACCCTACCGCTGCACTAAGGCTGATTCCCAGTAGCAGTTCGATAAACGTATCCACGCTGATGACGTGATCCACATGCCTCTCCCATTCAAACCCATCAACCTTTTCAATATAGCGATCTGGTTAGTTACATCGGCAATAAATGATTCTTTAGACTGAGGCTGGGCTAAAAACCAAAGCGACTCCATTCATACAATAGCGATCGCCCGTTGGGGCAGGACCATCATCAAACACATGCCCCAAATGCCCACCGCAGCGCCGACAATGAACCTCAACTCGCGTCATCAAAAAAGCGGTATCGGTGGTGGTTCCGATGGCATTGGCGATCGGGGCATAAAAGCTGGGCCAGCCCGTCCCGCTATCAAACTTTGTTTCTGATTTGAATAGTGGTAGCTGACAGCCAGCACAGGCAAAGACTCCTGGACGATGCTCTTGCTCCAGGGGACTCGTACCAGCCCGTTCGGTGCCCTGTTGCCGCAAAACATAGAATTGTTCCGAGGTCAAAATCTTGCGCCATTCCGCCTCAGTTTTCGTAATCTCAAACGTACTGTTTAGCGCTTTAGGCTTTGCCGATGCCGTGGATTGTGATCCAATCAAAGAGCGTGAAAACCAAGCTGTGCCTAGGAAAGCAGCGCCTGCTCCTATAAAATATCGTTTTTTCATACTGTTGGGTTCTTCCGTCCTGGGTTCATGAGTCATGAGGATCTATGCCTAAAAGGTATACGGATTAAACAAGCCAAGTGGTTTTGAGTTTTGTAAGTCCTGCGGACTAGCTTTGCCAACGCGTAGCGTTGACCTAGGAGATATTTTGGGTTTTGAGTGTGCTATTTGTCATTTGCTATTCGCCTTGCGTCGGCTGCCACAGACGGATGCCATCGCTGCTACCGCCGATAATGGTGCGTTGATCAGCTCCAAATTTTACAAACATGCCGCTGTATTCTGACCCGCGTAAGGTGCCTAAAAATCCGGGAGGGCGAACCCGCCACAGATTAATCGTACCGCCGTAGGTTGTGGCAAACAGAGCACGATCGCCGCTAACCGCCACATCCGTTCCCACCGAATCGATCGCCCGAATAAATCGCCCTGATTCCACATTCCACAGTTTAATGCCGCCTTGCCCTTTCACTCCATCACTGCCCGTAATCAAAATTTGTCGATCAACAAAGCTGAGAGCATTGAGTTCACCCGAATCAAAAGTATACCGTTTGGTTCCGGTCGCCAAATCCCAGAGTGTGGTGTCCTGTGCGCCTGCTGCCAGCGATCGCCCATCCAAGCTAAAAGCAAGATCATTCACCAAGCCTGCATCCAGCGTATACAGCAGTTGCCCGGTTGCCACCTCCCACACTTGAATCCCATCGGGACTGGTTGCCCCATCCGCCCAGTGGCTCAAACGACTACCACTAGCTAAACGACTACCATCCGGACTAAAGGCTAAACGGGTGACTCTGCCTGAATTAAAGCTAGCTAACAACCTTCCGTTAGCTACAGTCCAGAGCTTAATAGTTTGATCAAGACTGCTGCTAGCAAGCAGAGTGTTATCAGGACTAAAGGCAAGGTCGGTGATCCAATCCGTATGTCCGGTCAGAGTATTTTTTAACATGACCGTGGGCAGTGACCAAATTTGAATCGTGTTGCTATTGCTATTCGCAAACAATTGTCCGTCTGTAGTGGCAGCTAGGGCAGTAACCGCTTGACTGGTAAGAGGTTTAGGTAAGCCGTAACAGACAGGCAAAGGCGTTTGGGGCGGCAAGCAAACCGAGTCAGCAGTTCGCAGGGCGATCGCGTTTTTCACTAAGCTGTGGCTAACAATCACTAGCGCAACGAGCAACGCCGCTGCGCTACTCAATCCCAAAAATTGCCAAAATCTTCGTTGCTGGCTCATTTCATTTCCCTGATTAGCCCAACTGGATTAATCACTATCACCCAGGTAATTCATACTCAGTGGGGAGGACTTAAACCGTTTACAACCCATACATTAGATACATAGACAGTTGCTCAAGTGCAACGAACCCGGCGGGGGGCTGCCGGGTTTTTTCCTGTGGGTCTACTCTTCGTTTGAGTCGCTATCTGTGAGGATTGTAGGAATTTCAATCATAAATTCTGTTAAGCCGTCATTCGCACAGTAGCTCAAATTTCCTTTATGTCTTTCAACGATAATTTGGTAACTAGTGGCAAGTCCTAAACCAATTCCCTGCCCAACTGGTTTTGTCGTAAAAAATGGTTCAAATAGATGGTTCTCTGCTTCATTGGAAATTCCGATCCCATTATCTTTGATGCGGATTACGGTTTGTTTTAGAGTATTTGTTTGGGTTGTTATTTGAATGATTGGATTTTCTGAAACTGAATTGGAATGACTAAATTTTTGCTGTAAGGCATCGATCGCATTGGTTAAAATGTTCAAAAATACTTGATTCAACTCGCTCGAATGGCAAGTTACTGAGGGCAAATCACCATAATCTTTAATGATTTTTATCTCTGGCATTGTAGATTTTTCAGCAAAGCGATGATGCAGTAATAGTAAGGTACTGTCAATGCACTCGTGAATATCGGTCGGTTTAATATGTGATTCTCCCAATCGAGAAAAGATGCGTAGTGCCAACACAATTGAACCAATGCGATCGACTCCTGTTCGCATTGATCTCATCATATTTTGCAAATCAGTTACCAAGAAATCTAGCTCAGCTTCTTCCAGCAATGTTTGAATAGCTGGACTAGGTTCTGGGTATTCTGTTTGATAAGCATCAATTAATTTAAGCAATGTTTGAATAGAGTCTTGAGCCGGTTTAAGATTGCCTGCAATGAAGCTCACAGGGTTATTAATTTCGTGACAAACGCCAGCAACAAGTTGTCCTAACCCTGACAGTTTTTCCTTACGAAGAAGTTGAGCTTGCATTTGCTTTAAGCTGACTAACGCCTTTTCAAGTTGAGTATTTTTAAGATGCAGTTGAGATTGCAATACTCGAATGTGTAAATGGGTTTGAATCCGCAACAATACTTCTTCAAACTGAAAGGGTTTTGAAATAAAGTCAACACCTCCAACCTGAAATGCTTTCACCTTATCTACTACGTCATTTAATGCACTAAGAAAAATAATAGGAACGGGCGCAGTTGTTTGATTTTGTTTAAGTAGTTCGCAAGTTTCATAGCCATTCATATGAGGCATATTAATGTCTAATAGAATCAAATCGGGAGTTGCAGCTTGAGCAGCCGTCAACGCCATTTTGCCAGTTAAAGCTTTCCGAACCTGATAGCCTTGTTCTATGAGTAAGGTAGATAGAAATCGGATGTTTTCTGGAGTATCGTCAACAATCAAAATATCAAAATTATGAGATTCGACTAAGTTTTTGTTAGAGTCCATAGCTTACTTTTAATGCCCTGAGGGCTGTATTGATAGTTCACAAATTAGGTTGCAAATATAACTAAGAAAGGTCTGACTGCTCGTTCAACACCGCTTCAGGAGCTTGAAGCAGCGACAATATTTGATCAAAATCAAAGTTTTCAGATAATTCTGCGATCGCCGCTTTCAGTCCAAGCTGATCCGTAGGAAGATCCTCTAACAGCTTAGGAATTCCTGTATCATTGCCTTCCAAAGCTGAGCGTTTCAGTTTCATTCTCCAAGCTTCTGGCATCTGAGCAAGTCCCGCTTGGAGACTGGTTTTAGATAGCTGGGTATTCTCTCCGCTTTGCTGTGCGCGTGGGTCGTCTGCGATCGCCTCATACAAGTACTGCACCCCTAAATGGTGACCGATTTTTTCAAAGAGTTCTTGCTGTTCAAAAGGTTTACGAATGAAGTCATTGCAGCCAACAGCAAAAAAGGTTTGGCGTTGGTCGGCAAAGGCGCTGGCAGTCAGGGCAATCACCACCGTGTTTTTCCCCTGAGGATCGGCTTTAATCAGGCGGGTTGCTTCTAAGCCATCCAAGATGGGCATTCGCAGATCCATCAAAATTAAATTGGGTTGCCACTCTCGCCAAATCGCGATCGCCTCTTCTCCATTCACCGCTTCCCGTAACTCAAACCCCTCTATATTTAACATTTTTGATAGCAACAACCGATTGGTAACATTATCTTCAGCAATGAGGATGCGGTAGATAGTTTGGTTCGTCCCTAACCCTTTGATCATCCGGTGAGTGGATGTGCGTAGTGGCATCGAGTCTAGTTCAACAGAGCTTATTTGGATGTTAAAACTAAAGGTGCTGCCTTGTCCGGGCTGGCTAACAACCGTAATGTCTCCTCCCATAAGCTGCACAAATTTTTGGCTAATCGACAAGCCTAATCCGGTGCCCTCGGTAGAAAGCGTTCCGGTATTAGTCTGTTCAAATGGCTTAAAAAGCTTGTGGATTTCATCCGCAGCAATACCCGCTCCAGTATCTTCCACTTCAAAATGGAGCGACAGACCGTGAACCGGAGTGTCTGAGATCGCGGCACAGTTTTCTGGATCGATAAAACTGGTTCTCACATGAATACTGCCGCGGTTGGTAAATTTAACCGCATTACTTAATAAATTGAGCAAAACTTGGCGCAGTTTATTTTCATCAGCAATCACCTGTTGGGGCAATACTTCTGAGCGTTCAAATACTAGTTGCAATCCTTTTGCTTTTGCTCTTAGCCGGAACATCTCTTCCAAACTTTCTAACAGAGCATGTAAGTCAAAACTGTTGTTATTCAGAAGGATGCGTCCTGCTTCAATCTTAGACATTTCAAGCACATCGTTGATCAACTTGAGCAGATGTCCACCGCTGCGGTTGATAATGCTGACATATTCTTGATGGGTAGAAAGCAAAGAGCGATCGCGCGCCATTAGCTGAGTGAACCCCAAAATAGCGTTGAGTGGGGTACGGAGTTCATGGCTCATGTTTGCCAAAAACTCACTTTTGGCGCGATTGGCTGCATCCGCTTGATTTTTTGCAGATTGAAGTTCAGTTGCTTGCTGCTGAGTTTGGCTAAACAACTCAGATTGTTGAACTGCAACCCCTAGCTGAGTACCTACTTGGGCGGCGATTTGAATTTCAGACTCTCGCCATTTGCGGGGGTGTCCATTTTGGTAGCTTGCGAGCAATCCCCAAAGCTGGTTGCCGCAAAAAATTGGGACGGTGATATAGGAGCGAGCTTGTAAAGATGCCAATAGGTCTAAATAACAGTCATTAAATCCAGCAGTATACACATCTTCAATGCAGCAGTAGTTAGACTTATCGCGATAAAGTCCGCCTTCCTGAGTTTGTAAGTAGGTATCACGAATCAGAATTTCAGAGCCATCATCCATCCGTTTGATCACACAATCGGCTTTGTCTGTGGAAATCTTGGCTAAGGTTGGATTATTCACATCCATTGGCACAATTCTATTCCAGCCTTCTGCGACAGATTCTGCCGCCACAATGCCACTCCAATCGGGGTTGAAGCGATAAATTAGGGTGCGATCGCACTGAAGGGCTTGGCGCAGTTCTGCCGTAGTCGCACTAAAAATAACGTCTAAATCTAAACTTTGGCGCATTCTCAGAATTACTTTTGTGGTGGCGCGCTCCCGATCTGCCATATGGCGCAGGGTTGCTTCTGCAATTGCCCGCTCTTCTATTTCTGCTGCCAGATCCCCGTTTATCTGCACTAATTCTGTCGTGCGCTGTTGCACTCGACCTTCTAACTCTTCATATGCTTGACTTTTTGCTTCTTCCGCCCGCTTTCTTCCCAATTCTGCTGCTGCCCGTGCTGCAAACACTTGCATTAGGGTAATGCGGGTTTCATCCGGCAGCAATGGCTCTGTATGCAAAACGCACAGAGTGCCAAGAGCCGTTTGATCCTTATCTAGCAGCGGCACCCCCAGATAGCTGACTGCCCCCATTTGCACTAACGCTTCAGCCTGAGGAAATAGAGCTTGTAAATCATCTAAAAACTGGCAAGTTTGCTTTCCTTGAACCACTGAGTCGCAGGGAGTATTTGGCAAGCAATATTCGATGTTTTCTGCCAAATGCTCACCTGACCAAAAGGCTAGAGTGCGAAACCTAGGGGGATCTTCCAGAGCTTCTGATACCAAAACATAGGTTGTGCCCAAAGCCTCCGCTAGGTTTTGCACCAGAGCAGTAAAAAACTCCCCGCCCGTCACAGCAGCCGTACCCGTGACAATTTGCCGCAGTACGGTTTCGGTGCGCTGCCGTTCAACAATTTGCTTCTCTAATTCTTGGTTCACCGCTTCTAGCTGAGTCGGAGTTTTTAAGGCGAGAAATTGAGGCAGCAGTTCCATCAGTTGAAGGGCAGTGTAGACGGAAATGAGCGCGGTGAATGCCCGTTCTAAGCCAGAGATCCAATAGATGGGATACCAAAGAGTGATAATATCCAGCAAGTGCCCCACGCCACACAGGATAATAAATGCGCCAAACATCACAAACACTTTGGAAAAGGGGATGTCGTTGCGCTTGCTGACGAAGTAGATCAGCATGGCTGGAATGGAAAAGTAGGCGATCGCGATTAGGGCATCGCTGATCACATACAGCCCCACTAGCGGAGTGTGCCAAAGATAGCACTGCCCATGAGGCATATACATATCTGGAGAGAATAGATTTTGAAGCGGTTCCACCATTACTTTGCTCTATTAGAACTTGCATCAACCCATGACCTGCTTAACGCGATGTGTGTAGCTAGAACTAATCGCCCCTCTCGCTCACTAAATTTATTGTTGATAAAGCACCCATTCGTTAACCCGTCATCTTCGCTTTTCACAAGAGTCTGACTCCTGTCCGCCTGGATTATTAGGGTTCCCTCATTTTCTCGTAACGTCAACTTAGCCGAAACGTTTCTGAATCTATCGGTAGATCGGACTTTTTACCGCTTTCTTAATTGATTGTATCTAAATGTAAAGGAGAAAACTTCAGTGGATGAGTTGTAGGTCTCATCCACTCAGCCATCATATGAAACGGCTATTCCCAATCTTCGAGTTCCACAATCCAGCGTTGCAGCAGGCTGTTGACCTGACTACGACGGGCTTCAAAGGTTGCGGCAATCCAGATTAACAATAACCCGACGGCGATGCCGATCGCCCATAGCACTAGGGAATAATCACTGATAAATCGCCATACTTGCCACAACACTTGCAATATGAAAGTGGCAGTGCCCACATACAGCAACGCTCGAATTCTGAGCAGCACTCCCGCAAAAATGAATGCTAAATCGATCGCGATCGCGCCCAAGCCAACGACGAGGGGAAGTATGCCAGCAATACCGATTTGGGCTTGGTAAAACGCAGTTAGGCTGATGATTCCCGTGGCAAGGCAGCGTAACCAATGGCGTGTTTCCCGATTGTTGGGCGATCGCAACCCTGGATCAACCTGCACGACGTATAGCAACGAAGCCCCAACCACCGCAGCAGCCCACAGCGGTTCCAAGGCTCCCCGTTCCTGCACCATTCGCACGATTGCCCAATCGACCAGCAGCACGCTGATATAACTCAAGCGCACAAGTCGTTCTGCACTGGATAGCCAACCATAAAATGCCGCCACAATCAGCAGGCTTTGAATATTGCTGCCCCACCCCGTCAGCAAAATCGTGATGCTAGGGAGCGCGATCGCTGCCCGTCGCCATGGTTGCCAATCCCAGCCCCACCGCTCCCAGGGTGCAAAGTAGAGAAAAACTGAAATGATCGCCGCGATCGCCCCCGCCCACTCAATCAACACCGCATCCGGCAGCCAGCGGTGCAGCCAGTAGGCTTTAGCCAGCAACCCTTGGGCAATTCCGGCGTAGATCCATAAAGCAGGGGCGAGGGGTGAGGAGCGAGGGGCGAGTTCGGCGTTCTCTCTGCCCCCTACCCCCTGTTCTCTGGTTCGTCCTATCGCCAGCGCATAAGTGGCGGCTGTGGCGATCGCGGCTGTCCATAGCCATTCGCCAGTGGCGCTTAAGCTGAAGAATAGAACGGTAATTAGCAAAATTGAGCCTAAACCCCAGTGGGCATGGGCGATCGCCTGCCATAGCCATTTCGGAACTCGTAGGTAGGGAATCAGCCAGCGTTGCAGCGCATAATAGGCGATCGCCAAGCCTATGGCTAACCCTGCCAATAGCGTTACGCCATCCCCTGGGTTACCTCCTGTGGGCTGCAACAGTTGATAGAACAGCAGTTCATAAGCGGCAATGGACACTCCACCCAAGGATAATAACGTCAGCGATCGCAATTCCGGTTGACGGCGACCCACCCCCAGACCCACAAGCGCCGCTGAAAAGGTATACCAGCCTGTGGTAGCTGTAAACAGCCGATGCTGAATCACCACTCCCAACAGCGCGTAAAAAATGGGAATCAGATGAAAAGAAACGAGAGGCAGCGTTAATTCTAGTGCCTTCGCTTCTGACCCCTGACCCCTGACCCCTCGCCTCTGCCTTGCCATCCACCAATCGCCGCCTAGCTGAGTGGCTAAGCCAAGGGCAAGATTGGCAATTCCTAGCGTGTCGAGCGATCGTCCTGTGAGGGCAATGCTGCTGATAAGCAAGAGTTCCACGCTCCAAGCGATCGCGTAGAAACCGAGGTTACTGACTCCTTGCCATAGCCGAAAACCGATCGCGATCATCAGAATGGTGGACGCGATCGAGTCGTTTACAGTAGGTTGATCAAACTGGAAATAAACAATCATCTGGCTGAGGGTCAGCACAACCAGCGTGAACAGCGTGAGTCCTGTTGCCCAGCCATCGGCGGCTTGTTGATAGAGATCTGTGAGGCGATTGGGTGAGTGATTGAGCAGCCTACTCCGCAGCAGCCAGAGCAGCAACACCGCGATCGCCCAAACAATGCTTGCAAAGCCAATGGTGCGATTACTGGTAAAAATTTCCCAAGCAGCAACGGCAGAAAATCCTAGTCCAAAACCAACGGTTAACACGGCTGCGACCAAATGGCGCACTCGGCGAGTATTGAGCAACATCAGCCCCGATGCCATTCCTAAACCCGTTAATCGTCCGGCGATCGTGGGGAACAGGAGCGGTTGCACCAGCACCAGGGCAATACTGCTGAACCAACTGGCGGTATACCCATAGAAAAATCGTCGTTGGCTGCCCAATAGCGTCAGCATCAGGGGCACAGTCAGCCACATACCGCCCCAGTTAAGCGCCCGCTCCTGCAACAGATTGAGGCTCAATAGCGCATAGCTAGAAACGGCTAAACCGAGTCCAAAATACCAAGCGCTCACCTGCCAGGATGACGGCGGAGGCGGAGATTCGGCAGATTGAACGGTGCCTTCGGACGAAGGATTGCTGCGATCGCCGCGATCGCCCATCCAACCCAAGCTAATGCTCCATTCAATGATCATGCCAATCAACAAGATGCCTGCCCAAATCGTCGTAGATAGAGTGGGAAAGCCCCAATCAATGCCAGAGGCGATCGCGGCTAAAATGATGCTATGAGTCAGATAAATCAGCGGGGGTGAAGGCTGAACTCGTTTAGTGGTGATGAAAATTAGCGTGATGGCTGACAGCAGCAAATTGAGCGATCGCACCCAGACATTATCCAGGCTAATCGCAGTCAGGGCACTACCCAACCCCAGCGCTAAAAATTCGGCATATTGGGCTAGCTCAGGGCGCTGCCACTGTCTCAGGCGAAACGCCAAACCAACCGTGAGCAGCACATAGGGAAACAAGCCCAGCCCTATAAAAGCAAACGGTGTCCCCTCTGCTCCGGCAAACTGGGTCGCAAATTCTAGGATGGCAATCTGAATTGCAGCGGGAACCCCTTGCCATCCCAACCACCAGGCTTGTAACCCCACTAAGAAGCCAATGACCAAATCAATCGGTGAGCCGAGCCGATGCAGGCGATCGCCCAATAGCCACAGCGCCAACCCACTCACGGCGATCGCCTGCATCGGGGGAATCACCCTCACCGCCACTAGCCATCCCAGCAGTAGCAACCCCGCCCCCGCCCTGATCCAGCCCGCACGGGCTGAGTTTTGACGCGCCAACCAACACAGCACCCAGCCACAGATGCCCAGCGCCAACCCCAGTTGATTAATTGGCACCTGAACCATGAGTGCCGCCCGACCCATTAAAATCAGCGCAAACGCCGCCACCGCGATCGCGCTCAGCGCAGGAGACATCAGTGGTTGTTGATTAGATGGCAGTGCGATCGCCTCAACTCCCTCTATTTCTCGATTCCCTGACCCTTGACCCCTGACTCCTCTATCATTCACTACTAACGCTGCCGCCGCTCCAATCGTTCCCCCATACACCGCCCCTAAAGGCACCCCTTGCCACCCCCAACCCCAATGCAGCCAACTGAGCGCGATCGCAGTCAGCAGCATCAGCCGAGAATGATCGGGTTTTAGCAGCAAAATCAAGATGCCAGTCAACAGCAAGGACGCGATCGCTGCCAGCCCCAGTCCAGCGGCACTTTGCCCCAACCTGAACCCATCCATCATCCAAAAGTTGACCGGAATGATCAGCAGCGTCGCAAGGTTCAACATGCGGCTGGTCAACTGCAAAGATGCCTGTTTCCCCGTCCACCAGCCCACTCCCCAAAAGACCAGCGTGTAGCCCAATAAAATACTGTATTGCCCTAGGGCTGAAAAGTTGCGCCATTGGGTGGCTGCCAACACACCCGACGACACCACCACCAAAAACACACCCAAAAACAGCAGCCACAAGACACTGAGTTCTGCCATAAAAGACTGCAACAGTCGAGCGGCAACTGTGGGACGGCGCACAGGCGCAAGTCTTTCCGGTGGGACTACAGCACTCACGCGATCGCGCTGCCCTGACTGAGCCGTAGCCCCAACCGGAAGAAAATCGTCGCTCACTTTTATCGGCAAAATTAACGGGTTTAGTTCTGGGGATGTTTCCGGGTCTGCTGCGATCGCTGAAGCCTGTGGCACTGGGCAGACCAGTTGTTCTGCACAAATTCGCCGTACCAGCACATCGGAAATCAATCCCAGTTGCAGCCAGTTGTCCAGCCCTTCCAGAAGAGACGGGTGGGCAGAACGGATGACTAGCTCAAGCGTAAATTGGCGATCGCCAGGAGAAGCCATAGGAGAAAAAATATAGCTTTCCCCTATCATCGCGCCTGTTTTGACGAATCGCTCAAATCTTTAGTCACCCTGTCCCACTGCCTAACTTAGTCGTTCATCCCTAAGTTTTTTCATAATTTTTTCATTATTATAAGAGTATGCTACCTGCCTTAAAATGAAAGGATTATGAAACGAAGATATGAAGCGCAAGTTTAGCCACACTTGGCAGGCTGTCATCACCCAAAATTCCTGCATGGGATTAGGGCTGCTCGGTCTTTGGTTGGGCGGCTGTTCTCCCCAAACTTCCCCACCCCAACCGAATACAACCGCCAACTCACAGCCGACCCCAACTCCACGGGATCAAAAAAAGGTGGTGTTGACAACCTTCACCGTACTGGCGGATATGGCGCAAAATGTGGCGGGAGATAAGGCGATCGTCGAATCGATTACCAAGCCAGGTGCAGAAATTCATGGCTATGAAATCACGCCAAGCGACTTAGAACGAGGTCAGAGGGCTGATCTGATTTTGGAAAATGGCTTGAATCTAGAACGCTGGGCAACCCGGTTTTATAACAGTTTGCCTAAAGTTCCTCATATTACTCTCAGCGAGGGCTTTCAGCCTGTCAACATTGCTGAGGATGCCTATCAAGGAAAGCCCAATCCTCATGCCTGGATGTCGCCTAAAAATGCTTTGATCTACGTTGAAAATATTCGTAAAGCCTTGGGAAATCTTGATGCGGCTAACGCGGCTACTTATGATGCCAATGCCAAAGCTTACAGTCAGAAAATTCGGGTGATCGATAAAAAACTAAAACAAGCTATTTCAGCGATTCCTTCTGATAAACGCTACATCGTCAGTTGTGAAGGGGCATTCTCCTATATTGCCCGTGATTATGGTTTAAAGGAGGTTTATATCTGGGCAGTGAATGCCGGACAGCAAGCGACTCCTAAACGAGTAGAACGGGTCATTAATATGGTCAAAGCGAACCAGATTCCCGCCGTTTTTTGTGAAAGCACCGTTAGCAATGAGGCGCAGCTTCAGGTAGCAAAGGAAACAGGCGCGAAATTTGCCGGTATCTTTTATGTCGATTCTTTATCTCCTCCTGAGGGTGAGGCATCAACCTATCTCAAGTTACTGGAACATAACGTTAATACTTTGGTAAAAGGACTACGAGGTCATTAAAGAAACTCTATGAATGAGATTGGCATTGATATTGAAAATGTGACGGTTGCCTACCATGGCAAGGTGGCATTACACAGCGCCTCACTGCAACTCAAGGCAGGAACCATTTGTGGGTTAGTCGGGATGAATGGGGCAGGCAAATCGACGTTGTTCAAGGCAATTATGGGATTTGTCAAGCCTACCAGCGGCAAAATTTCAATTAACGGGTTATCAATTCCCCAAGTGCAAAAAAGTAATCTCGTGGCGTATGTGCCTCAGTCGGAGGAAGTGGACTGGAACTTTCCAGTAAGTGTTCACGATGTGGTGATGATGGGGCGCTATGGCTATATGAATCTGCTACGAATTCCCCGATCGCTCGACAAACAAGCCGTCCGAGAAAGCTTGGAA
This sequence comes from Leptolyngbya sp. CALU 1928, assembly GCF_056784215.1. NCBI lineage: Bacteria > Bacillati > Cyanobacteriota > Cyanophyceae > Leptolyngbyales > Leptolyngbyaceae > Leptolyngbya > Leptolyngbya sp. CALU 1928. The sequence goes on along the minus strand of NZ_JBXBCE010000018.1, from coordinate 21,341 downwards.
CGGGTGGAAATGTGGCATATGCGCGATCGCCAAATTGGGGAACTCTCCGGCGGACAAAAGAAACGCACCTTTTTTGCTCGAACATTGGCGCAACAGGGAACCGTTTTGCTATTGGATGAGCCGTTTGCTGGAGTCGATATCAAAACCGAAAAAATGATGATCGACCTACTGATCGACCTCCGGCAAGCAGGACATACGATTTTGATCTCCACTCACGACTTGGCTTCTATCACCACATTTTGTGATCAAGTCGTGCTGATTAACCGAAGTATTCTTGCCTATGGCGATACCTCGGAGGTGTTCACCGAAGAAAATCTTTCCCGTACTTTTGGCGGCTCGATTGGTGATTTTTCATCTGCTAAAAATCGACCGGCTCAACGCAATCCAGAGGAGCAGTCATGGATTTGATTCAATGGTTTGTCGCACCATTACAGCACGAGTTTATGGTGAAAGCGATTTTGGTCAGTGCGTTGGTGGGGTTAGTGTGTTCTGCCCTGTCTTGCTATATGACCTTGAAAGGGTGGGCATTGATGGGGGATGCCGTTTCCCATGCGGTGCTGCCGGGAGTCGTCATTGCTTATATCCTAAATATTCCCCTTGCGATCGGTGCGTTTGTGTTTGGAGTGGGTTCTGTAATCGCGATCGGCTTTATTAAATCCAAAACTCGCGTTAAAGAAGATACGGTGATTGGCTTAGTATTTACTGGTTTTTTTGCCTTTGGTATTGTGCTGATTTCTAAGACCACCAGTACAGTCGATTTGACCCACATTTTGTTTGGCAATGTCTTAGGCATTTCGGATTCTGACATTATTCAGACAATCATCATTAGTGTGATTACGTTGGTGACGTTGGCAGTTTTACGCAAAGATTTAATCTTGTTTTGTTTTGATTCTATTCACGCTCGATCCATTGGCATAAACACTGGTGTTCTTTACTATATTCTCTTGTCTTTGCTATCGCTAACTGCGGTTGCTGGACTTCAAACTGTCGGGATTATTTTAGTCGTCGCTATGTTGGTTACTCCAGGAGCAACGGCGTATTTGTTAAGCGATCGCTTTGATCATATGGTGCTAATCGCCATGGCTTCAGGCGTATTTTCTAGCGTCATGGGAACTTATATCAGCTATCACATTGACGGCTCAACAGGCGGCTGCATTGTGGTTCTACAAACATTACTATTTGTCATCGCCATGATTTTTGCCCCTAAACATGGATTGCTGCTAAGTCCAGAACAAAAGTTGTAGGAATTGCAAAAAGTCGGAGTGGTTAGAGGATGTTTTAGAAGTATTGAGGGGTTAAATTTCATGCCAACCGCCTGAGCATGACACGGATCATCGCGAGATAGATAAAGGTCTCTGATGCTTCTGGCAATAATTCATAGTCTCGCTGTGGCTCGGCACCGAAAGCCTTTTGGATGGGTTGAGATCGCCGTTTCAGGGTAGGACGAATCGAAAGCGATCCCTTACAGACTTAGCTAATTGAGACAAGCCTGGTTGCGATCGTCTTTTGCGTTCTAGTCAGATTAGAAGTGTTACTTCTAATCCGTTTGAAAATACTTAAGTACTATAGATTTTCCTTGTCAGAGCTAAATTATGAGTTTTTTAGTCTATATTTACTACTAAGGTGAATTGAAAGGCGCACTTCCTTCATTCAAGATCAACAGCTTGCTAATTTGTTGTCCTCGAATTATCTTGGCGAGCCAAATGCTCGATGACATCAAAGTGTTAACGATAGATAGAAAGTACCAGACGACAAAGAACGTCGTCAACGACACCAATCTGGTAATGACGACACTGGCTTGTTATCGATGACAAATAAAGCGTTATGTGACAAGTATTTGAGAGGATGGGCGATACTGGATTTGAACCAGTGACCCCTTCCGTGTGAAGGAAGTGCGCTACCACTGTGCTAATCGCCCGTAGAAAACAAGTTATTTTGTTTACTCTCCCCACAATAGCTGAAAGTGGTGAAGTTTTAGTCAATTTTTTATGGATTAACTGATTGCATTGACCAGCCAAGAGGGGCGCTGAAGGAGTAAATTGATCGATTTTGAGGGTCGCCTCTTAATTCAAGGTGATCAACATAGGTCGGATCTAGCAGTAGCAGACAAAAGTGAGGTGAAGGGGTGATGGAGGAAGGCGGAGGAGGGGTAGACTCAGAGTCTTCTCTAGGCGCTCCAGGATCCGACCAGGAAAATTGAATTCGAGCAGAATCGGAGAGTTCTTGCCACGATCGCGTTCTTGCCTCAAACAAATCTGTATCTAGGCAGGTTTCACGAATTAGGGTAAGTTGTCCAAAAAGACGAAACTGCTCGCGAGTTTTGGGAAAATACCAACACGCTTCGCCATCAGCGTTCTGATCAATTTGTTCTGCTTTTTCACTGCGAGCATCGGTGATGATTTTCAGTTGATTGGTGTTGTCGAGAAAGCCTCGAAAAACAACCGTGCGATTTGCAGGACAACCATCGACCCGAATGGTTGCAAGTTGAAAGTAGCGCGCATAAACGAGAGAACGGTTACGGTGGAGCGCACGAGCCAAGGGCGATCGCCAAGGAGCCAACGTCATTTATTGCTCCATCCACCAGGGAACCAGATATCGGGCATCTCGGAGCTTTGCATCAAGCGCTTTGTAATTAGGCTCATAGACACTAACAAGTGTCCAAAAATCGCGGGAGTGGTTGAGGTGAATGGTATGACAAAGTTCGTGAATCAGGACATACCTCACAACGGATGGGGGCAAAAACAGCAATTTACTATTGAGGCTAATCGTTTTATGGATTGAGCAACTGCCCCAAATTGTTTTTTGTTGGCGGATAGATATGCCCTGAAAGGGCAGCACTAGATCCTGACTGATACTGCGGAGCCAAGGAGCAAAATGAACACGGGCTTTGTGAGCGATCCACTGCTGCAAGATCGCCTTGCAATTGTCTACATCTTCAGTATCGCCCTGTAGAAGGAGTTTGGAGCCAGCGTATTCTTTTGCTCGAATACCCGATTTCTGATTGGAAGTATACTCAACTTGCCAATTTTCAGCGATCGCCTGAAGCGCAATGCGTTCGGGGCGATCCGCTAAAACATCGGAACCTGCAAGTGCTTGCTGATTCACCATTCGACGAGTGACCCGTTCGATCCAGCTTTGTTTTTGCTGAAGGATTTCGGGAATGCGCTTTTGATCAAATCCCTTTGGGATAATGACCTCTAAGTTTCCCTTAACGGACATTTTTAAGGAAACGTGTTTTGCTTTAGGGCTTTCACGAACACTATATTCTGGCGACATCATTCTGGCGACATTTCAAATTGTGAAGTAACGGCGCTACCCACCCATAATGCCCTAAATAATCAGCTTCTCCTATAAAAATTCTAAAAATAATGCAGAGTTTTTCCCAGCTTAAACAACGTCATTTGAGGGAGCAAACCCTATAGACTTAAGAAAGTCACTATGGGCGTGAAATACATGCTGCTTCAGCCTTTAATTAGCAATCTAACGTTGCGTCGGGCGATCGCAGCCGATGGAATCTGGGCAGCCCCGCTTCTATTTTCAATTTGTCCTGCTCTATTTAGCTACATTTTTGCTACTTCTGCTGAACAGGCTCAAGATATTTTGCAGCAGGCATTTGTTTATCCTAGTCATTCGTTTAGCTATGAGCATACCTACGTTGTAGAAATTCAAGAGCAACCCGTAGGGCTAATGATTGGCTATCCCGCAGTTATTAAACGGCAAGCGGATGAGAAAGTGCATAGTGTGATGGCACGCATAATCCCTCTGAGAAAACTGCCAAAAATTTTGGTCAATGGTGCCGACTTTAATCGGATTAAGCAGGATATTTCTTTGCAGGATTATTATCTGCTAGGTGTGGGCATCTTGCCAGACTTTCGCAACCAGGGATTAGGAACCTACCTATTAGCTCAAATCGAGGCTGAAGCTGAAGCAGCTAAGTGTCAAGCAATTTGCTTAGATATTACGTATATCAACACTCGCGGACGTAAATTTTTTGAACGAAACGGCTATTGCATCACGCTGAGTAAAACAACCGATCGCTTCGAGCAATTTACCCGCTCAGGCGGCATTCATCGCATGACTAAACATTTTGTGGAACCAATTTGACAGCGATTGATTGATCCAGCATTTGAGCATTAGGGTGATTAAGCACCATGAGTTTTGCCTATGGACTTTCGGGGTCGATGCCTAGTTCTCGGAGTTTTGCGGCAAGGCGATCGGCGCGTTCCGCTTCCTGGTTCGCCCGTTCTGCTTCCTGATTTGCCCGTTCCGCTTCCTGATTTGCCCGTTCCGCTGCCTGATTTGCCCGTTCCGTTTCCTGATTCGCTCGTTCTTCACCCATCAACAGCAGATTGCCATTGAGATCCCACCAGCGCAGCCAAGGTAATTCCATATTTTGGTAGGTGCCGTTCCAAATTCCCAGTTCAATTCCTAGTTGGGGAATGGGATAGTGTCCGCGATCGCTCATAGGAACTCGCTGAAACTGATTTTCAACATAATGATAAAGCTCAATACTTGCTTTTTTCACTTCATAAATGCCATAGAACGCTGGGCGAATCACCTGTTCATAGACCCAAAACTTGCCCGTCCAAGGCGTTTTATCCCGCTCTTCGGAACCATCGCCAGAAACAAACTCCAGCAGCAACAGTGGCGCAATATGTTCTCGCCACAGCACATAAGAGCGACGCGGTTGCCCATCCAACGTTGCGGGCACGTTGGGCACATAGAACCAGTCGGGCGCTTCGGCTCCGCGTTCTGGCGGGTCAGTCATGCGCCAGTAAATACCAGAATCTTGTCCAATGCAAAAGTCGCCCTCTGGATGTAAGGCTTGCAACGTTGCCCAAATCGATTCTGTGAGGAGAATACTTTGGGGATACTCCTGAAAGTTTTTCACAAAAGTGCCATCGGAGTCGGGAAGTTGGGTGTGGTCTGGAAAGGCAGCCCCAACATCCGCAGAAAAAGAGGTGGTGGTCATGGCAAGCAACGCCCTTGGGTTAGCCAATTGCTTCTTATTGTATGGGTGATTTGAAAAGAATGCCGATTGCGATCGCGATTCACAGATCAAACACTGCATAAAACATGAATGGGCAAACGTATGGATAAGTAGAGCGAAATATGCCAGTGATTCACAAACTGGATACCGCTTCAACTATCCTTTAGCCCCCTTACTATCATGTTTGCAACTTCTCAAGACCAAGCTCAACTGAATACTTTCGGAACTTCTCGCCTTTCGGCTCCTTTACCATCTGATGCTTTGGTGCCCCAAAACAACACAGGGTACGGATTAGCCGACACTAACACCAATCCATCCCTTATGGTTGGCTCCAGTGCCCCAATCACCGCTGTGAGTAGCTCAGCCGCATCAATCAATTCAAGTCTTGTTCTCAGTCCTATCTACATTACTGATAACACCCTCGGTACTGCCACAAATCTGGGTAGCCTCAGCAACATCATCACACGCAATGGATCAGTGGGCAGCACCGACATCATCGACTACTACCATGTGAATTTAACAGGTTCTAGCCTTAACCTGACCCTCACGGGCATGACTGCCGATGCTGACTTGCAACTGATTCGGGATTCTAACAGCAATGGCATTGTAGATTTGGGTGAAGCGATCGCCGTTAGCAACCGGGGCAGCAGCAGCGACGAATCCATCAACCTGCATGGATTAGCGGCTGGCGATTACTTCATTGGAGTAAAACGCTATTCTGGCAGCACCAACTATACCTTACGTCTATCGCCTGACTTCAAGAGTAACCTGCTTGCCACAGAAAACAACGTGGGTACGCTGATTGGCAGTCGAACCTTCACCAATCCTAGCTCTACTGAAGGAGAATCCGTCATTCGTCGGAGCGGCATTAGTTCCACCGATACATCTGACTATTACCGCTTTAGCATTGGCAGCATCCGTAATGTCTCCCTTGGATTAACCGGAATTGGTGCCGGTACTGACTTGGATATGCGTCTAATCCGTGACTACAACAGCAATGGCGTGATTGATGCTGGCGAAGAACTCGCATCCTCAAATCACGGCTCTAACTGGAATGAAGCAATCAATAAAAACCTGGAAGCAGGCAACTATTTTGTCCAGGTGAACCGCTACAGTGGCGCTTCTACTTACAGCCTGAAACTATCTGAAACGGCTCCTCAAGTGAGGTTTACGGTCAACCAGGTGATTGCAGGAAACAACCCCGACTCCGGCTTGTTTGGCGATAATGCCGACTACTACGCTCGAATTACGGTGAATGGCACAACCACTACCACTGGCACGGTTAGTAACGACAATAATATTTTGCCCAACTGGCAAGTTACGCGAAATGTGAGCAGCCGCTACGTCAACATTACGGTGCAACTGTGGGATCGAGATGGTGGTTTGGCAGGTGCCGACGATCGCATTGATATCGACTCTAGAACTGGCTACCGAGATTTGGATCTAACTTATGACCTAATCACAAACCAAGTGACAGGCGATACCAGCGGATTGGGCGGTCAGCGGCTATCGGTGAGTGGTGCAGGAGACGGCGATCGCGCTTCCATGTACTTCACGATAAACAGTGGCGACTGGTATAACCTGAACCTGGATGATGCTGATGTCATTGACCTGACCCGTAGCTTTGCGGCAGATGGCACCCTCGATCGCAAAGACATGATTGAAATTCTGCGCGATACCAAAGACGGCGGTGTTATCGATTCTACCGAAGTGATCGATCTAAGACGCATCGTTAGTAGTCTTGGCTACATGATGCCGGGTTACGTCAAAAATCTGTCTAACAAGATTGTCAACAGTGATCCGGCAAACTCCCGATCTGGAATTGGCAACCTGTTTGCAGGCAGCACAAGCACCCAAATGGAACGACTGGTTGGCAAATGGTTTTTGGGCAACGATCGCCCGGATGCAGCGGCTGGCTCTACCTATCGCTCCGTCAGCGGATCTCTCTTCCAAGGTGGCGCAAGTCGGAATGACATAAACCAAGGTGGCGTGGGCGACTGTTACTTTGTCGCAGCGCTGGCATCGGTAGCAGACAACAAAGTTGGCTACATCAACAATATGTTTATCGATAATGGCGACAACACCTACACCGTGCGATTCTTCCGGAATGGCGTAGCGGATTATGTCACCGTAGATCGCTACCTGCCCGTGAATGCTAGCGGCAACGCAGTCTATGCAGGCTGGAATGGGGGTTCCTACACTGAAACCAACAATGAACTGTGGGTCGCCCTCGCAGAAAAAGCCTATGCTCAACTCAATGAATCCGGCGGGATTGGTCAAAACAACACCAACACCTATGCTGGAATCGATGGTGGTCTATCTTACCTACCAATGCAGCATCTCACTGGGCTTTCTGCCTCAAACCCTGGCACTTCCGCCAGCAAAGCAGACATCATAGCCAAAGTAAATTCCAATAATCTTGTTTGCTTTGGGCGACAAGGACACGCCTATGCGGTCACTAGCTACAATGCTTCTACTGGTGAGTTTCACCTACATAACCCTTGGGGACACAGCCACCTAGATCTCACCTGGGCACAACTACAAAGCACCGCTAGCAGTGGATGGCACTTCACTAGCACTTGATCGTCAATCTCGTTAAACGCTTTTCATTAGTGCCTTTCATAAATGCAATAGGGGCAGATGGGCATCTACCCCTATTCTTTCTCGACAAGGAACCTTTCTCTACAAAGAATCCCGTTATGCAAGTCAGACTTATCAAAGCTTCATTTCTACTTATTGCAGGATCGATCGCCGCAAGCTGCACTCAATCTTTATCACACCAACCTTCACTCACCCTTACTCCTATGTCTCTCACCTCTGACGTACTCATCAATCAAGTGACCTTACAAGTCCGCGAAGAAAAATTTCCGCCCGATGGCGTTGCGCCTAAAAGCGATCGCGAAGTTGGTTTTGCAGATGTATTTTTATCAATTGAAAATCTCAAACAGGAGCAGATAAGCGTCGTTGTTAAGCAGATTCAAATTCTCAACGCTTCAACGAACCAAGTTCAATTGACAACACAAAGCCCTACCGAAATTCATTTGCATCCCCTCGAAAATTCAGTTAATGATTTTCATCTGACGAACCAAACTGGGTTTAAAGGAAGTAACACCCTGAAAGCTATCATCACCTATCAAGTTGGCAATCAGACTCAAACTATAGAATCAAAGCCGGTTGAAGTGCAGTAATAGTCTAAGCTGCTCTATTCCGCTTTAAGTGGCTCAATACACTCTGGGCGATCGCTGATTGCCCGGTTCACCACTTTACTCACCGGATAGGATGCCATTTCATCGGCTGGATAAGGACGCAACAGCGGCAACAGTTTGGAAGCCACATCCATACTTGGATCGAGCCACTGATCATAGTCTTCTGGGTGAAGCATCACAGGCATCCGGTTATGAATTGGGCTTAACACCTCATTCGCCTCGGTCGTCAAGATGGTACAAGTCTCCAGAATTTCGTTTTGGGGACTTTCCCAATGCTCCCATAAACCTGCAAATGCAAAGGGCTGATCATTTTGTAAATGAAAGAAATGGGGCTGCTTGCCGCTTTCGACCCGCTGCCATTCATAAAAGCCATCCGCCACAATTAAACATCGACGATGGCGAAACGCCGCCCGAAACGAGGGTTTCTCTGCTACTGTTTCGGCGCGTGCGTTGATCAGCTTTGCGCCCAAACTGGCATCCTTTGCCCAGAAGGGAACCAGCCCCCACTGAAACACCCGAAACTGTCGCTGGGTTGTTTCTGCTGGCTGAGTCACCGCTGCAATCAATTGAGTCGGCGCGATATTGTAGCACGGCGGCGAGTCGGGCACAAAGCCAAGCTGAAATTGGTTCGCGATCGCGTCCGCAGAGTGCCGTTGAGTAAATCGTCCACACATAAAGAGATAAAAAAGAAGATAGAAAAAAGAAGATGAAAAACTGTTACCTGACACCCGAAATCAGAAACCTAGCACTTCCCATATCCTTTCTCCTCTATCATAGGAAACACCCTGCCTCAGGGTAGTCTTTCTTGCGATAGGTCATGGTAAACATTTCTCAATTGTTGGCAGCAGAGCTTTCTCTACAGGCGTTTCAGGTGGCGAATGCGCTGGAGTTGCTGGCGGAGGGGGCAACGGTGCCGTTTATAGCGCGGTATCGCAAAGAGCGCACGGGAGAAATGACGGAAACTCAGTTGCGAGACTTGTTTGAGCGATTTGCTTATGTGACGGAGCTAGAGGAGCGCAAAGGGTCGATTTTGGAGGCGATCGCCCAGCAAGGTAAGCTCACCGAGGATCTGAAAGCCAAAATTGAAACCTGTTTGCAAAAGACGGAACTGGAGGATTTGTATCTGCCCTATCGTCCCAAGCGTCGTACCAGAGCCGCGATCGCCAAGGAAAAAGGCTTGGAACCGCTGGCAAATTGGATTAAATCCCTGAATACGCCTGTGGCAAAGCCGCAATCTTTAGAAGAAGAGGCTGTCAAGTATGTTTCGAGTGAGAAGGGCGTTGAGGCGATCGCGGATGCCTTAAGCGGAGCCGCAGATATTTTGGCAGAGGAAGTGGCAGAAAAAGCGACTCTGCGCGCCTACCTGCGTAACTTTTTGCTAACGACTGGACTGTTTACCTCGCGGATCAAGGGTGATCATCCTGAAGGTAGCACCAAATTTGAGATGTATCGTCAATATCAAGCTTCGGTCAAATCAATTCCTTCGCATAACTTGCTGGCGCTTTATCGCGGTGAAACTGAAGGTGTCTTGACAGTCGCGCTAGATTTTGATGAACAGGCGGTTCAGACCTATTTAGAATCTCAAGAAGTTCATACGAAGCAATCCGCAATCCGCAGCTTTTATCAAGCCATGTTAAAGGATGCCTTTAATCGCTTGATGAAAAATTCTTTGCTGTCTGAAGTGCGAACGATCAAGAAACAGGAGGCGGATATTGAGTCGATTAAAACTTTTGAGGCAAACCTACAAGAACTGTTGCTGTCATCGCCAGCGGGAATGAAACCAACTTTGGCTATCGACCCCGGTTTTCGCACGGGTTGCAAAGTCTCGGCACTCGATCAAACAGGCAAGTTTTTGGAATATCAAACGATCTTTCCCCATCAATCTGCTAATCAACGAAATCAGGCAGCGCAAACGGTGAAGCACTTGATTGAAGAATATAAAATCGAGCTAATTGCGATCGGGAATGGCACTGCGGGGAGAGAAACCGATGATTTTGTGAAAGAGGTGCTTAAAACTCTCAATAGAACTCCGATCGCGGTCATGGTAAATGAATCAGGAGCTTCAATTTATTCCGCTAGTCCAGTGGCGATCGCGGAGTTTCCTGATCAAGATATTACCGTGCGCGGAGCTATCAGCATTGGTCGCCGTTTACAAGATCCCCTCGCTGAACTGGTAAAAATTGATCCGAAATCGATCGGGGTAGGGCAATATCAACACGATGTTGATCAAAAGCTGTTGAAAAAGAAGCTGGATGATACCGTAGAAAGCTGCGTAAATTATGTGGGCGTAGACTTGAATACTGCATCCAAAGAACTGCTGACGTTTGTGTCTGGAATTAGTCCCGCGATCGCTAACAACATCATCGCCTATCGCAATGAAAATGGAGCCTTTCGCGATCGCCGTCACCTGCTGAAAGTCTCTAAACTGGGACCCAAAGCCTTTGAACAAGCCGCTGGTTTTTTGCGAATTCGCGATGGCAAAAATCCTTTAGATAACACCGCCGTTCATCCTGAAAGTTATGCGATTGTAGAAGCGATCGCGGCTGACCTCAGCTTACCCCTAACTCAGATTCATCAGTTCGCCGAAAAGCTCAAAACCGTTGACCTTAAAAAATATATTACTGAAACCGTGGGCGAACCGACCCTGCGCGACATTGTGGCAGAACTGGAAAAACCCGGCAGAGATCCCCGCGCTGAATTCAAATACGCCACTTTTATGGACGGCGTGAAGGAAATTGGCGATCTGAAAGTAGGGCTAGAACTGGAAGGCGTGATTACCAACGTGGCAAACTTTGGCGCATTTGTGGATATTGGGGTGCATCAAGATGGCTTGGTGCATGTCTCCCAACTAGCGGATCGATTTATCAGCGATCCGACCCAGGTGGTGAAAGTGGGACAGGTCGTGCAGGTGCGGGTGTTGGAAGTAAACGAAAAACTCAAGCGGATTAGCCTGTCGATGCGATCGGACTCAAGTGAAAAGTCCGCTGACCCTCAACCGCAAGCTCCTGTAAAAGACCGCGATCGCGTCCCAGCAAAACCCCAACCGCAAGCCAAACCGCAGCCACAAACCCAGCTTAAACAACATCCGACATCACCTACCCTGCAAGATCTACAGGCTAAATTTGGCAAAAAGCGATCATAATGCGTTTGTTCATGGTGCGTTTCGCTACGCTTAACACACTCTACGCGATCGCCATTCTTCATTCGCCATTCTCTAAACCGGGAGGCAAAGCCTCTCCACAGCGATAATGCACTTCCACAATCCGATCGAAGAGCCAGGGATAGGTGTGACGATAATCGGGAATTCGGGCAAGCGGACTGAGCAGAGCCGCCGCCGCAATATCTGCCACGCTAAACTGATTGCCGACCAAGTAAGGCTGTTTCCACCGATGCGCCAGTTCTGTTAAGGCAATCTCTAAGCGTTTAGCTGCTAAATCTACGGCGATCGCGTTAACACCATACTGCCATCGCACCACTTGAATGACTAACTGGCTCGAAAGAGAGGGATCAAGCGATTTGCCTTCCCGCGATCGAAACTGATAGTACACAAACCGAGCCGCAACGCCAATACTTTCATCCAACCAGTCCTCTAACATCTCCGCTTGGGATTGAAGAGCGGGATCAATTAACTCATAGGATGGCTCTGGCTGATAGGTTTGCAAAAAGCGAAGGATTTGAGTGGAGTCTGCGATCGCCCTGGGTAACCCTTCCTGCTCCGGCAGGAGAACGGGTAGCGTTGTTAACCCAGTTAGTGGTTTCAACCGTAGGGCGTGTAATCCCGGTGTTAGGTTTTCGACCGTGTAAGGGATTTGCTTATAACCCAATGCCAATCGAGCTTTACGGCAATAGTGCGAGGTACTAAACTGAAGTAGCTTCATAAGGTCAGCGTGAGAGAAGGGATGAAGAGATTGGCAACCCTTAAACAGTATTGCTGAGGTTTTACGGTCGCTATTTAATAAATTGAGGGTCTGATAACATCGGTTTGATAGCTTACACTACAAATTAGATCAGAAATCATCCAGATGATGAAGGGTAGTGTCTATCTTAATATAGGTCAACTGTGGATCAAGCCTGCTTTTTTAGAAATAACTATGGGTTTTTTGTCGATCGCCGTGCCTTTTTCTGATCGTCTGAAGTCTAGATTTTCATTCAACCGATTCTGGCTACCTCGATCTCACAATACAATGCTGCGACGAGTCGTTGATCGAATCCGCACGTCGTTAGAACTAAAAGTCGTTTTGCAAACCGCCGTAGATGAGGTTTCCGATTTATTGAAGGTCGATCGCTGTAGTTTTTTCTGGTATTTTCACGACACGCACCGAGTTCAAATTATTTGCGAGAGCGCCCCATCTAGAAAGTCTGGGATTTCTGCACCCCAATCACCGCGTAAAGCCTCTAGCTTGGGCTATTATCCCATGGAAACATTTGGCAGTTTAGCCGATGCCATTGTTCGGGGAGAACTAGTGATTAATCACGGGGCCGAGCGATCGCACATTAGCGCGTGGATGCAGCAGTTTATGCCTCGTTCCACAAGCCGCCCAAAGCCCCCAATTCTTGGCTCCATTGCCAATGTGCTAGTTCCCCTGACGATGCAAGCTGGATCAATTGGGTTTCTTGCCTGTTTTTCAGAGCAGCCTCGGCGGTGGTCAGCCGCTGAGGTAGAACTGTTGCAATCGATCGCCCAACAGCTTGAGATCGCCATTGGGCAAGCGCAGCTTTATGAGAAAAGTCAAAAGCAGGCACAGCGAGAACGGTTGGTGAACCGCATCACGGCGCAAACTCGCCAAAGTTTTGAACTAGAAACGATTTTAAGGGGCGCGATCGCCCAACTCTTAAATGCCCTTGCCATCGATCGCTGCCTGGTTCATTTAGTGGAAGATTTCAATGCGCCTGATCCCGCAGCCCCGGCAGAATATCTGAATACTTCCATTACGCGGCAATCTATCTTAAGAGAAAAGCATTTATACGAAGTTTGCCGACCGCCGTTTTTGCCATCGGTTGTAGAGTTTGATCTTAATGGTCCTATTACCCAATGGGTGATTCACAATCGTCGCCCTGTGGCGATCGCCGATGTTACTCAAGATCCCCGAATTGGGCAAAACAATTCAGAGTATCAACAGGCAGAAATCAAGTCGTCCTTAGTTGTCCCCGTGCAAGCAGGCGAAGACCTTTACGCTATTTTGTATCTTAACCAGTGTACTCAAGTGCGCTACTGGTCAAAGAATGATCAAAAACTGGCTCAAGCAGTTGCCGATCAACTTGCGATTTCGATTAAACAAGCTCATCTATATGCTCAAACTCAGCAACAGGCTGCCGCTAGCGAGGCGCAGACAAAGCACTTAGTCGAAACGCTGCATCAACTGCGACTGACTCAAACCCAACTGATTCAAAGCGAAAAAATGTCGAGTTTAGGGCGCGTGGTGGCAGGAGTTGCCCACGAAATCAACAATCCCATTAATTTCATTTCTGGCAACCTGCCCTATGTGGAAAATTACGTTCAGGATCTCACCGATTTGATCCGCACCTATCAAGAGCAATCTGATCAAAGCGTCATGCTACAGCAGCAAGGAGAAGCGATTGAGCTTGATTTTCTGCTGGCAGATTTACCCCGAATTTTAAACTCCATGAAATCGGGAGCCGATCGCATTCGCCAAATCGTTCTTTCACTGCGAAACTTTGCCCGGTTGGATGAAGCCCAATGTAAGCTTGTGGATATCCATGAAGGGCTAGAAAGCACGCTGTTGTTTCTACGCAGCCAGTTTAGTGACGAGATTCAAGTGATCCGGAACTACGGACAGTTGCCGCTGGTGACCTGCTACCCGCAGCAGTTAAACCAAGCAATTATGAACATTTTGCTGAATGCCGCTGAAGCGTTGAAGAATTGGCATGGGCAGAAAACCATCGCGATCGCAACTGATCTGGTTTCAGCTACAGCCCTTCAACCTGCTAAAGTCCGCATCGTGATTACCGACAATGGACCCGGCATTCCTCGATTGATTCAGCCCCAAATTTTTGATCCTTTCTTTACTACCAAAGAAATCGGACAGGGCAGCGGCTTGGGACTCACCGTTAGCTATCAAGCGGTTGTCAGCCAGCATCAGGGACGGTTGGAGTGTATTTCTGAGGTGGGCTTGGGTGCCGAGTTTATGATTGAAATTCCTGTGAATCAGACTCAGCCGTAGACATTGCCAGAAGAGTTCAGGAGTGCGGAGTTGGGCGTATGACTTCTACCCAATCACGGTATTGACCGAAACTATAGACTACATGCAACGAGAACAATATCGAAGCCTGTTATACTATCCTATGGATGTTAGCTATTTGCCGATGTGGCTCAGGGGTAGAGCACTCGATTCGTAATCGAGCGGTCGTGGGTTCAAATCCCACCATCGGCTTTTAACAAAAACCCTTGAAATCGCGTGATTTCAAGGGTTTTTACATTTATACAACCACTCAAATACAGTGCAAGATTTATAATTCTGTTCAAGCGTTGGGGCTTTTTAGATAGTTTTGGGTGTAATTTGGGTGTAATTTGGGTGTAATTTGGGTGTAAAATACAAGCGTACTAACAGTCTTGCATTATGTATTCCAAAACCCCTACAGGTAAAGCTTCTAAAGGAAGCGTTCAAATTCTTATTTCTAATGGACGGTTGCAGCTACGCTTTCGATTTGGAGGTAATCGACACTACCTCAGCTTGGGATATTCTGATACGCCTGTGCATCGTAAGTTGGCGGAAGCTAAAGCACGACAAATTGAACTGGATATCCTTTCAGGCAACTTTGACCAGTCCTTGATAAAGTACAAGCCTGAATCAGCTTTAAGTACGGTTACACCCAAATTTACACCCGATACATCTTCTATTCTTCCTTTGAAAGATTTATGGTGAAGCTATGTAGAATATAAAAGTCCAAACGCCTCACCTAAAACAATCAATGGAACTTATGAACCTGTAGCGGCTCACCTATCCAAATGTTCAACAGATGGATTAGAAAATGCCCTTAAATTTCGGATGGAACTCCTCCAAGTTACGACTGAGTCGCAAGCTCGTAGGACACTCATGCAACTTTCTGCTGCCTGTAATTGGGGTATGAAGCATGGACTCGTCCCCTCAAACCCACTAAATGGTATGTACAAGGAACTTGAAGCATCCAAGGCAGCTCCACCGATCTCGTTCACAGTCGAAGAGCGAGATCGCATTATTCAAGCTTTTGAAACTCATTGTGGTAAGGGAATTAACTATCAGCACTATGCCCCATTCATAAAATTTCTGTTTTGGTCAGGTTGTAGACCTTGTGAAGCAATTGGGCTGAGGTGGGGTAGCATCAAGACCGATTGCAGTAAAATTCACGGTAGTCTTTTTTGGTAAAGGATGAGGGAAAAGGGGTGCCTTCTCAACAGTTTGATAGTTGCAGGCGAATCCGTTCGTTGTAGTGATGGATGAAGTTCCAAATCGCAGCGATATGATTATCCAATTTCTTAGAAAATGACAGTGTCTTTCGCACTAATCGAGACACCCGTTGCCTTAAGGTGTTGTTGAATCGTTCGATGTAGCTCGTCAACCCTGTTTCTTTTCCAACGGCACAATGCCGTTGGCTCGGTAGGACTGCCCGATAAGCATCCCAGTAATCGGTGTAAATCACGGCGCATTGCCGATACACCCCTGGCATCGATTGCCATAAGGCTAAAGCCGAGTCTTTGGAACGATCACCGATGTGGCAACCCACAATCTCACGTGTCTCGACATCCAGTGCTAGCCACACCCACTGCTTGTTGCCTTTGTCATCCACAAACGACCACAATTCATCCATTTGCACCTTTAGTGCTCCCTTGGTCTTGGGGGTGACCTGCACCTGACGCGGCACCTCCTTGGAGCATTGGTTGACATAGCCTTGTAGCCAAGACTCTGACAACTTCAGCACACGGGCGATACCCGCCAGGGGGATCTTCTCTAACAGCAGATGGTCAATCATCGCAGTGCTGTCTTTTTTCCGAGGTTTCCACTGGGGATTTTCCACAAATTGACGACCACAATCACGGCATTTGTAGTTTTGTTTGCCCCGTCGAGTGGTGCCATTTTTCATGATGTCTTCAGACAAACAGTTGGGACAACGCAGAAAGGGAGGAAGGCTTGACATAGGCGTTGAAGATAACAGTCATTCCCTATTTTATCTATCCTTTACATAATGACACTACCAAAACTCATACTTTGTTCTTGAGGAGTGAGACGATCTGATACTTGAGAACTTTGAACCGATACCCCAACCATCATTCCACTCCGCTCTTGCGTAAAGGGTAAAACCGAAATAAAGCATGTCCCACAATATTTTGTTGGGGTACAAAACCCCATATGTGCGAATCGTAGCTGTGATTGCGGTTATCGCCTAAAACGAAATAGGAGTCTGCTGGAACTTTAACAGGTCCATAGCTGTAATCGGCAGAATTTTGCACGTATGGTTGAGTGACTTCCTGTCCGTTGATGAAAACCGTTCCTCTACTGATTGCAACGACATCACCGGGAACTCCAATTACTCGTTTGATCATGTCATCATTGAGGTTTCTTGCCTTCAATTCCGGTGGAGCCTTGAACACCACGATGTCTCCCCGTTTCGGTGGATGCAGGCGGTAGCTCAGCTTCTCCACAATCAGGCGATCGCCCACCTGCAAAGTCGGAACCATCGACTCAGAGGGAATGTAACGGACTTCAGCAACAAAAGTGTGAACTCCAGCAGCAAGCAACAATCCACAAACAGCAGTTTTGGTCGCTTCCCACCATTCATTACGATTAGAACGACGGTTGATAGGAGCAGGTTGAAGGATAGTCATGGTTGAGTGACGAAACGAGTATGGTTTTCTCCCCAAACGTTCTTGCGTTGGGCTTTGGCTTTGGCTTGCGCTTGTTGTAGCCCTTGGGTAGTTTGTTGAGACAGGTGTGGGAGTTGAGCAGGATCTAGCTTTGCTAGCCCATCCGCCAGTAGAATCTCTTGCAGCAAAGTGCCGTTTGGTAACGCGACGATCGCTGAGATCGCTCCCGGTTTAATCGGCTGAACGTTAAGCAAAAAGACTTGTGCGTTTGATGCTTTCAGCAGCAGGGCGATCGCTCCCGCTGACTGACTCTGCCATCGCTGATTGGCTGCCTGAAGCCCGATCAGTCGAACTTTAATAACAGACTTTTCTGGAGTGCGAACCGTAAGCGTCAGGTTGGACTTGAACGCGATCGCTTCCACTGTATAGGTCGAAGAATTTTGGGTTTTGGTGAACACCTGCAACAGTCCCATTTGCCCTCCTTTCATCAGCAAAACAGGAACTCCCAACTTGATTCCCAACGGCAATAGCAACATGGTTCCAAATAAAACCGCATAGCGTAACTTCATACCGATCGAACCAGCTTGTTAATGAAGTTGAACTCTTTGAGCAACACCGCTTTGATACGCTGACGCAAGGAATGGTAAGTAGGCTGACTTTGTCTGTGTCCTTCCAGAATTTGCTGCAAATCTGCAACTCCGATTTCTGCCGCAGTCAGATGTAACTCCACCCGTCGCAGTTCATCCAGTGATTGCCGTGTGCTTGGACGGCTGGACAACACCTCAATCAGGCTGTAAGCAGAATCCACATGATCACTAAGAACGTCAATCAGTGTTGAATCACTCTGCTGGTCAAACAAGTCATCCAAAGTTGCATCTGGAGAAAGTACTTTGGGGTCAACACCCAACTCGCTTAACATCGCGTCAAGTTGAGCAATCGCATCATCGTCGGTAACAAACTCGGAATTATCTACATCAGGCTGCTGGATCAATTCGTCATTTATCTCTCTAGTCAGGGCTTGCACCATCTCTTTAACCGTCGTTTTATCCTTTTCACTCAGGTCTTTGCCAAAAACAGTTTCACTCAGCAAGGTGTTGAGTAAGTTATTAATTGGAAGGTGTTGGGTCATAGCGGTAACAAATGCAAATGGTGGTTAACGATTTCACCTTATGCAATCGATCTGACTCTCGTATGGCAGCAATCGCACGGTGATCTGACTACCGCTCAAAATCGTGATCTAACCGATTTTTCTCTGGGTAGTGCTTTTTCGTAAAGGGTGAGGGAAAATAGAGCCAACGGCTTAAGTAAACCGAGATCAACCATGAAACCATACTTAATCTGTCCGAATTGTGGATCGGATGACATCATGAAAAACGGGACAACTCGCCGGGGCAAGCAAAACCATAAATGCCGAGACTGTGGTCGTCAGTTTGTCGAAGATCCCCAGTGGAAGCCCAAGGATCAAGATACCAAGGCTCTAATTGATCGGTTATTGCTAGAGCGGATTCCTTTAGCGGGGATTGCTAGAGTCCTGAAGCTGTCGGAAAGTTGGTTGCAACAGTACGTCAATCAGACCTATGAGCAGGTGCGCCAACAAGCTGAGGTGCTGCCCAAAACAACCGCAAGGTTGACGGTTCAGATGGATGAGTTGTGGTCTTTGGTGGATGACAAAGGCAATAAACAATGGGTTTGGTTAGCAATGGATGTAGCGACCCGCGAAATCATTGGGTGTCATGTCGGTGATCGTTCTGCCGAGTCAGCGCAAGCCCTATGGGATAGCCTGCCGCGCCGCTATCGACAATATGCCCGGATCTACACCGACCACTGGGAAGCCTATGCCTGTGTGCTACCGAGCAAACGACATTTTGCAGTAGACAAGGATTCTGGGTTAACCAGCTATATTGAGCGGTTGAATAACACGTTACGACAACGCATTTCACGCTTAGTGCGCCAAACTTTATCGTTCTCGAAGAAGTTAGAGAATCACATTGGAGCGATTTGGAATTTCATTCATCACTACAATCAAAAGATTCGAGAGCAATTGCGACGGGAGCAGATGGTTTCTTTTTCTCCATCCTTTACATAATGACACTACCTTTCTCTGTTAGGTCAAACTCTTCTATGCTCTGCTGTTGCAGCAACTCATCCTGTTTAAGCCGCAACCAGCTTGCCCATTCCTGAAAATGATAAACGTCTGTTGGAGTGATGCTTCCGACATCGTATAAGTGGGTCAACGTCTGTGAATCTTCGTCCAAGTGCTGCGGACTGGTAGATGCTAACTGCTCCATGCCTCGCTGCACCCAAAGAGTATCCTCTGTTGGGTCGTAGCCAATGTTGTAGTCACCCAAACCAACGATGTAGCTCTGCTGTGCTTGGTCATACTCGATCGCTTCAAAGTCGTGCCGGAACGCCAAAATGAACTCTGCATTGGCGAGGAGCCTATCTGCCAATTGCGTTTGGGGTTCCCAGTCTGGTGCTTCTGAGGAGTCGGGAATGGGCGATCGCGCTTCAAGTTCGTCCAGCCACCGATCAACCGATGCCCAAGCATTCATGTCAGCCGTCGTTAATGCAGCCCCATCTTCCCGTTTCAGGTCGTAACCGCCCGTAGTAGCATCTTGGCTGATTAGGTAAACAATGTTGTCTACCTGTACCCGGTAGAAATCTTCAGTACTCTCGGCGGCAAGTTTGAAAGTGGCTTCACCCTGATTGGCATATTGTTCAAACAGTCGAGCGGTGCTATCAGGAACCTCAACTCCAGAAGCGGCTGACTGAAGAACATCCTGCGTATCAAGCCATTGCCCCAATTCCTGAAATTCTCCAAATTGCTGGTCTGTAATTTCCTGGCTACTTTTAGCGAGAAATAATTGCTCATGCCAAGATAGGTGCCAGGAACCGTCTAGACTGACCATCGAGAATTGATCGGATTGTGGGTTATAAATTAGCGTTTTGGTAGTGCCTTTTCGTAAAGGATAGATAAAATAGGGAATGACTGTTATCTTCAACGCCTATGTCAAGCCTTCCTCCCTTTCTGCGTTGTCCCAAC
The DNA here is from genome assembly GCF_056784215.1 of Leptolyngbya sp. CALU 1928. Taxonomy (NCBI): domain Bacteria; kingdom Bacillati; phylum Cyanobacteriota; class Cyanophyceae; order Leptolyngbyales; family Leptolyngbyaceae; genus Leptolyngbya; species Leptolyngbya sp. CALU 1928. Next base: position 1,302 of record NZ_JBXBCE010000018.1, on the reverse strand, counting down.
TGTTTGTCTGAAGACATCATGAAAAATGGCACCACTCGACGGGGCAAACAAAACTACAAATGCCGTGATTGTGGTCGTCAATTTGTGGAAAATCCCCAGTGGAAACCTCGGAAAAAAGACAGCACTGCGATGATTGACCATCTGCTGTTAGAGAAGATCCCCCTGGCGGGTATCGCCCGTGTGCTGAAGTTGTCAGAGTCTTGGCTACAAGGCTATGTCAACCAATGCTCCAAGGAGGTGCCGCGTCAGGTGCAGGTCACCCCCAAGACCAAGGGAGCACTAAAGGTGCAAATGGATGAATTGTGGTCGTTTGTGGATGACAAAGGCAACAAGCAGTGGGTGTGGCTAGCACTGGATGTCGAGACACGTGAGATTGTGGGTTGCCACATCGGTGATCGTTCCAAAGACTCGGCTTTAGCCTTATGGCAATCGATGCCAGGGGTGTATCGGCAATGCGCCGTGATTTACACCGATTACTGGGATGCTTATCGGGCAGTCCTACCGAGCCAACGGCATTGTGCCGTTGGAAAAGAAACAGGGTTGACGAGCTACATCGAACGATTCAACAACACCTTAAGGCAACGGGTGTCTCGATTAGTGCGAAAGACACTGTCATTTTCTAAGAAATTGGATAATCATATCGCTGCGATTTGGAACTTCATCCATCACTACAACGAACGGATTCGCCTGCAACTATCAAACTGTTGAGAAGGCACCCCTTTTCCCTCATCCTTTACCAAAAAAGACTACCAGCGTGTGTTCTTTACCCTGGTAGTGCAACTCATCACCTGACTGCTCCACCATTCCCCAAGATTGTGCCAAGGCAAAGGTACGCTCTAGAATCGGGCGAATTTGAGCGGCTCTTTCTCCTTGTTCTTGCAAGTTGGACATTATTTACCTCCTTTCTGTTGCTCAAGTGGAAACTGTTGAGGGCTAGATACTCTGAACCAAAGCGGCATAATCTGTAGGAGAATGACCGTAACTCCAATGGTTAGAAAGATTTCTAGTGGCTTAATACCGAGAGCGTTCCAGTTCCCAGTCGTCATCGGCTGCGATCGCACTTGATTCTGTTGTAAAGGGTTCGATCTGTTCGGTTGCACAATTTCCGTGGATGCTTCGATCTCCTGCAACACCGTCATTAAGTGAACGTCCATCGCTTCCAGTCTCCCGCTCTAGTCTTCCAGTTTCCGTCGAAGCAAAAACATCGCTCTGGGTATCGGCTTGACCCAGCGGTTCAACTCCTCGATCTGAGATGCTGTCGCTAAGTTGAGTTGCTCCGATTTCCATTCCTGCCAGATGTCC
>NZ_JBXBCE010000017.1:0-1158 GCF_056784215.1 Leptolyngbya sp. CALU 1928 | reverse complement strand
CCCAAAAAAACAGCGAGGCTACTACAGCGGCAAGAAAAAGCGGCATACCCTAAAAGCTCAAGTGCTAGTCAACCAAGCCACTGGACAGATTATTTGTACAGCATTTGGCAAAGGGCGAGTCCATGATTTTCGGTTGTTCAAACTTCATTGCTTGCCGATGCTACCAGAGCAGTTGTGTTTGGCGGATAAGGGCTATCAGGGGATCGCAAAGCTACATCCCTGTAGTTGTACTCCGACCCAAAAGCCGCGTCAAGGCAAACTGAGCAAAGAGGAGCGTCAGCACAACCGCAATCTAGCCGTTTACGAGTAGTCGCTGAGCATGTCAATCGTAAGCTCAAGATCTTTCGGATTCTCGCTGAGCGCTATCGAAATCGACGCAAGCGTTTCGGGTTACGCTTCAACCTGATTGCAGCGATCGTCAACTTTGAACTGGCTCTCTCTGCTTGATTCACGCAAGAGTTCTAATGAATCTACTGTCGCAATTGTCAGCCCATTTTGTAAGGCTTGACAGATAAGCATTCTGTCAAACGGATCACGGTGTAGTGGTGGCAGTTTAGCCAGTTGAATCACACTACTTTCATCAAGGGTAAGACTGGCAATTTGATGAAGATCACGCTGCTTGGGTAAATATATTTCGGGATGCTCTGGCAAAGGAAGTTTGCCCAACTGGTATTTGACAATTGCTTCCCAGATAGAAACTGCACTCAGATAAACCTCGTTATCTGGATCACGAATTGCCTCTCGAACAATCGTTGACAATTGGGCATCACCACTGATGAACCATAAAAAGATATGCGTATCTAGCAAAATTCTCATTTGCCCTCGAATGCATTAAGAAGATCTTCAGGCAAGGGCGCATCGAAATCATCTGGTACGGTAAACTCGCCTGCACACAAACCAAATGGTCGCAGTTGTTTACTGCTGGAAATAGGTCTAAGTTCAGCGATCGGCTTATCAGATCTAACAATAACAAGAGTTTGACCTGCTTCTACTTGACGCAGATATTTCAAGGGATCGCGTTGTATTTCATCAACCGTTACATTTAACATTCGCTACCTCAACGCAAACTTAATGGACAGTTCTCAACGGCTTTCCGATGCAAGTTATCAGACTATTGACTACATAATTACAGCATGAAATAGAATTGAGTGGTTTCAC
>NZ_JBXBCE010000016.1:0-2061 GCF_056784215.1 Leptolyngbya sp. CALU 1928 | reverse complement strand
GGAATTGTTTTCTAAGTGCTAAACGGTTCCATGCCTTGTTCATCTGCTGCAAGGTCGTTTTTAGCTCCGTTAGGGGGCAATTACGCACGGTCAGGGTTAGGAATACCCATCGATGTTTTGGATAGGCTGCCACGACTTTAGGGATAGCAGTCAGTAATCTAGCCCTCCACACTAAGCATCGTCTCCACTGGCAAACAGGGCAGTGTCGAACTCTGCAAAACTGTGACTGCTGTAGTTTGAGCTTGAATTCACCGCTATCCTGAGCCTCTAGAGCAAACCCCAACAGCGTAGAGCATTGCTTAATTCTGTCGGCGTAAGTCTGGAAGTCTGAACCCTGATAGAGCGTTTGAACTGCTGCTGCATTCTTTCGGTGGACATCCCACGGTTTGTCTTTGGTGGAAACATCGGTAAGATAGAAGTCAGAATTTAAGCCTGATTCATCAGGCATAAGACCTCGTGTAAGGGATGGAGTAAGACACCTCCCAATCTACATGGGGTCGTTTCATTATGCAAGCACTTCAAAAGCTTTGATAGCAGGTCTTTTGTCCTCCGCTCAATCTTGGAGTTATCCCTTAATAATCAAGATAAGGTGGAAGTGGTCAAAAACAGGGGCGATCGCAGGGCATTTTGAACGATTGAAAAGGGCAACGATCGGACAAAACAGACGTTGGGGTTTAAACCCCGATATTCACTCTGTACAAATAGTATTCACAAAAATAAACAGAGATTATTGATTGCTGAGAGAGCATCAACCAGTTTTGTACGAAACCCAGATTGAACACCCTGGATGAACACCCTGGATATATCGCTAGATGGTTATGTAAATATGGAGCAATTAACGCTCGGCGCTTGCCATGCCCTCCGGTTTGAAGCAAACCAGAGGGCGGACTAAAAGCGTGGTTTAGTCCTCTTCAATCAAGGGTTCGCTACGCCGTTCCGTGGGTACACTGCACGCCCTTGACTGAGTATCGAGACTTTGCACTAGAACCCGGAGACTCTCCAGTTCTTCTTGGAAGCAGTCAGAACATAAATCGAGCAACCAATGAAATTGAACAAGTTGTCTGTCTCCGTGGTCAACTGGCATCTGATCCAGGGTTCCTTCTAGCAGGTATGCCCGAATTGCTTCAAGGCGATCGAGTGAGTCGAGGGCATCAATTAGCGATGTCTTAGGTAACATGGTTTTGCTCCTGGCAAGATTCGGTTGCTTGGAGAAGTCGTGTCTTGTGGAGTGTGCAACCACTTCACAAGAGGCGCTCGTTAAAGCTTGACTTCAGATTGATACAAAGCTGTTAACAGCTTCTCTAGTGACACTCTAGCACTCTTCTTCTGAGTGAGGATATCTTTTGCTAAAATGATAGCCTCTTCAAAACTTGTTACCAAGTTTACAGGCTCATTTGCATCTTCTGAGTGATACCGTTGCTTTAACCGTTCAACCTCTTCCAAGATGGGAACAGGAATACGTACATGAGTTGTCTCATAAGGTGCTTTATGCCCTCTACCACCCTTTGGTTTATTCATAGTCCAGAAACCTGTTAACGGATTTCTGTAGAGTATCATAAAGTTGTTAACATCTTTCAGTTTTAACATATCGTTTCACCATTTCACGCCAACCAAACCAAATATCTATTGTTGGATCTGGATTGTCTTCCTCTGATTCCAGATGAGTCAAATCCTCAGGTTCTTCCTCGTTGAGGTATTGGCGTATGACACCACCGACTGACATTGCCCTGGTCTTGTGCAGTTGCTTAGTAAGTTCAATCAGCCAGGCCTGTTCATGCAGCAAGTCAGACTCTTTAACCCCGTATTTAGCGGTCTCTAAAACGGCGATCGCAATTCCTTCAGCAGGGTCACGCCCTGGTGCCGGCTTCACTGCTTTGACATTGACGACAGGCAAGTAATCTGCCCTGAGTGTTGACCTCCATAGTTCTCTCCATTCGTCCTGCTTGATGTAATGACCGCCAAAGTAGGAACTAGGAACCAGCATCAACACATGAAAGTGTGGATGAGCCTCACCTTCCTTACTACGGGTCACCTCAGTAGACCGAATGAAGCCGATCGCTG